>NZ_BCTU01000026.1 GCF_001590925.1 Serratia plymuthica NBRC 102599
TATAAGGGGGTATTTGGCTTAATTATTTTTTATTTTTGTGATCTATGTCACATTGTATTTAAAATTGCCTCCTACTTACGTTGTGTGTGCTAATGGTTCGGGGGTAGAGTTGCGCTGCTTCAGGAATAATCTTATTAATTTTGTAAAAATAGTTTCATGGTGACTACACACTATCGAAGCAAAATGCTGTACATCCATACACATTGGTTTGCGCACGTATCAAATACTGAATGATGGTCCGAATTTAGAGATGTTGAAAAATTTATAACGGCCGTTATTCAGGGATTCATTTGCCAACTTCGGGAACAAACCCAGGTCACGGGCGATAAAAATTATCACCCAGCGTATGTTTTTAAACATAGTCTGTCGGGATGGGGAATATGGGTACGTCTGAATTACTTAAGCATATTTATGACATAAATTTGTCATATTTACTTTTAGCACAGCGTCTGATTAATGATGAAAAAGCATCGGCGATGTTCCGTCTGGGTATCGACGAAGCCATGGCCGATGCGCTCGCTCAACTCACGTTACCGCAAATGGTCAAACTGGCTGAGACTAACCAGTTGGTCTGTCACTTCCGTTTTAACGAAAGCCATACTATCGAACGCCTGACGAAAGAGTCACGTGTGGACGATCTGCAGCAAATCCATACGGGCATTTTGCTATCAAGCCATTTACTGCAAGAACTATCGGCTAAAGACGGTAGTGCGACGAAGAAAAGAGCCTGATGATGGTAGAGAAAAGTATTGTTCAGGAAGCCAAGGACATCCAGCTGGCGATGGAATTGATTACGCTGGGTGCGCGTTTGCAGATGCTGGAAAGTGAAACTCAGCTCAGCCGCGGGCGTTTGATCAAACTCTATAAGGAATTGCGCGGCAGTCCGCCGCCGAAAGGAATGTTGCCGTTCTCTACCGACTGGTTTATGACCTGGGAACAGAACATCCATTCATCCATGTTTTACAACGCCTACAGTTTCCTGATGAAGAGCGGGTATTGTACCGGTGTCGAGGCGGTGATCAAAGCCTATCGTCTGTATCTGGAACAGTGTCCGCATCCGGCGGGGGAGACGCCGTTGCTGGCGCTGACCCGCGCCTGGACGTTGGTGCGTTTCGTCGACAGCGGCATGTTGCAGCTCTCCGCCTGCAACTGTTGTGGCGGCACTTTTATCACCCACGCGCACCAACCCTTGAACAGTTTTGTTTGCAGTTTATGCCAACCCCCTTCCCGCGCAGTAAAAAGACGTAAACTTTCGCCGCAACTGGCCGATATTATTCCTCAACAGCCGGACGAGCAGGTTAAACGCGCAATTTGAGCCGGCGGCAACGCCGGTTCGTCCAGACCTAAATCGACTTGTGAAACGCAGGGTTCGGTATACCGAACCCGTCGGCGCAGCCTGGACTGCTGCGCCGTTGCGGCTCAAAAGCGCGCTTATCCCACCTTCCATCCACATTGTTAATTTAAGGAATGCGTGTGTTAGTTATTTTGGGTTATCTCGTGGTATTGGGGGCGGTTTTTGGGGGGTACATGATGGTGGGGGGGCATCTCGGTGCGCTTTATCAACCGTCGGAGTTCTTGATCATCGGCGGTGCGGGCATCGGCGCTTTTATCGTAGGCAACAACGGTAAGGCGATAAAATCCACCCTGCGCGCTATCCCCAAACTGATGCGCCGTTCGAAGTACAGCAAGGATCTGTACATGGATCTGATGGCGTTGCTGTATCGCCTGCTGGCCAAATCCCGTCAACAGGGCATGTTGTCCCTCGAGTTCGATATCGATAACCCGCAGGAAAGTGAAATTTTTTCTAATTATCCCCGCATCCTTGCCGATAACACCCTGGTGGAATTTATTACCGATTACTTACGGCTGATGGTGAGCGGCAACATGAATGCGTTTGAGATTGAAGCGCTGATGGACGAAGAGATCGAAACCTTCGAACAGGAAAGCGAAGTGCCGGCCGGTAGCCTGGCGATGGTCGGCGACTCGTTGCCGGCCTTCGGCATTGTGGCGGCGGTAATGGGCGTGGTGCATGCGCTGGCCTCGGCCGATCGCCCGGCGGCCGAGTTGGGTGCGCTTATCGCCAACGCGATGGTCGGTACCTTCCTCGGCATTTTGCTGGCCTACGGTTTTATCTCGCCGCTGGCGACCCTGCTGCGGCAGAAAAGCGCGGAAAACGTCAAAATGATGCAATGCATCAAGGTCACGCTACTGTCGAGCCTGAATGGCTATGCGCCGCAGATTGCGGTCGAATTCGGCCGTAAAACACTGTACACCACCGAGCGGCCATCCTTCGTTGAGCTGGAAGAACACGTGCGTCGCGTTAAGGCGCCGGCGCAGCAGGCGACGGAAGAAGAGCAGGCATGAAACAGAATCACCCGGTCGTTCTGGTCAGAAAACGCAAATCGCATCATGCGGGGCATCACGGCGGCTCCTGGAAGATTGCCTATGCTGACTTTATGACCGCCATGATGGCGTTCTTCCTGGTGATGTGGTTGCTGGCGATCGCCAGCCCCCAAGAGCTGACGCAAATCGCCGAATATTTCCGCACGCCGTTGAAGGTGGCGCTGACCACCGGCGACAAGAGCAGTTCGGAAAGCAGCCCGATCCCGGGGGGCGGGGATGACCCCACTCAGAAGGATGGGTTGGTGAAAAAACAGATCGATACGCTGGAGAAGCGTGACGAGGAACTGCGGCTCAACAAGCTGCGGGAAAAGCTGGATGAGCTGATTGAATCCGATCCGCGCCTGAAAGCGCTGCGTCCGCATCTGCTGATCAACATGATGGATGAAGGATTACGCATTCAGATCATCGATAGTCAGAACCGGCCCATGTTCAAAACCGGCAGCGCACAGGTAGAAAGCTACATGCGCGATATCTTGCGGGCCATTGCGCCGATCCTGAATGACCTGCCGAATAAAATCAGCCTGTCCGGTCATACCGACGATATTCCCTACGCCACCGGCGAGCGTGGCTACAGCAACTGGGAGCTTTCGGCCGATCGCGCCAACGCCTCGCGGCGCGAGCTGATCGCCGGCGGGTTGTCGGAGGGCAAGGTGCTGCGGGTGGTAGGCATGGCCGCCACCATGAGCCTGAAACAGCACGGAGCCGATGATGCCATCAACCGCCGCATCACCGTGCTGGTGCTGAACAAGCAAACCCAACAGGGCATTGAACACGAAAATGGCGAAAGCAACGCGATGGGCATCGCCCGGCCGGTTGATCTGAAGCCTCTGGCGCCGTCGGCAACGGCACCGGCGACCCTTATCGCCCCGGAGCAGCCGACGGCTGTCCCTTCACCGACTAACAGCGACTCACAGCAGAGGTGACCCCGTGAGCATGGATATTAGCGCTTTTTATCAGACCTTTTTTGATGAAGCAGATGAGTTGCTGGCCGACATGGAGCAACACCTGCTGGAGCTGGATCCGCTGGCCCCGGACATTGAACCGCTGAACGCCATTTTCCGCGCAGCGCACTCGATCAAGGGCGGTGCGGCGACCTTCGGCTTCTCGGTGCTGCAGGAAACCACCCACTTGCTGGAGAACCTGCTGGACGGTGCACGGCGTCAGGAGATGAGCCTGAGCACTGAAATTATCAACCTGTTTCTGGAAACCAAAGACATTATGCAGGAGCAACTGGACGCCTATAAAACGTCGCAAAAGCCAGACGCCGACAGCTTTGAATACATTTGTCAGGCGTTGCGGCAGCTTGCGCTGGACGCACAGCAGCAGGATGCTCCCGCTGCGCTTGCGTTGACGGAAACTGCCGTCGCCGCACCTTCGGCGACAGAGGGCGGGATGCGGGTTTGCCTCAGTGGCCTGAAGCCGAATGAAATCCCGCTGATGCTGGAAGAGTTGGGCAACCTGGGCGAGGTGAAAAATCCGCAGCAGACCGAAAGCAGCCTGGAAGTGACGCTGCTGACCTCTGCCGGCGAAGATGACATCAGCGCAGTGCTGTGTTTCGTGCTGGAGCCGGAGCAAATCAGCTTCGCCAAGCCGCCGCAGGCCGAGTTGCCGCCGGTGCCGACACAGCCTGCCGTTCAGGCTACAGAGCCGACGGTAGTCAAACCGGCGCCTGCGGTTGCCGAAGCGCCGAAGCCGCGCGCCAAGGCCAGCGAGTCGACCAGTATCCGCGTGGCGGTGGAAAAAGTTGACCAACTGATCAACCTGGTCGGGGAACTGGTGATCACCCAGTCGATGCTGGCGCAGCGTTCCGGCAGCCTGGATCCGGTCAACCACGGCGATCTGCTCAACAGCATGAGCCAACTGGAGCGTAACGCGCGCGATCTGCAAGAATCGGTGATGTCGATCCGCATGATGCCGATGGAGTACGTGTTCAGCCGCTTCCCGCGTCTGGTGCGCGATCTGGCCGGCAAGCTGAACAAGCAAGTGGAGCTGCAGTTGCAGGGCAGTTCTACCGAGTTGGACAAGAGTCTGATCGAACGCATTATCGATCCCCTGACGCACCTGGTGCGCAACAGCCTGGATCACGGCATCGAAGACCCGGCCACGCGCGTTGCCGCCGGTAAATCGGCTGTGGGTAATCTGGTTCTGTCGGCGGAGCATCAGGGCGGCAATATCTGCATTGAGGTGACCGACGACGGCGCCGGGCTGAACCGGGCAAAAATTCTCGCCAAGGCGGCGTCGCAGGGGATGTCGGTCAGCGACAGCATGAGCGATGAAGAGGTCGGCATGCTGATCTTTGCGCCGGGTTTTTCCACCGCAGAGCAGGTGACCGATGTGTCGGGCCGTGGCGTCGGCATGGACGTGGTGAAGCGAAATATTCAGGAAATGGGTGGGCACGTAGAAATCCACTCGCAGGCAGGCAAGGGCACAGCGATTCGCATTTTGCTGCCGTTGACGCTGGCGATCCTCGACGGTATGTCGGTCAAGGTAAACGACGAAGTGTTTATCTTGCCGCTCAATGCGGTGATGGAATCGTTGCAACCGCAAGCCGAAGACTTGCATCCGTTGGCCGGCGGCGAGCGGGTGTTGCAGGTGCGCGGCGAATATCTGCCGTTGGTGGAACTGTTCCGGGTGTTCGAGGTGGCAGGCGCCAAAACCGACGCCACTCAGGGCATTGTGGTGATCCTGCAAAGCGCCGGCCGCCGCTATGCGTTGCTGGTGGATCAGTTGATCGGCCAGCATCAGGTGGTGGTGAAGAACCTGGAAAGCAACTATCGCAAAGTGCCGGGGATTTCCGCCGCGACCATTCTGGGCGACGGCAGCGTGGCGCTGATTGTCGATGTGTCGGCGCTGCAAACGCTGAACCGCGAACAACGTCTGACGGACGCGGCTGCATAATAACTAATCGATTGGTGTAGAGGTGAATGATATGGCAGGACTGGCAACCGTCAGCAAATTGGCTGGCGAAACGGTAGGGCAGGAGTTCCTGATTTTTACCTTGGGCAACGAGGAATATGGCATCGATATCCTCAAGGTGCAGGAGATCCGCGGATACGATCAGGTTACGCGCATCGCCAATACGCCGGCCTTTATCAAAGGCGTCACCAACCTGCGTGGCGTGATTGTGCCGATTATCGATCTGCGGGTGAAATTTGCCCAGCAGGACGTGTCCTACGATGAAAACACCGTGGTGATTGTGCTGAACTTTGGCCTGCGGGTGGTGGGTATTGTGGTTGACGGCGTATCCGACGTGCTGTCGCTGACCACCGAGCAGATCCGCCCGGCACCGGAGTTTGCCGTGACGCTGGCGACCGAATACCTGACCGGCCTGGGGTCGCTGGGCGATCGCATGCTGATTCTGGTGGATATCGAAAAGCTGCTGAGCAGCGAAGAGATGTCGCTGGTCGACAGCGTGGCGAAAAGCGCCTGATTGGCGATGAGACGGGGTCAGCATGCGGCAAGGGATCTGCCGTATGCTGCGCTCAAAAACGGGTAGCGCCTGATGATGCATTGCCCGACTAATCGATATCCTTCAAGCGCAGCACGTATCTTTTCCAGACACGGCTGGTCACCAACAGGTAACCGGCAGCGAACAGCGCCGCAACCGTGGCGCTGCGCAACAGGTTGACCTGCGTCGTTGAGCTCAACAGGCTGCTCAGCAAGTTGGCGGCCAAGAATCCTGCAAATACCCACGCCGCCCGTTTGATTCGTCGATTCTCCATCTCGTCCTCACAAATGCTTTCCGATGATGGCAGGATGTTACGCCTGACGGGCGTACGCGCCAAGCCCTGTGGTGATACGAGGGCGGCATGCTGAACCCTGCATATGTACAGCCATTGATCTCCGCCGTAAGGACGTCGTACGGTGCATCCAAAACCTCAACCAAAAATAGTTACCTCCTCGCATAAAGTTCTGCCCCGCAGCGCCGATAACTTTGTCAATCAACAGACTTCGGGCCTGTCCGCGCGGGCTTTCAACAAGGGAAAACATGTTTAATCGTATGAAGGTGGTCACCAGCCTGTTGCTGGTACTGGTGTTATTTGGCGCCTTGCAGCTGGTTTCGGGCGGGCTCTTTTTCTCCTCACTAAAGAATGACAAAGAAAACTTCACCGTTTTGCAGACCATTCGCCAGCAGCAGTCCGATTTGAACGAAAGCTGGGTTAACCTGCTGCAGGCTCGCAATACGCTGAACCGCGCCGGGATCCGTTACATGATGGATGCCAATAAGATTGGCAGCGGCGCCAGCGTTACCGACCTGCTGGCTGGGGCCAAAAACAACCTGCTGGTGGCGGAACAACATTATGCCGCCTATGACAAAATTCCTCTAAGTCCTCGTCAGGACGCGCAGTCTGCCGAAAAGCTCAAACAGCAATACGGTATTTTGCACGGTGCGTTGTCCGAGTTGGTTCAACTGCTGGGCGAAGGCAAGATCAACGCCTTCTTCGACCAACCGACGCAAAGCTACCAGAACGGCTTTGAAGACGTCTACAACACCTACCTGGCGCAAAACGACAAGCTCTACCAAAGCGCGGTGGAAGACAGCAACAACTCCTTCAGCTTCGCTATCTGGACGCTGGTCGTGGTGTTGGTCGTGGTGCTGGCGGTTATCGTATTGGTGTGGAGCGGCATTCACCACATTCTGGTACGCCCGCTGAACCGCATGATCGAGCACATCAAAATGATCGCCGCCGGCGATCTGACCCAACCGATCGCTGTGACCAGCCGCAATGAAATGGGCGTGCTGGCCGCCAGCCTCAAACACATGCAGAACGAACTGATCGAGACCGTCAGCGGCGTGCGTCAGGGGGCCGACGCCATTTACAGCGGCGCCTCCGAAATCGCCGCCGGCAATAACGATCTTTCTTCTCGCACCGAACAGCAGGCCGCCTCGCTGGAGGAAACCGCCGCCAGCATGGAGCAGTTGACCGCCACGGTGAAACAGAACGCCGAAAACGCCCGTCAGGCCAGCCAACTGGCGCTGAGCGCCTCAGAAACCGCGCAGAAGGGCGGCAAAGTGGTGGCCAACGTGGTGCAGACCATGCACGACATTGCCGGCAGTTCGCAGAAGATTGCCGACATTACCGGCGTGATCGACGGCATTGCTTTCCAGACCAACATCCTGGCGCTGAATGCGGCGGTAGAAGCGGCACGCGCCGGCGAACAGGGCCGTGGCTTTGCGGTGGTGGCGGGGGAAGTGCGTAACCTGGCCCAGCGCAGCGCGCAGGCAGCGAAAGAGATCAAGGGCCTGATCGAAGATTCCGTCAGCCGTGTCGATATGGGCTCGGTGCTGGTGGAAAGCGCCGGCGAGACCATGGGCGACATCGTAAACGCGGTCACCCGCGTCACCGACATCATGGGTGAAATCGCCTCGGCCTCCGACGAACAGAGCCGCGGTATCGATCAGGTCGGCCAGGCGGTGGCGGAAATGGACCGCGTCACCCAGCAAAACGCCTCGCTGGTAGAAGAGTCCGCCTCTGCGGCAGCGGCTCTGGAAGAGCAAGCCAGCATGCTGACGCAGTCGGTGGCGGTATTCCGTCTGAAAGCGGAAGGCCAGGACGAATTCAAAATGCCTGCCGGCAAAGCCACCGTTCTCCCGGTACTCAATCATAAAAAAACGAACGCCAGCGATCTGCAGGATAACTGGGAAACGTTCTAACCGACATTGGGCCTCCTCGCAGTTCTGCGGGAGGCTTATTCCCCGTCGTAAGCTGGCCGTCGGCCGGCTGCAAGGAGGTTCACAGTGTTTAACCGAATCCGCGTCTCTACCAGTTTGTTTCTGTTGTTGATGACTTTTTGTGTTATGCAGTTGGCCACCAGCGGCTTGTCGTACACCGCTTTCCGTTCCGATCACCACAACCTGAACCTGATCACGCTCGGCAGCCAGCAGCGCGATGCCCTCAGCCTGAGCTGGGTATCGCTGCTACAGGCCCGCAATACGCTGAACCGCGCCGGCACCCGTTCGGCGCTTAAGCTGCCGCAAGAGCAGGTGAATGCGCTGATGGGCAATGCGCGCAGCTCACTGCAGAAAGCCGATCTCTATTTCAACCAGTTCCTGGCGGTACCGCGTCACAGCGAACAGGAACAGCAACTGACCGAAACCACCCAAGCCAGCTATAACCGGTTGCGCAGCGCGTTGCGTGAGCTGATTGGCTTCCTGGAGAACAATAACCTGCAGGCGTTTATGGACCAGCCGACGCAGAAAACCCAGGATCTGTTCGAGGCCGATTTTGTCCAGTATCTGCAACTGGTGAATGCCAATGTCGATGCGGCCAACGCCGCCAATCAGCAATCCTTCTCGTTGTCCGGCTGGCTGGTGGGCGGTGCGGTGCTGATGCTTATCCTGGTAACCGGCGGCGCCCTGTGGTGGCTGCGCAATATGCTGGTGCAACCGCTGAATATCATGCGTCGCCATTTTGACCGCATCGCCGCCGGCGATCTGGCTACGCCGATCCAGGTTTATGGCCGCAATGAAATCAGCCAGCTGTTTGCCAGTCTGCAGCACATGCAGCGTTCGTTGATTGGCACCGTCGGCGCAGTGCGCGATGGCGCAGAATCCATCCTGATTGGCCTGCAGGAAATATCCGAGGGCAACAACGATCTCTCTTCGCGCACCGAGCAACAGGCTGCCTCGCTGGAGGAGACCGCCGCCAGCATGGAGCAGTTGACCGCCACGGTGAAACAAAATGCCGACAACGCACGCCAGGCCTCGCAACTGGCGCGCGATGCCTCCGCCACGGCAGCCAAGGGCGGCGAAATGGCCGGCGACGTGGTGACCACCATGCAGGATATCGCCAACAGTTCGCAGAAAATTGGCGCCATTACCAGCGTGATCGACGGCATTGCCTTCCAGACCAACATCCTGGCGCTGAACGCGGCGGTAGAAGCGGCGCGTGCCGGTGAACAGGGGCGAGGTTTTGCGGTGGTGGCCGGTGAAGTGCGCAATTTAGCCAGCCGCAGCGCGCAGGCGGCGAAAGAAATCAAAGGGTTGATCGACGAGTCGGTCAGCCGCGTGAAACAGGGTTCGGTGCTGGTGGAAAACTCCGGTGCGACCATGCAGGACATCGTGCGCTCGGTCACCCGGGTTACCGACATCATGGGCGAAATCGCTTCGGCGTCCGATGAACAGAGCCGCGGCATCGAGCAAGTCACGCAGGCGGTGACCCAAATGGATCAGGTAACCCAGCAGAACGCCGCGCTGGTGGAGGAAGCCGCCTCGGCGGCGGCCGCACTGGAAGATCAGGCGATAACCCTGGCCGATGCGGTGTCGGTATTCCGTCTGGCAGACGATAACTTCGCCGCGCCGGGCAACAATCAAGACGCAGTTTCACCCGTGGTAAAGGAAACCTCAGATTGTCAAACCGCATAAGCAGCACGTTTTTTATGAGTGATAGGGTATGAAACAGGCGCCGTCGACCCCTAACCGGGATCCTGGGTCTTTACTGACGCAGATGGTACAGCGCCTGCCGCTGTTGGACGTGCATTTTCGGCGTATCAGCCAACTGATTTACCAGCGCGCCGGCATTGTGCTGGCGGAGCACAAGCGCGAGATGGTTTACAACCGCCTGGTGCGCCGGCTGCGGTTGCTGGGATTGAACGATTTCGGCGATTACCTGGCGCTGCTGGAAAGCGATCCGAACAGCGCCGAATGGCAGGCGTTTATCAATGCGCTGACCACCAACCTGACGGCATTTTTCCGCGAGGCGCATCACTTCCCGATCCTGGCGGAACATGCGCGCCAGCGGCCCAACGGCTATTGCGTGTGGAGTACGGCGGCATCGACCGGGGAAGAACCGTATTCGATCGCCATCACCCTGAACGAAGTGCTGGGGCAACGCGCCACCGGCTGTCAGGTATGGGCCAGCGATATCGATACCCAGGTGCTGGAAAAGGCCGAAGCGGGCGTTTACCGCCACGAGGATCTGCGCACCCTGACGCCGGCGCAGATGCAGCGCTATTTTCTGCGCGGCACAGGTCCGCATCAGGGGCTGGTGCGGGTACGGCCGGAGTTGGCGGCGCGGGTGAATTTCCAGTCGCTCAACCTGCTGGCGCCGGAATGGGCGCTGCCAGGGCAGTTTGACGCCATTTTTTGCCGCAATGTCATGATTTATTTCGATAAGGCGACGCAGGAGAGCATCCTGCGCCGCTTTGTGCCCTTGCTTAAACCGGGGGGCCTGATGTTTGCCGGCCACTCCGAGAACTTCAGCCAGATCAGCCGGGATTTCTACTTGCGTGGGCAGACCGTGTATGGCCTGACCAAGGAGAGGTAATGAGTAAAATCAGAGTATTGAGCGTAGACGATTCGGCCCTGATGCGGCAGCTGATGACCGAAATTGTGAACAGCCATTCCGATATGGAGATGGTGGCGACCGCGCCGGATCCGCTGGTGGCGCGCGATATGATCAAAAAGTTTAACCCGCAGGTGCTGACGCTGGACGTTGAAATGCCGCGCATGGACGGGCTGGACTTCCTGGAGAAACTGATGCGCTTGCGGCCGATGCCGGTGGTGATGGTGTCGTCGCTGACCGGTAAAGGGTCGGAGATCACCCTGCGCGCGCTGGAACTGGGGGCGGTGGATTTCGTCACCAAACCGCAGCTTGGCATCCGCGAAGGCATGTTGGCTTACAGCGAACTGATTGCCGAGAAAATCCGCACGGCGGCCAAGGCGCGGTTGCCGCAGCGCTCCAACAGCCCGGCGCCGGCGATCCTTAGCCATACGCCGTTGCTGAGCAGTGAGAAGCTGATTGCCATCGGCGCCTCCACCGGCGGCACCGAAGCGATCCGTCAGGTGCTGCAACCGCTGCCGGCTACCAGCCCGGCGCTGTTGATCACCCAGCATATGCCGCCGGGTTTCACCCGATCGTTTGCCGAACGGTTGAACAAGCTGTGCCAGATCACGGTGAAAGAGGCCGAGGACGGTGAACGGGTGCTGCCGGGTCATGCTTATATCGCGCCGGGCGATCGCCATCTGGAACTGTCGCGCAGCGGCGCCAACTATCAGGTGAAGTTGAATGACGGCCCACCGGTCAATCGTCACCGGCCTTCGGTAGACGTACTGTTCCGTTCTGTCGCGCAGTTTGCCGGGCGCAATGCGGTGGGCGTGATCCTGACCGGCATGGGCAATGACGGGGCGATGGGCATGCTGGAAATGCACCGCGCCGGCGCTTATACCCTGGCGCAGAACGAGGCCAGTTGCGTGGTGTTCGGCATGCCGCGCGAGGCTATCGCCACCGGCGGGGTGAACGAAGTGGTGGATCTGGATCGCATGAGCCAACGCATGCTGGCGCAAATTGCCGGCGGGCAGGCGCTGCGCATTTGATTTTATATTGCCGCCTTACGGCGGCGGTGGTTTTGCACAATTGAACGGTTAACACTTTGGGAGTGAACATGGCAGATAAAAATCTCAGATTTCTGGTGGTGGACGATTTCTCCACTATGCGTCGCATCGTCAGAAATTTGTTGAAAGAGTTGGGCTTTAACAATGTTGAAGAGGCTGAGGACGGCGCGGATGCGCTGAACAAGCTGCGCGCCGGCGGTTTCGATTTTGTGGTATCAGACTGGAACATGCCGAATATGGACGGCCTCGAACTGCTGCAAACCATTCGCGCCGACGGCGCGCTGGCGGCGATGCCGGTACTGATGGTGACGGCGGAAGCCAAGAAAGAAAACATTATCGCGGCGGCGCAGGCCGGTGCCAGCGGTTACGTGGTGAAACCTTTTACGGCGGCAACGCTGGAAGAAAAGCTCAATAAGATCTTTGAAAAACTGGGCATGTAAGGAGAGGGCGATGAGAGACATTCCAATGCCTGCCAGCGATGCGGCGACTGCGGGAGAGATAATTTCCCGCATTGGTCAACTGACGCGCATGTTGCGCGACAGCATGCGTGAACTGGGGCTAGATCAGGCAATCGCCCAAGCGGCAGAGGCAATCCCGGATGCGCGCGATCGGCTTGATTACGTGGTCACCATGACGGCGCAGGCGGCGGAACGGGCGTTGAACTGCGTGGAAGCGGCGCAGCCGCGCCAGGCGGAGCTGGAGTCAGAGGCCAAAGCGCTGAAAGGGCGCTGGGACGACTGGTTTGCCGATCCGATCGAACTGGCCGACGCGCGCGCGCTGGTCACCGATACCCGGCAGTATCTGGAACAGGTGCCGGAACATACGGCGTTCACCAACGCCCAGTTGCTGGAAATCATGATGGCGCAGGATTTCCAGGATCTGACAGGGCAGGTGATCAAACGCATGATGGACGTGGTGCAGGAGATCGAAAAGCAGCTGCTGATGGTGTTGATGGAAAATATTCCAGAGCAGCCGGCGAAGGAGAAAAAACCGAACGACAGCTTGCTCAACGGCCCGCAGCTCGATCAAAACGGCGTCGGCGTTATCGCCAATCAGGCGCAGGTGGATGACCTGCTCGACAGCCTCGGTTTCTGACGCTTTCTGGGGCGCACATTATTGCGCCCCAGATGCCGCATGTGGGCGCAATGCCTGCGCTTCCTTCTCATCCCTCAAATAACCCGCCTTTTCCCCCGTTGTTCCATCAATGAAGTCAGCGTTTTTTTGGCATGCTGGCCGCAATTTTATTCCCCCCTGGCACAGGATGCGCGCCCGTGGCTGAAGACAGCGATCTGGAAAAAAGCGAAGCCCCCACGGCCCACCGGGTGGAAAAGGCGCGCGAGGATGGCCAGATCCCGCGTTCGCGCGAGCTGACGTCGGTGTTGATGTTGGTCGCGGGGCTGTCGATCATCTGGGTTGCCGGTGGCGGCATGGCGCAGCAACTGGCGGCGATGCTGGCCCAGGGGCTGAATTTCGATCATACGATGGTCAGCAACGACAAACAGATGCTGCGCCAACTGGGCATGCTGTTGCGGCAGGCGGTGTGGGCGTTGCTGCCAATCATGGCGGGTCTGGTATTGGTGGCTATCACCGCGCCGATGCTGCTGGGCGGCCTGTTGTTAAGCGGCAAATCGCTCAAGTTCGATGTAAAACGGATGAACCCGCTGTCGGGGCTGAAACGAATGTTTTCCAGTCAGGTGTTGGCGGAGCTGCTGAAGGGCCTTTTGAAGGCGACGCTGGTGGGATGGATCACCGGTTTGTACCTGTGGCACCACTGGGCGGAGATGCTGCATTTGGTGACGCAACAGCCGCTCGATGCGCTCGGCAATGCGCTGCGCATGATCATTTTCTGCGGTCTGTTGGTGGTGCTCGGGTTGACGCCGATGGTGGCGTTTGACGTGTTCTACCAGCTGTGGAGCCATTTTAAAAAGCTGAAAATGACCAAGCAGGACATTCGCGACGAGTTCAAGGATCAGGAGGGCGATCCGCACGTTAAAGGCCGTATCCGCCAGCAGCAGCGCGCTATCGCCCGACGCCGCATGATGGCCGACGTGCCGAAGGCCGACGTGATAGTCACCAACCCGACCCATTACGCCGTGGCGTTGCAGTACAACGATCAAAAAATGAGTGCGCCGAAAGTGCTGGCCAAAGGCGCCGGCGAAATTGCGCTGCGCATCCGTGAACTGGGCACGGAACACCGCATTCCGATGCTGGAGGCGCCGCCGCTGGCGCGAGCGCTGTATCGGCACAGTGAGATTGGACAACACATCCCGGCCACCCTGTATGCCGCCGTGGCCGAAGTTCTGGCCTGGGTTTACCAACTGCGACGTTGGCGGCGCGAGGGCGGTCTGATCCCGAAGAAACCTGAACGTTTACCGGTGCCGGAAGCACTGGATTTTGCTGGAGAGAGTAACTCTAATGGCTAATTTGGCCGCCTTGCTTCGTTTGCCGGGCAGTTTTAAAGATACGCAGTGGCAGGTACTGGCCGGCCCGATCCTGATCCTGATGATCCTGTCGATGATGGTGCTGCCGTTACCGGCATTTATCCTCGATCTGTTGTTCACTTTCAATATTGCCTTGTCGATCATGGTATTGCTGGTAGCGATGTTTACCCAGCGCACGCTGGAATTCGCTGCATTCCCCACCATATTGCTGTTCTCGACCCTGCTGCGCCTGTCGCTCAACGTGGCATCGACGCGCATCATCCTGATGGAAGGGCATACCGGTTCCGCCGCCGCCGGCCGCGTGGTGGAGGCCTTTGGCCACTTCCTGGTGGGGGGCAACTTCGCCATCGGCATCGTGGTGTTTATCATTTTGGTGCTGATCAACTTTATGGTTATCACCAAGGGCGCCGGGCGTATCGCCGAAGTGGGGGCGCGCTTCGTACTGGACGGCATGCCCGGCAAGCAGATGGCGATCGACGCCGATCTCAACGCCGGTCTGGTCGGTGAAGAAGAGGCGAAAAAACGCCGTTCCGAGGTAACGCAGGAAGCCGATTTCTACGGCTCAATGGACGGCGCCAGCAAGTTCGTGCGCGGCGATGCGGTCGCCGGGCTGATGATCATGATATTGAACGTGGTCGGCGGTCTGCTGGTCGGCGTGATCCAGCACGGTATGGAGCTGGGTACGGCGGCGGAAACCTACACCCTGCTGACTATCGGTGACGGCCTGGTGGCGCAGATCCCGGCGCTGGTCATTTCGACTGCCGCCGGCGTCATCGTGACTCGCGTGGCGACCGATCAGGACGTGGGCGAACAGATGGTCGGCCAACTGTTCAACAACCCGCGCGTGATGTTGCTCAGTGCCGCAGTGCTTGGCCTGCTGGGCCTGGTGCCGGGAATGCCGAACCTGGTGTTCCTGCTGTTCACCGCTGCCTTGTTGGGGTTGGCCTGGTGGCTGCGGGGGCGCGATCAACAAGCGCCGAAGGTACAGGAGATACCGCTGGCACAGGATAATCCACAGGCGGTAGAAGCCAGTTGGTCGGACGTACAACTGGAAGATCCGTTGGGTATGGAGGTGGGCTACCGGCTGATCCCGATGGTGGATTTCCAGCAAAACGGCGAACTGCTCGGACGAATCCGCAGCATCCGTAAAAAATTCGCCCAAGAGATGGGCTACCTGCCGCCGGTGGTGCATATCCGCGATAACCTCGAGTTGCCGCCCGCCAGCTACCGGATCCTGATGAAGGGCGTAGAAATCGGCAGCGGCGAAGCGCAACCGGGGCGTTGGCTGGCGATTAACCCGGGCAATGCGGTGGGCGAACTGGCGGGAGATAAAACCGTCGATCCGGCCTTTGGGCTGGAAGCGATATGGATTGACAGTGCGTTGCGCGAACAGGCGCAGATCCAGGGCTTTACCGTGGTGGAGGCCAGCACCGTGGTGGCGACCCATCTCAATCATTTGATTGGTCAGTTCGCCAGCGAACTGTTTGGCCGGCAGGAAACCCAGCAGTTGCTGGATCGCGTAGCGCAGGATATACCGAAATTGACCGAAGATTTCGTACCCGGCGTGGTGTCCCTGACCACGCTGCATAAGGTATTGCAGAACCTGCTGGCGGAAAGGGTCTCGATCCGCGATATGCGCACCATTATTGAAACGCTGGCGGAACATGCGCCGTCGCAAACCGACCCTTATGAGCTGACCACCGTGGTGCGGGTTGCGCTGGGGCGGGCGATCACCCAGCAATGGTTCCCGGGCAACGGCGAAATTCAGGTCATTGGTCTGGACACCCAGCTCGAGCGTTTGTTGTTACAGGCGTTGCAGGGCGGTGGCGGATTGGAGCCGGGGCTGGCGGACCGTCTGTTGGAGCAGGCCAAACAGGCGTTACAGCGGCAAGAAATGCTCAGCGCGCCACCGGTGCTGCTGGTAAACCACGCGCTGCGGGCGTTGTTGGCGCGCTTTCTGCGCCGCAGCCTGCCGCAGATGGTGGTGCTGTCTAATCTGGAAATCAACGACGATCGCCAAATCCGCATGACGTCGACGATTGGAGCTGCATAATGAAACACTGTTTGCCGTTGCTCTGCCTGCTGGCGCCGCTTGGCGCGCAGGCGGTGTCGGGATCCTGGGTGGCCGACAGCGTCGGTGCTACGCTGGAATATGGCGGCGTTCGCGGCGAATCGCCTGGTCTGCACACGCCTTACGCATTGCCGGATCCGAATGCACGCATCACCAGCGTCAGTTGGCGTTATCGGCTGTTGGCCGCCGAACCTGCCGGCTTGCAGGTACAGCTCTGTACGCTGACCCGTTGCATTGCGTTGGGCGGCGGCAGTGGCAGCAGCAACGGGTTGAACGGGGAACCGGCTAATGCCGAATTGCGCTTTGTCTATTACGTGCAGGCGCGCGGCGGATTGAATCCGCCGCTGCGGGTGATTGGCAATCAGGTGATTGTGAATTACCAATAACGGTTTAAGCGAGGATCGCCAACCCGTTGCGATCGACCAGCGAAAGCAGTTTCATCGCGGCGGAGTTGGGAACGGCTTCGCCACGCTCCCATTTTTGCACCGCTTTTTTGCTGACGTTCAGATGCAAGGCAAACACCGGCTGGCTGACGTTTTCGCGCTCGCGTAGGGCGCGGATGTCCGCAGGGGTATATTGTTTGACCGGGTGTAAGCACAGCATGTCGAAGGTGCGCATAGTGCCAGCGTCGACAAATCCGGCCTGATACAGCTCCTGCACTTCTTGGTGGATTTCAGCAAGGATCTTGCTCATAGGTTAGTCTCCTCAACCTCTTGTCATTAACCAACTGATAAAGCCTGAAAGGGGAATAGTCCAGATAGAGCGCGGCAAGGCGTTTTAACCCCAGCAATTCATCACTGGAAATGTTGTCCATTTCATTTTTGGCAAAACCGCGCATGAAAAAAAATCGATCCCCATCTCGAAAGGCAATCAGCACCCGGTAGCCGCCGCGTTTACCACCACCCGCTCGTGCGACCCGTTTCTTATAAACGCAACTGCCCAAATTGGCATCGTACAGTTGGCTTTGTATTTCTTGCGCAGCCTTGATCACCGTGGCGTCGCTAATGCGTTCATGGGCGGCAAATGCCTGAAACGTTTTGGTGAGATAAATATCGGTCATTCATTCTCCTTGCAAAACTATACCCTTTTAGGGTATAGATCAAGTGGTTTAAAAACCAACACAGAGTGGCGGAGTTGAATGGGAGGGCGAAGGGGGCAATTTTGGGTATGCGCAGTGTTGTGCAAATAAAAACTGCCGTGTAGGCAAGGGGCTGTTCAAAGTGCGAGTGAGTTTGCAGCGTAAGAGATGCACCCGACTTTAGGTTAGTCGGGTGAAGTGTCTTTGATTAGACGCCGATTTTTCGCCCCAGCAGGCTGCCGCTGCGCGACTGGCCATCTGGGCCATAAAGCGATTTGTTGTTTTTGCCGAGGATCGCCAGCGCCTGGGCGTTATGATCAATCTGCTGATTGAGCAACAGACCGTTATGCTGATTTTTCTCGCGCAACTTTTGGCTGAGCAACTGTACTTGCTGCCAGGCGTCGGCCAGACGCGGGTGAGCGGCATAGGGCGCCTGTTGCCTTTGTGCGCGCTCCAGCTCCAGCCGTTGCTGTTCCAGGTAGTTCACCGTAGCCAACAGCTGGCTCTTGACGTCGGTAACGCGCTGCAACGCTACGCCCGGCAGTTGGCCGGAGCAGAGCAAATGATGTTCTTCCGTCAGCACCGTATCGAGTGCATTCAGGGTTTCCAGCAAATTATCAAGCAGCTGTGGCAGATTTTCCATTGCGATTCATCACCTTTCAGAGTGTCCCTTAATCTTTCACGCCGCAGCCCTGCGGGCAATGCAGGCCAGGTTGCATCACCCGATTATGCCTTCGGCGGCCGGCTGCCGTTTGACATCCATTGGGCATCGCTCTGCGCGTCTTGCAGCAGCGCATCGGCAATTTTGCCGGCATCCATTTTCAATTCGCCGCGGCGGATCGCCTGCTTGATAGCGTCCACCCGGTTCATATCAATATCCTGAGTGCCCGGTTGCATCAGGCGCGCCTGCGCGTCGCTCAATTTTACCTGGGTGCCGCTGACGGCGCTTTCCGCCTGAACAGCCTTGCGCGGCTGAAGCTGATTGTCTGCCGGTGTTTCACGCGGCTGCACCGTTGTCACGGGCTGCAGCCGCTGGGTGCGATCGATACTCATGGTCAATCTCCATCAATGCCGCGGCCCGACGGGCAATGGCTGATATTTTTTGCGGCCCTGGCGGCCAGATAATTACTGCTTATGTTTTTCTTATCGGCAGGTTTTTATAAACCTTTACCTTTTTATAAAGTGATGCGAATCGTACCGTCACCATCGGCAATACCGCTGACGATTTGCCCGGAGGCCATGCGTACGCGAACGCTGTCCTCGGCGGCGGCGTTGTTCATGGCTTTGCCTGCGCCGCTGATGTTAAACCCGGCGCCTTGCGCCGTTACCTGCACCGGCTGACCGGCCTTGACAGCCCAGGCGCGGCGCAGCATGGCGAAGGTCAGCGGTTGGCCGGGGCTGATATTTCGCAGGCTGACCGCACCGATCGCCTTGTCCGCATTGGTCAGGGTGCGTGGTGCCAGGGTATCGAGCCGACCACTTTTCAACTTCACGTCTGCGGCCGTCAGCCGGCTGCCGGCGCTGATGCTACGCGCCGACACCAGGTAGTTGCCGATCACCTGCACCTGCGTTTGTATAAAACGCCGTTCCTGGCCGCAACGCGCCGAAATGCTGATATTGCCCCAGAGACGGGCGTTCGGCGCAAGCGACAACTGCGGAAACTCACACTGCGGCCACTGTGCCGCCGGCGTGCGCACCAGCACCTTAACCTGTACCGGGTTGCCGCTGAACTGGCCGCTGATGAAGCTGTCGATCTGTGCCGCCAGATCGTCGGCCTGTGCGTTCAGACTGCACAGCAGGGCGGCGAACAACAGTATTTTACCTTTCATCTTCGCTTCCTCAAGCGCCATCGGGTGCGGGTAAGTTTACCCGGACTGCGCGCAGGCTAAGCAGACAAATAGCGACGCATTTTGCCCTTATTCCCGCGATAGGCTGGCGGAAGGGGCGTTTATGCTGTCGGCTCCAAATTTTAACCTCGCGGAGGGAGCATGATCGACAAACTGGACGCTGCTCTGCGCTTTGGTCAAGAGGCGCTGAATCTGCGCGCCCAGCGGCAAGAGATTTTGGCCGCTAACATCGCCAACGCAGACACACCGGGCTATCAGGCGCGGGATATCGATTTCGCCGGCCAGTTGAACAAGGTACTGGCACAGGGCCGCGCCAGCGGCAGCGGCATCGCGCTGAATATGACGTCTGCACGCCATATCCCGGCGCAAAACATGCAGCCACCGCAGCTCGATTTACTGTTTCGCGTGCCGGATCAGCCGGCGATGGACGGCAATACGGTGGACATGGATCGCGAACGCACCAACTTCGCCGATAACAGCCTGAAGTATCAGACCGACCTGACGCTGATCAACGGTCAGATCAAAGGGATGATGTCAGTGTTACAACAAGGATAAGGCGCATGTCGCTACTGAATATTTTCGATATCTCCGGTTCGGCGCTCTCCGCCCAGTCGCAACGCATGAACGTCAGTGCCAGCAACATGGCCAACGCCGACAGCGTCACCGGCCCGGACGGCGAACCCTACCGCGCCAAACAGGTCGTGTTTGAGGTGGCCGCAGCCGCCGGGCAACCCACCGGTGGGGTGCGCGTATCTCAGGTGGTCGACGACCCGGCGCCGGAACGTCTGGTGTATCAACCGGGTAATCCGCTGGCGGACGGCAAAGGGTATGTGCGCATGCCGAACGTGGATGTGGTGAGCGAGATGGTCAATACCATTTCCGCCTCGCGCAGCTACCAGGCCAACGTCGAGGTGCTCAACACCACCAAGTCGATGATGATGAAAACCCTGACGCTGGGTCAGTAACCGGAGCTATGCATGGCCATTGCCGCAACCACCAATGAATCGCTGGATAACACCGTCACCGGCGTCAACGCCAAAAGCAACACCGGCCAGGATCTGCAGAACAACTTCCTGACGCTGTTGGTGGCGCAGTTGAAAAACCAGGATCCGACCAACCCGATGCAGAACAATGAGCTGACCACGCAGCTGGCGCAGATCAACACCGTTCAGGGCATCGAAAAACTCAATACCACGCTGGGGTCGATCTCCGGCCAGATCAACAGCAATCAGTCATTGCAGGCAACCGCGCTGATCGGTCACGGCGTGATGGTGCCCGGCAGCAACATTCTGGTCGGCAGCAAAGACGGCAAGGTCAGCACCACGCCGTTTGGCCTCGAACTGGAGCGCGCCGCCGACACGGTAACCGCCACCATCACCGACGCCACCGGCAAAGCGGTGCGCACCATTGATATCGGCGGCCTGACCGCCGGCGTGCACTCATTTACCTGGGACGGTTCACTGACTGACGGCACCACCGCCCCCGACGGTGCCTACACCGTGGCGATCAACGCCAAGGGCAATGGCGAACAGCTGGTGGCGCGCAGCCTGCATTTTGGCATGGTCAATGGCGTTATCCGCGGTTCAGACGGCACGAAGCTGGATCTGGGCCTGGCGGGCAGCGCGACGCTGGAAGACGTTCGGCAGATTTTATAACTCTATCACTTGTTTCTCAGGCGTTATCGGACGATAGCCTGCACATTATTCGGAGAATGACATGGCCTTTTCTCAGGCAGTAAGCGGCTTGAACGCAGCAGCAACCAACCTGGACGTGATCGGTAACAATATCGCGAACTCCGCCACTTCCGGTTTCAAATCAGGCACCGTTTCCTTTGCCGATATGTTCGCCGGCTCGCAAGTCGGCTTGGGCGTCAAGGTGGCGGGGATCACTCAGAACTTCAAGGGTGGCACCACGACCGGCACCAGCCGCGCGCT
Organism: Serratia plymuthica NBRC 102599; assembly: GCF_001590925.1. Classification (GTDB taxonomy): domain Bacteria; phylum Pseudomonadota; class Gammaproteobacteria; order Enterobacterales; family Enterobacteriaceae; genus Serratia; species Serratia plymuthica. The sequence continues at coordinate 21,109 of NZ_BCTU01000026.1, forward strand.
GGACGTCGCCATTTCCGACAACGGTTTCTTCCGCCTGCAGGACAAGGACGGCGGTATTTTCTACAGCCGCAACGGCCAGTTCAAGCTGGATGAAAACCGTAACCTGACTAATATGCAGGGCCTGCAATTGACCGGTTTCCCGGCAGCCGGTTCACCGCCGACCATTCAGCAGGGCGCCAACCCGGTGCCGTTGAGCATTCCGGAAGGGATGATGACCGCCAAGTCCACCACCTCGGGCACCATGGTCGCCAACCTGAAATCGACCCATAAGGTGCCGGATAACAAGACGTTCGATCCCGCCAAGCAGGATTCCTACAACTACGTCAACTCGATTACCGCCTATGACTCGCTGGGCAATGTGCACAATATCAATGCCTACTTTGTGAAGACCTCCGACAACAACTGGCAGGTGTATACCCAGGAAGGCAACATCCCCGGCTCCCCAGTAACGGATGCCGGTACGATGGCGTTCGATACCAGCGGCAACCTGGTCAGCACCACCAGCAAGCAGGGCACCACCGGCGAATTCAGCATGCTGATCCCGATGTCCGCCACCAACGGCGCCCCGGCGCAGAACTTCAGCCTGAGCTTTGCCAAGAGCATGCAGCAGAGCGTCAGCAGCGACTCGGTCAGCAAGGTGTCGCAGGACGGGTATACCGCCGGTGAGTACACCAACTTCCAGATCAATAATGACGGTAGTGTCGTGGGGATCTATTCCAACCAGCAAACCCAATTGCTGGGCCAAATCGTATTGACCAACTTCTCCAACCCGGAAGGCTTGTCCTCACAGGGCGATAACGTGTGGCAGGAAACCGGCGCGTCCGGCCAACCGCGCGTAGGGCTGGCGGGAAGCGGCGGTTTCGGCAAGCTGACCAGCGGTGCGCTGGAAGCCTCCAACGTCGATCTGAGCCAGGAGCTGGTGAACATGATCGTCGCACAGCGTAACTACCAGTCGAACGCCCAGACCATCAAAACGCAGGACTCCATCCTGCAAACGCTGGTCAGCCTGCGCTAATAGGATTGATTTATGGATCACGCGATTTATACCGCGATGGGCGCAGCGCGACAGACGCTGGAACAGCAGTCCGTTACCGCCAACAACCTGGCCAACGCATCGACGCCGGGCTTTCGTGCTCAACTTTCGGCGCTGCGTGCCGTGCCGGTGGACGGGCCCAGCCTGCCGACGCGTACGTTGGTCACCGCGTCGACGCCGGGTGCCGACATGAGCCAGGGGGCGCTGAACTACACCGCGCGCCCGTTGGACGTTGCGTTGCAGCAGGACGGTTTTCTGGCGGTAAGCCTGCCGGACGGCGGCGAAGCCTACACCCGCAACGGTAACATCCAGATCTCGTCCGCCGGGCAGTTGACGGTGCAGGGTAGGCCGCTGATGGGCGATGGCGGGCCGATTGAAGTGCCGCCGTCGGCAGAGATCACCATCGCGGCCGACGGCACCATCTCGGCGCTGAACGCCGGCGATCCGCCGAACACCATCGCCCAGATAGGGCGGTTGAAGCTGGTGAAGGCCAATGCGCGTGAAGTGATGCGCGGCGACGACGGGCTGTTTCGCCTGACGCCGGAAACCCAGCAGCAACGCGGCAATCAGTTGCAGAACGATCCGCTGGTGCGGGTGATGCCGGGTGTGCTGGAGGGCAGCAACGTCAAGCCGATGGAAACCATGGTCGACATGATCGCCAACGCCCGTCGCTTTGAAATGCAGATGAAGGTCATCCACAGCGTGGATGAAAATGAACAGCGCGCCAACTCGTTGTTATCACTGAGTTAAGCAGCAAGGAAATAACCCATGATCCCATCTTTATGGATTGCCAAAACCGGTCTGGATGCGCAGCAGACCAATATGGACGTCATCGCCAACAACCTGGCGAACGTCAGCACCAACGGCTTCAAACGCCAGCGTGCGGTATTTGAAGATCTGCTGTACCAGACCATGCGCCAGCCGGGCGCGCAGTCCTCCGAGCAGACGACCTTGCCGTCGGGCCTGCAGATCGGTACCGGCGTGCGTCCGGTGGCGACCGAGCGTCTGCACAGCCAGGGCAACCTGTCGCAGACCAACAACAGCAAAGACGTGGCGATTAAAGGCCAGGGTTTCTTCCAGGTGATGTTGCCGGACGGCAGCCAGGCTTATACCCGCGACGGCTCTTTCCAGATCGACCAGAACGGCCAACTGGTGACCGCCAGCGGTTTCCAGGTACAGCCGGCGATCACCATTCCGGCCAACGCCCTGAGCATTACCGTCGGCCGTGACGGCATCGTCAGCGTCACTCAGCAGGGGCAGACCGCCGCCCAACAGGTGGGCCAGTTGACCCTGACCACCTTTATCAATGACAGCGGCCTGGAAAGCGTGGGCGAGAATCTGTACCAGGAAACCGAGAGTTCCGGCGCGCCGAACGAAAGCACGCCAGGGCTGAACGGCGCGGGCCTGCTTTATCAGGGCTATGTGGAAACCTCTAACGTCAACGTGGCTGAAGAGCTGGTCAACATGATCCAGACCCAGCGCGCCTACGAGATCAACAGCAAAGCGGTATCAACGTCCGATCAGATGCTGCAAAAACTGACGCAACTGTAATTGACGGGCGCCGCCGGTGCGCCCGTCACCCTATTTCGTGAAACAAAGGCGAGACCCGTGGTAACCACATATCTGATGGCAAACGCGCCGCAGCAAGGAAAGCGCTGGCTGGCGGCGATGGCGATGCTGACGCTGAGCGGCTGCGCCTATATTCCGCATAAACCCCTGGTTGATGGCGCTACCACGGCGCAGCCGGCGCCGGCGGGCGCTCCGGTGCCGAACGGATCGATTTTCCAGACGGTGCAGCCGATGAACTACGGCTATCAGCCGCTGTTTGAAGACCGCCGCCCGCGCAATATCGGCGATACCCTGACCATCGCGCTGCAGGAAAACGTCAGCGCCAGCAAAAGTTCCTCCGCCAACGCCAGCCGCAATGGGGCGAGCAAGTTCGGCGTCGCCACGTCGCCGCGTTATCTCGACGGCCTGCTGGGCAACGCGCGCGCCGATATGGATATCTCCGGCGACAGCACCTTTGGCGGCAAGGGCGGGGCCAACGCCAACAATACCTTCAGCGGTACCATTACCGTCACGGTCAATCAGGTGCTGGTCAACGGCAACCTGCACGTGGTGGGTGAAAAACAGATCGCCATCAACCAGGGCACCGAATTTATCCGTTTCTCCGGGGTGGTCAACCCGCGCACCATCAGCGGCAGTAACTCGGTCGCCTCCACCCAGGTGGCGGATGCGCGCATTGAATACGTCGGCAACGGCTATATCAACGAAGCGCAGACCATGGGGTGGTTGCAACGTTTCTTCTTAAATGTCTCCCCGTTTTGAGTACAGGCTATTTTACTTGCCATTTTGCGGTTGGGCAGTGCTCGGCGCCGTCACGTACTGCGTGTACGCTCCGTCGCCTGTGCGCTGTCCGCCCCCAAACTGCCTGCGACAATAACGCCTTGTGGGTAAGGTGAATGAGGTTCCAATGTTAAAGAAATTTCTAATGGCGCTGGTGATTTGTGCGCTGAGCCTGCCGGCGACGGCGGAACGCATCCGCGATCTGGTGACGGTGCAGGGCGTGCGTGACAACGCCCTGATCGGTTACGGGTTAGTGGTGGGGCTGGACGGTTCCGGCGATCAGACCATGCAGACGCCGTTCACCACCCAAAGCCTGAGCAATATGCTGTCGCAATTGGGCATTACCGTGCCGCCGGGCACCAATATGCAGTTGAAAAACGTAGCGGCGGTTATGATCACCGCCAAACTGCCGCCGTTCTCGCGCACCGGGCAGAACATTGACGTGGTGGTGTCCTCAATGGGCAACGCCAAAAGCCTGCGCGGCGGTACCCTGCTGATGACGCCGTTGAAAGGCGTGGATAACCAGGTTTACGCGCTGGCGCAGGGCAACGTGCTGGTGGGCGGCGCCGGTGCGGCGTCCGGCGGCAGCAGCGTGCAGGTCAATCAGTTGGCGGGGGGGCGCATCAGCAACGGTGCGACTATCGAGCGTGAATTGCCGACCACCTTCGGCAACGGCGGGGTGATTAACCTGCAACTCAATAACGAAGACTTCACGCTGGCGCAGCAGATCAGCGACGCCATCAACCGCCAGCGCGGCGGCGGCACCGCCTCACCGCTGGATGCCCGCACCATTCAGGTATTGGTGCCACAGGGCAACAGCTCGCAGGTGCGTTTCCTGGCGGAAATTCAGAACATCAACGTCAGCGTCGGGGCGATTGACGCCAAGGTGATCATCAATTCACGCACCGGATCGGTGGTGATGAACCGCGACGTGATCCTGGATTCCTGTGCGGTGGCGCAGGGCAACCTGTCGGTGGTGGTGGATCGGCAAAATACCGTCAGCCAGCCGAACACGCCGTTTGGCGGCGGGCAAACCGTGGTGACGCCAAATACCCAGATTTCGGTGCAGCAGCAGGGCGGTTCGCTGCAGAAGGTGAATGCCAGCGCCAACCTGAACAATGTGATCCGTGCGCTCAACGCGTTGGGTGCTACGCCGATCGATCTGATGTCGATCCTGCAGGCGATGCAAAGCGCCGGCTGCCTGCGTGCCAAGTTGGAAATTATCTGATGGCCGGCGATCTGATGGCGATGTCGGGCGCCGCCTATGACGCCCAGGCGCTGAACGGCCTGAAACGCGACGCAGCGGCCGATCCGCAGGGCAACCTGAAGCAGGTGGCGCAGCAGGTTGAAGGCATGTTCGTGCAGATGATGCTGAAAAGCATGCGCGCCGCGCTGCCGCAGGATGGGGTGCTGAGCAGCGATCAGTCGCGGCTCTACACCTCGATGTATGACCAACAGATCGCCCAGCAGATGTCGCAGAAGGGGCTGGGGCTGGCCGATATGATGGTGAAACAGATGGCCAATGCCAACGCCGTTCCGAGCGAAACGGCGGGGATGTCGCCGATGGCGCTGGACAATGACGTGTTGCAAACGCTGCCGAATCAGGCGCTGGAACAGATGATTCGCCGTGCGGTGCCGAAAGCGCCGACGGCCGCGCCGCTGTCGCTCAACAGCGGCAACTTTGTCGCCCGTTTGTCGATCCCGGCACGCGTCGCCAGCCAGCAGAGCGGCATTCCGCATCAGCTGATTGTGGCGCAGGCGGCGCTGGAATCCGGCTGGGGCCAGCGCGAGATCCCGACCGCCGACGGCTCGCCGAGCTACAACCTGTTCGGCATCAAGGCGGGCGGCAGCTGGGACGGCCCGGTGACCGAGATCACCACCACCGAGTTTGAGCAGGGGGCGGCGAAGAAGATCAAGGCACGGTTCCGGGTTTATGGTTCTTACGTCGAGGCGATTGCCGACTACGTCAAGCTGCTGACCAATAACCCGCGTTACGCCGATGTTGCCGCCGCCCGCAGCCCGGAGCAGGCGGCGCATGCGCTGCAACAAGCCGGATATGCCACCGATCCGCAATACGCCAACAAGTTGGTCAGCGTGATCCAGCAGATGAAAAACGCCGGCGAGCAGGTGGTAAAAGCCTATACCCATGACCTGAAGGATCTGTTCTAGTTTTCGGGTGCGGCATGTAACGCCCCTACGCGATAAGCAGCATTAAAACGTAGGAATTCAGCATGCTGAACCCGGTTTTTCCTCTCAAGTTTCCTCCGTTTTTGCCGATAACACAGACAGGCTGGGCGAACGGCTCGGCAGATTCATTGACTCCTGTGGGCCACCGGCGCCGCAGTAAAAGGAACTTCTATGTCCAATAGCTTAATCAATACCGCCATGAGCGGGCTGAATGCGGCGCAGGTGGCGCTCAGCACCGTCAGTAACAACATTTCCAATTACAACGTGACGGGCTACAACCGTCAGACGGCGATCCTGGCGCAAAACGGCGGCATGAGCACTATGAGCGGCTTTATTGGCAACGGCGTCACCGTCACCAGCGTCAACCGGGAATATAACCAGTTCATCACCAGCCAGTTGCGCGGTGCGCAGAGCCAGGCCGGGGCGCAGAACGCCTATTTCGAAAAAATCTCGCAGATTGATAACCTGTTGGCCAGCAAGACCAACACCTTGTCGACCAACATGCAGGACTTCTTCAGCAACCTGCAAAATCTGGTCAGCAACGCCGGTGATGACGCTGCGCGCCAGACGGTGCTGGGCAAGGCCAATGGCCTGGTCAATCAGTTCAACAATACCGACAAATACCTGCGCGACATGGACAGCGGCGTGAATCAGCAGCTCAGCGACAGTGCGCAGCAGATCAACAGCTACAGCCAGCAGATCGCCAAACTGAACGAAGAGATCACCCGTCTGCGCGGCAGCGGCGGCGAGCCCAATGCGTTGCTGGACCAGCGCGATCAGTTGGTTACCGACCTGAACAAAGTGGTTGGCGTTCAGGTGACTCAGCAAGACGGCGATGCCTACACCGTCTCTTTCGCCAACGGCCTGACGCTGGTGCAGGGCAACAATGCTTACCAGGTCGCGGCGGTGCCCACCAGCGGGGATCCTTCCCGTCTGACGATGGGGTATGACCGCGGCAACGGCGCCAGCGAAATACCGGAAGGCCAAATCACCGGCGGCAGCGTCAGCGGGGTGTTGAAATTCCGCAGCGAATCGCTGGACAGCGCCCGAAATCAACTGGGGCAACTCGCGTTGGCGATGGCTGACAGCTTTAACCAACAGCACCGCGCCGGGTTCGATCTAAACGGCGATGCCGGCACGGATTTCTTCAGCTTTGGCGGCGCCCGCGCAGTGGACAACAACCGCAATACCGGCGATGCCGCGCTGTCGGTGTCCTACACCGATACCAGCAAGGTGAAGGCCAATGATTACCGGGTAGAATTTGACGGCAGCAACTGGCAGGTGAGCCGCCTGCCGGATAACGTCAAGGTTAATGCCACGGCGGGTACTGACGCCGCCGGCAACCCGACGTTGAGTTTTGATGGCCTGAAAGTCGGCATTGACGGCACTGCGCAAAAGAATGACAGCTTCACCGTCAAGCCGGTCAGCGACGTGGCGGGCAGCCTGAAGGTCGCCATCACCGATTCCGCCAACATCGCTGCCGCAGGCAAAGATGACAGCGGCCGAGGCGACAATGAAAACGCCAAGAAGCTGCTTGATCTGCAAACCCAAAAATTGGTGGACGGCAAGGCCACCTTCAGCGGCGCTTACGCCAGCCTGGTCAGCAGCGTCGGCAATCAGACCGCATCCGCCAAGGTGACCGCCACCTCGCAGGGCAACATCGTCAAGCAGTTGGAAAACCAACAGCAGTCGATTTCGGGCGTCAACCTGGACGAAGAATACGGCGAGCTGCTGCGCTTCCAGCAATATTATATGGCGAACTCGAAGGTGATTCAGACCGCCAGCACGCTGTTCGATACGTTGCTGAATATCCGTTGATTTTCATTTTAACCGGAGCCCCGGCGGCTCCGGCCGCTGATTTTGAGGAACCCGCACCATGCGCATGAGCACCAGCATGATGTACCAGCAGAACATGACCGGCATTACCGGTAATCAGTCGTTGTTTATGAAGGCGGCAGAACAGCTTTCCACCGGCAAAAAAGTCAGCAACCCGTCCGACGATCCGCTGGCGGCGTCGCAGGCGGTGATGCTTGCCCAGTCCCAGTCGGAAAACACCCAATATGCGCTGGCGCGCACCTTTGCCCGCCAGAGCGTGTCGATGGAAGAGACGGTGCTGGCCGGAGCGACCAGCACCATTTCGGACATGAAAGCGCTGATCGTCAATGCCGGCGGCACCAAAAGCGACAACGATCGCGATTCGCTGGCTACCCAGTTGCAGGGGCTGAAAGACCAATTGCTTAACCAGGCCAACAGTACCGACGGCAATGGCCGCTTTATGTTCGGCGGTTTTGAGAATGACAAGCCGCCGTTTGCGAACAACGGCGGCTCGGTCAGCTATGTGGGTGGCAATACGCCGGTCGAGCAGAAAGTGGATGCCAATCGCATCATGACGGTCGGCCATACCGGCGATACGGTATTCATGTCGTTGACCAGCAACCCCAAGCCGGAGCCGGATGGCAGCGCATCGGTGTCCAACGTGTTCGAAAGCATCGATATCGCGCTGAAAGCGTTGAAAACCCCGCTTGACGGGGCGGACGACGCCACCAAACAGCAAGTGAACGACGCGATGGCCAAGGCCAATCGCGGGTTGGACAACTCCTATAACAAGGTGCTCAGCGTACGTGCCGAGTTGGGCAACCAACTGCAGGAAATGGATACGCTGGACAGTATTGGCAAGGATCGCGACATGATCAACCAAACGCAAATGAGTGCGTTGGTGGATGCCGATCTGACCGAGTCGATTTCCAGCTACTTCATGCAGCAGGCGGCTTTGCAGGCATCGTACAAGACCTTTGGTGATATGCAGGGGATGTCGCTGTTCCAAATGAATCGTTAAGAGCACTACCCCGTTGCCTGACCGCGACGGGTTTCCCTTTAGTGCGCTTAGAAAATGCCATCGCTGCTGCGCAGAGATAGCGGCTTCTTGAAACCGGGCGCACTGTTGGGCACGTCACTCTTTCTCCCACAATAGGCTTGAGTGACGTGCCTTTTTTTTCTCCGCCATTCTCTTTCTATTTACGCTAATCGTTAGCGGAAGGGCACACCGCGATCGCGGCCGGAGTCTTTATTGCATTGACCGCCTATATTGACAAAGGCTGAGGCCGCTGCAGTGCCAATCGCACTGCCGTTACGGCTGGCCAGGGCGCCGGCCATGGCAATGGCGCCGGTCACCACCGCTCCGGTACAAGGATCCTGAAATAGCCCATAGTCTTTCGCCGCCCAATTAGGCTGGAAGCCGTTCGCCTGCGCGCCGTAGGAGCTTGGGCCATAGTCGCGATCCCGGTCGCCGCCGTTATTGCCGTCACCGGCGCCGCCAATCCGTTGCATTTCTTCTCTGGTCAGTTCTCTCAGCATAGGTCGATCTCCTGTTAACGCGACTTAGCGTTATTTTTAGGGTTGTTATTTTCGATTTGGGGTTTGCGGCTCTCATTTAGCAGCCACCGTATTGGCTTATAGAGGCACTCGGCCAACTTCAATGAGCCAAATAAGGTAAACGGGATGATGACAAAACTATCGACGCCAGGCGGCAGAGCAAATAAACCCCAGGAAAAACCCAGCGTGTTTAAAATAGTGCTCATAATCAAAAGGGCGATGCCGCTGATGAATAAATCACTCAGCTGAAATTTTATCTTCATATTTACACCGATTATATTTTAGTGAGGCTTGCAGCGTGCTGGCTGCAAGGTTGTTTTTAATATAACACTGGGGAAATAAGGTGGGAAATCGATTTTTCTTGTCAGTGAATAAATAAGAGGTGTGAGTAAATTAAATCGTTAATGTATTATTTTTAAATTTAACGCAGCAGCCAGAGTGATGTGGCGCGTTATTCCCTTCCTAAGAATAAAGTACACCGGCACAGTTTGCCGGCGAGTGATGAGTGTGGGTCCCGGGCTGCCGATGCGGCGCAGCGTCGAATGACGTTGCAGAAGCCGGATAGGGGCGCAACCCGGAATTTTTGCTATAGGTCCTGCGCGATTATTTCTTTTTCTTCACCACTTTCCATTTCCCGCCATCGCTGGTCTCGGTGAAGGAAACTCTAAACTTGTTGCTTTTCCAGTGGGTCAAACCGAATAATCGGCGTGCCTTGCGGTTGCTTTTCGCTTTAATCATGATATCACTCCTGTTGTTATCAGAGGTCAACGCTTCGCCCTGCAGCCAGCTGCCAGGCCGGGCGCATGTTTTTATGACGTACAGGGTCCTGCACGTAATTAATAAATACGTGGGTTAATCATTCAGTGGTTTAATAATTCGCCTATTGGATTTTTATGCCCTTTTCTCCAAAAGTTAATGGTCGATTATATTTTGTCGATGGGTCTATTCTAGGTCGGGTATTTTTTTATTCAAGCCGTGACGGACATTTGGACCTTAATCTGGACAAAAGGGCTTTATCACGCTTTTGTCCCGGTAAAGCCGGTTTATTGCCATTTTGTCTTGTGGCGGGCGGGGGCGTTGTGAGTAGCCGGTGGGGATTCAGAAAGCCATGCCGCCGATAACGCCTGCCAACTGGTCGAAGAATTCGCCGAACAGATGCTCGCAGAACGGCGCCAGCATCGGCATCATCATGCCGATGGTCATAATGCCGATGGTCATGGTGACCGGGAAGCCAATGACGAACACCGACAGCTGCGGCGTCATGCGGTTGAGCAGGCCGAGCGCCATGTTCAGCGTCAGCAGCAGGCAGATCAGCGGCAGCGCCAGCATCATGCCGTTGATAAAAATCAGCGAGCCTACCTGGGTCAATGCCAGAAAACCGTTGCCGTTCAGCGGGGCGGGCTGGATCGGTAGGGTGTGGAAGCTGTCGGCCAGCAGGGAAATCAGCCACAGGTGGCCGTCAAAGCTCAAAAACAGCAACATCGCCAGCAGATTGAGCAGCCGCGCCAGCACCGGCGTGTTCGGTCCGCCGCTGGGATCGAAGAAGGTGGCGAAGGACAGGCCCATCTGCATGCCGATCACTTCGCCGGCCAGGCGTATCGCCGCAAAGGCGAACTGCATGGTCAGCCCGAGCGCCACGCCAATCAGGATTTGCTGGGCCGCCAGCCACAAACCGGCGGCGGAGAAAATGGGAACGGCGCTGGTGGGTAGCCCGGGGGCGATCAGGATGACAATCAGCCCGCCGAGGCCTATTTTCACCTTTTTGCCGATTTGTTTTTCGCTGAACACCGGCGCAGTGCTGATCAGCGCCAGAATGCGCAGCAGCGGCCAGAAATAGTGGCTAAGCCAGACGCCGAACTGTGCGCTGTCAACGGTGAGCATGGCTAACCAATCAGATTCGGCAGGTTGCTGAACAGCGTGCGCATATAATCCAGCAGCAGGTTCAGCATCCACGGCCCGGCAACCACGATAGTGGCGACCACCGCCAGAATTTTGGGAATGAACGACAACGTCATTTCGTTGATCTGGGTGGCGGCCTGCAGCAGGCTGACCACCAGGCCGCTGACCAGCGCGGCGAGCAGCAGCGGTGCGGACAGCGCCAGCGCCACTTTCATCGCCTCGGTGCCCAGCGCCATGACCGATTCGGGTGTCATTGTGAGTTCCTCAGTGGCTGCGTGGCGGCCACCTGAATAAATTTACGAATAAAAACTCTGCGCCAGCGAACCGAGCAGCAATTGCCAGCCGTCCACCAACACAAACAGCATCAGTTTGAACGGCAGTGAAATGGTGGCGGGCGGCACCATCATCATCCCCAGCGCCATCAACACGCTGGCGACCACCAGATCGATAATCAGAAACGGAATAAATACCGTGAAGCCGATTTGGAACGCGGTTTTCAGTTCGCTGGTGACGTAAGCCGGCAGCAGAATGCGCATCGGCACCGCTTCCGGCCCGGCCAGCGGCGGCTGGTTGGCGAGCCTGGCGTACAGCGCCAGATCGGTTTCACGCGTCTGGCGCAGCATAAACTCGCGCAGCGGTTGGGAACCTTTATCCAGTGCCGCGTCCAGGCTGATTTTGTCCTGGCTGAACGGCAGATAGGCGTCCTGATAGACCTTGTCGAAGACCGGCGACATGATGAAAAAGGTCAGGAACAGCGCCAGCCCGAGCATCACCTGATTCGGCGGCGCCGAGGGGGTGCCGAGCGCGTTGCGCAGCAACCCGAGCACGATGATGATGCGGGTGAAACTGGTCATCATCAGCAGCATGGCGGGCAGGAAGCTGAGAGACGTCAGCAGCACCAGCGTCTGTACCGGCAGCGACCAGCTTTGGCCGCCGTCGGCGAGCGGTTGGCTGATCAGGCCGGGCAACTGTGCCAACGCCGCCGGGCTGACAAGCAGCAGGGTGGCAGCCAGCCAGGGCATATTCTTCCCGCTTCGATAAAGCGAAGCGACACAATGAGCGAGGGGTTTCATGCCGATTTTTCCGGACGTTTCAGAACTTTTTGCATCAGTTGGCGAAAGTCAGCCGGCGCGGCGTCGGCTGCTTCGCTATCCCGCGCTGGAGCTGGCAGCGTATGCAACGGGGTGATTTGTTGCGCGGTCACGCCCAGCACCAGCAGGGTGTTATCCACTTCAATCACCACCACCCGCTCACGCTGCCCGACCTGGCAACTGGCGCGCAGGTTGAGCAGTTTGCTGTTGCGCGCCTGAGGGGCAAACCCCAGGCGGCGGAACAGCCAGCCGGCCAGCAGGATCAACAGCAGAATGCCGCCCAGCGCAGTGCTGACTTGCGTCAGCACCGAGCCGGCCGGCAGTGCCGGTGCAGCGGGTTGCAGTGTGCCCTGGCCGGGCACGGCGGTACCTGGGTTCATCAGCGGCTCAGGCGGCGCATGCGTTCGGAGGGAGTGATGATGTCGGTGATGCGTACGCCGAACTTGTCGGCCACCACCACCACTTCGCCCTGGGCGATCAGGTAGCCGTTGATCAGAATGTCCAGCGGTTCACCCGCCAGTCCGTCCAACGCCACCACCGATCCCTGCGACAGGCGCAGCAGCTCTTTGATGGTCATTTTGGTGCGGCCCAATTCCACGGTCAGCTTGACCGGGATATCCAGGATCAGATCGATATCCTGCAGGCTGCCGACGGCATCCTGCGCCTCCAGCGACTTGAATACCGCGTCGGTTGCGGACGTTTTTTCGGTCGCTTGCTGTTCGTTAAACGCATCAGCCCACAGATCGTCCACGGATTCCTTTCCTTCGCCAGACGGTTGCTTAGGATCACTCATTTGGGCTGTTCCTCACTCAGAGCATTCAAAATAGGGTTAATCAAATGTTCAACACGCAGGGCGTACTGCCCGTTTAACGTGCCATATTGGCTGGTCAGAACCGGTACGCCGTCCACGTGGGCGATCAGGCGTTCCGGTTTATCGATCGGTAATACGTCACCCGGTTGCAGCTTCAGGATTTTTGACAGCCGCATCGGGATATCGACGAAGTTGGCAATCAGCTCCAGCTCGGAATGTTGCACCTGCTTCACCAGCGTTTCACGCCACTGGCTGTCTTCCTGCCGCGAGTTTTCCAGCGGCGGGTTGGTCAGCAGTTCGCGCAGCGGTTCGATCATCGCGAACGGAATGCAGATGTTGAATTCACCGCTCAGCGCACCGATTTCCACCTGGAACGGGGTGGTGACCACGATGTCGTTCGGCGAGGTGGTGATATTGGTGAATTTCACCTGCATTTCGGCGCGCACGTATTCCACATTGATCTTGTAAATCGCGCTCCAGGCGTCACCATAGGCATCCAGCGCCAGGCGCAGCATGCGTTTGATCACCCGCTGTTCGGTTGGCGTGAACTCGCGGCCTTCCACTTTGGTCGGAAAACGGCCGTCGCCGCCGAACAGGTTATCGACGGCGATAAACACCAGGCTCGGCGCGAACACGAACAGCGCGGTGCCGCGCAACGGGTTCAGGTGCACCAGGTTGAGGTTGGTGGGCACCGGCAGGTTGCGGGCGAATTCGTGATACGGCTGGATCCTGATCGGGCCGACGGTGATGTCCGGGCTGCGTCGCAGCAGGTTGAACAACCCCATACGGAACTGCCGGGCAAAACGTTCATTGATGATTTCCAGCGCGTGCAGCCGTTCGCGCACCACTCGGCGCTGGGTGGTCGGATCGTAAGGCTTGACCTCGCTCTCGTTGCTGACCACCGCTTCGGGTTCATCCCCCGCGCTGTCGCCGTTGAGCAAGGCGTCGATCTCTGCCTGTGAAAGAATGCTGTCGCCCATAGTGATTACCGCAATATGAAGGCGGTGAACAGCACGTCGCTGACCACCTGCTTCGGTTGTCCCTTAACCAGCGGCGGGCTAAGCACGTCCTTAATCTGCGCCACCAGTTGCTGTTTCCCTTGTTCACTGCTCAGTTGGCCCACTTCCTGACGGGAGAGCAGCATCAACAGGCGGCTGCGTACTTCCGGTAGAAAATCGTTCAACTGGCGGCGGGTGTTTTCGTCCGGTAAGCGCAACGTCAGGCCGATATACAACACGCGATCGGGGTTGTTATCCGGCGTAACCAGATTGACGGTAAAAGTATCCAACGGCATAAACACCGGCGCTGCCGGCGGCAGTGCTTTGGCGGCGGGTTGAGCGCCGTCTTTGTGTTGTTTCAGTTGCCACCAGCTGTAGCCTGCCGCGCCGCAGGCGAGGACGGTAATCAACACCAGCAGGATGACCAGGAGGGGGCGTTTCGGTGCTGCCGGTAGGGTGTTTTGAGACATAGCTAAATCAAATTCCTGTAGTGACACCCGAGAGTCTACGAACCGCTGCCGGGCATAGCGCGCGCAAAAGCCTCACGCATGACATGTAAAGGTATTATCGCGCCTATTCCGGTGTGCAATAGCCAGAATAGGCGGGGAAAAACGTGCCAGCTTGAACGTTTGCCGCCGCTCAGGCGAAAATATCAACGCCGCTGACGGCGCGGGCCATCGCCTGCAATTGTGTCGGGGCGATGAGGGTTTCGGCGGCCAGATCGCTCTCGCCGTGGCTATCGCGGTAGGCCGGTCGGCCCCGATCGTCCGCCGTCTGCTGCTGTGGCTGTTGCCACTGCGGCGTGGGCTCGCCGCCAACGCTGCTTTGCCCCAGATTGATGCCGCTTTCCGCCAGGGCATGGCGCAGTTGCGGCATGGCGGCTTCCACCGCGGCGCGCACCTGGCCGTGCGCTGAAGCAATGTGCAACTGCGCCTGGCTATCGTCCAGTTTGAGGGTGATTTGCAGCGCACCCAGTTCCTGCGGGTGCAGGCGCAGTTCGGCGCTTTGCTGACCGTTGCGATGGAACATCAGTACCTGCTGGTTCAGCGCCTGTTGCCACTCCGGGCTGCCAAGTTGGGCGTTCAATTGCGGCGTCGGGGGGGCGGTGACCAGGGAAGCGCTCGGCGTTGTCGCCACGACCGGGCTGGCGACCGGCGGCACCATCAGGTGATTGACCGGTGCCTGAGGCTGGGTATCGGCGCTGAATTTTAGCGGCGCTGCATCCGGTTGGTCATGGGGGGCCGCGATTGGCTGCGGGCCGTCGGTGTGCGCGTCAAGGTTCAGCGGTTTTTCGGTCACTGGCGACGTGGCTTTTGGGGGCAGTGTCATCGGGATGCCTGCGGCATTGGGCTGTTGATTCAGCGCGACGCTCAGCAGGGCGGCGGGGTGCGCCGGGTCCTGTTCGCTTTCAAGGTTTGGGCCCGTTGCGGCCGCGATCGGCGTGGCAGGGGTAACGGCCAGCGGCAGCATGGCGAACAGCGCCTGTAGCGTGGCGGCGTCTATTTCACCGGCGGGGCGCAAGACGGCATCCGGTTTTTTATCCTGCGTCTTGTCATCGCCGCCCGCCGCGACTGGCGGCTGGGTGTCGCTTAACAAGGCGGGTGCCAACAGCCCCTCGCGTTCACTGAAGGCGGCGAGCAGTGGGTTTAGCGGGTTGCGGCTCAGCGCCGGCGTGTTGTCATCTTCTGCGCTCAGTAGCGCCGGCGGCAGCTTGCCCTCATCTTTGTCGGCCGGCAGCGTACGTGCGCCGAGCAGCAGGGCAAAGGCCGAGGACAGCTGCGAGTCATCCATCGGCAACTGCGCGTCCGGCAGCACGCCGACATCGCCAGGCGCTATGCTGCCCGGCAAGGCATTCAGGTTCATGGGTGTAGATTCCTTTGTGAACTGCGTTGAGCGAACTCATCCATCAGTTTTTGATCCCGTTTGTTCTCCACCTGCCGTTCTGCGCTTTGGGCGCGGGTATGCAGAGTGTCGAAGGCGTTCAGACGCTGCTGTTTGTCCTGCCACTGTTTCATTGCGTGGTCTACCTTCTGGCCCCACTGCATCAGTTGTCGGCGGTGCTGATCGATGGCCTGCTCCAGCGTGCCGATAAACTGCTGGTAGTTCTGCCAGTGTGAAGAGTCCATGCCGTCACTCAACTGGTGATTCAGCTTCTGGCGGTACTCGTCTTGATAATTGAGCAGCATGGAAAGCTGTTGCTCGGCCGCCTGTTGCGCTTTGCGCACCTGGCCCAACTGTTGCGTAGCCTGTTCCACCGCATCCTGAGCCAGATCGCGCAGGGTAATCAGAGGTGACTGTGGTTTCATCGGGTTCAGCCTTTTGTGACGTTAAACGATCAACTGCTGTAACTGTTGGCAGGCGTCGTCGTAACCGCTGCGTTCAAAAATGCCCTGCTGCAGATAGGCTTCCATCTGCGGGTACAGCGTCATGGCCTTATCCAGCAGCGGATCGCTGCCTGCTACGTAGGCGCCGACGCTGATCAGATCGCGGTTACGCTGATAACTGGCCAGCATCTGTTTGAAATTGCGCACCCGGCGGTAGTGTTCTTCGTCGATAAGCGAGGTCATGGCGCGGCTGATAGAGGCTTCGATGTCGATCGCCGGGTAATGGCCTGCCTCCGCCAGCCGACGCGACAGCACCACGTGGCCATCGAGGATGGCGCGCGCCGAGTCGGCTATCGGATCTTGCTGGTCATCGCCTTCGGTCAGTACGGTATAAAACGCGGTGATCGACCCGCCGCCGCTGATGCCGTTGCCCGCGCGCTCCACCAGCGCCGGCAGTTTGGCGAACACGGAGGGCGGATACCCTTTGGTGGCCGGCGGCTCGCCGATAGCCAGCGCGATTTCACGTTGCGCCATGGCGTAGCGGGTGAGCGAGTCCATAATCAACAGCACGTGCTGACCGCGATCGCGAAAGTCCTCGGCGATGCGTGTGGCATAGGCGGCGCCCTGCATACGCAACAGCGGCGAGACGTCCGCCGGGGCGGCGATCACCACCGAGCGCGCTCGGCCTTCGGTGCCGAGGATATTCTCGATAAAATCTTTGACCTCGCGGCCGCGTTCGCCGATCAGACCGACGACAATCACGTCGGCCTGGGTGTAACGCGCCATCATGCCTAACAAGACGCTTTTACCGACGCCGGAGCCGGCAAACAGCCCCATGCGCTGGCCGCGCCCGACGGTCAGCAAGCCGTTGATGGTGCGTACGCCGACGTCCAGCACCTGTTCGATCGGCGTACGTTGCAGCGGGTTGAACGGGGCGGTGATCAACGGCGCGCGATAGCCGGTCTCCGGCGCGGGCAGGCCGTCGAGCGGTTTGGCGCTGCCGTCCAGCACCCGGCCCAGCAGCGCCGGGCCGAGCGGCAGTTGCTTGCCGGCGCTTTGCCCTTCCGGCGCAACTCGGGCGTAAACCCGTGCGCCGGGCACGATGCCTTCCACTTCTTCCAGCGGCATCAGGAACAGCCGCTGGCCGTTAAAACCGACCACTTCGCTTTCCACTTCCTGTACCTCACCGCCGTTGTGACGTTCGATCAGGCAGGTGGCGCCGATCGGCAATTGCAAGCCGGTGGCTTCCAGTACCAACCCGGTGGCGCGTGTCAGGCGGCCGTAGCGGCGAACCGTAGGCGTGCAAGCGATGCGTTTTTCCAGCGTATCCAGCGAGGACAGCCAGCGGCCGAGGCGAGCGGTCATTACACGTCTCCCGGCGCAGCCAGGCGGCAGAGTTCGTGCCAGCGCGTCGCCAGGCTGGCATCGAGATCGCCTTCTTCGGCGCTGACCTTGCAGCCGCCGGGGTGCAGTTGACCGTCCGCCAACAGCCGCCAGCCGTGCAGGCTGAGTGTGGCACCCAGTTGCTGTTCGATACGCTGATAGTCGTCCGGGTGCACGCGCAACTGCGGCTTGCCGCTGAACATCGGCTCTTGCTGGATCAACTGCTGGATCTGCGCCAGCAGGGCGGTACCGTCGCATACCGGCGGTTGACCTAGCACCTGTTTGGCGGCGGTCAGCGCCAACTGCATCAAACGCGAAGCGATCACGCTGTCGAGCGCATCGAGCGTGTGCTGAAACTCGGTGATCAGTTGCTGCCAGTGTGCAGTCAGCGGCTGTTGTTGCTGCTGCGCCTCCAGCAAACCCTGCTGGCGCCCCTCTTCCATACCGGCCTGGAGACCCGCTTCATAGCCTTTTTGCTGGCCGTCGGCATAGCCCAGCTGTTGGCCTTGCTGCTCCGCTTGCAGGCGCAACTGGAGCAACTGCTGTTGCCGATCGGCGCTGTCGTCCGGCGACAGGGCGTCCGTTTCAATGGGCAGCAAAGGCTCGATCGGCGGTTTGGGTTCCAGCAGATCGTTGAGCGACCAGGGTTGCCACGGCAGGGTGTTAATGCGATCAGACATAGGTGTCCTCGCCACCGCCGATAATCATTTCGCCGCTCTCCGCCAATCGGCGCACAACCAGCAGGATGGCTTTCTGTTCGTTCTCCACCTGCGACATGCGCATCGGACCACGGTTGGCCAGATCGTCGCGCAGAATGTCGGCGGCGCGTTGCGACATGTTTTTGAGGAACTTCTCGCGCAACGGCTGTTCCGCGCCTTTGAGCGCAACCAGCAGCGATTCGCCTTCCACTTCCTGCAACAGGCGCTGGATGCTGCGGTCGTCGACTTCCACCAGATTTTCGAACAGGAACATCTCGTCGATGATCTTCTGCGCCAGCTCGCCGTCGTATTCGCGCATCGCGTCGATAACGGCTTCTTCCTGCTGGGTTTTCATCAGGTTGATAATCTCGGCTGCGGTGCGTACGCCGCCCATCTTGCTGCGCTTGAGGTTCTGGCCGTCGAGCAGGTTGTTTAGCACCTCGGTCAGTTCCGCCAACGCCGCCGGTTGCACACCGCCGAAGGTGGCGATGCGCAGCATCACGTCGTTGCGCAGGCGTTCGTCGAACAGCGCCAGAATATCCGCCGCCTGGCCGCGCTTCAGATGGACCAGAATGGTAGCGATGATTTGCGGATGTTCGTCGCGGATCAGATCGGCGGCGCTCATCGGCTCCATAAAGTTGAGGGTTTCCATGCCGGTGGTGGTCTCGCGCGATTCGAGAATGTCCTCCAACAGGCTGGAGGCACGCTCTTCACCCAGGGCTTTGACCAGCACCGAGCGCAGGTAGTCGCTGGCATTGACGCTCAGCGCCGCGTACTGTTCGGCATCGTCTTCGAACTCGCTCAGGACTTCGCCCAGCTGTTTGTGCGAGACCTGGCTCATGCTGGCCATGGTGCCGCTGAGCTGCTGCACTTCACGCGAGGAGAGGTGTTTGAACACCTCGGCGGCGCGGTCTTCACCCAAGGTCATCAGCAGGATGGCGCTTTTTTCGGTTCCGGTCAGACTCATAATTCGTTACTCATCCATTGGCGGATTACCAGAGCGACCACGCGCGGGTCTTTATCAGCCAGATCGCGGATCCGCTGGCTCTGGACTTCTGCACTGACGCGCTGCTGCGATTTTCTGTGCTGCGCCAGCTCCTCATTGCTCGGTTTATTGTTGTCAGCCGGCTTGGCCATCGGTGCGTTGGCGGCGGCGAGCGCGGCCTGTTGCACCGCCTGACGGTTTTGCAGTTGCGGGCGCACCAGCTTGCGCCACAGCAGCCAGGCCGCCAGCAAGACCAGCAGATAGCGACCGGCATCGAACAGACGATCGATAAAGTTCTGGGTTTGCCAGAACGGCAGTTCGCCCCCGGTAACTTCGGTATCGGTAAACGGCGTATTGACCACGTTCAGGGTATCGCCACGGCTGCTGGAGAAGCCCATGGATTCACGCACCAGCGATTCGATCTGCGCCAGTTGCTCTTTGCTCATCGGCAAGGGTTTGCCGTCTTTATCGACGCCGCGATAGTTGACCACTACCGCCACCGACAACCGCTGTACCGTCCCGGCCTTCTGCTGAGTGTGGCGGATGGTGCGATCGACCTCATAGTTGGTGGTTTCATCGCGACGGGTATTCTGTGGCCCGCTGCCGTTGGCCGCAGTGCTGCGGGTGGCGGTGGCGTTAGGTTTGGCGCCAGTGGCGTTATTGCCGGCAGCAGCGTTGGCTTTGGCGGTTTCTATCGGCGCAGTCGCCGGCGCGCTAGGCTGATTGGAGAGCGCACCCGGCACGCCGCCGACCTGCGGCCCGCCAAGCTGTTCGCTCTGGCTCATTTGCTGAGAGCGCACGGCGGCCTGATTCGGCAGTTGGTTCGGTTGGTATTCTTCGTCGGTTTGCTCGCGGGTGGCAAAATCGATCTGCGCGGTGACCTGGGCGCGTACGTTGGCATTGCCGACCATGGGCGCCAGAATCGCTTCGATGCGGCGTTGGTAGCGGTTTTCCACTTCGTTGGCGTATTTCAACTGCGCCGCGTTCAGATCGCGACCGGCGCCGTCAGACTGGGTCAGCAGGCGACCGGCCTGATCGACCACCGTGACGTTGCCCGGCGGCAATCCGGCCACGCTGCTCGAGACCATATAAACGATAGCGTTGATCTGGCCGTCATCCAGCGCTCGGCCGGGTTGCAGCGTCAGGGTGACGGAGGCGGAAGGGGACTTCTGTTCGCGGACAAACAGCGAAGGCTTGGGCAGCGCCAGATGCACCCGGGCGTTTTGTACCGGCCCCAGCGACTCGATGGTGCGGGACAGTTCGCCTTCCAGCGCACGCTGATAGTTGATCTGCTCGCTAAACTGGCTGATGCCGAATTTTTCCTGATCCAGCAATTCGAAGCCCACCGCACCGCCTTTCGGCAATCCCTGCTGCGCCAGACGCAGGCGGGTTTCATGGACCTTATCGGCCGGTATCATCAACGCAGCACCGTTTTCGGCAAACCGATAAGGGATATTCATCTGCGTCAATTGGGTAACGATGGCACCGCCGTCGCGATCGTTAAGATTGCTGTACAGCACGCGGTAATCCGGGCTTTTCGCCCATAACAGCAACGCGACCACAATGGCGATTGCCGCAGAAGCGGCGATCAGCAGTGGGATTTTCGGGTTGGCGCGCAGACGGTCCCACAGGGCTTGCAGGCCATTTTCGCGGCTTTCGGTGGCGGTTATTGAAGCACTCATTTTATCCCGTGTCCTTCAATGTCGCTCAGTATCCGGTGCAAGCCACGGCGTAGCTCCCTGCCAGGCTGATGAACGGTGTGGTTAGCGTTGTGTGGTGACAAAACAGACTCCCTGATACACATATCTTCTAAATAGCGGCGCTCCCATTTCTGGGCGTGCCATTATTTGCCCTTAAGGGCGATTTCGATGGCTCGATAAGCCGGGTTTTTTGCAGTTAATTAGCCGCTTTAGGATAAAAATGCTGTGGTAGGCTCCTCAGCATCAAAGTAGTGCCTGATGAAAACGCATCCGGCAGCAGAGTCTTTATTGAGGTCACAATGGCAATTCAGGGGATTGAAGGGGTATTGCAGCAATTGCAGGCCACGGCGATTCAGGCGGGGCAGATTGACCAGGGTTCAGCGACGCAGGGCGTTAGCTTTGCCAGCGAGCTGAAAGCGGCTATCGGCAAGATCAGCGAGACCCAGCAGGCTGCGCGCAAACAGGCGCAAGACTTCGAACTGGGCGCACCGGGCGTCAGCCTGAACGACGTGATGGTCGATCTGCAAAAATCCTCCATCTCGCTGCAAATGGGCGTGCAGGTGCGTAACAAGCTGGTTTCCGCCTATCAGGAAGTGATGAATATGGCGGTGTGATTGGTTGAGTTGTTTGAATTCGTGAACGAATTTCATTCCTGCCGAGAGTCTCGGGGCAAGACTGGGGAAAATGCCAATACGGAAACATTTTAAATAGTGATTTAATTTTATTAATTAATTGATTTTAATAATTTTATTTTCCAGGATTACCGTGCTAATTTTTCCCATTATGAATGGAATTTTATTGGTTTTGGCAGGTGAAAATGGAAAAAGCGAAGACGATGAAATCGCTTGAAAATGATATTGCCGTAGAACTGCTGGAAAGGAGCAAATTGTACTTTGAGTATCAAGAGACTCAATATGCAGCGGCTTTGGACAGGATACGAAAGCTGGAGGAAAAGGGACTTAAGGTTTTTGCATCTTTGAGCGTGATAGTTACTGCGTTTATCTT
The DNA here is from genome assembly GCF_001590925.1 of Serratia plymuthica NBRC 102599. Lineage (GTDB taxonomy): Bacteria > Pseudomonadota > Gammaproteobacteria > Enterobacterales > Enterobacteriaceae > Serratia > Serratia plymuthica. Next base: position 42,941 of record NZ_BCTU01000026.1, read on the forward strand.
GATCGTCAGATTTACAGCGGCATTGCTGCTGAATCAGAAGTTTGCCGCACTTAACATGCTCACATGTGTAGCTGGTTTTTTTACCTTTCTTTGCCTTTGTAGCGCATGGAGCTTTGTTTTCAGAGCTGTCTTGCTAAAAGACATCCCCAAGTTGCCAACCAACCATCAGAAAATGGAAAGCGTTTTTCTGGATAACCCAAGAGATTCAACGTACGTAGGATTGGCAAAACAATACTCTAAGGCAACATTGAAGATCGAAGAAACGCATGGTGATAAGGCTAAGCTGATCGGCTTATCATTCAGGGAGATGGCGTTTACGGCATGGAGCTTTTTGGTATTTGTTATACTTGTAGTAGCATTAGCTTTCTGTAACTCTGGAGGTTGAGATGACTGTGCGACATAAAAGCGTGCCCGTGGAGCATCCTGGGGAGGTGAGCATTGATAGGCAGGGTAAAGGGGTCACTCATACTTCCGCCGCCTCAATGGGATATATCGGCCGGCCGAGAGAAGCCGAAATCCCGGAGCTGGAAGTTAGCCTGGAAAGCCTTGATTCCCTCCTGAAGAGAGAACGGCAGGTTAAGGCCTGACTTGAAAACCCACCATCGGTGGGTTTTTTGCTTTTTAACGGCAAAACCGAAAACCGAGCTGGGCAATCGCCTGAGTAGACGCATAAAAAACATGCTTTGTCTCAAATTGCTGAACTTATTGCTGGATTATAATTGTGCGAGTTTAAGACATTTTAATTATCAGGTAATAAAAATGAGCAGCAAAAGTGAGAGCAGATGGCGATTTTTCAGTGTGTTAATATTGATCGTTTTAGTTGGATTGATCACGGTATTAATTAAACAAAGTTAAATAATCATTGGCCACTGCGCGTGGCCCTGCTGATTTATTTCCCCGCCAGCATCCGCATAGCGTCTTCTTCGTACAGCAGACCCATAAGCCACAGGCCGACAAGCAACACGGCAAGGGAAAGCAGCCATTTTTCGTTGAGCACCGTTGATTCACCTCTGGCGGTATTAAGGTTTGCCGATGCTATCGCACCTGACCATTTTCCGCTAACGCCGGGTGCATAAACGGTGAGTTCATTGTGCAATGATTTAATTTGCAGGATGGACATCACTCCGGGTCCTCCATCAGGCTGAGGCGATAGGGCTGGATCGCGCCGGGCTCCATGATCCGCTGGTGCCCGCGAATGGCCGTTGGCGCAAAACCGAAACGTTTGCGGAAACGCTCGGCAAACCGCGAAGAACTTTCATAACCGACGTGCTGGGAGATGGCGGATATTGGCCAATCGGTAGATTGCAGCAACGCCAGCGCGCTGCTCATGCGCACGTCGATCATCAAATCGCGCAACGCGGTGTTTTCTAAAGAAAGCTTGCGTCTCAGCATGACTTCGCTCATTGACAGACTTTCCGCCACTTTGGCCGCTGTCCAGATGTTATGCGGATCGGTCGCCAGGCAGCGGCGTACCCGTTGCGTTAAATCGCGCGCCTCGTTATGCATAAAGCTTACGTTGAATTGCTTCAGCCAGAGCAGGATTTCCAGCATCTTGTGGCGGATGATGATCGGCGGGAAACGGTGTTTAAGCGCCATCGCCAGGCTGGTGGTCTCAAAACTGTGCATCAGCGCGCAGGGCAGGTTGCGTAAGGCCAACACCGCGTCGAACGGGGGCTGAGGGGCAGTTTCAGCGGGAGTTTGCTGTACGTGGAACAACAGAGGATCGCAGGTAAGCAACTGACAACTGAATATGCCCTCATTGGAAAGGCCATTAATAATATCCACGGTTTGCCCCCCGCCGATAATCAACAGTTCTCCCGCATGGGCCACCACTTCATGCTGTTGCCAGCGCACGCGTTTGTGGCCTTGCTGTACCAGATACAGATGGGGTTGCTCAAAATAAACTGAAGGGAATAATAATTCAGTATGCTGAATGATGTGCGCAGAGGCACCAATCCCAGGACAAAGGTTAATTGTACGTTCCATCGATATTCATTTCGCAGCCATTATCTGGGAATATCTTTACGCTTTGATGGGCGTCGGAGCAACATTTTTCCATGCGTTGTGAAACACAACGACGTGTTTTATCTATCAAAAATCAATTTCCTGCTGAACAGAAAACGTCCGTGTCGGAGTGATATTTATCCCTATCCTAGGGGCGCCGCATGCTGCGTCGCGTTAGCCGGGGCGAATATATTCGCCCCTATGGAGCCTGGGTGATAAATATGATAGGCATGAGTAATTCAAATATCATGGATTAATATCCTGAATTAATCGGGTGTAAATAGCGTATGGTGCTATTTATCCATAAAATGTCGTTATTATAACTGGCTCACCTGATTTGCGGTTCCCCTAATAGCAGGGCGCGATCGTGAAACTGACCGTAGGTGCTGTTGACCACGCTTTGGCGCGTCGATTGGCCAATCAATTCTTTCAACTGGTCCATGCGGCGTTGCAACAGGCGTTTCAGCTCGTTTTCGTTGTCCAGGATCTGCTGCAGCTTATTGCGCAACAATTCCTGCAACGCCATTGATGGTCCCGCTTTGCCGGTAAAATCGGCGGTTTTCTCTACCGCCTGAACGTAGGCCAGCTCCAGCTCGACCAGGTCTTCCCATCTTTCCGTTTGCGCCAGCGCGAGCATTTGGCTGCTCAGGGCATAAATTTGCTGATACGCGGCTAGCAGTTGCTGTTGACGTTCCATTATACGGCGTCCTGAGAAGGGTGATAATTGGGACCAATCTGGCGCCAGGCGTCAGCAATATTTTCCAGCAGCTTGACCACTTCGGCGATCGCCGCTTCGTCGTTATGCAGATTGGCCTGCATCAGGCGCCGTTTCATATAGTCATACAGCGCAGCCAGATTATCGGCCATCTCGCCACCTTGATCGTGGTCGAGGCCGTTTTTCAGGCCGTTATCAATAATGTTGATGGCTTTTGATATGGCCAGCCCTTTGCCGGCGATATCACCCTGATTCATCAGAATGCGTGCGCGTAACAGGGCGCTGAGCGCCCCGTCGAAAAGCATCACGATTAACTGGTGCGGGCTGGCACTCATTACGCCACTTTCCAAACTGACCTGGGCGTAGGCCTTAGTTCCGCTACGGTTATACATGCGATTTATTACCTGGTTAAAAAGTTCTTATTTGGATGAGAACTGCTGGTTTAAATAATTACTGGTGCCATTAAGTTTGGACATCATGGTATCGAGTTGAACAAACTGTTGTTTATAGCGGTCGATGGTGCTCTGAATACTTTCTGTCACGCGGGTAATTTGCGTATTCAGGCGATCGAGATTGGTGTTGATACTCTTGGTCGCATTCTCGAGCACACCGCCGGCTTTAATATAACTTTGAATTTCATTGTGGATTTCGGTCGCCATGCCGGTATCCGTGCCATTGCCGGCAAAGAAATTCGCCACCTGGGCGGGTTTCTCATCGATGGCTTTTTTCAGTTTCTCGCTATCGAGCTCGAGCTTGCCGGTTTTCACATTGGTGGTGATCCCCAGATTGCCCAGCCCCTTCAGCTCCGGGTTATCCTGCGCCGCGCTGAGCGCGCTTTTGATTGAGGATTGAATACCGCGCAGCGTGTTGTCGCCCAGCAGCGCGCCGTTTTTCGCCGACTGCTCTTCGCCGCTTTTCACCGGGGTAAACTTGGACAGCGAATTAAAGGTGTCCAGCAGAGAGTTGTAGCTGTCGACCCAGCTTTTGATTTTATCGGCGGAGCCGGTTTTATCGTTGCTGATCACCAGGTTTTGCGGTTCATCGACCTTGGTCTTGGTTTTCAGATCGAGAGTCACGCCTTGCAGGGCATCGGCAATGGTGTTGGTGCTGCGTTGGATCTCCGTGCCGTTAACCTTGATTTTGGCATCCTGCGCGGGAACCGTCTGCTTCATGGCACCGCTGGGGATGCTGGAGTCGTAGCTCAGAATGTCGTTCAGCGCATCGTCATTATTGACCTTGATCGACATCTTGTTGCTTTCGCCGGTGGCCGAGGAACTTAACGCCAACTGATACTTGTTATCGCCAACGCGCATGATACTGGCGCTGACGCCCGCTTTCGCGCCGTTGATCGCATCGCGCATTTCCAGCAGCGAGGTTTGATCGTCATTCAAAGGGATATTAACGGTTTTGGCCGGGTTACCCTGGGTGATGCTGATGGTGCGGCCGCTGGCGCCGGAGGTACCGAGTTCGGCGGCCTGATCGCTAATGGCTGCCTGAGTCGTCAGCGTCTGGGACTGCGCCAACTGTTCAACTTCGACCACATAGTTGCCCGGTACCGCTTTGGCATTGGTGGTAATGGTGAACTGATCGTGGGTGCTGGCGGTGGTGTTATTAAAGAAATCAGGTTTGGCCAGATCTTTGCTCAGGGTATCAAACTTCTCCAGCGAGCCTTTCAGGGTGCCGTAAGCGGTCAGTTTTGCGTTGTAGCTGGTTTGCTGGGTGGTGTAGGGCGTCAGACGTTGCTGCTCCGCTTTGGTCAGCTTGTCCAGCAAGCCGTTGAGGTCGAGTCCTGAGCCGATGCCTAATGAACTGATCGATGCCATTCGTAATTCTCCTTAATAATGACTTTATTCGCTTTACGCGTTTATCGGCCCAGTGGAGAAAAAGTTTACTGGAAAAATAAAAAACCGATGGCGCAATAGAGGAAGGAAAAACAGCGTTATTTATGCCATTGCCCGAAAGCGAAAAAAAAATAAAAAATTTCTAAAGGTTGCAGGGGGAGGGCCGATACCTGATGGGACGGTGGTTGACGCCGTGGGCAACGAAGCCCGAACCTTTTAACCGTGATGCGAATATCGCAACTGATTCGTAAGGAAAGCATACAATGGCACAAGTAATTAACACCAACAGCCTGTCGCTGATGGCGCAGAACAACCTGAACAAATCCCAATCCACTTTGGGCACTGCGATCGAGCGTTTGTCTTCCGGTCTGCGTATCAACAGCGCGAAGGATGATGCTGCGGGTCAGGCGATTTCTAACCGTTTCACCGCTAACATCAAAGGCCTGACTCAGGCTTCCCGTAACGCTAACGACGGTATCTCTTTGGCGCAGACCACCGAAGGCGCACTGAACGAAGTCAACGACAACCTGCAAAACATCCGTCGTCTGACCGTACAGTCCCAGAACGGTTCCAACTCTTCCAGCGACCTGCAGTCAATCCAGGACGAAATCACCCAGCGTATGTCCGAGATCAACCGTATCTCTGCGCAAACCGATTTCAACGGCGTGAAAGTGCTGAGCGGCGACCAGAAACTGACCATTCAAGTGGGCGCCAACGATAACGAAACTATCGATATCGACCTGAAAAACATCAACTCTGCTACTCTGGGTCTGGACAAGTTCAGCGTTGCGACCTCCATCGATCCTACCAAAGTGGGTGGCGCGGCAACGACTGTACCAAACGGCAAAGATATCGCCATCACCAACACCACCAACCTGCAGGCTAACGGTGCTGCGCCAGCCAGCTTTATCAAAGATGACGCGACCGGTGACGTTTACGCGGTAGGTACCGATGGCAAGAACTACCTGGCCACCGTTGACAAAACTTCAGGTGACATCACGGCGATCGCAGCGACTGACACCACCGGCCTGGTCAGCACCAGCGCTACTACTACCGTTAAGCAGGAAGTGACTGCAACCGGCGCTGACGCGGCTAACCTGAAGTCTTATGACAGCGGCAAATCTTACGTTATCCAGGAAGGCACTGGCGCAAATGCCAAATACTTCAAAGCCAACATAGACACTTCGGGTAAAGTCAGCAAAGGCACAGAAATGAGCACCACGCCGACCACTGAGGATCCACTGTCTGTATTGGACAAAGCGCTGTCACAGGTTGACTCACTGCGTTCTTCTCTGGGTGCGGTACAGAACCGTTTCGATTCTGTTATCAACAACCTGAACAGCACCGTGAACAACCTGTCCGCTTCTCAGTCCCGTATTCAGGATGCCGACTACGCGACCGAAGTGTCCAACATGAGCCGTGCCAACATCCTGCAACAGGCAGGCACCTCCGTTCTGGCACAGGCTAACCAGTCTACCCAGAACGTGTTGACCCTGCTGCGTTAATCGATCTCCGCGATTAACCTGTCGTAAAGAACCCTGCTTCGGCAGGGTTTTTTTATGGTGCGCGCCCAGAAGTTAATGCATGGCGCAAATAAAGCCTATTTTGTGCGACTGTTCAGCCGATTGGCATTTTGCCCCCTACGGATAATAGCGCTGACTCTCTTATCCGCAGGTTTTAGACATAGTGAGCGATCTGTATACCGCCGAAGGCGTGATGGACAAAAATTCTCTCTGGCTGCGCTATGTTCCGTTAGTGCGCCACGAGGCGTTGCGCCTGCAAGTCAGGCTGCCCGCCAGCGTGGAGCTCGACGATCTGCTGCAGGCCGGGGGAATCGGGTTGTTGAACGCCGTTGAGCGTTATGACGCCCTGCAGGGAACCGCCTTTACCACGTATGCGGTGCAGCGCATTCGCGGCGCAATGCTCGATGAGCTGCGCAGCCGCGACTGGGTGCCGCGCAGCGTACGTCGGCATGCGCGTGAAGTGGCACAGGTGATGCGGCAACTGGAACAGCGGCTCGGCCGCCCGGCCAGTGAAGTGGAGGTCGCGCAGACGCTGAATATCCCGCTGGATGAGTACCGTCAAATACTGTTGGACACCAATAACAGCCAGCTTTTCTCCTACGACGAATGGCGTGAAGAGCATGGCGAAAGCGCAGAGCCGCTGCTGGAAGGACACGAAGAGGCCAACCCGCTGCATCATCTGCTGGAGGGCAACCTCCGCCAGCGGGTGATCGACGCTATCGACGCGTTGCCGGAGCGCGAAAAAATGGTGCTGACGCTGTATTACCAGGAAGAGTTGAACCTGAAAGAGATCGGCGCCGTGCTGGACGTGGGGGAATCGCGCGTCAGCCAACTGCACAGTCAGGCGATCAAGCGGCTACGCGCCCGTCTGGCGGCCGAAAATTGAGGCGAATCAACGCTTACCCTTCAACCTGATTACCGTTGCGATAACCGGACTGCCTTATGCCAGGAATATTATTGAAAAAACGGCCGCTGAGTCGTTATTTGAAAGATTACAAACACAGCCAAACCCATTGCTCCCAGTGTGGTAAGTTATTGGATCGCATGGCGTTGGTGTTCCGAGGCAAGATCATTAACAAAGATGCCATTGCGCGCATGGACCAGCCGATTGACGATAACGTCTGGCTGAATGTGCAAAATGAGCTGACCGCGCTATGCCGTTTTTGCAGTGAGATTTCCTGCAACAGCCATCCGAGCTATTTCGATATCATGGCGTTCAAACAGTATCTGTTTGAGCAGACCGAGATGAGCCACAGCACTATCCGCGAATACGTGGTGCGTCTGCGTCGGCTGGACGAAATGCTGGTGGCGCGCAACTATCCGGTGGACAAGTTCGCCAGCAGCAATAACCATCAGCGCATTATCGAAGACTTGCCCAGCGCCGCACACAATAATTACCGCATTGCTCTGCGTAAATACGACCAATACATCGCCTGGCAGAAGACCTACTGATCCCGTCTCCCCGGCGCGCCAGCCGGGGGTTTACCGCTTTACGTCTCATCAAAAAGAGTGATTATTCAGCCCACATCTGATAAATCTATGCTTTGGATGTTGATACCTGTTCCCTGGGGGACGTTGTGAATCTGCAACAGCAACTGGCGCAATTCCCGCGCCTGGATTTAGTCGGCTCTGCCACACCGCTCGAAAAACTGTCTCGCCTTTCAGACTACCTTGGCCGTGAAATTTACATCAAACGTGACGACGTCACGCCGATGGCGATGGGCGGCAACAAACTGAGAAAACTGGAGTATCTTGCTGCCGAGGCCTTGCGACAGGGCGCGGACACGCTGGTGACCGCCGGTGCCATCCAATCCAATCACGTACGCCAAACTGCGGCGGTAGCGGCAAAACTCGGCCTGCACTGCGTGGCGTTGCTGGAAAACCCGATCGACACCCAAGCGGAAAACTACCTCACCAACGGCAACCGTCTGCTGCTCGGGCTGTTCAATGCCGAAGTGGTGATGTGCGAAGCGTTGCACGATCCGCAGCAGCAATTGGCCGACCTGGCGACGCGTCTCGAAGGGCAGGGTTTCCGGCCTTATGTGGTGCCGGTGGGCGGCTCCAACGCGTTGGGCGCGCTGGGTTACGTGCAGTGCGCGCTGGAAATTGCCGAACAGAGCCGGCGTAGCGGCGTCGCTTTCAGTTCGGTGCTGGTGGCTTCCGGCAGCGCCGGCACGCATGCCGGGTTGGCGGTCGGCCTTCAGCAACTGCTGCCGGAGACTGAACTGATTGGCGTTACGGTTTCGCGTAAAGTTATCGACCAATTACCCAAGGTTGAGCTGATTCAAAAGGCGCTGGCCTGCTCGTTAGGCATTGACACTCTGGCGCCGATCCAACTGTGGGACGAGTATTTTGCGCCGCAGTATGGCATGCCCAACGAAGAGGGCACGGCGGCGGTGCAGTTGCTGGCGCAGCAGGAAGGGGTGTTGCTGGATCCGGTCTATACCGGCAAAGCGATGGCTGGCCTGATCGACGGCATTGCCCAGCAGCGTTTTTGCGACGATGGCCCGATATTGTTTATTCACACCGGCGGTGCGCCGGCGCTGTTTGCCTATCATCCTCAGGTGTGACGGCAGCTTGTTATTCCATTTTGCACTATATTTATATAGTTATATTCCTTTATGCAGTCAGACGCACTGGTAAAGTGCTGATATCAAAAAAGATAAACAGAATATGGGGTGTTTATGATCTTTTCCAAAGTTCGTCGTCAATTGCTGTTGGGCGTGATGACCGTTGCGCTGACCGCCGGTTTAAGCGCACAAACCTATGCCGCCGACAATCTGCTCCAGCAGGTTAAGCAGCGCGGTACGCTGATTGTCGGGCTGGAAGGCACCTATCCGCCATTCAGCTTCCAGGGCGAAGACGGGAAGCTGGCCGGGTTCGAAGTGGATTTCGCCAACGCGCTGGCACAGCACATCGGCGTGAAGGCCAAGCTGAACCCGACCAAATGGGACGGTATGCTGGCATCGCTGGAGTCGAAACGCATCGACGTGGTGATCAATCAGGTGACGATCTCCGACGAGCGCAAGAAGAAATATGATTTCTCAACGCCTTATACCGTGTCCGGTATTCAGGCGTTGGTGAAGAAGGGCAACGAAGGCACCATTGCCAAGCCGGAAGATCTGAAGGGTAAAAAGGTCGGCGTTGGCCTGGGTACCAACTACGAGCAATGGCTGCGTGAAAACGTGCAGGGCGTTGACGTACGTACTTATGATGACGACCCGACCAAATACCAGGACCTGCGCATTGGCCGTATCAACGCCATTCTGGTTGACCGTTTGGCGGCGTTGGATCTGGTGAAGAAAACCGGCGATACGCTGGCGGTTGCCGGCCCGGCGTTCTCTCGTCAGGAGTCCGGTGTCGCGGTGCGTAAAAACAACCCGGAACTGTTGGCAGCGATTGACCAGGCGATTGCCGAGATGCAAAAAGACGGTACGCTGGCGAAGATCTCCGAGAAATGGTTTGGCGCGGACGTAACTAAATAATGCACGAAAGTATTCAACTGGCGCTGGATTCAGCGCCATTTTTATTGAAGGGCGCGATACTTACCCTCCAGCTTAGTCTGGGGGGCATGGCGCTCGGTTTACTGCTTGGTTTTCTGCTGGCGCTGATGCGCCTTTCGCCGTTATGGCCGCTGTCGTGGCTGTCGCGTATTTATGTGTCGCTGTTTCGCGGCACGCCATTGATCGCTCAGTTGTTCATGATTTACTACGGCCTGCCGCAGTTCGGCATCGAATTTGATCCCTTCCCGGCGGCGCTGATTGGCCTGTCGCTTAACACCGCAGCCTATACCTCGGAAACGCTGCGTGCGGCGATTTCGTCGATTGAAAAAGGGCAGTGGGAAGCCGCAGCCAGCATTGGCATGACGCGCTGGCAAACCTTGCGCCGGGTGATCCTGCCGCAGGCGGCGCGCACCGCCTTGCCGCCGCTGGGCAACAGTTTCATCGGCCTGGTGAAAGACACCTCGTTGGCGGCGACCATTCAGGTGCCTGAGCTGTTCCGTCAGGCGCAGTTGATCACCTCGCGTACGCTGGAAGTGTTTACCCTGTATCTGGCGGCATCGTTGATTTACTGGGTGATGGCGACCCTGCTTTCGGCACTGCAAAATCGTCTGGAAGCCCACGTTAACCGCCAGGATCAGGAGTAACGCATGAGTGCCATCGAAGTAAAAAAACTGGTCAAGCAGTTCAACGGCCAAACGGTGCTGCACGGGATCGATCTGGAGGTTAACGCCGGTGAAGTGGTGGCGATTATCGGGCCGAGCGGCTCGGGGAAAACCACCTTGCTGCGCAGCATTAATCTGCTGGAGGTTCCGGATTCCGGCACCATTCGCGTCGGCGATATTCAGATTGACGGTTCAAAGCCGCTGAGCAAACAGAAAAAACAGGTGCGGGCGTTGCGCCAGCAGGTGGGTTTCGTGTTCCAAAACTTCAACTTGTTCCCGCACCGTTCGGTGCTGGAGAACATTATTGAAGGCCCGGTCATCGTTAAGGGCGAGAGCAAAGCCAGCGCCGAACAGCGCGCCCGTGCTTTGCTGGCCAAAGTCGGGCTGAGTGGCAAAGAGTCCGCTTATCCGCGCCGGCTTTCCGGCGGCCAGCAGCAACGTGTGGCCATTGCCCGCGCTCTGGCGATGCAGCCGGAAGTGATCCTGTTTGATGAACCCACTTCCGCGCTCGATCCCGAGCTGGTGGGCGAGGTGCTCAACACCATTCGCTCGTTGGCAGAAGAGAAGCGCACCATGGTGATCGTGACGCATGAAATGAGTTTTGCCCGCGACGTTGCCGACCGCGCCATTTTTATGGACCACGGGCGTATCGTTGAACAGGGCCCGGCCAAAGAACTGTTCGCCAACCCGCAACACCAGCGCACCCAGCAATTCCTCGACAAGTTTCTGAATCAATGAGAAAGGGGGGCGTTTGCCCCCTGACTCTCGACTAACCGACTTTCAATAATTCATTACGGGCGGCGGCGGCCAAAAAGGCGCTGCGGCTCCCATAGCCAGGATGCTGCTGCACCAGTGAATCGATGCGGTTCAGCAAGCGGTGCGGCAGAGTGATATTGATACGTTCCGCCCGCCCATCGAACTTATCCATATTGATATCGACCAGCAGCCACTGCCCGCCGTTCAGGGTGTCGTTTTCCTGTGCCAGATGGAAGGAAACGGCCTGTGGGCGCGGAATGGCCTGGTTGTCTTCGCTCAGAAGTTCGAAATGCGCATCCAGCGCGCCTTTGGCATCTTCAAAGGCTTTATCGAGGGTATCGCCGGCAAAATAACAGCCCGGCACATCGGGGAAGAAACCGCTGGCGCTGCCGTCGAGGTCTGAATGTACATAAGCAGGGTAGAACATAATTTCTCCTGTTAACTCATGGTACCGGGTTAGCACAGCCCGGCATCTTTCATGATCTGGCGCAGCGTTCCCGGCTTCAGATCTTTACGCGGGTGTGGAACGGTGATCACCAAACGAGATCCCGGGTGTTTAAACTGATGGTGGCTTCCCTTTATCCGCTCTAAAACCCAACCTTCTCGTTCTAACAGCCTGATCAGTTCTGAACTTTTCACGCGCTTACCGTCCCTTTATGATACACACCATACACACTTCATGGCAACAGGATTAATACGCTAGCGCGCCGCTTTTGTGCAGACAATAAAAAACCCTGCACGGGTGCAGGGTTTGAGAAGGGGATAGCAGAGTGGATGACAAACGGCTGCAATCCCTCTTTAAGCGTTAACCGATGGTCATCAGGCTGGCGTTACCGCCGGCGGCGGCGGTGTTGACGCTGAGCGAACGTTCGATCAGCAGGCGTTCCAGCAGGATATTGGTTTCACCGTGGGCAAAGCCCTGTACCGAGACGATTGCGCCGCTGCGTTGGGCGATCTGCTCGCACAGAGTACGCAGCTGATCGGCGTCGCCGTGGTAAATGGCGGCGTCGAATTCCACCTTATCTTGCTGCCAGTCCTTGCTGAAGCTGATTTGTGCCTGAACAGCCGTCGGCAGGCGGCGGTATAGCGTGCGCTGCAATTCGGCTTCCGGCCACAGTACGCTGCTGCCAACTGCCAGCACTGCAGCCAGTTGAGTCAGCGCATCGGCTTCGTTGTCCGCCAGGCACAGCACGCGCTCACGCGGCAGCAGGGCGTAGGTGTTGCGTTCGCCGGTCGGGCCCGGCAGCGGTCGAACGGTGCCGCCCTGGCCCAGTTCGGCGTAACGTTGCGCCAACTGCACTAGATCGCTGTGTTTCTCGGCAACAGCCCACTGCTCGAGCGCCTGGTGGGCTTTGAGCAGCAGCGGCCGCGCGGTGGCTTCCAGCGGGCGCTCGTCGTCCTGGCGGTTCAGGGTGCGCTGAACGGCGTCGTCCGGGCGGTTGGCCAGCAGGCGGTAGAGATACAGCGGGCCACCGGCTTTCGGTCCGGTGCCGGACAGGCCTTCGCCACCGAAGGGTTGCACGCCGACGACCGCGCCAACCATGTTGCGGTTAACGTACAGGTTGCCCACTTTGGCGCGGTCGGTAACGCGGGCGATGGTTTCATCGATGCGGGTGTGAATGCCCAGCGTCAGGCCATAGCCGGCGGCGTTGATCTGATCGACCAGCGACTCCAGATTGGTACGCTGGAAGCGGACCACATGCAGCACCGGGCCGAAGATCTCTTTTTGCAGCTCGTCGAAGCTGTCCAGTTCGATCAGTGTCGGCTTGATAAAGGTGCCGCGTGACCACTCTTTCTCATCCTGCGCATTGCCTTTCGCCGCCTGATAGACTTTGCGGCCCTTGGCGCGCATCGCCTGGATATGACGTTCGATGCCGGTTTTGGCTTCGGCGTCGATCACCGGGCCGATGTCGGTAGACAGGCGTTCCGGGTTACCCATGCGGCATTCGGCCATCGCGCCGCGCAGCATTTGCAGCGTATGTTCCGCCACGTCTTCCTGAATGCACAGGATACGCAGCGCGGAACAGCGCTGGCCGGCGCTGTCGAAGGCCGAGGCGACCACGTCCGTCACCACCTGTTCGGTCAGGGCGGATGAGTCGACGATCATGGCGTTCAGTCCACCAGTTTCGGCGATCAATGGCGTTGGTCGGCCCTGCGGATCCAGGCGCCCGGCGATGCTGCGTTGCAGGATGCCTGCGACGTCGGTGGATCCGGTAAACATCACGCCGCGCACGCGGGCGTCGTTGACCAGCACCGAACCGACGCTCTCACCCTGGCCCGGCAGCAGTTGCAGCACGCCTTGGGGAATACCGGCTTCCAGCAGAATGCGCACCGCCTGTGCGGCAATCAGCGGAGTTTGCTCGGCCGGTTTGGCCAGCACGCTGTTGCCTGCCGCCAATGCCGCGGCAATCTGGCCGGTGAAGATCGCCAGCGGGAAGTTCCACGGGCTGATACAGACCACCGGGCCCAGCGGGCGATGGCTGTCGTTGGCGAAGTCGTCGCGCACCTGGCCGGCGTAGTAATGCAGGAAATCGACCGCTTCGCGCACTTCGGCGATGGCGTTGTTAAAGGTTTTACCCGCTTCGCGCACCAGGATGCCCAGCAGGCTTTGCAACTGGCCTTCCATCAGTTCTGCGGCGCGATCAAGAATGGCGGCGCGTTCGGAAGGTGGGGTAGCGAACCAGATTGGGCCGGCGGCGGCGGCGTCGAGCGCCCGGCTGACTTCCGCTTCGGTGGCTTCACGCACGTAACCGACCACATCGCCCGGCTCGGCCGGGTTAATCACCGGCTGTTCCACGCCCTGATCCAGCTCGGCGTCGATAATGGGTTCTGCACGCCACGGCTGGGTAGCGCTGGTCAACAGTGCGCTGGACAGCGAGGCCAGACGTTGTTCGTTGGACAGATCCAGGCCGCTGGAGTTGGTGCGCTTATCGCCATACAGCTCACGCGGCAGCGGAATGCGCGGGTGCGGCAGCCCAATCTGGCCTTCGCTTGCGGCCAGGGCCTCAACTGCGGTGACCGGATCGGCGACCAGTTCGTCGAGCGGCAGGGTGGCGTCGGCAATGCGGTTAACGAACGAGGTGTTGGCGCCGTTTTCCAGCAGGCGGCGCACCAGATACGCCAGCAGCGTTTCATGGGTGCCGACCGGCGCATAGATGCGGCAAGGGCGGTTCAGTTTGCCGTCGGCCACTTTGCCCACCACTTGCTCATACAGCGGTTCGCCCATGCCGTGCAGGCATTGGAACTCATACTGACCCGGATAATAATTGTTGCCCGCCAGATGATAGATCGCGCTCAATGTGTGGGCGTTATGGGTGGCGAACTGCGGGTAAATCAGGTTGGGCACCGCCAGCAGTTTGCGGGCGCAGGCCAGGTAAGACACGTCGGTGTAGACCTTGCGGGTGTATACCGGATAGCCTTCCAGCCCGTCCATTTGGGCGCGTTTGATCTCGCTGTCCCAATAGGCGCCTTTCACCAAGCGGATCATCAGGCGTCGACGGCTGCGTTGCGCCATGTCGATAACCGCGTCGATAGCGAACGGGCAGCGTTTTTGATATGCCTGGATCACGAAGCCAATGCCATTCCAACCGGCCAGTTGCGGTTCAAAACACAGCTTCTCCAGCAGATCGAGCGAGATTTCCAGACGATCGGCTTCTTCGGCGTCGATGTTAATGCCGATGTCATACTGTCGTGCCTGCAAGGTCAGCGACAGCAGGCGCGGGTAAAGCTCTTCCATCACGCGCTCGTACTGGGCGCGGCTGTAGCGCGGGTGCAGGGCGGAGAGTTTGATCGAAATGCCTGGGCCTTCATAGATACCGCGGCCGTTAGAGGCTTTGCCGATAGCGTGGATAGCCTGCTGGTAGGACACCAGATAGGCCTGCGCGTCGGCTTCGGTCAGCGCCGCTTCACCCAACATGTCGTAGGAGTAGCGGAAGCCTTTGTCTTCAAGCTTGCGCGCGTTGGCCAGCGCTTCGGCGATGGTTTCGCCGGTCACGAACTGTTCGCCCATCAGACGCATCGCCATATCCACGCCTTTGCGGATCAGCGGTTCGCCGCTTTTACCGATGATGCGGTTCAGCGAAAGGGACAGATTGGCTTCGTTATGGGTCGATACCAGCTTGCCGGTGAACAGCAGGCCCCAGGTGGCGGCGTTAACGAACAGCGACGGGCTGCGGCCGAGGTGGGAATGCCAGTTGCCGTTGCTGATTTTGTCGCGGATCAGCGCATCGCGAGTTGGCTTGTCCGGAATGCGCAACAGGGCTTCCGCCAGGCACATTAGCGCCACGCCTTCCTGCGAGGAGAGCGAGAACTCTTGCAGCAGACCTTGCACCATGCCGGCGCGGCCGTTTGCACTCTTTTGGTTACGCAGTTTCTCGGCGATGTCGTAAGCCATCTTATGGGTAGCTTTGGCAAGATCGGCAGGTAATCGCGCCTGTTCGAGTAACATCGGCACCGCTTCGGTCTCCGGGCGACGATAAGCGGCGGTAATGGCGGCCCGGTTGACCGACTGCGGCAAAATTTGTTCTGCAAATTCAAGGAATGGCTGGTGGGACTCTTCCAGCGCTTGCGGCATAATGTCGTCCGCTTCGGCCTGGGCCGCGGCGGCAAGTGCCGGGATTTCAGGAATATCGGAACCGTTCTCGAGACGCTCGAGGTAATTGAAAATGGCCTGCTTGATGAGCCAGTGCGGCGTGCGATCGATACGCTGTGCCGCGTCTTTAATCCGGTCGCGTGTTGCTTCGTCGAGCTTCACGCCCATTGTGGTAGTGCCCATGCCAATCCAACTCCTGTGTTAAAGAACCTATCCCATCAGGCTATACAAACTACGGGCCACATAGGCTGTTGGGATAGGTTCGTACGTTATGCGGTGTGAAGAATGCAGACAATATCCAGCATGTTGCAACTTTGTGCAACCGTGTTAAATCAGGCCGATGAACGAAGTGTGAGTTTCATCGATTTTTTAACATCGGCAACCGGCACGATTCTTGCTGGGTTCTCTGCCAAAGAGTGCAGAGGTTGGCTGTGTGAGTGCGTTATCCTCAGTAATATAAGGGGTAAACGCAGGGTTGCGGGAGGTGCAACTTGGTTTGGGAGTGAATGGTGCAACCGTAAAGGCGGTTAAATGTGACGCAGGGTAAACTTTGTGTAACTTTGTTGTTAAATATCTTGTTGAATAACGAACGGGTCATCTAGGATAGCCAGCGGTCAGACAATTGCGGGAGGAAACTATTTTCACTCGCGGCCTGTTCGTCATTTCGCCTCGTTCCGGCGGATCGGCAAGTAGCAAATATCGCAATACAGCGCGAAATAATAATGAGAGTGGAGAATTTCATGACAATGAGCACACCTATGCTGGTGACCTTCCTGGTGTATATCTTCGGGATGGTGTTAATCGGCTTACTTGCCTACCGGGCAACCAATAACTTCGACGACTATATTCTGGGTGGCCGCAGCCTGGGTAGCGTGGTGACCGCGCTCTCCGCCGGCGCATCGGATATGAGCGGCTGGTTGCTGATGGGCCTGCCGGGCGCCATCTTCCTGTCCGGCATCTCGGAAAGCTGGATTGCCATTGGCCTGACGATCGGCGCTTACCTCAACTGGAAACTGGTGGCGGGGCGGCTGCGTGTGCATACCGAAGCCAACAATAACGCCCTGACGCTGCCGGATTATTTCACCAGCCGCTTTGAAGACAAGAGCAAGTTGCTGCGGGTGATCTCCGCCATTGTTATCCTGGTGTTCTTCACCATCTACTGTGCATCCGGCATCGTGGCCGGCGCGCGCTTGTTTGAAAGCACCTTTGGCATGAGTTACGGCACGGCGCTGTGGGCCGGTGCGGCAGCCACGATCATTTATACCTTTATCGGCGGATTCCTGGCGGTGAGCTGGACCGATACCGTGCAGGCCAGCCTGATGATTTTCGCGCTGATCCTGACACCGGTATTCGTGATCCTGGCGGTAGGCGGTATCGACACGTCAATGCTGGTGATTGAAGCGAAGAACCCGGCTAACATCGACATGCTGAAAGGCCTGAACTTTGTGGCTATCCTTTCGCTGCTGGGTTGGGGATTGGGTTACTTCGGCCAGCCGCACATCCTGGCGCGTTTCATGGCGGCGGATTCCCACCGCACCATCCGCAGCGCACGTCGCATCAGTATGACCTGGATGATCCTGTGCCTGGCGGGCACCATTGCCGTCGGTTTCTTCGGTATTGCCTACTTCGCCAACAACCCGGATCAGGCGGGCAACGTGTCGCAAAACGGCGAGCGCGTGTTTATCGAGCTGGCGATGATTTTGTTCAACCCATGGGTGGCGGGCATTCTGCTGTCGGCGATCCTGGCGGCGGTGATGAGTACCCTGAGCTGCCAATTGCTGGTGTGTTCAAGCGCGATTACCGAAGACCTGTACAAAGCTTTCCTGCGTAAGGGTGCCAGCCAACGCGAGTTGGTATGGGTCGGTCGCATCATGGTGCTGGTCGTGGCGCTGGTGGCGATCGCGTTGGCCGCCAACCCGGAAAACCGCGTGCTGGGCCTGGTAAGCTATGCCTGGGCCGGCTTCGGTGCCGCCTTTGGCCCGGTAGTCTTGATCTCGGTGATGTGGTCACGCATGACCCGCAACGGCGCATTGGCCGGCATGCTGGTGGGTGCAGCGACGGTGATTGTCTGGAAACACTTCGCCTGGCTGGATCTGTATGAAATCATCCCGGGTTTCCTGTTCGGCTGCATCGCCATTGTGGTGGTGAGCCTGATGGGCCGCCAGCCTTCTGCCACCATGACCGAACGTTTCGACAAGGCGGAAGCTGAGTTCAAAACGGTTTAACCCTCTCGCAGTGCGGGTATCGAAGGGCGCTTAATGCGCCCTTTGTCATTTTCACTTCGTCGTTTCTGTCTTCCGCCGGAAACACCTCGCGACATTTGATTAGAAAAAATCACCCTTGCTCCCCTTGTATTTCTTCTTGGCAGAATGATAATCACTATCGTTGTGTTTTACTTTTCTTTACATTAGCGCTGCGGCCATTCCTGGCGTGCGGACGCTTCGCGACAGAAGCCTTTTTAGGGGTTATTACTTATGTTTGTTCCCTTCCTTATCATGTTCCGTGAGGGGCTGGAGGCTGCGCTGATCGTCAGCCTGATCGCCAGCTACCTGAAACGCACCCAGCGCGGTCAATGGCTAGGCGTGGTGTGGATAGGGGTGATTGTCGCCGCTGCTCTGTGCCTGGCGCTCGGCATCTTCATTAATGAAACCACCGGCGAATTCCCGCAGAAACAGCAGGAACTGTTCGAAGGCATCGTCGCGGTGATTGCGGTGTTGATCCTCACCTATATGGTGTTTTGGATGCGTAAGGTCTCCAAATCGGTCAAGGTGCATCTGGAAGGCGCCATCGACAGCGCGCTCAATTCCGGCAAAGGCCAGGGCTGGGCGCTGGTGGCGATGGTATTCTTCGCCGTGGCCCGCGAAGGGCTGGAGTCGGTATTTTTCCTGCTGGCGGCCTTCCAGCAGGACGTCGGCATCGAAGCGCCGATTGGCGCGGTGCTCGGCCTGGTCGCCGCCATCGTGCTCGGCATGGCTCTCTACTGGGGCGGCGTGAAGCTGCACCTGGCCAAATTCTTCAAATGGACCAGCCTGTTTATCCTGTTCGTTGCCGCCGGCCTGGCCGCCGGGGCGATCCGCGCTTTCCACGAAGCCGGGCTGTGGAACCATTTCCAGGATATCGCGTTTGATCTCAGCAACCATCTGTCCACCCATTCGCTGTTTGGCACCCTGCTTGAAGGCATCTTCGGTTACCAGGAAGCGCCGACGGTGAGCGAAGTGGCGGTCTATTTCCTGTATCTGATCCCGGCGCTGATTTTCTTTTTCCTGCCGCAGCGTGCGGAACCGGCAGCGGTTTCGGCGCAACGTAAAATCAATCATTAATTTTAATAGGGAATCTTGTATGTCTACTCCGTTATTCCGCCGCAAGGTGTTGCACGCAGCATTACTGGCTATCCCGGCATTCGCGCTGAGCATCGATGCCCTGGCGGCGGACGTGCCGCAGGTGAAGATTACCGTTAACGACAAGCAGTGCGAGCCGATGCAACTGACCGTGCCGGCCGGGAAAACCCAGTTTGTGGTGCACAACACCAGCCAGAAAAACGTGGAATGGGAAATCCTGAAAGGGGTGATGGTGGTGGAAGAGCGCGAAAACATCGCGCCGGGTTTCACCCAGAAGATGACCGCCAATCTGGAAGCGGGCGAATACGATATGACCTGCGGGCTGCTCAGCAACCCGAAAGGCAAATTGATCGTTACGGCGGGTGCGGCTACCGACGGCAAACCTAACGCGCTGGATCTGGTTGGGCCGATTGCCGAGTACAAGGTTTACGTCACTAAAGAAGTGGAAGGGCTGGTCAAGCAGACCAAGCTGTTCACCGACGCGATAAAAGCCGGCAATATCGCGCAAGCGCGCAACTTGTATGCGCCGACCCGCCAGCACTACGAGCGTATTGAGCCGATCGCCGAGCTGTTCTCCGATCTGGACGGCAGCATCGACGCCCGTGAAGACGACTACGAGAAGAAAGCCGAAGATCCGAACTTCACCGGTTTCCACCGTCTGGAGAAAGCGTTGTTTGCCGACAACACCACCAAAGACATGAGCAAATACGCCGATCGCCTGTACAACGATACCCTTGAACTGCAAAAGCGCGTGAACGATCTGACCTTCCCGCCAAGCAAGGTGGTGGGTGGCGCGGCCGGCTTGATCGAGGAAGTGGCGGCGAGCAAGATCAGCGGTGAAGAAGACCGTTACAGCCGTACCGACCTGTGGGATTTCCAGGCCAACGTCGACGGTGCGCAGAAAATCGTTAACCTGTTGCGCCCGCTGCTGGTTAAGGCCAACAAACCCTTGCTGGACAAGATTGACGCCAACTTCAAAACCGTTGATGGCATTTTGGCAAAATACAAAACCAAAGACGGCTATGAGTCTTACGAGAAGCTGACCGACGCCGATCGTAACGCAATGAAAGGGCCGATCACTACCCTGGCGGAAGACCTGTCACAACTGCGTGGCGTACTGGGTCTGGATTGAGGCAAGCACTATGAGTAACAAGATCGGCCCGGGCAACGGGCCGCATCCGCAATCAACAGGCGCGGCGTCACCGTCGCGCCGTCGTTTGCTGCAGGGGCTGGGGCTGGGTGTTCTGGCGCTGGGCGGCAGCCGTTTGACGCAGGCCGCAGAGAAGGGCACCGAACCGCTGGCGACGTCGCAGGACGAGCGCTGGCAGAAACAGCCGTTCTATGGCGCGCATCAGGGCGGGATCCTCACCGCGCAGCAGGCCGCGATGATGTTGGTGGCCTTTGACGTGCTGGCAAGCAACAAGCAGGATCTGGAGCGTCTGTTCCGGTTGCTGACTGCCCGCATTGCGTTTCTGACCAGCGGCGGCAAGGCACCGGAGGTTGATCCCAAGCTGCCTCCGCTCGACTCGGGTATCATGGGGCCGGAGATCTATCCGGACAACCTGACCATCACCGTGTCGGTGGGGACTTCGCTGTTTGACGAACGTTTTGGCCTGCAGGGGCAAAAACCGCTGCGGCTGCAAAAGATGACGCGTTTCCCCAACGACTCGCTGGACGCCAGCCTGTGTCATGGCGATCTGGTGTTGCAAATTTGCGCCAACACCAATGAAACGGTTATCCACGCGCTGCGCGATATCATCAAGCATTCCCCGGACTTGCTCAGCGTGCGCTGGAAGCGGGAAGGCTTTATTTCCGCTCACGCCGCGCGCAGCAAAGGCAAAGAAACGCCGATCAACCTGCTGGGCTTTAAAGACGGCACCGCCAA
The DNA here is from genome assembly GCF_001590925.1 of Serratia plymuthica NBRC 102599. Classification (GTDB taxonomy): domain Bacteria; phylum Pseudomonadota; class Gammaproteobacteria; order Enterobacterales; family Enterobacteriaceae; genus Serratia; species Serratia plymuthica. The sequence continues at coordinate 63,759 of NZ_BCTU01000026.1, forward strand.
CCCGAAAACCGGCGACAAGCCGTTGATGGATCAGGTGGTGTGGGTGGCGGACAACGCAGGGGAGCCTGCCTGGGCGGTAGGCGGCAGCTATCAGGCGCTGCGGATTATCCGTTTCCACGTCGAGTTCTGGGACCGCACGCCGTTGCAGGAGCAGCAGACCATCTTCGGCCGTGAAAAGCACAGCGGCGCGCCGCTCGGCATGAAGCATGAGCACGACGAGCCGGACTACGCTAAAGATCCCGAGGGTAAAACCATTCCGATGGATGCGCATATCCGCCTGGCGAACCCGCGCACACCGCAAACCCAGAGCAATCTGTTACTGCGCCGCGGTTACAGCTATTCGATCGGCGTGTCCAATTCCGGCCAGCTGGAAATGGGGCTGCTGTTCGTCTGTTATCAGGCCGATCTGGAGAAAGGCTTCCTGACGGTGCAAAAACGCCTGAACGGCGAGGCGCTGGAAGAGTATGTGAAGCCGATTGGCGGCGGGTACTTCTTTGCGCTGCCGGGGGTGAAAGACGGCAATGATTACCTTGGCAGCGGTTTGCTGAAAGCGTAGTCATATTCAATCTGGCGGGTTCATCCCGCCTTTTTTCATCGGCCCTCTGCACCGAACCGATCTTATTTAAATATTCCGTGGCCTTGCGCAACCGGGAATCCGGGTTTTTAATTATGGCTAACTGTTTTCATTTGTTTGTTAAAAGTATTAACATGCCAGCCATTTTGTTCCAGACGGTTCAGATTTCCCGATCCCTTTAACGGCATTCTCTTGATGAAAAACACCCGTAAAAACACGCTGGCGTCCGCCATCGTCATTCCCGCCTTACTGCCCCTTTCATTGTGCTATGCGCAAGACAGCGAGGGGGAACAGACCATGGTGGTGACCGCCAAACGCAGCGGCCTTTCCGAACTCTCGACGCCCGCCGCCGTCAGCGTGGTGAATGGCGATCAAATCCGTGACGCCAAGCCTCAGATCAACCTGTCTGAAAGCCTGGGCAGCGTGCCTGGCCTGCAAATTCAAAACCGCCAGAACTATGCGCAAGATTTGCAGTTATCGGTGCGGGGTTTTGGCGCACGCTCTATGTATGGCGTGCGCGGCGTGCGGATCTATGTGGACGGCATTCCGGCCACCATGCCGGATGGGCAGGGGCAAACCTCGAATATCGACCTGAACTCGGTCGACAAGGTGGAAGTGCTGCGTGGGCCGTTTTCCGCGCTTTACGGCAACTCCTCCGGCGGCATGGTGAACGTGGAAACCGAAACCGGCCAACAGCCCAACCGCATTGAAGCGGGCAGCTATTTTGGCAGCTACGGCACCTGGCGCAATGGCATCAAAGCCTCCGGGGCAACCGGGGATGGCAGCCATGCCGGCGACGTTAACTACACCATTTCCGGCACGCGGTTTACCACTCAAGGATTCCGCGACCACAGCGGTGCGCAAAAAAACCTCGGCAACGCCAAGTTGGGCGTGCGTATCGACGATGTCAGCACGCTTACGCTGCTGTTCAACAGCGTGGATATCAACGCCAACGATCCCGGTGGCCTGACGTCTGCCGAATGGCACGACAACCCACGGCAGGCACCGCGAGCCGATCAATACAATACGCGCAAAACCACCTCGCAAACCCAGGCCGGATTGCACTATGAACGCCAGATGGGCGTCAATGATGACCTGAGTGTGATGATGTACGCCGGCGAACGCGAAACCACTCAGTACCAGTCGATCCCGGTCGCGGTACAGCAGCGCAGCGCACAGCACCCGGGCGGGGTGATTGACCTGACGCGCCATTATCAGGGGATTGATACGCGCTGGACCCACCGTGGCGAACTGGTGGCGGTGCCTTACACTCTGACCGGCGGTCTGGACTATGAAACCATGACCGAACAGCGCAAAGGGTATGAAAACTTTACCCAGTCCAACGGCGTGACCGAGCTGGGCACCCAGGGCTCGCTGCGCCGCAACGAGCGCAACCTGATGTGGAATGTGGACCCTTATCTGCAAACTTCATGGAAACTGACCCCGCAACTGACGCTGGATGCCGGTGCGCGTTACAGCACCGTTAATTTTGATTCCAACGATCACTACGTCACCGGCAGCAATGGCGATGACAGCGGCAGCGCCAGCTACCATCAGTGGTTGCCGGCAGGCTCCCTCAATTATGCCGTCAGCCGCGGCTGGAACCTGTATCTTTCCGCCGGTCGCGGTTTCGAAACCCCGACCATCAACGAGTTGTCCTATCGCCCCGGCGACCAAAGTGGGCTTAATTTCGGGCTGAAACCGGCAACCAGCGATACGGTGGAGTTTGGCAGCAAAACGCGTATCGGCAACGGTCTGTTGACCGCCGCCGTTTTCCAGACCGACACCAAGAATGAAATTGTCGTCGATGAGAGCAGCAACGGGCGCACCAGCTACAAAAATGCCGGGCAAACCCGTCGGCGCGGGCTGGAGTTGGCGCTGGACCAGCAGTTTGCCTACGATTGGCGGCTGCAACTGGCCTGGACGCTGCTGGATGCGCGCTACCGGGATGACGTGTGCGGTGACAGCCAGTGTACGGCGGCCAATAGGGTGCCAAGCGGCAACCGCATGCCGGGTATTGCACGCAATATGGGGTTCGCTTCCTTCGCCTGGGCCCCGCCGGAAGGCTGGTATGCCGGCGCGGAGGTGCGCTACATGAGCGACATCGAGGTGAATGATGAAAACACCGAACAGGCACCGTCCTATACCACCGTGGGGTTGAATACCGGCTACCGCTATCCGGTAGGGAACTGGATGCTTAACGTTTTCGGCCGCGTGGACAACCTGTTTGACCGCCAATACGTTGGCTCGGTCATCGTCAATGAAGGCAACGGCCGTTATTACGAACCGGCGCCGGGCAGGAACTGGGGTGGCGGCGTGAGCGTCTCTTACTCCTTCGAGTAAAGGCATTTTCGGCCCAGTGATGGGTGAGTAAACTGAGTCCTTCAGGGCGGGAGATTTCCCGCCTTTTTTATTCTCGATGCTCCGTGCTAGATAGCGTTGATACATTTCTTTCTCAATATTTGGAGAACGTAACTAATCAATATGATATATATGTTAAAAGTGACTATTTACTCCTTTTTTTAAAGATGAAATCACTAACAACAAATGCCAAGATAAGAAAGATAACAGTGGAAATATGTGCATAATTTTCCCAGTAAGTTACAGCAACCAACGAAAAAAGCACTGTCGTGGCGATGGGGAGATATATTCTCGAAATTATTCTAATTAAATCCTGCCACCATGCGGCAAATAATTTTTTCACTGCGTAATCCTTATGATATCTGAAGCTATCTCCTGATCTGTTTTTAATGATTGGGAGAAGGTATCAATCTTGGTAATAACTGGCTCTATAAGAAAGTAAAGCATTTCTAGCTCAAGAGCGTAAAGAGCTGAATGATATACAGGCTTCCTGCTTGCAAGTTTTTCGGCTGAATCTGCCGCAGTTTGTACATATCCGTATATACCAGCAGCAATAACACCTCTACCCATCCACACTGTCAGAGCGCTATCGATGGCAGACCTAATACCTATACCCATGCAAACAGCGGCAGAAATCGAATAGCGAAACGAGAGGTTTGTAACCGTCGAGGCTGTAAAACTTGCGCCAGACTTGGCGAGTATTCGGGCTATATTTCTAACTCTTTCGTCAGAAAGGTTATTAACCATATATCCTACGAAGACTTCAACCATTTCTCTGACGATATCTTGTCGTTTAATGAGATGTACTATCGCTTTAGAAAATCTTATGTCTTCTTTTTTTAATCTAGAGCAAACCGCTTGGTAATTATCAGTAAAACACGATGAATACCAAGTAAGTCGGGAAAAACCTGAAGATATGAGTTGTGCCTGCTTTACTGTCTGGAGAGCTACTTCGGAGATACTGTTGCTAAGTAGTTGGGCAAGATATTTCTCGGCTTCAATTTTTTTCAGTATGAGTGTGTTATAGCTCATTCTTCCCTCTCTGAAATTTCCATGTATTAGTGATAACCGGTAACTTGTAGCAAAAAAGACAATTTTCAAGACACCATTTACCTTGTTAACATAAAGGATGATAAGGCATGTTTCAATTTCTACAGGGTAGTTGTTTGCTAAAACTCACACTTTTAAGATCATGTTATGTAGTTAGCCGAGGGGACCAGAGATTTTAATGGCTTCTCATCAGAAATGGTGATGATTTCCTCTAAGAAATCAGGTTGACAATATGAGTTTGTGGGGCTTCCGGTGGCTATTAAGGTAAGTATCTTAGGTTGTTTAATTATAAATGGTTTTATCGCCTGTGATTAATAAAAATCGCAAAGGCGATGCAGGTTTATCTTGATGGATTTGAAGCGACGGCCTGATTATTATAAGGCGTGGAAATATTTGACCTACTTAAATACTGGGGGGTTAGCAACGTGATCGTTAGGCATAGGTAAGTTGCTGCATTTTCATTATGTTAATGGCAGCCTGCATACGCAATTTTCCCCAGGGTATGCCTGATGGCCTGTTGGGCAGAAAACAGAACAATGAGTGGCTCATTACTCACAACGAAGTACCCAGCTTGGGTATCGGGGGTGACATAAGCGGCATGGAATGACTTGTTCGGTGATGGATGGATACGATTGCTATCAGAATGCACCGGCGGAGTGGGTGAAAGAGATGCTGAGGAGGGGAATGAGGATAGAGAGCAGGTGAGAAAATGGTCAAGGAGACTGTGAAAACCTATAACACAGGGCGACCGCATACGTCGCTAAATTACAAAACGGCGGCGAAACTCATCGGACGTTAGAAGGCTGAAGAGTGTCAACCTCTAGCGAGACTAGCCATAAAGTACAACGCAAGAGGTGAAGAGAATCGGCGTACCGCTAAGTTTTGGGGCAAGATGCAGGTTTTTGTTTGTGCAAAATTTAATCAGGAAACCAAAATGTCATCCGGCATTTTTAATCATAACTATTTGATCTGGCTGGGTGATAAAATTTCTCTGGAATGGCGTAAACGGCGTGATATAGTGTTCTGGTGCTATCTGAAAACAAAAAAGATTAAAAATTTTTACATTTTAGTAACGCGATGGGTTTGAATGTCATTATACTGTAATCATCTGGCGGTAGTTTTCACAAGGTGCACAGCGGAAGCTGTAAATAACACTGCGGGGATCGCTAATGGTAAAGTCCTTGGTTGGGCTGGAAAGAAAAAACAATACACCTTCTCTGATTTCTCGTTGTAACGAGGGTTCTCTCTCCGACTCTCTTTTCCTGGCAACTCCGCATTCCCGGCATGACAAGTTCTTGTCACTTTTTACTCCACAATTAATTACGCAATCGCGTTCTCCCGTGAAAAAACGGTGCGCTACAACGCCCGCGTATTCACTTCGTCTATTGGCTTTTATTGGCTCTGAAGGAAGCCAAAACCTCATCTGTATGTGAAACATAATCGCGCGGCTAGGCTGCTGCGGTAGGTGAAACAAACTGTAAGGTGCCACTATGAGACAAAAAGCAGTGATCAAAGCACGTCGTGAAGCGAAACGCGTTATTCGTCGTGACGCTCGTAGTCATCGCCAGCTGGAAGAAGAGTCCGTAACCTCGCTGGTACAAATGGGTGGAGTTGAGTCTATCGGCATGGCGCGAGACAAGCGCGATAGCTCTCCCATCGAGGCTAGAACCGAAGCTCAGGGTCATTACTTAATCGCCATAGATAAAAAGCAGTTGATATTTGCCACCGGCGAAGCCGGCTGCGGCAAAACATTCATCAGCGCCGCGAAGGCGGCAGAAGCCCTTATACATAAAGAAGTGGATCGGATTATTGTTACGCGTCCGGTTTTACAGGCGGATGAAGACCTCGGTTTCTTGCCCGGGGATATTTCTGAGAAGTTCGCCCCTTATTTCCGCCCGGTGTATGACATTCTGGTGCGCCGCTTGGGATCGTCCTTTATGCAATACTGCCTGCGCCCGGAAATCGGCAAGGTAGAGATCGCGCCTTTCGCCTACATGCGCGGGCGTACCTTCGAAAATGCGGTCGTTATCCTGGATGAAGCCCAGAACGTCACCGCCAGCCAGATGAAGATGTTCCTGACCCGTTTGGGTGAGAACGTAACGGTAATCGTCAATGGTGACGTAACCCAGTGCGATTTACCGCGCGGCGTGAAGTCCGGCCTCAGCGATGCGATGGAGCGCTTCGAAGAGGATGAAATGATCGGCATCATCCGCTTTGATAAACAAGACTGCGTCCGCTCCGCCCTGTGCCAGCGTACGCTCAACGCCTACAGTTAACCTGCCTGCTACGACAAGGCCGCTTCGGCGGCCTTTTTCTTTTCCGCCACTAATCTCCGCCCGCCAACCCTGAGTGTAAATTATTGTAGGTTTTTGTATGGATTTTCGTTGCATTAGCGTTAATGATTAATGGTGTTCCAAATTGGCGCCAGCCTTTACCTGGCAAACGGAAGTAGTTGCGTTGTGCGCCGGTTTGGCGCACAGGTGTTGGGCTTCTCACAGCGGTTCAGTCATGAAATATATTATTTTAATTTTATTTATTTTATGTGTGGTCTATATCCATTATCGCGGCCGGGTGCGTTATACCTTCTGGCGGCAGCTTTCCGATCATTCCACTTTCACCGCGCCACTGAACGTTTTTATGTACTTGTTCTCGCGCGCGCCGATAACGCCTTATCTGCAACCGGAGCAATTTCCCGAACTGGGGGTGCTGCGGGATAATTGGCAAACCATTCGCGACGAAGGGCAGCAGTTGATGGCGATCCAGCAAATTAAAGCTTCGGATCAATTCAACGATGCCGGCTTCAACTCGTTCTTCAAAACCGGTTGGAAGCGTTTTTATTTGAAATGGTATGAAGACAACCATCCGTCGGCGATGAGCCTGTGCCCACAGACCACCGCGCTGCTGCGCAGTCTGCCTTCGGTCAAGGCGGCGATGTTTGCCGAACTGCCGGACGGCAGCCGCCTGCCGCGTCACCGTGACCCCTACGCCGGTTCGCTGCGTTACCATCTGGGGTTGATCACGCCCAATGACGATCGCTGTTTTATTGAAGTCGACGGCGAACGTTACAGCTGGCGTGACGGAGAAGGGGTGATGTTTGATGAAACCTATCTGCATTACGCCGAAAACCAGAGCGGGCAAAACCGATTGATTCTGTTTTGCGATATCGAGCGGCCGATGCGTTATCGCTGGGCGCAGAGCATCAACCACTGGCTGGGGCGTAATCTGATGAGCGCGGCCACTGCGCCAAACGAAGAGGGTGATCGCACCGGCGGCGTTAACAAGTTGTTCAAGTATATTTATGCGGTGCGCAAAGTGGGGAAACGGCTAAAGGCGTGGAACCGCACCGGTTATTACATCATTAAATGGATTCTGTTCGGCGGGATCGCGGCGGGCATTTTCTTCGCGGTATAAATCCTGGCGGTACAAGGCGGTATAAGAAGAGGGGCGCAGAGTGCGCCCCTCGGTCATTCAGGAAAATATGGTCATCATGTAGGCGGCAAACAGCGCCAGGTGCGCGGTACCGTTTAGCACGTTGGTGCGCCCGGTGGAGAACGACAGCTGGCACAGCAGCAAGACCGTCAACATCACCACGATATGCGGTGTCTGCAGGCCGAAGATCAGCGTCTGGCCGGTGAGGGTAGCGATGATGGTTACCGCCGGCACCGTCAGGGAAATGGTCGCCAATACCGAGCCGAAGAACAGGTTCATGGCGCGCTGCACCTGATTGTTCAACACCGCCCGCAGGGCACCCAAACCTTCCGGCGACAGGATCAGCAGCGCTACCAGGAAGCCGGTAAACTGCGCCGGGGCATTCACTTTGGTCAGCAAACCTTCCAGCGAGTTGGCGTTGAATTTGGTCACCGCGATCACCGCAATCAGATGCACGACCAGCCAGCCCGCATGCCAGGCGCTGCTGTGCGAGGAAGGCTTGCCGTGGTGCGGGTCACCGTCGTCATCTTCATGCTCGTACACGAACAGGCTTTGGTGGGTTTTGGTCTGGATCACCAGGAACACGCCATACATGGCGGCAGAAATCACCGCGACCAACAGTGCCTGACCGGTACTGAAGTTACCGCCCGGCAGCGCACTCGGGAACACCAGCACGATGATCGCCAGCGGGAAAATCGCCATCAAATACTGTTTGATGCCGCCGAGGTTAACGTACTGGGTAGCGAATTTGCGCCCGCCGAGCAGCAGCGCAACGCCTACCAACCCGGCGGTGACGATCATGATGATGGAATAAAGCGTATCGCGCATCAGCGCAGGGGCCGCGTCGCCGGTCGCCATCAGCGCTGAAATCAGGCTCACTTCCAGAATAACCACCGACAGGCTGAGGATCAACGAGCCGTAGGGTTCCCCCAAACGATGAGCCAGCACGTCCGCATGGCGCACCACGCTAAAGGCGCTGCTGAGAATACCTATCAGGGCGATGATGTTAATGCCGACGATCAAAGGAAAGTTGCTGGTGCTGCTCCACAGATTCAGGACGACCAGGGCGGCGATCGGGAAAATCAGCGAGTACTCGGTGTGGCGGGATTTGGATCGGCCAGGATCGTGTTGCGACTTCATTTTGATGGTACTCCTTCTCAAACAGCGTGGACCCGTCATCGCTGACTGCCGCAGTACGGCAACTCGCGTATCCAGAATGTTTACCCGCCGCCTTTCACGCTGCCGCATTGTTGGCCGCAGTTTGAAATCCATTGGGCATATTTATATTTAATAATAATAGGATACACCCGGTGTCTTGTGTCGGGTAATGATGTGATGTTGTGTTACTCGAAAAAGCAATTGCTTGCTTTGTGTGACAAGGTTAACAAAAAAACCGCATCTGATGCGGTTTTATTTACTTACTTTTACGTAGTGGGATTAACTTTTCGCATCAGTGGCGCGTAAATTGCAGTTATACACGCATTGCATGGTTAATAAAGGGAAAAATTCCCATTAGTCGTCAATGTTATCCATGATTTCATGCCGTTTATTATGATAACCCTCTTCATTTAACCCCTCACGCCAGTAAGGCACGGCATAAAGCTGATTACGATCACATTGGCGATCGCGGCGCAGGTAGCGGCGCAGCTCGACCACCAGGCGATCTTCACCCGCCAGCCAGAACTGGGTGGTGGCCTGCGGCAAGGGCAATGCACAAAATTGGGTTATCAGCTCCGGCGTTTTTTCGGTGCCGCCGATAATCCAATTCAGCTCGACGCCGGCAGGTTTTTTCAGGCTGATAACGTCGGCGGGAGTATCCACGCGGATAAAAGCATGGCCTTCGCTGCTCGCCGGCAGCTGTTCCAGCAACGCGGCCAGCGCGGGTAAAGATGAAGGATCGCCGGCCAGGCAGTAGAAATCGGCTGGTGGCAGCATCGGTTTGGGGCCGCCAGGGTTGCTGATGCCAATTTTATCGCCCGCTTTAGCCTGGCGCGCAAAGTTTACCGCCGGGCCGCTATGGTCGTGGATGGCGAATTCGATGTCGATTTCTGCCAGTTCCGGGCGCACGGCGCGTACCGAATAGGTGCGAATAATCGGGCGTACCGCGTCCGCTGCCCAAACCGGGCCGTTAGCGGTCAACGTTGGGAGGTCCGGTTGCCGTTGGCCTGCGAGCGGCAGGAAAACCTTGATGTGTGCGGCAGCGGCTTGCGCCGGGTAATAGCGCAGGTCTGGCGCGCTAAAGGTGATGCGGCGCAGGTGCGGCGTAATGTCACGGACAGCGGCGACTTCAATCAGGTAAGGCGCGCGTGAGCGGGGGGCATCGGTATTCACGGTGATCTCCTTATGTTCGTATGGCGCCGAGTATATCATGTCATTTGATAATGAGAATCGTTTGCTGGTTGAGGCGGCAGGCGGTATTGACCAGGCTTAGAGATTCATACGTCGTTATGGGAGAAAAATAATGCCGTACAACAGCAAGAGCGCCTTACCTGACAATGTGAAAAATGTGCTGCCGGATCATGCACAAGAGATCTATAAAGAAGCGTTTAATAGCGCCTGGGATCAATATCGTGATCCTGATGACCGTCGCGGCGATGACAGCCGCGAAGAAACGGCGCATAAAGTCGCCTGGGCGGCAGTGAAGCAGGCCTACCGCAAAGGCGACGACGACCGTTGGCACAAAAAGTAACCTTAAAACCCGGCTGCGGGTGCCGGGAAAATCACAATATCTGCATAGCTAAGCATGCAATTAATATTATTGCTCTCGCGTACAAATACTTTTTCACTTTATCTACGTTTTGAAACTTGATTGCGGATCGAGAAAAGAATAAGGTCATTATTATCGTGGAGTGACTTATACCCTTCATACTTGAAACTGCATCTGTGTTGGCCGCGTCCGCGCACCCCAGTCACTTAGTTTACTAAGCTCCCGGGGATTTACGGTCTTGCCGCCTTGATGCAGCTCCAATTATTTTGGGTATATTGAATTAATAAAATTCCGCATCCAATAAATAAAAATTCCAGAGATCGCAGTGGCAGGGAGTATGAGTCGTCTATTCCCAGGAGGTTGTTAAGGTGTTAACGCGAGATTTTCTGCAAAAGGCAGATTGCAAAACAGCATTCGGCACAATTGAGGAGTCGCTGTTACTGACATCAGAGCAGCGTGCGGCCTCGCTGAATTGTACTTTATCCCGTCGTCCGGATAACAGCCCGGTGTGGATATTCGGTTATGGCTCGCTGATGTGGAACCCGGTATTCGAATCCGAAGAGGTGCGTCCGGCCACGCTGCAGGGCTGGCACCGTGCGTTTTGCCTGCGGTTAACCGCCGGGCGCGGCACCCTGCATCAGCCGGGGCGCATGCTGGCGCTGAAAGAGGGCGGCCATACTACCGGGCTGGCGTTCCGCTTGCCGGAAGAGAAGCTGCGCGAAGAGCTGGAACTGCTGTGGAAACGCGAAATGGTGACCGGCTGTTACCTGCCGACCTGGTGCGATCTCCAGCTTGCCGATGGCGAAGTGGTCACCGCGCTGGTATTCGTGATGAATCCGCAACACCCGCTGTTTGAAGAAGACACCAGCCATCAGGTGATAGCGCCTCTGATAGCCAGCGCCAGCGGGCCGTTGGGCACCAATGCCCAATACCTGTTTGCACTGGATAACGAGCTGAAAAACCACGGCATGAAGGACGACTGCATCGGCGATTTGGTCAACTATGTGCAGCAGTGGTTGCAGCAGAACACGTCCGGCCCTATTGGCGGTGAAGCGACTGCCTGATTCTCTCTGCCGAAACATCCTTTCCAAACGGGCTCTGCATGCAGGGCCTTTTTATATATAACCAATGCCTATATTTAATAACTTTATTTCGCCGGAATATCTAATCCATAATAATTAAGTGGTTTTATATGTCGTTAATTTTAAAGGTGTTCGTTATTTTATCTCGAAGAAACAGTTAATTCACGGTCGTGAAAAATCCACTTAGCATTAAAATGCATAAGTAAAGGTTATTTCTTATTTGTTCCCTCCCGCCAGACTCAGTATCACTGTCGTTAACACTATTGCTCGACAGGGGGAAGGGATGAACTTTCAACAACTAAAAATTATTCGTGAATCGGCGCGTTGCAACTACAACCTGACCGAGGTCGCCAACACGTTATTTACCTCGCAATCTGGGGTTAGCCGTCATATTCGTGAGTTGGAAGAAGAGCTGGGCATTGAGATATTTATCCGCCGCGGGAAGCGTTTATTGGGCATGACCGAACCGGGTAAAGAATTGCTGGTGGTGGCTGAACGTATCCTGAATGATGCCAATAATATCCGCCGCTTGGCAGACGTATTCAGCAGCAACGACTCCGGCCAACTGCATATCGCTACGACTCATACTCAGGCACGTTACAGCCTGCCGGGGGTGATTAAAGAGTTTCGCGCGTTATATCCGCGGGTGAGAGTGGTGCTGAACCAGGGCAGCCCGGAGGAAATTGTCGCCATGCTGGCTTCCGGCGAAGCCGATATCGGTATTGCCAGCGAACGCTTGATGAGCGACGAATCGCTGGCGGCATTTCCCTACTACCGCTGGCATCACACCATACTGGTGCCGGAAGGGCATGAACTGACCCGCCAGCCGCAGGTCACGCTGGAGATGCTCAGCACGCTGCCGCTGATCACCTACCGGCAGGGCATTACCGGCCGTTCACGGCTGGATGCCGCCTTCAAGGCCGCCGGCCTGACGCCGGATATCGCTCTGAGCGCGCAAGATTCCGACGTGATTAAAACCTATGTCGAGTTGGGCTTGGGGGTCGGCGTATTGGCGGATATGTCGTACGAGAAAGAGCGCGACCACGGCCTGGTCAGCCTCAATGCCGAGCATCTGTTCGAACCCAACACCGTGTGGCTGGGGTTGAAACGCAGTCAGTTACAACGTAACTACGCCTGGCGGTTTATCCAGCTGTGCAACCCGACGCTGTCGCTGACCGAAATCAAGGACAAGGTATTCTCCTCACAGTTGGATGCGGTGATCGATTACCAGATTTGACCTGGCGATGAACATAAAAAGCCGGGCAGATTGCCCGGCGATAGAGGAGCCTAAAGCGGCTTTTTCAATAACTTTCCGACCAGACGGCGTTTACCTTTTCCCATTTGATCATCTGATCATCCCCGGCCTTGACAGGCCGCACGCTAATCGCAGACAAAGGGCAACGTCGCAGAACTTAGCCTGCTTAATAATCAAAACCTCATCTATAGATATAAAAAGAATATCTATAGTTATTTAAGTACCTTCGCCTGCCGAATGCACTCACTTACACTCGCGAAATTACTATAAATTCCATCCGCTTGGAGAGTTTCTGATGAAAGCGTTCGTTCCTTCTTTGCTATTTTTGGCCGTAGCGGCCAGTTTCAACACGCAGGCGGCAACCCCGGCGAATACGTTGGTGATTGCCCAGTCAATTGATGACGTTGTCAGCTTTGACCCTGCCCAGGGCTTTGAGTTAACCACGGTACAATCGTTCAACAGCCTGTATCAGCGTTTGATTCAATCGGATCCGCAGAACCCTATCGACCTCAAGCCTACGCTGGCCAGCGAATGGCAGGCGGGCAGCGATAACCGCAGCCTGACCTTCAGCCTGCGGCCGGACGCCAAATTCTCCAGCGGCAACCCGTTGCGCCCGGAAGACGTGATCTTCTCGCTATCAAGGGTGGTGAAGCTGAACCTGGAACCGTCGTTTATCCTCACCCAACTGGGGTGGAACGCTAAAAACGTCGACCAGCACCTGAGCAAGGTGGACGACCACAAGGTGAAAATAAGCTGGAGCGAAAACGTCAGCCCGGCGTTCGTGCTTAGCCTGCTGTCGGCGCCGGTATCGTCGATTGTCGATGCCAAAGAAGCGCTGGCGCACCAGCAGGGCGATGATTTGGGGCATCAGTGGCTGAACAGCCATTCCGCCGGCAGCGGCCCGTATAAAATCCGCACCTATGTGCCGCATGAAGTGGTGGTGCTGGATGCCAACCCGACCTCACCGGAAGGCGCGCCAACGCTGAAAACCGTCTTGATCAAGAACGTGCCGGATCCGGCTGCGCGCCGCTTGCTGCTGGAACAGGGCGACGCTGATATTGCGCGCAACCTGGGCGCAGATCAGATGGCGGCGCTGAAAGACAAGCCGGGCGTAAAACCGCTGGCGATCCCGTACGCCTCCCTCTATTTCCTGCAGTTCAACGCCAAGGCGTCGCCGGCGCTGGGTAACCCGGCGTTCTGGGAAGCGGCACGTTGGCTGTTTGACTATAACGGCATTGCCAACGATCTGCTGAAAGGCCAGTTCCAGAACCACCAGGCCTTCCTGCCGGAAGGGTATCTGGGCGCGCTGAAGGACCGCCCGTACAGTTTTAATCCGCAAAAAGCCAAAGAAATCCTGGCGAAGGCCGGTCTGAAAAACGTCAGCTTTAAGCTGGACGTCAACAACCAGCCGCCGTACCTGGATATCGCCCAGGCGTTGCAGGCCAGTTTCGCCCAGGGTGGCGTGAAAGTGGATCTGGTGCCGGGGCTGAGCGCTCAGGTGTCCACCAAGGTCAAAACCCTTAACTATGACGCGGTCCTGACTTCGTGGGGGCCGGATTATTTTGACCCGAACACCAACGCCGCCGCCTTCGCTTATAACCCGGAAGACGGCAGCAAAACCCTGGCCTGGCGCGCCAACTGGCAAATTCCCGCGCTGAATAAGCTCACGCTGGCGGCCACGGCAGAGAATGACACCGCCAAACGGGTGGCGGATTACCAACAGTTGCAGAAATCCGTTCAGCAAAGCTCGCCATTTGTTATCGGCTTGCAGGCGCGCAGCCTGATCGCCGTGCGTGACAATCTGAAAGGCTACGTGCAGGGCATCAACCCCGACATGGTGTTCTACAGCAAGGTCAGCAAGTAATGACAACCCGTTCTTCCTCTGCCGGGTTCGCCCGGCACAGCTGGCGCTGGAGCCGCAGGCTGTTGACCGGCGTGCTGTCCCTGGCGCTGACGCTGCTCGGCCTGTTGCTGTTCACCTTTATGCTCTCGCATCTGGCGCCGATCGACCCAACGTTGCAAATTGCCGGCGATCACGCCAGCGAAGCCACTTATGCCCAGGTGCGCCACGATTTGGGGCTGGATCAGCCGCTGCCGGTGCAGTTCTGGCGCTATCTGATGCATCTGGCGCACGGCGATATGGGAATATCCCGTATCACCTCGCAGCCGGTGCTGAGCGATCTGTTGCGTACCTTCCCGGCCACGGTAGAACTGGCCACCTGCGCCATTATCCTCGGCGCTCTCGGCGGCATTACTCTGGCATTTCTGGCGGTGCTCAAACCGGGCAGTTGGCTGGATAACGCGGCGCGGCTGCTGTCGCTGATAGGCTATTCGGTACCGATCTTCTGGCTCAGCCTGCTGGGCCTGCTGCTGTTTTACGCCACGCTGCATTGGTCGGCGGGGCCGGGACGGCTGGATGATATCTACCTTTACAGCATGGAGCCACGCAGCGGATTTGTGCTGATTGATAGCTGGCTGTCCGGCGATCGCGAGATGTTTTACAACGCCATCAGCCACCTGTGGCTGCCGGTGGTGGCGTTGGCGCTGTTGTCGATGGCGGGCATCACCCGGCTGCTGCGTGCGGCGATGCTGGAAGAGTGCAACAAAGAGTACGTCACTCTGGCGCGTTCCAAAGGCGCCAGCCGCGTGCGCATTCTGTTGCGCCACGTGTTTCCCAACGTGCTCGGCACGCTGATCACCGTTTTGTCGCTTTCCTACGCCAGCCTGCTCGAAGGCGCGGTACTGACCGAAACGGTGTTCGCCTGGCCGGGCGTCGGGCGTTACCTGACCACCGCGCTGTTTGCCGCCGATACGCCGGCCATTCTTGGCGCTACGCTGCTGATCGGCACCTGTTTCGTGGTGCTTAACGCACTGGCCGACGCACTGACTTATTTAGTGGACCCGCGAACCCGATGAGCCAATACCTTTCCGAACATGAGCCCCAGGGCGCACCGGCTACCGGCTACCCTTCACGCCGTCGGCTGACGACGTTGACGATTGGCGCGACGCTGGTGGCGATCTTGATCCTGACCGCGCTGTTGGCCCCGTGGCTGGCACCGTTCGACCCCAATCTGCAACACATTGAGTTGCGCCTGCTGCCGCCTTCCTCCGGCCATTGGCTGGGCACCGACGGTTTTGGCCGCGACTTGCTGTCGCGGGTGATTTACGGCGCCCGCCCGACGCTGATTCTGGTGTCCCTGATCCTGTTGCTGACCATTCCTATTGGCCTGCTGGTGGGCATCAGCGCCGGTTATCTCGGCGGCTGGGCGGAGCGTATTTTGATGCGCGTGACCGATATTTTTCTGTCGCTGCCCAGCCTGGTGATTGCGCTGGCGTTTGTCGCGGTGCTCGGTCCGGGCCTGATGAATGGCGCGTTGGCGCTGGCGCTGACCAGTTGGCCTTCTTTCGCTCGTCAGGCGCGGGCGGAAACCCTGGCGTTGCGTCGCAGTGACTATCTGGCGGCGGCGCGCATGCAGGGCATTGGCGGCCTGCGGCTGATGGCCGGCCATATTTTGCCGTTGTGCCTGCCGAGCGCGGTCGTTCGCGCCGCGCTGAGCCTGGGCGGGATTATCCTGTCCGCTGCCGGTTTGGGTTTTCTCGGCATGGGCGTTGCGCCGCCGACCGCCGAATGGGGGTCAATGGTGGCCGAGGGCAGTAAAGTGATTTTCGATCAGTGGTGGGTGGCCGCCGTACCGGGCGGGGCGATCCTGTTCGCCAGCCTGGCTTTTAACCTGCTGGGCGATGGCCTGCGCGATAAAATGGATCCTCGTCATGGGCATTGATAACCGCTTATTAATCGCCGACCGATTGTCGGTGCTGCTGCCGGCACCACAGCCGGTTGCGCTGGTAAAAGAGATTTCTTTCAGCATGGGGCAGGAGCGACTGGCGCTGGTCGGTGAATCCGGTTCCGGCAAATCCTTGACCGCCCGGGCGTTGATGGGGCTATTGCCCCCGCCGTTGCAAGTGCGGGCGCAGCGCCTGACGTTAGGCGGGGATGAACTTACGCAACTGAACGAGCGTCAGTGGAACCGCCTGCGTGGCACAAAAGTGGCGATGGTGATGCAGGATCCCAAGCATGCGCTGAACCCTACTCAGCCGATTGGCAAGCAGGTGGAGGAGCCGCTGTTACTGCACACTCGCCTGGGCCGGGCCGAACGGCGGGAAAAGGTGCTGGACATGCTGGCGGCGGTAGGCTTGCCTGATCCGGCGGCGTTGCGTCAGCGCTACCCGCATCAGCTTTCCGGCGGCATGGGGCAGCGGGTGATGCTGGCGATTGCGCTGATTAACGATCCGCAACTGCTGATTGCCGATGAACCGACTTCCGCACTGGATCACCAGATGCGCGATCAGGTGTTGCAACTGATCGAAAATCTGGTGGAGCAGCGCAATATGGGGCTGATTCTGATTAGCCACGATTTGCAGCAGGTGGCGCACTACTGCGAGCGGGTCCTGGTGATGTACAAGGGCGAACTGCTGGATCAACTGCCCGCTGACCAGTTGGCTTCGGCCACGCATCCTTATACCCGCACGCTATGGTCGTGCCGGCCGAGCCGGGAAACCCACGGCAAACCCCTGCCGGTATTGGATCGCGCGCTGCTGGAGGCGCTGAAATGAGCCTGATTACTTTGGACAACCTCAGCGTCAGCCACCGCCAGGGCTATGAGTTACGCACGGTGGTGCATGACGTCAATCTGCATATCGAGCAAGGTGAATGCTTCGGGCTGGTCGGCCCCTCAGGCTGCGGTAAATCCTCGCTGCTGTGGGTGCTGGCCGGGTTGAACGAGCACTGGAGCGGCGGTTTCCGGTTGTTGGGCCAGGATCTGCAGCCCGGCCGGCCGTTCACCGGCACGCTGCGGCGTGAGGTGCAGATGGTGTTTCAGGACCCTTATGCTTCGTTGCACCCCAAGCACCGGCTGTTGCGCACGCTGGCGGAGCCGTTGAAGTTGCTGAAAGAGCGCGATATCGAGCAGAAAATCAGCGCCGGTTTTCGGCAGGTGGGGCTGGACCCGCGCTTGCTGGATCGCTATCCGCACCAGCTTTCCGGCGGCCAGCGCCAGCGGGTGGCGATAGTGCGGGCGCTGCTGCTAAAACCGAAACTGCTGCTGTTGGACGAGCCGACGTCGGCGCTGGACATGTCGGTACAGGCGGAAATCCTCAACCTGCTCAACGATCTGAAGCAGGCGGGTGATCTGACCATGATCCTGGTCAGCCACGATGCCGACGTCATCGACCATATGTGCGATCGCTCGGTGGCGATGGCGCACGGCCGGCTGGTGAATTGAAGCAATACCCGCCGTGGCTGCGGCGGGTATATTCATCTGTGTAATAAATAAAGCAATTTATAGTCGTTCTTCTTATAAACTCACCCCCCTACACTCGAAAAATAACGCATCCGCGTGATTGATGGAGAGTGCAGCAATGAAACGTCTCATCCCAACCTTAGTGTTCAGCGCCCTGGCAGCAAGTTTCGGCGCGCAGGCCGCCACTCCGCAAGATACGCTGGTCGTGGTCAGTTCGCTGGAGGGGATTATCAGCCTCGATCCGGCCGAGAGTTTTGAAACCGTCAGCTCGGCCAACCTGGTCAATCTGTACCAGCGCCTGCTGGCACCGGATCGTGAAACGCCGGAAAAGCTGGCACCGGAACTGGCCAGCGGCTGGCAGGCGGGCGCAGATGGTCACAGCCTGATTTTTACCCTGCATGACAACCAGCGCTTTGCCTCCGGCAATCCGGTACGGCCGGAGGACGTGATCTTCTCGCTGGTGCGTGCGGTGAAACTGAACAAGGCGCCGTCGTTTATTCTCGGCGAATTCGGCTGGACGCCGGACAACGTCGAAAGCCAGTTGAAAAAACTCAACGACAACCAGTTGCAACTGAACTGGCCGGCGAATATCGGCAGCGAACTGGCGTTGCGGTTGCTGACCGCACCGGTGGCGTCGATTGTCGATGAGAAGCTGCTGAGCGAACACAGCCAGGCGGGGGATTTCGGCAATGCCTGGCTGCGTTCGAACTCCGCCGGTGCCGGCCCTTACCGGGTCAGCAACTATGTGCCGCACGAGGCGCTGTTGTTCAGCCGTAACGATTACGCCCAACCCAAAGCGCAGTTGAAAACGGTGTTGCTGAAGAACGTCAGCGACGCCGGCACCCGCCGCCTGCTGCTGCTGAAAGGCGACGCCGACGTGGCCTATGATTTGGGGGCCGATCAGTTCAACTCGTTGCGCAATGAAAAGGGCGTGCGTATTGAGCAGCATGATTCGGCCAAGGTGTATTACCTCGGTTTCAATACCGGCAACAAACAGCAACCGGCGCTGAGCAATCCGGCGCTGTGGCAGGCGGCGCGCTGGCTGGTGGATTACCAATCCATCGCGAAAGATCTGCTGAAAGGGCAATACCGCGTTCATCAGGCTTTTCTGCCGGTCGGGCTGGACGGCGCCGTCTCGGACCAGCCGTTCAAACTTGACGTGGCAAAAGCCAGGCAGATTCTGCATGACGCCGGTATCGCTGAAGGTACGCGCATCGATTTGATCGTCATTAACCAACCGCCTTATACCGATATCGCCCAAGCGCTGCAGGCCAGCTTCGCCAAGGCCGGTTTGCAACTGGATATTCATCCGGTGGTGGAGAGCGATCTGTGGGGCAAGATGCGCGGTCGCGATTTCCAGGCGATCTTCACCTATTGGGGCGCCGACTATCTGGACCCGAACACCAACGCCAGCGCCTTTGCTTACAATGTGCCGAACGGCCCGAAAACCCTGGCCTGGCGCACCCAGTGGACGATACCGGCGCTGAGTGCGGAAACCCGTGCGGCGGCGGCAGAAGGCGATGGGGTAAAACGCGCCGCGCGCTACGCAGCCTTGCAGCATGAAGTGCAGGCCAGTTCGCCGTACGTCGTCGCGTTGCAAGGGCAAACGCTGGTGGCGCTGCGCGACAACATCAAGGGCGCCACGCTGAATATCGCCAACAGTATGCTTTATCTGGATCGCGTGAGTAAGTAACGCTACGGCACGGCTTTTGCAGGATCGGCCTATTTACCGTAACGGGGATCCTGTCATGAGCCGTAATAGCGCTTTCCCGCCCAGCGCCGGCGATTTTCTGCTGGCGTCCAAACGCTGCGAAATCACCGTGCTGCAACAGCTGCTGCAGATGGGCCAGTTGGTTGGCCGGGTGAGCCAACTGATCCACGTGCTTCAGCGGGAGCGCGGCACCGTCAATATTTATCTGTGTTCGCAGGGCGCGCTGTTCGGCGAACGGCTGCCCGGCAGAACGCAGGACGTGGAGCAGGCCGAACTGGCGGTGCAACGGCAACTGGCGCAGTTGGATGCCGCCACGGCACCGCTGGCCAGCGCCAGCCGCCTGTTCAGCCGCATCGCCTGTGCGTTGCACAACCTCACCGCTTTGCCCGCGCTGCGCCGGCAAGTACAGCAGCAGCAGGTCTCGCAGCCTGCGGCCATGGACACCTTCAATAACATCATTCACAGCCTGCTGGCGCTGGTATTCGAGGCGGCGGATGCCTGCGTTGAACCCGCCATGACGCGTGCGTTGATCGCCATGTTCAGCTTTATGCAAGGCAAGGAACTGGCCGGGCAAGAGCGGGCAATTGGCGCGGCCGGTTTTGCCGCCATGCATTTCAGTGAAGCCTCCCATCAGCAGTTACTGATGCTGATCGAAGGTCAGGAGCGCTGTTTTCAAACCTTCAGCGAGTTCGCCGACGAACAGTCGCTGGCCCAGTGGCGGCGCATACAGCAGCAGGATGACCGCGAGTTTGAACGCCTGCGTCGCATTGCCTGTACCCAGTTGCAGTTGAGCGATCGCGCCGACACCAGCCTGCGCTGGTTCGAGATCACCAGTGCGCGCATCGACCTGATGAAACAGATAGAGGATCGGCTGGAAGAGGCGCTGATGGCCAGTTGCCGCCACAGCCTGGCCGAGGCCCAGCGCTCGCTGGCGCTGGATTATGTCGATTACGTGCCGCAACAGGCGAGAGAAAGCTACGCGGTGTTTGTGGCCACCCCGCTGGGGGCGGCGTCGCCGCTGATGGGGGACGGCATCAATCCGCGTCTGGGCCGTTCCATGATGGAGTTGATTCAGCAGCAGTCGCAGCGGTTGCAGGTGCTGTCAGAGGAGTTGGCAACGGCGCGTGCGACGCTGCATGAGCGCAAGCAAATCGAACGCGCCAAAGGGCTGCTGATCCGGCATCGCGGCTTGACCGAGGAGGACGCTCACCGGCTGCTGCTCAAGATGGCCATGAACCAAAACAAGCGGCTGATTGATATCGCCAATGCCATGCTGGCGGTGGCGGATATTTTACCGTCCACCGGAAATACTCCTTAAGGAGTATATGCACACCGTCAGTGCAGTTAATGCCTTGCCGTTGTGCAACGTACCCGTCGCCTTTCAAGCTGCAGCGTTGTTACCTGCTTGCAAGATCCATCCAAGGGCCTTGCCCCTTCGGGGCCGCTGCGAGCGAAGTTCAAATCGGTTCACGACAGATTTGTCACTCACCCCAGTGACTTAAGTAAGCGCCTGGGGATGAGCGAGCTGGGCGCCTGGCTACAACTTGAAATTCATGGGGTACATATTGGTGGGTTTAAAATGACAGATTTGGCGATTTGGCACGCAAGCTGCATTAACTAAAACGTAACCTGGCCAATGGCGGCCGGATTGCCAACAAGAATTTGGATAAAGGCGTCCTTTCAGCATGTTCACCCCAATGGTGGAATGTGCTGATGGGACGCCTTTTTTATTTTTATCGCCTGATTGAAGGACTTGCTGATGACGCACACCAAACACCCTGGGCTTGAGTTGACGCGCCGCCGCTTTTTGGCCGGCAGCGCGGCGCTGGGCGGCAGCATGTTGCTGCCTGGCCTGATGAATACGGCCTGGGCGGCAGGCTCTGACGCACCGGAGAAAAAAGAGATCCGCGTGGGCTTTATTCCGCTCACCGACTGCGCCTCGGTGGTGATGGCGGCGGTGAAAAAGTTTGACGAAAAATACGGCATCAAAATCATTCCCAGCAAAGAAGCCAGTTGGGCGGCGGTGCGCGACAAGCTGCTGTCCGGCGAGCTGGATGCGGCGCACGTGCTGTACGGCATGGTTTATGGCCTGCAATTGGGCGTAGCCGGGCCGCAGCACGACATGGCGGTGCTGATGACGCTCAACAACAACGGTCAGGCGATCACGCTTTCCAACCAGTTAAAGCAGGCCGGCGTCACCGATGCGGCCGCGCTGAAAAAACACGTCGACGCCAGCGCCAAGGGCACTTACACCTTCGCCCAAACCTTCCCGACCGGTACCCACGCCATGTGGCTCTATTACTGGCTGGCGAACGCCGGCATTCATCCGTTTGACGACGTGCGCAACGTGGTGGTGCCGCCGCCGCAGATGGTGATGAACATGAAGATCGGCAACATGAGCGGTTTCTGCGTCGGGGAGCCGTGGAACCAGCGCGCCATCGCCGAAAACATCGGTTTTACCGCCGTCACCACCCAGGAAATCTGGCCCGATCACCCGGAAAAAGTGCTGGGCACCACGGGGAACTGGGTGGCGGCCAACCCGAACAGCGCCCGCGCGCTGACCGCCGCCGTGCTGGACGCCGCACGCTGGATAGACAGCTCCGACGCCAACCGCGAGGAGACCGCCCGGGTGGTGGCAGGGCGCGCCTACATCAATACCAAACCGGAAGTGATCACCGGCCGCATGCTGGGGCAATACCAAAACGGTCTGGGCAAATCCTGGCAGGACGCTCATGCGATGCGCTTTTTCCACGATGGCGAGGTGAACTACCCGTATCTGTCTGACGGCATGTGGTTCCTGACCCAGCATCGCCGCTGGGGCCTGTTGAGCGCCGAGCCGGACTACCTGGCCGTCGCGCAAAAAATCAACCGCATCGAGATCTACAAACAGGCGGCAAGCGCGGTGGGCGGGGTGAATCTTCCCGGCAGCGACATGCGCGCCAGCACGCTGTTTGACGGTAAACGTTGGGACGGCAGCAATCCGGCGGAATACGCCAACAGTTTCTCTTTAAAGCGCTGAGGTAACCGATGAAAAATCTCGCTGAACGTATTGATATGCCAACGCCGACCCGTGCGGAAGTCGTGCCGCTGAAAATCCCGGCCGCCGCGAAGCCGCAACCCAAAGCGCGCTGGCGTTTGCCTTTGCAGAACGCTTTTCGCCGTGCGGTGCCCGCGGCGTTGGGGCTGGTGGTGACCCTGGTTGTCTGGCAGATCGCCGCGCTCAACAGCAAGGGTTTCCCGACGCCCGTGGCGACCTGGCAAGCGGCGCTGACGCTGTTTGCCGATCCGTTTTATTCCGCCGGGCCGAACGATCAGGGGATCGGCTGGAACGTACTGGCCTCGTTGCAGCGCGTAGCCACCGGTTTTGGGCTGGCGGCGTTGGTCGGTATTCCGGCCGGGTTCCTGCTGGGGCGCTTTGCCTTTCTGGCGAACATGCTCAACCCGATCATTTCGCTGCTGCGCCCGGTCAGCCCGCTGGCCTGGCTGCCGATTGGCCTGCTGCTGTTCCAGCGTGCGGAGCCGGCATCAACCTGGACCATTTTCATCTGCTCCATCTGGCCGATGATCCTCAACACCGCAGAAGGCGTCACGCGCATTCCGCAGGACTACCTCAACGTGGCGCGGGTGCTGAAGCTGTCTGAGTGGACGGTGATGCGCAAAATCCTGTTCCCGGCAGTGCTGCCGTATGTGCTGACGGGGGTGCGTTTGTCCATCGGCATCGCCTGGCTGGTGATCGTGGCGGCGGAAATGCTGACCGGCGGCGTCGGCATCGGTTTTTGGATTTGGAATGAATGGAACAACCTCAACGTCGAAAACATCATCATCGCCATCATCGTGATCGGCGTGGTGGGGCTGCTGCTCGAGCAGGGGCTGATGTTACTGGCAAAACGTTTTAGCTATCAGAACCGTTAAGGAGTGCGCCATGAAACCGATTATTCAGGTCCAGAACGTCAGCCAGCGCTTTGCCACCCCGCAGGGGGAGTTTATCGCGTTGGATCGGGTAAGTTTCGATATCCAGGCAGGGGAAACCGTCAGCCTGATCGGCCATTCCGGCTGCGGCAAGTCGACGCTGCTGAATTTGATCGCCGGGCTGACTCTGCCCAGCGACGGCGTGCTGTTGTGCGATAACCGGCAAATCACCGGGCCGGGGCCAGAACGCGGCGTGGTGTTCCAGAACCATTCGCTGCTGCCGTGGCTGACCACCTACGAAAACGTGGCCTTGGCGGTGCATCAGGTATTCCGGCGCGAAATGACTCGCGGCGAAATGCGCGAGTGGATCGAGCACAACCTGGAGCTGGTGCATATGAGCCACGCGTTGCACAAGCGGCCGCATGAAATCTCCGGCGGCATGAAACAGCGCGTCGGCATCGCCCGTGCGTTGGCGATGAAACCCAAGGTGTTGCTGATGGACGAGCCCTTTGGCGCGCTGGATGCGCTGACCCGCGCCCATCTGCAGGATGCGGTGATGGAAATCCAGCAACGGTTGAACACCACCATTGTGCTGATCACCCATGACGTCGATGAAGCGGTGCTGCTGTCCGATCGGGTGATGATGATGACCAACGGCCCGGCGGCCACTGTCGGTGAAATTCTCGAGGTGAAGCTGCCGCGTCCGCGTTCACGGGTAGCGCTGGCGGACGACCCGGATTATCACCATTACCGTCGCCAGGTGCTGAAGTTCCTCTACGAGAAGCACGCGAAAGCGGCATGAGAGCCGAATGATGGACAAAACCCAACTGGTGGTGATTGGCAACGGCATGGCCGGGATGCGGCTGGTGGAGACGCTCTGCCGGCTGGCACCCGCGCGCTATGCCATCACGGTGATTGGCGAGGAGCCGCGCGGCAACTACAACCGCATTCTGCTGTCGCCGGTGCTGGCGGGGGAAAAGGCGTTCAGCGAGACCCTGTTGCACGATCTTGACTGGTATCACCGGCACGACGTGCGGCTGCTGGCCGGTGAACCGGCGCTGGCAGTGGATCGGCGGCACAAACGGGTGATGACTGCCCGGCATGAGGTGCCTTATGACCTGCTGGTGTTCGCCACCGGTTCGCGTCCGCTGATGCCGCAACTGCCCGGCGTGACGCTGAACGGCATTTACGGTTTTCGCACGCTGGACGACGTTGAAGCCATGCTTGGCCGCTGCCGGCCAGGGCGGCATGCGCTGGTGGTAGGGGGCGGCGTGTTGGGGATCGAGGCGGCCGCCGCCCTGACGCAGCGCGGCATGACCGCCACCGTGGTGCACCGTGGCACACACCTGATGGAGCGGCAACTGGATGCCCGCGCCGGGCGGATGCTGCAACACAATCTGTTGCAACGCGGTATCGAATGTCGGCTGGCCTGTGAGGTCAGCCGGTTCCACGGCACAGAGCAGGTTCAGGCCGCCACGCTGAGTAATGGCGAGCGGTGCGATTGCGATCTGGTGGTGATTGCCGCCGGGGTGCGGCCCGAAATCAGCCTGGCGCAGGCCGCCGGGCTGGGCTGTGAGCGCGGCATTTTGATCGACGATCGGATGCAGACTGAGGACCCGGCGATCTTCGCCATCGGCGAATGCGCCCAGCTCGACGCCACCACCTTCGGTCTGGTGGCACCTTGCTGGCAACAGGCGGAGTTGTTGGCGCGGCGGTTGAGCGGTGAGCAGGTGCCGGGCTACCGACCGGCGCCGCTGCATACCCGCCTGAAGGTCAGCGGCATCGAGATGTTCAGCGCCGGCGAAATGATCGCCGACGCGCAAACCGAGCTTCACCACGCCGAAGACCCACAGGCGCAGCATTACCGCCGCCTGCTGGTGCGCCACGGCAGATTACAGGGCGTTGTGTTGTACGGCGACGCCCAGGACAGCCCTTTTTATCTGCGGCAGCTCGGTCAGCCGGTGAATCAGCCGGAAGCCCTGCTGTTTGGCAGTAGCGAACCCGAGGCGCCGCAGGCGTCTGACGAGAGGACATCGGATATGCATAAGCCCGTTTTGCTGGTTGCCGGACACGGCATGGTCGGTCATCACTTCCTGGAACAACTGGTCGCTCGCGAACTGCATCAGCAGTATCACATCGTGGTCTTTGGCGAAGAGCCGGTGGCGGCGTATGACCGGGTTCATCTGTCGGAATTTTTCTCCGGCCGCAGCGCCGACTCGTTGTCGATGGTGGAAGCGGGTTTCTTCGAAGGTTCCGGGATTGAGCTGCGGCTGGGGCAGGCGGTTTGCGCCATCGATCGCCGGCGCAAATGCGTGATCGACGCCGAGGGGCGCGAAACGGCCTACGACCACCTGGTACTGGCGACCGGCTCTTATCCGTTTGTCCCGCCGATCCCCGGCAACGATCGCCCCGGCTGTCTGGTTTATCGCACACTGGAGGATCTGGCGGCGATTGCCGAATGCGCCGCCAGCGCCAGCGTGGGCGTGGTGGTCGGCGGCGGTCTGTTGGGGCTGGAGGCCGCCAATGCCTTGCAGCAGCTTGGGCTGAAAACCCACGTGGTGGAGTTTGCGCCGCGCCTGATGGGGGTGCAACTGGATGACGGCGGCGCGGCGATGCTGCGTAAAAAGATTGAGGCGCTGGGCGTGAGCGTACACACCGGCAAGCAAACACAGGCGATTATCGAGGGTTCGTTACACCGTCACAGTATGAGTTTCGCCGACGGTGAAACCCTGGATGCTGATTTGATTCTGTTTTCCGCCGGTATCCGGCCGCGTGACCAGCTCGCCCGCGCCGCCGAACTGGAGGTGGGACCCCGCGGCGGCATCGTGATTGACAGCCAGTGCCGCACCAGCGATGACGCCATTTACGCCATCGGCGAATGCGCGTTATGGAACGGCCAAATTTTCGGGCTGGTGGCACCGGGGTATCAAATGGCGCGCACGCTGGCGGATCTGCTGGCCGGGCGGGAAAACGTGTTCTGCGGCGCAGACATGAGCACCAAGCTGAAACTGCTGGGCGTCGAGGTGGCGTCGATCGGGGATGCGCACGGCCATACGCCCGGCAGCCAAAGCTACAGCTGGGTCGACGGCCCGGCGGAAGTGTATAAAAAGCTGGTGGTTGATGCCGACGGCAAACGGCTGCTGGGGGCGGTATTGGTCGGCGACAGCAGCGAATACAGTACGCTGCAACAAATGATGCTCAATGATCTGCCGCTGCCCGCCGCACCGGAAAGCCTGATTCTCCCGGCCTCGGCCGGCGGCGCGCCAAAAGCGCTGGGCGTCTCGGCGTTACCGGCCACGGCGCAGATTTGCTCCTGTCACAACGTCAGTAAAGGCGATATCAGCTGTGCGGTGGACCAGGGCTGCGGCGATTTGGCGGCGGTGAAAGCCTGCACCAAAGCCGGCACCGGCTGTGGCGGTTGCGCCGCCCTGGTGAAACAGGTGATGGAGCACGAACTGCAGCAACGCGGCGTGGTGGTGAAAAAGGACGTTTGCGAGCATTTCGCCTACTCGCGCCAGGAGCTGTATCACCTGGTGCGGGTCGGCAATATCCGCACCTTCGACGATCTGCTGGCCCGACATGGCCATGGGCACGGCTGCGAAGTTTGCAAACCGCTGGCGGGATCGATTCTGGCGTCGTGCTGGAATGAGTATCTGCTCAAGCCGCAGCACCTGCCGTTGCAAGACACCAACGATCGTTTCTTCGCCAATATCCAAAAAGACGGCACCTATTCGGTGGTGCCGCGCGTGCCGGCCGGTGAAATTACCCCGGCAGGGCTGATCGCCATCGGCCAAATTGCCCAGCGTTATCAACTGTACACCAAAATCACCGGCGGCCAGCGGGTCGACCTGTTTGGCGCGCGCCTGGAGCAACTGCCGGAAATCTGGCAGCAGTTGGTCGACGCCGGGTTTGAAACCGGCCATGCCTACGGCAAGTCGCTGCGTACGGTGAAATCCTGCGTCGGTTCAAGCTGGTGTCGTTATGGCGTGCAAGATTCGACCGCGCTGGCGATTGAACTGGAGCACCGTTACAAGGGATTGCGAGCGCCGCACAAAATCAAGATGGCGGTTTCCGGCTGCACGCGCGAATGCGCAGAAGCGCAAAGCAAGGACGTTGGGGTGATCGCCACCGACAAAGGCTGGAATCTGTACCTGTGCGGCAACGGCGGTATGAAGCCACGGCATGCGGATTTGTTTGCCAGCGATCTCGACACCGCCACGCTGATCCGCATGGTCGATCGTTTCCTGATGTTTTATGTCCGTACCGCCGATCGCCTGCAGCGCACCAGCACCTGGATGGATAACCTCGAAGGCGGGCTGGATTACCTGCGTGAGGTGGTGCTGGAGGATAGCCTGGGTATCGCCGCCGATCTGGAGAACGACATGCAGGCGGTGGTCGGCAGCTATCAGTGCGAATGGCAGACCACGCTCGCCAGCCCGGATCGTCTTAAGCTGTTCCGCGCCTTTGTGAACAGCGATCGGCCGGACGAAGCCATTGTCTGGCAGCCGGAGCGCGGGCAGCGCCGCCCGGCCAGCGGAGAGGAACGCGGGCAGGTTACCGAAGTGCAACCGGCCTCGGCCGCAGGCGATCAGTGGCTGGATGTCTGCGCGTTGGCGGACATTCCCGTCAACGCCGGCATTGCTGCACGTCTGGGGCCGCGGCAGATTGCGCTGTTCCATCTGCCGGGCAGCGGCGTTTATGCGCTGGCGAATCAGGAGCCGGACAGCGACGCCAACGTGCTGGCGCGCGGGTTGCTGGGGGACGTAGCCGGTGTGCCTGTGGTGATCTCCCCGTTGTACAAGCAGCGTTTCCGCCTGAGCGACGGCAGCTGTGTGGATAACGCGCAATCTGGTGTTACCGCCTGGCCGGTACGGGTGACGGCGGGCAGAGTCTGGGTGTGCAGCCAACCGCTGGCGGTGCAGGCCGCCATGCCGGAAGCGACGGGCGCCGCATCATGACCGCCGCACACTGCACCACCTGTCCTTACTGCGGCGTTGGCTGCGGCGTCGCCGTCGAAAAGCGCAGCGACGGCGCGGTGGCGGTCAGCGGTGATGTCGCCCACCCGGCAAATCAGGGGCGGCTGTGCGTGAAAGGCAGCGCGTTGGGAGAAACCCTGGATTTGGCGGGCCGCTTGCTGCAACCGCAGGTTGACGGCCAAACGGTGGGCTGGGACGACGCGCTGGAGCAGGTGGCGCTGCGTTTTAGCCGCGTGATCGAGCAACACGGCCCGCAGGCGGTGGCATTTTACGCTTCCGGCCAGTTGCTGACCGAGGACTATTACGTCGCCAATAAGCTGATGAAGGGCTTTATCGGCGCGGCCAATATCGACACCAACTCCCGGCTGTGCATGGCATCGGCGGTGGTGGGTTACAAGCGGGCGTTCGGTGGCGATGCGGTGCCTTGCTGTTATGAGGACATCGAACAGGCGGATCTGGTGATCCTGACCGGTTCCAACACCGCCTGGGCGCACCCGGTGGTGTATCAGCGGCTGGTGAAGGCGCGTCAGCAGCGGCCGCAGATGCGCGTGGTGGTGATTGATCCGCGAGAGACGGCGACCTGCGATATTGCCGATCTGCACCTGCCGCTGCGCCCTGGCAGCGACGCCGCTCTGTTTACCGGAGCGCTGCGCTGGCTGGCGCAGCACGATGGCCTGGATAACGCCTTTTTGCATCAGCATGCCAACGGCGTGGAGGAAACGCTGGCGGCGGTGGCCGACTGGGCACCGGAACGGGTAGCGGATTTTTGCGAACTGCCGCTCAGCGCCGTACTGACCTTTTTCGCCTTGCTGAAAACATCGCGCGACTGGGTGACCCTCTATTCCATGGGCATCAACCAGTCTTCAAGCGGTGCGGATAAATGCAATGCAATCATCAACCTGCACCTGGCGGGCGGGCGCATTGGCCGGCCGGGTAGCGGCCCGTTTTCCATTACCGGCCAGCCGAATGCGATGGGCGGGCGTGAAGTGGGCGGGCTGGCTAATCAGTTGGCGGCGCATATGGGGTTCAGCGACGAGGATACCGACCGGGTGCAGCGTTTCTGGCAGTCGCCGGGCATTGCCAGGCAACCTGGCCTGAATGCGGTCGAACTGTTCCAGGCGATGGCCGCCGGGCAGGTGAAGGCGGTGTGGATCATGGGCACCAACCCGGTGGTATCGCTGCCGGATGCGGACGCGGTGCGACAGGCGTTGAAACAGTGCCCGCTGGTGGTGGTGTCGGAAGTGATGGCGGTGACCGATACCGCAGAATTGGCTCACATCCGCCTGCCGGCGCTGGCCTGGGGCGAAAAAGAGGGCAGCGTCACCAACTCCGAACGCTGCATATCCCGCCAGCGCGCGTTTTTGCCACCGCCGGGAGAGGCGCGGGCCGACTGGTGGATCCTCAGCCAGGTGGCGCGGCGCATGGGCTATGGGGCGGCGTTCGGCTACCGGCACCCTTCGGAGATTTTCAGTGAGCACGCCGCGTTGTCAGGGTTTGAGAATAACGGAACGCGCGCGTTCGATATCAGCCTGCTGGCGCAGGGGGATCGGGAGCAGTGGTCGCGCATGGCACCGGTGCAGTGGCCGGTCAATACCCAGCACCCTGACGGGTGTCGGCGTCTGTTCAGCGATGGCCGCTTTTTCCATGCGGACGGCAAAGCGCAACTGCTGCCGGTGACGCCGCGCCTGCCGCAAAATGCGGTATCGCCGCGTTACCCGATGGTGCTGAACACCGGCCGTATCCGCGATCAGTGGCACACCATGACGCGCACCGGCAAAGCGGCGCGCCTGATGCGCCATCTCAGCGAGCCGTTTTGTGAAATGCACCCGCAGGATGCTGCGGCGTTGGGCATTGCCGATAACGCCCTGGTGCGGCTCAGTTCGCCCCATGGCTGGATGCTGGCGCGAGCCCAGTGCCATCCGGGGCAGCGGCGCGGCAGCGTATTCGCGCCTATGCACTGGAATGGTCAGTTTACCGCTCAGGGCCGGGTCGACAGTCTGATCCCTCCGGTGGTCGATGCTCATTCCGGCCAGCCGGAAAGCAAACATGCGCCGGTACGGGTCAGCTTGTGGCCAACGAGCTGGCAGGCGGAGATTTTCCTGCGCGCCGAGGTGGCGCCGCCGGTGGGTATTTACTGGAGCCGGGTAGCGCAGGAGGGCCTGACCCACTACATCATGGCCGGGCAACGGCCGGTCGAAGACTGGCAGGACTGGTTGCGGCGGCACTTCCCCTTGGCGGGGCTGACGCTGCAAACCGCGCAATTGGCCCAACGCGGTTTGCACGTCATTGGTTGGCGTCAGAACGAGGTGCAACTGGCGTTTTATGTTCGCCAACAGGCTCCGATGCTCGATCGACCGGCAATTCTGAGTGCTTTTGCACAACCGCCGGTCGGCGGAGCGCAGCGCTTGGCGTTGTTAGCGGGGCGAGGGGCTGCGGGGCAGACGGCGGCCGGGGCGACGATTTGCAGCTGCTTCGGCGTGGGCGAGAACCGCATTATTGCGGCGATTAAGGCGGGCTGCCACAGCGCCAGTGAACTGGGCGATCGTCTGCAATGCGGCACCAACTGCGGCTCTTGTTTGCCGGAACTGAAAAAGTTGATTCAACAGCATGCGGCCCAACGGGTGGCATAGCGGAGGTGATGCAATGAAGGCACTTGAAATGCTGATGTTGGCTGGGGATCGTCGCCAGCCGGTGCGCCGGGGTGAAGTGTGGTTGGTCGGTGCCGGGCCTGGGGATGCCGAGCTGCTGACGTTGAAGGCGCTGCGGGTTCTCCAGCAGGCGGACGTGGTGGTGTTTGATCGCCTGGTTTCCCCGGCGGTGATGGCGCTGCTGCCTGCGGAGGCGTTGCGTATCGACGTGGGTAAATCCCTGCGCTGCCACACTTTGGCGCAATCGGAGATCGAACAACTGCTGGTAGAGCTGGCGCAGGCCGGCAATCGGGTGGTGCGGTTGAAGGGGGGTGACCCTTTTATTTTTGGTCGCGGCGGCGAGGAGATGGCCTGGTTGCAGCGTCATGGCGTGGCCTGCCACGTGGTGCCGGGCATTACCGCCGCCAGTGGCTGTGCGGCGGCAAGCGGCATTCCGTTAACCCACCGGGATTACGCGCAGTCGGTACGTTTTGTTACCGGCCACTGCCGTAACGGCGAGGTGGATCTGGACTGGCCGGGATTGGTCAGTTCGGGGCAAACGCTGGTGTTTTATATGGGGCTGGCCTTGAGTGAAACCATTGCCGCACAGTTGTTGCGCCATGGTATGGCGGCGGAGATGCCGTTGGCGATCATTGAACGCGGTACCCAGCCGCAGCAGCGGGTATTGATCGGCACCTTGGGCGAACTGCCGGCGATCATGGCCCGACAGCGGCCGGTTTCGCCCAGCCTGCTGGTGATCGGTGAGGTGGTCAGCCTGTACCGCGCTGCGGCGGTGACCGCAGAGACCCCGGCAGAGGCGTTGACGGCCTGAACGGTTATTGGCCGAAGCGGCCGATAATGCCCGCGCCGCCCTTGGCATGGCCGTGCAGCTTTTCCAGGAGTTGTTCGCGCGTCAAGCCCGGGCCAAGTGCATGGGGCGGGAGATCGGTGGCGATCAACACGAAAGTATAGTGGTGCAACCCTGATCCGGCCGGGGGGCAAGGGCCGTGATAAACCGCAGTGCCCGGCGAGTTTTTGCCGCCAATAAAGCCTTTGCCCAGGGTGAGATCGCCCTCGGCGAAGCCGCTGGCCGAGACGGGGATGCCGTAGGCCACCAAATGGCTTACGCCAAGGCCGCTGCGCCCCTCGGGATCGGACAGCAGCAGGGCGAAACTCTGGGTTCCTGTCGGCGGATTGCTCCAGTTCAGCGGCGGTGAAACGTTATCGCCGGTGCAACTGGCATTGCCCGGCGTCGCGCCGGCATATTTTTGCGCCAGCATTCCGCCATCCTGAAACGCCGGCGAGGTGAGGGTGAAGGTGCCGGCCGCCTGCGCCGCGAATGACAGTGACCCCGTCAGTAACGCCGCGCCGAGCGCGAGTGCGGATAAACCATGACCAATCATATAACCCCCGTATTGATTTAGGCAAAACCCCGTTTTGGCTTAGCCAAAGGATAGCGGTGCAGGTGAAGAGTCGCCATAACAGCCGTACCGACAGTGGGCTATAACAGCGGTAAAATGGCCCTGTGCCCATTTACCGCCAGAGTGAAATAAGGTGAAATTTAGCGTTATACCCCGTTGAACTGCGCGATTCCCTTGCCGGCCGTCGACAGCAGCAACGGCCAGGCCGCCGCTGCCAGATACAGGCCGAACGGCAGCGGAGTTTGCCAGCCGGGTTTACGCATCAGGCCGGCAATGGCCACCGCGCATAATCCCGTCGCCGCCGCACCGGTGACCAACATCGGCAGGGCGGGCCAGCCGACCCAGGCGCCTAATGCCGCCAACAGTTTAAAATCCCCTTGCCCAATGCCATCCCGTTGATGACGGCGGCGATAGGCCGCGTTGAGTAGCCACAGCGACAGATAACCGACAACGGTCCCTGACACCGCCTCCGCCAGCGAAGTGAAATAGCCTTGCTGGTTCACCAGCAGCCCGGCCCATAGCAGCGGCAGTGTCAGGCGATCCGGCAACAAGCGGTGCTGCCAATCGATAAACGCCAACGCGATCAATACCGCCGCCACCGGCAGCAACACTACGCGGTGCAGGAGCGGCATGCCGAAAGGCAATGCCGCCAGCCCGGCGCAAAGGGCAGCCCCCATCACCCAGCGCGTCTGCTTTGGCGAGGGCCCCGACAGGCTTGCCGATACGCAGTGAATCAACCGCGTAGCGATGGCTGCTGCAAGCAGCAGGGCCGGGATAAACAGGCAGCGATGCCAGAGATCGTGTTGCGCGTCATCGAGCATAAAACGTCCTTACCGAGCTGAAATCAGCGTTCAACATAGCGGCAAAATACGGTTGATTGGGAAAAATGACGCCATCAATGATTGGCATTGCGAGCCTGGCCGCAAAGTATTGTTCAGCTAACAGAGGGATAGCAAAAAATTGCGTATTGCTACGCATAATCAAGACGTTATTGGTCCCGCTGATTTCCGTCTGAAGTTTTTTTCGGCAAAATTTCAGGTGAAATAAAGTGAATTCACTCATTTTGGCGGCTCGGAATCGGGTATTTTTATGGCTTGATGCCATGGCCTCTGCGGAGGTGGTGGTTTTGTTACGTTGTCACATGAATAACTGAGGTTTATCCGATGGTTTCTCATCACAAATCCACTAGGCTTGGGTATTCATGATGCGTTTTGGCGCTGGGCCCTTGAAAGGGGATAAATGCCCTGTGTCAGAGTGTGCGAAGGTTGAGTTGTCTGCCGCCTGGAGTGGCCGCAGCAAAAAAAGGATTGATGCGCCTTGCTCTCCGGATGAGGGGATGGCGACAGAGTAATGACTGACGTTAGACAAAAAACACGCTGCAGAGTGAAAAAAGCCGTTCATTTTCTCCCTCGCCTGACCGGCAGTTTACCGGCGGCGCTGCTGGTGTGGCTACTTGCCTGGTTTTGCGGCGCGTTGCCCGCCCAGGCTGAATCCCCGCCGGCACCCGATTCCCTCGCTCATTCGCCGGGCAATGATTTACCCGAGCTTGGCGGCAACGCCCAGGACGACGCTGCGCGTGAGAAAGAGTGGGCCACCATGGCCAAACAGCTGGGTGAACGTAATTTGAATAACGTTTCCGGCCAGCAGGTGCGTACCCGCGCCGAGAACTATGTGTTGGGTCAGGCAAACGACGTCTTGCAGCAGCAAGCGCAGGAGCTGTTATCGCCGCTGGGCACCGCCAAACTGTCGCTGGCGGTGTCCAATCAGGGGGATTTTGCCGGCAGCAGCGGCCAACTGTTCAGCCCTTTGTATGACGTCAACGGTTTGCTGACTTACAGCCAGCTCGGTCTTTTGCAGCAAAACGACGGTTCGCTGGGCAATCTGGGGATTGGGCAACGCTGGGTCGCCGGGGATTGGCTGCTGGGGTATAACACGGTGCTCGACAGCGATTTTGAGCGCCGGCACAACCGTGCCAGCGTGGGCGCCGAAGCCTGGGGCGATTTCCTGCGTTTTTCCGCCAATTATTACTATCCGTTGTCGGCGCTGGCGCAGCAGAAAAATGACGCGGTGTTCCTCAGCCGACCGGCGAACGGTTATGACATTACCACTCAAGGCTACCTGCCATTCTACCGCCAGATTGGCGGTTCTCTCAGCTATGAGCAGTACTGGGGGGAGAATGTCGATCTGTTCGGCAGCGGTAAAAAGCAAAGCGATCCGCGTGCCATGCAGTTTGGGGTGAATTACACGCCGGTGCCGCTGGTGACGGTGAAAGCGCTGCACAAAATGGGCGAAGGCGGGGTGAGCCAGGATCAGATCGAACTGGCGCTGAGTTACCGGCTTGGTGTTCCCCTGGTGAAACAGATATCGCCGGAGTACGTTGCGCAGGCCAAGTCGCTGCGCGGTAGCCGCTATGGCAATATCGAACGCAAAAATGTCCCGGTGTTGGCGTTCCGACAACGCAAAACGCTGCAGGTGTTTTTGGCTACGCCGCCGTGGAGCCTGAAGGAAGGGGAAACGTTGCCGCTGGTGCTTGAAATCAAAGCGGCCAACAAAATCGCCCGCGTCAGTTGGCAGGGGGATACCCAGGCTCTGAGCCTGACGCCGCCGCAAAACGGTAACGATCCGCACGGCTGGAGCCTGATCGTGCCTAAGTGGGATGCCTCTCCAGGCGCAAGCAACAGTTACTCTTTATCGGTTACGCTGGAAGACGATAAACACCAGTTAGTGACATCCAACTGGATCCAGCTGCAAGTGACGCCGCCCCTGACGCTGTCTTCCGGCACCGACGAGGGGTTGCCGCCGGCGAAAACCCTGCAAACGCCGGCGATACCGGCGCAGACCGGGCCACTGAACGGCGAGGATTAACCGTTTTTCCCCTGCAATACCCAGACGGCGGCTTCAACGCGCGATTTCAGCTTCATTTTTTTCAGCAGGTGTTTGACGTGCACCTTGACGGTACTCTCGGTGATCGTCAGCCTGCGGGCGATCATTTTGTTCGGCAGGCCCTGGGCGATCAGTTTCAGAATATCGCGCTCACGCGGCGTCAGTTGCTGGATATCGCGTTCGGCGCTGGGGCGGTTCTCACGCAGGCTGGCGGCCAGGACCGGCGTCAGGGCTTCGCTTAATACCATCTGGCCCGCAGCCGCCTGATGCATGGCCTTCAGCAGATCCTCCGGCTCCATGTCTTTCAGCAGGTAGCCGTCGGCACCGCGTTTCAGAGCACTGACCACGTCATCTTCGTGATTTGAGACGCTAAACACCACAATGCGGCCCGATAGCGCGGTCATGCGCAGGCGATCCAGCGTCTCCAGACCGTTGATGCCCGGCATGTTCAGGTCGAGCAGGATCAGATCAGGATCGTGCTCTTCGGCCAGCGCGACGCCCTGTTCGCCATTGCCGGCTTCGGCAATCACCTGCAGGCGTGGGTCCATAGCGATCAGCTGCTTTACGCCATTACGCAGCATCGGATGGTCATCAATCAGTAAAATGGTGGCAGCGGTTTCAGTCGTCATGGTTTCTCTCATTAATCGATGGCGTGGTTGTCCGGTTTGAATACCACCCGGACTTCAGTGCCGCCGCCGCTGCAGGGTAAAATCTCGCAGTGGCCGTGCAGGCTTTTGGCGCGATCGCGCATAATTATCAGGCCATAGTGATCGGGGCGGGCGGTCTCTTCCGGCAGCCCGCGTCCGTTATCGCAGACGCTCAGGGTAACTTCACCTCGTCGATTGACCACCTGGATGCTTACCCGGCTGGCCTGGGCATGTTTATTGATGTTGCTTAAGGCTTCGCGGGCAATCTGCAACAGGTGAATAGCCTGATAAGAAGGCACCGTGCGTGGCGTCAACTGGTAATCGAGATCGATGGCAACGCCGAGCCGCTGGCTAAATTCCTGTACCGTTGACTGCAGCGCCGCCAGCAGCCCCGGTTCGGTCAGGCGCAGGCGGAACGTGGTCAACAGCTCGCGCAATTGGCGGTAAGCGATGTTCAGTTCTTCACGCATTTGTCGCACCAGCGCCAGGTTGGCGGGCGAGAGCTCCGCGCCCTGCATTTGCAGGCAACCGGTCTGCATTTTCAGGCACGACAGCGACTGAGCAATGGAGTCATGCAACTCACGCGCAATCGCTGCGCGTTCTTCCATCAACATCAGCTGTTGCTGATGATCGACCTGGCGTTCAATCGCCAACACGCTGGTCAGTTGTTCTACCAACGTGTTAACCAACTGGCGATGATCGTCATTTAGCGGCTGTTGCGGTAGGTGCTGTGCGACGATCACCCCGTAATCCCCCAGTTTGTCGCTTAAACTCCAGCTCAGGGAAGGGTGATGGGCGTGTTGTTGGCCATCGTCGTTCAGGCAGGCGCTGCAGACCGGGTTGGTGCAGTATTCCGGCCGTAGCGGCAGGTTGCCGCTCAATTGTACGAATTGTTCCTGACTGTTGTTCTCGTACAGGCGAACCTGAATGGCCCGTAGCGGCGTCAGGCTTTGCAGTTGATTGAGTATCGGCGTCAGGCGGCTGCACAGCGGCTCATTGCCGTGCAACTGGCGGCTGGCTTTATAGAGGAAGCTCAGCACCTGGTTTTTTTGTTGCAGGTCGGCAGTTTTTTCCGCCACCCGTTGCTCTAGCCCGCTGTACATGGCGGCAAGTTCGTCGGACATGGTGTTTAACGCGCCGCCGAGCGAGGCCATTTCATCCTGGTGGCCGCGTTGGGCAAAACGCCGGCTGAAATCGCCACGGCCCGCCGACAGCGCCATCGCCACCAGTTGCCGCCACGGATGCAGCAGGCGACGGCGCAGGTAACAAATGGTACCGACCAACAAAAGCAGCGTCAGCGCGATAAATACCGCCTGTACCAGCGTCACCATCAACAGCCGCCGTTCGGTTTGGCGGTCAATGTCGGACACCAGCTTATCCAGCAGGGTGACGAAATGCGCGACCTGCGGCGCAGCCTCGGTCGGGTGCCGAGCCTGACGCAACTGCGGCAGCAGGGTTAGCTGCCAATAATCATGCAGCGTCTGAAATTGTTCAGTCATCTCTTCTTGTTCCAGCGAACGCTGAAGATCAGGGCTGTCTTGAGCCTGATCCAGTTCGCGGACCAGCGCTTCGCTGCGAGCATCCAGCGGAACTTGCGACAGCAGGCGATAACTCTGCATACGCAACGAGCCGGCCTTATTGATGGCATGCGCGTTGCCCTGAATGCTCTGCGACATCCAGGCGGAAATGCCCATTCCGGCGATGCCCAATATGCCTAGCAGTATCATCAGCATGGCCACCTGATTAACGATGGAAAGTGGAGCTAACAGGCGTTTCATGTTGCTTGGATCCCCGGAGGTAGAGTGTGGCGACGGCTGGAAACCAGAGGGCGAAAGCAGGCGGTGCCAGCGAAGGCGGTAACGATTTGGCGTTATTTTTCACCATAGTTGCAGGCAACCCCATACCTCTAACGAAGTAACCCTTAGTTTCCATGCGCCGCTACGGGCGGGCATCAGTGGTGCAGTGTAAATTTCAACTAATTGATTTATAGTTATATTTTATGGGGTGGCCCCTTACTCATAAAGGGATGTCGGTGCGTTTCCCGCGCATGACTACCTGCACTCCGATTGATTTACATCAACTTTGACCTGGGGGCCGCCACCTAGGGTGTGCGGAGTTATCACCCTGTCTCTGAGGTTTTTATGTCGCAATCTGCAATGTCATCATCAAAAAAAACAGGTGCGGTTATTCAGAACTGGCAACCTGAGGACACCGAGTTCTGGCAACAGCGTGGTCAGGCGATTGCCAGTCGCAACCTGTGGATTTCCGTTCCTTGCCTGTTATTGGCCTTCTGCGTCTGGATGCTGTTCAGCGCGGTTGCGGTCAATCTGAACAAGGTCGGTTTCAATTTCACTACCGACCAGCTTTTTTTGCTCACCGCGTTGCCTTCCGTTTCGGGCGCCATCCTGCGCGTGCCTTATTCGTTCGTGATCCCGATGTTCGGCGGCCGCCGCTGGACGGCAATCAGCACCTGTTTACTGCTGGTCCCCTGCCTGTGGCTGGGGTTTGCGGTTCAGAATACCTCTACGGCCTATGGCGTTTTTGTCATCATCTCTCTGCTGTGCGGCTTCGCCGGCGCCAACTTTGCCTCCAGCATGGCCAACATCAGTTTCTTCTTTCCAAAGGCCAGGCAGGGCGGCGCATTAGGCTTGAACGGCGGGTTGGGCAATCTGGGCGTCAGCGTGATGCAATTGGTGGCCCCGTTGGCGATCTCCATCGCCATGTTCGGCGTTTTTGGCGGCACGGGCCAGGTTCAGCCGGACGGCAGTCAACTGTGGCTGGAGAACGCCGCGTGGATCTGGGTGCCATTCCTGTTGATCGCCACGCTGGCGGCTTGGTTCGGCATGAACGACCTGGCGGCTTCGAAGGCCTCGCTCAGACAACAGCTGCCGGTGCTCAAGCGCGGCCATCTGTGGATGCTGAGCCTGCTGTATCTTGCCACTTTCGGATCCTTCATCGGTTTTTCCGCCGGTTTCGCCATGTTGTCGAAGACGCAGTTTCCGGATGTGGTGATCCTGCATTATGCCTTCTTCGGCCCGTTCCTCGGCGCCCTGGCACGGCCGGTTGGCGGTGCGCTTTCCGATCGGTTTGGCGGTATTCGCGTTACGCTGATTAACTTTGTATTGATGGCGGTGTTTGCCGCACTGTTGTTCCTGACCTTACCGGGGGCTGGGCATACGGGGTCCTTTATTGCGTTTTACGGCGTCTTTATGCTGCTGTTTCTTACCGCCGGTTTGGGCAGCGGCTCGACCTTCCAGATGATCGCCGTGATCTTCCGTAAAATTACCCTCGAGCGTGTTAAGGCTCGAGGCGGGAGCGACGAAAGCGCACAGCGCGAAGCGGTAACCGATTCCGCAGCCGCTCTGGGGTTTATCTCGGCGATTGGCGCCATCGGCGGTTTCTTTATTCCGAAAGCATTTGGCACTTCCCTGGCGCTGACCGGTTCTCCGGCGGGCGCGATGAAAATTTTCCTGGTGTTTTACCTGTTGTGCGTGGTGATTACCTGGGCTGTGTACGGTCGTAAAAAAACGGCCTGATGCGATTTGTTCCTCCCCGAAAGGGGAGGGACTGTTTCTTTTACTCTCCGCGTAGTTTGTTTTTCCGCAGTGAAATTCCCCGCCTTTAGGTAATATTCTTATTTCCCCATGCTGAATTTCTCTTTTTTTATAGGTGCATCTCTCACTTCATGTTTTTCAATGAAGAATACTCCACAATATTATTGTTAGCGTGATTTTCATTTTCTTGTCGGAATTTTTACAGAAATAAAGCATGCTGGTGACATAGCCTGTTATGGTGAGTGACAGAGATCTTCATTATTTGAAGGTTGTGTAGCCAAATTGAAAATATGTCTTTGTATTTGGTGCTTTGTTTCGTGAAGTGATTAAATCAGATAACTCTCATTCTGTTTTTGCTGGCTTTTTGTAGGCTATCTGGCAATCGGATTAGGTGGAAAAACAGGTGATACTTGCAGGTTTTCGGGTGAATTTCACAATTTCACTTAACCAACAAAGTTATAACATATGCGGGCTTTTTGTTTTAAATCAGTCTGTTGGCTGATTTTTATTGCCGGTAAACATGAAAAGAAACCATGTTACCAACAGGGAAAAAGAGAACATTCTGAGAATCGGATCTTTGGTATTCGAGGTGATGTAAAAAATGAAATCAGCGAATTTTTATAAAAATAAACATCCAATGAATACAACCTGTTGAGTTTACATTTAATTTCTTGAACATTTTTTCATATTTCTATACAAAGTGTGCAGGACAGGCACGTTAAGGAAATTAAAAGTGAATCTTGATAAAAGAATAAAGATTAGGAATCTAGATGTTCTGACACCTTCCCGGGAAAAATTTCGCCTGCGTTGGAAGGAGTATCAGATACTTTCACTTCTGGTCGCCAGATCCCCTGAACTGGTTAGTCGTACGGAAATTATAGAAAATATATGGAAAGGAACTTATTGTTCAGATTCGACGATAAATCAAACAATTAAATCAATTCGTCAGAAAATAGGTGATGTTGAACATACGCTTATCAGAACGATTCCACGCCTGGGCTATAAGGTGGAAAACAAGGCCGCTTTTCACTTTATATCGGAGGAGGATGAATATGGTGTTGATGAAATATGGAAAGTTTCTGGGAATATTAACGAAGATTTTCAAGCGGAAATATCTGAAAGTGGAAATAGAGACGATGAAATTAGCGCCGAGAAAATAGACACGCATGAGGAAGCGATTACGAGTTCCGGGCCACCTGTTGCTGTGGTATCCGTACCGCTGAAAAATACAACAATAAGAAATAAAATGACTGCATCCGCGGGTTTTTTCTCCGTTCCTGCCGTCAGAGTGGTGAAGTACCTGTCGGTGTTTGTCTCACTGCTGATTATTTCACATTTTTCCTATGTGCTGGGGAACCAAACTCGTCCACCGATTATCAATGATATACAAAACAACACCCGCGTGGTGCTTACCCTGACGTTGAACAACCCCCAATCTAACGGCCCGCAAACGCTGCTTTGCCTTTATCAGGGCGAAAACCTGGAGCAGGCGACCATCGAGTGCATCGATCCTAAACAGGGGAAGTTTAAACAGCCGGTGAAATACGAAATTTCAGAGGCCAAGGGTAAAGGTAAGATTAATCTCATTCTGCCGAATAAAAGCATTCAATATCAGGTTGCTTACGAAGTTAAAAATTAGTCTACGCCGACATTTCATCTTTCCCCATAATTTTACATTCAGCAAATACTGTTATTTCATTATTTGTTATTTGAAAGCTTGGGCCGATTTGTCCAGTCTGGTTTCCATGATCTAACGCGTATTAAGCGTCTCGCCTCAATTCTGCGGTGGGAATTAATGGAAAACTTGGCTGAGTGACAAATATGGATAAGCGTAAAGTAGCTATCATCGGGGGTTCCGGTTTTATCGGAACGCGTTTGGTTAAGCGCCTGAGTGCGCGTAGCGATCTGATTTTGACGATTGTAGACAAGAAACAAAGCGAACATTTTCCGGAGCTCTATCAGTTTGGCGATGTAACCCAGCCGCAGACCTTACTGCAGCCACTGGCGGGGTGTGATGCCGTGATTAATCTTGCGGCAGAGCATCAGGATAATGTCGATCCGATCTCGCTGTATTATCAGGTTAATGTCGAGGGCGCGCGTAATGTTTGCATGACGGCCTCTTCGCTGAACATCAGACAGATTATCTTTACCTCATCCGTGGCGGTCTACGGGTTCGTTACCCAGGAAACCGGTGAAGAAGGGCGTTTTGAACCCTTTAACCATTACGGTAAATCCAAGCTGGAAGCGGAGTATGTCTACGAAGCCTGGCGCAAGGCCGACGGTGACAATAAGTTGACCATTATCCGTCCGACCGTAGTATTCGGCGAAAATAATCGCGGCAACGTTTATAACCTGTTCCGTCAGATCGCCAGCGGCCGTTTCGTAATGATTGGCAGCGGCAATAATATGAAATCCATGGCTTATGTCGAGAATATTGCAGCCAGGCTGGAGTATGCGCTGGATCAGCAGGCCAGTTATCAGGTCAGCAATTATGTTGATAAACCGGATTTCACCATGAACCAACTGGTCGACGTTATTTCGTCTTCATTGGGCAGAGAGAACAAAACCATTCGGATTCCTTATATATTCGGGATCTGCGGCGCTGCGGCATTGGATGTGGTGAGTAAAATAAGTCACCGTAAATTCCCTATTAGCCGCGTGAGAGTACAAAAATTCTGCGCCAGAACACAATTTAAAAGCAATGTGCAAAACAATTTCGAGGCGCCGGTTGAACTTAATTTGGCAATCGAAAGAACCATTAAGCATGAGTTTTCCTAGAGATATATTTCTCATGCGTTAACGCCTTTTATTTTTCGGATGAATCTGTAGTTAACAGGATGAGCTTATGCTGACTTATATCCTGGCGATGTCAATTTTGTTTTTGTTAATAGCGCATTGGGAGCTGTAACTCAAGGGCGGTAGCGTGCTTATTCGCTGGAGGAATAATGTTATATCAACTG
The DNA here is from genome assembly GCF_001590925.1 of Serratia plymuthica NBRC 102599. Taxonomy (GTDB): domain Bacteria; phylum Pseudomonadota; class Gammaproteobacteria; order Enterobacterales; family Enterobacteriaceae; genus Serratia; species Serratia plymuthica. The sequence continues at coordinate 106,205 of NZ_BCTU01000026.1, forward strand.
AGCATAATATTTATTTTGGCGCTGACGCTGGTGGTTATTGCACGCCGTGCTGCGCTGGCGGTGGGATTGGTGGATAAACCCAATGCCCGCAAGCGTCATCAGGGGCATATACCGCTGGTTGGCGGAATAGCCATTTATCTCACCCTCATGCTGGTGACGTTTTGGCAACCGGAATGGTTGCCGCACAGCAATATCTACCTGTTATGCGTCACGGCGTTAGTGGTGTTGGGTGTGCTTGATGACCGTTTTGATCTGCCGGTGGCGCCGCGCGTCATCGTGCAGGGAGGGATCGCGCTGGCGATGATGCTGGCGGCAGGGATGCAACTTACTTCCTTCGGCTATCTGTGGGGGCATCAGGAGCTGATGCTGGGTTACATAGCCTTGCTGATCACACCGCTGGCGGTCTGGGGGGCGATTAACGCCTATAACATGGTTGACGGCATAGACGGCCAGCTTGGCGCGTTGTCCTGCGTCACTTTTATCGCACTGGCGATTCTGTTTGGTCTGGCGGGGCAAGAAAAACTGGCGATGTGGTGCCTGAGCCTGATCGCGGCCTTGGCGGCCTATCTGTTGTTCAACCTCAGCATGTTCGGTCCGCGCAACAAGATTTTCATGGGCGATGCCGGCAGCATGGTGATTGGTTTTAGCGTGCTGTGGTTGCTGATCGTCGCCACCCAGGGGCAGGACGCTGTCATACGGCCAGTGACCGCGCTGTGGCTGATCGCTATCCCATTGATGGATATGGTGACGGTCATGGTGCGCCGACTGCTGCGCCGTCAGAGCCCGTTCAAGGCCGGTCGTGACCATCTGCATCACATCCTGATGCGGCGTGGTCTCAATGCGCGCCAGGCGTTGGCGATGAGCTGCATGCTGGCGGTGACGCTGGCCTGCGTCGGTATCTGCAGCGAGGTCCTGCAACTGCCGGACTACCAGATGCTGGTGGCCTTTGTACTTTGCTTCTTCGGTTACTTTGTCATGTTGCATGAACCGCGTCAGGCACCGATTTTTACCGATAACCCTACCGCCGATCGTTAATCCTCCCACGGGCCGCAACGGCGGCCCGTTTTTTCACGGTACTGTCATGAACCTTCACTTACCTCATTTGATGCCGCTGGTGTTGTCCACCGCGTTGCTTAGCGGCTGCACGACATTTCCAGGTTCGCACCTGCCTACTCAAGGGAAAGCCAAAGTCACCCAGCAGGATGAAGACTTCGATTTGGATAAGCAGGTCCAGGTGTACCGCGTAACGCCGATGTTGCTGGAAAAAATGCGCCGCGTGGAGCCGGTGGCCCGGCCAAACCCGGCGCTGGACCAGCGCTTGCAGAGTTACCAATACCGCATCGGCGTCGGCGACGTGCTTAACGTCACCGTTTGGGATCATCCGGAACTGACCACGCCTGCCGGCCAATACCGCAGCGCCAGCGATACCGGCAACTGGGTGCATGCCGACGGGGCGATCTTCTACCCGTATATCGGCCGGGTGCAGGTGGTGGGAAAAACCGTCACCGAAGTGCGCAATCAGATCGCCAACCGGCTGGCACGCTATGTGGAAAGCCCGCAGGTGGACGTCAGCATTGCCGCTTTCCGCTCGCAGAAAGTGTATGTGACCGGCGAAGTGAAAACCTCAGGGCAGCAGGCGGTGACCAACGTGCCGCTGACCATTCTCGATGCGATTAACGCCGCCGGCGGCCTGACGGACAACGCCGACTGGCGCAACGTGGTGCTGACTCACCAGGGCAAGGAACAGTCCATCTCCCTGCAGGCGCTGATGCAGCGCGGCGATACCGGCCAGAACCAACTGCTGCAGCCGGGCGACATTCTGTATGTGCCGCGCAATGACGAGTTGAAGGTGTTTGTGATGGGTGAGGTCGGTAAGCAGGCGACGCTGAAAATGGACCGCAGCGGCATGACCTTGACGGAGGCGTTGGGCAGTTCAGAGGGCATCAGCCAGACGGTGGCCGATGCCACCGGCGTGTTCGTGATCCGCCCGAACGGCGGCAAACAGCCGCAGCGGCTGGCGTCTTTGTACCAGTTCGACCTGTCTGATGCTGCTGCACTGGCGATGGGCACAGAATTTCAGCTGGAACCTTATGACGTGGTGTACGTCACCGCAGCGCCGATTGCGCGCTGGAACCGCTTGATAAGCCAGCTGGTACCGACGATTTCCAGCTTTAACGACCTCAGCGAGGCCACGTTGCGGATACGTAACTGGTAACCCCGCCACGCTGACTTAAGGAACACCGATGATGAAGAATAATGCAATGCCGATTGTGATGGCCGAGCAGGACGAGAAACTGGACTGGGAACGGCTGATTGGCCCGCTGTGGGATAACCGTTGGCGTATTTTGCTGGTGACCGGTGTCGCCGGTGTCCTGGGCTGTGCCTATGCCTTGATGGCGACGCCGATCTATCAGGCGACCGCGCTGGTGCAGGTGGAAAAACAGCTTTCGGGCGATTCGCTGCTGCGCGAGACGCTGGACAACTCGATGGGTTCGATGGGTCAGAATTCGGCGACGCAAGATGAGGTTTCGCTGGCGAAATCACGCTATGTGATTGGCAAAACCGTGGACGATCTCGGTTTGACGGTGCGCATCAGCCCGGATTACTTTCCGCTGTTCGGCAAGGGGCTGGCCCGTCTGAGCGGCGAACCGCCGCCGGTGCTGCTCATCTCAGGGATGACGGTGCCTGCGGCGATGCAGGGCCAGGAACTGACCCTGACCGTGCAGGATAAGCAACGTTATAGCCTGAGCCATGATGGGAAGAACTTGTTCAGCGGCACCGTCGGACAACCGCTGAAGCAGGGCGCCTGGGCGATGAACGTCACTGCGCTGGAGGCATTGCCGGGCACTGAGTTTAGCGTGGTCAACGTGCCGCGCCAGCAGGCGGTGGACGATCTTCGCAACCTGCTTGACGTTGCCCCTGGCGGCAAGGAAAGCGGCATTATGACGTTCAACCTGGCCGGCGAGGATCCGCAGCGCGCCGAAGCGGTGCTCAAGAGCATCACCGATAACTACCTGCAACAGAATGTGGATCGCAAAACCGAGGAAGCGCAGCGCATGCTGGCTTTCCTGCACGAACAGCTGCCGCGCACCCAGACGTCGCTCAACAACGCCGAGAATCAGCTCAACCAGTTCCGTCAGCAGAACGACTCGGTGGACCTGACGCTGGAAGCCAAATCGGTGCTGGATACTCAGGTTCAACTGGAGGCCCAGTTGAATGAGCTGACCTTCAAAGAAGCGGAAATCTCCAAGCTTTATACCCGTGAGCATCCGGCCTATCGCGCTCTGCTGGAAAAGCGCGCCACGCTGGAGGCGGAAAAGGCGCGGCTCGGTAAACAGGTGCAGACGCTGCCGAAAACGCAGCAGGAAATTCTGCGTCTGACCCGCGATGTGCAGGTGGATCAGCAGGTATACATGCAACTGATGAACAAGCAGCAGGAATTGAGCATCAGCAAAGCGGGCACCGTGGGCAATATCCGCATTATCGATGAGGCGGAAAGCGGTCTGCGGCCGGTAAAACCGCAAAAAGCGATGATCGTGCTCTTCGCGCTGTTGATGGGCGGCGTGCTGTCGGCGTCGATTGTGGTATTGCGCGCGGCGCTCCAGCGGGGCGTCAGTGACACCGAGGCGTTGGAAAAGCGCGGTATCAATGTGTATGCCACGGTCCCGTTGTCGCCGTGGCAGCAAAAACGTAACCGCACTCAGCAGCAGCTACTGGTCAAAAATGGCGGTGACAAGCTGCCGATCCTGGCCAAGGAAGAGCCGGGGGATTTGTCCGTCGAAGCCATCCGCAGCCTGCGTACCAGTTTGCACTTCGCCATGATGGAGGCCAAAAACAATATCCTGATGGTCTCCGGCGCCAGCCCTGCCAGCGGGAAAAGTTTCACCAGCACCAATCTGGCGGTGGTGATCGCCGAGGCGGGCCAACGGGTGCTGCTGATCGACGCAGACATGCGCAAAGGATTCCTGCACCGTTGGTTCAACAACAGCGCCAAGGGCGGGTTGTCGGACATGCTGTCCGGGTTGATTGCGCCAGATCAGTCGGTGAAGAAAACTGCTATCGCCAATCTGGATTTTGTGCCGCGTGGCCAGGTGCCGCCGAACCCGTCCGAACTGCTGATGCATCAGCGTTTCGCCGACTTCCTGCAGTGGGCGAGGCAGAACTACGATTTGGTGCTGATCGACACGCCGCCGGTGCTGGCGGTGACCGACGCCGCCATCGTGGGTCACCATGTCGGCACTGCGCTGATGGTGGTGCGTTTTGAGGTCGACACCGTCCGGCAGATTGAAATCAGCATGCGTCGTTTCGAGCAGAACGGCGTGGCGATTAAAGGGGTGATCCTGAACGGCATGGTGAAAAAAACCGCCACTGACGCCGGCTACTACGCCTTTGCTTACCCCAGCCATCAGGAAAAGGTGTAGTCGCGCATGAAAGCGATGCTGATGAACTCCCTGTGGCTGATGTTGGAACGGATATCGCTGAGCCTTTCGGGGATTTTCGTTTCGGTGTACGTAGCGCGTTATCTGGGGCCGGCGCAATACGGTCTGATTAACTATCTGCTGTCGGTGATCGCCATTGCCGTGCCGCTGGTACAACTGGGGGCGGATGCGGTGTTGTTCAACCGCGTCGCCAAGCGGCGGCGCAGCGGTATTCGGCTGATGATGGCCTCGATGCGTTTGCGGCGCCAGCTTTTTGCGCTGATCGCCGTGCCGCTGATGGCCTGGGCTGTGCTGACGCAGGATCGTACCAGTCAGATCATGATGTTGTTGATGCTCGCCAGTGCGTATTTCTCTATTCAGGACGTCTACAAGATTTATTACGACGCGCTGTTGAAATCGAAGCTGAACACGCTGATCAACAACCTGGCTCTGTTGCTGTCAATCATTCTGCGGCTGGCGCTGGTGCATGCCAAATTGCCGTTGGAATGGTTTGCCGTGCCCTATGTTGTGAGCAGCCTGATCCCGTACGCCGTGCGTTGGGTGCTGTTTCGCCGCGAGCAGGGCGATATGCGGGCGATCAGCGGGCGTCACAAGCGGCGCTATGGTCGTTATCTGTTAAAGGTAGGTTTGCCGCTGGCGGTCTCCGGGTTGTCGATCGTCGTCTACACGCGTATCGATCAGATCATGATCGGCAACGTACTGGGCGAGCACAGCGTCGGCTTGTACAGCGCGGCGATTACCCTGAGCCAGGGATGGATATTCGTCCCCATTGCCTTGATCACCTCAATGATGCCGGGCGTGGCGAATGCCCGCTCATTGGCCGAGCAGGAAGGACGTATCCGGTTGCTGTATCTGGTGGTGTTGTCGCTCTCCATGCCGGTGATCTTGCTGCTGTCGTTGTTCCCAGGTCCGATCGTGGCGCTGATGTTTGGCGACAGCTATCGCGAAACCGCCACCATCTTGGCGCTGTGTTCGGTGACGTCGCTGTTCTCGGTGATGGGCACCGTGTCCTATCGGGCGATAGTGCTGTTTGGGGGCTATCGATTTATAGCGATAAAAATGCCGCTGGCCGCGTTGGCCAACGTGCTGATGAATCTGGCGTTGATACCGCGTTACGGCATAGTAGGTGCGGCGGTTTCAACCCTGATAACGGAGTTTATTTCATTCTTTGTACTTAATGGCTTCTTCAGAAGAGGGCAAATTACGAGATTGCAGTTGACCTGCTACCGTTGTTTACCTCAGTTAATAGGGAAGGTGCGAGAAATCTATGTTAAATAATCTGGTGAAGGGTTTTTACCGTAATATGCCCGACGCGTTATATCATCAGTTAAAATATGCCTTGTTTTTTCGGAAAATACCGCATTTGGCGCAGCCGAAAAGATATAGCGAAAAATTAATGCGCAGAAAGGTCTATCCTTTGGCGATATATACTCAACTGTCCGACAAATATCGGGTGCGCGACTATATTGAAAAGCTGTGGGGGAAAGAATACCTGATCGATCTTTATGCGCACGGCAATCAATTAACCGAGGAAATGTATCAGGCATTACCTGACGCCTTCGTGATCAAGGCAAACCACGGCAGCGGTTATAACAAACTGGTGTTCGATAAAAGCCAAACCAGCTTCAATGAGTTACGGGTGTTAACCAACAGCTGGCTGCGGCAGAGTTTTTATCAGGTTTACCGCGAGCGTCATTATAAGGATATCCCGCCGTGCATCATGGTCGAGAGAATGCTGCTGGAAGAGGGGCAAACGCCGAATGATATCAAGATCCACTGCTTTAATCAGGGCGGAGACATTCGGTTTTTCATCCAGATAGATTACCAGCGCTTTATCGACCATCGGCGAGATTTTTTTGACGCCGACTGGAACCGCACCGAGATCCGCATGGGCGTGCCAAACAGTGAAGTGCCCATGGATAAACCCTGCAGGCTGGAGAAAATGCTGCTCCTGGCACGGCAGGTAGCGGAGCAGTTCTCTTATGTGCGCGTGGATTTTTATCAGGTGCAAGAGCGTATCTATTTTGGCGAACTGACGTTTACCCCGGGGGCCGGGTTGCAAAAGCTGATGCCAGAAACCATTGAACAGGAGTGGGGCAGTTATTTTCAGGATTAATTAAATGACCGGTAGGCTGCGCGTATTTTAATCGTTGCAGGATGGGGGGGAATAACCGGGCAAGGATATGCTGGGATAACAAACTATTCCGCTGGCATTACCACTGTTTTGCCAGATGATAATATATTGTTGAGGTAGTAAATGGACTTATCAATTGTCATGCCCGCTTTTAATAATTCAGCCAGTCTGGCCGCAACATTAGTCCGTATGACCAACGCCTGTTTCGGGTTCGATTATGAAATTATTGTGGTTGATGATGCGTCAGAACCAGAAGAGTTGGAAAAAATGCGCAGTTTATTGGCCGCTAATCGTCGGGCGCGCCTGCATGAAAATAAAGTGCGCAGTAACACGGCGGCGTCCTGTAATACCGGCTTCCGCCTGGCGCGTGCAGAGGTGGTTTTCTTTCTGGAACCGGAGGATTTCTTCAGCACCAATTATATTATTCGCCGGCTGAAACGCCACCAGGATACCCGGCTGGACATTGTTTTCGGCAATTACAGCACGGTGAATGACAAGAATATCCGCAGCTATAGATTTGATTACAAAGAGGGGGCGACGGGGGCGGATTTTTTATTTCTCGATATGGGCGATATTCGCACTTCCGCCATCAGCCTGCGTAAAAAAGATGACCGGCGTTTTTTGTTTCCCGAGTTCCTTTACAAATACCAGGACTGGGGGTTTTTGGTCAATGCCACCAATCTGGGCGCCAGGGTGGCCTTTGACGAGGGGCTCGGGGTGTTCATCCGTTGCGGCGATGCCGCGACGGATCGCAGCCGGATGAACATCGACGCCAGTGAACAGTTTATTGACGCTTACCTGAACGCCAGCGGCCGCTATATCAGTGGGTTTGCCAGCAAACACCTGTTGGCTTCGTTGTACAGCGAGAATCTGCAGGCGTTCAACTATTACTCATCGCGCGCGGAGCATCACGCTCTGAGCAGCAAGTTCAAGGCAATCAAACTGTACGGCGACTGCCTGGCCAGACTGGGGCTGTTTCCGTTAGGGGGACGCCTGTTGCGCACAGCCCGTGAGGGGTTTCGGAGATGATATGCAGCAACGGAAAGTAGCGATCGTGATTGAGAACATCGCCGAAAAAGGCGGTACCGAGCGGGTAGCCAGCAGCCTGGCCAACGCGCTGTCCGCGCGTTTGGGCCATCAGGTGGATCTGGTGTCGATCAGCGGTGATCGGGCGTTTTACCCGCTCGAACCCGAAGTGACGTTGCGCTTCATGTCAGGCAGGTCGCCGCTGTGGCCCTGGCGGCTGGCGCGGTTTCTGCGGCGCGGGCGCTATGACGTGATAGTCACCGTATCTATGGGCAAGCTCTCGTCGATCATGGTGCCGTATCTGCGGTTGTTGTGCCCGCATAGCCGCCTGCTGCTGAGCGAACACGTCAGTTTCCACCAGTATGCCTGGCCGATGAAGTGGCTGAAGGTGTTGGTCTACCGGCTGGGTGACCACACCGTGCTGCTGACCAGGAAAGATCTGGCCACCATCAGCCGCTGGGTGCCCGAGCATAAATGCCGGGTGATCGAGAACGTCTCGCCGTTCCCGATACGGCCGCCGCAGCAGGAGCCGCAGCCGGTGGCGTTGGCGGTGGGGCGGCTGTGTTACCAGAAAGGCTTTGACCGCTTGATTGCGGCCTGGCAGCGGACGGCGCAACAAGCGGCGGGCTGGCAGTTGCATATCGTCGGCGACGGCCCGGATCGCGCCGCATTGCAGCGGCAAATCGATGCAGCCGGCCTTGGCGAACAGGTGAAGTTGTTGCCGGCGACTCCGGATATCGCCAGTCACTACCGGCAGGCCGGAATGTTGTTGATGACGTCCCGTTATGAAGGGCTGCCAATGGTGCTGATTGAAGCGATGAGCTTTGGCCTGCCGCTGGTGGCGTTTGACTGTCAGACCGGCCCCGCCGAGCTGATTGACGATGGCGGCAACGGTTATCTGGTGCCGGAAGGCGATATCGCTGCCTTTAGCCAACGCACCCTGGCGCTGATCGCGGACAGCGAGTTGCGTAAGCGCTTCTCACTGCATTCGCTGGAGCGGGCGCAACAGTACATCCCTGAACGTATATATCCCCAATGGCAACAGCTTATCGCTGGAGGTTAAGATGGAAAAGGTGTCAGTAATTATGCCGGCGTACAACGCCGCCGGTTTTATCAAAGAGTCGATCCTGGGTGTGTTGAACCAGACTTATCAGGATTACCATTTGTATGTGATCGACGATGCTTCGACGGACAACACCGCAGACGTGGTTAAACCCTTCATCCACGATCGTCTGACCTACATTCGCAACAACACCAACCAGGGCGTGGCCGAAACCCGCAACATCGCCATTGAGGCGGCGCGCGGCGACTATATCGCTTTCTGCGACAGCGACGACGTCTGGCGCGAAAACAAGCTGGCGCGCCAGGTCGGCGTCCTGAAGACCAACCGCTACGACGTGGTGTGTTCGCATTATTACACCTTCGAAAATGATCTGGCGCTGGTGAAAAACTACCGTGGCGCAGGCGAGATTATCGCCTACAAGGACATGCTGAAAAGCAACTGGATCGGCAACCTGACCGGCATGTACAACCAGCGCCGGGTGGGCAAGATCTACCAGAGCAAGGTAGGGCATGAGGATTATGTGATGTGGCTGTCGGTGCTGGAAAAAGCGCGCAACCGTCTGGCGTACTGCATTCCTGAACCGCTGGCTTTTTACCGTCTTTCCGCCCAGTCGTTGTCGGGCAACAAAATCAAGGCGGCGGACTGGCAGTGGCAAATCTATCGTCGCCATTTGGGGCTGTCCTACCAGAAGTCCTGCTACCTGTTCTTCTCCTACCTGTACAGCGCAGTGATGAAACGACAATGAATATCAGCAAGCTCTCTTTCGCCTGCCTGCTGGCGGGCGTCGGGCTGGCCGTGCAGGCCCATGCCGCGCCTTGCGGCGACAACCTGTTGGCTAACCCCGGCTTTGAGCAAGGCGGTGCGGGCTGGTCGCTGGCTTCCGCAGAGGTGGTGTCCGGCGGCCATACCGGCCAGGCCAGCCTGTTTTATCAAAACCACAATCCGGCCAACTATCACAACATGTTGCAGACGCTGTCGGTCAAAGCGGGCCAACAGCTGGCTTTCGGCGCCTGGGTGCGCGGCGAGAACCTGAAGGGCAAGGGCGACAACCAGGGTGCAACGGTGTTTGTCGAAAGCTACGACGAGCAGGGGCGCTTTCTGGCGGGCAGCTACCCGCAGGGCGTGCTGGGCACCAGCGGCTGGCAACCGGTCACCGGCGATTTCAGGGTGCCGGCGCGGGCGGTAAAGGTGGTGCTGGGGGTTTATCTGCGCCGCGGTACGACCGGCAGCGCCTGGTTTGACGACGTTTACGCCTGTCGGCAGCCGGTTGCGCCGGCGCTGTACCAGATGCGCGCAGGCAACGGCGCGGCATCGAGCCTGATCGAGGTCGTGGATCCGCAGCAGGTGCAAGTGGACAGTACGCTGGTCGACGGAAAAAGTGCCGCCGTGAAAAGCGACAGCCGCCGTTACCGCATTGAAGGGAAACAGCAGGTAGAGTTCACGCTGCCGGCCGGGCTGGCCGCCGGGGAATACCGCCTGCAGCAGCAGGTGACGGACGTGGCGACTCAGCGCAGCCAGCGCAGCGAGATGCCGATCAGCGTCGGCCGCCCGCAACCGAAAGTGGCGCTGGATGCGCAGGGCTATACCCTGAAACAGGGGAAGCGTTTCTTCCCGCTCGGCATTTACATGTACGGTGAGATGGCGACGGATGAGCACCTGGCGCGCATCCGCGATGCCGGTTTCAACACGTTGCTGAATTACAACTATGGCACCGTGGGCGATCCGAACCGTTATTTCCGCAAAACGCAGCAATATGGTTTGCAGGTGATTTTCTCGCTGAAAGACCTGTATCCCGGCACCCGGTTCGCGCCGCAAACCAAACTGAGTTACCCGCAACTGACGGCGAATTACGTCGAAAAGTTCAAACATGAACCGAACCTGCTGGCCTGGTACATCAACGATGAGCTGGGGCCGGAGTATGTGCCGCAGATTGAAGAAAAACACCTGCAGGTGAAACGGCTGGATCCGGATCACTTGACGTTCCAGGTGCTGGACAAGACCGGCACGCTTAACGCCTATTTCAACAGTTCGGACGTGCTGGCCAGCGATCCTTACCCGGTCGGCAGAGATGCCGATCTGACGCGAACCCTGGAATACACGCGCATTACCAGCCAGGTCGCGCGCCAGGTCAAGGGCGCCTGGCTGGTGATGCAGATCATGGATCACGCCGCTTACGCGCCAAAACGCAAACCGCGCCAGCCCACCGAGGCGGAGATGCGCAATCAGGCCTGGCTGGGCCTGATTGGCGGCGCGAAGGGCATCTTGTTTTATTCCTATACCGACTTGTTCTACAAGCGCCAACGCGGCGGCTTCAGCCAGCGGGAGTTCGATGCGGTCTGGCGAGGCGTGGCCAGCGTAGCGCAGCAGATTGTCAGCTTTAATCCCTACCTGCTGTCTGGCGAAAGCCTCTTGCTGCAGGGCAACAATACCGCTATCCCGGCGCGGCTGTTTATCAACGGCGAGCGCGGTCTGGTGTTGATCGCCAACCCTTACTATCGGCCGATGTCGGCGCGTTTCGATCTGCCTGCGGGCTGGCGAGCGCAAGGGAAGACGCAGATCGACGCGCAGTTGTCGTCGATGGGCAGCAGCGCGGTAGAGGTGCAACGTCAAACAGAAAAGAAAGGATAACCGATCATGAAAACCACCCTGAGCCTGATTATTCCGGTCTATAAGGTCGAGGCTTACATTGAGGCGTGCCTTTGCTCGGTACTGCAACAGCTGCCTGATTGGGCGGAGGTGATCATTGTGGATGACGGCAGCCCGGACGATTCCATCGGCGTTGTCGAAGAGGTGTTGTGCCGTTACCCGCAACTGAAACCGCAGGTCAGCATTCTGCGGCAGCATAACCAGGGGCTGAGCGAGGCGCGCAACAGCGGCATTGCGCATGCCGAGGGGCAACATGTCGGTTTCCTGGATTCCGACGATGTGCTGCTGGAAGGGTATTTCAGCATTCTGGGCCGGCTGTTGGCGGATAACCCGCTGGCGGACATCGTGGCTTTCAATGCCCAGCGATTTTCCGTGATGAACAACGGCCAAATCCAGCCTGATTGCACCCTGGCCATTGTGCCCGGCAATGCTGCCCCGCAGGATCGCGACACGCATATGGCGCTGCTGGCGGACAGCTTCAATCGCAGCATGTGGTTTGCCTGGGCGCGTATTTACCGCAAAACGTTATTCGACGAGATGCGTTTCCCGCAGGGACGCAATTTTGAGGATATTCAGCTCATCCCGCAGCTGTACCTGAAGGCGGAACGCATCGTGATGTGCGATACGCCGCTGGTGGGATACCGTGCCAACCCGAACGGCATTACGCGAGCGCCAAAGCGGCGCGATCTGGATGACCTGGATTATGCGATCGCCGGCGCCGACAGCGGACGGCGCCTGGGAACGGGGAATGGGCTGTATTCGATCCTTTATGTCACCACGCTCAAGGCACGTCTGCTGGTGGGGCTGGATTTTTTCGGGCTGCGCGACGCGTTGCGGGAAACCGGCGAACTGAAACGCCGCTATTCCGGTTTGCGCGCAGAGGAACGCAAACTGCTGAGCCGCAAGAACCGGTTGTTCTATCGCAGCCCGCTGGCCTACTACCTGATGGCCCGGCTTTATAGCCTGCGCGGATAGCGGCGCTGTATTTGCCCATTCCCGGATCGAGTAGGGGCGCCGCATGCTGCGCCCATGTTAAACGGGGTGAATGTATTCGCCCCCCTACAGGCAGAATAAGACCATGGACATCAAAGTCAGCGTTATCATACCCACCTATGGCCGCAGCGAGTTGCTGACGCGCGCCATTGACAGCGTGCTGGCGCAAACCCACTGCACGTTGGAAATCATCGTGGTGGACGACAACCCGCAAGGCGATGCGCACCGCCTGGCAACCCGCGAATGCCTGGCAGGCTACATTAACAAGGGGCAGATTATCTATTATCCGCGTCGGCACAACGGTGGCGGGGCGCTGGCGCGCAACAGCGGGATCCTGCGTTCAAGCGGGGAGTACATCACTTTTCTGGATGACGACGATTACTACCACCCGCAGAAGATTGCCCACCAACTGGCGTTTATGCGCCAGAGCGATTATGACGTCAGCCTGTGCGATATGGATATTCTTAAGAACGGCCAGATTAACGCAGACCATTATTACCGCGCCCGTTGCGATGGCCTGGAAGACTTTATGTTGGCCGGCGTAGCCTATACGCCGATGATCATGATGCGGCGCAGCGCGGCGATTGCGGTGCGCGGCTTTTTCAACACTCCGCGCTACCAGGACCATATTTTCCTGTATCGGCTGCTGGCGGCCGGGGCGCGCATCGGTACGCTGCATGAACGCCTGGCGGTACATAACGACCATGACGGCGAACGCATTACCTCCAGCCCGAAAGGCATTATCGGGTATCGCAACAAAATGCTGTTCGAAAGGCGGCTGATGCCGCAGATATCGCCCCGGGCGCGCAAGATTATGCGTCTGCGCCACACCTGTATTGATTCGCGCATCATTACCGACGGCAAGAGCCGGTTGGCGGGCGTAGTGTACGGTCTGAAGGGCATTGTCTACGTAAACAGCGGCCTGATGGCCGGGGTTTATATGAAAAATATCATCCGCAACCTGTTTTTCCGTGGCGTCCCCTTCTGAAGGGCCATGTGTGATGTGCGGTGAAGGGCGAACCCATCCAGAGGAAGATTATGCGCTTTGAACGTTCTACGGTGATCGGCAGCGTGCTGTTGTTGACGGTGCCGCTATTTGCTTTGATACAGAGTATCGCCACGCTGCGTCCAGGAAAGAAAAACTCGATGGCCTATCTGCTGATAGCGCTGTGCTTTTTTTTCTTTTTCATCAAGATCCCGCCGTTGGCGGATCTCTATCGCCACTTTGCCAATTACGCGGCCATCACCTCGGCCACCACGCTGACGGATGTGATTCAGGGTAAGGTGGACATCGTTCTTTATGCCAACTTTTACATTTTCAAAACGCTCGGCATTCCCTTTTTCGTTATTCCGGGGCTTTACACCGCGCTGTCGGTCTACTGTTATCTCACCGCGCTGAATATTGTCATGTTGCACTCCGGCAAGACGTTTTCCTCCCGGCAGTTTGTCCTGCTGCATCTGGCGGTGCTGTTTTTGATCAACCCGTTTATTATCGCCATGGGGCTGCGGTTTGGTTTCTCTATGGCCGTGATGACACTCGCCATGACGCTGTTTTGCCATAAGAAAAATCAAACGCTTGCCATCTGCTTGATGCTGTTCGCCATGCTGACCCACTTTTCCAGCATGCTGCTGGTCGGCGTTTTCCTGTGCAGCAGGCTGATGCGCTTGAACCGCCCGCTGACGGTATTGTTCAGCGCCATTGCGCTGGTGACCGCCAAGTTCGCACTGCCGTTTATCCTGTCGCATATTACGATTTCCGGCATCAATAGCTACTCGGACGTCTATACCTCGGGCATGTATGCCAGCGACTATCTGACCAGCGGTAACGCCAACGGGATGATTAACTTCCTGATTATCCTGTTCCCGGCGCTGTTCCTCGGCGGGTATATGCTGGGCAATCCGATGCGCAACCAGGCCGGAGATATCAAAAACGCTGCGGCGTGGCTGGTGGTGTTTGTCTTCCTGTGTTCAAGCTCATTGCAGGCGGCGAGCCGCTATGCGAGCGTGGCGTCGGTGTTCCTGCTGTTTTACTACGTTGCCCACCAGGGTTCTTTCCTGCGCGGCCGGTTTAATTATTTCTTCTTGTGTTTCATGCTGATGGCCACCGGCTACAACCTTATCGAGAATATTTATGTCCCGCGTCGCCCCATCCTGCTGGGGGAAATGTGGCAGTCGTTCTACAAAACGCCGTTGCTGAACCTGTTCTACGGTGAAGAAGAGTACGAGCAGTATCTGCGTTTT
>NZ_BCTU01000027.1 GCF_001590925.1 Serratia plymuthica NBRC 102599
GTCAGCTGACTCGGCAAACATTTTGACGGATAAAAGCTTCGAGTTCTCTCTACATCCTCTTTTTGTGCTTTAAACCATCGTGATTATGGTTCTATCTTCGTCATAGAACCACATATTACCGAGAATAGACATGTGTTGTATTCCATATGTCGTTGTAAATCCACATAAATAGTGTATCTATTGAATGATGGTGAGTAAACAACCGAATGCGTAGTTTTTTTGCTCTAAGGGGAGTTTGTTATCTGCTTCTATCAAACCGCGTCCACACTACCCAGAATGTATCCCATCAGTAAACAAGAACATGCTTTGTAGTTTCTTTATTTATATATTTCAATGTATTGTAACCATTTAAAAAGTACTGCTGCATCATCTCTGTCTGTGAGTTATGACATACGAAAAGTATGCTGGCAATGGCAACATGTAACCCAATGACCCTTCTAAAGAATTTTAGCGTTTGAAGCTCACATCAGCAAACAAATCAGTTTTTAAAGGCCTAATAGCTGATTACGTCTCACATGTGCGTCTACAGCTCTGCTACCAGCCCGTTCTTTCGGCTAATCACAAAATGTAAAAAAAATTTACAAATTACCCTTTCAAGAGGTAATGTTATTGTATATGGGATAAGTCTTGATTGTGATTCATGTAACTAACTGAATTTAAATAGGTTAAATTTTATTACAGTCACAGAGTCTTACGTCATCTATCCGGAAGGCTTAGAAGATGCTTACAAAAACATAAGCCATTCTAATGGTTATGTTTTATTAACTCTTTGAGACATTTATGTGGAATAAAACGATAAGCAAAACAGCATGTTCTGAATGGGTTTTACGAAACAGTCTTTACTGGATGACTGCCTATACACGGTGGCGATTGGAAGATGACGATGTAAATTGGCATGTCTCTTTTGATACGTGTAGTGAGGAAATACAGTTCGAATTTGAACGGTTGAGAAACGATTTCCAGCTAAGGGAATCTCTTGATAGCCATACGGGAAGAGTTAGAGCAGCGATTATCAGCAATGTCCTGAAGAGTATTGATGAGAGACTCGCTGGATGAAGCTCATGCCGTTTAACTTCGATAGATTAAATGATGGCAAGGTTTTCATCAGTAATCTGGCTGGTTTCCACCACTTCATTGAGGTTGCAGAGCTTTTCCAGCTATCACGCAACCAATTTCCGATAGAGCGGAATGTATCGGGTAGCCTTGAAAGTAAGCTTTTTATTGCTAATGATGACGCAGTTTCACTGGCTTCTTCTGCGTTAAGTTCTGGTTTAGCTAAAAGAATCATGAATGATTTAGCCATCAGGCCAATCTTCATGATAGTTCCTACACTGAGATGTGATCATACCTGCAAGTATTGTCAGGTTAGCAGAGCAGCAGTTGGAGCAAGTGGCTACGATCTTGACCCGAAACTCATACCTGAAATTGTCAGCGCTATAAAGAAATTGGGAACACCGCCATACAAAATCGAAGTTCAGGGGGGAGAACCACTCCTCAGATTCGATCTTGTGCAAATGATTTATAACGAATGTCAGGTTTCACTCGGCTCCGAAGCTTTTGAAATGGTGATTGCTACAAGTCTGTCGCTCTTAGATGCTTCTGTCATCGAGTGGGTGAGAAGTAGGAACATTACTTTCTCTGTATCTCTTGACGGCAATGAACATATCCACAATAAGAATCGAATCTTCCCTGGAGCAAAAGCTCACTCGAGAGCTATCGCTGGTATGCAACTCATACGTGATGAATTGGGTTCTAATCGTGTTGCTACAGTAACTACCGTAACAAAAGAACTTACCAAAAATCCTGTTTCGATAGTGGAGGCTCATTTGGGCTTAGGTCTTACGGATATGTTTATTAGACCTGTCAGCCCATACGGATTTGCCCAAAAGCAAAGCTTTACCTTTTCGATGCCGGAGTATTTCGAATTTTACAAAAAGTTGATGGAAGAAGTGTTACTTCAGAATCAGAAGGGCATACCTGTCGTTGAGCATTCGGCTGCTATCCATATTAAGAGAATCTTTAATCCTGGCTTCAGTGGCTATGCAGACCTGAAATCGCCAAGCGGAGTGGTTCTGAACTGTATCCTCTTCAATTATGACGGTAAGGTTTACGGTAGCGACGAAAGCCGTATGCTACAGAAAGTGAATCCCGAAGCAGATTTTAGTGCTGGTAACTTTTCTTCCCTGTCGTTCAGTAATAGTGAGTTCTACCGGTCGTCATTAACATCTTCATTTAACTTCGCTATGCCTGGTTGTGACACATGTGCCTATCAGCCTTTCTGTGGTGCAGATCCTTGCCAAAATATCAGTGTTCACGGCGAACCAGTCGGTGACAAGAGCCGGTCTACATTCTGCCAATATCACAAAGGTATGTTCCGTTACCTTCTGAACGAGATATCTCAGGATGGGCCTATGGCCGAGATGCTTAAAGGATGGGCTTATGTCTGAGGTGTTGAGAAACGATATTTTCCGGTTTTCGTCTGAATTGCCAGTTCAGCAGGGATTCTATCGCTTGTGCAAGTTTAAGCCAGAAAACCCCCAGTTCTTCCTCCCAAATTTGCTTGTCACTAAGGCAAAGAGCGATTCACAGCTACCTGCATATTTTACTGACAATATTTTAAGCAAAGAGCTTTTCGATTCGATAGAAGATGGTGACATCGGGATCGTCAATAACGGCAACATGCTCAGGGTGATTTTGTCCCGAAGAGCAAATCATAATACGGTTCTGGTAACTGAAAGGTGCAACAACAGTTGCCTGTTTTGTTCGCAGCCTCCTAAGACTGGAAACGATGATTGGCTACTCAGTCAGTCAGCACTTGCCATTGCCTCTTTCTCTTTGAATGGTGTAGTAGGAGTGAGCGGGGGAGAGCCTCTACTGTATGGTGACGATTTCCTGCACTTTATAGATTTCATCATCGAAAACTCGCCAGGCACTTCTTTGCATGTTTTAACAAATGGTCGGAAGTTTTCAGATGTCAGTTTTACTCGTCAGATGAAAGAACGAAGCGATAAGATAAAAATTACTTTTGGTATCCCACTTTATTCTTCAAGGTCATCAGTTCACGACTATCTGGTTGGAAGTGAGGGGGCATTTGATGAGACAGTCAGAGGGTTAATCAATGCAGGTAACTCAGGGATCAACATTGAACTGAGAGTCATCCCTACACAGGCTAACTATACAGAACTTGATGACATCGTTGAGTTCACTGGCCGCGTGTTCTCCAATATAAACCAAATTTCACTGATGGGGCTGGAATCGATTGGATGGGCCCGCAAGAACTGGTCATCAATCTTCGTTGAGCACGACAGCTATAGCGAGAAAATCCTTTCTGCAGTAGACACTGCTCGCAGGTCAGGAATTCCTCTTACAATCTTTAATTATCCATTGTGCCACCTTCCTAAAAGAGCTTGGGAATTTGCTACGCAGTCCATTTCCGACTGGAAAAATTACTATCCAAAAGAATGTGATGAATGCACTCAGAAGTCTTCCTGTGCTGGATATTTCAGTTCATCAAAAGGCCGTTTTCATCAACCTCCGAGACCTATCAAATGAAAAAATTTAACTTCGCAGCATTACTTCCTGGATTTCTTGCTTTGAATAACTCTGTATGGGCTAGTGACTCAGATATAGGCGCAAGTGATATGCCTGCAATGTCTCTCAACGAGCATGATATGGTAATAGCCCCTCTAAACACAGAGGTGCCATTTTATATAGCGGGTCATCGCAGTCACAGTTCACATCGTAGTCATAGCTCTCATAGATCATCTTCTGGTGGTGGATACTATGGGGGAACCTCTACTCCCTACTATCCGAAAACTTACAGCATACCAAGCTCTTCTTCCCCTTCCAGTTCAGGGAGCAGTTCTCCATCTTCGTCTGTCCGTTCACTTCGCTCTAATGACACTGATACCTCCGCCACTACAAACTCAGCAGGAACCACAGGAGCCAATCGTGCCAGTAATGGGTTGACTTCGGATACAGAAAAACGTAAGCGGTTGATCATGCGAGTGCAGTTCGCGTTACTCGATAAGGGGTTCTATAACGGCAATATAGATGGAAGCATGGGACCTGCGACACGAACTGCTATCAAGAATTATAGAATTGCAAACGGACTCCCCACACCGGCAAGGGAAACCTTGGATACACAGTTGCTAAATTCATTGAATATATTGGCTCGGTAAGACATTTTTATGAACTTGCACACTTACGATTTCACTCTTCCACAATAAAAATACAAAAGGCTATATAATGTCAGTGAGTTATAATATTTACAGAATGCCATGGAAGCTCTTGGCTGAGTTGACTAAGAAAATAACTAAAGAAGGACTTGTTGAGCAAAAAACTATATCGCATAAGGCTTATCAACTTAAGTTTTATTTCTCTGATAAATTAAAAGGGAATGAAGTTTGGTGGTGGGAAGTTTTTAGTGATTTTTTTAACGAAAAAAGTGAAAAGCCACATAATATATTTTATTTTGGTCTGCTAATAGGGTTTAAAGAAAAAGACCCTGAAAATTGTTACCTTATTAGTCTTGGTAAATCGCATTTTTATCTTAGCAAATTTATAGAAGCAGATTTCGGATTAAATGTAGCAATGCGTATAGCTAATGATGAGAACATCTTGCTTAAGAAAAGTAGATTCTTTTGTGGAGGCAAGAGTCAGGAGGCGTCATCATATTCAAAATTTGTGCAAGGATCATATTTTCCTGGTGAATCAATTGAACATCTTAAAACGAAGGCGAAAGAGACTGATAAGTGGGGAAGTAATAACATTACTTTTTCAGACTCAATCCAACTAAGTTTAGATGGAGATCCCACTGCATTGGTTGATGTCTTCGACGATATAGATTCGTCTTTAGCAACTAAGGAAATAATTGAATTTCCTAAATCCGAAAAAATAACTGACGAATTAAAAATAGAAGAGCTTGATAAGTGTCTTCTGAAATCAATTCTCACAGGTGACGCGAATGTTATTATAGATGAAATTCAGTCTTTTGGTGCCTCTATTATAATAAATAACGCTTTGACACACTTTAAGTTGCACACAAAAATTGAGGGGAGTAGTAAGTATGATCAATCAGCAAATAAAGTAAATGATATAAAAATAATAGAGGTAAAGGAATTTTTTGATAAAAACGCCATAAATGATATCAATAAAGTTTATGTTAAAATAACCAATGATGCTAATAATGGTCACACTGCATCATTGAAAGAAATTCTTAGCATTACTTACACTGAAGGAAGCGAGCACTACTTCCTTAAACGAGGGGATTGGAATAAATTTAATGCTGCTTTTATGAAATATCTCTCTAATTCCTTAAAAAATATAACCTTTGAAATTAAAAATGATCTCAAGGAAGTTGAATTCAATACATGGCAATCAATTAAAGCACAGCAAATCGCCCAGGGTAGTTCTAAAGATAAATTGGAATACAGGGAGTATTGGTTCAATGAGAAGATGGCCAATGAAGAAGGCTATAAGCTATTAGACAGACAGCTTACAAAAATCACTTCAATAAGTGAGATAGGTAAAGATTATAATGTCGAAGTTGCAGATCTCTATAAAAATGGGGAGTTAATTGCCGTAAAAATATCTGATAAACCTCATGATCTTATTTATAATATTCAGCAGTCTATAACAACCATACAAACTATACAAAGAGGTTCAATAGAATTTAAAAGCTCCATTACCGATGTTGTGTTATGGATTTCCACTACAAAAAAAATTAAAAATTTAATAGATATTAATTCTATTCAATTTTTATTGGCTATACAAACTTGGAAAGAGATTGTTGAAGGGTTTAATTTAAATCCAAAAATATATTACTCCCATCACGAAAAACCTAAAACCCCAAAAAAAACACAAAAAGCAAAGAAAAAGACAGGAAAAAAAGCGTAGGTTCAAAACTTATTTGTCAGATACTCAGGGGGGGCATTGTAAGTGCTATTTTCTTTAACTATTTATAATAGTTACATACCTATATAAAGAAATATTAAAAGTTAATGTAATAATTGAGTGCAATGTTTAACTTTTCATATCTGACCATTGCTCTATGTAAAAATACTCTGGTATAGTGTAATAGTGATAGAGTTGAATATTTATGATAAGTTAATTCCTTGTCACCTCCGCTTCTATGAAGTTCAGATCTTGACATCTTGTTAAGATTAGCTTTTATTTTTCATCAAAAGGAAATGCTATGACAAAAATAGTAAGTTTCATTAATTTAAAAGGTGGTGTGGGTAAAACTACAACATCGGTGAATATTTCGGCCGTTCTTGCAAAGAAGGGATATAAGGTATTGGTCATTGATTTAGATCCCCAAACGAATGCTACCGTTTCTTTAGTCGATCAAAATAAATGGCAAGAGGTTCATGATGCAGGACAAACGTTATATCATCTTTTCAATGATCGATTGAATGGCACAAATGATTTTGATATTGATACGGCAATATTAAAAAACGTTGGTGGGGTTAAAGGATTAGACCTTTTACCATCCAGCATACACTTCGTTGAAATACAGGATAACATACCTGATATGGATACTAAAGCATATGTTAGTCACGTTGATGTGCTTGGTAATACAATTGAACCCATAAAAGAAGAATACGATTACATTATAATTGATTGCCCTCCTAACTTGGGTGCAATTACATTAAATGGGATATCTATTAGTGATTTTTATATAGTCCCGACAGTTCCTGATATCTTGTCTAAAATCGGTATTAGTTTAATCCTTAACCGGATAGATAATTTTGTCTCTAAAAAAACCGCTTGTAAAATTGTGCTTGGTGGTATTATTTTCACTAAAGTTGATTACCGAACTAACTTGCATAAATCTACAATGCAGGAATTGAGATCTGGTAAATTGGGTAACAGTGTATTTGATAATGAATTCCCACAAAGAATCTCAGTTGCAGAAGCACCTACTGACTCCAGACCGTTTATAACTTCAGCTATTGCTCAGAAAAAACAGGACTTTTATGAGACAAAAGCAATTATTGAAGCAATAACGAATGAATTTATCGAATGTGTTGAGGATTGAATATGGCTCAAATTTCTAAAAAAGATATTATAGCTTTTAGCCGGGTTCTTTCTGAACTTGCCGATTATATTGGTAGAGAACCTGAAGTTCTTTTAGATCTTTTAGCTAAAAGAAATGCTGATAAGCGTCTACAAAATACATCCTTAAAGAAAAATGAATTACAAAAAATAAGTGAAAAAGCTGAATTAATAAACTTGTTTGATGATTTTAAAGGAAAAAGCAAAGAGGCTATTTTTGAAATTTTAACTGAATTTTCAAAGGATGATTTATTGTTTTTAATTAAAAAATTCAATTTGGGGTATACTAGATTCAAATCACAGGAGACAATAGCTGATTATATTGCAGATATAATTAGTAAGCGGAACACTGATGTTTTTATCAACCAAAAATGATGATGCCCTCCTCTTTTTTAAAGAGGAGGGGTGAGAATAAATTCATCATCTCGTTTCAATCAAACCCAATAAATATAAAATCATTAGTGCCAAGCATTAATCTACTTGATTTGTTAGCTAGTCAGGAATATCCGGTAAATTAATTAAAAATACCCACAAAGTTAACATGGATATTTATTTTTAATTTTGATGCTCTCTTTGATTCTGGATAATTAATTCGAACTCTCTAATTTCTGCCACAACATGAGTCATATGATGAGTTGTATCAATGGATACCCAATTCGTCGTATTACCGATAAATTCTTCAAGGGCGCATTCGTTAATTTTTTTGTCACCCCAACTAAATTTAGTTCCTTTATAATGTGGGGACGCAACTAAGATTTTGCTCAAATCTTGCATTTGAGCTCCCTTTTTACCGGTGGCTCGAGAGTAACCTCTTACAACGAAAAGACTGTCATCTATAGTGTATCTAATCTTACCGTTAGTATCAGGTGCAATGATATCATCCCCAATGGAAGGATTTACAATACCATAGTCGCCAAATATTAAATTCAATTCAGGATGGAATTTTTTGAATGCTTTCCATACCTTAACTTCCTTACGGATTACGATACCTTCTGAATTGTGAGTGGGAACCATCCCATTAATGTCACTTGTTATAGAACTTCCAACAATTGATATGAATTTAAAATTATATTTATTCAATGCATCTAAGGCTCTTTGCACTTTTTCATTTAAATCAACAATTGATACTTTTGTTATATCCTCGAAATCTATTACTACTGAGCAATTTTCTGGCATTGCACCCAGAGAGGCCAGGATGTCATCTATTGTTTCAAAGAATGGATCTTCTTCTATCATATCTTCAAAAGCAAATGAGTTTAGCCGAATTATAAAATTAGTTTGGCTTGCTCCTAATTGCTGCAAAGTAGTTGCATACTCATCATCTTCCCATCGGTCATAACCGACAACAGGGATGACATTACACCCAGTATTACTTAGGGCGCTAATAATGTGACTTAAAATATGTTCGCCCGACTCAAGCGAAGAATTAGGCGGCCATCTGCTTATGTCTATTCCCATCGGGAATTTTTGCATTTTTTCTGATAATTTTTTAATGCTGTTATTGAGAAAGAATTCAACAGGGTTTCCGATGCTAGAATATTTTTTTGCTAACTTTTGCTTTTTAGAAAGATATGGTATTTCAAAGATTGGAAGCATATCCTTCATTACTTGAGGATAAGGGAGCATAGACTCGATGGCATCTAACTCGCCTTTCTTAGCTTTTAAAATCGGCATATATTTAGGATACATATAGACACCTCGTCTACCAAATATGATTAGGGAAATGCTTTCTTACTTCACCTTGACCTACCAACTCAGAAAATTGATTGTATTTTCCAGTTTCTCTCCTAATTCTTCCTGCGATTATAGCGGGATGAATTCTTAGCTCTCTTGATAGTTCATCAATCGTTACAGTGCAGGGGTTTAAGTAAGCTGAACTTCGCTTCCAAATGACACGAGGGATGAGAGTATCTCTAGCTATTCGATTCGCTTCGGCCTCCATCTTATCCGTGCTATTTTTGAGTGTTTCAAGATCATCAACAAATGTATTATTAGAGTCTGCATGTTTCCAGATATGGACCACCTCATGCAAGAGCGTAAACCAGAAATTATCCAAGCGATCCTGTCTGAGGGTGAGGGCAATAATTGGTCTACCGTCAATATCCTTCAGCGCAGCCCCATCGACAGCCGTGCCTATTAGACATGGTTCAATAACTACACAAATCCCATTTTTTTCCAGGAATTCTACCGCCAACAAAGGCCCATACTCAGACCAACTTAAATGTGCGATTTCTTTCAAAAAATCTTTGGTTATACAATCTTTTTGAAAGGTAATTTTGAGATTTTTTTCTCTGGCTTTCTGAACGACTCTTGCAATCCATGCATGTAATTTATAAACAGTCGTTGGTGAGTAAGCCTCACCATTGAGTGTGCGCTTAAAGGCTGCTGTAGAATAATTTGCCCCCAAACGTTCAATGAAGTTTTTAACTTTTTCTTCAGTGCTTATCTTCGTTTGAGATGCCATGTTTTCTATCCAACCTTTGGAAAGCATTTCTTTTATAGGAAACTTTGACCAATTTACTTCTTCAACTGGCGAGCGATCTGCATATCCAGTTTCTGTTTCTAAGCCTAATAACGTCTGAGGAGACATTCCTAACCCTATTGATAAGGCTTTAATCATGGCAACAGTTAAAGGTCGTTTCCCGGATAACACCTCAGATACACGGCTTTTAGTTCCAAAATATGGGGTTAAATCTGCCTGACGTAAACCCTGTTCCTCCATTCTGAATTTGATGGCGTCGATAGGATCAACAGGGGTTATTGGATAATTGGCGTTTTCATAATTCTCAATAACAACTGTGAGTAAATCAAGCCGTTCTGATTCTTCAGAACCAGCAGGAAGCTCCAATCTGAGTAATCTCTCAACTTCTGAAAGAGACGCATGATATTGTTCTTCAGTTCGAATCACTCGAACTTCAGTAATTTTACTCATTTAGATACCACTTGGTTAATCACAGCAATGCTCCTTTCAAACTGGAACGTAACTTTTATGCCCTGCGATTTAATGCCACGGACAAAAAACACATAGCATAAATTATCAATCTGTTGTGCTCTGGGGAAAGCATCTAGAACGCACTTAGCATCTTTCCAGTAAGCATTTGTTAGCTCTGTAATCCAAGCGGAAAGCCAAACATCCGTTTCCGAGCTAGTGCCGCTTAGTACTTGAAGCCGTTGCTTGCCGATTAGTCGCATCGATGTTCTCCATTTGGGAACCAGAATAAGTGTGGTGATTCTGAATGTCAATACAATGTTCCCATATGTGGAACTTTGCGATTTCAGCTCTTATATCTTTATGGCTGCTGAAGTTATAGAATCAATGAAAATTTTATTAATTCGAACAAAAAGATGATTTAGATCAAAAGCATGTAGTTGTGCCGCAAAATCATGAGTGAGTAATAAATATCTTATTATCAGTTGTTTATGTTACTTGATTTTTGACAGTTTCCAGTTGGAAAGATAGGTATTTTTTGCGCATAATAGGTTTGTTGTTATGCCGTGAGAACCGACATATCAAGTTGGGATTAGATAGGAATCTGATACATCTTTCACACAAGATAAGTTCTGAATTTGCAATGTTCGATAATAACCAATCGGGACTGATGGTATCAATGATGGTATCCTTCCTGATGTTTTTTACATTAATCCAATGGGATCATAAGGATAGTTGCGATGTTCGAGTCCGGCCTTCGCACCATTAGTACAGCGCGAACAAGAAGCCACCGAAAGGTGGTTTTTTTGTGCCTGCGATTTGGCGCTGCGGGTATTTGTGGCTTAAAGCCAGCCCGATTAGGGCCTTTGATGCTAGCGGTAGCACGTCACCGTGCAGCGACTGCAACAGCGTATTACTGCCATCATGCGTTATGCTGTTCAGAACGATTATATTGATTCTAATCCTGCCAGCGACATGGCTTGGGCATTGGCAATGACCAAAGCCCGGCACTCTCCAGCATCATCCCACATCGGTTTCCTGAGTTCTTTGACCGTCTTGCCGCTTATCGTGATCGTCTGATAACGCGCATTGCAGTAGGACTTTCCTTACTCACCTTTACGTTCTTGTGAACTGTGCTTTGCTCGCTGGCGCAGCTACCGACTTTAACGGTCTTAAAGTCCATCAAACAACTCCTTACCGCCCTACGACATACAGGTTCTGTCCCGAAAGCGATATCGTGGCGCATCACTATCTTGGGATGCTGCCGGCAAAATGAGAGGCGATGTTTTTATAAGCAGGGCCATGCTAAAATTAATAGGAGTTATTAAATGTTATTGAACGAGGTAATCCCTATGGGTTCGCTTACTAAACAGACCATCAGCGCACAGATACCCGTTGAGTTGGCTGCTGCTGTCGAAAATCTGGCTATTGAGTTGGATCGTTCTAAAAGCTGGATTATCAAGGAAGCCTTGACCCGTATGCTGGCCGAAAGTGAACGGCGTCACCAGAGCATCCAGACCGGTCTTGCTGATGTGGATGCCGGTCGTGTAGTGAGTCATTCGGACATGGTGGATTTTGCCAATCGTTTAAAGAAAACCTGATAAATGGAAATATACTGGACGCTTAAAGCTCAGGATGACCTGGAGCGTATCTACCGTTTTGCCCTGCAGTACAGCCGCCAGCATGCCGATGACGTTTTAGACCGTTTGATAATCGGCAGCGCCGGTCTTACGATGCACCCGGCAATCGGTATACAGCAGACTCGATATGAACCTCGGGAAGTTCGAAAAGTGTTATTCGATGACTACGAGGTTCACTACGAACTCCGCGACAATGCCATCTACATCGTGGATCTCTGGCATACAAAAGAAGAACGATGAAGAGATAATTTTTCGTTAACGAGTATGCCTGCATTCTGCCCGCGAGTTTTCCTCATTTTACCCAGACTTATCTTCATCAACGGATTGCTGAACTTCTTAACTTGGTTGGCTTGCCCCCAGGCCCTTGAAATGCCCCTTTTTCCTACGAGGTGCTGGACTAACGAGAAGTGATGCTTATCATGTTATCGAGACTACAGACCCAGAGAGCGTGTTATGCAACATATCATTGAAGGTTTCCTCAGCTTCCAGAAAGAGATTTTCCCTCAGCGTCAGGAGCTCTTCCGCAGCCTTGCCTCCAGCCAGAACCCTAAAGCGCTTTTTATTTCGTGTTCTGACAGCCGCCTGGTACCTGAGCTTGTGACTCAGCAAGAGCCGGGGCAGCTTTTCGTTATCCGTAACGCAGGTAACATCGTTCCTTCCTTTGGCCCGGAACCGGGAGGGGTGTCGGCGACCATCGAATACGCGGTTGTGGCACTGGGCGTTACGGATATCGTGATTTGCGGCCACTCGAACTGCGGCGCCATGAAGGCTATAGCTTCTTGCCAGTGCCTTGACCCGATGCCTGCGGTTGCCCACTGGCTGCACTATGCGGACGCGGCAAAAGCGGTGGTAGAGAAGAAAACGTGGGATAACGAGACCGACAAAGTTAACGCTATGGTTGAAGAGAACGTTATAGCCCAGCTAAATAATATTAAGACTCACCCGTCCGTTGCCGTGGGTCTGCGTAACAACGGCCTGCGTCTGCACGGCTGGGTGTACGACATCGAAAGTGGCGAGATCCGCACGCTGGATAAAAATACGAAGAATTTCGTTTCGCTGGCGGATAACCCCGACGTTTGCTTCGAATAACGTGATGCCTGGCCTTGGCGATGAAATTGAATCCACGCTCCGGCGTGGATTTTTTTTAGGGGTAGAATATATCCGCACTGGATATCTGCAATGAATCCCGGCAGATTTCGCAGTGTACAGATGTGCGGATCGACAATATTGAGACCCGGGCACGGACTAGCGACGCGAAGAGCATCGACGAAGGAATTCACAACGAACTGGATGGCTCCATGTCGCACTTCAATATGGGATTGATGACATAACGTACAGAGATAATTTACCATCGCTATTACATGTGTTTTTTCTCAATGGATGCGGTTTCTCATGGATGAAGGTTTGGTTGTTGCACTATCGCCAGTCCAACTGGCGGCGGTCATTTCAGATAAATCAGTTACAGAAGGCGAGACACTAGAAAGATATAATGGCAAACCTTATTATATATTGACGGCATCCTCAGAATGAAAAAAGCCACAAAAGATGATGATTTTAACCAATTAGATCAACTAATTGGTTGTCACTTCAATCAAGACTATCATTATATCAATGATGGTGAGGATGCTATCGAAGGGATTGTCTATTTTTTCAAAAAGACAGCAAATGAAAAGGATCTCCAAGAATTAAAGAATGAAATAGTTAATTTTATTGATATTTATAATGATAGTCTTGATACAGAATTTGAAAAAAGATATGGCTTTGATTTTTCTCCTTCTTTGTGGGAGACGACAGCTTATGATTTTCTCAGGAGCGTACTAAAAGTAATATCAAATCAGAATTCCTAATCTAAAAAAAATCTGCTTTTCCATGAGTGTGGCAGAAATGGGCATAGAGGTGATCTCATTGAATTTTTTAGCACAATCAGTAGATCACAAAACGCTATGCCTGTCTTTTTTCTGGGGATCCCTCAGACTTAAAGGTGGTTTTTTTGTGCGTGCGATCACATCCTGACAAATTCCCCTCACTTTTCTTTCAAAACAACTCAGCCTGCTCAACCCGCATACACACTGCCGTTGTGGGAGCCAATTGGGGGGGTTCTGATCACTCCCTCAGGCTTATCTTATTGACGTAATGAGTTAAAAAAGAGTTTTATCTCTTCTTCTTTTGATCGGGGAGTTCCAGGATGGAACAGCAACAAGAAGGGATAACGCGGGCGTTAACGCTTGGCGAAGTTAATCTGGCACGTTCGGTGTTTGGCAACTCGATTTTCTATAACAGCGTGCTGGTTCACTGTGACAGCTATCTGCCGTTTGGGTTGCAGAATCAGCTTACCGCGATGAGTCCTAATGGAGAGTTATACTTTCGTAAGGCTTTGTATCGCGATGACTTTACGGTGCAGCATTTGGCGCAGCACCTTTTTATTCATGAGATGGCACATGTTTGGCAGCATCAAAGAGGCATGTGGGTGCGTACCCGAGGGCTTCTCAGTTGGGCGGTGAACTATCAATATCGGCTCGATAAACAATTGCTGAGCCACTACAGTATGGAACAGCAAGCATCGATAATTGCAGATTATTTTTATCTCAAGACGTTTGGTATCAGCGACTTCATCAGGTTATACGGTAGGAATTACGCAGGGATAGTAGACAGCAGTACATTGTCAAAATTTCAACCAATAATCAGAAGTGCAGGGCTACCACTATGAAAAAATTTTTCTTGTTCCTTCTTCCCCTTTTTATCTCTGGTTGTCCAATGGGGGATAAGGTTAACTTACACCCAGCAAAAGCGAAGGCTATAGGTAATAAAATCTGCGTTTTTGTCGATAAAAATGACATGGTAAGAGAAGAGTCTATTCTGAAAGTAGGTATATGGAGATATGGCAATGATAATTATGTCTATGAAAAATCATATGCTAACACGCCTGTAGCGTTGGAACCCGAGATGTGTGTGCCAGGCATCGATGAGTATAATTTTATCCCTGGTGAAGGATATAGCGTTATTGTCAGTACACCTTTGCATCCTTATGAAGCCAGGTTTATCGTGTGGAAAAAAGGACAGGAAATCATGTTGAAGCCGGATTAGATTTCAACAAGATGCTGATGCAGATTATTTTCTCGAGAAGGAAATATTAAAAGCCTACAGTTTTTGAGGGGGCGATAATTGTGGGGGGCTTCGGTTTGCCAAATAGGAATTACATAGGGATAGTGGACAGAAGTACATTGTCAAAATTTTAACCAATACTCGGAAGTGCAGCGCTGCCATTATGAGTAAATACTTATTACTTCTTCTGCCTCTTTTTCTTTCAGGTTGCCCCATGGGGGATAGATTCAACTTATACCCAGCGCAGAGTAAGGTTGTAGATGGCAAAGTTTGCGTTTTTTTTGATGAAAATGAAATAGTAAGAGATGGATCTATTTTAAAGATAGCCGTCTGGAAACATGGTGGTGATGACTACGTTTACGAAAAGTCATACGCCTACAGCCCGCTGGCGTTGGAGGCCGGGAAGTGTGTCCCAGGCATCGGCGAGTTTAATTTTATCGCCGGCGAAGGATACACGGTTCTGGTTAGAACACCTCTGAACTCATATCGTTCCAGCTTTATCGTAGGGGCAAAGGGCGAAAATATTGGGTTGAAGGCGGATTAGATTTCAACGAGGGGATGATGCGAATTATTGTTTTATTGACTTCTGCTTTTTTTCTTTCTGGCTGTATGCATATGAAGGATCCAAGGCCGAAGAACTACGTGGCCAGCGTCACGACTCTTGATAATAAAGTCTGTGTGCTAGTCCAACCCGAAGGGGATGAACGGCTATCTGGCGTTATTATCGAGGAGCTCGGCAATGCCACTCATATCTTTGGCAAGAATTTCACTGATAACAAGATGCCTGCAGTGGCATCGGATAAATGCATTCCTGACTTTAACTACAAATTCGAAGACGGGAAGTCTTACGGGGTTTCGGTGACTTTGCTTTCGCAGGATAAACGACGTAAGGGTATTGAGCCTGCTGCTCGAGTGTTTGGGGCTGGGTTTGGTGTGCGCAATGATAATGGGGTAATTGAAGTGACTCCTACGAACTAGATGCCTGTGATTGTTAGATAAGTTTTTTCAGTCATGGATTTTATTCATTTTGACGATTACAAGGACGTTTTATGAAGAAATGTTTTTTATTAGTACTCCCATTTTTTATCTCAGGATGCCCTATGGGGGATAGAGTCTATTGGGAGCCAGCTCAGGCGACGGTTGCAGGAAATAAAATTTGCGTGTTTGTAGGTGAGAATGACTTACGGAAAGATGAGTCTATTTTAAAGGTTAGTATATGGAATGATGGTAACGATAGCTATGTCTACGAAAAGTCATACGTTAATAACCCTATAAAGATTGAGGCCGGTAAGTGTATTCCCGATATTGGTGATTTTAATTTTGTTCCTGGAGGAGGATATAGCATTAGCGTTAGAACACCACTGCATACTTATATGACGGATTTTATTGTTTGGAAGAGTGGGGAGGAGGTTATGTTAGGGTGGTATTAGTAGCGTGAATTTATATAATTAAATCAGTGATATATTAATATAAAAGGAGTTTGCGATGGGGTTAATTAATGATGTGGTTAGTCCTTTTTTAGAGTTGTTGGGGGGATTGCAGTCCAGTGGAGAGTTATCGCAATGGCAGGTGTTTTTCACTTTTATTTCTTCAGTTCTTTTACTTGTTGTTTTCTTAAGAATTAAAACGATTGTCGGTTTTATGAAGGGGATTAAAAATAGTCGATTGGGCGAACTAAAGTGCCTATATCGTTTCTTAGATAAGGATAGTATTGAGGCCAGGTGCATTAATATAGAAATAAATAAAATAGTTAGATACCGTGTGTGTGGCGTTAGTGATGTTGCCACACAAAACTTGATTTTTAAATTGTCAGATAAGAATAGCGATATAATATCGCCTTCTTTTTTTAAAAAATATCGCCTTTGGATAGAAAATAATGACGGGGTTCTGATTTTTAAACAGGGTGCTATGTATTGGATTGAGTGTGCTATTTTTGCTGTTTTTGCATTGCAGTATATTGCTCTTGCTTTTTTGTTCTTTTTCATTTCTATCTATTTGGGTGATGCGTTAGTATTATGGAAGCATATCTTGATTTATACGATGGCAATAATTCTTATTGTTATGTTCGGCTCGTTTTGGGAAATGGTGCCAACGCGTAAAGAATGTCATCTTTTGAAAGATGTACTGGGGAAGCAGTTTGAAGACGCGTGTAGCGAACCTGAACTCGTGGATAAGCCCACCCTATAGCTAAAGCGTGCCATTAGTTATCGTACGAGCAAGAATCCGTCTCAAGGTGATTTTTGCTCATCCCCATTTTTATTTATCTACATTCAATACGTTACGCCAATTTATCCGCGGTAGAGGATACTGCCGTTTCTATCCTCTCTAGAGGATAATATTTGCTTTATCCGTTATAGGGGATAATACTCATTTCATCCGCTTGGGAGGATAAAATGAAAATCACCTCGGCAAAGATGTTGGCGCATGCGCTACGTAATGAACGTAAAAAGCGTAACCAAAGCCAAAGCAAAACTGCTGACAGCATTGGGTTAAAGCAGGCCACGGTTTCCGCGTTTGAAAACAACCCGGACGGCACGCGGCTGGAGACGTTATTCAAACTGCTTGCTGCGCTGGATTTAGAGCTACAAGTGACTCCGCGCGGCAAGCCGGTCGATCCCAAAACCTGGGATCAGGAGTGGTGAGGGTGGACAAGCTACGTGTGGCGCTGAATGGTACTGTTGTAGGGACGCTGGAAAAGCATGCGGGCGGCGCGATGTCGTTTGTTTACCACGAGGAGTGGCTGGCACAAGCCGGTGCGCGCGCCATATCGTTATCCCTGCCGCTACAACCAGAACCGTTTCGCGGTGACGTGGTGTATAACTTTTTCGACAACCTGTTGCCGGACAGCGAGTTTATTCGCAGCCGCCTACAGGCGCGTTTTAGAACGGCAACCAAACAGCCTTTTGATCTGCTTTCCAGCATTGGCAGCGACTGCGTGGGGGCGATCCAGCTTTACCCTGAACATGCCGATATGGCCCCGGTAAAGCAAGTGAACGCCGTGCCTGTGAGTGACGAAGAAATAGAGCAACTTCTGCTGGGGTACCGCGAGGCGCCGTTGGGCATGGTGGCGGGTACGGATGATTTCCGGATCTCTCTGGCGGGTGCGCAGGAAAAGACCGCGCTGCTTTGGTTCGGCAATCAGTGGTATCGGCCACAGGGGAGTACGCCAACCAGCCACATTATAAAACTGCCCATTGGGCATATCGCGCATAACAATCTGGATCTCAGCGAAAGCTGTGAGAACGAGTGGTTATGTTTGCGCATTGCAGAACAGTTTGGCCTGCCGGTAGCGCAGGCTGAGTTGGCGCGTTTTGGTGAACAAAAGGTTCTGATTGTTGAACGCTTTGACCGGCGTTGGGCGCGGGATAACAGCTGGTTGATTCGTTTGCCGCAGGAGGATTTCTGCCAGGCGTTAGGCATTGCCCCTGCGCTGAAATATGAGGCTGATGGTGGGCCCGGTATTGCGGCTGCGATGCAATTGTTAATGGGTTCTCAACAGCCATTACTCGATCGAGACACCTTCTTTAAAAGCCAAATCGTCTTCTGGATGCTGGCGGCCATTGATGGGCATGCCAAAAACTTTAGCCTGTTCATTGAGCAGGAAACGGCCTATCGAATGACTCCACTTTATGATGTGCTCTCGGGTTACCCATTCATGCATGCCCGTGGCATTGCACCACAGAAAACCAAAATGGCCATGGCGGCGATTGGGAAGGGCC
The DNA here is from genome assembly GCF_001590925.1 of Serratia plymuthica NBRC 102599. GTDB lineage: Bacteria > Pseudomonadota > Gammaproteobacteria > Enterobacterales > Enterobacteriaceae > Serratia > Serratia plymuthica. Next base: position 18,450 of record NZ_BCTU01000027.1, read on the forward strand.
GCCATTACCGTTGGAGCCAGATCTTGCCTCGGCACTTTATCTCTACCGCGAGAGCGGTGGGGTATTCCGAAGAGAAAACGCTACAGGTGATGGCTGATCTGAAAGCGCAAACGGAGCAGGCGATCGCTAATGTGGAAGCAATGCTGCCGGACGAGTTTCCCCGTTCTGTGAGTGATGCGATTTTTTCTGGGGTTCGGCGGCAGGCCGAGAGGTTGCTGGGGTAGGGGAGATTGTTTGTTATTGAATGGCGTAAAAATCAAGACACCCGTGTTAGGTGTCTTTTTTATATCTGCCATTTAGATTTTTGCTATCACATCAAAAGCGTGTGCTTGGACAGTCACGGCTGATAAACACGGCCTTCCTGTATCTGCAACAAGTGGCTGTTTGCCTGTTCGCTAAGTTCTAGCAAGGCAGCTATGCCTTCCTCGTCATTTGTCGTTTTTCACGCAGTTGTAAGGCTGGCGTAGAATGAGTCAACACAGAAGGACAGGAGGTAAGAAGTACATTTTCCTGTATGAAAAATCATACTCACCATATATGCACGCCCAATTTGAAACAGGTTAGCTAGGTTTCCTGGAGAATAAGGGTAAATACTGCCGCTGACTGGCACGACGCTTGGATGGGTCTAGTGCAATGCGTAGTTGCGCTTGTAACAGGTTGTTTTCGGTGGCTGCTTTCGCCTATATGGGCTGACGCAAGATTTTATCGACGTCCTCTACCACTTTGAGCGTACACGATTTCGGGTCACAGCTATTATAATGCTGAGATTTCTTCCGATACCAAACTGGAAGTTTTTTGGTTCTTCTTCGCCATGTTCTTGAGTCGAGCTTTTGGTTTGTTAAGGCAAATTAGATGAATGTCTCCGAATCGGATTGACAGATTTTCTGGGTTCGATATCCTTTAAAAAGGAGCCAAAATTTGGCGCCAATTTCAGGGTATATCAATGAGTATAACTACTAACCATCGAACTAGTCTTCGCATCGCAGGCGATAAATATAACGAAATCCTCCGCTTGTGCCAAACTGACGGAGGCAAAATGACTATGAATGCATGGATCGCCCAGGCTATCGAAGAAAAAATCAAGCGTGATAATGAATGCTTGCGCTGTCATTCTGCTCACTCAGCCAGCAAGGGACCGCGGTTTTACGAATTTTTTGCTGGTGGCGGTATGGCTCGTGCTGGTTTGGGGTCTGAATGGGACTGCCTGTTTGCTAATGACTTCAATCCAATGAAAGGCCGTGCCTATCGCGACAACTGGAATGGTGGTGCAGACCTGCTTGTCGAGGATATTAACAAAATCGCAACCCAACAATTACCTGATCAAGCTGAGTTAGTATGGGCATCTTTCCCCTGCCAAGACTTATCATTAGCAGGCGGTTACAAAGGTATTGGTCATGAACTAGATAGCAATCAAACTAGGTCTGGCACATTTTGGCCATTTTGGCGACTGATGCGTGATTTGATTAGCGAAAAACGAGCACCGCAAGTTATCGTGCTCGAAAATGTCTACGGCGTAATGACATCAAACAAAGGAAAGGACTTCGCGTCTATTGGCTCTGTTTTCTCTGATGCTGGCTACCGTTTTGGGGCTATGGTGATTGATGCTCGTCATTTTGTTCCACAATCCCGACCTCGCGTTTTCATCGTGGGTGTACATCCATCTATCGAGTTACCTCACAATATGATCTCCAGTGCACCTATTAACATTTGGCACCCAGATCGGATGATAACTGCTTATAACGGGCTATCAAAACAAGCACAACAATCATGGATATGGTGGAACCTACCGGTTCCCGAAGAAAGGACAACAACACTCACTGATCTTATTGAAGATGATCCGAAAGATGTAAAATGGGACAGTGCAGAAAAAACAAAGCAATTGCTGGCAATGATGACCGACTCTAACCTTTTGAAGGTTCAAGAGGCCCAAAAATCTGGAAAACGCATTGTTGGCGGACTCTACAAGCGCACTAGACGAGACGATAAAGGCGAAAAAATTCAGCGAGCAGAGGTACGTTTCGATGGTATTGCTGGATGCCTGCGAACCCCTGCTGGAGGATCTAGCCGACAAAGCATTTTGATCGTTGAAGGGAAAGAAATTCGCTCCCGCTTATTGTCTCCAAGAGAGGCTGCTAGGTTAATGGGTTTACCTGATACTTATAAGCTGCCAAGTAACTACAATGATGCATACCATATTGCAGGTGATGGAGTGGCAGTTCCTGTAGTACGTTATCTTGCTAAATTTATTTTTGAGCCTCTTTTAGCCGGCTCGAGTGTCACTATGGATGTTGAGAAAAAGGTAGCATAATGAATTTACCTTCCAGCGCAATTGGATCACCATTGGAATTATTTGCTGAAATTAAATCGGTTAACGGTAATAAAGGACCGATAGCAGCCCTTTTGGTAATTAACCGTCAAGCTCTTGATAGGCAAAAATCGGGCAGTCTTACATGGCCATTAAACAATAATGATTGGAAGACTGGTAAACAAGGCCAAGTGAAAGGGCTAGGGGGAGCCGCAACCCAAAAAATTCTGAATGAGTATGGAATAACGCGGGTATTGGCGAGTGAAGGGGGCAGGACGAGTCGCGGTAGCATGCAACTGATGATTGATTATATTGATCTATTGAATCAACAACAGAAAATAAACGGCGATATTGACCTCTACGAATATGAATTCTTTTGGGTCAGCAAGGCCCGAGAGTTTTTTGAGCGAAAGCCGTTTGTCTTAAGTATTGACCCTCAATGGGGGACTCGCCGTGCGATACGTCATATACTATTGCAGGCCCAAAATAGACAAAATGAGGGCGCAGGGACAAAATTTGTTGGTTCACTGATGCAGCACATGGTTGGTGCAAAATTAGAGGTACTTTTAGGCAAAGGATGCATTACTCACCATCATTCCAATCAAAACGACTCGGGTTCTAGTCGTAGCGGTGATTTTGATTTCGAGGATATGAGTATTCATGTCACCAATATGCCCAGCGAAGCCCTGCTTGCTAAATGTATTATAAACCTGGATGGTGGATATAAACCACTCGTAATCACATCGTCTAAGGGGGCGTTAGTATTAGAGGCTATGCTTGAAAACTCGAGAAATGGTGCATATGACGGTCGTGTTGACATTCTAGAATTTGAACAATTTTTGGCCTCCAATGTGATCGAGCTTGGCAAGTTCAATGCAGCTGGACGCAAAGCTACGCTCCATAGAATTATTGAAGAATATAATCACATTATTGAAACCGTCGAACTTGATCTCAGCATGAAAATTGAGCTTGGTGAGAAGTAAATATATAAAAATTGCCCCTGATATTTTGATGCATCTCCTAGTTAATGCGGGGCTAGCCCAACCTCCCTTAATTAATGTATTTATCGTGATATGTCAGTTCTATGGTTTTTGCAAGAGGGCATAAGGGCGAAACTACAGCGGTCTCGCCCATGTAGTACGGTCTCAACCAATGTTTAACCGACAACCCCCTGATACTCCATTTCCCTAAGAGCGAGGCCGTAAAGATTACACAAGGCTGGGAGCAAGTGAGCAGTTGCATTGAGGTAGTGATTCAGCTGTTCCCACTGAGTGTCATCGGGGCGCGGGTTGTTTTGCATAAGGTCACCGCACAGCATCAAGCCATGACATAACCCTTCGGCCTGTTCGGCGGAGAGTGCGGCTAAATCTAAGAGCTGTGAAGAATTGTATTTGCTGAGATTGAGTTGGCTGAAGAGTTCGCGATAGAGAGTGATGGTGTTAGTGGTGGGCTCTGATGTGAAAGTGTTTTCCATGTGCCTGTTCTCCTTAGTGTGGTGCGCTGCTACCACATGAGACGCTAAACCCATGGTGGTAGCCCAAACGGAGTTAGCGTTACCGGACACTAAGGAAACCGGCGCTTCTTGCGAAGCCTCCGCCTGGGCCACCATAATTCTGGATGTTCAAGGTCCCAGCATTATATACATAATGCTGCTTAGTGTATGTGTTCGGAACGCTAACTCCGGCTACGAATTTTGTCGCAGCGAGGAAAATTATATCGTTGTGCCATTGGCGATAAAATAGCCTGTCTAAATTTACAGGTAGTTACTGCCAATATTGGAATAGAGATCGCAGCAATTAATTTATATACCCCATTTACTTATGGTCTCAATATCTTAATCAATGGAAACCCGTTGAAACATTTGCAATGTCGATAGGTTACGATATATTCACTAAAATTATTTTTTTGCTGTGAGTATTCGTATGTTGTATGCCGTAATTGCAGAGATGGACAAATCCAAATGGAATGATAAGCCCGGCGTGGAGTATCACATCCCTAAGCGTTACGCAAAAATGCTCACACCTGGAACTCGCGTGGTCTACTACAAAGGCCAGATTAAGGATAGGAGTTATCGGCCGCTGCGGCTTTCTGATAAACCACATTATTTTGCGATAGCTACCATTGATAGTGTCTATCCGGACCCCAAAGCAAAACGTGGCGATTTGTATGCTGTGGTGACTGACTTTCAGCCCTTCACTGAGGCTGTGTTGGCAAAGAAGGGTGAAAGCTACTTTGAGTCGATTCCTTCTAATCGCGAATCAAACTATTGGTACGATGGCGTACGCCCCATAACCGAAGAAATATTTAACACGATAGTAGAGCATGCAGAGCTTAGTGCAGTAGTAATGCCGGAAGAGAAGGCAGTGGAAGAGGAAGGGGATTACAACGACAGTTTTGAGTCGGAAGCAACCCATTTTGAAGGTGCAAAAATCAGCTACTTCACGACCAAGTACGAACGTAAGCCGCTGTTAAAGAACCAAGCAGTGAAATTACATGGCACTACATGTTGCGTCTGCGGTTTCAACTTCAAGGCATTTTATGGTGAGTATGCAGAGGGATTTATCCACATCCATCATTTGTTGCCGGTCTCGGAGCTTGGCGGTGAGAAACCCGTTAATCCAGCTACAGATTTGGTGCCGGTCTGCGCTAATTGCCACAGCATCATCCATCGTAAAAAAGATAGAACCCTCTCTATTGATGAACTCAAAGAAATGATCCAGCAGCAGAAGGGGTGAGTCTGAGCTTACGACGTAATCTGCGCCAAGGTTGAGCGGTCATACTACCTCAAAACACTAGAGCCAACTCCCCATCAAATCAATAAGGCTGCAAATCTGCAGCCTTATTCAATGAACTTACAAACCCATCACCCCAAATCCGCCCCATTGCTCGCAATCACCTTCTTATACCACCAGAAGGATTTTTTGCGCGTGCGGGCGAGGGTGCCGTTGCCGTGGTCGTCGCGGTCGACGTAAACAAAGCCGTAGCGTTTGCTCATTTCCCCGGTCGAGGCTGCCACCAGGTCAATGCAGCCCCAGGTGGTGTAGCCGATCACCGGCACGCCGTCGGCGATGGCGTCGGCCATGGCGCGGATGTGCTCCCGCAGGTAGCTGATGCGGTAATCGTCCTCAATCTCGCCTGCGGCATTGAACTCGTCGTGTGCGCCCAGGCCGTTTTCCACCAGGAACAGCGGTTTTTGGTAGCGGTCGTACATCATGTTCATGGTGATGCGCAAACCCAGCGGGTCGATGCCCCAGCCCCAGTCGCTGCGCGGCACGTGCGGGTTCGCCAGCGATTTCACCACGTTGGCGGCGCTGCTGTTGTTGTCGTTCATATCGGCAGAGGCGCAGCGCGAGGCGTAATAACTAAAGGAGACGAAATCGACCGTGTTCTTCAGGATCTCGGTGTCGCCTTCCTCCATCGCGATGCTAACGCCTTTTTCGCGGAACACCCTGGCGGAGTAAGAGGGGTAAGCGCCGCGGGCCTGCACGTCGATAAAGAACAGGTTCTCGCGGTCTTTCTCCAGCGCGGCCCACACGTCTTCCGGCTTGCTGGACCACGGATAGAAATTGCCGCCCGCCAGCATGCAGCCCACCTGGTTGGCGGGGTTCACCTCATGCGCGATGCGGGTCGCCAGCGCGCTGGCCACCAGTTCGTGGTGCGCGGCCTGGTATTTTACCTGCTCGGGGTTTTCGTCGGCTTCGAACACCAGCCCGGCGCCGGAGAACGGGCTGTGCAGCAGAATGTTGATCTCATTGAAGGTGAGCCAGTATTTCACCAACCCGTCGAAGGCTTCGAAGCAGGTGCGGGCATAACGGGTGAAAAACTCCACCATCTTGCGGTTGCGCCAGGAGCCGTATTCGGTCACCAGGTGCATCGGCACGTCGAAATGGCACAGGGTGACCAGCGGCTCGATGCCGTATTTGCGGCACTCCTCAAACAGCGCGCGGTAGAACGCAATGCCCTGCGGGTTGGGCGTCAACTCGTCGCCGTTCGGGTAAAGCCGGCTCCAGGCGATGGAGGTACGGAATACGCTAAAGCCCATCTCCGCCATCAGCGCGATGTCGTCGCGGTAGCGATGGTAAAAATCGATCGCGTCGTGGCTCGGGTAAAACTCGTCTTCGCGCAGGGTAAAGCGCTTCTCCAGGCCCAGCTTCACCGGCATGCGGTTGGCGCCATGCGGGATCATGTCGACCGTGGTCAGCCCTTTCCCGCCCTCCAGATAACCCCCTTCAGACTGGTTGGCGGCCAAGGCACCTCCCCATAAAAACCCTTGCGGGAATGTTGAATCAGACATGAAATCCTCAATTTTCTCAATGGGTCGCGTTAGCGGTATTCGCCGTAGGCGCAGTGGCCGCCGGGCTGGTTGCTTCGCTTTCCGGAATGTCTTCGAACCCCAAGACCAGCGTGAGCACAAACGACAGCACCACGGAAAGCAGCATTACGCCGCCCACCCAGACAATGCTCATCGGGTTCGTCGGGTCAAAAAACTGCACGCTGGTGAACAGGCCGGGCGAGGCCATCGAATGGCTGGCCAGCCCGCCGATACCGGCGACGGCACCGCAGACAAAGCCGCTGATCAGGCTGGCGATTAACGGCCGTTTAAGCCGCACCGCCACGCCATACAGCGCCGGTTCGGAAATCCCCGCCACAATGGCGGAGGCAGCAGCGGCCAGCGCGGTCTGGCGCAGTTCGCGGTTCTTGGTTTTAAACGCCACGGCCAGCGAAGAGCCGCCGAGCGACAGGTTGGCGCCGATCTCCGAAGGCATCACCATGCCTTCTTTGCCGGTTTCGGCGATGGTCTGAATAATGGTCGGGGTGAACACGCGGTGCATGCCGGTCATCACCAGCAGCGGCCAGATGGCGCCCATAATGGCGACGGAAAGCCAGCCCAAATAGCCGTGCACGGTGTACACCAGCGCCGAAATACCGCTGCCGATCCAGATGCCCAGCGGGCCGATAAACACAATCGCGATCGGCGCGGCAATCAGCACAATCAGCATCGGTTTGAGGAAGTTTTTGGTCACCGCCGGGGTGATGTGGTCAACCCATCGTTCGATATACGACAGGATCCAGGTCATCACCAGTGCCGGGATCACCGTATAGGTGTATTTCACCGCCGTCACCGGGATGTAGGCGAACTCCACGGCCTGGCCCTGCGCCGCTTTGGCCATCAGATCGATAAAGTTGGGGTGCAGCAGCACGCCGGCAATGGCGATCGCCAGCGACATGTTGGTTTTGAACTTCAGCGCCGCAGAGGCCGCGACCATCACCGGCAGGAAGAAGAACGCGCCGTCGCCGATCACGTTCAGGATGATCAGGGTCGAGGAGCCTTTTTCGAACACGCCGGCCATATCCAGCATCATCGCCAACAGCTTCACCATCGAGCCGCCGATAATGGCGGGGATCAACGGCGACATGGTGCCCACCAGCGCATCGAGAATGCCGGCGCCGATGCCTTTCAGGGTGATTTTGCGTTTTGCGGGCGCGGCGGCAGGAGTGTTACCCGGCAGGCCGAGTGCCAGCACCGCCTGGTAGGCTTTCGATACCTCGTTGCCGATGATCACCTGGCACTGCTCGCCGCTGTGCACCACGCCCAGCACGCCATTAATCGCTTTGAGCGCGGGGATGTCGATCAGCGCCTTGTCTTTAACAACGAATCTCAGGCGGGTCATGCAGTGCGTCACGGCGTCGATGTTGCCGGGGCCGCCCACCGCATTCACGATTGCCTGCGAGATCTCTGTGTAGTTCTTCGGCATGAAATATCGTCTCTTAAGATATGAATTCGGATTGCCCAAAGGCGAATTTTTACTGCCTGGGCGATCCGCCGTTCCATCTCAATGAAACGCCCATAAGAAACCGGTTTCACAAAATCATGAAGGTGTATTTTATCGTTGGCAAGAATTATGATTTTTTGGTTTTTCGTTTCGTGAAGCTGGTCACTTTTAGATCAGGAGCGCTCGCACCGGCGGGCGTGAAAACATTTCAAACGGGGGGCGTCTTGGGTAGACTGCGCTCATCCAATGGATTTTGACGGCGCACAGATGGCAACAATACTTGAGGTGGCTAAAAAGGCCGGCGTTTCTAAGGCGACGGTATCCCGCGTGTTGTCCGGCAGCGGCTATGTCAGCCCGGAGAAGCGCGAGCTGGTGGATAAAGCCATCGCCGAGACGGGTTATCGGCCCAACCTGCTGGCACGCAATCTGGCGACGAAAACCACTCAGACCATCGGGCTGGTGGTCACCAACACGCTGTACAGCGGTAACTACTTCAGCGAGCTGATGTCTCAGTCCGCCCGCATCATGGAAGAAAACGGCCGTCAGCTGATCCTGGCGGACGGCAAGCACACCGCAGAAGAAGAAAAGGCCGCCATTCAATTCCTGCTGGATCTGCGCTGCGACGGGGTGATCATCTACCCGCGTTTTCTCTCTATCGCGCAAATGGACGAGATCATCTCCCAACACAAACAGCCGATCCTGGTCATCAACCGTCGCTTAAGGCTGAACGACAGCTACTGCATCTTCAGCGATCAGCACGCCACCAGTGCTGCTGCGGTGGCACACCTCATCCAACTGGGGCATCGCGATATCGCGTTCATCACCGGCTCGCTGGATTCGCCCACCGGGCTGGAGCGGCTCTCCGGCTACAAAGCCGCGTTGGCGGAGCAGGGCATTGAGGTCAACAACGCGTTGATTGTCGAAGGCAAGTGGAATGCGCAAAGCGGCATGGCGGCGGTCGATGCGCTGCTGGCCGGCGGCCACGCGTTCAGCGCCATCGTCGCCAGCAACGACGAAATGGCCATCGGCGCCATGAAGCGGCTGGCGGAATGCCAAATCCCGGTGCCGTCCGCCGTGTCGGTGATAGGGTTCGACGATATCCCGCTGGCGCCTTACACCATTCCCTCGCTCTCCAGCATGAAAATGCCGGTAACCGAGATGATTAAGGAAACCATCAACCGCCTGGTGTCGATGCTGGACGGCGGCGAGCTGAGCAAACGCCCGACCTTCCCGGCGAGCCTGATCCTGCGCGACTCGGTGGCGGCGGGGCCGCATTTGCAGAAGGGGTAAGGCGCAGCCTGGTGAACTTAAGGTTATGCCAGGTCGGCAAACCGTCCCCGAATCTCCTCCTCCGGCAAATCCACGCCAATAAACACCAGCGTACTGCGGCGCTCTTCCTCGGGCAGCCACTCGCGGTCCCAGTCGGCGTTATACAGCCGTTGCACGCCCTGGAACAGCAGCCGGCGCGGTTCATCCCTGATCGACAAAATGCCCTTGTAGCGTAGCAGGCTGTCGGCGTATTCCAGCAGCAGGCCTTCCATCACTTCGGAAATCTGCATCAGTTCCAGCGGCTGGTCGTGGTACACCACGATCGACCGAATGTTGTTCTGCGGCTGCGGAATGCGGCGGAACAGCGGGGCGGGCGGCGTCAGGTTCAGCCTGTCGTTGAGCGTAAAGCCTTCGATGCCGAACAGCAGGCTCAGGTCGATATCGCCGTGCGTCACGGTGTAAACCGGCGCGCGGGCGTTCATCAGCTGCAGGCGTTGGGTCAGCGCCTCGCAGTCCGGCGCTACGTCGGTTTTGCTCAGCAGAATGCGGTCGGCGTAGCCCACCTGCGCCTGCGCGATGCTGAACTGGTTCAGTTGTTGATCGGCATGCGCGGCGTCCACCAGCGTGATGATGCCGTCCAGCAGGAAGCGTTCGCAAATGAGCTCATGCGAGAAAAAGGTCTGGGTGATCGGGCCGGGGTCGGCCATGCCGGTGCATTCGATGATTAGCCGGTCGAATGCCAACTGGCCGCTGTCTACGCCGTCCAGCAGATCCAGCAGCGCGTCGGCCAGTTCGTTGGCTTTGCTGCAGCAGATGCAGCCGTTGCTCAGGGTGGTGATGCGGCTGGCGCGGTCGCCAATCAGCGCGCTGTCGATCGGCACTTCGCCGAACTCGTTTTCGATAACCGCAATCTTGTAGCCGTGGTCGGCGTTCAGAATATGGCGCAGCAGGGTGGTTTTGCCTGCGCCCAAAAAGCCGGTCAAAATGGTGACGGCGATGGGTTTCATGTCGGGTCCTTATTGACTCAAATCAGCAGCAGCGCATGCCGCCTTTGCCGTCGCCGCCGTAGCGGGCCTGCTGGCGTTCGCGGAAAAACTCTTTATAGGTCATCACCGGCTTGTCCGGGTGGTTGTCTTTCATGTGCTGGACGTAGGTATCGTAGTCAGGCACGCCCACCAACATGCGCGCCGCCTGCCCGAGATATTTCCCCGCCTGGCCGAGATTTCCGAACATGGCCTTCTCCCAAAAAATTACCCTGCGTACCCGTCGTCTTTCGAGCCGCAGCGGTGTTGGCTGCACTCACGAACCCCAGTCACTTACTTGTGTAAGCTCCTGGGGGGCGCTCATTTGCCGCCTTGTTGCGGCTCGAAATCCATTGGGTACTACTTAGCTTTCATTATGCAGGGTATCCGTTAAATCACCATCAGTGCTGCGGCGAAACTTTGACGTCCCCCTCAGTTACGCCGTGGGATGGCGCTTCTTCGGGCACCGGCACGTACGGCGTTTCCTGGTCGCTGCGGTTCGGGTTTTTATACGCCGCCATCGCGGTTTTCACCCCGTAGAAGATGATGCTGTACACCACCAGCAGGAACAGAATGCTCAGCCCGGCGTTGGTGTAGTTGTTCACCACGATATGCTGCATGTTCGCCACCTGTTGGGCGCTCAGCTCGGCGCCGCCCTCGGCGATTTTGCGTTTGTACTCGCCGGCCTGGAAGAAGAAGCCTTCCAGCTGCGGGTTGTCGCTAAACAGCTTCAGGCCCAGCGCATAGGTGGTGCAGATCAGCAGCCACACCGCCGGCAGCACGGTGACCCAAATGTATTGGGTGCGCTTCATCTTGATCAGCACCACGGTGCCCAACACCAGCGCCACGGCCGCCAGCATCTGGTTGGAGATGCCGAACAGCGGCCACAGGCTCTTCACGCCGCCGAGCGGATCGACCACCCCTTGGTACAGCAGGTAGCCCCACAGCCCCACGCAACCGGCGGTGCCGACGATACCGGCCACCAACGAGTCGGTTTTTTTCAGGAAGGGCGCAAAGTTGCCCAGCAAGTCCTGCAGCATAAAGCGGCCGGAACGGGTGCCGGCGTCCAACGCGGTCAGGATAAACAGCGCTTCGAACAGAATGCCGAAGTGATACCAGAAGCCCATATTGGCGCCAGGGATGATCTGGTGGAACACGTGGGCGATGCCCACCGCCAGCGTTGGCGCGCCACCGGCGCGGTTCAGCACCGAAGGCTCCCCGATGTCCTTGGCGGTTTGCAGGATCTGTTCCGGGCTGATGACGAAGCCCCAGGAACTGACGGTCGCCGCCGCGTGGGCGGTCACGTCTTTGAGCGACGCCATGATCATCGGCGCGTCTTCGGTGCCCAAACGGTGCAGGTCCGGCATGGTGATGCCCAATGCCGCCGGTGGAGTGTTCATGGCGAAGTACAGGCCCGGTTCGATGATCGAAGCCGCCACCAGCGCCATGATGGCGACGAAGGATTCCATCAGCATCGCGCCGTAACCGATAAAGCGCGCGTCTTTTTCATTGGCCAGCAGCTTCGGCGTGGTGCCGGATGCGATCAACGCATGGAAGCCGGAAACCGCGCCGCAGGCGATGGTGATGAACAGGAACGGGAACACCGAGCCTTTCCACACCGGGCCGGTGCCGTCGACAAACTGCGTCACCGCCGGCATTTTCAGCTCAGGGTTGAGGATCACGATGCCAATCGCCAGCCCGACAATCACGCCAATCTTCAGGAAGGTGGCCAGATAATCGCGCGGCGCCAGGATCAGCCACACCGGCAGCAAGGCGGAGACGAACGCATAGCCAATCAGCGTGAAGGTGATGGTGGTGTCTTTAAAGGTCAGCGCCGGGCCCCAGTACGGGTCCTGGGCGATAACGCCGCCGAACCAGATGGACGCCACCAGCAGCACAATGCCAATCACCGACACTTCACCCACCCGGCCGGGGCGCAGGAAGCGCATGTAAATGCCCATAAACAGCGCGATCGGCACGGTGGCGCAGACGGTGAACACGCCCCACGGGCTTTCCGCCAGGGCTTTCACCACGATCAGGGCCAGCACCGCCAGGATGATGATCATGATCAGGAAGCAGCCGAACAGCGCGATGGTGCCCGGCACCGGGCCCATTTCCTTTTTGATGATCTCGCCGAGCGAAGCGCCGTTGCGGCGCGAGGAGATGAACAGCACCATAAAGTCCTGCACCGCCCCCGCCAGCACCACGCCACCCAGCAGCCACAGTGTGCCGGGCAAGTAACCGACCTGCGCCGCCAGCACCGGGCCGACCAGCGGGCCTGCGCCGGCAATGGCGGCGAAGTGGTGGCCGAACAGCACGTTCTTGTTGGTCGGCACGTAGTTCAGGCCGTCGTTGTTGACCACCGCCGGGGTGGCGCGGAAGGCGTCCAGCTTCATCACCTTGGTGGCGATATACAGGCTGTAATACCGGTACGCCACCAGATACACCGCCACCGACGCGACGATGATCCACAGCGCACTGATGTTTTCGCCACGGCGCAGCGCCACCACGCCCAGGCAGGAAGCACCGAGTATCCCCAGTAGCATCCACGGAATGTGTTTTAAAATCCCCTCTCGGTTCATGAGGTGTCCTTAATATTCTAATCTGCAAAAAAATGAGTGAGTTAATCCGCTTATAAGATGTTTCAGGCGCGTGGCCCGGGTGCGAATAACGGTGGAGCCGTAGGTTTGGCAACAGCTCATCATTGCGGGTTAGGGAAAGGGAAGACATGTGAATTTCAGTCAGCGGTTCCCTGCGCTGGGTGAACGGTTGAAATGGGCAGGTGAGCGGTTGGGGGGCGTGTCGGCAAACCTGCTGCATGGGCAACACTTACCCGACAGCCGCTGCTGCCAATGCAGCAGTCAGCGATGGGCTTACGAATCTGGATTACCAAATTTTTCAACCACATCCCGTGCCACAAGCCTTGGCACGCATCCTGCTAATCGGTTTATAACCAAATTGCGTTATTCAATATCTATAAATCAATAATGGTTATATAAACGCCGCATAACGGCACCGACATTCAGAAAAAGGGAGAGGAAGCATGTCCAAATCGAACGAGCAGCAGCCCATCCAGTTTGCCTACTGGGTGCCGAACGTGTCCGGTGGGCTGGTGATCAGCAACATCCCGCAGCGTACCGGCTGGGATATCGGCTACAACCGCAAGCTGGCGCAAATCGCCGAGCGCGCCGGTTTTGACTACGCGCTGACCCAAATCCGCTTCACCGCCGGTTACGGGGCGGATAATCAGCATGAATCGGTAGCGTTCTCGCAGGCGCTGCTGGATTCCACCTCAAGGCTCAAGGTGATCGCCGCGCTGCTGCCGGGGCCGTGGAACCCCACGCTGGCAGCCAAGCAGATCGCCACCATCAGCCACCTGTCCGATGCGCGCATTGCGGTCAATATCGTCAGCGGCTGGTTCCGCGGCGAGTTCAAGGCCATCGGCGAGCCCTGGCTGGATCACGAGGAGCGCTACCTGCGTTCGGAAGAGTTTATCCGCTGCCTGCGCGGCATCTGGACCGAGCCCAGCTTCACCTTCGCCGGCGATTTTTATCGCTATCGCGACTACTCGCTCAAACCCAAACCGCTGGATCCGCTGCCGGAGATTTTCCAGGGCGGCAGCTCACGGGCAGCGCGCGACATGGCGGCGCGGGTGTCGGACTGGTATTTCACCAACGGCAACAGCGTCGAGGGCATCAAGCAGCAGGTGGACGATCTCCAGACCAAGGCGACGGCCAACCATCACCGCGTGAAGGTCGGGGTGAACGGTTTTGTCATTGCGCGCGACACCGAGCAAGCAGCGCAGGCGGTATTGCAGGAGATCATCGACCACGCCAATCCGGCGGCGGTGAAAGGCTTCGAGCATGAAGTGAAGAACGCCGGGGCGGCGTCGCCGGAGGGCGAAGGCAACTGGGCCAAATCCAGCTTCGAGGATCTGGTGCAGTACAACGACGGCTTTAAAACCAACCTGATCGGCACCCCGCAGCAGATCGCCGAGCGCATCATCGCGCTGAAAGACGCCGGGGTGAACCTGATGCTGCTGGCGTTTCTGCATTTCCAGGAAGAGGTGGAGTTCTTCGGCAGAGAAGTGATCCCGCTGGTGCGTGAACTGGAACGCCAGCGGGCGGCAGCCTGAATCAGTAAATCTTTCTGGCGTTGATCCCGGCCGGGAAGAGGCCGGTGGCGAAGATGTGCCCGTTAACCTGCAACTGGTCGTCGGGCAGCATCTCCAGCGGGTACTCGTTGGCCAGATAGCTGAGGAAGTTATTACGGTCATCGAGCGCCTGAAAACCGATCAGATCATAGAAAAACAGCGACTCGATTAACCCGCGGTGCTCGGGGATCTGCCTGAGCAGCGCCGCCGACGGGAACGGCAGGTGAAAGAAGAACGCGCACGGGTTCAGCAACCCTTGTTCCTTCAGCGCCTGGCCGCAGGGCAGCAACTGGTAATCATCGATGCAGATGATGTCGCTTGGGCAAACATACTCGCAGGCGATGTCGGCGAAATGCAGGTTGAGCTGCCGGTAAGCCCGGTAATTCTCCGGCGTGAAATGCGCTTTCTCCGGCTGGTTGTGGAACACCGGCCACAGCCCATCGTGATAATAGCCCTGATAGTGGCGGCAAAACTCATCGACAGACAGCGGGAAAGTCACCTGTTCATAGCCGGCATTGTGCCGATAGCAGACCGGGCGCTCGCCAAAGTTCTGCACGTCGCCGTTCCAGCCCAGCCACAATCCCCGATCCGCCTCATTCGCGCCGTCGGGCGAAAGGGCCTGCGTGGCGCAGGCCAGATCCTTGCTGTCACACTGCTTATTCGAGATCAAAACCAAACGGGACATGGTGTTTTCCTTACTCAGTGCACAGACTGGGGGATATTGAGTGCGCCGCAGGGTTGATCAATCGCGGGCTGCGTGATGGTCCACACCCTGTCTGGCTGGTTGACCGGTTCATAGCCCACCTTGGCGTACAGCCACGGCGCCTGGCTGGCGTAGAGCATGATGCGGTGCAGCCCGCTCATGAGCGGATGTTCCAGGCAACTGTGCATCAGCCATTGCCCCAGCCCGTTGCCGCGGTATTCGGCAGTGATAAACACGTCGCTCAACCAGGCGAAGGTGGCGTGGTCCGTCACCACCCGGGCAAAACCGATCTGGCGTTTCTTTCGATACAGGCCGAAGCACAGACTGTGGCGAATGGCGCTCTCCAGCGTGGCGCGGTCGATCCCCTGCGCCCAGTGCGAATGACGGAGAAAGTGATGAATAAAATCGATGTCTAATAGCCGGCGATCGGTGCTGATCGTCAAGGCACCTTTATGCCAGGAGAAGAGCGGCCCATCATTTACTGCGTTCGGCTGATTATTATTGTCGGCTACTACCGACCGAGGTTGATGCTTCATCGTCGTCCTCTGTGCATTGCCAATAAATAAGGTCGTCACCGTGACGAAACCACGGCGTTACAGCATCCAGCTTATTTCCGCCTCGGTGACCTGTTCTTCGAAACGGCGCAATTCGGCGGTTTTGCAGGTGTGCCACAGCGCGGTAAACGCCGGGCCGAGCGTTTCGCGCAGCGGCAGGCTTTGCCGGAACAGCGTTAGCGCTTCTTGCTGGTTCAGCGGCAGCGCCGCCGCGTCGTCGTTTTCATACCCGTTGCCGCAGGCCGCCGGGGGCAGCGGCAGTGCGTGCTCCAGCCCGTACAGCATGCCGCTCAGCATCGCCGCCACCGCCAGATAAGGGTTGGCGTCGGCGCCGGCCAACCGGTATTCGATCCGCTGGTTGGCGCTGTCGGCGCAGGGCAGACGCAGCGCCACCGTGCGGTTGTTGTGGCCCCAGGAGGCGCGCAGCGGCACGTGCATGCCTGGGCGGAAACGGCGGAACGCATTGATGTTCGGCGCGAATATCGCCATCGAGGCCGGCATCAGCGCCAGCATCCCGGCGATCGCCTGCGTCATGGTGGCGCTCAGTTCACCCGGTGTGCCGGCCAACAGGTTGTGGCCCTGTTCATCCTGCAGGCTGATATGAAAATGCAGACCGCTGCCGGCGGCCTGCGCGCAGGGCTTGGCCATAAAGCAGGCGTGCTGGTGGTGTTTTTCCGCCATCTGGCGCGTCAGCCGTTTCAGGGCCAGCACCTGGTCACAGGCTTCCAGCACCCGCGCACTGTGGTGCAGGTTCAACTCATACTGGCCGGAGGCGGCCTCGGCCACGATCCCCGTCAGCGGCAGCACCTGCAGCCGGGCCTGCTGCTCAATCTCATTGAGCAGCGCATGGTGGCGCTCCGGGGCATCGACAGAAAAACTCTGCGTTGGACAGGGGTTGGCCCCGGCGGGCTGTTGCTGCGGATCGTGCAGATAAAACTCCAGCTCGGCCGCCACCACCGGGTAATAGCCTTTGGCATGCAAGCGCGCGAGCACCTGTTGCAGCACCACGCGCGGTTCCAGCTCACAGGCGTCGCCATCGGCATTTTGCATCGTCAGCAGCAGTTGAGCATGGCGTTGCGGATCGCGGGCACAGGGCCGCAGCGTACCGGGTACCGGCAGGCACAAGCGATCCGGTTCGCCCGCCTGCTGGCCCAGCCCGCTTTCTTCGATCACCCGCCCGCCGAGATCCATGGCGTAAATCGACAACGGGAAATAGCAGCCCTTATCCAGCGAGAACAGTTCGGCAACCGGCAGCCGCTTGCCGCGAAACTGGCCATTCAGATCGTTGAGATAAATATCGACGTGTTCGGTCTGCGGATAGCGCTGTAAATACTGTTCGACTTCTTTGCGAAACGAGCGCGACCGCGAGGCGGGAATATCCGCCAGCAGAGGGTTGAAACCAATAATATTAGAATACATGGCGGCCCCCGAGCTTAATGAAAAACGCGGGTTCAGTCATAAACAAGGTAGGGTATAAACACATGAGGCATCCGTCTCGTGAGGCCATATTGGCGATGTAATGATGTTATCCGTGGCCCTGAAAACTGTCTGTAAAAACGCCGTAACTTTACCTGTCGTCGAGATAAAAATGGCGTAAAAATACCGTTTTTCGATGTTTTTAACGTGGAAAATTGTAGTGGGAAGGTCATTCGGTATTTGTGTTTTTTATTCCTTTGCTAATCTATATCTTGCTACTAAATCTAAGATATTGAATTGCCTTTCTGTGCAATATTTCATTGGCGGTTTTTTGCTGTTCTGGCGGTATTTTATAACCTTGTGCCGAGATTTTTTACTTTTCATCGCTAAAAGCTATGTTTGTTGTTATGGCAAGGTGAGTAAGGAGTGCATAATAATGAGCCCCGTTTACGAGCAAGAAAATAATAAGCTACCTCAAGAAGAAATAAAGTGTGATGAGCTGGCGGTGAAACTGCGTAGAAAAAAAGCTGGAATAAGTGAAGATGCGCCTGTCTGCGCTATTGCACTTTCCGGCGGAGGTATTCGCAGTGCGACTTTCAGCCTCGGTTTGTTGCGAGCGTTGGCAAAAAATAAACTTTTACACCGTTTTGATTATATGTCGACAGTGTCTGGCGGGGGTTATATTGGTGGTGCTGTGGGGCGGCTTTATGACGATCAACAGGACGCTGAGAAAGTCGAGGAGGGGTTGAAAGACGATCACTCGTTGCTGCTGTGGTGGCTAAGGAATAATGGTCGTTATCTGATACCCGCCGGGCTTCGCGACACGGGTCAGGCTATTGCGTATATGCTGCGCGGGTTACTGGCATCTCATTTTGAAGCGGCGACGCTGATCCTGTTGTTAGCGGCTCTGACGCTTTGGCCGACGTTGTTTGCAAATCTGATCGAGCCAAATAAATTTTCTGAAACTGGTATCTGGCACGGGTTAGCCCTATTACCTGCATTTTTCGCCGCCTATCAAATCTCGGCTTATTGGCTGGTGCGCCCCCGGGGGAAAGAAAAAGGGAAGGAGAGGCAGTATGTCGACGGCCATATTAACGCTGCTGATGCTTTTTTGGTGGGGCTGGCTACGCTGGTTGGTGTTATTATTGTGTATTATCATTTGTGGGGCTTTTTGGGGGTGATTATTGGCCTCTTCCTCATTATCCCTATGCTCGCGGCAATACGGCATTTATTATTTTATCGCCAACGGCAAGAAGTAACGGCTGCCGAGATGCGTTTAAAGCATACGGAGAGACTCTCTTATGCGCTGGGTGTCATTTTCGTTTTTTTGTTGTTGTACTCTGTTGAAATCTCTTCCTATTGGTTGAAAAATCATTTTGCCTATTCATCGGGGTGGCTTTTTTCTGCACCTGCGTTGACTGCCCTTATTTTTCGGTTTTCTTTGTTAAAGAAAACCGGCTTCTTAAAGTGGCTAAAAAAGGTAGGCATATTCCCGGTGCTCAGCATTGTGGGTTACGCCGTTTTGTTATTGATGCTGATTGGCTGCGCAACCTTATTGCGGGTGCTGCTGTCTGATATCGCCGGCTTAAGTATCTCGCTGGAGCTACATTGGATTATGTTTGCCGCAGATACGTTATTTATCTTGATGATATTGCTGTTTTTCTATTTATCAAAACAGAATATTGCCGTGCTGAATCTCTCTTCAATGCACAATCTATACCGTGCCCGGTTGGAGCGAGCCTATGTTTCCGTCGGCAATTACACAGGCAAAGCATTCCAGGAGCCGCGTTTCCCATGTTCTCCACTGATGACATATGACCGAAAGTGGGTTGAAGGAAGCAGTCGGCTCACCGAGACGCGTTCGGGCGATGATGTGTCCTTGGAGCAATATCAGCCACATCTTTACGGTGGGCCTATTCATTTGATCAATTGTTGTATTAACCAAACTGTGGATGATCGTACCGGCAATTATAATGCCGACCGTAAAGGCGTCTCGCTGACGCTCAGTGCTCTGGGAGTTGAGATCGGAACGTCTGATCCGCAGCCTCATGACCCTCAATATTTTAAAGATGAATGCTTGTCGAAATGGCTGGCTATCTCCGGTGCAGCGGCGGCGACCGGAATGGGATCTCGCACCAAAGGGGGGATTGCAGCGTTGCTGTTTATCTCGGGGTTGCGTTTGGGTTATTGGAATAAAAGCCTGCTCCCCGCGCCAGGGAAAAACGAACAGGGCGAAGAAAAGGGAAGAAAAAGAACAAAATTTGAGGAATGGGCGAGTCGCTTCCCACGGCAA
This sequence comes from Serratia plymuthica NBRC 102599, assembly GCF_001590925.1. Classification (GTDB taxonomy): domain Bacteria; phylum Pseudomonadota; class Gammaproteobacteria; order Enterobacterales; family Enterobacteriaceae; genus Serratia; species Serratia plymuthica. The sequence goes on from NZ_BCTU01000027.1 coordinate 37,939, forward strand.
TCCGCCATTGTCGGCGAAATGTTTGCGCATTTACCCGGCTTGAACAGTGAGAATTGGTATATTTCAGATGGCGGCCATTTTGATAACACTGGCGTCTATGCATTGCTGAAACGCAGGGTGTCACTTATCGTCCTGGCGGATTGTGGTGCAGATCCGGCATATGGCTACGAGGATGTGGAAAACTTGGTGCGAAAGGCGAAAATAGATTATGCGACCTTTATCGAGTTTGTGGGTAATACCCGGGTTCAGGCGTCGTTTTCACATTTATTTACCACCCCAGAGACGTTGACTACGGAACCGAACCCGGCTCCCTTTTTGCTTGCCAGGGTGGTTTACCCCGACAGGCCACAACCTGGCGTGCTGATCGTGGTTAAACCGCATCTGGTAGGCCAACTGCCGCTGGATGTTGATCAATATGCGAAGAAAAATAGCGTATTCCCGCAGCAAACCACGGGGGACCAGTTTTTTGACGAAGCACAATGGGAGGCTTACCATCAATTGGGGCTTCTGTTGGGGGAACAGTTAACCGAAGAGGTGATGGCGAAAGCGCATACCTGGATTTAATCAAGCCAGTGCTATCCCTGCGGGGATTATTATTCATCATTATCGTGCGGGAGCATTATGTCAGCGTTCAAGATGCTTATTATTCTCGCTTCCCTGGTTGCCTTCAACGCGGCCGCTTCGTCCGAAGCGGCCTGGGCCAAGGGCGATAAAGCGATGCAGGCTGCCTGCCTGAAGGCCAGCGGATTGAAAGCGGCCAAAGCTGCCGGGGCGATCATTCATTATGATGACGACGTCGGCTACTCGGCGTTGTTGATCGGCGGGCGCTACCCGCAGCCGTTTATGAAGAACAAGCCGGGCAAAGAGCTGTGCCTCTACCAGCGGGCGACCCAAAAGGCGGTGGTTCAGGAAGCCGATGGGTTTCTGGGTAAGCCGTAGAGGCGGGGGCGCCGAGCGCCCCCGGTCTTGATTATTTCAACGCGATACGAATCACGTCATCCGGTGCCGTGGCTTCTTTTTCGCGGCTGGAAGCCTGTTTGACGCTGACGTACAGCGTCTGGCCATCCGGTGACAGCGCCAGGCTGTTCGGGTGGGTCGGCGTCTTGAGGGTGTTCAGCAGCTTGTAACTTTTGGCGTCAATCACGCTCACTTCGCCCGCCTTGCGGTGGGTCACGTAAACTTCATTGCGCGCCGGGTTGAACAGCACCGCCAGCGATTCCGGCACCTCGATTTTGCTCAGGACAGTACCGTCGCGGGTATCGACAACCAACACCTGCGCCTGTTTGGAGTCGGTGATAAAGGCACGGTGGGTGGCCGGATCCAGGCTGAGGTTCAAGAAGAAGTGCTCTTTGGCTTCATCCAGCTTTTTGCGGGTGAGCACCTTGTTGGTTTTGGTGTCGATAGTCACCAGCTCGCCGTCGGCGTTGGTCACATACAGGCGACCGGCTGCGGCGTCCAGCGCCAGGCCAGTGCCGTATTTGCCGGTATCGGTGATGGTGGTGCGCAGGGTGAGATCTTTACCGTCCACCACCCAGACCACGCTGGATTCGCCCAGCCCGGTAATGTACAGCGTGTCGGTCGCGGCGTCGGCCACCAGCTCACGCGGCGCCAGCGGTTTTACCGTCTCGGTGCGTTGGCGGGCATCCAGCACCAGGCGGCCTTTCACTTCGCCGGTCTTGGCGTCGATAGCGGTCACCGAGTTGTTTACCGTGTTGCCGAAGAACAGCGTATCGGTCTTGCCGTTAATCGCGGCGCCAAAGGGTTTGATGTCGTTGTGAATCACCTGGGTGATGTCCAGCGTCTTGGGATCCAGCCGATAAACCACGCCGCCCTTGTCCAGCTTACGGCTTTGCGAGGTCGCCAGATACAGCGCGTTTTCGCCCTGGCTGTACACCATCTCGTAAGCGCCTTTACCTACCGGTTTGCGCAGCAGCTCAGGCTCGCCCTGGGCCAGCAGCGGGGCGGAAAACAGCATTGACGTGAGCAACAGCAGCGGGAAGGTGGCGCGTGCGCCAAAGCGGCGGCTGGTGGTGGTTGCAGAATTCATAACCTCTCCATGGAGTTAAAAAAGCCTATCGCCACAGGGCGGTTGCCCTGGAGCCAGGAACGCTCAACATTGAATAAAGGGGACATTCGGCCGGTCGCGTCGTGGCGCGCCGATCCTGTATTTGCGAATAATAATCATTATTCATGTCGGAGGGGAGCTATTTCGGCAAGGGGTGGGGTGAAAATCACAGTGTGAAGGGGGACGCTGCTCCATTTTTCTCGATGTACTCCAGAAGGCCAGCGGTGTAGTCATAAGGGAAGAGGGAGGGGGAAATGACCTTTTATGTCATTATCCCAATATATATGGGGTCGGGAGAACTGTATTACGTATATATAGTATCTGGTTGGCGATATTTAAAAATGGGGGCCTGAAGAAGATTTTATGGTAGAATTAGATAATAAAAGGGAGGGATTAAATGAAATCCAAATATACAGTAAGCCGTATGAGTAAGTCTGAACGCCGCGAGATTCTTCGTAGTTTAGACAGCAGTGCGCCTGTTAAGACCCGTACCTTTTTGAATCTGTTGCCGAAATTCAAACAAGGTAAGCTCAGGACCGAGCGCCGCACGCAAGAAGACATTAACAAGATGTTCGCGATCGCGTTTAAAGCCGTTCAATAGTCAATTTTCTTCGAATTACGCCCCGCAGATGCTATGGGGCGTTTTTATTGGCAGGAGCCAACTTGTCTAAGCAATGGGTATTCAGAAAACTTGTCGATAAGAATAATAAAGATAGTTACTATCGCGATCTTATTGCCTATGCCATTTATAAAGAAGCTAAAGATGACTATGCGACTGACTTAGCCAAGCAGAAATTATCCGCAGAATTGCTGGAGCAAAAACTTGATGGGTTTCATGAGATGTCGGTGACCGATGCTCAAATATCAGGCTATCGTAAAAAGGCGGATACTGTGATGAACAGCCTTATTACTCAATTAGATGAAAAGGTTAGCGCGAAACATGAAAAAGCCCTTAAAACGCTTCAGGAGCACCATGCAAAAGAGCTTAAAGATATAAAGGGTAAAGCGAAAAAAGAAGCCGTTAGCGAATACAAAACACAAATTGAAAATGCCAGCAATGCCAGATCGAACCTGCTATCTCGCGGTATGCTTTGGGTGTTTACCGGTTATCAAAGCATCGTGGCTACAGCCCTGTTGATCATCATCGTGGGTGGGATCGCTGTTTGGACCGGACCTAAAGAACAGCAGCGAAACATTGTAGAGGCTTTTATTGGTTTATTTACCACTGCACCAATGCCTGATATGAGTGTTAAAAATGATACAAAATCTGAATCTCAAGGTTGAGCCTAAGTATTTATATTATTAATTGCTCCTAATCGATTATACGGTTTATTTAATTTTAAGATAAAATTATCGATATTATTCGCCTGCCAAGATTATATATCTAATCAATAGATTTATTGCGCGAATAAAGTATCCATTTCACATAGCGATGCCGCTCCCCGCCATTTGGCCTGCGGCATTCCTTTCCGCCAGAAAGCGCGCCGGCGGTTTGCCTACCGCTTTGCGGAACATGGTGACAAAGCCGCTGGCGCTCTCATAGCCCAGATCCAGCGCTACCTTCTGCACGCTGTCGCCCTTGGTCAGCCGTTGCAGCGCCAGCATCACGTGCAACTGGCGGCGCCAGTGGCCGAAGCTCATGCCCATTTGCTGCTGCAGAGTGCGGTTGAGGGAGCGTTCGCTCATGCCGATGCGCTGCGCCCATTGGTTCAGGGTGGCTTTGTCCGCCGGATTGGCCAGCAGCCGCTCGGTCAGTTGGCGAATGCGTGCGTCTTGAGAGACCGGCAAATGCAGGTTTTCGATCGGCGCATTAACCACCTGATCCAGCAGCACTGCGGTCAGCCGCCCTTCCGGGCCCTGCTCGTCATAGAGCGGATCGAACCTGCTGGCCTGCAACAGCAGCTCGCGCAGCAACGGCGATACCGCCAGCGTGCAGCAATGGGTGGGCAGGCCGGCGATAGCGTCCTGATCGACAAACAGACAATAGCATTCGGTGTCGCCGGCCCCCTGGGCGCTATGCAGCACGTTGCTCGGCATCCAAAGCGCGCATTGCGGCGGCACCAGCCACAGGCCGTTTTCCGCCTCGCAGCGGATCATGCCGCGCACCGTATAAATCAGCTGCGCCTTGCGGTGCCGGTGATGGGCCATCTCCCAATCGCTGCTGATGGTGGAGCCCTGTACGGCAAAAATCGCCCGCGCTACCTGATCGATATCGAAACGCGGTTCGGTGATAACTGGCATGAGAATTATTCTCAGTTTGGCGTGATTGAAAAACATTATGTCCTGATTGTGCAATGTGGTCTAGCGCGTTAGTCGATAAAGTAAGCGCCAGATTTAGCACTCTGAGGGGGCGCAATGTATCAGCAACAGGTAATCACTCAACTGCTGGCCTGGATTGAGCAAAACCTCGACCAGCCGCTGACGCTGGACGATATCGCCGCCAAATCCGGCTATTCCAAATGGCACTTGCAGCGGCTGTTCAAGCAGTTAACCGGCCACGTTCTGGGGACCTACGCCCGGCGCAGAAGACTGAGCGCCGCCGCGCGCGAGTTGCGGCTCACCCACATCAGCGTGGCCTGCATTGCCGATAAGTACCAGTTTGATTCCCAGCAGACCTTCACCCGCTGTTTCAAGAAGCAGTTCGGTTTGCCGCCGGCCGGTTATCGCCGCAGCCCGGATTGGGCCAGCCACGGCATGCAGCCGCCGCTGCGTTTGAGCGAAGGGCCGTTGCCGCAGGCGGACATCGTTACCCTGCCTGCCATGCAACTGGTGGGGCGCTCCCAGCGGGGCAACTGCACTCTGGGGCAACTGCCGCATTCTAAACACGAGCTGCGTCAACACGCCTGGCGCCAGATGGTGCGCACGCAAGCCGAGCCGCCGGCGGTGGTGTATGGCCTCACCAGCCTGGAGGCGGACAGCCGCCAACGCGGCGGCAAGCGCATTGTCTATACCGTGGCGCTGGCGGATGAACAGGCGGAAGGCGAGAGGGTGCTCATCGAGCAAGGCGACTACGCCAGTTTTGTTTATCAGGGCAGGGTGGAGGAATTACAAAACTTTATCGCCCGCCTGTACGATACCGCGATCCCGATGATGAAAGCGGTGCGGCGGCCGGGGCAGGATATCGAGCGCTTTTACCCGGCGGCGGGCGGCGTCTGCAACGGAGCAAGCACGGCGATCCGTTGTGAATACCTGATCCCCATACGCCGGATGACGCCGCCAGACGTCGCGCTTTAGCGGCGTTTTTCACAGTAAGTCATCTTCATACCGCAGCAGGTTACAAAAAAGTGCGTCATGACACAGGGAATGTTTCGCACTTAGGTCAATGTGCACATATAATGCGCATCCGGTCATTTATGGCCGAAAATAACCTATATCAATAATCTGCCAGTGGCCACGACCAACACGAAGATGAAAATGAACATTCGCGCGTTATTAACCCTGTGTACGGCGCTGGTTGCATTCAGCCAGTCTGCCTTCGCCGTCGTATACCCTTTGCCTGCCAAAGACAGCCGTCTGGTCGGTGAAAACATCCAAATCACCGTACCCGAAGACAGCAAGCTGCCGCTGGAGAGCTTTGCCGCTCAATACCAGATGGGCCTGAGCAATATGCTGGAAGCCAACCCGGGCGTGGATCCGTTCCTGCCGAAAGCGGGCAGCACCCTGACCATCCCACAGCAGTTGATCCTGCCGGACGCACCGCGTGAAGGCATCATCATCAACAGCGCCGAGATGCGTCTGTACTACTACCCGAAAGGCACCAACACCGTGATCGTGCTGCCAATCGGTATCGGCCAGTTGGGTAAAGACACCCCGCTGAACTGGATTACCTCGGTACAGCGCAAAAAAGATGGCCCAACCTGGACGCCAACCGCCAAGATGCGTGAAGAATACGCGGCTGACGGCGAGATCCTGCCTGCGGTGTTCCCGGCCGGTCCGGACAACCCGATGGGTCTGTATGCGCTGTATGTTGGCCGCCTGTATGCGATCCACGGCACCAACGCCAACTTCGGTATCGGCCTGCGCGTGAGCCACGGTTGTGTGCGTCTGCGTGCTGACGACATCAAATACCTGTTCGACAACGTGCCGGTCGGCACCCGCGTGCAGTTTATCAACGAGCCGGTGAAAGCCAGCGTTGAGCCGGACGGTTCCCGTTACATGGAAGTGCACAACCCGCTTTCCGCTAACGAAGAAGAACTGAAATCCAAAGATCCGGTGCCGTTAACCCTTTCTGCCGCCGTGGGCAAAGTGGCGATGGATCCTGCCGTTAACCAGAGCGAAGTGGACGCGGCGATTAAGGCCCGTTCCGGTATGCCGGTTAAAGTGAACTGATAGCCCCGGGCTTCAGTGGTTGCGATAAAAGACGCCTGCGGGCGTCTTTTTTTATGCCTTTCGGCCGCCATCCTCGGTAATCAATATCGCATGGCGAACTCATCTTTATTATTTCCCAATCATCGTCTTCAATACTAAAAGCGCGGACTCGTAATGGGATTTATCGGCTCTTTCAATATACCTGTTATCGCACGGGGTCCGGATCAATTCGTATTGATTGCAGCCAGGCAAACGCTGGGCTGGATTAAAAGAGAACGGCAAAAAAGAAGCTGACAGTGAGGAGGTTTAAAGATGGCTTATGATGATCTTCGAAGTTATTTATCTGCGCTGGATGAGGCCGGACAATTACTCGAAATTACAGAGGAGGTTCAGGCGGAACCGGATATTGCCGCGGCGGCAAACGCAACCGGAAGAATCGGTGAAGGCGCCCCGGCCATTTCATTCAGGAACATTAAAGGATTTGAACATGCTCACGTGGTAATGAACACCATGGGATCATGGCAAAACCACGCCATTTCCCTGGGGCTCCCGCCGACAACGCCGGTGAAACAGCAAATCGATGAGTATATTCGCCGCTGGGATCGTTTCCCTGTCTCTGTGGAACGCCGCGATAATCCGCCCTGGGCTCAGAACGAGGTCAACGGCGAGGATATTAATCTGTTTGAGATCCTTCCGCTGTTTCGCTTAAACGACGGTGACGGCGGATTCTATCTTGATAAAGCCTGCGTGGTTTCCCGTGACCCTGAAGATCCCGGGCACTTCGGCAAGCAAAACGTCGGCATTTATCGTATGCAGGTGAAGGGAAAACGCAAGCTTGGTCTGCAACCCGTACCAGTGCACGACATCGCACTGCATCTTCATAAAGCCGAAGAGCGCGGAGAGGATCTTCCTATCGCCATTACGCTGGGTAACGACCCGATCATTACGCTGATGGGGGCGACGCCGCTGAAATACGATCAGTCGGAGTATGAAATGGCCGGTGCCCTCCGTGGAAGCCCGTACCCGATAGCGACGGCCCCCTTGACCGGCTTCGATGTACCCTGGGGTTCTGAAGTCATCATTGAAGGGGTGATTGAAGGCCGCAAGCGCGAGCTTGAAGGCCCTTTCGGTGAATTTACGGGCCACTATTCCGGTGGCCGCAACATGACGGTGGTGCGCATTGATAAGGTTTCTTACCGCTCACGGCCGATTTTTGAATCCTTGTATCTGGGCATGCCCTGGACAGAAATCGACTATCTGATAGGGCCGGCAACCTGCGTGCCGTTGTATCAACAGCTGAAAGCCGAGTTTCCGGAAGTGCAGGCGGTGAATGCGATGTATACCCATGGGCTGCTCGTCATCATTTCAACCAAAAAGCGTTATGGCGGTTTTGCTCGTGCGGTGGGAATGCGGGCAATGACCACGCCGCACGGTCTTGGTTACGTGAAAATGGTGATCATGGTCGATGAAGATGTTGATCCCTTTAACCTGCCGCAGGTCATGTGGGCGTTGTCCACCAAGGTCAACCCGGCCGGCGACCTGGTGCAAATGCCAAACATGCCTGTGCTGAAATTGGATCCCGGTTCCAGCCCTGCGGGTATCACGGACAAATTAATCATCGACGCGACAACGCCGGTTGCTCCGGATACGCGTGGCCACTACAGCCAGCCGGTCAAAGACTTACCCGAAACCGCCCTTTGGGTGGATAAATTAACCACCATGCTGGCTAACCGCCATTAAGGAGCTCATATGATTTGTCCTCGTTGCGCCGATCAGAAAATAGACGTCATGGCGCATTCGCCGGTCAAGGACGTATGGACGGTATATCAGTGCCAGCACTGCCTCTATGCTTGGCGAAACACCGAACCCGCCCGCAGAACGGAACGGGAACATTATCCGCTCGAATTTCGCATGACTCAGCACGATATCGATAATGCGCCGGAAGTGCCGACCATTCCTCCCCTTCTGACGAAATAAATCCGAAGGCGGGTAAAAGCCCGCCTTTTTATCCCCTCCGTCCGATCGGTACACCCTGTCACTATTTTCACATTTATGGCTCTGCCATCAGTACGGCGATAGGCCTGAATCGCAGTTATTCCGATAAAAAATAGCGTTAATTAATGGGTTATATATCCCCTGTCGCACCTGCGATTGAGATAATTTTCGCAAAAAATCCACGCTGTGAGAATAAGATCACAAAAGCGTAACGAAAGGTAAACAAAGGCCTCCTATATTGGCTGCTTTGCTTTTGGGAGGGAGTGCCATGCGTAACTGGAACGAACCGAAAAAGAACAAGGCGCACATCGAGTTGATCCCCATGATCGACGTGATGATGTTTTTGCTGGTGTTTTTTGTGCTGATTAGCCTGAACGTGATCCCGGCGCTGGGGCTGAAAACCCAGTTGCCGTCTGCCGGCAGCGCTCAGCAACTGAAGCCGCAGAAGAAAGCGATCATCACGCTGGGGGCTGAAGAACAATTGCAGCTGGACGGCCAACCGGTGGCGCTTAACGCGCTGGTCAGCACGCTCAAACAGCAGCAGCAGGAAAACCAGACCACCACCATTATCGTCAACAGCGACAAGGGCGTTGCGGTGGAGCGACTGGTGGCGGTGATGGATAACCTGCGCCAGGGCGGATTCTATTCCGTCTCCATCGCTACACGGAAGCTGTGACATGTATCTGCTCTATCGTTCACGTCACCTTTTCAGCTGGCTGCCGGCGCTGATCGTGGCGGGCTGTTTGCTGTTCGCCAGCCAGCAGGCTGCGCTGAAAATCCAGCCACGCTATGACGACACCACCATGGAACTGGCGCTGGTCGAGCCGGAACCTGAACCTCAGCCGGAACCGCCGGTGGAAACCCCACCGCAACCCGAACCCCCGCCACCGGAGCCACAACCCGTTCCTGAACCCGTGGTGCCGGCCCCAGAGCCGATTATCGAGGCCAAGCCGGTTCCCAAACCGCAGCCAAAACCCAAGCCCAAACCGGTGAAAGAGAAAGCCAAACCGGTAGAAAAGGCCAAACCGGTATCCGCGCAGCCTGCGCCGAAAGCGTTGGTCAGCAAGCCTGCGCCCACGCCGGCCGCACCTGCCGCGCCGAAGGTCAACGCCCAGGCGATCGAAAACGGTTATTTGCAGGCACTGCGCCACGAACTGGAACAGCGCAAGCGCTACCCGAGCGGACGGCAGGCTTCGCTCGAACGGCCGCAGGGCAACGTCGAGGTCTGGCTGGAGGTCGATCGCAGCGGCCGCGTGCTCTCTTCCGGCATCGCCAACAAGGCTGCCAGCATGCTGCTGAACCGCGCGGCGATGAGCAGTTTACAAAGCATCAGCCAGGTGAAGGCGTTCCCGAGCGACGCTTTTGCCGGGCAAACAACAAAACGATTTTCAGCCACGTTCAATTATCAGGCGCCGTAGCGACCTGGCATAACAGTTTGATTTTTTAGGGGATGGAAACAATGAAGTCTTTCAATCGATCTGGGATTTATCTGGCGGTGATGTCGGCGATGCTGCCGGGCGCGGCGCTGGCGGCGGACACCACCGACGTCGGTACCATCAGCGTGAAGGGGCAGTCGCTGGGCGGCGGCATGATGGTGCAGGACGACAGCGCCAAGGCGCGCTCCACCGTCACCAAAGAGGCGATGGACAAAATGCCCGCGGCGGCCAACGCCATCGACAAGCTGAAATACACACCAGGCCTGAACGTCAACAGCAACGACGCCAGCGGCCTGAGCGGCGTCGATTACACCATGCGCGGCATGAACTCGGATCAGATCGGCCTGTCGATGGACGGTATCCCGATCAACGACTCCGGCAACTATGCCGTCTATCCGAACCTGCTGGGCGATTCGGAGAACCTGGAGGAAGTGTTCGTCACCCAGGGATCATCCGAGGCGGACGGCCCGCACATCGGCTCCAGCGGCGGCAATATCGGCATGGTGACGCGCCGCCCGGCAAAAGATTTCGGCGGCTTCGTCAAGCAGACGCTGGGCAGCAACAACCTGAGCAAAACCTTTGCCCGTTTGGAAACCGGCGAGTACAACGGTTTCAGCAACTGGTTATCCTACTCGCACACCGAGGCGAAAAAGTGGCGCGGAGAAGGGCGCGAATATTCCAACAAGTTTGAAATGAACTCGCTGTACGAAGACGGCAACGGCAACAGCAGTAATCTGATCATGAAGTACAACCGCCAGCAGAACGTCAACTACAACACCCTGAGCAAGGCGCAGTTCGAAAACGACGGGCGCGATACCGACTACGCCACCACGCCGGAATACAACAGCAAGGGCCAGTTGAACAAGTACTACAAACTCAACCGCAACCCGTTCGATACCTTCACGCTGTCATTCACCCAGAAGCTGCAACTGCGCGACAATCTGTCGCTGACCCTGCAGCCGTATTACTACTGGGGCAACGGCGGCAGCTTTACCGGCCAGACGGCATCGGTGCTGTCCAATACGTCGGATAAGGCCGGGCAGTACGATCTGAGCAATCTGAAGTCCAACACCTATTACCGCCCTTCCTGGACCCAGACCTGGCGCCCCGGCATTACCACCAAGCTGAAGTGGGACATCAACGATCAGCACAGCCTGGATATCGGCTACTGGTATGAACGTGCGCGTCAGTTGCAGACCCAGCCGTTTATCGGCATCAAGGATGACGGCAACCCGGCGCAGATTTCGGGCAAACCGGGCGGTTCCGATCAGGTGCAGGACGCCAACGGCAAGACCGTGCAGGGGCGTAACCAATACACCATCACCCCAGCGCAGAAAGTGTGGCTGCAGGACACCTGGTACGCCACGCCGGACTGGACCTTCGTCGGCGGGCTGGCCTATCAGTACGTAGAACGTAAAGGGGACAACCGCGGCAGCCTGTATAACGTGCCGGAGAAGCGCGATGCCACTTACCACGAATTCCTGCCGAACTTCAGCGCCAGCTACAAGCTGAACCAGGAAAATCAGGTGTTCTATAACCTGACGCGCAACATGCGCACCCCACCGAACTACGTGCTGTACAACGTCGGCGACTCGATCAGCACCAAGCCGGAGCTGAGCTGGAACCACGAGCTGGGCTGGCGTTTCCAGCAGGAAGACATGCTGATGAGCGCCACGTTGTTCTATATGCGCTACAGCGATCGTCAAGTCTCCACCACCAACTCGTCCGGCGACTACGAGATGATGAACATCGGCAACGTGGAGAACAAAGGGCTGGAGCTGGAGTGGAGCGGCCAATTGCCGCACAACTTTAACTACTACACCTCATACACCTATACACAGTCGAAGCAGAAGAACGACATCGTCAGCAACGGCGGGTTGCCGCTGCCGACGTCCGGCAAAGAGGTGCCGAACGTGCCGAAAAACCTGCTGAACATGACGCTGGGCTACGACGACGGCCTGTATTACGGCAGCGTCAGCGGCAAATACGTCAGTTCGTTCTACGGCGATCTGACCAACGACGAGAAGATCGGCGGCCGCACGGTGTTCGATCTGGCGGCGGGGGTGCATTTGCCGGTGGACAAGAAAATCATCAAAAGCGCAGCGCTGCGCTTTGGCGTCAGCAACCTGTTTGACAAGGAATACCTGACCTCGGTGCGTACCACCACCTTCAACGCCGCGCCTTATGGCGGCGTGAAAGCCAGTACGCCGTATTACAACGTCGGGGAAGAGCGCACCTTTAGCGTGTCGCTGGAAGCCACCTTTTAACTAATCCGAGGGGTATGTTATGAATGCCAATTTATTGCACGACATTATTTTCTACGTGATGTACGCCGCGCTGGCGATTGCGCTGGTGATCATTATCGAACGCGCGCTGTATTTCGCTTACACCCAGCGCCAGGCCCGTCGGTTGGAGCAGGCGCTGACGCCGGACGTGCATCGCGCCGCCGATCTGCCGGACGAACTGACCCAGCGCAACAGCCTGCCGCTGGCGGTGATCGCGCCGGTACTGGAGCAGAAGCACCGCGCCGGTGACCGCGAAGCGATAGGCGATTTGGTCGACGCGCAGTACCTGTTGAGCAAACCGCTGATGGCGCGTGGCCTGTGGCTGTTGGAAACCATCGTCACCGCTGCACCGCTGCTGGGGCTGTTGGGCACGGTGATGGGGATTATCGAAACCTTTAAGGCGCTGGCCGCTTCCGGGGTGTCGGAGCCGAGTCTGGTGTCCGCCGGCATGGGCACCGCGCTGTACGCCACCGGGCTGGGGATCGCCATTGCGCTGCTGTGCCTGGTGGGCAACAACTACCTGCAAAGCCGCATGGAGCGCATCAACGAACTGTTGAAGGTGCTGTTGATCCGCGCCGGTGCGCCGGCCAGCCGCCCGGAAAACGGCAGCCGCGAGCAATGGGTTGACAGTGAGGCACCGCGCTATGCCTAATGGCCGTCAACCACGGCGGCCATTAGGCCGCCTTTATACTGCGTTATGGGGTGGCTGTCTGTTGATGTTGAGCCAGAGTGCGGCGGCGCGTTTTGCTATTCCCGGTTACGAGCTGGTGTATACCGCGCCGGTGGAAACCGCGTTGCAGGCGGATGACCTGCGTAACACCGCCGAGGTGTGGCAGCAGATGTTCGATGCGGCGAAAACCCGCATCGATCTGGGTCAGTTCTATGTGGCGAACCAACAGGGTTCGCTGCTGGACGGCGTGCTGCAACACCTGAAAGCGGCGGGCGAGCGCGGGGTGAAAATCCGTTTTCTGATGGAAGAGAAGGGGATTCGTCTCTCCACCCCGGAGACGCTGGAACAGCTGAAGGCGATCCCCAACCTGGAGCTGCGGATTATTCCTTACCAGCGGCTGAGCGGCGGCATCCTGCATGCCAAATACCTGCTGGTGGACGGCGAGCAGGCGTTTGTCGGCAGCCAGAACTTCGACTGGCGGGCGCTTGAACATATTCATGAAACCGGGCTGCGCATCAGCGATGCCGGGGTTGTCGGGCAGATTCAGACGATCTTCGAGCAGGACTGGCGGGCGCAGGCGTTGCTGATGGCGGATAAACCGGTGCCGCAGTTGGCGTATCAGCCCACGGCGGCAACGCCGCAGGGCAACTATCTGGTCGCCAGCCCGCGCGCCTATAACCCGGCCGGCGTGATTGACTCGCAGGTTGAGTTGCCGCGTCTGCTGGCGAGTGCCAAACAGCGGGTGCGGGTGCAGGTGATGGACTATGCGCCGTTGTCCTACGGCCCTGAACGCAGCCGGCCTTATTACGCGGTCATCGACAATGCCCTGCGCAGCGCCGCCGCGCGGGGCGTGCAGATCGAGCTGATGGTGGCCAACTGGAACACCAAAAAGCCCGATATCGCCTGGCTGAAAAGCCTGGCGTTGGTGCCGAACGTGCAGATAAAAGTGGTGACCATTCCGCCGGCAAGCCAGGGGTTTATCCCGTTCGCGCGGGTGATCCACAGCAAGCTGATGACTATCGACGGCGAAACCGCCTGGGTAGGCACCAGCAACTGGACCGGCGGCTATCTGGATAACTCGCGCAACCTGGAACTGGTGCTGCACAGCCCGGCGATGAGCCAACGGCTGGACACACTTTACAGCCAACTGTGGGACAGCGTTTACGCCGAACCGCTGAAACTGGATTACGACTATCCGCCGCCCAAACCGGGCGGCGAATCCTGATTTATCGTGGGCTGCGGGTGCCACCGGCGGCGGGCTGGCCGTTGATCCAATGTGAAATGGGCATGGCATTCGCTCCTTATTCGGTGGCGTTGAGGGCGTCGCCCAGGGCGTTGATCAGCGAGTCGATCTGCGCCTCGCTGCTGATAAACGGCGGTGCCAGTTGGAGGGTGTCGCCGCCATAGCGGACGTAAAACCCGTTTTCCCAGCAGTGCATCGCCGCTTCATACGGCCTGCGCGCCGCTTCCCCTGGCCGCGCCGCCAGTGTGATGCCTGCCGCCAGGCCAACATTGCGGATATCGGTGACGTGCTTGCAGCCTTGCAAGCCATGTACCGCCTGTTCGAAATAGGGGGCCAATGCCTGTACCCGTTCGATCATCTGTTCGCGCTCAATGATATCCAGCGTCGCCAGCCCCACGGCACAGCTGACCGGGTGGGCGGAATAGGTATAACCGTGCGGGAATTCGAGCAGGTACTCCGGCTCGTCGGTGTGCATGAAGGCATCGTAAATCGCCGGTTGGACCACCACCGCGCCCATCGGCTGCGCGCCGTTGGTCACCTGTTTGGCGATGTTCATGATGTCCGGCGTGACGCCGAACGCCTCGGCGGCGGTCAACGCGCCACAGCGGCCGAAGGCGGTGATCACTTCGTCAAAAATCAGCAGAATGTTGTTTTGGCTGCAAATTTCACGGATACGTTGCAGATAGCCGATTGGCGGCACTATCACCCCGGCGGAGCCGGAGAAGGGCTCGATAATCACGGCCGCGATGGTCGACGCATCGCGCAGCGCGATAATTCGGTTCAGCTCTTCCGCCAGTTCGGCACCCTGCGCGGGCATGCCGCGCGAAAAAGCGTTACCCGCCAGCAGAGTATGCGGCAGGTGGTCCGCTTCCGCTCCTGCGCCAAAAGCCTTGCGGTTACCGGCGATGCCGCCTACCGAAATACCGCCAAAGTTAACGCCGTGGTAGCCCTTTTCACGGCCGATAAAACAGGTTTTTCCTGCCTGGCCTTTGGCCCGCCAGTAGGCGCGCGCCATTTTTAACGAGGTGTCCGCCGCTTCGGAGCCGGAGCCGGTAAAAAATACATAGTCCAGCCCGGCCGGCGTCATGGCCTTAATTTTATTCGCCAGTTCGAAAGACAATGAGTGGCCGAATTGAAACGCCGGGGAATAATCCAACCGAGAAAGTTGACGGTGGGCCGCATCGGCAATTTCCTGGCGGCCGTGGCCTAATCCGCAGCACCATAGGCCGGATAAACCGTCAAAGATTTTACGCCCATCCTGGCTGGTATAATAGGCGCCTTCAGCGTGACTTATCATTCGCGGGTTGGCTTTAAAATTACGGTTGCCGGTAAATGGCATCCAATGTGCTTCTAACCATTCACGATCGGGTTTATTCTCGCGGTGATTTAAATCAGCCATTTTTCCCTCCAGGTAGGAGAATAGGGACGGTTAATTAAATATACCCGTCATCTTTTAAGTTACAGCGTTGTTATCTGCACGCGCTCACCCATTACTTACTTGAGTAAGCGCCTGGGGATGAGTGGCTGGCCGCCTGGCCGCAACTTAAAAGCTATAGGGTATAAATAAACGTGTTAATGAATTGTTGAGTGAAATTGACTATGTTCCGCTTCTTCACTAATGTGAATAATCATATGTCGAAACTTACTTAAGGTTTTATGCAAGTAAAAAAACGCGCGCTTTTAGGGCAGTTGTCGGATATGGATCTGCGGTTGCTGCGGGTGTTTAAAGCGGTGGTCGATTGCGGAGGAATGAGCGCCGCCGAGCTGGAGCTGAATATCAGCCTGTCGACCATCAGCAAACATATCAAGGATCTGGAGCAAAGGCTGGGGCTGACGCTGTGCCAGCGCGGGCGGGAAGGCTTCGCCGTCACCGACGAAGGGCTGTTGATTTACCAGGAAACCATCAACCTGCTGGCGGCCACCGAGGCTTTTCGCCGTGGGGTGGATGACGTGCATCGACGCATGGGCGGCCAGCTGCACGTGGCAATATTTGATCATACGGTCAGTAATCCGCAGGCGCACATCGGCCGGGCAATTGCGTTATTCAGCGAGCGTGCGCCGGACGTGTCTTTGCAAATGTACGTGGAGCCGATAAATACCATTGAGCGCGGCGTTATTGACGGACAGTTTCAGATTGGCGTTATTCCCATGCACCGCAATGCGGAAAGTTTATCTTATAGTTCTTTATTCAATGAGAGGATGTTCTTATATTGCGGTGCGCAGCATGAGTTATTTTCCGCTCATCACGACATGCTGAATTGGGATCTGTTGCACAATTATGCCTTTGCAGGATTGGGCTACCATTCGCCGAATATGGCGTTAAGTTTGCAGCAGCATTTGCAGCGCAAGGCGACGGGTTTTGCTCAGGAGTCGATAGCGACCTTAATCCTCTCCGGCAAGTATGTCGGCTTTCTTCCCGACCACTATGCGGCGTTTTTCGTCGCGCAGAATATGATGCGGGCGATAAAACCGGCGCTGTTCCGCTACCACTGTGAATATTCCTGCGTGGTACGGCGTTCACCCAGCCCGCAACGGGTGGTGAAGGTATTCCACGACTGCCTGCTGGCGGCGCATGAGGGGGAATAAACGCTTATTCCTGGCTTTCGGCGCCTTGCCAAAAATCGCCTATCAGTTGCTCAATTCGCTCTGCATCATCTCGGGTAGTCTGTCGAACAATGGCATCAATGAGTTTTTGGTTATCGAGTTGCGGCAATGGTGATGCGGTCCCTCTTGTCGTACTGTGCTGCAAAAGAGAGATAACATCGGTACCCAACAGGAAAGCGCCCAATCTGTCGGGATCTGAATCGAAATTTTCTATGTCGACGGGAATCTCGTAAATTCGCTCGTCTTCGATATGACCGTATTCACTGATTAGGGTGAAAAGATCGACGGCATCTTTCCCATTTTGATTACCCCGATCGCGCCAGGCAAACAGCTTAAGTAGCGCCAGGCCCGGTAAAGAACAGAAAAGCAATTCGCAGCTATTACTCAAACGCACCGCTACCGCCTGTTGGAAAGCTTCCTGGAACCCGTCAACCGCCATGACAATGGCACGATCGGGTGGCCAGGCGATGGTATTTTCTACCGCAATATTTCCGAAAGGAATGATATCGAGTTCGTTGTCTTGCCACAGTAGGCGGTGAGCATTACCGGTGATTGCTTTCGCGCCTTGTGCTATCAATTCCTTTTTCAGCGCATCGAATTGCTGCCAGTCATCGACAAAAATGGCGATATCGATATCACGCGTTTTTCGCCCTATTCGGCGGCCGTGGACATGATGCAGCAGCACTTCTCTTGCCGTCGCGCCGGCAACAAAGAATTCGATGGATTGCCCTGTGCAGATGTCAGTGATTTGTGCGAGTAGCCTTTCAGTTTCTGAAGAGAGCGCTGTCTTTAAGTCCAAGATATTTGTCATTAACGAGCCTCGCGACTTCAAGATTACGATCATCTCGGCCGGCAAGTAATTCACCGATGCTGAGCATTGCTTTAGCCAAGGCCGTCAATCGCCACTCATTGCCCCAGAAGGCGGTGACCAGTTGCATTTGCCCCTCCCGTTCTGGCCGCAGGCCGAGATCTTTTCTGCGTTGTTGCAGCGGTTCATGAGTAAACAATATTAGTTTTTCAGGAGAAAGATACCCATCCGTCAACAGTGAGGCTGCGGCTTCCCCTCCCCAAGTTTCATTGGATTGCAGAGGAATGCGTTGCCAGTCCGCCGGCGCCTCCAGATGGATGCTTTTTTGTTTTGGGCGCAGCATAACCGCATACTCACGTAACCATAATGCCGTTAGTGCCCCTGGCTCCAGCAACCTGCGCCCGTCTTGCGACTTGCGGTAATAGCGTTGTGCTTCAAGGTAATCGAAGGCTTTGCTGACCATACCTAAAGAGATCCCTGCCGCGTTGGCTAATTCGCGGTAGGTTGAATCAATGGCATTTGTGTCAGAAAGTAACACAAACAACAGCTTGAGCGTGCCTTCGCTGATTCTTGCAGTACTATCCTCAAAATGCTTGGCGGTTTTTGGCGCTTTTTTGCCGGATATCTGTAAAAAAAGGCCCTCGGTATTGATACTGGCGTTACCCGCCGCATCAATAAAGTTCAGTTTCAGCTCTTCGCAAATTTTGGTTTGCGCGGGGGTTAATGGGGAACAGAGTAAGAGGCGCTCATCTGCCGTTCTGTTCTGCCATGATTTTCGCAGCAAAAAGAGATTTTCTTTTCGACGGATAATCTTTATATCCATCTTAAAGGTAAATGTTTTATTGTTGCTGACAGATAAGCAGGCATAACCATCAGCGTCGCCGTTCGGTTGCAACTTTGTCGTCAGGTTCATGCCAACGGGTAAGTTTGCTCTTACCGACGCTAACAGTTCTTCTTCTGTATCAAGCATAGGCATTTGTTCACACTCTTTGTTTGTTCATGCATCATGAACGAAATCAGTTTATGAACAAACCACAAGTAATGCAACGTCGAGTGTATGACTATCCAGAGGCGCAATGATTATCGAGTTAGCCGCCAATACTTTGGGCCGGGATTTTGTCGTAGGGGATCTTCATGGCTGCCTGAATGAACTCCATGAGTTACTTGAACATGTTAGTTTTGATAGCCAAAAAGATCGCCTGATCGCTGTCGGCGATTTAATTGATCGCGGAACTCACAGTTTGGGATGCCTGAAGTTACTTGATAAACCGTGGTTTTTTTCGGTGTTGGGGAATCACGAAAAGCTTTTGATTGACTATATGTGTGCACACAAAGGTGAACAACAAGATGCTATAGCCCGGAAATGGTGTTCGGCAGGGGGAGAGTGGTTTTTCGAGTTGGATAGTTCGCTACAACATCAATGTTATCGCAATGCAGTAGTGCTTCCGTGGGCGATCCTGATCGGTGCAGGACAATATCACTATTGTGTAATCCATGCAGAATTACCGCCTGAAATGAACCATCTCGGGGATTTTCTGGCTGGTTTACAGGCTGCAGACCCGTTGATGCGGCTGAGCTGTCTTTCCGGGCGTAGACGGCATCGGGCAAAATACTGCATACCGATAGAAGGGATAAGTTATGTGCTGTGTGGCCATACGCCTGGGGAACGTAATCGCGAACTGGGTAATATGCTCAATCTTGATTACGGGGCTTTTACTATCGCTGAACGCGGGGCGTTATGCCTGTTCGAACTGGGAATAAACCGCCGTTACCTGCTGCGTAAAGACGGTTTATTCGAACAGGCTTTCGGCGCTGCCGGCCTTTAAAATCCGTTTACTGCTTTTTCTTCTTACCGAAGATCTTTAGCAGCACGCCAACCAGAATGCCAATGGCGATGCCGGTGAAAATCCAGCTGATGATACCCATTTCCGATCTCCCGCTATTGCTTTGATCTCATTATATTATCATTCGACGCGGAATGCGCCTTCGATCATCAGTTGCCGTTGCGCGGCGGTATAGTCGATCAATGAGTTCTTGCTGTTGGATTTTTCCAGCGTCACCGCCAGTTCGTCGCCGGAAATCGGCAGGTCATCCTGCCAGAACGGCGCGATGGCGTTGCGGGTAATAAACTCGATCAGATAGCGTTCCGGGCTGTCTTGCTGTTCGGGGAACAGGCGTGCGGCCAGATCGCTCATCAGCGTGCGCTGTTGCGGCTGCTCGCTTTGCGCCAGCAGTTCGAGGAACGGCAACAGCAGGCGGCCGCAGACCTGGCCGTGGTGGTAATCGTGCAGCGCGCCAATCTCGCCGGCAATGCCGTGGATCACCCCCAGCCCGGCGGCGCTCAGCGTCAGCCCCCCCAGGTACGAGGCCTGCATGATGGCTTCACGGGCGCGATCGCTGCGGTTGAGCGCCGGCCAGGCATCCAGAAAATGGCGGATGCCGGTCAGTGACATCTCGCGCGTCATGGCGCTGGCGGTTTTGGACAGATAGGCTTCGAACAGGTGGGTAAACGCGTCGATGGCGCAGTAAGCCAGCACCTTGTCCGGTGCGCCCTCTAGCAACTGCGGATCCAGGATGGCGGTATGCGGCACGAAGTTGTTATGGCGCAGCGAGGCTTTCACCTTGCTGATCCGGGTATCGGTGATCACCGCGTTTTGGGTCACTTCACTGCCGGTGCCGGCAGTGGTCGGGATGGCGATCAGCGGCAGGGTGGCGCCGCTGATTTTTGTATCACCGATCTTTTCCATATAGCGCAGCGTCGGCAGCGGATGTTCCACTAAAGCGGCAAACGCCTTGGCGGCATCCAGCACGCTGCCGCCGCCAATGGCCACCACGCGCAATGCCTTGCCGCGCCAGCGTGCGACCCAGGCGTCGATCTCCTGCGGCGAGGCTTCGTGGCTGACGATCTCGGTGCCGATCAGCAGCGGCGTCAGGGCCTCTGCCAACGAGGAATATACCGCGCCATTGAGGAATGAACGGCAGCTGAACAGCAATGTCGGCTGGGGATCGGCGGCCAGTAATGGGATCAGTTGGCTAATACTGCCGTGGCCGAACCAGGTATGCCGGTTGGCGATCGTCAGGCTGGTAGTCATGTTCTCTCCTTGGCGCGGTAAAACCACAGCATAAGCCAGCCTCGTCGGAGGAACCACTGCTTTTCACTGCCGGAAAGCCATTCATTAACATATTAACCAGACCCGTGGGTGACGGGGTGCCATAATCTGGCGAAGCTGTGATTTGTTTAACATGCAAGCAAGCGAAACCTTGCATTTGGCGCTGTTGAATGCTTTTTATAACAAGCGGGCCATGGCGCTGCCGGTTTTATCCGAAACAAGGTAATTGTTAATTTATTAATGATGGCGAGGGCGGATATGAGTATTCAGGTCGAACGGTTATCGGCGGTGATTGACGCGGTTGCGACACCCAGGTTTTATCCCAGCCTGCTGGCCTGGATGGAAGCTTTCTTCGCCTTCGACAACGCCATTGTTTATGCCTTTGAACGAGGCCGTGCGCCGCGTTGCCTGCTCAAAACCGAGCAAGAAAACAGCGATGCGGTCAACCAAATCTACCAGCGGGGCGCTTACCTGCAGGATCCCTTTTACCAGGTGCTGAACGGCGGCGGCAGCGGCGAGGTGTTTTCGCTGCGTCAGTTGGCGCCATGCGGTTTCTATCACACTGACTATTACCGTAATTTTTACCGTAAAACCGGCTGGCACGACGAGGCCGGCGTGCTGCTGCCACTGACGCCGGAACGCGGATTGGGGGTGTTTTTCGGTTCGGCGCGCCAGACGGTGGGGGTGCGCTATCCGCAACTGGCAGAGTTGAGGGGCGCGTTGACGCTGCTCAAAAGCATCGCGCGCCTGCATGGCGAAGTGGTCGCCGCGCCGGTATCGCCGGATACGGCGGAGGACAAAACCCGACAGGTGCGCTATCTGTTGACCCCGCGCGAACGCGAAATTGTCGATCTGATCCTGAGCGGCTGCGGCTCGCAACAGATTGCCGACCGGCTGTTCATCAGCCTGGGGACGGTGAAAAACCACCGCAAGAACATCTACGGCAAGCTGGATATCGGTTCGCAGGCCGAACTGTTCAACCTGCTGTTGGCCGGGCCGAACCGCCGCAGCGCATAATGTTAATTTTTTGTAGCAAATGTCCCTAAGGGGACATGGCGGCTTGGCCGGCCGCTCCCGATAATCCGCTGTAGGGCATAGGATCTTCGGGAGTGCGGCAGTGAACAATAATATCGAATCGTTAACTTACTACGCGGCAACTAAAAAGTACGATCTGCGCTTCCCGACGCTGGAAGAAGATCTGGACGTTGACGTGGTGATCATCGGCGGTGGCTTCTCCGGTATCAATACCGCGCTGGAGCTGGCGGAGCGGGGCATCACCAACATCGCCATTCTGGAGGGGCGCCATTTGGGCTACGGCGGCACCGGGCGCAACGGCGGGCAGGTGATGGCCGGCATCGGTCACGATCTGGAAAAAATCAAACGTCACGTCGGCCCATCCGGGCTGGAAACCCTCTTCAAAATCAGCAACCTCGGCGCCGGCATTATCCGTGAACGCATCAAGAAATACGCTATCGACGCCGATTTCTGCTTTGGTTACGGCTACCTTGGCAGCAATGCGCGCCAGGAGAAAACCCTGCGCAGCTGGCTGAAAGAGTTCAAGGCGGTATCGCCAAATGAAGAGATCGAACTTTATACCGGCGCGGAAGTGAAGCAGGTGGTGGGATCCGACGCCTACACCTGCGCATTGAAGCACATGGGCGGCGGGCACGTGCATTCGCTCAACCTGCTGTTGGGCGAGGCCAAGGCATTGAGCGGCTACGGCGTGAAAATCTTCGAAAACAGCAGCGTGCTTAACGTCGAGTATGGTTCGCGCATTAAGGTCCGCACCGCCATGGGCTCGGTGCGCGCCAACAAGATGCTGTGGGCGTGCAACGGCTTTCTCAACGGCATGGAGCCGTTTATCCATAGTAAAACCATCAATACCTACGCTTTCCAGTTGGCGACAGAACCGTTGCCCGAGGCGCTGATCCGGCGCATCAGCCCGATCCGCGGCGCTTACAGCGATATTCGCCCGGTGATCGATTACTACCGTGTCACCAATGAAAACCGCCTGCTGTTCGGCAGCGCCACCCGCTTGATCGAATACATCCCGGCGGATCTCAAAGCCTGGAACCGCAACCTGATGCTGAAAGTGTTCCCGTACCTGCATGACGTGAAGATCGATCTGGCCTGGGGCGGGCCGCTGTGCTGCAGCGCCAACCTGTTCCCGCAGATCGGTACCTTGCCGCAGCACGACAACGTGTTCTACGTACAGGGCTATTCCGGCTTTGGCGTAACGCCAAGTCATATCGTCTGCAAGGTGCTGGCGGAGGGCATGAGCGAAGGATCCGATCGTTACGATCTGATGAGTTCGATCCCGCACGTCAACATCTTCGGCAAAGATCGACTGCGCCGGGTGATGACCACCGCCGGCAAGGCCTGGCACCAGACATCCGGCTACTGGAAAGGCCGCCGTTAATTCTTATCAGAGGAGAAAGACATGAAACCATTACTGCTTAAACAGCCGCTGCCTGAACTGCTGGAGATTGGCAGCGTCAGCAATCTGGGTGCCAGAGTGATCGCAGGTTCACCCAACGTCGGGGTAGCGACTCTTTTCGGTGAGCCGACCGATAACCTGAACTGCGGCGTTTTCAGCTGTACGCGCGGCACCTTTGTGATGGAGTATCCGTTTGCCGAACACGCCACCGTGTGGGAAGGCACCGCGACGCTGACCGATGAGAACACCGGGAAGTCCGTGCAGTATCAGGCCGGGGATTCGTGGTTTGTCGAGAAGGGCACGCCGGTGCGCTGGGAAATCACCTCCGATCGTTTTGTAAAACACTATCTCGCCATCGTCGAAGGTTGATCTCACCGTTATCCCCTCTCCGCCGGGAGAGGGGAAATCCGCTATCCCAGCACCCGCTCGATAAAGTCGGTGACCCGCTTCAATATCTGATCTTTGTTGGTTTCGTTAAAACTCTCATGCCGCCCGCCGGGATTGATCATGGCGTCGAAATCGCTGCCCTTCAGCCGATCGATAGCGGTCTGCGATTCGGCCATCAGCACCAGCCGATCGTCATCGCCGTGTATCCACAGCGTAGGCAGCGCGCCGAAACCCGGCCCTGCGTTGATTTTTGCCAGGATCTGCTGCATCGCCCGCAGCGTCGGGCGTTTGAACGGCCCATGCCATACCAGCGGATCGGCCTGATAGGCTTCGCCAACGGCCGGATCGCGCGACAAAGTGGCGGTATCCAGCGGTTCGTTCGGGATAGCGGGCAGATCAAGCAAGTCGGAGATCAGGGTTCTTTCACCGATCAGCGGGCCGGATAGCACCAGTGCGCGGATGCCTTCGCGATAACGCTGGGTATAACGGGTGGCGATCATGCCGCCCATCGAATGGCCGATGACCACCAGCGGCACGTCTGGGTGTAGCTGCTGAAAATGCTCTACTACGCGGTGAACGTCGTCGACTACGGCGTCGTAATCCTCAATCAATACGCGCTCGCCCTGCGATAACCCATGGCCGAGATGGTCGGGGCCAAACACGCGTGCGCCCTGTGCCGCCAGCGTACGCGCCACGTACTGATAACGGCCGAGATGCTCGCCGTAACCGTGTACCAGCAGCGCCAAAAAGCGCGGTCGGTCATGGCCCCAGTCATGCACGGCAATATCGCCATGCCCACCTTTGATAAAGCTGATCTTCTGTTCAGACATCGTATTTTCTCATCGGAAGGGTCATATTCAGCGTAGCGGCAAAGCGGAGAATGGGTAGGGGCACTGCGTGCGGTGCCCCAGGATATTTAGCGAATGAAGTGCTGTGCCAGCGCATCGATAGCCTGGCGTTGGAACAGGTTGAAGGCGTCACGCGGCTGCTGTTGCCGGATAAAATCCAGCAGCGGATCCTGCACTTCGGTGCGAATACCGCTAAGCTGCTCCATCACCGCCAGCCCGCAGAAGGGCACGTAGGACTCGGCATAACCGCCCTCATGCACCATCACCAGCTTTCCATCGCACAGGCGGTCGGCGGCGTCCTGCACCAGCGCGGTCATGCTGCGAAAGCTGTCGCTGTGCAACTGCATGCGCGCCAGCGGATCGAGGGCATTGGCATCGTAGCCGCAGGCAACAATGATCAGCTCGGGTTTGAAGCGCTCGAGTGCCGGGATCACTATCTGTCGCATGGCATACAGATAGCCGTCGTCACCGGCGCCCGCCAGCAGCGGAACATTGATGTTAAAGCCTTCTCCCGCCCCGGCACCGCGGTCCTGTTCACCGGAGTAGCCCGCCGGGAAGCAGCCGTCCTGATGCAGCGACAGCGTCAGCACATCATCACGCTGCCAGTAGATATGCTGGGTGCCGTTGCCGTGATGCACGTCCCAGTCGAGCACCGCCACCTTGCCCAGGCCGTATTGGGCCTTGGCGCGCTCGATGGCAATCGGGATATTGGCCAGAAAGCAGAAACCCATCGACTGGTCGGGCAGGCAGTGGTGACCCGGCGGGCGCGACAGCGCATAGGCGTTGTCCAGCTCACCTTGCAGCACCGCCTCGACCGCCGCGCAGGCCAGCCCGGCGGACAGTTTCGCTATTTCATAACTGCCCGGGCCCAGCGGGGCTTCTTCCCCCAGCATGCCGCCGCCGTTGTCGCTTAACTGTTTGAAACGTTGCAAATAGCCAGCCGGGTGAATGCGCAGCAGGTCTTCGTCAGTGGCCAGTTCGGCGCTCAGCAGCCTGAGCCGGTGCGACAGGCCGGAGACGTCCATCAGGTTTTTCATCCGCCGTTTGGTTTCCGGCGATTCCGCATGGCCCGCCCCCGAAGGGGGTTGAACCCAGCCGCCGACCGGCAGCGTAGTGGCATGCAGGCCGGTGCTGTGCCAGAAACAGCGTTCATCAAAGAAGAAACCGGTTTTTCTTTTCACCTTTTTACTCCTGGTCAATGGCGCGGCGTGCGCGGTGAAGCGAACAAAATCAATAACAGCGACAGCAGCGCGCAGCCCAGCGCGCCGATCAACAGGGCGTCGAAGCCACCCGAAGATTCAATCAGGTAGCCGGCCAGCGTTGGGCCAATCGCCATGCCGCCGCCAATCACCAAATTGATGTTATTCATCAGCTTGCCGTTATTATCCAGCCCGGCGACGCGGGCCAGAATAAACGGCAGGACAAAGGTCCAGGTAAACTTGAACAGCACCGCCGCCACCGCGAAACGCAGCAGCAAGGGGTCACGGATCAGCAGCGCAATGCCGGCGATCAACAGGCCGTAACCCAGCCAAATCAGTCCGTTGCCACGGCGGCGTGCGCTGATAAACGCGGCACCGCCGGCACCGACGATGCCAAACAGGGTGGCGGCCGCCAGCACCTGGCCGCTGTTGACCGGCGAAAGGCCGGCCGCGGCGGCGATACTGCCGATAAAGGTCCAGACCGCGCTCAGGCTGATATAAAAGCTCAGTACCGCCAGCACGGCGAAAGCTTTGCGGAACAAGGGAGAGGCGGCGGAGCGCAGCGCTGAGTGCGTAGGGTGAAACCCGGCTGGGAAGGCGCGGATCAGTGGCAGGCAGCACAGCATGATGGCCGCCAGAATCAGATACACCGCCATCAGGCCGAAATGAGCGAACAGCGGGGGCAGCACCAGTAGCCCGACCGCACCCAGCACCAGTTGGCCCAACACCCAGAAGGCGTAGACCCGGCTGGGGTTGGCGGTGCCGCCCGCGCAGGTGATGCACAGGATCATCAAGGTGCCGCCCGCCATCGAAGCGATAAAACGCAGCCCCAGCAGCAGGGTGAAATCACTGATGAGCGCCGAGGCCAGATTGCCGGCGATAAACACCGCCGCCGCCAACGCAGCGACCCGGCGCCAGTTAACGCGGCTTATCCACCACCAGGCGGGCAAGGTAGCCAGGCTCATGGCACCCAATTCGGTCGAAAACAAGTGGCCGATTTGCGCCGGGGTGAGCTGCCACTGGCCGGCTAACTGCGCCGCTATCGCCGGGGCGGTCATCAGGATGCCCGGCGCAATGGCGGCAAAAATAATAATGGCGGTCAGCAGCCGTGGCGGGCAGGGGATAGCCGCCCCGGTTGAGGGTACAGAAACTGAATCACTGGACATAATAATTATCCCCGCAGGTTAAACCTGAGTCAGATATAGCCGCGATGCCGTATTTTGGGCAGGCGGAAACCGCGCCATGGATGGCGAATAATTAACGAGTTTATTTTTACCTGTTATAAGCCATCGTTATGGCTGTATTCATTAGCCCAGGGCAATAAAGCTGCTGGCCACCAATTCGGTGCGGTTTGCTACCTCGGTTTTGGCAAAGATATTGCGCATATGGGTTTTCACCGTCGAAAGTGAAATTCCCAGCTTCAGGGCGATGCGTTTATTGCTGGCCCCTTCGCGCACCATATTGACGATCTCCTGCTCCTTGGCGGTCAGCAACTGGGCCTCGCCGCCGGGCAGCAGATCGCGCGTCGCCAGTTCTATCAGCGGCAGTACCGCCCGCAGACGGCCACGCTCCACCTCGGTAAAGGGCGTATCGCGGATCAAAGACACCCCGGCGATAATGCGTTTGCGCTGACGGATAAAAATCTCCGTCATATCGCGCATGTCATTCGGCAGCATAAAGTCATGATAATAATGGCGGTTATTGGCGATCGCCGCCGGGCTCATGCCGACCATGCTGATATCCTGCTGATGGAAATTGGCGGGTTTGAGCGGATCAATCTGCTGAAAATGGGTCAAATACTGCTGATGCGTCTTATCGGAAATGCCGTGCAGAATATAGTGGTCTGGCCGCAGATCTTGATTGACCAGGTAAAACACCCCGGCGGACACCGGGATCAAATGCGCAATGGTGGTCAGACAGCTGTTGATAAAGGCATCGGATGATGTGCTGTGCATGATTCATTTCCCTCCTTTACCTACCCTGCGATCTGGAGAATGCGTCGTTCAATATATGAACGATCCCAGCATAGTTGTAGCAATTCGGCAACACAATAAGAACATATTAACAACGTGAGCCTGATTGCAATAAAATACATAAATAACAAGGCAACGCCCCTCCGTTGGCTGGGGAATGGGTGGCCTTGCGTCAATATTTAGTTAATATATTAACGAATGACATGCTTCCTTCCCGCTGAATTTAAAGTGATTTCCCCTGCCAGTGGGGCGGCGCTGTGTGTATCGCCGGATGGCGACACCTTTTTGCTCGCTGTCGGCGGCTCGTTCCTAAGAACGATGGACAGACGCGCTGTTCCCCGCATTCACTCGAAAATCCCCTCCGCGAGATTCAAACCATAACGGTTGGCCGGGCTAAAAAGATAAGAGGAAAAAGCTATGGTTCGGCCTCGTCCTTAAGGACGATAGCCAGTATTTTCCTTTCCTCTCTATAGTGAGATCACCGCTAACTGCGGCGTAAACCTGCACAAACAACACCAGGGCACAAACGATAAGAGGAACTACCCATGAACCTGTCGTCGCGGCTTCATGCCCACCTTGAACGGGGCAAGGTCGGATTCCCCACTACGCTGGCCAGCTCGGTCGGGGTGATTATGGCCAGTCCGGTGATCCTCACCGTCACCAGCGGTTTCGGTATTGGTGGCGATACCTTCGCGCTGGCGATGCTGATCGCCTTCATCATGATGCAAGCCCAGCTCACCACCTTCTCGGAGGCGGCGGCGATGCTGCCGACCTCCGGCTCGGTGTATGACTATATCGCCTGCGGCATGGGCCGCTTTTTTGCCATTACCGGCGCGCTGTCGGCCTATCTGATCGTGCATATCTTTGCCGGCACCGCCGAGACCATTCTCTCCGGCATCATGGCGCTGGTGAATTTCGAACACCTCAACACCTTGATGGAAACCCACAACACCTCCTGGATGATTGGCGTAGGGTTGGTGATCCTGTTCGGTCTGCTCAATGCGTTTGGCATCGAGGCGTTCGGCAAGGCGGAGATCGTGCTGACTTTCGCCATGTGGAGCACGCTGGTGATCTTCGGGATCGCCGGGCTGCTGTCGCCGCATGCGGTGCCGCTGGAAGGCTGGTTCGGCAGCACGCTGAGCCTGAGCGATCCCTTTGCGGTGTTCAGCCTGATCGGCATGGCGATGTTTATGTTTGTCGGCTGCGAACTGGTGACGCCGATGGCGCCGGAGATCAAAGGCTCCGCCCGCGTGATCCCGCGCGCCATGTCGCTGGGGCTGTGCGGCGTGGCGGTCTGCATGGCGCTTTATGGCGCCGCGCTTAGCCATCAGGTGGAGAACGTGGTGGTGGATGCCGCCAACGGCGTTCACTTGCTGGACACGCCGATGGCGATCCCGGCCTTTGCCGGGCAGGTGATGGGCGAGTTCGGCAAATATTGGCTCGGTATCGGGCTGCTGCTGGCCGGGGCGGCGACCATTAATACGCTGATGGCGGCGGTGCCGCGCATTCTGTATGGCATGGCGCTGGACGGCGCGCTGCCGCGCATTTTCGCTTATCTGCACCCGCGCTTTAAAACCCCGGTGGTGGGCATTCTGGTGGCGGTGCTGATCCCCTGCGTACACGCCTTCGTCATTCAGGGCAATCTCGAGCGCATTCTCCCGCTGGTGCTGGCGGCGGTGTGCGCCTGGGGGGTGGCCTACTTGCTGGTGACCTGCTCGGTGGTGATCCTGCGCATCCGCCGGCCGGATCTGCCGCGTGCCTACAAATCGCCGTGGTTCCCGCTGCCGCAAATCGTCTCCAGCATCGGCATTGTGCTGGCGATTATCTACATCACTCCGCCGGGCATGAACCCGCGTGACGTCTATATCCCCTTCAGCATCATGATCGGCCTGACCGCTGCCTATGCGCTGTTCTGGACGCTGTGCGTGCAGAAGGTCAACCCGTTCAAACCGGTGCCGGTCGAACAGGTGCTGGAAACCGCCTTCGCCAAAACGGAAAACGAGGAGGCGCAGTTTGATCGGCTTACTTCCCTCACTTAATCGCGTGTGGCGGCGGCAGCCGGCGGGTTATCAGCCGGGGGTGACGCTCACTCGGCTGGCGCAAAATCTGCAGCCCTATGCCTGCGAACTCCTGGCGCCGTGCCAACTGCGCTTGACGCTGCCGCAGGGGCCGGTGATTGAGGTCAGCGAACGGGTCAGCTCGCTGTTTATGGCGCATATCGTCAGCCACCGCTTCCGCGTGCAGGGGGCAAGCACATTGGCCGAGCCGCTGACGCTACGCATCACCGCCGGAGGTTGGCGGCGGGGCGTGGTTTATCGCGCCACCCGCGACAATGCCACGGCGCAGCGGGTGATCGGCGCCTTGCAGCGTTATCCGCAGATTGGCCAGACGCTGACGCAGCTCGATTTCCGCAGCATCCAACTGAGGGTGGCCGACGGCCGCTGGTGGCTGGATATCGAACATTTTGCCGCGTCTGAAGTGGTCAGCCGGTTGCCGGCCGGCCGTCGCTACCTGCGGCTGGAGCCGGAACAGCGGCGGTTGTTGCTGAGCAGCCTGCTGATGATCGGCCAACTGATGGAGAAACTGGATGAATAGAGTGGTGGTGATTACCGGCGGCGGCACCGGCGTAGGGGCTGCCTGTGCCCGGCGGCTGGCCGCTCAGGGCGACAGGGTGTTTATCATCGGCCGCCGCCGCGAACCGCTGAGGCTGCTGGCAGAGGAAATCGGCGCCGTGGCGCTGGTGGGCGACGCGTCGAGCGGCGAAAGCTGGAACACCACCTTGCTGCCGGCCATTTTGCGGCAGGGCGGGCGCATCGATTGCCTGATCGGCTGCGCCGGCGGCATGGGGGTTGGGCGCATTACCGACACGAGTGACGCGCAGTGGCAAGGCGCGTTGGACAGCAATCTCAACAGCGCTTTCGCCAGCGCGCGCGCCTGCCTGCCGGAACTGGTGAAAACCGGTGGCAACCTGCTGTTTGTCGCCTCTATCGCTTCGCTGGCCGCCGGACCGGAGGTATGCGGCTACGTCACCGCCAAGCATGCGCTGATTGGGCTGATGCGTTCCATCGCCCGCGATTATGGCCCGCTCGGGGTGCGCGCCAATGCGGTATGCCCCGGTTGGGTGACTACGCCGATGGCGGACGAGGAGATGCAGCCGCTGATGGACGCCCATCAGATCTCGCTGGCGCAGGCTTACCGGATGGTGTGCCGCGACGTGCCGCTGCGTCGCCCGGCCAGCGCGGAAGAGATCGCCGGCATCTGCCGTTTTCTCTGCTCGGCCGAGGCGTCAATCATTACCGGTGCGGCGCTGGTAGCCGATGGCGGCTCCACCATCGTCGACGTGCCGACGTTGGCTTTTACTTCCCTTTAAGGAGAATCAGATGAGTACAGAGGCGGTATTTATTCAGGTTGGCGCACTGGCGGAAGGCTTTGCGCCGCACAGCAACACGCTGGAACGGCAGCTCGGGCTGAGCGGCAGCACGCTGACATTGCATTTTGCCGAGGGCGAAACGCTGAAGTGCCATTTTACCGATGACCAAACGCTGAACTGGGGTGCGCGCGGGGGTATCGCTTATCGCGCCACCAGCATCCGCTCCGGCATTTTGTTTATCGATTTTCTCGATCCCTCGCAAGACAACGCCAGCATGACGCTGGTGTGCGATCGCAATCAGGGCAATTTCACCCTGGTGTACGGCCAATTGCCGGATGAACGGCAAACCCGGCTGGATGCTTTCAGCCGCGTTGAACAAGGGTTGCCGCTCACGGCGGTCAACGCCGAATTCCGCTTCGGCACGCTGGATAATGCGGCCGCCGCGTTGCCGCATTTTACCGACGAATTGATCGGCATGCGCAATATGTACACCTACAGCCCGACCGAACGTTACGAGCACATTTACCTGAACGACAATTTTTACGCCTGGCAGTGTCTGGAGGGCGTAGAGAAAGGGCTGGCGGACGTCGATCGTTGCCATTACGTGAAAGTTGCCGAGCAGCTTTACCTGTTCGTGTGGCGCGAGAAGATCGTGCCGACGCTGGGCGTGGTGATGATCGATCTGCAGGCGATGCGGACCGACGGCAAGATCCTCGGCTATCAGGGCAGCGACTTCAGCGCGCTGAGCAATTTTGCGGTGGGCGCTCATGCGCAGGTGTTGAATACCACTCGCCATCCCAGGGGGTAGCCGATGAACGCAACCTATGCGGCCGATGCCTTCAGCGGCCAGGTGGTGTTGGTGACCGGCGGCGCTCAGGGCATCGGGCTGGCGATTGTCGAGGCTTTTGCCCGCCTGGGCGCGACGGTGGTGATGGCCGATCTGCAACTGCGCAAGGCGCAGGACGCGGCGGAAACCTTGCAACGGCAAGGTTGGCGGGTGCAGGCCGTGGCCTGCGATGTGGCCGATGCGGCGCAGATTGCCGAACGGGTCGCGGCGGTGGGGGAGCAATATCAGCGGCTGGACGTGGTTGTCCACAATGCGGCCTACTTCCCGCTGACGCCGTTTGCCGACATTGACGCCCCGCTGTTGCAACGCACGCTGAGCGTTAATCTGATGGCGCCGTTTTTTCTGGCGCAGGCGGCGCTGCCGTGGATGCGCCGCCAGGGCGGCTGCCTGCTGGTGACCTCGTCGGTGACCGGGCCGCGGGTGGCTTATCCGGGGCTGGCACACTACGCCGCTTCAAAGGCAGGCGTGAACGGGTTTATCCGCGCGGCGGCGCTGGAGTTGGCACCGGTGGGCATTCGGGTTAACGGCGTGGAGCCGGGGATGATCCGCACGCCGGCGATGGCCAATTTGGGCGGCGCGGCAGTCAATCAGGCGATTGCCGCCGCCGTCCCGCTCGGACGGCTGGGGGAGCCGGAAGACATCGCTGCGGCGATGGTGTTTCTTGCCTCGCCGGCGGCGGCCTATATCACCGGCCAGACGCTGGTGGTGGACGGCGGCGCACTGCTGCCGGAAGCGAATTCTCTTCTTACTTGACGCTGCAGCGTGGTTGGCTGCAGGCGTAACTAGCTGCGCCGAATAGTGCTACAGGTGGGGTTCATGCAGAACGCCGACGCGCCGTGAACCCGTCCCTGGGGGCTCGTATCGCGCATCCCTGCGCTCAACGGTCGGCTAACCCGTCATGACGCCCACCAACCTCAAGCTTAGGGTGTAGCGGTATTAAACACAGCTATTTAGCTGCAACGCCCGTTCATTTGAGGATGCCGATTCATTGAATCATTTCTTGGTGGGATGGGCCGTCACGTTGGCCGGCAGTTTGTCGCCCAGGGTGATCAGCTCGTCCAGCAACGTCATCAGTTGATCCATCTTCTGCTGCGAAAACGCGGCTTCAATCTCGCGGTAACCCTGTTCCACCTGATGGCGTGCCACGTCGTACAACTCCTGGCCCGGCTGGGTCAGCGAAACGTACAGCTTGCGCTGATCGTTAACCGGTTTCAGGCGGAAAATCAGCTTATCGCGCTCCATGCGCGACAAAATGCCGGTCAGGCTGGGGCGCAGGATGCAGGTCTCCGCCGCCAGTTCGTGGAATTCAATCGAACGGCTGTTGGCCAACACACGGATGATGCGCCACTGCTGTTCCGTCAGATTGTGGCTTTTCAGGATCGGGCGGAAAAACCCCATGGCGGTTTCACGCGCCTGCAACAGGGCAATGGTTAAGGATTCATGCATAGATTTGGCCTTTAGTGTCAAGGTGTTCGGTATGTCGGCCCTGATTCTGGGGCTTCAGCATGCTGAGCCCACGAGCGCAATAGAGTACGCCCCTGCCAGGCCTGATTTATTAATAACTTAATAATAGCCAGATTTACCCCCACGTATAAAGCGAAAAAGCGGCTGGCGGGTAAAAACAAGCCAAAAAATGATTAATGCTTTGAATAATAAAGAAAATGTTCCGCAGTTGTGAATATTTTGTTATCAGGATCACAAATCAATCCAACCGCGTTGCGTAAATCGTAAACAGCGTATAAAACTAATCGTTAATATATTAATGAATTCCGGTTGTCATGTTCTGTCACGAGAGGAGTTTGCATGAAAGGCACCGTATTTTCCGTCGCGTTGAACCATCGCAGCCAGATTGACGCCTGGGATCAGGCGTTCCATCAGCCGCCCTATAACACCCCGCCCAAGACCCCGGTGTGGTTTATCAAACCGCGCAATACCCACCTCGCCAGCGGCGGGGCGATCCCGTTCCCGGCCGGTGAGAAGGTGCAAAGCGGCGCTACGCTGGCGGTGGTGATCGGCGATACCGCCCGCAAGGTACCGGCCGAGCGGGTGGCGGACTATCTGGCGGGCTATGCGCTGGCCAACGACGTCAGCCTGCCGGAAAGCAGCTTCTACCGCCCGGCGATCAAGGCCAAGTGTCGCGACGGTTTTTGCCCGCTGGGGGATATCGGCCAGCTGGCGGCGACCGATAGGCTGGAGATCGTCACCGAAATCAACGGCGTGGAGCAGGATCGCTGGTCGACCGCCGATCTGGTGCGCTCGGTGCCGGAACTGATCGCCGCCATCAGCGATTTCATTACCCTGCAACCGGGCGACGCGGTGCTGATTGGCACCCCGCACCAGCGGGTGGAGATCAAACCGGGGGATGAAGTGACGGTGCGCGCCGCCGGTCTGCCCACTCTGACCAACCGCGTGACGCAGGCAGGAGACTTATCATGAGACACGCCCGTATTCGTCATCATGGCCAGATTGTTAACGCCCGCGTGGATGAGCAGCTGCACGTTACCCTGCCTGACGGCACTGTGCTGCAGGAGCGGGATGCCGAGTGGCTGCCGCCGGTGCAGGGCACGGTGTTCGCCCTGGGCCTAAACTACGCCGACCACGCCAGCGAGCTGGAATTCAAGGCGCCGGAAGAACCGCTGGTGTTCCTCAAGGCGCCGAACACCCTGACCGGCCACCGCCAGGTGTCGGTACGCCCGGCCGGCGTGGCGTATATGCACTACGAAGCCGAGCTGGTGGTAGTGATCGGTAAAACCGCCCGCAACGTCAGCCGCGAACGGGCAATGGAGTACGTGGCGGGTTACACGCTGTGCAACGACTACGCCATCCGCGACTATCTGGAAAATTACTACCGCCCGAACCTGCGGGTGAAAAGCCGCGACACCCTGACGCCGATCGGGCCGTACATCGTCGATCGCGATGACATTGCCGATCCGCATCGCCTGGCGCTCAGCACCTACGTCAACGGCGAGCTGCGCCAGCGCGGCAGCACCGCCGACATGATTTTCGATATCCCGTTCCTGATCGCCTACCTGAGCGAATTTATGACGCTGCAACCGGGCGACATGATCGCCACCGGCACGCCGAAAGGGCTGGCCGACGTGCAGCCGGGCGATGAGGTGGTGGTGGAAATCGAGGGCATCGGCCGTCTGGTTAACCACATCATCAGTGAAAAAGATTACGAGGAAAGTTTGCGATGAAAACCATCAACCATTGGATCAACGGCAAGAACGTCGCCAGCAAAGAGTATTTCACCACCAGCAACCCGGCCAACGGCGAGGTGCTGGCGGAGGTGGCGTCCGGCGGGCAACTGGAGATCGAGCAGGCGGTGGCCGCCGCCAAAGCGGCGTTCCCGAAATGGGCCAATACGCCGATGAAAGAGCGCGCACGCCTGATGCGCCGTCTGGGTGAGCTGATTGACGAGAACGTGCCGCAGATCGCCGAGATGGAAACCGCCGATACCGGCCTGCCGATCCACCAGACCAAAAACGTGCTGATCCCGCGAGCCTCGCACAACTTCGAGTTTTTCGCCGAAATCTGCCAGCAGATGAACGGCCGCACCTACCCGGTGGACGACAAAATGCTCAACTACACGCTGATCCAGCCGGTCGGGGTGTGCGCGCTGGTGTCGCCGTGGAACGTGCCCTTCATGACCGCCACCTGGAAAACCGCGCCCTGCCTGGCGCTGGGCAACACTGCGGTGCTGAAAATGTCCGAGTTGTCGCCGTTGACCGCCGATCGCCTGGGCGAGTTGGCGCTGGAAGCCGGCATCCCGGCCGGGGTGCTCAACGTGGTGCAGGGCTACGGCGCTACCGCCGGCGACGCGCTGGTGCGCCATAAGGACGTGCGCGCCGTGTCGTTCACCGGCGGTACCGCCACCGGCCGCCGTATTATCGAGAGCGCCGGGTTGAAGAAATTTTCCATGGAGCTGGGCGGCAAATCGCCGGTGCTGATTTTTGAGGATGCGGACATCGAACGCGCGCTGGACGCCGCGCTGTTCACCATCTTCTCGATCAACGGCGAACGCTGCACCGCCGGTTCGCGCATTTTCATTCAGGAAAGCATTTACCCGGAATTCGTCAAACGTTTCGCCGAACGCGCCAACCGCCTGCGCGTGGGCGATCCGCAGGATCCCAACACCCAGGTGGGGGCGCTGATCAGCCCACAGCACTGGGAAAAAGTCTCCGGCTATATCCGCCTGGGAGTGGAAGAAGGGGCGACCCTGTTGGCCGGTGGCCCGGAAAAACCGGCCGGGCTGAGCCACGGCAACTTCCTGCGTCCGACGGTGCTGGCGGATGTCGACAACCGGATGCGCGTCGCGCAGGAGGAGATCTTCGGGCCGGTGGCCTGCCTGCTGCCGTTCAAATCGGAAGAAGACGGCCTGCGCATGGCTAACGACGTGGAGTACGGCCTGGCGTCCTATATCTGGACGCAGGATGTGAGCAAGGTTCTGCGTCTGGCCCGGAATATTGAGGCGGGCATGGTTTTCGTCAACACCCAAAACGTACGCGATCTGCGCCAGCCGTTCGGTGGCGTGAAATCCTCCGGCACCGGCCGCGAGGGCGGCGAATACAGCTTTGAGGTGTTCGCCGAGATGAAGAACGTGTGCATTTCCATGGGGGACCACCCCATCCCGAAATGGGGCGTCTAAGCCTCAGGCCACAACAAAAACGAAAGAGATGAGAACGATGACGATAAAACTTACCACCCATGCTGTCCCTGCTCCCGACGTTGTGCGCTGTGCCTATATGGAAATTCAGGTAACGAACCTTAAAGCGGCGCGCGAATTCTACGTCGACATTCTTGGCCTGGTGGTCACCGCCGAGGATGAGAAAACCCTGTACCTGCGTTCGATGGAAGAGTTTATTCACCATAACCTGGTGCTGCGCGAAGGCCCGGTGGCCGCCGTTGCGGCCTTTGCTTTCCGCGTGCGCACGCCGGAAGACGTCGACCGCGCCGAAGCCTATTTCAACGCCTTGGGCTGCCGCACCGAGCGCCGGGTGAAGGGCTTCGTCAAAGGCATCGGCGATTCGGTGCGGGTTGAAGATCCGCTAGGCTTTCCGTACGAGTTTTTCTACGACGTGCAGCACGTCGAACGCCTGGCCTGGCGTTACGATCTCTACACGCCGGGCGCGCTGGTGCGCCTCGATCACTTTAACCAAATTACGCCCGACGTCCCGCGAGCCGTGGAATACATCCAGGGGCTGGGCTTCCGCGTGACGGAAGATATCCGCGATGAAAACGGCATGGTTTACGCCGCCTGGATGCGCCGCAAAGCCACGGTGCATGATACCGCGATGACCGGCGGGGCCGGGCCGCGCATGCACCATATCGCCTTCGCCACCCATGAAAAGCACAACATTCTGGCCATTTGCGACAAGCTCGGCGCGCTGCGTAAATCCGATTTGATCGAACGCGGCCCCGGCCGCCACGGCGTCTCCAACGCCTTCTATCTCTATCTGCGCGATCCCGATGGACACCGGGTGGAGATCTATACCCAGGATTACTACACCGGCGATCCGGATAACCCGACCGTGACCTGGGATGTGCACGACAACCAGCGCCGCGACTGGTGGGGTAACCCGGTGGTGCCGAGCTGGTACACCGAAGGATCGCAAGTGTTGGATCTCGACGGCCGGCCGCAGCCGGTCATCGAACGCAGTGCGCCAAGCGAAATGGCCGTCACCATCGGTGCAGACGGTTTTTCCTACACCCGCGAGGGCGATACGGAAAAAGGCTTCAAGCTCGGCAACACCCTGTAACCACCGCCGCGTGGGCGGCTTGCCCGCGCAAATTCGCCGTTCGGAGATTGCTATGCCGCATTTTTATGCTGAATGCACCAACAACATCCGCGAAGAGGCCGATCTTCCCGCCCTGTTCGCCAAGGTCAATCAGGCGCTGGCGGACACCGGCATCTTCCCGCTGGCCGGGGTACGCAGCCGCGCCCTCTGGCTGGACACCTGGCAGATGGCCGACGGCAAGCAGGATTACGCCTTCGTGCATATGACGCTGAAGATCGGCCACGGCCGCAGTCTGGAAAGCCGCGAGCAGGTCGGCGAGATGCTGTTCGCGCTGATCAAGGAACATTTTGCCGCGTTGATGGCCAGCCGTTATCTGGCGCTGTCCTTCACCCTTGAAGAGCTGGATCCGGTGCTGAATTACAAGCAGAACAATGTCCATGCGCTATTTCGCAAAGAGTAAGGGGCCGTAAATGTTGGATAAAGAGCTGATTAGCCGCGCCGTGCAGCGCTTGCACCAGGCGGAACAAAGCCGCGAACAGATCCGCGCGCTGTCGCTGGATCACCCCGAGATCACCCTTGAAGACGCTTATGCCATTCAGCGGCAGTGGGTGGCGCTGAAGATCGCCGAAGGCCGTACGCTGAAGGGCCATAAGATCGGCCTGACCTCGCGCGCCATGCAGGTCAGCTCGCAGATCACCGAACCGGATTTCGGTGCGCTGCTGGACGACATGTTCTTCAACGACGGCAGCGACATTCCAGTCGAGCGCTTTATCGTGCCGCGCGTTGAGGTGGAGTTGGCGTTCGTGTTGGCCAAACCGCTGCGCGGGCCGAACTGCACGCTGTTCGACGTGTACAACGCCACCGATTACGTCATTCCGGCGCTGGAGATCATCGATGCGCGCAGCCATAACGTCGATCCGCAGACCCAGCGGCCGCGCAAGGTGTTCGACACCATTTCCGATAACGCCGCCAATGCCGGGGTGGTGATGGGCGGCCGGCCGATCAAACCGGACGCGCTGGACCTGCGTTGGATCAGCGCGTTGCTGTACCGCAACGGGGTGATCGAAGAGTCCGGGGTGGCGGCGGCGGTGCTCAACCATCCGGCCAACGGCGTCGCCTGGCTGGCCAACAAGCTGTTCCCGTATGACGTAGAGCTGGAGGCCGGCCAGGTGATCCTCGGCGGTTCCTTTACCAGGCCGGTGCCCGCGCGGCGCGGCGATACCTTCCACGTCGATTACGGCCCGATGGGTTGTATCAGCTGCCGGTTCGTTTAAGGGGGTTCAATGTTAACCAACCATTTCAAACAGGCCTTGCAGGAAAAGCGCCCGCAGATTGGCCTGTGGCTGGGTCTGTGCAGCAGCTACAGCGCGGAACTGTTGGCCGGCGCCGGTTTCGACTGGTTGCTGATCGACGGCGAACACGCGCCCAACAACGTGCAGACGGTGCTGGGCCAGTTGCAGGCGATCGCGCCTTACCCGAGCCACCCGGTGGTGCGCCCGCCGTGGAACGATGCGGTGATCATCAAACAACTGCTGGACGTCGGTGCGCAAACCCTGCTGATCCCGATGATTCAGAATGCCGAACAAGCGCGCGAGGCGGTGCGAGCCACCCGTTATCCGCCGCACGGCGTACGTGGCGTCGGCAGTGCGCTGGCGCGAGCTTCTCGCTGGAATCGGATACCGGATTACCTGCAGCAGGCCGATGCGCAGATGTGCGTGCTGGTGCAGATCGAGACCCGCGAGGCGGTGAAAAATCTGGACGCCATTCTGCAGGTGGAAGGCGTCGATGGGGTGTTTATCGGCCCGGCGGATCTGAGCGCCGACATGGGGTTTGCCGGCAACCCGCAGCACCCCGAAGTGCAACGCACCATTGACGACGCCATCGCGCGCATCCGCGCGGCCGGCAAAGCGCCGGGCATCCTGATGGCAAATCCGCAGTTGGCGCAGCATTACCTGGCCTCCGGCGCGCTGTTTGTCGCCGTTGGGGTGGACACCACCTTGCTGGCGCGTGCGGCGGAATCCCTGGCGAGCCGTTTTAAACAGGATCTGCCGCCGGCGCAACCGCCATCCCCGGGCGTTTATTAGGCCGTATCCCTTAATTGATCGCCAGCGGCGCTCACGCAATTCAGGGGCGCAGCCAATGTTACCGGACACAACCCTATCGGAGCCACCATGAGCAACGTCGATTCGCTGCCGCCGGTCAACCCGGCGCAGCAACATAAAGCGTTAACCGCCGCCGAGCAATCGGTGATTAAAAAGCTGTTTCGGCGACTGATTATCTTCCTGTTCGTGCTGTTTGTTTTCTCTTTCCTCGACCGCATCAACATCGGTTTCGCCGGGCTGACGATGGGCAAGGATCTCGGCCTCAGTTCGACCATGTTTGGCCTGGCGGCGACGCTGTTTTACGTCACCTATGTGATCTTCGGCATTCCCAGCAATATCATGCTCGGGATCGTCGGCGCGCGGCGCTGGATCGCTACCATCATGGTGCTGTGGGGCATTGCCTCGACCTGCACGTTGTTCGCCACCGGCCCGACCAGCCTGTACGTGTTGCGCATGATCGTCGGCATCACCGAGGCCGGTTTCCTGCCCGGCATTCTGGTGTATCTCACCTACTGGTTCCCGGCGTTTTACCGCGCCCGCGCCAATGCGCTGTTTATGATCGCCATGCCGGTGACGATGGCGATCGGTTCTCTGGTATCGGGCTACATTCTGGCGTTGGACGGGGTGATGAACCTCAAGGGCTGGCAATGGCTGTTCCTGCTGGAAGGCATTCCTTCGGTGTTGCTGGGCGTGGTGGTGTGGTTCTATCTCGACGATACGCCGGCCAAGGCCAAATGGCTGACCGACGAAGAAAAAACCAGCCTGAAGGCGATGATGGACGCCGACAAGTTGCAACT
Organism: Serratia plymuthica NBRC 102599; assembly: GCF_001590925.1. Taxonomy (GTDB): domain Bacteria; phylum Pseudomonadota; class Gammaproteobacteria; order Enterobacterales; family Enterobacteriaceae; genus Serratia; species Serratia plymuthica. The sequence continues at coordinate 78,161 of NZ_BCTU01000027.1, forward strand.
GGTGCAGCCGAACGGGCCGCGCAGCCACCGGGCGATGCAGCAGCGCAGCCTGTGGCGTGAGGTGTTCACTCCGATCGTACTGATGTACACGCTGGCCTATTTTTGCCTGACCAACACCCTGAGCGCCATCAACATCTGGACGCCGCAGATCCTGCAGAGCTTCAACCAGGGCAGCAGCAATATCGTGATCGGCATTCTGGCGGCGATCCCGCAGATCTGTACCATCGCCGGCATGGTGTGGTGGAGCAAACGATCGGATCGCCTGCAGGAGCGCAAGCGGCATACCGCGCTGCCCTACCTGTTTGCCGCCGCTGGCTGGTTGCTGGCTTCCGCCACCGATCACAGCCTGATTCAACTGCTGGGGATCGTCATGGCTTCGGTGGGGTCTTTCACCGCGATGGCGATCTTCTGGACCACGCCGGATCAATCCATCAGCCTGGAGGCGCGCGCGATAGGGATCGCGGTGATCAACGCCACCGGCAATATAGGATCGGCGGTCAGCCCGCTGTTGATCGGTTGGCTTAAGGATCTGACCGGCAGCTTTAACGCCGGGCTCTATTTCGTGGCGGCGCTGTTGGTCATCGGGGCGTTGATCGTCTGGCGCATTCCGATGCAAGGCTCGCGTCCGCGAGCCACGCCATAAGCCTGATAAGGCTTGAGTTTGATGACAAAGTTGTCTTTGAACCCGGGATACACGGGCCTGGCGCACCGAGGGGCGCTCTCCCTAATAACGGGCTTTGTCAGCAGTCTGAAGCCTAATAAAAGGCTTATCACTGATCTCATCGCTGAGGGAGGATGTTGTGCAGAAAAGTACCGGCTTTATCGCCAATATCGACATCTGCAAAGAGTACGATGCGCGCTACGCCGCCGATGAGGTGCATTACGAAACCTTCGCCGGGCTGGCGGCGTTTTTTGGCCGCGACATGCAGGTGCACTGGCACGACCGTTTCTTCCAGGTACATTTCCTGGAAACCGGCAAGATTGAGCTGCAACTGGACAGCCAGCACTATTCGGTGCAGGCGCCGCTGTTTATCCTGACGCCGCCCTCGGTACCGCATGCGTTCTTCACCGAGCCGGTCAGTGACGGCCACGTGCTGACGGTGCGCCAGGAGCTGATCTGGCCGCTGCTGGAGCGGCTGTATCCCGGCAGCAATCTGGCGCTCGATATGCCGGGCATCTGTCTGTCGATGGCGGACGCCCCGCAGGAGCTGGCGGCGCTGAGCCATTACTGGCCACTGATCCGCCGTGAATTCGGCCAGCAGCTGGCCGGCCGCGAGCAGACGCTCGCGCTGCTGGCGCAGGCGGTGTTTACTCTGCTGCTGCGCAATGCCGCGTTGGAAGATACCGCCACCAGTGGGGTGCGCGGCGAGCTGAAATTGTTCCAGCGCTTCAACAAAATGGTGGATGAACGCTTCCGCGATCACCTGCCGGTGCCGGACTATGCGCGGGCGCTGGGGGTGACCGAATCACGGTTGAACGATCTGTGCCGCCGCTTCGCCAACCAGCCCCCCAAACGGCTGATCTTCGACAGGCTGCTGCGCGAGGCCAAGCGCATGCTGCTGTTCAGCGCCTGTACCGTGCATGAGACCGCCTATAGCCTGGGGTTCAAGGACCCGGCCTATTTCGCCCGTTTTTTCAATCGTCTGGAAGGCTGTTCGCCTTCGACCTACCGCGCCGCACAACATCCCCTTTCGTAACCTGGATCACAATTCGCAGCGATTGCGGCAAATCCGCCTGAAAAGTACCGGCGATTGCCGCAAAAGTCTCTTCTCGAAATCGGCGTTGGCAGCTTCAATTAAGCAACCAAAAAGAAACATTTATTTAACAAAAAACGAATCCACAGACGAGGATCACCCGATGAAACCAGAAGACTTTCGTGCCGACAGCAAACGCCCGTTCACCGGCGCCGAATACCTGAAAAGCCTGCAGGATGGCCGCGAAATCTATATCTACGGCGAGCGGGTGAAGGACGTCACCACCCACCCGGCGTTCCGCAATGCGGCGGCTTCGGTCGGCCAACTGTACGATGCGCTGCACGATCCGGTCAGCCAGGATCGTCTGTGCTGGAATACCGACACCGGCAACGGCGGCTACACCCACAAGTTCTTCCGCTACGCCCGCAGCCCGGAAGAAATGCGCCAGCAGCGTGACGCCATCGCCGACTGGTCGCGCCAGACCTACGGCTGGATGGGGCGCACCCCGGATTACAAGGCGGCCTTCGGCTGCGCTTTGGGGGCTTACCCGGAGTTTTACGGTCAGTTCGCCGATAACGCCCGCCATTGGTACAAACGCATTCAGGAAACCGGTCTGTACTTTAACCACGCCATCGTCAACCCGCCGATTGACCGCCACAAACCGGTCAACGAAGTGAAAGACGTTTACATCCAGGTGGAGAAAGAGACCGACGCCGGCATTATCGTCAGCGGCGCCAAGGTGGTGGCGACCAACTCGGCGCTGACCCACTACAACTTTATCGGCTTCGGCTCCGCCCAGGTGATGGGCGATAACCCGGACTTTGCGCTGATGTTTGTGGCGCCGATGGATGCCGAAGGGGTGAAACTTATCTCCCGCGCCTCCTATGAGCTGGTGGCCGGCGCGACCGGATCGCCGTTCGATTACCCGCTCTCGAGCCGTTTTGACGAGAACGATGCGATCCTGATTATGGATCACGTACTGATCCCCTGGGAAAACGTGCTGATCTACCGCGATTTCGATCGTTGTCGCCGTTGGAGCACCCAGGGCGGTTTCGCCCGGCTGTTCCCGCTGCAGGCCTGCGTGCGCCTGGCGGTGAAGATGGACTTTATCACCGCGCTGCTGCAAAAGAGCCTGTCCTGCACCGGCGTGCTGGAGTTCCGTGGCGTGCAGGCCGATCTCGGCGAAGTGGTGGCCTGGCGCAACCTGTTCTGGTCGTTGAGCGATGCGATGTGCGCGGAGTCCACAAAATGGGAAAACGGCGCCTATCTGCCGGATTCCGCGGCGTTGCAAACCTACCGCGTGATGGCGCCGATGGCCTACACCAAGGTGAAACACATCATCGAAAAGAACGTCACCAGCGGGCTGATTTATCTGCCGTCCAGCGTGCGCGACATGAACAACCCGGAGATCGACAAATACCTGGCTCGTTACGTGCGCGGATCCGATGGGATGGATCACGTCGAGCGCATCAAGATCCTCAAGCTGATGTGGGATGCGATCGGCAGCGAGTTCGGTGGCCGCCATGAGCTGTATGAGATCAACTATGCCGGCAGTCAGGATGAGATCCGCCTGCAGTGTCTGCGCCACGCGCAGGGATCCGGCACCATGGATCAGATGATGCAGATGGTCGACAAGTGCCTGTCCGATTACGATCAGCACGGCTGGAAAGTGCCGCACCTGCATAACAATGGCGATATTAATCAGCTGGATAATCTGCTGAAGTAATTCAGGAGGAGGGTTGTATGTCTCAGGAAAATGAACACCGTCTGCGGTTTCGCGACGCCATGGCCAACCTGTCTGCCGCGGTGAATATTGTGACGACCGACGGCCCGGCGGGGCGCTGCGGCATCACCGCCACGGCGGTCTGCTCGGTGACCGACACGCCGCCGACGCTGCTGGTATGCATTAACCGCAACAGCGCGATGAACCCGGTCTTCCAGGAGAATCAGCGGCTGTGCGTCAACGTGCTGAACCACGAGCAGGAGCTGATGGCACGCCATTTCGCCGGCATGACCGACGTCAGCATGGAGGATCGCTTCCTGCTGGAGGAGTGGCAAAGCGGCCCGTTGGGCCAGCCGATCCTGCGCAATACGCTGGCCAGCCTGGAAGGGGAGATCGCGCAGATCCAGAGCATCGGCACCCATCAGGTGTATCTGGTGCAGATCCGCCAGATCCTGGTGAACGCCGCCGGTCACGGCCTGATCTACTTCAAACGCAACTTCCACCCGGTGATGCACGAAATGACCCTGGCGTGAGTGTTGGCGGGGCGAGCAGGCTCGCCCCGACATTCACTCGGCGGCGCTAGCTTTTGTTGGCCGCCAAATCCCCCACCAGCCGGTTAACCGGATTGCTCATATTGGTGAATTTGGTCAGTTCTGAACGGGTTACCACCACGAAGACGCCGATATTTTTCTGCGGGATCATCGCCATATAGGTAATAAAGCCGCCGCCGCCGCCGGTTTTCTGAATAATGCCCGGCAGGCCGTCCTTCGGTGCCATATACACCCAACCCAATCCCAACGCGCTTGCTTCACCCGGCACGTCCATGCCTTTCAGCGACACCAGATCGTTGCGCTGGAAGTACATGGTTTGTTCGCTGGCCGCCGTCGATTTGCGTGCGCCGGCGCTGTTGGAAGAGAGGAACTGTTGCATCCAGCGCTGCATGTCGCGCGGGGTGGAATAAACCCCGCCGCTGCCGCCGGCTGCGGTGGTATCGCGGCAGGCGCTTGGCCCAGCCGCCGCCACCATCAGGCGTGAGCACTGTTCGGCGCTGGGGGTAAGGGTGGTGTCGACCATGCCCAGCGGCGCGGTGATTTTTTCGCGCAGCAAAGCGCTATAAGGTTTGTTTGCCGCTCGCGACAAAGCGTCTGCCAGCAGATCATAGGCCAGGTTGGAATAGGCGGCGCGCACGCCCGGCGGCACTGTGACGTTGGCGTGTTCGAGCCACTGCCAGCGCTGTGCCTTGGTCGGCCAGGTGAACACCGGCGTTTTCGCCGGTTTTTGGCCCGGTTGTTCGCGCGGCAGCGAGCTGGTGTGAGTCGCCAGGCTCAGCAGGGTGATGGGTTGGCGCGAATTATAGGCCGGTACGGAGGCGCCCGGCGGGGCGTATTTTCGCAGCGGATCGGTCAGCTTGACCCGGCCTTCCGCCGCCATTTTGACCATCACTTCGCTGGTCATCAGCTTGGTGATCGAGGCGATGCGGATCAGCGAATCCGGGCGCGGGCGCAGATCGTTGCCCGGCTTGGTATCGCCAAAGCTGCGGTTAACCACCTGATTGTTATCAATCACCACCAGCGCCATGCCGGTGGCGCCGCTGTTGAAGAAAATGTGTTCGGCATACTGGTCGACGATTTGCGAGGCCAGTTGCGGGTCGGCGGCTTGAGCGGCCAGTGGCGCGGCGCACAGGCTCAGCGCCAGCAATGAAGCGCGGAAAGAGTTCTTCAACGATCGTTATCCATGTTAAAAGGCTGCAGGGAGAGGGCCCGGGCCGTGGCGTAACACGGCCTATACCCGTAGTCTTTCAAGTTGCAGCGCCGTTACCTGCGCTTGCTGCAACTTGAAAGCCATAGGGTGCAATGTGCTGCCAGTGTAATGTGCCTTGGCCCCTGCTGCATGTGGAAAAAAGAGCGGTCCGTCAAAAATTTTTACCCTTGCCCCCGCCGTACCGAAACGGCCTATTGCGCGCGGGTAAAGATGGCGATCACTTCATCCAGATGCGCTTTCATGGCCTTGCGTGCGCCGCGCACGTCACGCGCCTCGATCGCCTCCAGGATCGCCCTATGTTCCTGTTCTGAACGGTGCGGCATATCGTCCGGCGTATAGTGACGTTGCAGCACGCGGAACATGCTGCCGTAGCGGTGGCCGAGCAGGTGGCCGATAACGAACGCGTAGGCGGGGTTGCCGCTGGCTTGGGCAATGCGGATATGGAATAGCCGGTCGCCGGGGTGGGTGGCCGATCCGGCGCGGTTATCGCGGCAGTTTTGCTCATAGGCAGCCCGAATGCCCGCCAGCTCTTCGTCGGTGGCATGGCGTGCCGCCAGTGCGGCGGTTTCCGGTTCGATCAACAAACGGGTTTGCAGCAGCGAGAACGGCGGCAACTCGGCGTTAAAATCCAGCTCGATATTCAGTTCGTCATCGATTTCCGCCCATTGATCGCGCCCGGCCTGCGCCATTACCGGTTCCTGCGAGGCCAAAATCGGCGCCTGCGCCCGAACGATCACCCCGTTACCGACTTTCACGTCGACCAGACCAATCACTTCCAGCGCAATCAGCGCCTCGCGTACCGAGGCGCGGCTGACCTGTAACTGCTGGGCCAGATCCCGCTCGGACGGCAGGCGGCTGCCCGGGGGGAATTCGTTGTTTTCGATGAGCCGCTTTAATTGATCGGCTATCTGTCTGTAAATACGAGGGTTTTCCAGTCGGGTAATGGGCATGGGTTACCTTGAGCTGTTTAGCGATAAGTGATTCAGCGCACAGTTATTAGTCAACTTGCTTGAGTAATGGTTAATCAGGTGTAAAAAGTTGGTTAATAAAAATGCTGTTTTAACTGTGTCTCATAACATTCTCACCAAACGATAACGCGTAAAGCGTCTTTTGTCATGTTAAAGGCCTGACCTTTAACCGCCTTTAATGGCCTGACCATTGGACCTTTAGGCCAAGGGAGCAAAAATGAATTTAACCGGGAAACGCGTACTGATCACCGCCGCCGGACAGGGGATCGGTTTCAGCACCGCCAGGCTGTTCGCCGAGGCGGGCGCTGAAGTGATCGCCACCGATATCAACATCGGCCAACTGCAGGGGCTGCCCGGCATTCAGGCGCTGACGCTTGACGTGACCGATCCGGCAACGATAGCCGCAGCGGCGGAAACCCTAGGGCCCGTCGACGTGTTGTTTAACTGCGCAGGCGTGGTGCACAGCGGATCGATTTTGGAATGCAGCGAAGCGCAGTGGGCGTTCGCCAACGAGCTGAACGTGACGGCGATGTTCCGCATGATCCGTGCCTTCTTGCCCGGCATGCTGGCGCGTAAAAACGGCTCGATTATCAATATGTCTTCGGTCGCCTCAAGCGTGAAAGGGGTGCCGAACCGCTTTGCTTACAGCACCACCAAGGCGGCGGTGATCGGCCTGACGCGTTCGGTGGCGGCGGATTACGTTACCCAGGGCATTCGCTGTAACGCCATCTGCCCCGGCACGGTGGAGTCGCCGTCGTTGCGCCAGCGCATTGCCGAGCAGGCGCGTGAACAGGGGCGCAGCGAAGAAGAGGTGTATCAGGCGTTTGTCGCCCGCCAGCCGATTGGCCGCATCGGCACTACCGCCGAGATTGCCCAGTTGGCGCTGTATCTGGCCTCGGACGCCAGCTCTTATACCACCGGCACGGTGCAGATTATCGACGGCGGCTGGAGCAACTGATTTTTACGTTTTGCGGCGTCGTCGAAGGCGCTTCTACGGAGGATTGAGGAATCTATGAAACTTTTACGCTATGGCGCACCGGGGCAAGAGCGGCCGGGGGTATTGGACAATAACGGCCAGATCCGCGACCTTTCGCAGCATATCGCCGATGTCAGCGGTGAAGCGCTGCTGCCGGCATCGCTGGAAAAGCTGCGTGCCTTGGATATCAACCAACTGCCGCTGGTCGAGGGGCAACCGCGCCTGGGGCCGTGCGTCGGCCAGATCGGCAAGTTTATCTGCATTGGCCTCAATTACGCCGATCACGCGGCGGAAACCGGTGCGGCGATCCCCGGCGAACCTGTGGTGTTCAGCAAATGGACCAGCGCGGTGGTGGGGCCAAACGACGACGTGCAAATTCCGCGCGATTCGGTCAAAACCGACTGGGAAGTGGAGCTGGGCGTGATCATCGGCCAGGGCGGGCGTTATATCAGTGAGCAGGATGCCCTGCGCCACGTCGCCGGTTATTGCGTCATTAACGACGTTTCCGAGCGTGAATTCCAGATTGAGCGCGGCGGCACCTGGGACAAGGGCAAAGGCTGCGACACCTTCGGCCCCACCGGCCCCTGGCTGGTCACCGCCGATGAAATTGCCGACCCTCACCGCCTGAACCTGTGGCTGGAGGTGGACGGCAAACGCTATCAGGACGGCAACACCAGCACCATGATCTTCCGCATTCCGCACATCATCAGCTACCTGAGCCGCTTTATGAGCCTGCAACCGGGGGATGTGATCTCCACCGGCACGCCACCGGGCGTGGGCATGGGGCAGAAGCCGCAACCCATCTACCTGAAGGCCGGGCAGACGATGCGTCTGGGCATCGAGGGATTGGGTGAACAACGTCAAACAACCGTACAGGCCTGATGGGGAGCCGCACCATGACGACGATTACCGCACTGCGGGTTGAAGATATTCGTTTCCCCACTTCGCTGGGGCTGGACGGATCCGACGCGATGAATCCGGATCCGGACTATTCGGCGGCGTACGTGATCCTGGAGACCGACCACGCCGATCTGCGCGGCCACGGGCTGACCTTTACCATCGGCCGCGGCAACGAGATCTGCTGCGCGGCGATCCGCGCGCTGGAGCATCAGATTGTCGGCGTCCGGCTTGAGGAGATCGCCGCCGACATGGGCGCGTTTTGGCGGCGTTTTACCGGCGACAGCCAACTGCGCTGGATTGGGCCGGACAAGGGCGCCATTCACCTGGCGACCGGGGCGGTGGTGAATGCGGTATGGGATCTGTGGGCCAAATCCGTGGGCAAACCGGTGTGGCGGCTGGTGGCGGAGATGACGCCGGAGGAGCTGGTGCGTTGCATCGATTTCCGTTACATCACCGACTGCATTACGCCGCAGGAGGCGCTCAGCCTGCTGAACCAGCGGGCGCAGGGTAAGGAGGAGCGTCTGGCGCGGCTGCTGGAGGACGGTTATCCGTGCTACACCACCTCCGCCGGCTGGCTGGGTTACCCGGACGACAAGCTGCGTCGGCTGTGTCAGGAAGCGGTCGACGCCGGTTTCTCCTACCTGAAGCTGAAAGTGGGCCGCGACCTGGAAGACGATATCCGCCGCGTGCGTATCGCCCGCGAGGTGATCGGCCCCGATCGTCAACTGATGATCGACGCCAACCAGGTGTGGGAAGTGAACGACGCCATTCCGTGGGTGAAGCACCTGGCGTTCGCCAAACCCTGGTTTATCGAAGAACCGACCAGCCCGGACGACGTTGAGGGGCATCGCCGCATCCGCGAAGGGATCCATCCGGTCAAGGTCGCCACCGGCGAGATGTGCCAGAACCGCATTATGTTCAAGCAGTTCATCATGCGCGGGGCGATTGACGTGGTGCAGATCGACGCCTGCCGCCTTGGCGGGGTCAACGAGGTGTTGGCGGTGATGCTGATGGCGGCGAAATACAACCTGCCGGTATGCCCGCATGCCGGTGGCGTGGGGTTGTGCGAATACGTGCAGCATCTGTCGATGATCGACTACCTGTGCATCGCCGGTACCCACGACGGGCGAGTGATCGAATACGTTGACCACCTGCATGAACATTTTATTCATCCTTGCGACATCCGGGGCGCGGCCTACATGCCGCCGCAACACCCTGGATATTCGATCGAGATGCACCCTGCGTCGATCGAACAGTATCGGTTTCGCGGTTGAAGCGGGAGCACGGCATGCTGCGCATCGACGCTCACCAACACTATTGGCGCTACCGGCCGCAGGGGTATCCGTGGATTAGCGAACAGATGGCGGTGCTGCGTCAGGACTACGGCCCGGCCCAGCTCGAACCGTTGCTGCAACGCCACGGTTTCGACGGCGCGCTGGTGGTGCAGGCCCGCCAGTGCGAGCAGGAAACCCGGACGCTGCTGGCGCAGGTGCAGCAAAGCCGTGGCGTATCCGGCGTGGTGGGCTGGCTGGACATTGCCTCGCCTCAACTGCCGCAGCGGTTTGATGAACTGCGCCAACAGCCGCTGCTGCGCGGCCTGCGCCATCTGGTTCAGGATGAGCCGCAACCGGCGGCCTGGCTGGAGCGGCAGGCGGTGCGGTGCGGCATGCAGGCGCTGCAGCGGCACGGTTATGTCTACGACATTCTGGTCACTCACCGGGATCTGGCGGCCGCGGCGCAGTTTGCCGCCCGGCACGACGATTACTGGCTGGTGCTGGATCATCTCGGCAAGCCGGATATCGCCCGTGGCGCACAGCATTGGGCGCAGCAAATCAAACCGCTGGCGGCGTTGCCCCACGTGGCCTGCAAGCTGTCCGGGTTGATTACCGAAGCGCCAGGCGGCGGTTGGCAGGCGCAGCAGCTGTTGCCGTTTTTTGAGGCGGCGCTGGAGGCATTCGGCCCGCAGCGGCTGATGTTCGGCTCCGATTGGCCGGTGTGTTTGCTGGCCGGCGATTACGGCCAGGTTTATCGCCTGTGCGAACAGGCCGTCGCCGCGCTGAGCCCCGCACAGCAGGCGGCAATTTGGGGCGGGACGGCCAGCCGCGTTTACAGCCTGACCAGGGGTTAGCTACGGATTAATGGAGTGAGTTATGGATTTGTATCTGAAAGAGAAAGTGGTGATCGTCACCGGCGGCGGTTCCGGCATCGGCGCGGCCATTTCCCGCCTGCTGGCGGAAGAAGGGGCGATTCCGGTGATTGTCACCAACGCGGAACCGGAGGCGGATTTCCTGACGGCACTGCGCCGGTTACAGCCGCAGAGCGAAGTGATCATCACCGATCTCTGTGAAGAAAACGACTGCCGGCGAGCGGTGGCGCAAACCCTGGCAACCTTCGGCCGCCTCGACGGGTTGGTGAATAACGCCGGGGTGAACGACGGCGTCGGGCTGGAGGCGGGGCGAGAGGCGTTTGTCGGATCGCTGGAGAAAAACCTGATTCATTACTATCTGATGGCGCACCTGTGCCAGCAGGCGTTGCAAAGCAGCAAGGGGGCCATCGTCAACATCGCCTCCAAAACTGCGCTCAGCGGGCAGGGCGGCACCAGCGGTTATACCGCCGCCAAGGGGGCGGTACTGGCGTTGACGCGCGAGTGGGCGGTATCGCTGCGCCATGACGGAGTGCGAGTGAATGCCGTAGTTCCGGCGGAAGTGATCACGCCGCAGTATCAGCGCTGGATCAATACCTTCGAACAGCCGGAGCAGCAGCTTGAGAAAATTACCGCGCGCATTCCGTTCGAACAGCGGATGACCACGCCGCAGGAAATCGCCGACACCGTGGTGTTTTTGATCTCATCGCGGTCGTCGCACACCACCGGGCAGTGGCTGTCGGTGGACGGCGGCTACCTGCACCTTGATCGGGCGCTCACATGAACGGCTCTGCGGGTTTGCCGCGGCGCTTTTGCCAGGCGCTCGATCTGGTCGATTCACCGGCGCTGATTGAGGAGTATCAGCGCCACCACCAACGCATCTGGCCGGAAATTGCCGAACATCTGCACGAGCACGGCATCCTGGATATGGAGATTTACCGGCTGGGCACCCGGCTGTTCATGATCGTCGAGGTCAGCCCGGCGTTCGATGCCGGGCGGTTTGACGCCGCTGGTCTGAGCAATCCCCATGTGCAGCGCTGGGAAGCCCTGATGTGGAAATACCAGGTGGCCACCCCCTGGACGCCGCAGGGCGAAAAATGGGTGGCGATGGAGCGGATATTCTCTTTGCAACAGCAATAACAACATCTCACTACCCTACCCGAGGATATATCAATGCTTGCTGAAAAAAGTGCGGCCCCGCCACAGCTGGGCGTCAAGGCGACCTCCAATTTACGCTGGGCCTTTATCCTGGTCACCAGCCTGTTCTTTATGTGGGGGCTGTCGTATGGCTTGTTGGACGTATTGAATAAACACTTTCAGGAAACACTGCACGTGACCAAGGCGCAGTCGGGGTTATTGCAGGCGGCGTATTTCGGCGCTTATTTCTTGGTGGCGCTGCCCGCCGGCTATTTTATGGATAAGAAAGGTTACAAGGCCGGCATTCTGGTAGGGCTGTGTCTGTATGCGCTAGGGGCGTTGTTGTTTGTGCCGGCGGCCTCCGCCAACAGCTTCGGCGCCTTCCTGTTTGCATTGTTTGTCATTGCCTGCGGCCTGGGTTGCCTGGAAACCGCGGCCAACCCTTACGCTACGGTGCTGGGCGATACGCAGGGCGCGGAACGGCGGCTCAACCTCGCCCAGTCTTTTAACGGCCTGGGGCAGTTCATCGGGCCGATGATCGGCGGTACGCTGTTTTTCTCCGCAACCCAGGGGGCAAGCGGCGGTGACCAGAGCGCGGTGAAGGTGACTTATGTGGCGATCGCCGCGCTGGTGCTGCTGATTGCCTTGCTGTTCAGCCGCACCCGGTTGCCGGATATCCGTGAGGAAGAGCAGCCGGAACAGGGCGAAATCGCGCAAGGCTTGTGGCAGCACAAACACTTTGTCGGCGGGGTGATTACCCAGTTCTTCTACGTGGCGGCGCAGGTCGGCGTGGGGGCGTTCTTTATTAACTACGCCACCGAACACTGGAGCGACGTTTCCAACCAGAGCGCTTCCTACCTGCTCTCCATCGCCATGATTTGTTTTATGATCGGGCGCTTCTTCAGCACCTGGCTGATGGGCAGAGTGAAACCCGCCACGTTGCTGATGCTTTACTCGCTGATCAATATTCTGCTGTGCGGCGTGGTGATGCTCAGTATCGACGGGGTCTCGGTGGTGGCGCTGATTGGCGTGTTCTTCTTTATGTCGATCATGTTCCCGACCATTTTCGCCCTGGGGGTGAAAAATATGGGTAAACACACCAAGCGCGCCAGTTCCTTTATGATCATGGCGATCGTCGGCGGTGCCATCATGCCTTACTTTATGGGGGCGCTGGCGGACAGGTACAGCACGGCGCTGTCGTACCTGCTGCCGTTGCTGTGTTTTGCCGTGGTGTTTGTCTACGGCATGCAGCAGCGCCGCCGCTAGACCCACGGCCCGCCGGCTCGGGCAGCGGCGGGCCGCAGGTTGCCATCAGGCTGCAGGTTCAGCCCTGATTTTTACTCTCGCGATAACCACCAATGCCAGACCTGTGGTGGCGCCGGCCATCAGGGCGTTGGTTACCAGACCATATTTATCGACAAGTTGCCCTCCTGTTACGGCGCCGAGAGAAATACCGATATTAAAGGTGGCGATATAGAGAGAGGTGGCGACCTCGATTGACCGGGGGGATGCGATCATCATCCAGGTCATCAGCGATACGGAAACCCCGCCATAGGCAAGCCCCCACAGCAGGGTAATAAGACCGCCGCTTACGGCGGTTGCTCCCCACCAGGAAAACAGGATGACGGCGGCAGTTAGCCCGAGGGCGATCAGCGCCAGCGTCGGGCGAAGGTGTTTTGCCGCTGCGCTGCCGGCAAGAAAATTTCCGGCAATGCCGGCGAGGCCGTAGGCGAACAGCAGCGGGCCAATCCAGTTGTCGTCAAAATGAGATACCGTCTGCAGCAGCGGTCGAATAAAGGTGAAAGCCATGAAATGGCCGGCGACCAACAAGGCTGTGACCAGGAGCCCCGCAAGCAGCTTTGGGTTTGCCAGTTGTTCGGCGAATTGCCCTAAAGTGACAGCGTGTTCCGCAGGCACCGATGGGAACGATCTGATGAGCAAGATTAGCGCCAGCAGAGCTAAAAGAGCCATCGCCAGAAAGGCGGTACGCCAGCCGAATGCATCACCTATAAATGCCCCTAAGGGCACGCCTAATACCGAAGCGGCCGCGACGCCGCCAAAAATTATCGATATTGCCAGACCTATGGAAGCTTGTGGTACCAACCGCCCCGCAATGCCCCCGGCAATGGCCCAAATTCCGCCCATGCAGAAACCGACGACGACGCGAGCGGCCAACAGCCCGTTCAGGCTGGCTGCCGTGGCCGAAGCAATATTAGCCGCAATCAGCAACACGAGAAGCCAGCGGAGGATCGTCCTGCGGTTAATCCCTCCGGAGGCGAGAACGACCAGTGGAGCAAAAAAGGCGGCCAGTAGGGCCGGCAATGAAATCATCAGGCCCGCCCGGCCAACCGTGGCGTTTAGCGTATCCGCAATGGGATTCAACAGGCCGACGGGTAACATTTCGGTGGTGACGACGGAAAATGTGGCGAGCCCGATTGAAAATACCGCCAACCAGGGGCTTGGGATGCTTGCCGGTTGTCCGGCGGCCTGGTGAGATGTGCTCATTAAATGTCCTCGTTTACTGGATTTGATAGGGGGGATGGGGGGACAGAACACAGTGTATACGCGCACTATCGGGTGATAAACTGGCCTTAATGGGCAACATTGGGGACAAAACGTGGCTAATTTAATGGCGATGCCGCTTGATAACCTGTCCGATCTGCTGGTGTTTGTGCGGGTCGCTGATGCGCGTAGTTTTACTCTGGCGGCCGAGAGGCTCGGCATATCCCGCTCGTCGGCGGGGAAAAGCGTTAATCGGCTGGAAGAGCGGTTGGCCACCCGGCTTCTGCACCGGACGACGCGCAGCGTGAGCCTGACCGAAGAAGGTCAGGTGTTTTATGAACATGCGCTGCGGATTCTGGCGGAGGTCGACGAAGCGGAAACGGCGATAAACCAGCGGCATCAAACGCCCAGAGGACGCTTGCGTATCGATCTTCCCGTCGCCTTTGGCCGTTTGCATATTTTACCGATTTTGAGGGATTTCCTGCTCCAATGGCCGGAAGTGGATGTAGAAGTGACGTTCTCCGATGACTTCAGCGATCTGGTGCGCGAGGGGATCGATTTGGCTATCCGCATTGGCGGTAACGATGACAGCCGGCTGGTGCGTAAAGTCCTCGCACCGCACCGGTTGATAACCTGTGCTTCACCGCGCTATTTGGCGAACCATGGCGTGCCTCAGACGCCGGACGATCTGGTTGATCACCATCGGTTGGTGTTCTCGCACCAGGGAATGCCGGTTCCCTGGCGCTATCAGGTAAATGGACAACATCGCGACGAACCTGTCGGCGGAAGAATGCGTTTCAACAACACCGAAGCATTGCGGGATTCGGCACTTGCAGGTTTGGGTTTGTGCCAACTCGGCGCTTTTCTGGTTGGTGAACAACTCTCGGCCGGCACGCTTGTGCCGGTACTGGAGAAATATTGCCGGGCTGAAGCGCCCATATGCGCCGTTTATCCCACCCGGCGCTATCTGTCGCCTAAAGTGAAACGATTCGTGGGGGCGATAGAAAGCCGATGGGGCGGCAAGGCCATTTGGGAACTGGCCTGACGCCAGCCGGCCATTTCCCGTCAGGCCGCATGCACGGATTTTTGCAGCAGACGGTAACCGCCGACGGCGACCAGCAATACCACCAGGCCGGCAGATATCGTAATGATGAACCCGGCTTTTACCCCGGCTTCATCGACAACCCATCCCGCCAGAGCGGCGCCGAGCGCTACGCCAATCCCCAGCCCGGTGATCATCCAGGTTAACCCTTCCGTTAACCGGGAGGGCGGAACGATATTTTCAACCAACCCCATCGCAATGATCATGGTCGGGGCAAAGAACAGGCCTGCGACAAATACCGTGGCTGCCAGGGTGAAAATATCCTCAACCAGCAGCAGGGGCAATGCGGTCATCGCCGTGGCCAGAGCGGCGTATAAAAACAGGCGGGGCAGAGGAACCGGGATTTTCATGGCGCCGAAAACCAACCCGGCCAGGCAAGAACCGATGGCGTAAACCGACAGCACCAGGCTGGCTGCGGCAGGTTGCCCAAGCTGTTCGGCAAAGGCGACGCTGATGACGTCGACGGTGCCGACAATGGTGCCCAACGCGACTAACGTCAGCACCAGTATCTGCATCGGCACCTGCTTGATGACGGAACCGCGAGCCGTGCCGTCGTCAGGATAAACCGGCGGTTCGGAGCCTGTTTGCCAGACAAAGGCCGTGACGCCCATCGTCAGTAAAATGGCGGCGGCCAATGGCCCCGCCTCTGGAAAGATCGCTACGCTGAGGCCTACTGAAATGGGGGGGCCGATAATAAAACAGACTTCATCGAGCACGGACTCAAACGAAAATGCGGTGTGCAAGCGGGGTGTGCCACGCAAGATCTCAGTCCAGCGGGCTCTGACCATGGCCGGCATGCTGGGCATGCAGCCGGACACCGCCGCAAAGACGAACAGCGTCCAGTCGGGTGCCTGATAATGCGTACACAGCAGCAATGACAGCACGCCGACTACGCTGACGGCGGTAACACAGGGCAGCACGCGGCGCTGCCCCAGGCGATCAACCGCGCGTGAGATATGCGGCGCCAGCAGCGCCATGGAAAACGCAAAGGTCGCCGCTACGGCGCCGGCCAGCCAATAAGACCCCCGCAACTGTGCGAGCATGGTGATGATGCCGATCCCGAGCATGGAGAGGGGCAGGCGTGCGATGAGCCCGGCAAGGGAAAATGCCTTGGTGCCCGGCGTGCTGAAAAGCTCGAGGTAAGGGTTGGCCATAAAAACTCCAGAGTATTGATGGGGATATTTGGCCTCATTGACATACGAGGCGTATGTTAAACCTAATTGACATACGCTACGTATGTCAATTATAACGTCATGACCCCAAGCCCGGAGCGTCAAAATGGCACGTAAAGCACGAACGGAAATGATTGAGGAAACGCGCAAAAAGCTGGTTGCGACCGCGCGTCAGCAATTTGGCCGCGTTGGGTATGCCGACACGGTGATGGATGAGCTCACGGCGCAAGCCGGCATGACGCGCGGCGCGCTGTATCACCACTTTGGCGATAAAAAAGGGCTGTTTCTTGCCGTAGCGCAGGAAATCGATGCAGAAATGGACGCGCGCCTGGCCGATATTTCCGCCCATGCACCGGATAACTGGAGTGCATTCAAAGGGCGCTGCCGGGCTTATCTTGAGATGACGATGGCGCCGGAAGTGCAGCGCATTTTGCTGCGCGATTCGCCGTCGGTACTTGGCGCGGAGTATTTGCAGGCCGGCAAGTTGCAATGCGTTGCTTCGATGACCCGCATGCTGAAGACGTTGATGGAAGAAAAACATATTGCGCCGACCTCGCCCGAAGTGCTGGCGCATCTGATTAATGGTGGCTTGATGGACGCGGCTTTTTGGATCGCCAATCGCCCTGAGGACAAGCAAGCGCTGGCGCAGGCACTGGATGGGGTGGAACTGCTGCTGAACGGGTTGAAACCTTTGCGCACTCCGACGACGAGCGCATGAGGTTTCTGGTTTCCCCCCGCAAGTGATTACGGGGGGCTGCGATCAGCTTGTCATGGGGTCACCGCGGCCTGCACGTTTTCCGCCAGTTGAATATTGTTGCGGCCGTTGTTTTTAGCCAGATACAGCGCCGCATCGGCCGCGCGGATCGCCGAGGCCACGTCAAGCTTGTCCAGCATGGCGATGCCGGCGCTGAGCGTGACGTTGGTTATCTCTAACTGGTTAAAACGGTGGGGGATTTTCAATTCCTGCACGCGCTGGCGCACTCGTTCAGCCAGTTGCGCGGCGTAATCTTCTCTGACGTTGGTCAGCAGCACCAGAAACTCTTCCCCGCCGTAGCGCACCACAATATCGCGCGAACGCACCGAGTCGCGGATGGCGATAGCCACTTGCACCAGCGCCTGATCGCCCATGGTGTGGCCATAGTTATCGTTATAGGCTTTGAAGTGGTCAATATCGAGCAACAGAACAAAATGGCGACCCGATTGGGACTCCGGCAACATATTGATCTTGTTCTCCAGGCCACGCCGATTATAAAGGCCGGTTAACGGATCGATCATGCTTAAATTACTGAACCTGTCTCGTTCGTTATACAGGTTAGCCACCAGCGTCTTGGTAAAGGCTTCGCTGCGCTTGAGCATGAGGTGATGGATTGAGAAAGCGATAATCGGCAGCACTGTGGTGAAAACTATCCGCACGGTATTGTGCATACCATCCAGAAATAGAATGACCAGCGCGGACGGAACGGCATGCAGACAAAAAGCGATAAAGTTATCGGTTAAGGCAATGGCGCTGATAAAGAACATACTGAACAGGCTAAGTAATAAGAAGCCTTGGTTATTCGGCGCATAATACTGACTTTTAATGTAAATATGCGCCGCCCACAGCAGGCCAATAACGCATGAAAACAGATTAAGCTTTTTGACGAATTGCCGCATGGATTGCAGGGTAAATAACAATGCAACCAGACAAAATAGCGGTATGGCTAATAAAGGTAGGGTAAATGCGGGTTTGCCCTGAAACGGAACCAATATTGTAAATATAGAAGAGGCCGCGTTCATCAATAAAAACAAAAACAATGATAAGCGGTGCTTGCTAGTCAGCAGTTCCTGATAAGAACGCGCGTTCATACGGAGTTCACTCTTTACAATATCGATCTGTCGAAAAATTAAGGTTAGAAAGATTCTTTCAGCGTGAATTAAACACCTGTATTACATGGTTTTTAATTGTAATTATTAGCACGCTACGGCGACTAAGAATTTTCTTATCGCAAACTATCATTTTTTCGCCGTTCTGTCATCCGCGTTTGGCCGCAGCGGTGAAAATGATGCGCGTTGAAAAAAAGTGTTATATGATATTGGTTATCATTATCACTTAAAGGGTAGGGTTATCATGATTGCAGCCATGATTACCGCATGTGGTTTGTGGGGCGTAAGCTGGTGCCTGGGCAACCGTTTGGCCAGCGCCTGGGGCGTTCTGCTGCCCTGCGCCTTGATGCCGTTACTGGCGTTGATCAACCTGGATATGATGCAACTGCGCACGCTAATCGTGATCGCCATGTTAGCGACGTTGGTGATGCTGTTTAACAGCCGCTGGCGTCATTATTTGCTGCTGCCATCCTGCATGGCGCTGGCCGGTGGATTGGCGGCGGTCAGCCTGAATTTCAGCTTCAGTTAAAAACGCAAAAAGCCGCTTGAGCGGAGAGTCTTTGGTGCTATTTTTTTGGGGAAATTCAGAGGAACTGCGGGAGGGGAACTCATCAATT
>NZ_BCTU01000028.1 GCF_001590925.1 Serratia plymuthica NBRC 102599
AAGCATCAATTAAAGCAACAAGCCCTATGCGAAAGCATAGGGCTTTTTGTTTTATTTATTTTGGGGTGTTCTACTCGAGCATGGGAATGCGAAAAGCCCGTCGGGAACGGGCTTAAACGCCGCTTGCGGCGGCCCCGAAGGGGTGAGTCTCAGGATGAGACGAGTATTGTAGGACACTGCCAAGTATCAATTAAGCCGAGAGGCCATCCGAAAGGGTGGCCTTTTTGCTTTTCAGCATTTGCCCGATAACGGTGCTTCATCCCCTTAGGTTCTCAGCAATGAAACATTTTCACCTTACCGTTGAACACTCGACATTGAGCCAAAAAAACGCTATCTTCGGGCATCTAGAAGTCTAAACGTATAAACGGATGTGTGAGGATTAAGCAATGCCGATTCGTGTTCCTGATGAGTTACCTGCAGTCAGTTTCTTGCGCAATGAGAATGTCTTTGTGATGACATCCTCTCGGGCAAAAACACAGGAAATCAGGCCGTTGAAAGTACTGATCCTCAACCTGATGCCAAAGAAGATCGAGACGGAAAACCAGTTTTTGCGTCTACTTTCCAACTCTTCGCTGCAAATTGACATCCAGCTGCTGCGCATCGACAGCCGTGAGTCGAAGAACACGCCGGCGGAGCATCTGAACAACTTTTACTGTGATTTTGAAGACATTCAGGATCAGAACTTCGATGGCCTGATCGTAACCGGCGCCCCGTTGGGGTTGGTTGATTTCTGTGATGTTGCCTACTGGCCGCAGATAGAACGCGTTATCGACTGGGCGAAGAACCACGTCACCTCCACGCTGTTCGTGTGCTGGGCGGTCCAGGCTGCGCTGAATATCCTCTACGGCATCCCGAAGATGACGCGTGAGGAGAAGCTCTCGGGCGTTTATCAGCATCAGACATTGCAGCAGCATGCATTGCTGACTCGTGGTTTTGATGAGACCTTCCTGGCACCGCATTCACGCTATGCGGACTTCCCTACAGAGATTATTCGTCAATATACGGATCTGGACATTCTGGCCGAGTCGGAGCAAACCGGGGCTTATTTATTCGCCAGCAAAGACAAGCGACTGGCATTTGTGACAGGCCACCCTGAATATGATGCGTTGACGTTAGCGGGTGAGTATTGTCGCGATAACGAGGCCGGCCTTAACCCTGTCGTTCCGCTAAACTACTTCCCCGATGATAACCCCGAACTCACTCCAAAAGCCTCCTGGCGCAGCCATGGCCATCTGCTGTTTGCCAACTGGCTGAACTACTATGTCTACCAGATCACGCCGTACGATCTGCGCCATATGAACCCCACTCTCGAGTAACGTTTTTTACCTTTACCGGCGGCTGAATCGAGGCCGCCGATGTACTTCCCTCCTGGCAAGAACCCATTTTCCACTCCGAATTCTCAATAAAATCCATTCATTAACAAACACTTATTTTATATTCTGATATTTAATGGAACCGGTTTCCTTGTCGGTTAAATTCGTTATTCAAATTAACTTGTTGATAATAATAGGTTAATAAAATATTTAATATTAAAATGGAAATCGTTTTTGATTTTTATTTTTAGTTGAGTATTCTTAGATCCAATGGGGTTGAGATCTGACCAGCCGAGATCGTTTTGCATACCCTGATCCACATTGATTTCTGATGAAGAAGCACCTGTCTTCTGGCGACGGCGGGTGCGCAACAATGGGAAGGAGTAAGACAATGACGCAACAGATAGTAGGCACGGAGTTAACGTTTACGCAGGGTTTTACCGCTGCTGAGCGACAGGTGTTAACGGATGACGCGGTCGAATTCCTGGCGGAACTGGTGAGTAAATTTACTCCACAGCGCAACAAGCTATTGGCTGCGCGCGCCTGCTGGCAGCAGAAGATCGATCAAGGCGATCTTCCAGGATTTATTTCGGAAACCACTTCCATTCGTGAGAGTGAGTGGAAGATCCTGGGTATTCCCGATGATCTGCGCGACCGCAGGGTAGAAATCACCGGGCCGGTTGAACGCAAGATGGTGATCAATGCCTTGAACGCCAATGTGAAGGTGTTCATGGCCGATTTCGAAGACTCGCTTGCACCTAGCTGGGACAAAGTGATCGAGGGGCAAATCAACCTGCATGATGCGGTGAACGGCACCATCTCCTATACCAACGAAGCCGGAAAGATTTATCAGTTGAAGCCGAACCCGGCGGTATTGATCGCCCGTGTACGCGGCCTGCATCTGCCGGAGAAACACGTGCAGTGGCAGGGGGAAGCGATCCCCGGCGGCCTGTTTGATTTCGCACTGTATTTCTTTCATAACTACCGCCAACTGCTGGAAAAAGGCAGCGGCCCTTACTTCTATCTGCCGAAAACCCAGTCCTGGCAGGAAGCGGCCTGGTGGAGTGAGGTATTCAGCTTTACCGAGGATCGCTTTGATCTGCCACGCGGCACCATCAAAGCCACGGTACTGATTGAAACGCTGCCGGCGGTCTTCCAGATGGATGAGATCCTGTATCACCTGCGCGACCATATCGTCGGGTTGAACTGCGGTCGTTGGGATTACATCTTCAGCTACATAAAAACGCTGAAAAACCATGCTGACCGAGTGTTGCCGGATCGTCAGTCGGTCACGATGGACAAATCGTTCCTCAGCGCCTATTCCCGCTTGCTGATCAAAACCTGCCATAAACGTGGCGCCTTCGCGATGGGCGGCATGGCGGCGTTTATCCCGAGCAAAGACGCCGAGAAAAATGCCTGGGTGCTGAACAAGGTGCGGGCGGATAAAGAGCTGGAGGCCAATAACGGCCACGACGGCACCTGGGTGGCGCACCCAGGGCTGGCGGACACCGTGATGGAAGTGTTCAGCCGGGTACTCGGCGAGCGCCGCAACCAGCTGGAAGTGCTGCGTGAAAGCGATGCGCCCATCAGTGCCGCGCAGCTGCTGGAGCCTTGCGACGGCGAGCGGACCGAAGCCGGTATGCGTGCCAACATTCGCGTGGCGGTGCAATACATCGAGGCCTGGATCTCCGGCAACGGCTGCGTACCGATTTACGGGCTGATGGAGGATGCGGCGACGGCAGAAATTTCCCGTACCTCGATCTGGCAGTGGATCCACCATGAAAAATCCCTCAGCGACGGCCAACTGGTCACCAAAGCGCTGTTTCGTAAGATGCTTGCCGAAGAAGTTCTCGTTATTCAAGAAGAACTCGGCGAGCAACGTTTCAGCCACGGGCGTTTTACCGAGGCCGCGCGCCTGATGGAGAAAATCACCGTTTCAGATGAGCTGATCGATTTCCTGACATTGCCCGGCTACGAATTACTGGCCTGAAAACATTCCTGAACATTAACCCTACATTATTGAAAAGGATAAAAATTATGTCTACCTCACGTACCCAACAGATTCAACAGCTGGAACAGGAATGGAAATCGGCCCGCTGGAAAGGCATCACTCGCCCGTACAGCGCCGAAGACGTGATCAACCTGCGTGGCTCAGTCAACCCGGTTTGCACTCTGGCGCAGAACGGCGCTGCCAAACTTTGGGATCTGCTGAATGGCAAATCACGCAAAGGCTACGTTAACTGCCTGGGGGCGCTGACTGGCGGCCAGGCGTTGCAGCAGGCCAAAGCGGGCGTCGAGGCGATTTACCTGTCTGGCTGGCAGGTGGCGGCGGATGCCAACACCGCGACCGCGATGTACCCGGACCAGTCGCTGTACCCGGTGGACTCGGTGCCGACGGTGGTTGAGCGCATCAACAACACTTTCCGCCGCGCCGATCAGATCCAGTGGTCCAACAAGATTGAACCGGGCAGCAAAGGCTACACCGATTTCTTCCTGCCGATCGTCGCCGATGCGGAAGCCGGCTTTGGCGGCGTATTGAACGCCTACGAACTGATGAAAGCGATGATTGAAGCCGGTGCTGCCGGGGTGCATTTCGAAGACCAACTGGCGGCGGTAAAAAAATGCGGCCATATGGGCGGCAAAGTGCTGGTGCCAACCCAGGAAGCGATTCAGAAGCTGGTTGCCGCGCGTCTGGCAGCCGACGTACTCGGCGTGCCGACGCTGGTGATTGCGCGTACGGATGCCGATGCGGCTGATTTGCTGACGTCCGATTGCGATCCTTACGACAGCGAGTTCGTTTCCGGTGAACGCACCGCCGAGGGCTTTTTCCGCACCCATGCCGGCATCGAACAGGCGATCAGCCGCGGGCTGGCCTACTCCCCTTATGCGGACATGGTGTGGTGTGAAACCTCAACCCCGGATCTGCAAGCGGCCAAGCGTTTCGCCGACGCGATCCATGCCAAGTTCCCGGGCAAGCTGCTGGCCTACAACTGCTCGCCGTCGTTCAACTGGAAAAAGAACCTGGACGATCAGACTATCGCTCGCTTCCAGGAAGAGCTGTCCGCGATGGGCTACAAATACCAGTTCATTACCCTGGCCGGCATCCACAGCATGTGGTTCAACATGTTCGATCTGGCACACGCTTATGCGCAGGGTGAAGGCATGAAACACTACGTCGAGAAGGTGCAAGAGCCGGAATTCGCCGCCGTTGCACGTGGCTACACCTTTGCCTCACACCAGCAGGAAGTGGGCACCGGCTACTTCGATAAAGTCACCACCATCATTCAGGGTGGCGCATCCTCGGTGACCGCGCTGATCGGTTCGACGGAAGAGCAACAGTTCTGATGGAACTGCGCTGATAACGGGTATTCCGGAGCCTGCTTATGCAGGCTCTGTTTTCTGGCGGGAGGTAAGGATGGCGGCAAAACTGGAGTTGTTGATCGCACAGACGATCCTGCAGGGCTTTGATGCGCAATACGGCCGTTTCCTCGAGGTGACCGCCGGCGCGCAGCAGCGCTTTGAGCGGGCGGATTGGCCCGCCGTACAACAGGCGATGAAAAAGCGTATCCATCTGTATGATCATCATGTCGGTCTGGTGGTGGAGCAACTCAAGTGCATCACCGGGCAAAAATATTTTGATGCAGATTTCCCTTGCCGGGTGAAGGCGGTCTATACCGATTTGTTGCCGGAGTACCCGCGTTTTGAGATTGCCGAGAGCTTCTTTAATTCGGTCTACTGCCGCCTGTTCCGGCACCGCGATCTGACGCCGGAAAAGCTGTTTGTTTTCAGTTCACAGCCGGAAGGGCGTTTTCGCGATATCCCGCGCCCGCTGTCGCGCAATTTTACCGCCGGCGGCGACGTCCCGGCGATGCTGCATACCCTGCTGACCGATTTACCCCTGCGCCTGCCGTGGGAAAACTTGCCGCGCGATATTCATTACATCACCCTGGCATTGCAGCAAAGCTTTAGCGCACAGCAACTGGCGGGGGCGACGTTCCAGATCGCCAATGAGCTGTTTTATCGCAACAAGGCCGCCTGGCTGGTCGGCAAACTGCGATTGGCGGAGGGCGTTTATCCTTTCCTGCTGCCTATTCATCACAGCGATTCCGGCGCGCTGTTTATCGATACCTGCCTGACCAGCAAGGCCGAGGCGAGCATCGTGTTCGGCTTCGCCCGCTCGTACTTCATGGTTTATGCACCCTTGCCGGCGGCCATGGTCGAGTGGCTGCGTGAGATCCTGCCGGGTAAAACCACCGCCGAGTTGTACATGGCGATTGGCTGCCAGAAGCACGGTAAAACAGAATGTTACCGCGAATACCTTAGGTTCATGGCCCGCTCGCAGGAGCAGTTCATCATCGCGCCAGGGGTTAAGGGCATGGTGATGCTGGTGTTTACTCTGCCGTCGTTCGATCGGGTGTTCAAAGTGATCAAAGATCAGTTCGCACCGCAAAAAGAGGTGACGCAGGCGCAGGTGATGGCCTGCTACCAACTGGTGAAAGAGCACGATCGCGTCGGGCGTATGGCGGATACCCAGGAATACGAGAATTTTGTCGTCGACAAGGCGCGTCTCAGCCCGGAGCTGTTGGCGGAGTTGCAGCGCGAAGTGCCGGGCAAGCTGGAGGATCTGGGCGATCGCGTCGTGATCAAGCATCTGTATATGGAAAGGCGCATGACGCCGCTGAACCTGTATCTGGAGCAGGCCAGTGAGCAGCAGATACGCGATGCGATTGAGGAGTACGGCAACGCCATCAAGCAACTGGCGGCGGCCAATATTTTCCCCGGCGATATGTTGTTCAAGAACTTCGGCGTGACCCGTCACGGGCGGGTGGTGTTCTACGATTACGATGAAATTTGCTACATGACCGAGGTGAATTTCCGCGATATTCCGCCGCCGCGCTATCCGGAGGACGAACTGGCCAGCGAGCCCTGGTACAGCGTGTCACCGAACGACGTGTTTCCGGAGGAGTTCAGGCATTTCCTGTGCGGCGATCGACGCATCCGCCAGGTGTTTGAAGAGATGCACAGTGACCTGTTCGAGGCCGACTACTGGCGCGGGTTGCAACAGCGAATCCGCGATGGGCATGTGGAAGATGTGTTCGCTTACCGCAAGAAACGGCGTTTCAGCCAGCGTAGCGGCACGGAGTTGCCCGCGACATCAGCCACCGCGTAGGGGCGCGGCATGCCGCGCCCGATACGATTAAGCCGCGGCACCCGCAACGGCTGCGCGCGCCAATTCGGTGATGCGCGCGTAGTCGCCGTTTTCCAGTGCATCCGCCGGCACCAGCCAGGAGCCACCGATGCACAGCACGCTTTTCAGCGCCAAATAGTCGCGGTAGTTGCCCGGAGAAATGCCGCCGGTGGGGCAGAAGCGCACCTGCGGGAACGGGCCGCCGATCGCCTGCAGCGCTTTCACGCCGCCGTTGGCTTCCGCCGGGAAGAACTTGAACTCGCGCAGGCCATAATCCATACCCAGCATCAGTTCAGACACGGTGCTGATACCGGGAATTAGCGGGATCGAACCGGCGGTGGCCGCTTTCAGTAACTCGTCGGTCAGGCCCGGACTGATGGCGAACTGTGCGCCGGCGTCGGCCACCTGCTGCAACTGCTGCGGGTTAATCACGGTGCCTGCACCGATAATCGCGTCCGGCACTTCCTGGGCAATGGCGCGGATCGCGTCCATCGCGCAGGCGGTGCGCAGCGTCACCTCCAGTACCCGCACGCCGCCGGCGACCAGGGCTTTTGCCAGCGGAACCGCATGTTCGAGCTTGTTGATGACGATCACCGGTACGACCGGCCCGGCCATCAGGATTTGCTCTGCGCTTGTCTTCCAATTGTTCATTAACGATGTTCTCCAGTGATGGCCGCGGTGGCCATGCTAACGATTAAAATTTAATGCAGCAGGCGCCTTGTTCAGCGCCGGAAAGCTGGCTGCGCAAGGCGCCGAACAGTTCGCGGCCGCAACCGACGTGTTCCGCGCTCAGGTCCGGTTGAGAGGGCGCGCGCTGCGCCAGCTCATCGGCATCGACCAACAACTCCAGCTCGCCGGTGCGGCCGTTAACGCGGATCGGGTCGCCGTTTTGCACCTTCGCCAGCATGCCGCCGGTGTAGGCTTCCGGGGTAACGTGAATTGCGGAGGGCACTTTGCCGGAAGCGCCGGACAAGCGGCCGTCGGTCACCAGCGCCACTTTAAAACCGCGGTCCATCAACACGCCCAGCGGCGGCATCAGCTTGTGCAGCTCTGGCATGCCGTTGGCCTGTGGCCCCTGGAAGCGCACGACCACCACGCAGTCGCGATCCAGTTTGCCGGCTTCGAACGCCGGTACGATATCGTGCTGGCTTTCGAAGACTACCGCCGGCGCTTCGATAATCTGATTGTCTGTCGGCACCGCCGAGGTTTTCATCACCGCCCGGCCGAGGTTGCCGGAAAGCACCTTGGTGCCACCGTGATGTTCGAACGGTTGGGCAAGGCTGGCGATAACCTTGGCGTCGAGCGAACTTTCCACCCCTTCACGCCAGGCCAACTGGCCGTTATCCAACCACGGCTCCTGGGTGTAACGCGCCAGGCCAAAGCCGGCCACGGTGTGCACGTCCTCGTGCAGCAGGCCATGCTTCAAAAGCTCGCGTACCACCAAGGCTACGCCGCCCGCAGCCTGGAACTGATTGATGTCCGCCGGGCCGTTCGGGTAGATGCGGCACAACAGCGGCACCGCATCCGACAGTTCTGAGAAATCGTCCCAGTTGATGATGATGCCGGCAGCGCGCGCCATCGCCACCATGTGCATGGTCAGGTTGGTGGAGCCGCCGGTGGCCAGCAGTGAAACAATGCCGTTCACCACCACTTTCTCATCCACCAGTTGGCCGACAGGCAGATAATTGCCGGCGGTTTCGGTCAGGCGGGTGACCTGGCGCGCGGCGGCGTCGGTCAGGGCGTCGCGCAGCGGCGTGGCGGGGTGAACAAAGGACGCGCCCGGCAGGTGCAGGCCCATCACTTCCATCACCATCTGGTTGGTGTTGGCGGTGCCGTAGAAGGTACAGGTGCCGATGCCGTGATAAGAGGCGGCTTCCGCTTCCAGCAGCGCCAGGCGGTCAGCCTTGCCTTCGGCGTACAGCTGGCGCACGCGCACTTTCTCTTTGTTCGGCAGACCGCTGCTCATCGGGCCGGCGGGCACAAACAGCGCCGGCAAATGGCCGAAGGACAGGGCGGACATCACCAGACCCGGTACGATTTTGTCGCAGATGCCGAGGAACAGCGCGCCGTCGAACATGTTGTGCGACAGCCCGATGGCTGAAGACATAGCGATTACGTCGCGGCTCATCAGCGACAGCTCCATGCCGTCCTGCCCCTGGGTCACGCCGTCGCACATCGCCGGTACGCCGCCGGCCACCTGGCCGACTGCGCCTACCGCGTGCAGCGCCTGTTTCAGCCGCTGTGGGTAGTTCTCATACGGCTGGTGGGCGGAAAGCATGTCGTTATAGGCGGTGATGATGGCGATATCGCTGCGCACCATATTTTTCAGCGCGGTCTTGTCATCCGGTTGGCAGGCGGCAAAGCCGTGCGCCAGGTTGCCGCAGGCCAGTTGCGCGCGGTGCACGGTTTGGGAGCGGGCGGCTTCGATGCGCGCCAGATAGGCGGTTCGGCTCTCTTTGGAACGTTCGATGATGCGCTGTGTGACACGAGATAGGGTTGGATTAAGCATACCTTCCTCACATTGCTGTTGTTATTGACGTCGCCAGTGGCGCTGCCCCCGGTGGTTGATTGCAGCCCTGATGTGCAATGGCCGGGGGCGGGTTATGTCGTTATATTTTTTTAAAACAGGGTGAAGGCGACCATGCCGATGATCCCACCCACGCTGCCCAGAATGGTTTCCATCACCGTCCAGGTTTTCAGCGTTTGCAGTTCGTTGGCGCCGGTAAATTTACCGAACAGCCAAAAACCGGCGTCGTTCACGTGGCTAAGTACGATCGAGCCGCCGGCGATGCAGATAGCCAGCGCGGCCAGTTGTCCGCCGCCCAGCCCCAGTTGGCTGGTGACCGGCAGCACCAGGCCGACGGTAGTCAGGCAGGCGACGGTCGCAGACCCCTGAATCACCCGCACTACGGCGGACAGCGCGAAACAGGCTGCGGCGATCGGCAGGCCGGCGCCGATCATGGCATCACCCAGCGCCGGGCCAACGCCGGAATCCACCAGGATCTGTTTGAACACGCCGCCCGCACCGGTCATCAGCAGAATAATCCCGGCGGGTTGCACCGCCGCAGAGCAGATGGCCAGCGTTTGTTCATTGGTCATGCCGCGCGGTTTAGCCAGGCCGTAAATCACGATCAGGCAGGCGATCAGAATGGCGGTGAACGGGTGGCCGATAAACTCCAGCCACTGCTGCAATTGTGAGCCGGGCGTGACCAGCCGTGCGCCAATGGTTTTCATGCCGACCAGCACCAGCGGGCAGAGTACCAGCGCCAGGCTAAAGCCAAATGACGGCAAATTGCCTTTATTGAGCGTAGGTTCGTTTTCCTCCGCCGGCATTGGCCAGTTAACGAAGCGGCTGATAAAGCTGCCGTACAACGGACCTGCAATCAGCATGCCGAGAATGGCGGCGACCAGCCCGATGGCGATCATCCAGCCGAAATCGGCCTTCATCTGCGAAGCCAGCAGCATCGGCACCGGCCCCGGCAGCAGGAACGAAGCGGCTGCCGCGACGCCGGCAAACAGCGGAATAGCCAGCTTGACGATGTTGCCGTCGGTGCGGCGCGCTACGGCAAATACGATGCCGATCAGCAGCACCACCGCCACGTCAAAGAACAGCGGCAGGGCGCAGATCAAACCGGCGATGCCGAGGGCATAATGCGCCTTGCTCTGACCGAAACGTTTCAGTAAATGCGCCGCAATTTGGTCCAGCGCGCCGACCTCATGCAGGATCTTGCCGAACATGGCACCCAGCGCCACCACAATCGCCAGAAAGCCCAGCGTATCGCCCATGCCTTTTTGCATGGTGTCGGCAATGTGGCCGAGCGGCATGCCGGAGAAAATACCGGCGGCGATAGACACCAGCATTAACGCGACGAAGGCGTGCATGCGCGCCTTCATCACCAGGAATAACAGCAGTAAAACCGAGCCGACTGCGGTACCGACCAGCGTTATCGTACTCACGCGCACACGTCCTGTGGCAGGAAGCTTTGGATATGGCGCACCGTATCGGCAATTACGCCTTCCAGCGGCTGGTTGATGTCGACGGCCATCACGTCGCTTTCATCGACGCCCGGTTGTTCCAGCGCGGCGAACTGGGTGACCAGCATTTGCGGTTTGAAGAAGTGGCCGTTGCGCGCCGCCAGGCGGGCTTCGATCACCGGGAAATCACCGTGCAGATAGATGAATGACAGGTTGCCGTTACCGGCGCGCAGGCGATCGCGGTAATGCTTTTTCAGCGCAGAGCAGACGATGATCGACACGCTATGGGTGCGCTGCATGGCGAAGGCGGCGTCGTTGAGCGCGGCCAGCCACGGGGCGCGGTCATCATCGTTGAGCGGCTCACCGGCGGCCATTTTCAGGATATTGCTGCGCGGGTGCAGGAAATCGCCGTCGAGGAACCCGGCGGACAGTTGGCGGGCGGTCGCCGCGGCCACGGCGGATTTGCCGCTGCCGGAAACGCCCATGATGACGTAGATTCGGTTTTGATTGTTGGTCATGGCTTAGCTCCAAAAACGGCAAACAGGGTTAATTGACAGGCGTTGTTACCGGTAACATGTTATCGGTAACATTGTCGAAGGAAGTTTGGCCGGTTGCAATGGGCTTTAGCGGTGAGGATCGTTAACTGTGATCGGCTTCAAGGTTTTTTCGGGGCTGGAAACACTCTGCCTACAGAGTTTTACATGCTGACAACAGCATGGGATACGGGGCGCCGCTGGCGGCGCCACGGGGTCACTTCAGCGTACGCCGCCGTACTCCAGACTGATCTCTTTCGCGGCGTGGATCACCAGCGCGCCCAGCTCAATTACGCGGTTGTCGGTGATGCGCGACACCGGGCCGGAGATGGAAATGGCGGCGAAGGCTTCCCGGTGCTCGTCGAAGATGCAGGCCGCCACGCAGCGCAGGCCGAGGGCATGCTCTTCGTCGTCGAAGGAAAAGCCCTGTTTGCGGATCTGCGCCAGCCCTTCCTTCAGGTTATGCGGCGTCATCGTATGCTGGGTGTAGGTCTGCATGCCCTTTTTATGCAGCAGTTTGGTGACTTGCTCATCCGACAGGGTAGAGAGAAAAGCCTTCCCCGCGCCGGAGGCGTGCATCGGCAGTTTACCGCCGATCGGCGCCG
The DNA here is from genome assembly GCF_001590925.1 of Serratia plymuthica NBRC 102599. Classification (GTDB taxonomy): domain Bacteria; phylum Pseudomonadota; class Gammaproteobacteria; order Enterobacterales; family Enterobacteriaceae; genus Serratia; species Serratia plymuthica. The sequence goes on from NZ_BCTU01000028.1 coordinate 11,615, forward strand.
ACATGCGCATCAGCGCGGTGCATTGCACTTGATCGATAATGATGGCCTGATACTCGCTGGTATCCAGTACGGCCAGATTGACCGTCTCGCCGGATTCTTCCATCAGACGGCGCAGCGTCGGGTGCACCATCGCCAGCAGATTACGGCTTTGCAGAAAGCTGCTGCCGACCACAAAGGCGTGTGAGCCAATGGTCCACAGGCCCAGATCGCCCACCTGCCGCACGAATCCCTGCTGTTGCATGGTGGTGAGCAGGCGGTGAGTGGTGGAATTCGGCAGCCCGGCCTGCTGGGCCAGATCAGTCAGCGCCACGTTTCCCTGGGCTTCGGCAATGTATTCCAGCAGTTTCAGGCCACGGGTCAGCGATTGAACCTGACCGGTCGCCGCGCTGGCGGCCGGCGAGGCGGCGCGGGGCTTTTTGCCGCGTTTGGCGGGAGCGGGGGTGACCATAATTCGCATTCCTCTTTCCGTATGATGGAATTCATTTTCGTTTTTTGCAGATGAATTGCAAGCCGTCTGTCATCTCATCGGATGTGTTGTCGGGCAACCTGAAAAACTCTCAATTGCCGCGCGCCACTTTGGCCCCACAAGCTGTGCTAGGATGACTCGTTGGTTTTTGCGGCAGTTAAGCGATGGGCTGGATGGTAATTGAAGGGGTTACAGTGACAAATCGAGTAGAACAGCTGCGCCGGCAGTTAGCACAGCGCATTTTAGTGTTGGACGGCGGCATGGGCACCATGATCCAGAGCTACCGGCTGGAAGAGAGCGATTTTCGCGGCGAACGTTTTGCCGACTGGCAGAGCGATCTGAAAGGCAATAACGACCTGCTGGTGCTGACCAAGCCGGAAGTGATTACCGCGATCCACTACGGTTATCTGGAAGCGGGCGCCGATATTCTTGAAACCAACACCTTCAACTCCACCACCATCGCCATGGCCGACTACCACATGGAGTCGCTGTCAGCCGAGATTAACTATCAGGCCGCCTGCCTGGCGCGCGCCTGCGCCGACGAATGGACCGCGCGCACCCCGGATAAACCGCGCTACGTGGCCGGGGTGCTTGGCCCGACCAACCGCACCGCTTCCATTTCGCCGAACGTCAACGATCCGGCATTCCGTAATGTCTCCTTCGACGAACTGGTGGAAGCCTACCGCGAATCAACGCGCGCGCTGGTGGAAGGCGGCGTCGATCTGATCATGATCGAAACCATTTTCGATACCCTGAACGCCAAAGCCGCCGCCTTTGCGGTGGAAACCGAATTCGAAGCGTTGGGCGTGGAGTTGCCGATCATGATCTCCGGCACCATCACCGACGCCTCCGGCCGTACCCTGTCCGGCCAAACCACCGAAGCCTTCTATAACTCGATGCGCCACGTCAAGCCGCTGAGTTTTGGCCTGAACTGTGCGTTGGGGCCGGACGAGCTGCGTCAATACGTTGCCGAGCTGTCGCGCATCTCGGAAACCTACGTCACCGCACACCCTAACGCCGGTTTGCCCAACGCTTTCGGCGAGTACGATCTGGACGCACAAGAGATGGCGAAACAGGTGGGCGAGTGGGCGCATGCCGGTTTCCTCAATATTATCGGCGGTTGTTGCGGCACCACGCCGGAGCATATCGCCGCAATGGTCGATGCGGTGGCGGGCGTACCGCCGCGCCCCTTGCCGGATATCCCGGTAGCCTGTCGTTTGGCCGGCCTTGAACCGCTGAATATCGACGCCAAAACGCTGTTCGTCAACGTCGGTGAACGGACCAACGTCACCGGCTCTGCACGCTTCAAACGGCTGATTAAAGAAGAAAAATATAACGAAGCTTTGGCCGTGGCGCGCCAACAGGTGGAAAGTGGCGCACAGATAATAGATATCAACATGGATGAGGGGATGCTGGACGCCGAAGCGGCGATGGTGCGTTTCCTCAGCCTGATTGCCGGCGAGCCGGACATCGCCCGGGTACCGATCATGTTCGACTCCTCCAAATGGTCGGTGATCGAAAAAGGCCTGAAGTGCATTCAGGGCAAAGGCATCGTTAACTCCATCTCGATGAAAGAAGGCGAAGAGGCCTTTATTCACCACGCCAAACTGGTGCGCCGCTACGGCGCGGCGGTGGTGGTCATGGCGTTTGACGAGGTTGGCCAGGCCGATACCCGCGAGCGCAAGTTCGAGATCTGTCGCCGCGCCTATAAAATTCTGACCGAACGCGTTGGCTTCCCGCCGGAAGACATTATTTTTGACCCGAACATCTTTGCCGTCGCCACCGGTATCGAAGAGCATAACAACTATGCCGTCGACTTTATCGAGGCTTGCGCCGACATCAAAACCCACTTGCCGCACGCGATGATCTCCGGCGGGGTGTCCAATGTGTCGTTCTCGTTCCGCGGCAACGATCCGGTGCGCGAAGCGATCCACGCGGTCTTCCTGTACCACGCGATCCGCAACGGCATGGACATGGGCATCGTCAACGCCGGGCAACTGGCGATCTACGACGATCTGAGTGACGAACTGCGTAACGCGGTGGAGGATGTGATCCTCAACCGCCGTGACGACGGCACCGAACGCCTGTTGGATCTGGCGGAAAAATATCGCGGCAGCAAAGACAACGAAGTGGCGGTGCAGCAGGCGGAATGGCGCGGCTGGCCGGTGGAAAAGCGGCTGGAATACTCGCTGGTGAAAGGCATTACCGAGTTTATCGAGCTGGATACCGAAGAGGCCCGGCAGCGGGCGGATCGCCCGATCGAAGTGATCGAAGGGCCGCTGATGGCGGGGATGAACGTGGTCGGCGACCTGTTCGGCGAAGGCAAGATGTTCCTGCCGCAGGTGGTGAAGTCCGCCCGCGTGATGAAGCAGGCGGTGGCCTATCTGGAACCCTACATCGAGGCCAGCAAGCAGAAAGGCACCACGGCGGGCAAAATCCTGCTGGCGACGGTGAAGGGCGACGTGCATGACATCGGCAAAAACATCGTCGGCGTGGTGTTGCAGTGCAACAACTACGAAATCGTCGATCTGGGCGTGATGGTGCCGACGGAGAAAATCCTGAAAACCGCCCGCGAACAGAACGTGGACATCATCGGCTTGTCGGGGCTGATCACCCCGTCGCTGGATGAAATGGTCAACGTGGCGAAAGAGATGGAGCGCCAGGGCTTTACCCTGCCGCTGCTGATTGGCGGCGCGACCACTTCCAAAGCGCATACCGCGGTGAAGATTGAACAGAACTACAGCGGCTCGACCACCTACGTGCAAAATGCCTCCCGCACCGTGGGCGTAGTGTCGGCGTTGCTGTCCGCTACCCAGCGCGACGATTTTGTGGCGCGTACCCGCAAAGAATACGAAACCGTGCGTATCCAGCATGCGCGTAAAAAACCGCGCACCCCGCCGGTCAGCCTGCAGAAAGCGCGCGATAACGCCATGGCGCTGGATTGGGAAAACTACCGGCCGCCGGTGCCGCAGCAGCTTGGGGTACATGCGGTGGAGGCCGGCATCGAGACATTGCGCCAGTACATCGACTGGACACCCTTCTTCATGACCTGGTCGCTGGCAGGTAAATACCCACGGATTCTGGAGGACGAGGTGGTGGGTGAGGAGGCCAAGCGCCTGTTCGCCGATGCCAACCAGATGCTGGATATGCTGGCCGCCAACGGCAGCCTCAACCCGCGCGGCGTCTACGGCCTGTTCCCGGCCAACCGCGTCGGCGACGACATCGAGGTGTATCGCGACGAAAACCGCGACGAGGTGCTGGTGGTCAGCCGTCACCTGCGCCAGCAGACCGAGAAAACCGACTTCCCGAACTACTGCCTGGCGGACTTCGTCGCGCCGAAAAGCAGCGGCAAGGCCGACTATTTCGGCGCTTTCGCCGTGACCGGCGGTCTGGAAGAGGATGAGCTGGCGGCGGCCTATGATGCGCAGCATGATGATTACAATAAAATCATGATCAAGGCGTTGTCCGATCGCCTGGCGGAAGCTTTCGCCGAGTACCTGCATGAGCAGGTGCGTAAATTGCACTGGGGCTTTGCCGCTGACGAGAACCTGAGCAACGAAGAGCTGATACGCGAGAATTACCAGGGCATCCGCCCGGCACCGGGCTACCCGGCCTGCCCGGAGCATACCGAGAAAGCGGAGATCTGGCGCCTGCTGGACGTTAACCGCCACACCGGCATGGAGCTGACCGAATCCTTCGCCATGTGGCCGGGAGCGGCGGTGTCGGGTTGGTACTTCAGCCATCCGGAGAGCAAGTACTTTGCGGTGGCGCAGATCCAGCGCGATCAGGTGGAAGACTATGCGGCGCGCAAAGGCATGAGCATCAGCGAAGTTGAACGCTGGCTGGCGCCTAACCTGGGCTACGACGCCGACTGATGACGCAGGGGCGCTGCACGCGGCGCCCCTGTCAGCCAGTTCCTCTCGTAAGGGGCCCACATGTTGGCCCCGCTTTCTTATCCCTCGTCGTTCGCCACCGCCTCGACATCAATGTGCAGCGCGTCGTAGCGCCAATACTCCAAATCGCAATCAATCACCCGATCGTGCTGATCCCGGTTCACCCGGGTAATAAACAGCGACGGGCTGCCGTAGGTGACCTTCAGCATCGTGGCTGCCTCCTGCGGTAACAGGGTCGGCAGCATATCGAAGCGTACCCGGCCATAACGGATACCGTAGCGCTCTGCGTACAGCGCGGTCAGCGACTGCGTCAAATCGGCATCCAGGATGCCGGCGAAGTAGGCCGGGTTGAGGTAGTGCTCGCAATACAGCACTGCACGCCCGTCGATAAAGCGTAGCCGGCGGATGCGGTAAACCTCTGCGCCCTCCGGCAGCTCCAGCCGCCGCGCCAGGGCGGCGTCGGCCTGCACGTGGCCACTGTCGATCACCTGGGTGTGGGCGTCACGCCCCTGCTGCTGGGCCATGGCGTGGAAGTGGCTGCGCTGCAACGGGTTGTACACCAACCGCGGCGGTGAGATAAACCAGCCGCGCCTCACCTGACGGTAAATCACCCCTTGCGCCTCCAACTGGCCGAGCGCTTCCTGCAGCGTAATGCGGGTGGTGGAAAACTGCTCGCTCAGGGCGCGTTCGGAAGGCAGCTTGCCGCCAGTATTAAATTCCCCCGCGACAATACGGGCGTTCAACGCCTGACAGATGGTCGACACGGTAGTCGATACTTCACTCATGCCACAAATGCCCCATTTCAGTGCGTTTATACCCGTCGCCTTTCAAGTTGCAGCGTTGTTACCTGCACTCGCTCACCCAGGTTACTTACTTAAGTAAGCGCCCAGGGATGAGCGAGCTGGGCGCCTAGCTGCAACTTGAAATTCATAGGGTATAACTCTGTAGTTAAGGTAGACCAGCGGGCGGCCCCTCGAGGCGTAAATGAGATAAAACTGCTGCTTTTTTGGGCTGACATATAATTATCACATTCGTCCGTTAGATTGGCTTGGTTCTTGCTGGACTAGTCCAGCCACTTCCCACACTACCACCTGGAGCATCTGTTATGAAACGTTTGTGCGCTTCTGTGTTAACCAGTGCCATTGTACTGACCAGCCAGATGAGCTGGGCCGCGGATCCCGATTTGGCTGCGCTGGAGCAGGCTGCCAAGAAGGAAGGTGAAGTCAACAGCGTCGGCATGCCGGACAGCTGGGCCAACTGGAAAGACACCTGGCAGGATCTGCAGAGCAAGTACGGCTTGAAGCATCTCGATACCGACATGAGCTCGGCGCAGGAAATCGCCAAGTTCGACGCGGAAAAAGGCAATGCCACGGCGGATATCGGTGATGTGGGTGCGGCATTCGGCCCCATCGCGGTGCAAAAAGGGGTAACCCAACCTTATAAGCCGTCCACCTGGGAGCAGGTGCCTGGCTGGGCGAAAGACAAGGATGGCCATTGGGCGCTGGCCTATACCGGCACCATCGCCTTCATTATCAACAAACAGCAGGTGAAAGAGATCCCGCACAGCTGGGCCGATCTGCTGAAAGGCACTTATCAGGTCACCATCGGTGACGTCGGCACCGCCTCGCAGGCGGCAAGCGGCGTGCTGGCGGCCACCTACGCCATGGGCGGCAACGAGAAAAACCTGAAGCCGGGTCTGGAGTTCTTCGGCAAGTTGGCCAAGGCAGGGCGCCTGAGCCTTAGCAACCCGGTGATCGCCTCGCTGGAAAAAGGCGAAGTGCAGGTCGGCGTGGTGTGGGACTTTAACGGCCTGAACTACCGTGACCAGATCGACAAAACCCGTTTTGAAGTGTTGATCCCGTCCGACGGCTCAATCACGTCGGGCTATACCACCATCATCAACAAATTCGCCAAACACCCGAACGCCGCCAAGCTGGCGCGTGAATACATCTTCTCCGACGCCGGTCAGATCAACCTGGCACGCGGCTATGCTCGCCCGATCCGTGCGGAACACCTGACGCTGCCGGACGACGTAAAAGCCAAGCTGTTGCCGGCCGAACAGTATAAAAACGCCCACCCGATCGCCGATCCGGCGGCCTGGGAACAAAGCGCCAAAACGCTGCCGCGCCAGTGGCAGGAAAACGTCATTATGTTTATGCAGCAGTGAGTTAAGCCATCATGAAAACGATCCTCGTACTGCTGGACGGTCTGAACTATCAGGTGGCGCATGACGCCATGGGGTATCTGCAGGCCGAGTGTGCGGCAGGGCGCGGACGGTTGTATCAGCTGGAGAGCGAGCTGCCTTCGCTCTCTCGGCCTCTGTATGAATGCATTCTCACCGGCGTGCCGCCGGTGGAAAGCGGCGTGGTGCATAACCAGGTATCGCGCCTCTCGCATCAGCAAAGCGTGTTTCACTATGCGCGCGCCGCAGGGCTGACTACCGCTGCGGCCGCCTACCATTGGTTCAGTGAGCTGTATAACCGTACCCCGTTCGACGCCGCGCGCGATCGCCATACCGACGATGCCGGGCTGCCCATTCAGCACGGCCATTTTTATTACGACGACCGTTACCCTGACTCCCATCTGTTTGATGACGCCGAAAGCCTGCGCCGCCGTCATCAGCCCGATTTTCTGTTGATCCACCCGATGAACATCGACGATGCCGGACACCGCTTCGGCCTGTCTTCACCGCAGTACCGTAACGCGGCTCGCAATGCCGATGGCGTGCTGTCGCGCTATCTGGGCGACTGGCTAAGTGCCGGATATCAGGTGATGGTGACGGCCGATCACGGCATGAATGACGACCGCAGCCACGGCGGTGTATTGCCGGAGGAGCGACAGGTACCGCTGTTCGTGTTCGGTGCGGCTTTCAGCCAGAACGACGCCAACCCGCAGCAAACCGACCTGTGCGGCACGCTGTGCGAGGTGCTGCAGGTAGCACACGACAAACCGCGTTGCCGTGCGCTGTTGGCATAAGGGTGAATAATGAAAGCTAAGTGGATTGCCGCGCTGTGCCTGCTGCCGTTTATCCTGCTGTTCGGTGCGTTTCAAATCGCGCCGCTGGTGTGGATTGCGGTCAGCAGTTTTTTCAGCCAGACCAGCGGTTGGGGGCTGGGCAATTACGTTGACGTCCTGACCTCGCCGTTCTATCTGCAGGCGTTTCAGTTCTCGCTGGAGATTTCCCTCTGGTCGAGCGTTTACGGGCTGCTGATTGCCCTGGTCGGCAGTTACTCACTGCGTCAATTGGGTCAGACGCGGTTCCACGATTTTGTGATGTCGTTTACCAATATGACCAGCAACTTTGCCGGGGTGCCGCTGGCCTTCGCCTTTGTCATCCTGTTGGGGTTGAACGGCTGCCTGACGTTGCTGCTGCGCAAATACGGCCTGATGGAGAGCTTTAACCTTTACTCCAAAACCGGGCTGATCGTGCTTTACACCTACTTCCAAATCCCGCTGGGCGTATTGCTGTTGTACCCGGCGTTCGACGCGCTGCGTGAGGACTGGCGCGAGTCGGCATCGTTGCTTGGCGCCAGCCCATGGCGCTACTGGCGGCATATCGGCCTGCCGGTGCTGGCGCCGGCGCTGATGGGCACCTTTGTCATCCTGCTGGCTAACGCGCTGGGCGCCTATGCCACGGTATATGCGCTGACCACCGGCAATTTCAACGTGATACCGATACGTATTTCGTCGCTGGTGGCGGGGGATATTTCCCTCGACCCGAACCTGGCCAGCGCGCTGGCGATGCTGTTGGTGGCGATGATGGCGTTCATTACCCTGATCCACCAATGGCTGTTGCGCAGGAGTTACCTGAATGCGCGCTCATAATGTTGCGGAGGGCGGCCATGTCCCGTTTTGAAACCGGCTACCACCGCGTGGTGACCAGTCTGCTGTTGCTGATCCTGCTGTTACCGCTGGCGGCGACGCTGATTTACGCGCTGGCCACTCAGTGGGGCGCCACCATCCTGCCGGACGGTTTTACCCTGAAGTGGGTGACGGCGTTGTGGAGCGATCCCCGTTTCCTGCTGGCTCTGTGGCACTCGTTGCTGATCTGTTTCGGCACCCTGGTGCTGGCGGTGGTGGTGATTTTGCCGATGATGTTCGTGATTGCGTACTATTTTCCCAAACTGGACGCGGTGATGAACGTGCTGATCCTGTTGCCGTTCGCCGTACCGCCGGTGGTGTCGGCGGTCGGGTTGATGCAGCTGTTCGCCGCCGATCCGCTGCCGCTGCTCGGTACGCCCTGGATCCTGATCGGCTGCTACTTCTCGATTGCCCTGCCGTTTATTTACCGCGCCATCAGCAACAACATGCAGGCGATCAACCTGCGCGATCTGATGGACGCGGCACACCTGTTGGGTGCCAGCACCTGGCAGGCGGCGCTGCTGGTGGTGCTGCCGAACCTGCGCAAGGGCGGAATGATTGCGGTGCTGCTGTCGTTCTCGTTCCTGATTGGCGAATTCGTCTTCGCCAACCTGCTGGTAGGCAGCCAGTATGAAACGCTGCAGGTTTACCTCTATAACATGCGCAACGGCAGCGGCCACTTCACCAGCGCACTGGTCATTTCTTATTTCGCCGTGGTGCTGATTGTCACCTGGCTGGCGAATTTGCTGAATAAAAATAAGGGTTAACGCATGGCATATCTCACTGTCACCCGCCTCAATAAACGCTATGGCCAGACCCAGGTGTTTCAGGATATCGATTTTACCGCCGAGGAGGGCGAGTTCGTCACGCTGCTCGGGCCGAGCGGCTGCGGTAAATCCACGCTGCTGCGTTGCCTGGCGGGGCTGACATCGGTCGACAGCGGGCAAATCTTGCTGCAGGGCCAGGATCTGGTGCCGGTGCCGCCGCAAAAGCGCGGCATAGGTATGGTGTTCCAGAGTTATGCGCTGTTCCCGAACATGACCGTTGAAGGCAACGTGGCGTTTGGCCTGAAAATGCAGAAACTGGCGGCCGGGCAGATCCAGCATCGGGTAGAGGAAGTGCTGGCGCTGGTGGAGTTGACCGAACTGGCGAAGCGTTATCCGCATCAACTGTCCGGCGGGCAGTGTCAGCGGGTAGCGTTGGCGCGATCGCTGGTGACCCGCCCGCGTCTGCTGCTGCTCGACGAGCCGCTGTCGGCGCTGGACGCACGTATCCGCAAGCATCTGCGCGAGCAGATCCGCCGTATCCAGCGTGAACTGAACCTGACGGCAATCTTCGTTACCCACGATCAGGAAGAGGCGCTGACGTTGTCGGATCGCATCGTGCTGATGAACAAGGGCCAAATCGTGCAGAGCGGCGATGCGGAAACCCTGTACACCCAGCCGGCTAACGTCTTCGCCGCCGGGTTTATCGGCAACTACAACCTGCTGAGCGCCGAACAGGCGAGCGCACTCACCGGCCGCCGCTACGCCGGCAAGGTGGCGATACGCCCTGAATCCATCGCGCTGCTGCCGGCCGGGCAGGGGATCGAGGGGGTGATCCTCAGCCATAGCCTGCTGGGGAATGTGGTACGCTACCGCGTCCAGGTTCGTGGCGTTGAGCTGCTGGTTGACGCGCTCAACCGGTCGGTCGAGGATTTGCGGCCCGACGGCAGCGAAATTGGGCTACACTTGGAAACTGTTACATTACGGGAAGTTGCATGACTTCGCTGCGGCAATCAATGATAACTCCAGGGTAATGCCTGCCGTTGCGTTAACCCTCCAATATGCGGTCTGCAGCCTGTTACCGCTGTCCTGCCCGACTACCGCCCGGCAGGCAGGATAGCCTGCTATACCCGTCACCTTTCAAGCTGCAGGTGTGTTGGCCGCGCGGTCTCACCCCAGTCACTTACTTGGGTAAGCTCCTGGGGATTCACCCGCTTACCGCCGTCCTGCAGCCCGAAATTCATAGGGTATGGATTTGATTTTTCCTGCCGGGCGTTAATGGAGCGTATTTTCCGTGTTGACCCTTCTCCACCTGCTTTCCTCCGTGGCGTTGTTAGTGTGGGGTACCCACATCGTGCGCACCGGGATTATGCGGGTCTACGGCGCTAACCTGCGCCGGGTATTGAGCGACAGCGTCGAGAAAAAACCGCTGGCGTTCGTCTCCGGTATCGGCGTAACCGCGCTGGTACAAAGCAGCAACGCCACCGCGCTGCTGGTCACCTCTTTCGTCGCGCAAGGGCTGGTGGGGCTGGCGCCTGCGCTGGTGATCATGCTGGGCGCCGACGTCGGCACCGCCTTGATGGCGCGAGTGCTGACTTTCGATCTTTCCTGGCTGTCACCGCTGCTGATTCTGGTCGGCGTTTTCTTGTTCCTCAGCCGCAAGCAAACCCGGGTTGGCCAAATGGGGCGTGTGTGCATCGGCCTCGGGTTGATCGTACTGGCGCTGGAGCTGATCGTGGCCGCCGCGACGCCCATTACCCAGGCGGCGGGTGTGAAAGTGCTGTTCTCGTCGCTGACCGGCGACGTGATGCTGGATGCCCTTACCGGCGCGCTGTTCGCCATCGTCAGCTATTCCAGCCTGGCGGCAGTGTTGCTGACCGCCACCCTGACCGCATCCGGTGTGATCTCGCTGAAAGTGGCGCTGTGTCTGGTGATTGGCGCCAATCTCGGCAGTGGCCTGTTGGCGGCCATCAATACCAGCGGCCAGAACGCCGCCGGCCGTCGGGTGGCGCTCGGCAGCCTGCTGTTCAAGCTGATAGGCTGCGTGCTGGTGCTGCCGTTTGTCTCTTATCTGGCAGAGGTAATGACCCGATTGCCGGGCGAAAACGAAGAACTGGTGATCTATTTTCACGTCTTCTACAACCTGATCCGCTGCCTGATACTGATCCCGCTGGCCGGGCCGATGGCGCGTTTATGCGAAACCCTGATCGCCGACGTGGCGGCCGACGATCCCCACCTGCGGCCGCGGCATCTGGACGCCAGCGCGCTGGATACGCCGACGCTGGCGCTGGCCAATGCGGCGCGTGAAACCCTGCGTATGGGCGACGTGGTGGAACACATGATGATCCTGCTGCGCGAAGTGCTGCACGGCAAGAATGGGCAGGATAAAGAGGTGCGGCGGTTGGACGACGATGTCGACGTGTTGTATACCGCCATCAAGCTGTATTTGGCGCAGATCCAGAAAGAGGATTTGGGCGAAGAGGATTCGCGCCGTTGGGCGGAAATCATCGAAATGGCGCTGAACCTGGAGCAAGCCGGGGACATCATTGAGCGCATGACCGGCGATGTGGCGGCGAAATCGCACGCGGCGCGGCGGGCGTTCTCGGCGGAAGGGTTGGCGGAGCTGGATACGCTGCATGAGCGGCTGGTCGGCAACCTGCGCCTGAGCCTGTCGGTGTTCCTGTCCGGCGATCTTACCAGCGCCAAACGGCTGCGACGCTCCAAACACCGTTTTCGCATTCTGGATCGCCGTTACGCGCATGCGCACGTCGATCGTCTGCATCAGCAAAACGTGCAAAGCATCGAAACCAGTTCGCTGCATCTGGGGCTGTTGGGGGATATGAAACGCCTGAACTCGCTGTTCTGCGCGGTGGCGTATAACGTGCTGGATCAGGATGAGCGCGATGATGAGCGTGAGTGGGACGATACGCCGAGCACGCTGTAAAAAAAATGCCCCCGGTTAGGCCGGGGGCATTGCCAGTTTTATTTACCGCGGGTTATTTACCCGAAAAGACTCCCGCTTTGGCATCGGCGGCCTGATTATTGATGTAGCCGCCAACCGGCGTTTCCAGTTTGACCGCGCTTTTTGCTGCAATACCGAGCAGCGCGCCGGCAGACGCCGCTGCATCAAGATGCCCGCCGCCCTGATAGCGGTTGCCCGCCACGTCCTGCTGTTCTACCTTGCCGTTACCCAGCGCTACCTGGCCCTGCCGGCTGCGGATCTCGCCGCCGGTCAGGTGGGTTTCGCCTTGCACGTTCAGCGCAACGCCATTTTTCCCGCTGATGGCGGACTGCACGCCAACCGCATCGTTATCGACCACATCGGCGTTCACCTTGAACTGCCCTTGCAGCCCGGCAGGGCCGGTCAGGGCTTCTTTGGACTTGTTGCCCAGGAAGCGAGCGCCGCGATCCCACAAGGGGCCTTTCTCTTTTTCCCCGGCCAGCGTTTCCGGCAGCGTCACCTTACCATCGTCCTTGCTGAAACCGACCGCACCGGCGGTGTCCTGCTTAGGATCGAGGCGACGCGCTACGCTGTTGTACTTATCGGTGGTCGCTGCGGCCACTTTATTGATGCCGCCTTCCAGCTTCTCTTTCACGTTACCCGCATAGCGCGGGGTGCCCACTTTCGACAACTTGGAGGTGATGCTGCTGGCGGGATCGTTGGTGTGGCTCAGGCCGACATCCACATTGACCTTCACGCTGCTTTCGCTGTCTTTGCGGCTTTCGACGTGCAGATCGCCATCGATCTTGCCCTGTACCTGATCGGCGTCCACCCTGGCGCCGGCCAGTCGGGTATCTTTACCGCTGTTGAGCGTCACTTTCCCGGCGTTAATCAGGGTATTGCCCTGAGTGGTTTTCTCCAGTTTATCCACGCCGACCTGCACGCCGGCGCCCAGGGTGTGAGTGTCGCTGCCGCTGGTGGCGTCAACCTGGCCGTTGGCATCCTTGTTGAAGGATTGACCGCCTTTGGCGTTGGCCTTCAGCCCCAGGTTCAGATTGTTTTTCTGCTCCTGGTTCTGCACCGACTCCAGCACGATACCGCCGTTTTTCGCTTCGAGCGTAGCGCTCTTACCGGTGACTTCAGCCCCCTGTAAATGCAACGCGTTACTCCCCGTGCCGCCGGCGGTAATCTTCACGGTACCGCCGCTGGTGATCTTGCCGCCCTGATGGGTGGTGGAGGATTCATCCACCTTGGCGATATCAAATGCGCCGCCAAGGGAGATGCCGCCACCGCTCTTTTTGGCGGAGTCGGTGCTGTTGCCACCGAGATCGACATTGCCCGACAGGCTGTCATCTTTACGCCTCTGGTGGGCGTCCGCTGCCGTCAGTGCAACCTGATTGCCCGCCTTGAGCGTAACGTCACCGTCGCTGGTCAGCACGCTGCCTTGCAGCGACAGATCGCGGCCAGCGTCCAGTTCCACGCCCTGTTTGCCGCCGATGTTGCTGACGTGTGCGCTACTGCCGTCGCTTTCACCCTGGCTGCGACCACCGCCTAACCCGACGCCAACGTTTTTGGTTTCTGGCGTGGAGCCGCCTTTGGCCGAGGCCTTGACCGTGAAGCCACTGTGGCTCTCATGGTGGGTATCGGTGGCCTGATCAAAACGGATGTTGCCCTCTTCGGCTTTCACCCGCACCTTGCCGTCACCGGCGTCCAGCGCGGTGCCCTGATAAACGGCGTCCTTTTTAACCCGGATGTCGATACCCTTGGCGGCACTGATGCTGCCGGTGACCGCCTGGCTGGCCGAACTTTCACTGCGTTTGCTGCCGCCTTCGCCTTTGGCGTCCACAGTCAAATCGCTGCCGGTGGTGGTATAGACGCGTAAGCCGGCGCTGCCGTGAGTTTCGCTGTGGTTTTCCTGTTGGCGGTTTTCCGCCGCCTCACTGCGATGGCTGTCCGCCGTCAGCGTGACTGCACCTTGAGTCGCCTGATATTGGGTACCGCGATCGTGGACCTCGCCGGTGGCGGTCACTTCTATCTCCCCGGCGGTAATTTTGCTGACTACCGCCTTTGAATCGCCGGTGCGTGTTTCACTGCTGCCGCCTTTGGCGCCGATATCCAGCCCGATATTCGGCGCGCCGATACCGCCGATTTCGTTAATTACGCCGTTGGCATCCAACTGGGCAACTTTGCCCACCGCGCGTTCCACCGGGCGGGTGACCGCGCTGTAATCGACGTTAGCGCCGATATCCACGCCGACGTCTGTTTTGCGGGTGGTGCTGCTTTCGCTGTTAGTGGCCTCAATATGGGAGACGTTGGCGACGTTTTCCTGATATTTCCCACCTACCTGATGCTGCGCGCCCTGCTGGGTGAGCCGATTTTTAGCGGTAATGGTCAGGTTGCCTGCGACATGGGTACCGGAGGTGACGGCCTTGCTGCTTTCTGCATGGGTTTTGCTGTTCTCATAGCCCCCCTCGATGCCGGAACCGAGTTTGTCGATGCCGCCGGTGTAATAGACGCCGCCGCCGATGTTGGTTTGTTCGGTGTCAGAGGCGGTTTTGTTATCGGCCGCCAGAAAAGCGACATTATCGCCGCTGATGCTGGCATCGCCCTGGGTGGCGACCAGTTTGGAACCGCTGAAGGTCACGTCTTTATCTGCGTTCAGCGCCACGCTGCCGCCGCTCAGCATGGCGGCCTGGTTCTCGGTGCGGGTGGTTTTCTCGCTGTCGCGGGTATGTTCGATGCGCAGACCTGCACGGTATTGCTTATCGCCTTTCTCGTTGGCATAGCCGTTGATGGCGAGCGCTGTTTTCTGTTCGTCGATGCTTTGCTGCTGTTCGGCGGCCTTGACGTTGATATTGCCGCCGGAGCGGACGTCCAGTTTGCCGACGCTGCTCACCTGGCTGCCTACCACGTCGGTATCTTTATGGCTGACCAACTGCAGATTGGTATCGGAAACCAGCTCACTGCCGGTAGTCTGCTGGTGGCTGTTGTTGGATTTCTGCGAGCTGCTGGTGATGTTGAAAACGGTGCCCGTGCGGGCATCAATCTTGTCCACGGTGGTGCTGAGGGCGTTATCAATACGCAGGCCACCGGCGGTGGCTTCGACGAAACCGCCCTGTTTGCCTCTCGCTTTGCTGCCGGTAATGGTCACGCCCTGTTTGCCGTTGAGCCTCAACACGCCATCGGCGGTCAGTTCGGAGGCGTTGCTGATCTCGCGGCGGTTGCTGTTGTCTTGATTATTGCCGCCGCCGATCCCGCCCCATGAGGTTGTATTGTCGCTAACCGTTTTCGTATTGACGGTCTTTTGTACGTCGATGTTGATCCGTTCTTTGGCGTTTACCGTGAGGTTGCCCTTCGTATGGACCTTGGCTCCCTGAGTGACCAGGTTATTGCCGGCCGTCAGATCCAGCTCACCGCCGGCGTGCAAATCGCTGGCCTTCAGGCTTTCGGTTTCGTTGCCGTTGCTCCAATTGCCGGTGCGCAGGCTGGAAGTGTGGTTGCGCTGGTAACCGCGTTCGCTGGTTTTGTCCCGCTCGACCAGCCCGGCGATCTGCACATCGCGCCTGGCTTCGATTTTTAGCGCGTCGCCTGCTGCAACCGTGGCGCCGAGCAACTTCACATCTTGCACCCTGGCAGTCAGCGTGGCGTTTTTGGTCGCGGTAATGGTGCTGCCAATCTGCTGGAGCTGCTCATTTTCACGCGTAACGTCGTACTGCGAGGAATAGAACCATCGGTCGTTGGTCTGACCCTGAGTTTGCTTCAGTTGTTGGCCGTCTAACGTCAGGCTGGCGCCTTGCAGCTTTATCTCATCGCCACGAATATCGGTAGCGGTCAGGTGGTTGTTATTATCGGCCAGCAGGCTGATATTTTTGCCCGCCAGCTCGGTACGGGTCAGTTTCTGGTTGGTGCTGCGGTCGTTGATGTAGATGCCGCCGCGATAGTTTTGGTAGTTCTCATTGCTGTCATGCTGGGTGCTTGCGTTGCTGATCTGGCTCTCGGCGCGAATGTCATAGGCTTTCACGCTGATGTTGTCGCTGCCCCGCAGGCTGCCTGCCAGCTTCACGCCGCTGCCCGCCGCGGTGTTGATGATGTTGATGCGCCCGGCCTGCATGCTGCCGAGGTAGTAGCTGTCCAGCGCGCTCAGCGGCTGCTCGCTGCTGAGCACTCGCGCATCGCGCGATAGGCGGTTATTGCCGCTGATGGCATTAATA
The DNA here is from genome assembly GCF_001590925.1 of Serratia plymuthica NBRC 102599. Taxonomy (GTDB): domain Bacteria; phylum Pseudomonadota; class Gammaproteobacteria; order Enterobacterales; family Enterobacteriaceae; genus Serratia; species Serratia plymuthica. The sequence continues at coordinate 27,751 of NZ_BCTU01000028.1, forward strand.
TCCGACAGCATTTTTCCGGTTTTTTTATCGAATGCCGGTGCGATGCTCACCTCGCCACGGCTGTCGATTTTCGGCGCGATCAGATCCAGCACGCCGCCGGCGTTCAGCTTGCCTTCCAGGCTCAAGACATTGCGGTTGCCCAGCGTACTGTAGCCTTGCAGCATGCCGTTTTCGACCAACGGGTTACCCACCACCAGCGATGAACGGCTGGTATTGATAAAGCCGCAGCCATCGCAGCTGATACCGTTCGGATTCGCCAGCACGTAGTCGGCCGCCATACCGAAGATTTCTTGTTGGCCGTGCAACAGTGACGGGTTGCGGCTGATCACTTCATTGAGGATCACGCTGGCTGCCTGGCCATTCAGGTTTGGGTTGGCGCCCAGTTGGCCGGCCAGCTGCGACAGCCCGGCGTCGCGCGAGTTATTCAGCACGGCGCCAGGCTGGTTGACGTTAAAGTCCTGATACTGGTTATGCGACAGTCCGTGATCGTTGGGCGTCACGATGTTGACTACCTGCGCGCCGTTGGCGGCGGTTGAAACGCCGGGGCCATTAGCCCCGTTGGCCGCCACGATCTCCCCCGCGTAGCCGGCGCCGTACGAGGCGAGAATAATCGCCAGTGACGCGGCCAGCTTGCCCGCTGCGGAAAGCCTGAAGTTATTATTTTTCATCCATGTATCTCCCTATATCGCTGTGGTAGTGCAAAAAAGCGCTGACTAAAAGGTGTATGAGAAGCGTGCCAGTAGCTGGATCGGATCATCGGGCATCGGGTGCCCGGAGAGGATCCAGCCACGGCTGGCTTCTATGTCGAGAATTGCCCGCTGGTAACGCAGAGTGGCACCGGTACTCAGACCGGCGCTGCTTTGCCAGCCTGATGGCCGGTTGTCGCGCGGCAGGACCCGGCCGACGTCGGCGCCGACGCGCGGGGTGAGGGTGCTCTGGCCCAGGTTGAAGCTGCGCGACAGGGTATTTTGCAGATACCAACCGTTGTCGCCGGACAGCGTGCTGCGGCTGAACCCGCGGATCGCACTGCGGTCGGTCAGGCTGAGCCATTCCACGCCAGGCAGGCTGTCGCGGCTGTATTGCCCATACAGCAGGTTGCTGAGCTGATAAGTTGAACCGGCAAGCTGCACACGTTGGCTGAGGTTGGCAAACAGTTTGCCCTTGGTGAATTGAGCGTCGGGTAGCCCGGCAGCGGCGTGGCGATCCGCGCCAAACCAGGGTAATCCCTGCTCCACGCTGAGGTTGGCGCTGATCAGGCCGGTGGGCAGGATCTGCAGGTGGTTGATCCCCAGTTCAAACAGGCTGAGCGTTGGGCTATTGAGGCCGATGCGCACGGTGTCGAAATAGTTATCGATGCGTTTATGGGTGAGCTGGCCGTTGAAGGTGTTGATCTGATCGCGATCGCGGTAAAACACATAGTCGCCGCGCAGGCCGTATTGCTGAGTCTGGCCGTGCAGCTTATAGCGGTTGAACGTCAGCTGTTGATGGTTCACGTATTCCGAATAGCTGGCGAATCCGCTGAAGGTGAAAGCGCCATAGGGCAGAGAATAGAGCAGGGTGTAGGCGCGGTTATAGCGCTGCGCCGGGTTTGTCAGCGTGCTGGTGGCGTTCAGGCTGATGAAATCCGACAGGCCGAATGGGCTGTCTAACGTGGCGGTCGTGCGCGCCAGCCACTGACCGGTCGTTTTTTGGCCATAATTGTCCGCCGTGGCGGTCAGTTGCCAGGGCTTGGCGTGCTGGTTATTCAGGCGAATAATAGAACCGCCCGTTTGGGTGCCGGGCAATATATCCAGCCGGGTTTTGTTTGATTGCAAACGATTGGCCTGATCCAATCCCTGATCGAGCTGAGTTAATTTCAAGGGCTTGCCTTCGAGCCCGGGGAATAATAATTGGCTATTCACCCAGCGGTCGCCGCCCTCTATTTTTTCGATAAACCCTTCGGTGACCCGCAGCCCTAATTCGCCTTCGGCATTAGGGCGAATAAATTGCACGCGCGCGGTGATGTAGCCTTTATCAACGTATAAGCGGGTTAATTCACGCGTCAGTCGGTTAATGTCATTGCTGCTGATACAGCGTTGCGGCAGTGCGCTTAGCGCCGCCAAATCCTTCGCAGACAGCAGGGTGATCCCCTGTAAATACACGCCGGCGATCGGCAGGCACTGCGCAGAATGCGGTAGCGTCGGGGCTGCAGGCGCTGGTTCCGCCAACAATTGTTGCTGCTTGAGCTGCTGATAACGGCGCTGTTCTATCTGCTGATTCACTTCACGCGTACTGTCTTGCAGGGCGCGACGTGATTCGCTCATCGGTGAAAAATCACCCATTTCGGGCAGGGTAGCGGCGGGGAGTGCGGTGCTGAACAGCAGCGCCAGGGCGGCAGTTTTTTTAATCATTGTAATCCATTATGAGAAGCCGCCGGGGGCAGCCTGCTCAATCCATGAGGTCAATAACGGACGGCCGGCGGCCGGCCCGAAACAGCGAGCGACAATCACATTGCGGGGTTCTTTTATTGCTCAGGGCAAATAAGAAGGTGGGTTTTTATTCTTTCCAATAATAATTAGGCTGCTTGTTTTTATTTTTCAATGCATGCCCGTTAATTACCCCAAAGGAGGTAATAAGACCCACTTATTGGGTTTTTTCTTTTTCGCTCTTACTCCCGGTTATCGGCAGGATTAAGAAGAATCTGAATTTTATTTTGTCGGGGGATAATAAGGGATGGGGATAATTATGACAATCCAACCGGGAGGAAATACGAAATTTCGCAGAAGTGGAGCGGGGCGCAAATGGCTGCGCCCCGGCGTGAGATTATTTTTTCTTGATTGGCCGCCCGGGCCAGTAACCTGCCAGCAGAGAGCCGGAGAGATTATGCCACACGGAGAACAGGGCACCCGGCAGCGCGGCCAGCGGTGAGAAGTAAATCTTGCCCAGCGTCGCCGCCAGCCCGGAGTTCTGCATGCCGACTTCAATGGCCAGCGTGCGACAGGTGGATTCGTCGAAGCCGAACAGCTTGCCGCCCCAGTAGCCGCTCAGTAGCCCGATGCCGTTATGCAGGATCACCGCGATGATCACCACCAGCCCGACGGAGGCGATGTGGCTCTGGCTGCCTGCGACCACCGCGCTGATGATCGCCAGGATGCAGACCATCGACAGCGCCGGCAGGAACGGCTCAATGCGTTTGACGGTTTTGGTAAAGGTGTGATGCACGATCAGGCCGAGGCCAATCGGGATCACGACGATCTGCAGGATGCTCAGCAGCATACCCATGACATCGACGCTGATTTCGGTATCGACATACAGGCGGGTCAGCAACGGCGTGGCGAATACGCCCACCAGCGTGGAGACCGCCGAAATGGTCACCGACAGCGCAACGTCTCCTTTTGCCAGATAGATCATCACGTTGGAAGCGGTACCGCTGGCGACGCTGCCGACCAGCACCATACCGGCGGAAAGATCCGGTGGCATATGGAACAGCATCGCCAGCAACCAGGCCGCCAGCGGCATGATCAGGTAATGCAGAAAGATGCCGGCGGCCACCGGCGCGGGGCGCGACAGCACGCGCTTGAAGTCATCCAGCCGCAGCGTGACGCCCATGGCGAACATGATCAGCATCAGCAGCGGGCTGACGTACGGGCCAATACCGGTGAAGGTGGTGGGCGTAGCGTAGGCGGCGACGGCGAGCAGCACCGCCCACAGGGGGAATAATCGGGTTAGTAATGCCAGCATGAATGTGGTTTTCCTTAGCCAAAAGGGAACTGTGGGGTGGAGTTGTGTTTTTTGCGGGTTCAGCGTGCAGGACCCCTACGAATGATTAACGGCCTTTTTTAGAAGTAGGGGCGCAGCCTGCTGCGCCCGCAATGGGATGAGATCCGGTTATTCGAACAGATTGTGGTGCAGAGTACGTACTACCTGTTCGGCGTCATCGCCCGGTACCAGGAAGCACAGGTTGTAGCTGCTGGCACCGTAGCAGATCATGCGGATATTGAACGGGTCAAGCACGCCGAACACCTCTTTGCCCACGCCGCAGGCCTGGGAAAGCTTGTTGCCGATTATCGCCACCAGCGCCAGGTTCTCCTCCACTTCTACCCGACACAGCGACGACAACTCGGTCAGTAGCGAGGTGGTCAGCAGGCTGCCGCCGGTGGAGGTGGAGCCGGTGGTGTCCATGGTCAGTGCCACGCTGACTTCGGAGGTGGTGATCAAATCCACCGAAATATTGTGGCGCGCCAGAATGCTGAACACTTCGGCCAGAAAACCGCGTGCGTGCAGCATATTGAGGCTGTGCAGCGTTAGCAGGGTTTGTTTGCGGCGCAACGCCAATGCACGGAACAGCGGCGGGTTTTTGGTGGTATTGCACACCAGGGTGCCGCCGGCGGACGGATCTTTGCTGGAACCGACAAACACCGGAATATCGCTGCGTACTGCCGGCAGCAGGGTCGCCGGGTGCAGCACTTTCGCGCCGAAGGTGGCCATTTCAGCCGCTTCTTCAAAGGTGATTCTGTCGATGCGCTTCGCCGTAGGGACAACGCGCGGGTCGGTGGTGTAGATGCCCGGCACGTCGGTCCAGATATCTACCCGGCTGACGTTCAGCGCTTCGCCCAACAGGGCGGCCGTGTAATCGCTGCCGCCGCGGCCCAGCGTGGTGGTGCGGCCCTTCGGCTCACTGCCGATAAAGCCTTGAGTGACCACCAGCGCTTCTTGCAGGCGCGGCTTGAGCAGGGTTTGGGTGAGTTCGTGCAATGCGGCGCTGTCTGGCGTGGCGCGGCCGAAATGATCGTCGGTGTGCATCACTTTGCGCACGTCAAACCACTCAGCCTGCACGTTGCGGCTCCGCAGGATCTCAACGAAAAGCAGGGTGGACATCAGTTCGCCGTGGCTGACCAGCTCGTCGGTCAGCGCCGTAGAGGTCGCCAGCGCTGCCGCTTCGGACAGCATGGCGATGTTTTCCAGCATGCGGTCGATTTCGTCGCGGATCACCGCCGGCTTGTCGAGGCTGTCGAGAATGGCGTACTGGATGCGGCGGATTTCATCGAGCCGGGCGCTGCGTTTGTCGCCATCGCAGCCTTCAGCCAGCGCGACCAGCAGATTGGTGACGCCCGCCGAAGCGGACAAGACCACCAGGCGTACTTGCGGATTGGCGAGCACGACGTCGGCGCTGCGGTTCATGGCTTCATAGTCGGCAACGCTGGTGCCACCGAATTTAGCCACAACGGTAGAATTTTGGGGTGCTGCTTGGTTCATGTAAAACCTCGTGTCAGGGTTGCCCTATTTTGAGAGCACTTTTTTCCATAGCCTTGGCACAAGGGGAGAGCGATAAACAGGGGGCAGACGTAGAGGTTGAAACTACGATACACCCAGAAGCGCCCCACCTTGCTGATTGCCCCCGCGGGGCAAACTTTGGTGACAACCCAGGGGATTCAGCCCCTGTAGCCGATACGATGAATGCCGTACATCACCCTACCTCGGCGTCGCTCCCCCTCAAGTGCCGTCATGGGAAAACGGCTCCTCTGACACTCTACCTGGGCGACGCGCCTCTTCTGGCTTGCGCACCGGGTGCGCAAGTAGGCTGATAGGAATAGCCGGTTATTGCGCTTGTGTCAACGGTCAGACGTTGAGGTATTTTCAATTTGCACTAACGCTATCAGCGTGCAGGGCATGGCGGGAACGAAACCGGTGCCTATCGGTTGCAGCTTGCCGTCCTCGCGTTGGCACAACAGCGGAATAACGCCCTGATGTTTTTCCAGATACTCCAGCCAGCCAAAGTTTTCGTTCAGCTTGGTGGCTTTGATGGTGGCGCCTTTGGCGATCAGGCTGCTTAACCGGCCGTAGGTAGCCTCTTGATTGAACAGGATTTCGTGCCGGCGGAAGCGCGAGCTTTCCGCGCTGTTGCCGCGCCCTTTCAGCGGTGCGCCGGAGCGGATGGCGAAGACCTGTTCGTCACCAAAGAGATGGCCGAAGTGGTACACCGCCAACGCATTCTGATGGCGGTTGGGCGAGAGCGCCAACACTTGCGCGGTATCGCTCAGATCGAGATAGTTCTCGGCATGTTCGGAGTAAGCATGCCCATAATAGGCGGGAATACCCTCCATACGCGCCTGGCGGTAATATTCCCAGCTGCTGTCGGTGACGAGCACCGGGATATTCATTTTGATCAACGCCTGCGCCAGCATACGCGCCACGCTGTTGGCACCGACGATCAGCACGCCACGCGGTTTTTGCTGCTGTACTCGCAGCCAGCGGGCCATCATGCCGCTGGTCAGGCTTTGCAACACCACGGTGCCGATGATGACGGCGAACACCACGGTCACCAACCGATCGGCGCCCTGATAACCGCTGCGTTGCAATGTCAGAGCGAACAACGAGCTGACCGCTGCGGCGACGATGCCGCGTGGGGCGATCCAGCACAGCAGCAGGCGATCGCGCCAATGCAGGGAAGAACGCCAGGTCGACACCGCAATGCACAGCGGCCGGGCGATAAACTGTACCGCCAGCAGCAGGCCCAACAGCGGCCAGCCCATATTCCACAACGCATGAATATCCAGCCGCGCCGCCAGAATGATAAACAGCGCAGAAATCAGGATAGCCGACAGCTCTTCCTTGAATGCCAGAATGTCGCTGGTATCCACATCGCGCATATTGGCCAGCCAAATGCCCATCACCGTCACGGTCAACAGGCCTGATTCGTCGGCAATGGCGTTGGACACGCCAAAGGCGGTCAACATGATCGCCAGTACCGCCAGGTTTTGCAGGTAGCGCGGCAGCCAGACGCGGCGCAGCGCCAGCCCCAGCAGATAACCGAACAGCGCGCCGATCGCCAGGCCGACGGCGACGGTGATGCCCAGCGTCCAGAACAGGTGGGTATAGGACTCCGAATGCTGCTTCAGCACGATAAATTCAAATACCAACAGGGTGAAGATAGCGCCAACCGGGTCGATCACTATCCCTTCCCAGCGCAGCACCTGGTTGATATTGGCATTGGGCCGCACCACGCGCATCAGCGGGGCTATCACCGTAGGCCCGGTCACCACCGTCACCGCGCCGATCAGAGCTGCCAGCTCGGGCGGAAAGTCCAGTAGCCACCAGCAGGCGACGCCGATCACCAGGAAGGTCATCAGCATGCCGATGGTCACCAGGTTACGCACCACGCCGCCGAGGCCGCGTATCTCCTCTATCCGCAGCGTCAGCGCACCTTCAAATAAAATGATCGCCACCGACAGCGACACCAGCGGGAACAGCAGATCGCCGAACAGCGCGTCCGGCTGGACCAGATGCACCGCCGGCCCCAGCACGATGCCAAACAGCAGCAGCGGCAGAATGGCAGGTAAGCGCAGCAGCCAGGCCAGCCATTGCGCCAGCAGTGAACTTAACCCGATGATCACCAACATCAGTGGGGCAGATAATTCCATGGCGGAGGTCCTTCTCTAATTGGCTATCAGCAACAATGGCACATTTCAGTGACAGTTCGGCAACCCCGATAACAGGCTGTTATCCAAAAGTATAGGGGAATGGCTGAAACGATGCAGGAGACGTTTGACAGTTAGCGCCTATCGCAAGAAAAGAGATCATAATCACAGGCGAACAGGCTACAATCGGACAATCACGTCACATTTATTCTCAAGCCTAAGAGTGTTGCTATGAAAAATATCAATCCTAGTCAAACCGCTGCTTGGCAAGCCCTGCAGCAACATTTTGAACAGATGAAAGACGTCCGGATCAGCGATCTGTTCGCTCAGGACAAAGAGCGTTTCTCCCGCTTCTCGGCCACCTTCAACGATCAGATGCTGGTGGACTACTCTAAAAACCGCATTACCGCAGAAACGCTGGAGAAGCTGCAGGCACTGGCGAAAGAGACCGATCTGCAAAGCGCGATCAAATCGATGTTTGCCGGCGAGAAAATCAACCGTACCGAAGACCGTGCGGTGTTGCATGTTGCCCTGCGCAACCGCAGCAACAGCCCGATTATCGTTGACGGCAAAGACGTGATGCCGGAAGTGAACGCGGTGCTGGCCAAGATGAAACAGTTCTGCGACCGCGTGATTGGCGGCGACTGGAAAGGCTACACCGGCAAAGCGATTACCGACGTGGTGAATATCGGTATCGGCGGTTCGGATCTCGGCCCTTATATGGCGACCGAAGCGCTGCGTCCTTACAAAAATCACCTGAATATGCATTTTGTCTCCAACGTTGACGGCACCCATATCGCCGAAACGCTCAAACCGCTGAACCCGGAAACCACACTGTTCCTGGTGGCGTCCAAAACCTTCACCACTCAGGAAACCATGACCAACGCCCACAGCGCGCGCGACTGGTTCCTGAACACCGCCGGCGATCAAAAGCACGTGGCGAAACACTTTGCGGCGCTGTCCACCAACGGCAAGGCGGTAGGTGAGTTTGGTATTGATACAGCCAATATGTTCGAGTTCTGGGACTGGGTCGGCGGTCGTTACTCGCTGTGGTCGGCGATTGGTCTGTCTATCGCGCTGTCGCTGGGCTATGAGAATTTCGAACAGCTGCTGAGCGGCGCGCACGAGATGGACAAACACTTCGCGCAAACGCCGGCGGAGCAAAATCTGCCGGTACTGCTGGCGCTGATCGGCATCTGGTACAACAATTTCTTCGGCGCAGAGACTGAAGCGATTTTGCCGTACGACCAGTACATGCACCGTTTTGCCGCTTACTTCCAGCAAGGCAATATGGAATCGAACGGTAAATACGTAGACCGTAACGGCAATCCGGTGGATTACCAGACGGGCCCAATCATCTGGGGCGAGCCAGGCACCAATGGCCAGCACGCGTTCTACCAGCTGATTCACCAGGGCACCAAGCTGATTCCTTGCGACTTTATCGCGCCGGCCATCAGCCACAACCCGCTGAGCGACCACCACGCTAAATTGCTGTCGAACTTCTTCGCGCAGACTGAGGCGCTGGCGTTCGGCAAGTCGTTGGAAGTGGTGGAAGAAGAGTTCGCCGCTCAGGGCAAGACTGCGGAAGAAGTCAAACACGTGGCGCCGTTCAAGGTGTTTGAAGGCAACCGTCCGACCAACTCCATCCTGCTGCGTGAGATCACGCCGTTCAGCCTGGGTAGCCTGATTGCGCTGTATGAACACAAAATTTTCACCCAGGGCGCGATCCTGAACATCTTCACTTTCGACCAGTGGGGCGTGGAGCTGGGCAAACAGCTGGCTAACCGTATCCTGCCGGAGCTGGCGGGTAACGAGAAAGTCAGCAGCCACGACAGCTCAACCAACGCGCTGATCAACCGCTTTAAAGAATGGCGTTAATAGCTGTATCCGATTGATGCCAATAAAAAACCCGCCACGGCGGGTTTTTTTACATCTGGATGATTACAGATTGATAGGCACTTCGAAACTGATGCCTGCGCCCACGTCATCGGCGGTGCTGGCATTGTTATCGGTATACCACAGGCTGGTATCAAACTTGACCTGGGAATCCAGGGTGTAACCCCAGCCGAGCTGAATGCCTTTCAGCGTGTCGGATTTCGGGAACGCCTGGTTTACGGTCTGGTTGTTCGGATTCACTTTGGCATACACCAAACGGGTGCTCCAGCGTTGGCTGTCATCCAGCACCAGCTCTACACGGCCGGACAGCATTTGGCCATCGCCGCCCATCGCATGGCCCAGCGGGTAACCCTGCTGGTAGTAGCCGCCTTTGTAAATATAGTGGCGGTACATTACGTTGTCTGCGTTGCCATTAGAGCGAGTGTCTGTCCCTTCAATATGCCAGTTGATGGTGGTTGGGCCCCACTCTGGATGGCCTTCCAACCCTAACAAGTAAGCATTGTGGGATGGCAACATGCCTGCTTCATCTTCACCGGTGATTTGGCCGTAGAAACTGGCTGGAATACCGATCAGCGGCTGCAGTTTCAGCTTGAAGTCGAACCCGCCCAACTGGTTACCCGGATCGTTTTTAGCATCGCCGGTGTTGTCGTTACCGGTTACACCATCCCAGAATGAGCTCCAGGAATGCGGACGGCCATCGCCACCCCACATCATGATGCGTGAGGCGCCCAACTCCAGGAAGTCGGTTGGCATCATGGTAAAACGACCGCCAATCAGCTTGGTATCGGGTACGGAAGAGTATTGCGACAGCTGGCCTGCGGTCAGCTGGTACTGCCAGCGGCCAATCCACGACAGCCAAGGCGTTTCAAACGGAGACTGGTCGGCGCGTTGCAGCATAAAGCCGGCCACCGGGCGAGCGGCGTCGGAACGAATCAGGCTGCCGTCGTAACCCGGGCCCCACCATTGGGAGACTTCACCGAAGGACAGCCATTGGTTCCAGATTTTTACTGCACCGTAGGAGCCATTCAGGTTGAATTTTGAACCGTCGCTGACGCGTTGATCGCCCTCGACAGAACCCTGGACGCGCACGTCCCAGAACTCGCCGTTGGCACCTGCGCCGATAGTCAGGCGGTCATCAGCATATTCATTCTGGCCGAAGCCCTGTGGGGTGCCGGGTTTGTCGGTAGAGGCGTAGCCGCTGACGCGAATATTGGCTTTCAGGGAATCGACACGGCGCTGAACACGGTCAATGACGCTTTTCTCGGTGCTGGTTACCGGCTTGGCTTGTGAAATAACCGAGCTGATTTCTTCCTGGCTCAGCGGCCAGGTGGACAAGCTGACGTTAATCACGCCGCGATCGGACAACCAGGCAAGATCGTTACGCAGATCGTTATCAGGAGTGACCAGGCCGGCGGCGTGGCCGGTTAATGCACAGGTAAACAGGCCCGCCGCGACCAGTCCGTTAAGTTTAGCGCGCATAAAGAATTCCCTTGTTAATTCGAGGTTATTAGTTTTATGTAAAGATCTATGTCCCATCATAGTTGACATTTCAATTTGCTACAAATATATCAACCAGAAATATCCTAATGTAACTAATTGAATTAAATTGGGTTTAAAGTGATTTCATCAGGAGCAATAAATTTTAAGATAATGCCTATGTTAGGATGCGCGGATAATTTTAGCGGTATTTAAGGGGGGTTCTTATGGCGAAAACATCGCGTTCGATAATGGTTGCGAAGGGGTTGCAGCGGGTACTGAACGTCGGGCTGCTGCTGCTGGCGGCGATCCTGATCGTTTTTTTGGTGAAAGAAACTATTCACTTGGCGAAAGTATTGTTTGTAAACAGTGAGGAATCATCGTCCTACTTGTTGATCGAAGGCATCGTGATTTACTTCCTGTATTTTGAGTTTATCGCCTTGATCGTCAAGTATTTTGAATCGGGATATCATTTTCCGCTGCGTTATTTCATCTATATCGGCATTACCGCGATTATTCGTTTGATCATAGTGGATCATAAAAATCCATTTGATACCTTGATTTATGCCGGAGCGATATTGCTGCTGGTAGTGACTCTCTATTTGGCCAATACCGACCGCTTGAAACGCGAATAACCGACATAAAAATGGCGGCCCACAGGGCCGCCGAAGACACAGGTATTGATCGGAAAGAACTGAAGTACATCAAGCGCATTGCAGTGGCAAAAACCTTAACCTTTCACCCCGCCGGCCGTCAGGCCACCCACCAACCAGCGCTGAGCCAGCAGGAATACGGCGGTAATTGGAATGGCCGACAACACCGCCGCAGCGGCAAAGTCACCCCATAAATAGTTTTGCGGGTTCAGATATTGCTGCATCCCTACCGCCAGCGTGTAGCTGTTGACGTCGCGCAGCAGCAAAGACGCTACCGGCACCTCGGTAATCGCGGCGATAAACGACAGAATAAACACCACCGCCAAAATCGGCACCGACAGCGGCAGCAGCACCAGGCGGAAGGCCTGCCACGGGCTGGCGCCATCCAGCGCCGCCGCTTCCTCCAGCGAGTTGTCGATGGTCTCGAAGTAGCCCTTGATGGTCCAGACGTGCAGCGCAATGCCGCCCATATAGGCGAAGATCACCCCGCCGTGGGTGTTCAGGCCGATAAACGGAATGTACTGGCCCAGGCGATCGAACAACGCATACAGCGCCACCAGCGACAGTACCGCCGGGAACATCTGGAAAATCAGCATGCTTTTCAATAATGTACTTTTACCGCGAAAGCGCATGCGGGCAAAGGCATAGGCGCAGGTGGTGGACAGCGTGACGATGCCGATAGCGGTGATCACCGCGATCTTAATCGAGTTCCACAACCACAGCAGCACCGGGAACGGTGGCGGGGTGACGCTGCCATCGGCGTGCGTCACGCTCATGCCGAGCGCCAAACGCCAGTGATCCCACGAAATCTGCTCCGGTATCAGGCTGCCGGTAGCAAAGTTGCCGGAGCGCAGTGAAATCGTCACCACCATCAGCAGCGGGAACATGATCAGGGCAATAAAGCACAGCATCAGGGTGTGAGTCATCCACAGGCGCAGGCGCTGGGATTTGGGTTGGACCATAGCCATTATTTTTCTCCCTAGTCGAAGTTCATCTTGCTGGCTTTAAGGTTCAGGATCGCCAGGGCGCCTACCAGCAGGAAGATCAGCGTGGCAATCGCGGCCGCCAGACCAAAGTCCTGCCCACCGCCGCCTTCAAAGGCGATGCGGTAGGTGTAGCTGACCAGCAGGTCGGTATAACCGGCCGGCGTGGTGGTGCCGATCATGTCCGGCCCGCCGTTGGTCAACAGCTGAATCAAGACGAAGTTGTTAAAGTTAAAGGCGAAACTGGCAATCATCAGCGGCGTCAGCGGCTTGATCAACAGCGGGAGAGTGATGCGGAAAAAGTTCTGCATCGGGGTGGCGCCGTCCATTGCCGAGGCTTCGTACAGATCGTCGGGGATCGCTTTCAACAGCCCCATGCACAGAATCATCATGTACGGATAACCCAGCCAGGTGTTGACGATCAGAATCATGCTTTTGGCGGTAATAGGATCGCTGAACCAGGCCGGCTTGATGCCGAACAGGTGGCTGAGCATCATGTTGATTTCACCGAAGCTTTGGTTAAACAACCCCTTGAAAATCAGAATCGAAATAAACGACGGCACCGCGTAGGGCAGTATCAGCATGACGCGGTACACCGCTTTGCCTTTCAGCGCTTCCCACTGCACCACGCAGGCCAGCACCATGCCCACGGCCACGGTGAGGATCACGGTCATCACCGAGAACACGATGGTCCAGATAAAGATCGACACAAAGGGTTTTTTGATGCCTTCATCCTGCAAAACGCGCAGGAAGTTTTTCCAGCCGATGGTGACGGTATATCCCGGGCTAAGGGTTTCTTTGGCCCAGTTGCCGTCGGCAGTCAGTGCCTGATAGAAACCAATGTCCGGGTTCGGCCGGTATTGAATATGGGTCTGTTGGTCGGTCAGCACCTTGCTGTCTTTATCCAGCAGGTACAGCGGAGAGGTGCCGGAAAATTGGCGCAGTGAACTCATGCGCAGCTCGCCGCCTTCCGGTAACTGCGCTACCAGTTGGCTCAGTGCCTGGCGGTTTTGAGTAATCACCCGCAACGTGGCGCGTTCACCTGCCGGTTCGGCGTTTTCCGCCGTCAGTTTCAGCGTTTGCGGCGCGTTGGCGTCAAAGCTGAACGGCCCGGAGATCAGCTGTTGGCCGCTGTCAGGGTGGGTTAACTGCAGGCGCCATTGTTGGTTTTCCACCGGGTACAGGCCGAAGGTAAAGGTCTTGCCGGTCTGGAACTGACGTTGCATCAGCACCGACTGGGCGCGCTCAAAGGTGAGCTGGTTGGTGCTGCTGTAGTTGGTAAAAGCGATGGCGATGGTGCAAATCAGCGGAAACAGGACAAACAGCCCCATGCCGGCGATGCCCGGATAGACGTAACGCCAGGCGTAAGCGCGGCGGTTGGCGAAGACGTAAAGCCCGGCGCTGACCAGAATCAGCGTCAGAATGGCAAACAGGTATTCACCCTGTGCATACATCAACACAATCAGGTAGCAGGTAACCAGACTGAACAGGCCGATCACCAGCCATTTCAGTACGTCACTCTGCCACCACTTCGACTTCTTGCGCGCAGGCGACCCGGCGTGAGCTAATTGCATAGGGCGTTCCTTTCTGTGGAGCAACAGCGAGGCGCTTTACCGCGCCCCGCACAGCGTCGTTTGTTACTTGGTAATACGGGTTTGCACGTCGTCCAGCGCGGCTTTCACCGTCTGGCGGCCGCTGACGGCGTTGATCACCGCACTGCGTTCGGCGTACCAGAAGGCGCTCATCTGCGGGATATTCGGCATGATTTCGCCGGTCTGCGAGTTTGCCATGGTGGCGGCAATCTTCGGATCTTTCGCCAGTTGTTCCTGATATGACTTCAGCGCCACGGCGCCCAGCGGTTTGTCCTTGTTGACGTCCGCCAAGCCTTCGTTGGTCAGCAGGTAGTTTTCCAGGAATTCGGTCGCCAGCTCTTTGTTCGGGCTGGCGGCGTTGATCCCGGCGGTCAGCACGCCGACGAAGGGTTTGGACGCCTTGCCTTTGAAGGTCGGCAGCAGGGTCACGCCGTAATTGATTTTGCTTTGCTCGATGTTTGCCCACGCCCAAGGACCGTTAATGGTCATCGCGGTCTGGCCTTTGTTGAACGCCGCTTCGGCAATCGAGTAATCGGTATCGGCATTGATGTGTTTGTTTTTCACCAGATCGACGATGAACTGCAGGCCGGCCTGCGAACCGGCGTTGGCGACGCCGACGTCCTTGATGTTGTACTTGCCGTTCTCATACTTGAAGGCATAACCGCCGTCGGCGGCAATAATCGGCCAGGTGAAGTAGGGTTCTTGCAGGTTCCACATGATGGCGCTCTTGCCTTTGGCGCGCAGCTCTTTGTCCAGCGCCGGGATCTCTTCCCAGGTTTTGGGCGCGGCTTTGATCAGGTCTTTGTTATAAATCAGCGACAGCGCTTCTACCGCGATCGGGTAGCCAATCAGCTTGCCGTCATAACGCACCGCGTCCCAGGTGAATGGGAACAGCTTGTCCTGGAAGGCCTTGGAAGGGTGGATCTCGGCCAACAGGCCGGACTGCGCGTAGCCGCCAAAGCGGTCATGAGCCCAGAAGATGATATCCGGGCCGTCGCCGGTGGCGGCTACCTGCGGATATTTTTCTTCCAGCTTGTCCGGGTGCTCAATGGTGACTTTGATGCCGGTGTCTTTCTCAAACTTTTTGCCGACTTCGGCCAGGCCGTTATAGCCTTTATCGCCGTTGATCCAGATAACCAATTTCCCTTCCTCGATCTTGGCGAAGGCGGAAGAGGAAAGCACCAAGGTGGTCAGAGCGGAAAGCACCAGCGTACGGGCGGTGGTAAAGCTGCGAGTCATAATCCAATCCTTCTTTTTTGTGGGCACGTAAATCAAGGAGAGAGGTTTCGCAGTAATAGTGGGTCACAAAGCGACATATTCTCATCCTCCCCCCCTCTACGCCCCACGCCTGCGGAGTGTGATCCAGTTAACGTTGCGCCCTATTCTGTGGGGGAAGACACAAAATAGGGTGACGATTTTTGCCATACGGATCACAGATTTGCTTTTAGCGTTGAACTTCTCACCGCGACGGTCGTTCTCTCATCCTCCCATCTCCTCCCCCATGAAAAATCTTGTTACGGATGATTACCCCTTGTGGGGATTCCCGCACTATCGGCCACATTGATTTTTCGTCGTCATGTACAGCAGGGAACCGGATTTATGTCGCTAATGCCTACCGTCACTCAACCCACCTTGTACCGGATCCATCCGGTCAGTTTCCGTGATGGAAACGGGGACGGTGTGGGTGACGTACACGGCATGGTTTCGGCGCTGCCTTATCTGAATACGCTGTCGATCGATGGGCTGGTATTGCCGTATGAGCTGTCGGCGCAAGCCGCGGCTGCGGTCGCCGCTCAGGGGCTGGGGTTGTGGTACTGCGACGGGCAAAGCCCTGTCCGGCACTCTGTCGCCCGGCAGCAGTACGTCCGCAGCCCGTTGGCGCTGGAGGTCATGCCCTTCAGCATCGAGCGGTTGGTTGAGGTATTGCATGCTCGCCGCGCCACGCTGGCGGACAGCCTGTGGAGCACCGGCGATGCCGACCAGCCACGGGTGGTCAGCCATTGGGGGCAGGGGAATTTACGCTCCGCCGATGCGTTTTTGACGCTGCTGGCAATGTTGCCTGCGCCTGTCTGCTTGTATCAGGGCGAGGAACTTGGCCTGCCGCACGCCGCCGGCTTGCAGGATCCGCTTGGCGCGCAAACGCCGATGCCGTGGCACGAGGCGCCGGAACAGGTGACTGCCGGTGAGATCCATTGGTATCAGCAGGTGGCGATAGAGCACCGCGCACTGGCGATTAGTCGTCAACAGCATGACAGCCAATCCACTTTACGTTACTGCCAGTCGCTTTTGGCGCTGCGTCGCTTGCCGGTGATCCAGCGCGGTGAGCTGAGCGCAGTCAGCCAAAAGAACGGTGTGGTTCGTTTACTTATTACCCATCAGGATCAATGCCTTGAAGCGCTGATTAATCTGCAGCCTTATACTCAGGCGGCCGCGCCGTCTGAGGCGACCTTGCCACTGGCATGGCAGCACGGCGCGCAGCAAGAGGGTCATCAATGGGTTTTGGCGGGTTTTGCGTCCGCCATTTTTACACGAAATATTAACTGCGAAAGCAGGGGAGTAACGCATGGCTAGCGTCACACTGCGCAGCGTTTATAAGGCCTTCGGCGAAGCTGTGATTTCCAAAGACGTCAATCTGACCATCGATGACGGTGAGTTTGTGGTGTTTGTCGGGCCATCGGGCTGCGGCAAATCGACGCTGCTGCGCATGATCGCCGGGCTGGAGGACATTACCTCCGGTGACCTGCTGATCGGCGATAAACGCATGAATGAAGTGCCGCCGTCTGAGCGCGGCATCGGCATGGTGTTCCAGTCTTATGCCCTTTACCCGCATCTGTCCGTCGCCGACAACATGTCGTTCGGTCTGAAGCTGGCGGGCGCCAAGAAAGCGGAGATCAGCCAGCGGGTGAATCAGGTGTCGGAAGTGTTGCAACTGGCTCACTTGCTCGACAGGCGCCCCAAAGCGCTGTCCGGCGGGCAGCGTCAGCGGGTAGCGATCGGCCGTACGCTGGTGGCGGAACCCGACGTGTTCCTGCTCGACGAGCCGCTGTCGAACCTCGACGCCGCGCTGCGGGTGCAGATGCGCATCGAGATTTCCCGTCTGCACAAACGCCTGCAGCGCACCATGATTTACGTCACTCACGATCAGGTGGAAGCGATGACGCTGGCCGACAAGATCGTGGTGCTGGACGCCGGGCGAGTTGCCCAGGTCGGCAAGCCGCTGGAGCTGTATCACTATCCGGCCAACCGCTTTGTCGCCGGTTTTATCGGCTCGCCAAAAATGAATTTCCTGCCGGTCAAAGTGACCGCCGCAGAGCCGCAACAGGTGCAGGTCGAACTGCCTAACCGCCAGCTGGTATGGCTGCCGGTGGAAGGTGCGCAGGTTCAGGCCGGCGCGAACATGTCTCTGGGCATTCGCCCGGAACATCTGCTGCCCAGCAATGCCTCTGAAGTTCAGCTTTCAGGGGACGTACAGGTGGTGGAGCAACTCGGTAACGAGACGCAAATCCACATCCAAATCCCGGCAATTCGTCAGAACCTGGTTTACCGCCAGAACGACGTGGTGCTGGTAGAAGAAGGTGCAACATTCGCTATAGGCCTGCCGCCTCACCGCTGCCATCTGTTCCGTGAAGACGGTACGGCATGTAAACGGCTGCACCAGGAGCCGGGCGTTTAAAGCATCACAGTCTGTATAACAGGAGAATAATGATGACTACTCTGCGCAAACTTCCTCTGGCACTGGCAATCGCCGCAGGTGTGCTGACCACCCAGGCAATGGCCGTTGATTTTAAAGGCTATGCACGTTCCGGCATCGGCTGGACCGGCAGCGGCGGTGAACAACAATGTTTCAAGGCCACCGGCGCCGACAGCAAATACCGTCTCGGTAACGAATGTGAAACCTACGCTGAATTAAAGCTGGGTCAGGAAGTGTGGAAAGAAGGCGATAAAAGCTTCTACTTCGATACCAATCTGGCGTATTCCGTTTCACAACGTTCCGACTGGGAAGACGTGACGCCAGGCTTCCGTGAAGTAAACGTGCAGGGTAAGAACCTGATCGATTGGCTGCCGGGCGCCAACATGTGGGCAGGTAAGCGCTTCTATCAGCGTCATGACGTCCATATGATCGACTTCTACTACTGGGATATCTCCGGCCCGGGCGCGGGTCTGGAAAACATCGATCTGGGCTTCGGCAAGTTGTCTGCCGCCGTGACCCGTAACTCCGAATCCGGCGGCTCCTACGGCTACCTGGACAATGAGTGGAAAGAACGCCCAACCGTCAACGACACCTTCGACGTGCGCCTGGCCGGTCTGGAACTGAACCCGGGCGGTACGCTGGAGCTCGGCGTGGACTACGGTCGCGCCAACGCGCAGGATAATTTCCGCCTGGCCGACGGTGCCAGCAAAGACGGCTGGCTGTTAACTGCTGAGCATACCCAGAGCATCCTGAGCGGTTACAACAAGTTCGTGCTGCAGTACGCCACCGACTCTATGACCTCGCAAAACAACGGCCGCAGCCAGGGCGCGACCATTAATAACGACGGCAAGATGATCCGCGTGTTGGATCACGGCGCTATCGACTTCAACGATCAATGGGCGCTGATGTACGTCGGTATGTTCCAGGATATCGATCGCGACAACAACAACGGCACGACCTGGTACACCGTGGGCGTACGCCCGATGTACAAATGGACGCCAATCATGAGCACCTTGCTGGAAGCCGGTTACGACAACGTGAAATCCCAGCGCACCGGCGATCGCAACGGCCAATACAAAGTCACCCTGGCGCAGCAGTGGCAGGCGGGCAACAGCATTTGGTCACGTCCGGCTATCCGCGTATTCGCCACCTACGCCAAGTGGGATGAGAAATGGGGCTACGCCAACAGCGATTCCGGCGCCGCTTACACCTCGGGTACCGCTTATAACGACACCAGCGTACACACCTTCAGCCGCGGCAATGACGATGAAGTCACCTTCGGCGCCCAGATGGAAATCTGGTGGTAATGACAGGACGGGGAGGGCCTTGTGCTCTCCCCAACATGTATTCGCCGACGCCGGCTCTCTTGCCTGACCTGCATCGGCGCTGATAGAGGGTATAACAATGAAAAAGAATCTGCTGTCACTCTGCTTGTCACTGGCGCTGAGCCTTGGTGCGCCATTGGCGGCCAATGCCGATACGCCGGCCAATGTTTCTGTTGCCCCGGCCATCAGCGCCGCCACGCTGCAAAGCCTGCCATGGCAACCGCTGGTGCCGCCGGTCAGCCAGGAAGTGAAACTGGATAACGTCAGCCCGCAAATCAATCAGGGCGATATTCAGGGCGCCATTGCCGCCTATACGCTGCCGGCCGATCGCGGTTCGCTGGAAGTCACGCTAAGCAGCATCAGCAAGAATAATTCGATTTACGCGCCAAGCGTGTTGGTGCTGGATGAGCATCTGCGCCCGGCGGCTTATTACCCGAGCAGCTACTTCCCGTATCAGCCGCCGGGGGCGATGTCCTCCGATCGCCTCGAGGGCACGCTGAAGCTGACCCCGGCGCTCGGTCAAAAACAGATTTATATGTTGGTGTACACCACCCGCCAGGATCTGGCCAAAACCACCCAGTTGACCAACCCGGCCAAGGCCTATGCCGCCGGCGTGGGTAACGCGGTGCCGGATATCCCGGACCCGATCGCCAGCCACAGCACCAGTGGGACGCTCAAGCTGAAGGTTACCGCTGAACAGGGTTCCGGCAACGTGATGATCGGTATGCTGCAACCGGCACCGGCCGCTGCGCCGGTGGTGGTGGGGTCAACCGCGCCGGCCACGGTGGCACCTGCCGCAGTACCGGCCAAGCCTTCGGAGCCGATGCTGAACGACACCGAAAGCTACTTCAATAACAGCATCAGGCAGGCGGTGAAGGCGGGCGATATCGATAAAGCGCTGAAACTGATGAATGAGGCTGAAAGACTGGGTTCCACCACAGCGCGTGAAACGTTTATTGGCAGCGTGAAAGGCAAGGGGTAGTACCCGACGCTGCCGATGCTGGCTCGATGATTGGTGCGCCTCGGCGCACCTTTTTTCATGCGCGGGCCAGCGTTTCGCCAATCAGCGCCAGCAGACGGGCGTTATCTACCTGCTCCATCACCCGTATCGGTTTGCCCTGCGGTTCCGGCATGCCGACCGTCAACCGCAGGCCGTCCGGTCGCCAGCGGCGAGAGCTGCCGCGCGTCATGGCACCTTCCAATGCCACATCCACATAATACTCCTCGGTGGTCACCAACTGCGGCTCAAGCAGCCAGGCAATCACCAACGCATCGTGGATCCAGCAACCCGGCAGGTGGCGGGTCTGGCGCGAGTATTCGATCCTGGGAGTGAAGGTAAAGAAAACAGATGGCAGAAAGATGACATTGCGGCGTTTTTACCGCGGCGATTTTGCTGCCCGCCGCGCCACGAATCAGCCTGCCGCTTTTGGATTTCTGCGTTACAATGAATTCCTGTTAACAGTTTGTATGGTCTGGTGCGACCGCAGGGTGCGGCGTCAGGCCTGGAGTAGAACAATGTCTGGCAATAGGGATTCCATCCTGCCGCCGCTTGAGTGGTTATCTGCGCAACACCCCCCGGTACCCGCTGCCGTCAGCGACTGGCTGATGGAGCCAGGATCCATGACCCGCCGTTTTGAACGCCACTGTGGGCGCGTGCACGTTGAACCGCAGCGCGAATGTTTCGTCACCCGCGACCAGTTGGGGGAAGAGGCCGAACACCTGCCGGATAGCCCGCGTTACTGGCTGCGAGAGATAATATTGTTGGGCGATAACCAGCCTTGGCTGCTGGGGCGCACGGTGATCCCGCAAGAGACCTTGACCGGACCGGATCAGGCGCTGGTGGATTTGGGCACGCTCCCGCTGGGGCGCTATCTATTCAGCAGCGGTGAATTGACTCGCGATTACATTCATATGGGGCGGCAGGATGCGTTATGGGCGCGCCGCTCCCGTTTACGGCTGGCGGGCAAGCCCTTATTGCTGACAGAACTGTTTTTACCGGCTTCGCCGTTGTACGCTGCGGGCAGCGCGGAAATCGCATGATGAGGAGAGGAAATACCTTGGAGGGAAGCGTGACTCAAAGCAAATGGCGGGCTTACGGCCATCTGATGCGCCTCGATAAACCGATCGGCAGCCTGCTGCTGCTGTGGCCAACGCTGTGGGCGCTGTGGATTGCGGGGCAGGGTGTGCCGCCACTGTCTATCCTGCTGGTGTTCGTCATTGGGGTGTTCCTGATGCGTGCTGCCGGCTGTGTGGTGAATGACTATGCCGATCGCGCCGTTGACGGCCACGTGAAGCGAACAGCGGGGCGTCCAATGCCGAGCGGCCGGGTGAGCGAGAAAGAGGCCAAGATCCTGTTCGTGGTGTTGGTGCTGGTCTCGTTTGGGCTGGTGTTGACGCTGAACGCCATGACCATCTGGCTGTCGCTGGCGGCGCTGGCGCTGGCGTGGATCTATCCGTTCATGAAGCGGGTCACCAATCTGCCGCAGTTCGTGCTGGGAGCGGCGTTTGGTTGGGGCATCCCCATGGGCTACGCCGCCGTCAGCGAGGCACTGCCGTTGAGCTGCTGGTTGCTGCTGCTGGCCAATATCTGCTGGACGGTGGCTTACGATACGCTGTATGCGATGGTGGACCGTGACGATGACCTGAAGATTGGCGTCAAATCCACCGCTATTCTGTTCGGCCGTTACGACAAGCTGATCGTCGGTCTGCTGCAGTTCGCGACGCTGCTGCTGCTGCTGTGGGTGGGCTATCTGGCCCAACTGAGCGGGGCGTTTTATTGGTCGTTGCTATTGGCGGGTGCCTTGTTTATTCATCAGCAAAAGCAAATCGCTACCCGCGATCGCGACGCCTGCTTCAAGGCGTTCCTGGATAATAACTATGTCGGGCTGGTGTTGTTTATCGGTATCGCATTGAGTTATTGGCGGGGCTAAGGGTATTTCGGCAATAAAAAAGGCACCTGACGGTGCCTTTTCGTTTTTGATTTATCAATCAATTATTCGGCTTTCTCTTCCGTCGCCGCCGTTTCCGGCTGCACGTCGGTTTCCGCCGGCATGCTGACGCTCTCGATAGTCAGCTTGATTTCCGGGGTAATCAAATCGCTCAGCATGCTGTACACCTCCAGGGTGTGCTCACGAACTGCATCGCCGACATCGTTGATGTAGCCTTCTTCACGCAGCGTCGCCACCAGGGTAGAGAACACGGCCTTGTCGAAGAACTCTGGCGCATTGATACCATGCAGTACCGAAAGACGCTGGGCCATGATGCGGCTCTCTTTCTCCAGCGCGCCGCGGTTGATGCTCGGGTTGGCGCTGAGGATAGACATGGTGATGGCATAGCGCTGCAACGTTTCGCGCACGCCGGCTGCCAGCAACTGCAGAGGGCGAATGCGCGCCGGGTTAAGCACCAGATCCTCGCCTTTGTCGCAGATGAGCTGCTGGCGGATCATTTCCTCGATCAGCGGCCGCAGCACTTCCGGCAGTTGTTCCTTGTCGTTGTGCAGGAACAGTTCGGCCTTCAGCATCGGGTAAATCAGGCCGATCTGCCGCAGCAGTTCAGCGCGGGACACCCGGCGGTGATGCATCACTATGGTGGCGATCAACGAAGGCAGCACCAACAGATGGTGGATATTGTTGCGGTAATAGGTCATCAGCACCGCCTGCTCGCGCGGCAGGATGATGATATCGCCGATGTTATCCTTCTCCACCTCGAACTTGTTCATGTTCAGCGCGTGATCCAGCAACTCGTCCGGCGTTTGGGTCGGCACTGTGACGTCGCCGGCGTAAGGCACGTTGCGCATCAGTTGCAGATAACACTCCAACTGCTCAAGCAGCTGTTCGCGGGTCAGCGAGCGCTGGCGTGAGGCCAGCAGCGCCGTAGAACACAGGTTCATGGCATTGGCGGCGGCAGCGTTGTTGATGCGTACCATGATCTTGGCCGCCAGGTCGTTGACCGTTGGCGTCAGCCAGCTTGGACGTTGGGCTTCGATCGGGTCAATCGATTCGCGCCACTGCGGCACGTTCTGGTTCAGGTAGGGGGTCAACGGCAGCGGATCACCGAAGTTGACGTAACCCTGGCCGAGATTACGCAGCTTGCGCAGGCCGCGCAGCATCTGCAACAGGCTCTCTTTTTCCTTGGTCGCTCCGCGCAGCTCTTTGGCGTAAGTACCTACTTCCATCACGTGTTCGTAACCGATGTAGATCGGGACCAGCGTGATAGGACGAGTGCCACCGCGCAACATTGCCTGGATGGTCATCGACAGGGTGCCGGTCTTCGGTTCCAGCAGGCGCCCTGTGCGGGAACGGCCGCCTTCAACGAAGTATTCCACCGAGTAGCCACGGGTAAACAGCTCGCCGAGGTATTCGCGGAACACCGTTGAATACAGCTTGTTGCCTTTGAAGGTGCGGCGGATAAAGAACGCGCCCAGGCGACGGAAGATCGGCCCGGCCGGCCAGAAGTTGAGGTTGATGCCGGCGGCGATGTGCGGCGGCACCAGCCCCTGGTGATACAGTACGTAGGACAGCAGCAGGTAGTCCATATGGCTGCGGTGGCACGGCACATAAACGATCTCGTGGCCGTCCTGCGCCAACTGGCGCACGCGCTCGGCATTGGTGACGTTGATGCCCTGATACAGCCGGTTCCAGGTCCAGCTCAGCACGCGATCGGAAAGGCGCACCGTCTCGTACGAGAAGTCGGCGGCGATCTCTTCCATCAGCGCAATGGCGTTCTGCTGGGCCTTTTCATGGGAAATTTTCTTGCTGCGCGCTTCGTCCTCGACCGCTTTTTCGATCGCTTTGGACGCCAGCAGCTTATTGAACAGATCCTGACGAGCCGGCAGGCTTGGGCCGACGGCGGCCAGACGTTGACGCGAGAAATGCATGCGCGCCACGCGCGCCAGTTTTTGTGCGATAGTTTTGTCCGTGCCGTGTTCGGTCGCCATTCGGCGCAGCGAAACGGTGTTGGAGAAACGCACGAAGCTGTCGCGGCCCAGCCACAGGACGGCGAAGAATTTCTGGACGCCGTTCAGCAAGCGCAGATGCGGCGTGCCGTGGCCTTCGCGGCCTGGGGAACGGCCAAACATCACCGACACCGGCAGCATCTGAATATCGAGATCCGGGTTGCTGCGGTGCAGATCCAGATAGTCGTGAAACAGTTTTACCGACTCTTCTTTCGGTGTGTAGTAGCGGAACACGCGCGGGCCGTCGTGAATAAACACGTGGCTTGGCAGTACGGTGCCGTCTATCTCCAGCGGATTGAGGGGGTCGGGCAAATCCTGCGCCAGGCACTGGGTGCGCAGCGTCAGTAAATCTGCCTTGGAATTATAAGGTAAAACATACAAAATCGGCCGTGAGGGATCCAACCCTAACTCCGTGACCGGATCTGAAGGGATAACCTTACTTCTTACCAACAATTTAAGTGGTAAATTCAATAATTTATAATAAATTTTACGCCAACCTGACATAACAACGTGAAGCCTCTTGTTAGCAATGCGCCGCAAGCATACCAGAAACCGGGTAGCAGATCTGTGGTGTTGGAAAACCGTGAGCCGGGAGAGTTTCCTGACCCAAGCTCTATAATTATGACTTACCTCTGTGAAAGGCACTAAAAAACATGGCAAACCAAGCAACCGGCCTGACCCGTATTATTAAAGCCGCCGGCTACTCATATAAAGGCTTTTCTGCTGCCTGGCAGCACGAAGCCGCATTCCGCCAGGAGCTGGTGGCGACCGTGCTGGCTATCATACTGGCGATCTGGCTGGATGTGGGTGCGATAGCGCGCATTTTACTGATCGGATCGGTGCTGTTGGTCGTGATCGTCGAGATGCTGAACAGCGCGATTGAAGCCATTGTCGATAGGGTGGGTACGGAACACCACGAGCTTTCCGGGCGGGCGAAAGATATGGGGTCGGCGGCGGTAACGCTGACGATCATACTGGCGCTGTTTGTCTGGGGTTCGGTACTGTGGCAGCACTTTGCCTGAGTGGAACGCTCCGTTGCGGCGGGGCGCTAATCCCTGATTTTTATTCATTCTTCGGTTCCCAAGCCGCGCTTACCTGTATATACTCACAGCAAGACTGTATAAACAAACAGGGGGCGGAATGAAAGCATTAACTACCAGACAACAAGAAGTCTATGAACTGATTCGCGATCATATTTCGTCAACTGGCATGCCGCCAACGCGCGCCGAGATCGCCATGCGTCTGGGGTTCCGTTCGCCAAATGCTGCAGAAGAACATCTGAAAGCGCTGGCGCGCAAGGGCGTGATCGAGATCGTCTCCGGCGCTTCACGCGGCATTCGCCTGCTGATGGAAGATGAAGAAGGTTTACCGCTGATTGGCCGCGTGGCCGCCGGTGAACCGCTGCTGGCGCAGCAGCATATCGAAGGGCACTATAAGGTGGATCCTTCTTTGTTCAAACCGAGCGCGGATTTCCTGCTGCGGGTCAACGGCATGTCGATGCGTGATATCGGCATCCTCGACGGCGATCTGCTGGCGGTGCATAAAACCCAGGACGTGCGGAACGGCCAGGTAGTGGTAGCGCGTATTGAAGATGAAGTTACGGTCAAACGCCTGAAAAAACACGGCAATGTGGTTGAACTGCTGCCAGAAAACAGCGAGTTCCAGCCTATCGTGGTCGACCTGCGTCAGCAAAATTTCACCATTGAAGGTCTGGCGGTCGGCGTGATCCGCAACGGCGACTGGATTTAATCGCTGCGCCTGAACGTTGTCCTCTGATTTAAATCGCCCCAGCTCTGGGGCGATGTCATTTCTGATTCATTCAAACCCTACCGCCACGGGAACATTTCACTATGCGCCTGCTTTCTGCCTTCACCAGCGATACTGATAAAGCCCTATGGCGCCTTGCGTTACCCATGATCTTTTCCAATATTACCGTTCCGCTGCTCGGGCTGGTGGATACTGCGGTGATTGGCCACCTGGATAGCCCCGCCTATCTGGGTGGCGTTGCTATTGGTGCCATGGCTACCAGCTTCCTGTTTATGTTGCTGCTGTTCCTTCGCATGAGCACTACCGGGCTGGCGGCACAGGCGCTCGGTGCACAGGATCCTCAGGGGTTGGCGCGCGCTTTTATGCAGCCGTTGTGGCTGGCGGTGTTGGCCGGTGTGGCGATTGTGCTGCTGCGCCACCCGTTGATCGATATGGCGTTGCAGATCGTGGGCGGCGATGGCGCGGTGCTGGAGCAAGCGCGGCTATTCCTCGAAATCCGCTGGCTAAGTGCGCCGGCGGCGTTGGCCAACATGGTGATCCTGGGCTGGCTGCTTGGCGTGCAATACGTGCGTGCACCGGTGATCTTGCTGATTATCGGTAACCTGCTGAATATCGTACTGGATATCTGGTTAGTGATGGGGCTGGGTTGGAACGTGCAAGGGGCGGCGACGGCGACCGTCATCTCTGAATATGCCACCCTGCTGCTGGGGCTATGGCTTGCCTGGCGGGTGATGCGCATACGAGGCATTTCCGCGCCGATGCTGCGCCAGGCCTGGCGCGGTAATCTGCGGCGCCTGCTGGCGCTGAATCGCGACATCATGTTGCGTTCACTGCTGCTGCAAGCGTGTTTTGCCTCACTGACCATTTTCGGTGCCCGGCTTGGCGGCGACGTGGTGGCGGTAAACGCGGTACTGATGAATTTGCTGACCTTCACGGCCTACGCGCTCGACGGCTTTGCCTACGCGGTAGAGGCGCATTCCGGCCATGCCTATGGCGCTCGCGACGACAGCCAACTGCGCAAGGTATGGCGCGCCGCCTGTCGCCAGGCTTGTTTGGTGGCACTGGCTTTTGGGGTGGTGTATGCCGTTGCCGGGCAGCAAATCATCTCGGCATTAACCTCTTTACCCGAGTTGCGTACGCTGGCGAGCCATTATCTGCCGTGGCAGGTGGTGCTGCCGTTGGTCGGTGTGTGGTGTTATCTGCTGGACGGCATGTTTATTGGTGCGACCCGCGGTGCCGAAATGCGCAACAGCATGGCGGTGGCGGCCGTCGGCTTCGGCCTGACGTTGTTTACCGTACCTGTATTAGGCAACCACGGATTATGGCTGGCGCTGGCGGTGTTTCTGTCGCTGAGGGGCATTGCGCTGGGCTGGTTCTGGCACCGTCACCGGCTGCGCGGTACCTGGTTTAGGGTGCAATAAGACAGGGAGCTTTATAGATAATTGAGTAATTTTTCTTATGTTTTTTATTTATATTTGCTTACATGTTCCCAAGAGCCATTCCAGTCGGGTAGCACCTTGTTTGTTAGTGTCTTTTTCTGTTTAATTGTTTTTTATGGCTTTTTATTCTGGTTTTTGTTTGGTTGTCGTTATCTGCGTCTACAATTAATCATGTGGCTGGCGAAATGAATGGGGGAGTGGCAACCCTTTGGTTGGCGGTAATAGACCATAAAAATTGCTTGGTTATACGCCCGGTCAGCACAGTATCAAACTGATTTACGACAGGTTAACGGAGAGACTATGAACAAAGATCAAGCCGACGGTAACTGGAAACAGTTTAAAGGGAAAGTGAAGGAACAATGGGGCAAGCTGACCGATGACGATTTGGCGGTCATTGAAGGGAAACGCGAACAGCTTGTCGGTAAAATCCAGGAACGCTATGGCTACCAGAAAGAGGCGGCCGAGAAAGAAGTGAAATCCTGGGAAGACCACAGCAAGTATCGCTGGTAGCGAGCAGGGCCACAGCATACGGTGGCCGTAATCGACTGTAGCCGGCCGGGTGTTTTGATCCCCTTAACGCCACGGCCACAGGTACAGGGAAGTGCCTGACCAATCCCGCTTAATTTATTTCTTCTTGATGGCAATGCTGTGATCGTGCTCACCGCAATCATGCTTGCTGTCGCAGGCTTCCACTTCAACACAGCCCGAACACAGGCCATGCGCTTCCACCACGCTGTGGCGCAGCACAAAACCCGACTCTTTCGCCAGTTTTTGCAGCGTTTCCTCCACCCCTTCGGTGGTGCGTTCAGTCACCTGAGCACAGCGATCGCAGATAAACAGCGCGGAGGTATGCATCGGTTGTTCGAAATGATGGCACAGCACGTAGCTGTTGGCCGACTCCACACGATGAATAAACCCTTGTTCCAACAAGAAATCCAGCGCGCGATAGACCGTTGGCGGTTTCGCCTGCGGTTCAGCCACGCGCAGCAGATCCAGCAGGTCATAAGCGCTGATGGCACCGGGTTGTTGTGCCATCAGGCGTAACACTTCCAGCCGCTGCGGTGTCAGCCGCACATTGCGTTGCAGGCAGAGTTGTTCAGCCTGCGCCAGCAGTTTTTCCTGGGTGCTTGAGTTCATGGCAAATATCCCGGTACGTAAAAAAACCGATTTTATCATGATTAAGCGCAATCGCCGAGAGTCGCCCCCTTTTCCGCTGAGAAGGAGCAACCTGATGCGGAGATACGGCTGGTGCGATGAAAAATGAGTGACCCTTCACGCGCTATGCCGGCATCTGAGCGGTGGGCAAGCGCCGTGATTTCTTCTCAGGTGGACAGTGAACGCTGCAAGCGCTCCGCCAGCCTGGTCATCTCCGCCGCAGGATTATGGCCAATCAGCATAAAGCTGTGGCTGCCATCGGCCCAATACACCACGTTCATCCCCTGGCGGCGTTCGCTTTGTGTGGACTCCGGCTTGCCCGGTTGCTGAATGATGCACAGCGCCAGCGGGCCAAACTGCGCGTCCAGCCAGGTCAACTGAGCAATGCGGCGATCGTCGTAAGCCAACACGCGGGCATTTTTCAGCTCAGCGCCGTTCAATGCCAGTTTGGGAGCGGGGAGGGCAATGCCGAGCCGTTCGCCGGTGTGCTGCAATTGACTGGCGAGTAACGCAGGGGCGCTATCGAAGCCCGCCAGCGTTTCCGGGGTGTAAAGCGCCATATATTGGGCCACCAGGCCGCGCCAGTTGTCTTCTGGCTGACTCGCTTGCAGCCAGGCGCGATCGCCTGCGACACCCAGCGCCAGAAAACCGACGGCAGCGGCAATCAGGGCACGGCGGCTGACGCCGCGTTGTGGGGCCGGCATGGCAAGTGGCCACCTGTCCTGCAGTTGTTGCACCGGTGCTTCATCCAGCAAAGGGGCGAACGCCTGTTTGAACGGCAGATTGCTGCGTTCCAGCAGCGACAAACGGTCGGCCAATGCCGGTTCGTCGACCAGGCGCTGTTCCAGGCTGCGGCGCTGCTGGGGATCCAGTTGATTGTCCAGATAGGCGACCAGCAGTTCATCCGCAGTATAGTATGAGCTCATGATCGTTCTCCTTTTGACTGCGGGATATGGGGTTGCAGCACACTGTCGTTCGCAAGCTGTAGACGTGCCGCTGCCAGGCGGCTCATGATGGTGCCGATAGGGACGCCCAGCACCTCGGCCGCTTCCCGGTAAGAAAGCTCCTCCACGTACACCAGGAACAGCGCATTGCGCTGTGCTTCCGGCAGGCGATTGACCCGCTGCATCACTTCATTGGCCCATATCGTATCTTCACCGTTTTCCTCGCCGGCCAGATCGTCGGCATCGACAAAACCCTGCCCCTGACGGATATGCCGGGCACGGACTTCGTTCAGCCAAATGGAATGCAGAATCGAAAACAGCCAGCGATCCATGCGCGAGCCCAAAGTAAACTGTGCGGCGCGCTCCAGCGCCCGCACACAGGTGGCTTGTACCAGATCGTCGGCGATATCCCGCCGGTGAGAGAGCACTAAACCATAGCGCCACAGGCGGGAAAGATACTGGCCGATTTCGTTGCGGATTGCGTCGTTGCTGATGCTCGCCTCCGGGCCTGGCTACCTTATGATTCGGGATGGTGATCTATGGCTGCCGCCAGGTCGCGGTACTCTTCGCAACCGGTGCCGCACAGCGACTGGATCACCTTGAGCTGCTCTTTCGCCAGGTCCGGGCGACCTTTCACCATATAGGCTTCACCCAAGTATTCGCGGACTTTTGGGTAGTTGGGATCGAGCGCTACTGATTTTAAATAGTAGCCGATGCCTTCATCCGTGCGTCCGAGCTTGCGGGTGGCGTAACCCCGGTAGTTCAATGCCACGGCGGTGTTGGGGTTTTTCAGAGTGTTCAGCACGTCGAGGGCATCCTGATAGCGGCCGCTTTTCGCCAGCGCATAGGCGTAGTTCGCCCGATCGTTGTCGCCGATCATGCTGCTTTTATCCACCATGCAGGTCTTGGTTTTTGTGTCGTATATCTGGCCTTTCGGGCAGGTTGGCGTGGTTTGGCCGCTGCCGTCACCCCCCATCGCCAGGGCCGCGCCGGAAAACAGCACAGAGCCGGCAATCACGGGCAGCAACAGGCGTTTAACGAAACTGTTCATGGTTTTTTCCTCATTGGAAGGGAGGCGAGTTGCCCCCTTGGTGAGAGAACACCTGAAGGCGCGTTTTTATTCGTTTTTTCTTTTTCTTTTTGGCCTGATGGCACGGCGGTTTTCCCAATGCCGTCGATTGTCGTTATAATAGCCGTTTGCGGCAGCATGCCGTTCGTTGAATCCCAGACAGATCAGGTAGCCAGTAACTCAGCATGACGACAGACAACCACGCCTCAAAATATGCCGCCAATCGTTTCTCCATTGCGCCGATGCTCGACTGGACCGATCGTCATTGCCGATACTTCCACCGCCTGCTGACCAAAGAAACGCTGCTGTACACCGAAATGGTGACCACCGGCGCGATTATTCACGGCAAGGGCGACTATCTGGCCTACAGCGAAGAAGAGCACCCGGTGGCGTTGCAACTGGGCGGCAGCGATCCGGCTGCGCTGGCGCACTGCGCCAAACTGGCCGAACAGCGCGGTTACGACGAGATTAACCTCAACGTCGGTTGCCCGTCCGATCGCGTACAAAACGGCATGTTCGGCGCCTGTCTGATGGGGCAGGCAACGCTGGTTGCCGACTGTATCAAGGCGATGCGCGACGTGGTGTCGATCCCGGTGACGGTCAAGACCCGCATCGGCATCGACGACCAGGACAGCTACGAGTTTCTGTGCGATTTTATCGCCACCGTCGCCGGGCGCGGCGAGTGCGATATGTTTACTATCCATGCGCGCAAGGCCTGGTTGTCCGGCCTCAGCCCGAAAGAAAACCGTGAAGTGCCGCCGCTGGACTATCCGCGCGTGTACCAACTGAAACGGGATTTCCCGCAGTTGACTCTCGCCATCAACGGCGGTGTGAAAACGCTGGAAGAAGCAAAGCAGCATCTGGAGCATCTGGATGGCGTGATGATGGGGCGCGAGGCTTATCAGAATCCGGGCATTTTGGCGCGGGTCGACAGCGAGCTGTTTGGTCGCCAGACCGAGGTCATGGACAGCGTGGCGATTATCGAATCGCTGTATCCGTATATTGAACGTGAGCTGTCGAACGGTACCTATTTGGGGCACATCACCCGCCATATCCTCGGCCTGTTCCAGGGCGTGCCGGGGGCGCGCCAGTGGCGTCGCCATCTGAGCGAGAACGCCCACAAACCGGGCGCCGATGCGCGCGTGGTGGAAGCTGCGCTGGATCTGGTTCGTCTGCCGCGTACCGAAGTGGCGTAATACGCAAAGAATTTGACTAACAGTTAGTCTTTTTCATCAGGCATTCAGCGCTCTGCTGTTTGCCTGTTTTTATATTTCAACTACTTATCTTTTCCGCCGTTCTGGCACGCATCTTGTAATACTCCTGCAGAGACTTTGTTTTGCGAAGGAGCAATCATGTTAGAACTCTTCTTTCTCATTGGCTTTGTAGTGATGCTGATGGTGACCGGAATTTCGCTGCTGGGCGTCTTCGCCGCGTTACTGGTCGCGGCGGCGTTTATGCTGCTGGGCGGCCTGCTGGCGATAGTGATCAAGCTGCTGCCCTGGTTGATTTTGGCGGTGGTGGGCGTTTGGATATACCGTTCGATGCAGAAGCCGCAAATACGTCGTTACTGATTTTTTGTCGAGTAATCAGGCAGTCACGCTGAAATTTGCGTAACGAATGCATCGTGAATGCGGCGACGATCACACCTTGGTGTTTTAAATGCGAATGCGGCACATTAAGCGTGTTTTTTGCGTTTAGGGGCTGGTAGGATATTTGTCGATGCAGCGATGCGACCTATTTCATCACCGCAAGAGACAATAATACCCAATACGAGCGTTGCTGAAGCAACCCCCTGTCTCTGGCGGACTCTGCTCTACCCCTACAAATGCAGTAAATAGAAAGGGCTCCTTACGGAGCCCTTTTCTTTTGCCTGGGGATCAAGGGATCAGCAGGCTTGAACCGCTGGTATTGCGGCTTTCCAGCACCTCATGCGCACGTTGCGCATCGGCCAGCGCAAATTTTTGCTCTTCTTTTACGTCGACCTTGATGGCGCCACTGCCGATCAACGAGAACAGTTCATTGCTGGCGAACTGCAACTCCGCGCGGTTAGTGACGTAACCGTTGAGCGAAGGGCGGGTGACGTACAGCGAACCTTTCTGGTTCAGCAATGCCAGATCGACGCCGGTTACCGGGCCAGAGGCGTTGCCGAAGCTGACCATCAGCCCACGGCGCTTCAGGCTATTGAGTGAGGCCTGCCAGGTGCTTTGGCCCACCGAATCGTACACCACGCCGACTTTTTCGCCCTGCGTCAGTTCAGACACGCGCTGGGCGATATCTTCTTGATGGTAATTGATGGTCGCCCAGGCGCCGGCGCGTTTAGCCAGTTCAGCTTTTTCGTCAGAACCGACGCTGCCGATAAGCTTTGCGCCGAGCGCCTTGGCCCACTGGCAGGCAATCAACCCGACGCCGCCTGCGGCGGCATGGAACAGGAACACTTCGCCCGGCTGCACTTCATGGGTTTGGCGCAGCAGATAATGTACCGTCAGCCCTTTCAAAAACGAGGCGGCACCCTGCTCAAAGCTCAGGTTGTGCGGCAGGATCGCCACTTTCTCTACCGAAACATTGTGAACGTCGCTGTAGGCGCCGAGTGACGATTGGGCGTAAACCACGCGGTCGCCCGGTTTCACCGCGCTGACGCCGGCGCCTACCTTGATCACCACGCCGGCCGCTTCGGTGCCCAACCCGCTTGGCAGGCTGGCGGGTGCATAGAGGCCGCTGCGAATATAGGTATCGATGTAGTTGATGCCGATCGCCTTATTCTCAACCTGTACCTCACCGGCTGCCGGATCGATAGGTGTAAAATCAACGTATTGCAACACTTCCGGGCCGCCGGTGGCGGAGAATTGAATGCGCTTTGCCATTTCATTACCTCGTTGGGGTGTTTGATTTCACCCTACGCGTTTTAGTATCGACGATCCAGTTTAGCCGGGTGCGGATTGATACCTTTTTTGCATCGGTTATGCCGCGGGAATCACAGATAAAAATCACGTATACTCTCGCGTCAGGATTCTCCATTCGCAACCGGATAAAGAATACGCTTCATGGCAGGAAAAAAACCAACCAACAAAACTTACGCGGACGAAGCCAGAGATCGCCCTCGAGATCGCCAGATGGAAGGGCTGAAGATGCCGCCACATTCGCTGGAGGCGGAACAGTCCGTGTTGGGCGGTTTGATGCTGGATAACGAACGCTGGGATAACGTATCGGAACGCGTGGTCTCCAACGATTTCTTCAGCCGCCCGCACCGCCTGATCTTTACCGAGATGCAGCGGCTGTTGGAAATGAGCCGGCCTATCGATCTGATCACCCTGTCCGAATCGCTCGAGCAGCGCGGCGAACTGGATTCGGTGGGCGGTTTCGCCTATCTGGCCGAGCTGTCGAAAAACACCCCAAGTGCCGCCAACATCGGTGCTTATGCCGACATCGTGCGTGAACGAGCGGTCGTGCGCGAAATGATCTCGGTAGCCAACGAGATCGCCGACGCCGGTTATGATCCGCAGGGCCGCAGCAGCGAAGATCTGCTCGACCTGGCCGAATCGCGGGTATTCCAGATCGCGGAAAATCGCGCCAGTAAAGATGAAGGCCCGAAAGGCATCGAGCGTATTCTGGAAGACACCGTTTCGCGTATCGAGCAGCTGTATCAGCAGCCGCACGACGGCGTTACCGGGGTAGACACCGGCTATCAGGATCTCAACAAGAAAACCGCCGGTTTGCAAAAATCGGACCTGATCATCGTCGCCGCCCGTCCTTCGATGGGTAAAACCACTTTCGCCATGAACCTGTGCGAACACGCCGCGATGACGCAGGAAAAGCCGGTGCTGATCTTCAGCCTGGAGATGCCCGGCAACCAGATCATGATGCGTATGCTGGCGTCGCTGTCGCGCGTCGACCAGACGCGCATCCGTACCGGCCAGCTCGACGACGAGGACTGGGCGCGCATTTCCAGCACCATGGGCATCCTGCTGGAGAAGCGCAATATGTACATTGACGACTCCTCTGGCTTGACGCCAACCGAAGTGCGCTCCCGCGCGCGCCGTATTTTCCGCGAACATGACGGCCTCAGCCTGATCATGATCGACTACCTGCAGCTGATGCGTGTGCCGGCCCTGTCCGACAACCGTACGCTGGAAATCGCCGAAATCTCCCGTTCGCTGAAGGCGCTGGCGAAAGAGCTGCAGGTGCCGGTGGTGGCGCTGTCGCAGCTGAACCGAAGCCTGGAGCAGCGCGCCGACAAACGCCCGGTCAACTCAGACCTGCGTGAGTCCGGTTCCATCGAGCAGGATGCCGACCTGATCATGTTCATCTACCGTGATGAGGTTTATCACGAGAACAGCGACATGAAAGGGATTGCCGAAATTATTCTGGGTAAACAGCGTAACGGCCCGATCGGTACCGTGCGCCTTACCTTTAACGGCCAGTGGTCGCGTTTCGATAACTACGCGGGGCCACAATATGATGATGAATAATCAGCTAAGGAACTGAAATGAAAGCGGCAACCGCTGTAATCGACCGCCGCGCTCTGCGACATAATCTGCAACAGGTGCGCCGCCAGGCGCCGCAAAGCCGCCTGATTGCCGTTGTGAAAGCAAACGCTTATGGACATGGCCTGCTGGAAACAGCCCACACTCTGCAAGACGCCGACTGCTACGGCGTGGCGCGCATTGGCGAGGCGCTGATGTTGCGCTCCGGCGGCATCGTGAAACCGATCCTGCTGCTGGAAGGCTTTTTCTGCGCTGAAGATCTGCCGGTGCTGGTGGCGAATAACATCGAAACCGCAGTGCACAGCATCGAACAGCTTGAAGCGCTGGAGCAGGCCGAGCTGGCGCGCCCGGTGCCGGTATGGATGAAGCTCGATACCGGCATGCACCGCCTGGGCGTGCGTCCGGAACAGGCTGAGGCGTTTTATCAGCGTCTGAGCGCCTGCCGTAACGTGGCGCAGCCGGTCAATATCATGAGCCACTTCAGCCGCGCCGATGAACCGGACTCTGACGCTACGCTCAAGCAAATGCAGTGTTTCGAAAGTTTTGTCCGTGGCAAGCCGGGCCAGCGCTCTATCGCCGCTTCGGGCGGCACCTTGCTGTGGCCGGATGCGCACAATGACTGGGTGCGGCCGGGCATTATCCTGTACGGCGTTTCTCCGATGGAGGATGCCTGCGGCAGCCAGTTTGATCTGCAGCCGGCGATGACGCTGAAGTCCAACCTGATTGCGGTGCGCGACCACAAGGCCGGCGAGTCGGTGGGTTACGGCGGCACCTGGGTGAGCGAAGGCGACACCCGGCTGGGCGTGGTGGCGATGGGTTACGGTGATGGTTACCCGCGCAGTGCGCCCTCCGGTACCCCGGTATGGCTTAATGGCCGCGAAGTGCCGGTGGTCGGCCGGGTATCTATGGACATGATTTCGGTCGATCTCGGGCCAAACGCTACCGATAAGGTCGGTGATGAAGTGGTGCTATGGGGCAAGGCGTTGCCGGTTGAGCGCATTGCTGCCTGTACCGGCATCAGCGCCTATGAGCTGATTACCAAGCTGACGCAGCGCGTGGCGATGGAATATATCGGCGAATAACCTGTCGTGGGCCGGCAAGGTGCCGGCCCTAATCTTCAACGCGTTACTTCTTTACCGCCAGCCACTGATCGATAATGCTCTGATACTCGCCGGTCGCTTTGGCCAGGTGCAGCCACTGATCCACATACAGCTTCCAGCTCAGATCATCACGCGGCAACATATAGGCCTTCTCGCCGTATTGCAGCGGTTTGTCCGGATTGACCGCGCACAGTTTCGGATAGTGTTTTTGCTGATACAGCGCCTCGGAAGCGTCGGTAATCATCACATCGGCTTTCTTGTCCACTAACTGCTGAAAAATACCCACGTTATCATGGGTCAACGTCAGCTTGGCGTCGGGCAGGTAAGCATGTACGAACGCTTCGTTGGTGCCGCCAGCCGGTTCCAGCAGGCGCACGGACGCCTTGTTGATCTGCTCGACCGTCCGGTATTTCTTCACGTCGGTGCAGCGCACCAGCGGGATTTTGCCGTCGGTATCCAGCTTATCGGCGAAGAACACCTGTTTTTGCCGCTGTAGCGTGACGGAAATGCCGCCCATGGCGATGTCGCATTTGCCGGCGACAAAGTCCGGCGTCAGGGTTTTCCAACTGGTTTTCACCCACTTCACTTTGGCGCCCAGGCTCTTGGCCAACGATTCCGCCATGGCGATATCAATGCCTTCGTAGCTGCCGTCTTCCTTCAAAAAGGTGTAGGGCTTGTAATCGCCGGTGGTGCACACTTCCAGCGTGCCCTGTTGTGTCACCTTATCCAGATGGGATTGGGCGCTGGCGCTCCCTGCGGCGACCAGCAGTGCGAGAGGTAATAGCTTTTTCATCTGTTTCCCTTGCTTATACGTTATTGGATTCAGCAATGGCGCCCGGTGCGGCGGCGTTCTTTTTCTTCAGCAGATAGCTTGCCGCCAGCACCAATAGCCAAACCGGAATCAACCATACCGAAATCCGGATGCCTGGCGTCATAAACATAATGACCAAAATCCCGGCTAAAAACAGCAGACAAATCAGATTGGTGAACGGGTAACCCCAACTTTGGAAACGCGTTTGCTGCCCGGCCAGCCGCTTGGCGCGCCGAAACTTCAGGTGAGTAATGCAGATCATTGCCCAGTTGATCACCAATGCGGACACCACCAACGCCATCAGCAATTCAAACGCCTTGCCCGGCATCAGGTAATTGAGCAGCACGCACAGTGCGGTCACCAGCGCCGACACGCTCAGCGCCGCCAGCGGAATGCCGCGCCGGTTGGTCTTCAGCAGTGCGCGCGGTGCGTTGCCTTGTTTCGCCAGCCCAAACAGCATGCGGCTGTTGCAATACACGCAGCTGTTGTACACCGACAGGGCGGCGGACAGCACCACCATGTTCAGTAGCGTCGCCACCAGATTGCTGTCCAGCGCATGGAAGATCAGGACGAACGGGCTGCCGCCTTCCACCACCTTCTGCCACGGATACAGTGACAGCAGCACCGCCAGCGCGCCGACATAAAACAGCAGAATACGGTAAATCACCTGATTGGTGGCTTGTGGGATGCTTTTCTCCGGGTTATCCGCTTCGGCGGCGGTAATGCCGACCAGCTCCAGACCGCCGAACGAGAACATGATCACCGCCATTGCCATCACCAGACCGCTGATGCCGTTAGGGAAGAAACCGCCGTATTGCCACAGGTTGGCCACGCTGGCGTCCGGCCCGCCGTGCCCGCTGGCCAACAGCCAGGCGCCAAATGCGATCATGCTGATGATCGCCGCCACTTTGATGATGGAAAACCAGAACTCCATCTCGCCGTACACTTTGACGCTGGTAAGGTTGATGGCGTTGATCGCCACAAAGAATACCGCTGCGGAGACCCAGGTCGGAATTTCCGGCCACCAGTACTGTACGTAAATGCCCACGGCGGTCAGTTCCGCCATGCTCACCAATACGTACAGCACCCAATAGTTCCAGCCGGACATAAAGCCGGCAAAGCCGCTCCAGTATTTATTGGCAAAATGGCTGAAGGAACCGGCCACCGGCTCTTCTACCACCATTTCACCCAGTTGGCGCATGATAAAGAAGGCGATAACCCCGGCGATGGCGTAACCGAGCAGCACCGAGGGGCCAGCCATTTTTATGGTCTGGGCAATGCCGAGAAATAGACCGGTGCCGATGGCGCCGCCGAGAGCGATCAGCTGGATATGACGGTTTTTTAACCCTCTTTTCAACTGGTTTTCTGACTGATGATTGTCCATCTGTGTTCCCCAAAAAGGTAAATGCGTGTCGCTGGGGATTTAGCAACTATCGGGCCAGTGAGTATGGGGGATGGGGACATATCGCTAATAACCTGCTGAAAACGTTATTTAATTATTTTTTCACTTTAACTCACGAACCGTGCATTAAACTGTGTTTATTGCAGAATTTATGGCGTTTTAACCTTATTTATCGCACGCAATGCCCGTATTGGGTGCCTGTGATGACCGGAAATGGGCCAGGGTGGTGCAATGAAATTGTGAGGCGTCGCCGGGGAATTAAAACGGGGGGATTACAGGGGCAAAAAAACTGATAGTCTGTAACGTCAACATTTCTTAACGGGTTTACAGGTGGCTATGTACAACATTGACGATTTTGATATGAAAATCCTGACGCTGTTACAGGCCAATGGCCGTCTGACCAATCAGGAATTGAGCGAGCTGGTGGGGTTGTCCGCTTCCCAGTGCTCACGGCGGCGCATCAGCCTGGAACAGGCTCAGTTGATCCGCGGCTACCATGCGCGGCTGGCGCCGGAGGCCGTTGGGTTGGGGATGGTGGGGTTAATCGAAGTGAGCCTGACCAACCATGCCCAAGAGCATGTGGACAGCTTTCATCGCATGCTGGAAGAGGTTGACGCTATTCTCGATGCCTATAAAACCACCGGCGACGCTGACTATCTGTTAAAGGTGGCCGTGGCCGATCTGGCAGCGCTGAGCGACTTTATCAGCAAGACTCTGTCGATGCACAAGAGCGTAGCGCACGTGAAAACCGCGGTGGTACTGAATCGGCTGAAAGAAAACGGGCTGCTGCCGGTAGCGCGCTGATCGGACATTGCCGCCTCCATTTAATGAACCATTTAGGGGCGACCTGCACCATTAATGGGCATTTAATGCGGTAAGTGGTCGATAAATTTGCATTTGATGCGTGATATTTGCGGTTATTTTGTTTTCTATGCGCATTTTGTGCATTTTTTATTTTAAATAAAAACAGCGGCTTATTGTGCGTAAATGCCGAACATCCTGCGAAATCGCATGATGACGGCTGTTTTACTTATCTTATGGTGTGGCTTTTGCATTATTCAGCGTACAAACCCGGTTCACCGGGCGGTGATGGCAACCTACTTTGAGTAATAACACCATGGATAACTGCATCAGCCCTGAAGACAATATTTCCCATACTCTGCTGGAAGACGTGCTGGCGATCCTGATCGGCACGCTGATGGTGTCGTTCGGCGTGATCTTGCTGCGGCAGGCCGGCGCACTGACCGGTGGCACCGCCGGATTGGCTTTTTTAATCAATTACCTGACACCGCTGTCGTTCGGCGTAGCGTTCTTTTTGCTTAACCTGCCGTTCTATTATCTGGCGATCCGCCGTATGGGGTGGGCGTTCACCGTCAAAACCTTCTGCTCGGTGGCGCTGGTGTCGATATTTTCCGATTTGCACCCCTATTTCATCCATTTTGACCGCCTGCAGCCTTTTTATGCAACGGTGTTCGGTAGCATGATCATGGGGTTAGGGTTTATTGTGTTATTTCGCCATAAGGCCAGCCTGGGCGGCGTCAATATTCTCGCGCTGTATCTGCAGGATAAATACGGTTTGCGCGCCGGCAAATTGCAAATGGCGGTCGATATTTCTATCGTGTTAGCCTCACTGTTTGTGGTGAATATTTCCCTGCTAATTGCGTCTATATTAGGTGCAATGGTGCTGAATCTGATTATCGCGATGAACCATCGCCCTGGTCGTTACAGCGTTTGAATCTGTACCCTCTGAATAACCCAATCTAGGAGAACGACCCCGTGTTCCAGAACGTTGATGCCTATGCAGGCGATCCTATCCTGTCGCTGATGGAAAAATTCAAAAAAGACACACGTGCGCACAAGGTTAACCTGAGTATCGGCCTTTACTATGACGAGCGGGGTATTATCCCGCAGATGAAGGCGGTTGCCGCAGCGGAAGCGCAGTTGAACAGCGTGGATCAGGGCGCGTCGGTGTACCTGCCGATGGAAGGGCTGCTGCCTTACCGTACTGCCATTCAGCATCTGCTGTTCGGTGCCGAGCACCCGATGCTGCAGCAGGGGCGCATCGCCACCATTCAGACCGTCGGCGGTTCCGGCGCGCTGAAAGTGGGTGCCGACTTCCTGAAAAGCTACTTCCCGGATTCGCAGGTGTGGGTCAGCGATCCTACCTGGGAAAACCATATCGCCATCTTCGGCGGCGCCGGTTTCAAAGTGAATACCTATCCGTACTTTGATGGCGAAAGCCTGGGCGTGAAGTTCGACGCCATGTTGAGCGCGTTGAAACAACTGCCGAAACACAGCATCGCGCTGCTGCATCCGTGCTGCCACAACCCGACTGGCTCTGATCTGACCAATGCCCAGTGGGACGAGGTGGTCAAGGTGATCGCCGAGCGTGAGCTGATCCCGTTCCTCGATATCGCCTATCAGGGTTTTGGCGGCGGTATCACCGAAGATGCTTACGCTATCCGCACTATCGCCGCCGCCGGCCTGCCGTGCCTGGTGAGTAACTCATTCTCGAAAATCTTCTCGCTGTATGGCGAACGCGTCGGCGGCCTGTCGGTAGTGTGCGAAAGCGAAGAAGCCGCCGGACGCGTGCTGGGGCAATTGAAGGCCACCGTACGTCGCAACTACTCCAGCCCGCCGAACTTCGGTGCGCAGGTGGTGGCGAAGGTGCTGAACGATACGCAGTTGAAGGCCCAGTGGCTGGCGGAAGTGGAAAGCATGCGCACCCGTATTCTTGAGATGCGTAAAACGCTGGTAGAGGCGCTGAAAATCGCGTTGCCGCAGCGTAACTTCGATTACCTGCTGCAGCAGCGCGGCATGTTCAGCTACACCGGTTTCAGCGCGGCGCAGGTTGATCGCCTGCGTGAAGAGTTCGGCGTCTACCTGATCCACAGCGGGCGCGTTTGCATGGCCGGCCTGAACCACAACAACGTGCATCAGGTGGCCGAGGCGTTTGCCGCGGTGCAGTAATGTTGTTAGGGTGAACTGACGTTCGCAAAGGAGCGATAGCGATATCGCTCCTGAGTTTGATGACAAAGTTGTCTTTGAACCCGAGATACCCGGGCCTAGCGCACCGAGGGGCGCTCCGGCGGGCAAGCCGCTACGACCCCTTCGGCACGCTCTCCCTAATAACGGGCTTTGTCAGCAGTCTGAGGAGCGATAGCGATATCGCTCCTTTTTTGTTGTCGGTTTGCCGCCAAAGTTGCCGCAAACCGGATAGAGAATATACTGATTGAGGGGCGCTCACTCATGTGGCATCAGCAAACGCTTATCCTCAGCGCAAAAGCGCGTGGTTTTCATCTGGTTACCGAAGAGATTACTGACCAGTTAACCCACTTACACCGCCTGCAAACCGGCCTGCTGCATCTGTTGTTGCAGCATACCTCGGCCTCGCTGACGCTCAACGAGAACTGCGATCCCACGGTGCGAGCCGACATGGAACAGCATTTCCTGCGTCAGGTACCCGAGAACGCACCCTATCAGCACGACTACGAAGGGCTGGACGACATGCCGGCACACATCAAATCCTCGCTGCTGGGCGCATCTTTGATGCTGCCCGTCGGCCATGGGCGGCTGATGTTGGGCACATGGCAGGGAATTTGGCTGGGGGAGCACCGCATCCACGGCGGTTCACGCCGTATTGTGGCCACTTTACAGGGGGAGTAACCCAATGAATAACACAGCACTGCTGGAATACTGCATGGCGAAGCCGGGCGCGGAACAAAGCGACCAGAACCAGTGGCAGGCCAGCCAGATCAAGGTCGGCGACGTGATGTTCGCCATGGTGTGCGAGGTACAGGGCCGGCCGGCCCTGGCGGTGAAATCAA
Source organism: Serratia plymuthica NBRC 102599 (assembly GCF_001590925.1). Taxonomy (GTDB): domain Bacteria; phylum Pseudomonadota; class Gammaproteobacteria; order Enterobacterales; family Enterobacteriaceae; genus Serratia; species Serratia plymuthica. The sequence goes on from NZ_BCTU01000028.1 coordinate 69,713, forward strand.
GCCCGGAGCTGGCGGAAAGTCTGCGCGAGCATCACCCGGAGATCGTCGCCTGCGCTGGCATGAACAAGGCGCACTGGAATACGGTGTTTCTCGACGGCAACCTGCCGAACTCGCAATTTTACACCCTGATCGACAGTTCATATCAGCTGGTGCTGGAAGGGTTACCCGACCACGTGCGACAGGAACTGCGCGCTTAACCGGCAGGGCAGGCGTAGCCGCCTGCCTTTTCCGTTCCATTGTCTCCTTTTTTCTCTTTAAATTGTGATCGCGATTCGAGAATGGGAACGTTCCCGTTTCATTGCGCACCAGGAACGACTAGGCTTTTTAATCGATGAGCCGCGAGACCAAAGGATGCCGTGAGATGGCCATGAGTGAAGAAAAACGCAAGATGATTGCCGGCGAACTGTACGATGCCGGTGACGAGCTGCTGCGCAGCGAACGCAAGCGTGCGCGCCAACTGGTGCACCATTACAACCATTCATCCCCGGACGAGGGCGATCTGCGTAAACAGTGGCTGACGGCGCTGTTGGGCCAGTATCAGGGGGGAACCATCGAACCGACGTTCCGCTGCGATTACGGTTATAACATCTATCTGGGGAAGAATTTTTACGCCAATTTTGACTGCGTAATCCTGGATGTGTGCGAAGTGCATATTGGCGATAACTGCCTGTTGGCGCCGGGGGTGCATATTTACACCGCTACCCATCCGCTGGAGGCGCAAACCCGCGTCGGCGGTGCGGAGTTCGGCAAACCGGTAAGCATTGGCAACAATGTCTGGATCGGCGGCAGGGCGGTCATTAACCCCGGCGTTACTCTGGGAGATAACGTGGTGGTGGCGTCTGGGGCGGTCGTCACCAAAGACGTACCGGCCAACTGCGTGGTCGGCGGCAATCCGGCGCGGGTGATTAAACAGCTATAACAAAAAACGGGCGCCGCAGTGGGCGCCCGTAGCATTATGCTCGCAGAGAGTTGATATCCACCACGAAACGGTATTTCACGTCGCTTTTCAGCATGCGCTCATAGGCTTCGTTGATTTGCTGCATCGGGATCAGTTCGATATCCGAAGTAATGCCGTGCTGGCCGCAGAAATCCAGCATCTCCTGGGTTTCTGCAATGCCACCGATCAGCGAACCGGCGAGGCGGCGGCGTTTCATGATCAGGTTAAACACCTGCGGTGACGGGTGGTCATGTTCCGGCGCACCGACCAGCGTCAAGGTACCATCACGCCGCAGCAGGTTGAGGAACGGGTTCAGATCGTGCTGAGCCGCCACCGTGTTGAGAATAAAATCGAAGCTGTTGGTGTGCTGCGCCATTTCTTCCGGGTTGCGCGAGATCACTACCTCATGAGCGCCGAGGCGTTTGGCGTCTTCAACTTTGGAAGCCGACGTGGTGAACAGCACCACATGAGCGCCCATTGCCCGCGCCAGCTTGACCCCCATATGCCCCAGGCCGCCGAGGCCGACGATACCGACTTTCTTGCCCGGCCCGGCACCCCATTGGCGCAGCGGCGAATAGGTGGTGATGCCGGCGCAAAGCAGCGGCGCGACGCCGGCCGGATCGAGGTTTGCCGGCACCCGCAGCACAAAGTCCTGATCCACCACCATAGCGGTTGAGTAGCCGCCGTAGGTGATGGCGCCGGTTTGCCGATCCTGGCCGTTATAGGTGCCGGTAAAGCCGTTTTCACAGTATTGCTCCAGCCCTTCGTCACAGCTAGGGCAGCTGCGACAGGAATCGACCATGCAGCCGACGCCGACCAGATCGCCAACCTGATGGCGGGATACGTGGTTGCCGACGGCGGTCACGCGGCCAACAATTTCATGGCCGGGCACCACCGGGAAAATCGAGTTGTTCCATTCGTTGCGGGCCTGGTGCAGATCCGAATGGCAAACGCCACAGAACAGAACTTCGATTTGCACATCGTGATCGCGCAGGGCGCGCGGTGTGTAATCGAAAGGTACGAGCGCTGACTTCGCGTCATGCGCGGCATAGGCATGCGTAATGTTCATGGTAACTCCAGTCATCAGTGAATGGGGGGAGAATGCTTTCCGGCGGCAGAGTGCCGGTGAGACGCGGCCCAGGTCATACGGGCGGCGCAGAGGGAACATTGATGATAAAAGGGGCGAGCAGGGAGGGAAATGCCTGAAAATGTCTAAATCTTGCCTGTTTCTCTTTAATTTGGGCAGAACGGATAAAATGGCGGGCCGCAAAAGGGCCCGCCGGCAAAAAAGGTTATTTCTTCATTTTCAGTAACGGCTTGAGGAAGCGCGCGGTATGCGAAGCTTCGCAGTTGGCCACGGTTTCCGGCGTGCCGGAGACCAGGATTTCACCGCCGCCGCTGCCGCCTTCCGGCCCCAGGTCGACAATCCAGTCCGCCGTTTTAATCACGTCCAGGTTGTGCTCAATCACCACGATGGTGTTGCCCTGATCGCGCAGCTGATGCAGCACCGCCAGCAGTTGCTGGATATCGGCGAAGTGCAGACCGGTGGTCGGCTCATCAAGGATATACAGCGTCTGGCCGGTACCGCGTTTAGACAGCTCGCGCGCCAGCTTGACGCGTTGCGCCTCACCGCCGGACAGCGTGGTCGCCGACTGGCCGAGGCGAATGTAGGACAGGCCGACGTCCATCAGCGTTTGCAGCTTGCGCGCCAGTGCCGGCACCACGTCGAAGAAATCGCGCGCTTCTTCGATGGTCATCTCCAGCACTTCGTGGATGCTTTTGCCTTTGTACTTCACTTCCAGCGTCTCACGGTTATAGCGCTTGCCTTTGCACTGGTCGCAAGGTACGTAGATATCCGGCAGGAAGTGCATTTCCACCTTGATCACGCCATCGCCCTGACAGGCCTCGCAGCGCCCGCCCTTGACGTTGAAGCTGAAGCGGCCTGGGTTATAGCCGCGGCTGCGCGACTCCGGCACGCCGGCGAACAGCTCGCGCACCGGGGTGAAGATGCCGGTGTAGGTGGCCGGGTTGGAGCGCGGGGTGCGGCCGATCGGGCTCTGATCGATGTCGATCACTTTGTCGAAATGTTCGAGGCCGGTCACTTCGCGGAACGGCGCAGGTTCGGCAATGGTGGCGCCGTTGAGCTGGCGTTGGGCGATCGGGAACAGCGTGTCGTTGATCAGCGTGGATTTGCCTGAGCCGGAGACCCCGGTAATGCAGGTAAACAGCCCCACCGGCAGCGTCAGCGTCACGTCTTTCAGGTTGTTGCCGCGCGCGCCGCTCAGCTTCAACACCTTGGTCGGATCGGCAGGTACGCGCTGCTCAGGGATGGAAATCTCGCGTTTGCCGCTGAGGAACTGGCCGGTCAGCGATTCGGGCTGCGCCATGATGTCCTCGACGGTACCTTCCGCCACCACCTGGCCGCCATGCACACCGGCGCCGGGGCCGATATCGATCACGTGATCGGCGGCGCGGATGGCGTCTTCGTCATGCTCCACCACGATCACCGTGTTGCCCAGGTTACGCAGGTGGATCAGGGTTTCCAGCAGGCGTTCGTTGTCACGCTGGTGCAGGCCGATCGACGGCTCATCAAGAACGTACATTACGCCCACCAGGCCGGCGCCGATCTGGCTGGCCAGACGAATACGCTGCGCCTCGCCGCCGGACAGGGTTTCCGCCGAGCGCGACAGCGACAGGTAGTTAAGCCCGACGTTCACCAGGAATTTCAGGCGGTCGCCAATCTCTTTCAGGACTTTTTCGGCGATCTGGGCGCGCTGGCCGCTAAGCTTCATGTTCTGGAAGAAGGTCATGGCGTGGCCGATGCTCAGATCGGAGATTTCCGGCAGCGTGGTGTCTTCGACAAACACGTTGCGCGCTTCTTCGCGCAGGCGAGTGCCGTGACACGAGGCGCAAGGGCGGTTGCTGATAAACTTCGCCAGCTCTTCGCGCACCGCGCTGGATTCCGTCTCTTTATAGCGGCGTTCCATGTTGTGCAGCACGCCTTCGAACGGGTGGCGGCGCACGGTGGTGTCACCGCGATCGTTAATGTATTTGAACTCGATCGACTCTTTGCCGGAACCGCTGAGCACCGCTTTCTGCACGTTGGCATCCAGGGAGTTGAACGGCGCTTCGACGTCGAAGGCATAATGTTCCGACAGCGAACGCAGCATCTGGAAATAATAGAAGTTGCGGCGATCCCAACCGCGGATTGCACCGCCGGCCAGAGAAAGCTCGGGGTTCTGCACAACGCGTTCCGGATCGAAGAACTGCTGCACGCCCAGGCCATCACAGGTCGGGCAGGCGCCGGCCGGGTTGTTGAACGAGAACAGGCGCGGTTCCAGCTCGCGCATGCTGTAGCCGCAGATCGGGCAGGCGAAGTTGGCGGAGAACAGCAGCTCGTCCGCTTTTTCGTCGTCCATGTCGGCCACTACCGCCGTGCCGCCGGACAGCTCCAGCGCGGTTTCGAACGATTCCGCCAGGCGCTGCGCCAGATCTTCACGCACCTTGAAGCGATCGACCACCACTTCAATGGTGTGCTTTTTCTGCAGCTCAAGCTTCGGCGGATCCGAGAGGTCACACACTTCGCCGTCGATGCGCGCGCGGATATAGCCCTGGGTCGCCAGGTTTTCCAGCGTTTTGGTGTGCTCGCCCTTGCGGTCTTTCACCACCGGCGCCAGCAGCATCAGGCGTTTGCCTTCCGGCTGGCTGAGTACGTTGTCCACCATCTGGCTGACGGTTTGCGCCGCCAGTTCCACATGGTGATCCGGGCAGCGCGGTTCGCCGACGCGAGCGAACAGCAGGCGCAGGTAATCGTGGATCTCGGTGATGGTGCCGACCGTGGATCGCGGGTTATGCGAGGTGGATTTCTGCTCGATGGAAATTGCCGGCGATAGACCTTCAATATGGTCGACGTCCGGTTTTTCCATCAGCGAAAGAAACTGGCGTGCATAGGCGGAGAGCGACTCGACGTAGCGGCGCTGCCCTTCGGCATACAGGGTATCAAAAGCCAGCGAGGACTTGCCTGAACCGGACAAACCGGTGACGACGATCAGCTTGTCACGCGGGATAATCAGGTTGATGTTTTTGAGATTATGGGTTCGAGCACCACGAACTTCGATATTGTCCATTTACACTTCCCGTCTTGATGATACACCGCGCCTGTCTGGGTTTAGTGCGGGTGATTTTGTGATCAACCGCGCAAAAAACCGGCACAGCCAGTACGAAACGCATAATTATGACACAAAAAAACCTGAATGAATATCCAGTATACGAATGCAACAAGGTCGTTCGAAAGGACAATTCTGGAATACAATACGCAGTTATCAACACGGGTGTCGTTTCAGGCTGAGCGTGTTAAACTTACTCGTTTATACTGTGTAAAAATCAATCATCAGGAGAGTTCTCATGGCCAGCAGAGGCGTAAACAAAGTAATTCTGGTCGGGAATCTGGGCCAAGACCCGGAAGTCCGTTACATGCCGAATGGCGGCGCAGTGGCCAACATTACCCTGGCGACCTCCGAAAGCTGGCGTGACAAGGCGACTGGCGAGCAGAAAGAAAAAACCGAGTGGCACCGCGTTGTGTTGTTCGGCAAGCTGGCCGAAGTTGCGGGCGAATATCTGCGTAAAGGTTCCCAGGTGTATATCGAAGGTGCCCTGCAGACCCGTAAATGGACCGATCAGGCTGGCGTAGAAAAATACACCACCGAAGTTGTGGTTAACGTTGGCGGCACCATGCAGATGCTGGGCGGCCGTCAAGGCGGCGGCGCACCTGCAGGCGGTGGTCAGGCAGCAGGCGGCCAGGGCGGTTGGGGCCAGCCTCAGCAACCACAGGGTGGCAACCAGTTCAGCGGCGGCCAGCAGGCGCGCCCAGCGCAGAACAACGCGCCGGCAGCCAGCAGCAACGAACCGCCAATGGACTTCGACGACGATATTCCTTTCTGATATCGGGCTGTCTGAAGCCAATAAAAAAGCCCCTTTTCGGGGCTTTTTGCTTTTCTGCCAACCTTAAGCCGAGAAGCCGCCGTCGATGCTCAGACTGGCTCCGGTGATGTAGCCCGCTTGCGGGCCGGCCAGATAGGCGACAAAGCTGGCGATCTCTTCGTCTTTACCGTAGCGGCCGATGGCCATCAGCTGTTTCAACTGCTCGGCGAAATCGCCGTCGTCCGGGTTCATCTCGGTATCCACCGGGCCGGGCTGCACGTTGTTGACGGTGATACCGCGCGGGCCGAGATCGCGCGCCATGCCCTTGGTCAGGCCGACCAGCGCGGATTTGCTCATCGCGTAAACGGCGGCGCCGCCAAAGGGCACTCGCTCGGCGTTGGTGCTGCCGATGTGAATGATGCGGCCACCGTCGTTCATATGGCGTGCAGCTTCCTGGCTGGCAACAAAGACGCTGCGTACGTTCACCGCGAGCATACGGTCCAGATCTTCCAGCGCCAGTTCTTCGGTGCTGCCCAAGGTAAACACCCCGGCGTTGTTCACCAGAATGTCCAGATTGCCGAAGCTGTTCACCGCCTGGCGTACCGCCTGCTGTACTGCGGCGGCGTCGACGCTGTCGGCTTTGATGGCGATAGCCTTGCCGCCGGCGGCGGCGATTTCACTCACCACGGCATCGGCCCGGCCGGCGGAAGCTGCGTAGGTGAATGCCACCGCGGCACCATCGCGCGCCAGCCGTTTGACGATGGCGGCGCCGATACCGCGTGAGCCGCCCTGAACGAATGCGACTTTGCCTTGCAGAGAGAGGGTTGCTGACATGATGTTTCTCCAGAGTGGGTAAGGTTAAAAAATCTACCGGACCAGTATCGGAGAAACGCAACGCGGCCACTAGCCCCAAAGCGCTATAATCAGCTTAAACCATAGGTTTGAAATCAACAGAGGAAAGCCATGCTCGGCCATCTGGAATGTTTTGTCAGCAGCGCGGAAAACGGCAGTTTTTCCGCTGCCGGCCGCAAGCTGGGCATCAGCTCTGCGGCGGTGGGGAAAAATGTCACCAAGCTGGAGACGCTGGTGGGGGTACGGCTATTCCAGCGCAATACGCGCAAGCTGATCCTGACCGAAGAGGGCGAACGTTTTCTTCAGGAAGTGAGCGGCGGTTTGCAGTCGATCCAGTGCGCGCTGAAAAGGGTGAACAGCAGTGGCTCTGTCGCGGCAGGTACGCTAAAGGTCAGCATGGGTACCGCTTTCGGTCTGCATTTCGTGATGCCCCTGTTGCCGGCGTTTTTGTCACGTTACCCGGCGATCGTGCCAGACTGGCATTTTGACAATCGCAAAGTGGATATGATTGGCGAACACTTCGACGCCGCAATTGGCGGCGGTATTGAATTGGCGCAGGGAATGATTGCGCGTGAATTGGCGCCGGCCCACGGGGTATTGGTGGCCTCGGCGGATTATCTGCGGCGTCATCCGCTTTTGAGCCAACCGGAACAGTTGGCGAACCACGCGGGGATTTTTATCCGTTCGCCGCAAACCGGGCGGATTCGCAACCTGCCGCTGCGCAATGCGGATAACGAACAGCGGGCGCCCTTGATGACCGTTAACATGACGGTGAATGAGCCGGAGGCGGCGGCGCGAGCGGCGGAAATGGGGCTGGGCATTGCGTTGATCGCCATGCCAAGCGCCTTGCCTTATCTGGAAAGTGGGCGCTTATTGCGGGTGCTGCCAGCCTGGTATGTCGATCGCGGTAGCGTCTATCTTTACTTTCCCACTACCAAATTTCTGCCCAGCAAAACCCGGGTGTTTGTCGATTACATCACCGAGCAATTTCGCCTGCAGAAGCTGGCGACGCGTTTTGATGCGCGCTAGAAACGAGAAAAGCCCCTCGCGGGGCTTCTTTCTTCCGTCAGTGGGCTGTCTGACGATCAGTTGAAGATTTCAGCGGTGCCGTGCAGTTTGTTCTGGCCACCGGCGGCGATGATGCGGTAAGAGCTGGCGCCTGATGCAGCGGCCTTGTTAGCCAGTTCGGCTTCCAGTGCGCTCAGGTTAGAGGCACCGGCAACGGAGACGACACCGATTTTCTGAGCGTCGGCCGCAGGTTGGCTGGAAGGCTGCTCAGCGGCAACGGAAGCGAAAGAAGCGGTAGTCAGCAACAGAGCGGTAGCAAAAATTTTGATGTTCTTCATGATTCAATCCTCAGGGTGTTTGTCAGGTGAGAGGTTGTATCCTCTCGATGCGTTGAATAATAGACCTGCATATCCAAAGAGAAAATCGGAGAGTTTTGAGTATTTAATTCAAATAAATTGACTTAATTTTGAAGGCTGGCGTGCTGGAATAATCGCCACTACCCTTTAAAGGTGATTCTTAAAGGGGAGCGCAATGGCATCTGAGCCGCTTTTACCGCTTCACTGACGATCGACTGACGTTGCGCACCGTGCCACTGCAAATCGGTAACGGCGTGCAGACTGGCGAACTGGGTTGGCAACGGACTGGAGAAACTTTATGGTTATCGTGCACCATCTGAATAATTCACGCTCGCAGCGTATCTTGTGGTTTCTGGAAGAACTGGGTGTGCCTTATCAGGTACAGCGTTACCAACGCGATCCGCAAACCCTGCTGGCGCCGCCGGAGCTGAAAAAGATCCACCCGTTGGGCAAATCCCCGGTGATTGTCGATGGCGATCTGACCCTGGCGGAATCCGGCGCCATTATCGAATATTTGCAAGAAGCCTACGATGCCCAGGGGCTGTTTATCCCGACTGACCATCATGCTCGCCAACAATACCGTTACTGGCTGCATTATGCGGAAGGATCGCTGATGCCGCTGCAGGTCATGAAGCTGGTATTCAGCCGCCTGGGTCAATCGCCGGTCCCCTGGTTGTTGCGGCCGCTAGCGGGGGCGATTGGCAAAGGGGTTCAGCGGGAATATCTGGACAAACAGATCGCCACGCATCGCGATTATCTTGAGCAGCACCTGAGCAAAAGCACCTGGTTTGTCGGCAATGAATTCAGCGCGGCGGATATCCAGATGAGCTTTCCGCTGGAAGCGATGGCGGCGCGCGGTTCGCTGGACAATTGCCCGAAGCTGCGCGGCTATCTGCAGCGTATCCATACCCGGCCAGCCTACCAGCGGGCACTGGAGCAGGGCGGTCCTTATGAACTGCTGAGCTGAGGGCATGAACTATACTTGACGGGTTAACGTCTGTTCGGAGATAGCCTATGCCTACGCAAATTTTTGTTAACCTGCCGGTGGACAATTTGCCCGCATCCATCGAGTTTTTCACCCAGTTGGGTTTCAGCTTTAATCAGCAGTTTACCGATGATACCGCCGCCTGCATGGTGGTCAGCGAGACCATTTATGTGATGTTGCTGACTCACGATAAATTCAAAATGTTCACCCCGAACCCGATTGGCGATGCCAGGAGGGCGACCGAAGTGCTGGTTTGCCTGTCGCAGCCCAGCCGAGCGGCGGTGGATAGCCTGGTGCGCAAGGCGATTGCCGCCGGCGGCAATACCTATAATCAGCCGCAGGATTACGGTTCTATGTACGGCCACGGTTTTCAGGATTTGGACGGCCATATCTGGGAACTGATGTACATGGATGAAAAAGCCGCACAGGCTCAGTAGCCGGTTTTTGCCCCCTGAGCCGGGGGCGCCCCATCGGATTTACCTATGTGACAAATCTCGCCATTTCGATAATGATTGATCCCGGCGCTTTTCTGCATGAATTGCCGCGATCTTGGTTGATCAGAGGGTATGGAAGGCCGGATAATCGTTTGCCTTGAATAAACCACCATAAATCACCCGTATCACGCGATGAGAGTTAAACGTTTGCCTTTTAACGCCACGCCGATGGGCGGAGCGGCCGAAGGGCAGGGAAGCTGACGTGATGGAAACGATTCCGTAATGAACATGCGTGGGCGGAATAACAAGCAACAAGCCTTGTGAAACGGGCTGGCAATGAAATACAGGGGACAGCAACATGTCGAATTCTCAAGCGAACAACGCCGTTAAACCAAAAGGCGGGCTTGATGGCTATTTTAATATTTCCGCACGCGGCAGCTCCGTGCGTCAGGAAGTGGTGGCGGGATTAACCACTTTCCTGGCGATGGTTTACTCGGTGATCGTGGTGCCGAGCATGTTGGGCAAAGCGGGCTTCCCGCCAACGGCGGTGTTTGTTGCCACCTGCCTGGTCGCAGGCCTCGGCTCATTGCTGATGGGGCTATGGGCTAACCTGCCGATGGCCATCGGTTGTGCGATTTCCCTGACCGCCTTTACCGCTTTCAGCCTGGTGCTGGGCCAGCACATCAGCATTCCGGTGGCGCTGGGCGCGGTCTTCCTGATGGGCGTGCTGTTCACCATCATCTCGATAACCGGCATCCGTTCCTGGATCTTGCGCAATTTGCCGATGGGCGTGGCGCACGGTACCGGTATCGGCATCGGTCTTTTCCTGCTGCTGATCGCCGCCAACGGCGTGGGTCTGGTAGTGAAGAATCCGCTGGATGGCCTGCCGGTGGCGCTGGGCGCATTCACCTCTTTCCCGGTGGTGATGACGTTGCTCGGCCTGGCGGTGATTTTCGGGTTGGAAAAACTGCGTGTCCCCGGCGGTATTCTGCTGGTGATCATCGCCATTTCGGTGATTGGCCTGCTGTTTGACCCCGCAGTGAAATATCAGGGGCTGTTCGCCATGCCAAGCCTGGCGGACGCCAATGGCAATTCGTTGATCTTCAGCCTGGATATTATGGGTGCGTTGCAACCGGTGGTGTTGCCGAGCGTGCTGGCACTGGTGATGACCGCAGTGTTTGACGCTACCGGCACCATTCGTGCGGTGGCGGGGCAGGCCAACCTGCTGGATAAGGACGGGCAGATCATCAACGGCGGCAAGGCGCTGACCTCGGATTCCCTGAGCAGCATTTTCTCCGGCCTGGTGGGCGCGGCCCCGGCGGCGGTCTATATCGAATCCGCAGCGGGCACCGCGGCGGGCGGTAAAACCGGCCTGACCGCAACCGTGGTCGGCCTGCTGTTCCTGCTGATCCTGTTCTTGTCGCCGCTGTCTTATCTGGTGCCGATTTACGCTACTGCACCGGCGCTGATGTACGTCGGCCTGCTGATGTTGAGCAACGTCACCAAGCTGGACTTCAACGACTTTGTCGACGCCATGTCCGGCCTGCTGTGCGCGGTGTTTATCGTGCTGACCTGCAATATCGTCACCGGTATCATGCTGGGCTTCAGCTCGCTGGTGATTGGCCGTATTTGCTCCGGTGAATGGCGCAAGCTGAATATCGGCACCGTGCTGATCGCGGTGGCGCTGGTGGTGTTCTATGCCGGCGGTTGGGCGATTTAATCCGCTGTGTTTCCCCCACCCGTTGGGTGGGGGAAAGTCTGACCTTCTTCCCCTTCAGAAAAGTCTTCTTCTTTCTGTGCTGCGTTTTGAAAGGCACAACAAGCTTTAATCGCTGTAAAAAAAGTGATCTACTATCGGGGTATATATCAGAGATGTAGTCTGAACCCGAGAGTCTAAGGAAAGCATGGAAATATTTTTTACAATCCTCATTTTGATCCTGGTGGTTTCCCTGTCCGGGGTGGTGACACGTATGTTGCCGTTCCAGATACCGCTGCCGTTAATGCAAATTGCCATCGGGGCTCTGCTGGCCTGGCCGCATTTTGGGCTGCATGTCGACTTTGACCCCGAACTGTTCCTGGTGCTGTTTATCCCGCCGCTGCTGTTTGCCGACGGTTGGAAAACCCCAACGCGTAAATTTCTGCATCACGGCCGTGAAATCCTGGGGCTGGCGCTGGTGCTGGTGTTGCTTACCGTGGTCGGTGTCGGTTACCTGATTTACGCCATGGTGCCGGGTATCCCGCTGGTGGCGGCGTTTGCGCTGGCGGCAGTGCTGTCGCCAACGGACGCCGTGGCGCTGGGCGGCATCGTCGGTAAAGGGCGTATTCCGAAACCGATCATGGGCGTGCTGGAAGGCGAGGCGCTGATGAACGACGCGTCCGGCCTGGTTTCGCTCAAATTCGCCATCGCGGTGGCGATGGGTACCATGGTGTTTACCGTGGGCGGCGCTACCCTGGAGTTCCTGAAGGTCGCTATCGGCGGCCTGCTGGCCGGTGTGGCTGTCACCTGGTGCTACAGCAAATCGCTGCGGATGATGAGCCGCTGGAGCGGCGATGATCCGGCCACGCAGATCGTGTTCCTGCTGCTGTTGCCGTTCGCTTCCTATTTGATTGCCGAACATATCGGCGTCTCCGGCATTCTGGCTGCGGTTGCCGCGGGGATGACCATCAGCCAGTCCGGCGTGATCCGCAATGCGCCACTGGCGATGCGCCTGCGCGCCAACAGCGTCTGGGCGATGCTGGAGTTCGTGTTTAACGGCATGGTGTTTATCATGTTGGGGCTGCAACTGCCGGGGATTCTGGAAACCTCAATCCTGCAGGCAGAGCTGGATCCGACCATTCAGACCTGGTACCTGTTCGCCGACGTGGCGATTATCTACGCAGCGTTGTTGTTGTTGCGCTTTACCTGGCTGTGGCTGATGAAAAACGCCAGCCGGCGTTTTATGAAAAAACGGCCATTGCAGTTTGGCGATTACAGTACGCGTGAGCTGTGGATAGCGTCGTTCGCTGGGGTGCGCGGGGCAATCACGCTGGCCGGCGTGCTGTCGATCCCGCTGCTGTTAAGTGACGGCACCGCCTTCCCGGCGCGCTATCAGTTGGTGTTCATCGCCGCCGGCGTGATCCTGCTTTCACTGATCGTCGGCGTGATGGCATTGCCGTTGCTGCTGCGCGGCGTAGTGGTGGCGGACAAGAGCGCCAGCAAGAGCGAGGAGCGGATGGCGATTGCCATGGCGGCGGAAGTGGCGATCGAAAGCATCAACAAGATGGAAGAACGCCTGGCCGTCGACGTGGAAGAAAACATCGACCCGCAGGTGCTGAAAGAGATCAGTTCACGGGTCGTGGGCACGTTGCGGCGGCGCATCACCACCAAAGACGATATCGAAAATGCGCTGATGCTGGAGAACCTCGAGCGACGCTTCCGCCTGACCGCGCTGCGCGCCGAGCGCGGGGAGCTGTATCACCTGCGCGCAACGCAGAAAATCAGCAACGAGACGCTGCAAAAGCTGTTGCACGATCTCGACCTGCTGGAAGCGCTGCTGATAGAGCGCGAAGGGTAATGCCAACGGGGCCGCAGACGCGGCCCCAGTTATTTGACCGGCGGCCAGTAGTCGCGGCAGCAGGCGATCCAGGCCTGGGCGCCGTGCGACAGGTAGCTGCCCTGGCGCCAGATGAGCCCTACACGCCATTCCATCCGCGGCTCAAGCGGCAGCCAGATCAGGTTTTCTTTATCCAGCCACTGGCAAACTGGCTCCGGCAGGGTAGCGATGCCGACCCCGGCCTGCACCATCGATGCCAGGAAATCCCACTGCCCGCTGCGTACGGCAATCTGCGGTTCAAAACCGGCCAGGCGGAACGCCTTCATCAGCATTTTGTACAGCGAGAAATCCTCGTTATAAATCAGGATCGGCCAGTTGGCCAATTCGGCGATATCGATGCTGGTGCGGTTAAGCCAGTGCGGCGTACGCGGCGCAACCACGCACATCGGATGGCTCAGCAGCGGCAAGAAAGTCAGCGGTTGATCCAGGTCGACGGGCAATATCGTCATCGCCAGATCCAGTTCGCCGGACATCACCGCCTGCTCGACCGACAACCCGCCCAGCTCGGAAATTTTCAGTTCAATGCCAGGATAGGTCTGGCGAAACCGGCGGATCAAATCTGCTATCTGCCGACCGACCATTGGCGGGATACCCAGCCGCAACACGCCTTTTTTCACCGAACTGATGTCTTCCAGTTCGGCCTCCAGTTGGCGGAACTCATCAAGGATCGCCAACCCACGCTGGTACACTGCCTGGCCGCTGTCGGTCAGGTGCAGCTTGCGTCCTTCGCGGATCAGCAGCGTACACTCCAACTCTTCTTCCAGATGCCGCAGCATCTTGCTGATGGTCGGCTGGGTGACGAACAGTTTCTCCGCCGCGCGGGTGAAGCTTTGCTGGCGCACGACTTCCACGAAGTAACGCAGGGTACGGACATCCACGTTGGGCTCTCCTCAGGGCAATACCGGCGGGAAACTATTCCCTGATGGCATGATATTGATGATTTTAATTCATTTCAGGCAAGGTTTCCTGGCCGCGTATACTGCAAACCTTGAATTTTTTTGAGGTTATCTTCCATGTCATTGGCGTTACGCCGCGCAGCCCCCTCTTTGTTGACCCGCCTGCAGGTGCCGGTTCAGGTTGTTTTGTATGCGGTGCTGTTTCTGATTGCCGACCGGTTGGTAAAGCAATTTCATCTGCCGCTGCCCGCCAACATTGTCGGCATGCTGATGCTGCTGGCGCTGATCCTGCTGAGGGTTTTACCGTTGAGCTGGGTCAGGGCCGGTTCACGCTGGCTGCTGGCAGAAATGCTGCTGTTTTTTGTCCCGGCGGTGGTGGCGCTGGTCAACTATGCCCAGTTGCTGATGGTGGAGGGCTGGAAGATTTTCCTGGTGATTGCGATCAGTACCATGCTGACACTCGGCGCAACCGGGCTGGTGGTCGATCGGGTATACCGTCTAGAGGTTTGGCTGCAGAGACGGAAACAGCGCGATGAATGATTTTATCCTTAGTCTGGCCTGCTTTCTGGCAACGCTGGCGTTGTACTTCGCCAATAAGAAGCTCTATCGCCGCCATCGCACTTTGCTGCTGATGCCGTTGGTGCTGACCCCCATGATCCTGGTGCTGTTGCTGGTGGTGACGCATATCTCGTATCAGGATTACATCGGTGAAACGCACTGGCTGCTGTGGTTGTTGGGGCCGGCGACTATCGCGTTTGCAGTGCCGGTCTATGAAAATCTGCATATTATCCGCCGCCACTGGCTGTCGCTCACCGCCGGGGTATTGACGGCGGTTTTGGTGGCGGTTTACAGCTCGGTGTGGCTGGCGCGGCTGCTAACGCTGCCTGAAGAGGTACAGCGCAGCCTGGCGGTGCGTTCCATCACCACGCCGTTTGCGCTGGAGGCCGCCAAACAGATGGGGGGCCAGCCGGATTTAGTGGCGTTGTTCGTGGTGATTACCGGAGTATTCGGCATGGCGGTGGGGGACATTCTGTTCCTGCGGCTGGCGGTGCGCAGCAGCCTGGCCAAGGGCGCCGGGCTGGGGGCGTCGTCGCACGGTGCCGGCACGGCGAAAGCCTATGAAATGGGACAGGAAGAAGGCGTGGTTTCCAGCCTGGTGATGATGTTGGCGGGGGTTATCACGGTGATCGCCGCCCCGCTGATTGGCCAGTTAATGTGGTGAGTCTGTCGATGGAGGTCTGCGGCGACGAGCGCCGCAGACCTGTTATATCAATGAATATCGTCGAGTATCACCGGTGAACGAGTAGATTCGCGCAAGGCACGGCCGATCTCATCATGGCTGGAGATAATGGAGTTATGGTTGCAGGCCAGGGGATGCACGTGCAGATGCCGACTAATCGCCGAAAGGCCGTTGTCGGCGATCGCCAGTAATTCCCGCTCATCGCCGATACCTGCGAGGTTCAGGTTTGTATCCTCGGTGGCCTTGAACAGGGTGATCCGCGCATGCTGCAGCGGTGCGCTGAGCGTTTGTTTCGCCAGCGCCAGCTCCGTCGGTTCCGCCTTCAGCGCTCTGTCGGCTGCCTCGCCATCGATGCCCAACATTGCCAGCATCGGTGCCAACATGCCGGGTTCACTGCGGATTTGGAACTGCGTTCGGTAAAACGTATCGAGCAAGAACAGCTGAATATCACGGTAGCCTTGGCTCTCAAGCTGGGCGGCCATTTCCAGCGCAATCAACCCTCCCAGTGACCAACCTAGCAAGCGTACGGGATGAGAGGGCGACAGCCGCATATGGCCGAGATAGTACGATGCCAGTTCGCGCAGTGAAGTGATGTGCGGTTGCTGGAACAGGTTGTAATTGTTGACCCCGAAGACATTGAAATCCTTCTCCAGAGAGTTCGCCAGATCGCGATAAACATCGCAGCCGGTGACGGCCGGATGAATCATCCAGACGTTGTCGGTGCCGGACGAGCGGTTCAGACGTTTAATCTGCTTGAAATTAAAGCTGGCCTGGTTCAAGTTCGTCAGCAGTTGTTGCAGCGGCGCGGGAGCCGCCAGCGTTGTGTCGGGGGTAACACCCTCGGTGAGGATGCGCGCTTGCCGGCGCAGGGTGGGGTGCGCAAACAGCGTTTTAATACTCAGCGAATATCCGCTGCGTTTCAGCTTGATCAGCAACTGAATGGCGTGCAGCGAATGGCCGCCGAGCGCGAAAAAGTCGTCATCCAGGCCGATGCGTTCTGTGCCAAGCAACTCCCCCCAAAATGTGGCAAGCTGCCGTTCCTGCGGAGTCTGCGGCGGTACATAAGGCACTGTATCCTGCAACGGGGTAGGGGCCGGCAGGGCTTTGCGATCCAGCTTGCCGTTAGGGGAGAGTGGGAATGCCTCCAGCCGGATAAAACTGGATGGCACCATATAATCCGGCAAATGTTGCTGCAACTGACGGCGCCAGTCGGTGGGGTGCGCGTCTTTATCCGGCGCGATGACATACGCCACCAGGCGTTTCCCGCCATGGGCGTCTTCTTTTGCCAGGATCGCGGCGTCTTCCACGCCGGCGCATAGTCTCAATTGCTGCTCAATCTCCCCCAACTCAATGCGTACGCCATGGATCTTGACCTGGAAATCGTTCCTGCCCAGATATTCGATATTGCCATCCGCCAGCCAGCGCGCAAGGTCACCTGTTTTATACAGGCGCGCCTGAGGATCGTGGCTGAAAGGATCGGCAATGAAACGTTCTGTGCTTAATTCCGGTCGATTCAGGTAGCCGCGGGCAACCTGAATACCGCCGATATGCAGTTCACCGGCGACGCCGGGCGGCAGTGGCTGCAACTGATTGTCCAGAATATAGAGCTGAGTATTGGCGATAGGCTTGCCGATCGGCACCAGTGCCCGTTCGTCATCGGGACGACAATGCCAGCTGGAAACATCCACAGCCGCCTCCGTCGGGCCATAGAGGTTGTGCAGTTCCGCTTGCGGCAATTGCCGCAGGCAGCGCTGCACCGTGGCGAGCGGCAGAGCTTCGCCGCTGCACATGATGCGCCGCAAGGCGTTGCACTGCGCCATGTCGCCATGCCGTAAAAACAGTTGCAGCATTGAGGGAACAAAGTGCAGCGTGGTGACGCCGTATTTTGCGATGCAGGCGCTCAGATACTCCGGATCCTGATGGCCGCCCGGTTTGGCGAGGGCCAGCCGGGCTCCAACCATCAGCGGCCAGAAGAATTCCCAAACTGACACGTCGAAGCTGAACGGCGTTTTTTGCAACACCACATCCTCCGACGTCAGCGGATAAGCTTGTTGCATCCATAACAGGCGATTGATGACCCCACGGTGTTCATTCATCACCCCTTTGGGTTTCCCCGTCGAACCGGAAGTATAAATGACATAGGCCAGGCTGCGCTGCGGATCAGAAGCCAGTGGCGCAAGGTTGTCCGCCGACGTGTGCCGCCAAAGGTGGCTGTCGCGCTGCAGATGCAAACGCGGGACTGTGATGTCGCGGAGCGGGCGCAATGCGTGTTCGCCGCCGTCGTCGATCAGCACATACTTAGCGCCGCAATCTTGCAACATATGGCGCAAGCGATCCTGTGGGTAATCGGGATCGAGCGGTACATAAGCTGCGCCCGCTTTTAAAATGGCGTACAGGGCGATCACCATTTCCGGTCCACGGTCAACGCAAAGTGCAATACGATCATCCGGTTGCAAACCTTGCTGCCGCAGGAACGCGGCAAACCGGTTGGCCTGCAGATTCAATTGACGATAGCTGATCGAATGGTGTTCGTAGCAGAGGGCCGGAGCGTCCGGTGTGCACTCAGCCTGCCGTTCCAAAAACTGATGCAAACTTTGCGGCATGTCTGCCCAGACTTGATGCGTATTATTCCATTGGTGGAAAATCTGCTGCTGTTCGTTTGGCAGCAGCAGCGGCAGTTTCCCCACAGGCAGTGCCGGATCTCCGTCCAGCACTTCGTCGAGTAACCTTATGATGCGGGCGGCGATGCGCTCGCCATCCTCGTGGCTGAACCAAGCCTGATTGAGGTTAAATTCCAGCAGGGGATCCTCGCCAGGAAGATAGTGGCGCAGGTAAATGCCCAGCGGCAATTGTTCATGGCCATGGTGCATATTCTCAACCTTAAACTGGCTGCCTTCCAGCTCGATGTCGGTAGGGAAAACTTCCAGCGAAAAACTGATATCAAACAGCTGACGCCTTCCTTGTTGGTGCAGATTTAAGTGACGGTTAAGCTCGGCAATGGGGAAGCGTTGATGGCGATAGCATTGCCGCAATTCGCCGCCAATTTGCCGCAACAGATCTGCGAAGGAGTGCTGCAGATCGACGTTGATGCGCAGTGGGATCATGGAAGAGAACATCCCCAGCGTTTGTTTATGATCTGCGGTGCTGCGGTTGTGAACCGGAACGCCCAAAATGACGTGTTCCATCTGCCAAATCCGGGCGAACCAAAGGGCAATCAAGGCGGTGAAGAAATGCATCGCCGAGCTACCCCGTTCGGCCGCATAGCGCTCCAGTTGAAGAAAACGCTCGTGCGGCAGACGTTTGATAACTTGGCTGCTAGGGTAGGTTTGCTGCTCGCAGTAATTCTGACGGCGCTCCAATATTGGAGACGGGGCCGCGGCAAAGCGTTGCAGCCACCAGTCGCGGTCGCGTTCATAACGTGATGATTGCTGATAGGCCTGGTCGCTGACGACGAAGTTTTGGTAACAAGAGGCGCCGATCTGGCCTTCTTCTCCGGCTTTTAATTGCTTATAACGATCCATGATCATGCGGCTTAACAAAGAGATTGAGGTGCCATCCGCAATCAGATGATGGGACGCCAGTAACCACAGCGTCGTGGTGTCGTTCACCCTGGCGACATGACAACGCCAAAGCAAATCTTCGTAGAGCTGATAAGGCTGAATAAATTTGCTTCGCAAATGTGTTTTCGCCTGGTTGAATGCATCATTTTCCTTTGAGAAATCATGGTAATGTAACTCAATTTGTTTTTTGAACAGCGGCTCCTGAATGACACCTTGAGGTGCTTCTTTCAGGGTGGTTTGCAGAGCATCGTGTTGTTGCTGGATTTGGCGGATAGCTTCTTTAAACAACGGGAGTGAGATTTCCCGTTCCACATGCCATAAACACCCTACGTTATACAATGGGATCTCGGGATTCAAAGATTGGTCGAGCCACACAGCCTGTTGCACGGTTGTCAGAGAATAAGCGGACACGGAACCACCTCCATAAATTAGGAATCAATCGACTTAAATAGAGTTAGCAGTCGTTAAGCACCCGAATATTATAAAAGGTGAAAATTGAATTGGCCTGGGTTTGCATTAATTTTTTTTAATGGTTTTTTGTAATAATGTAAAATGTTTTTATTTTAATTCTAATTATTTCATTTTTATTTTTTTTGCAATCAGTTCGTCAGGTAGAATATATTTGAATGATCATTATTATAATGACAGTCAACTCTCACTTGTTTGTTTCATCTGTTTGTTTATATTGTCTTTTTTCTTTATTTTTTTATATTGATGTTAGACTTATACAGTGAGTTTATCCTTGTGATTATCCTCCCTGGATACCTTCGGCAGATCGCAACGTGTTGAACTTAAAAAATAATAAAGAATTATTTATGCAATATTCTTATGAATGCAATGATAAACAGGGGGGCGGCGGGGCGCTATTAATGATCTTTTATATGACGGTAAAATTAAGTTGAGATGAATAATCCGTTATCAGACAGGTTTTAGTTAACTTTAATAATATGGAAATGATATTAGCGGGGGTTGTTAACCATTTAATTATTGGTGGGTACCTTTTCTCGCGGCAACGCGTTGGGCTATGGCTATGAGTGGCCCTCATTTTCTGAGGGCCGTGAGGGTTGTCAGATTTGTGCAGCGGTCTTAATCAGCTCGACCAGCAGCGGCGACAGCTCATCGCGCAACGCGGCACGTTCGGACTGGAACAGCGTAGCGGCGTAAAAACGGTGTCCCGGCAGCTCTATCGAACGTACGTCACCTGCGTGGTCATGGCTACTGATAATCAGCGGGTGTTGCTGCAGATCGGCAACGAACTCCGGGTTAACGCCGAAATTGCAGTGGTAGCCTTCATGCGTTTCCAGCTTGCCGTAAGCGCGGGCGACCAGCGTGTCTGGCTGGAAAATAATGTCCCCGCTTTTTTCCACCAGCGAACAGCTCAACGGAGCGATAACCAGCCGGCCGCCGGTATCGGTTTCCGCATGTCCGGCATCGTGCCAGCCCATAACGTTACGAGCGTATTCCACAATCGCATACTGGAAGCCACCGCAGGAGCCGAGGAAGGGGATATTCTGTTCGCGAGCATGGCGAATGGTCATAAAGACGCCATCGTCATGGTTGTATGGGCTGCCGGGTACCACCCAGATAGCATCATAATCCTGCAATACCGAGGTGTCGGTGAGGGTTTCTGTGGGCAGCCAGTGGGATTGAATATCGACGTTAAGGTGTGCGGCGGTGAGCTGGAGAGCGACGGGGATGGCCTGGTGAGATACGGCCTGGGGTTTGTAGTCACCGACCAGAGCAATGCGGACGTGAGTTTTCATCGTTTCCTTTTCCTGTGCGGGTAAAAAAAGAGGTTACAGCAAAGCCGAAGGGCCGACAGCAGGTTTTTTAAACGCAACGCACAAAAAAGCCCGGCGTTTTGGCCGGGCTGGGAAACAGAATCTGGGCTCAGTACAGCGAGGGAGCGCCGATCGGCCGGGTTTTGAAGCGGCGATGCAGCCACATGTACTGCTCCGGTGCCCGCATGATCTCTTTCTCGACCACTTTGTTCATATAGGCCGCCGCCGCGAGCTCATCGCCTATCGGGTAATCTTCCAGGGCAGGCTGGATCAACAGGTCATAGCCGCGGCCTTTCTCGCGGCGTATTAATACCACCGGAACCAGCGCCGGCTTGGCCATACGCGCCAGCATAAAGGTGCCGCTGGTGGTGGCGGCCTGATCGACGGCGAATAACGGCGCGAATACGCTGCCACGTGGGCCGTAGTCTTGATCCGGAGCGAACCACACGGCTTCACCGCGCTTCAGTGCATGCACCATGCCGCGCAGGTCTTTGCGATCGAGCATCGCCTTGTTGGAGCGCATGCGACCTTTGGTCTGCGCCCATTCCATCGCTTTATTGTTGTGCGGGCGGTACATCGCCATCATGGGTTGGCACAGCCCCATAGCACGGCCGCCCAGCTCCAACGACATAAAATGCACGCCAATCACCAGCACGCCGCGTTCATTCTGCTGCGCCATTTTCAGGTGATTGATGCCGGAGACGTTGAACCAGCGTTTGACGCGTTTATCTGACCAGAACCAGGCCATACCGGTTTCCAGCAGACCCATGCCGAGGGATTCGAAATTGCCGATCACTTTGCGCTCGCGTTGCGCCTCGTCCATATCCGGGAAGCACAGCTCCAGGTTACGGCGGGTAATGGCGACGCGGCGTTTCAGGAAACGCATCGAGGTGCGGCCCATCCATATGCCGAGCTTGTGCAGCAGCGGGTAAGGCAGTTGAACCAGCAGGAACAAAATGGCCAGGCCGAACCAGGTAAACCAGTAGCGCGGGTGCAGCAGGGCCGAACGGAATTCTTGTGGACGCTTCATATCAACTCATTTATGCAGTAGGGGGCAGTAACCTGTAACGCATAAAGGATCCACTCGATTGCGATACGACTACTAAGACACCCAGACATCATTATGGTTTAGCCAGATTCCATAATTGACTAAATCTTTACACTCGAAGGGGCGATTCGCGCTGCTATCAGGCTTCGGAAGGATGGCTGTAGGCCAGCGAAGGCGGCTCAAGGAATGTGTATTGTATCACACAATACGGGTTACGAAGGAAGAGGGGCATACGAATATTCTCATTCGCATTACGCCGGGGCTGATGCGGTGTAAAGACAAAGAAAAAGGCGCTTACGTTTGAAAAGATAATTGTTTCATTAGTGTTAAATTTGAGATGAGAGCTATTGTGCTGTTTATCTGTCCAGCTATTGGGTTTGTTAGTAACCATATTTGAGTTACCTAACTGGTAATTTTTGAGATGTGGTACGGTGATGGATATGACAATGTGGCTGTTATAACATGCCTTTTTTGATTTTTTTTGAGATAATATTTAACTACCAGTTAAGATAGGTTAACTTCAATGCCGCAATTCACACACTTTGACCTCAACTTGCTCAACCCTAGTTTTGATTCTCCCTTGGTCGATGTCTTAACTGAGCTTGAGCTTTTACGTCATCTACGCCTTGAAACCGATGTTCACCCGTTGCTTTTTGTACAGCTTAAGGCCGTTTTCCACATGCTGGAGAGTCTGGGATCCGCCCGCATTGAGGGAAACCACACGACCTTGGCAGATTATGTGGAAAGTAAGGTCGATGGTACGGAATCTTCCAACGATCAGCTCAAAGAGATCGGCAACATTGAAAATGCGATGAACTTCATTGATGAGCACCTTAAGTCTGGTGACGATATTACCGAGCATTTTGTTCGTGAGCTGCATGCGATTGCTGTTGTTGGACTGGAGCGGGAAGGGGATAGAACTCCCGGAGCTTATCGGCAGCATAGTGTGAGTATTGCGCAATCAGAGCATCTGCCTCCAGATTTTATCCATGTTGCTGGCTACATGCAGGAGCTGACTGAATTCATCAATCGCCAAGACCGACCAAAGTATGATCTGATGAAGATAGCGCTGGCGCATCACCGATTTGGTTGGGTGCACCCATTTGGTAATGGGAATGGTAGGACCGTTCGGCTACTCACCTATGCTCTGCTGATCAAGTATGGTTTTAACGTCCAGGCTGGTGGACGTGTACTGAACCCAACAGCCGTGTTTTGTAATGATAGGGAAAGGTATTATGCGATGCTTGCAGAAGCAGATACGGGAGCGGGGCAAGGCCTGGAGAACTGGTGCTTGTATGTTCTGGCTGGTATTTCATCTGAGTTGAAGAAGGTTGACCAACTGACTAACCATCATTTTTTGAGCTCAAAAATTTTATACCCCGCTATCGATTTTTCCCAAGGTCGGGGTCTCATCAATGAAACGGAGACTCGAGTTTTAAAACGAACCGTAGATATGGGGACTGTCAGAGCTGGTGATTTAAGAGAAGCGTTACCTGGCATGAAATCCCCTCAGATCACCTATCAAATAGGTAAATTGGTTGATCGTGGCCTTCTGCAACCTGTGGAGCCTGGAGCTAGAACATATACGGCAAAATTTTCAAACTCTTACCTTATTCGCGGGGTAATAAATTCACTGAAGGACGAGGGGTTCATTCCTGAGTTGTGATGGTTTTTAGAAAAAATATTGGAATTGTGGTGAAATTGGGTTTTATAGCTGGATGTGGTGACTTTTTTACTATAATGAACCATCCAGCTATGAACCGCTTAAATTTTTAATTCACATGCCTTAATAAACTGGTCAGCAGCTTTTGTTGAGCCAGCGACACTACCCGATGCTGAGAATTGATTACCTCCGTCCTTGGTTTCCAACCCAACGAGAACCTTGCTCTTAGCCTGTAGCAGGCTTTTAAGTATTGGCTCTATCTGTTCTCTGTCATCAGATGAAATTTCAAGATATTTACTGTTGCGCCTCTTTGATTGGGCATCCATTTTGTGAGCATCGCCAGCATCTACTTTCACAATTAGATTGAATGGGGTAGCGGATACTGCTTCTTGCTCCCCGTATCTTTCAGCATAGGAGATGGTTAATTTTTGCTTCGTACAGTCAAAAATTAATGCAGCATCAGCACCCTGCAAGTCTCCTACCAAGGTCGCTTTTTTGCCACCAGTAAAAAGATCGTCATCTACTTGAGTAAGCCATTGTGCGTGTGCAAAGGATGTGAACAACACCGAAGAGAGTAATGTGTATTTAATTAGTTTTTTCATAGTATCATCTCGTTATTATTTGATTTTACTTTAATTGTTTCGTGCCAAACAGCATAACTATCGTTTTCATAGATATAATAATATTCTTGCATATGGAAATGAAATGTAAGTTATGCATACTGGATGTGCTGAGTTAATGCGATTTTCATATGGCCACATATTGTTTTAATTGTAATTATTTCATTGCTATTGTTCTTTGGTATTCCGAAAAATTAACTCATGACTATTGCCGTGTTCGTAGATATGCAGCATAAAAGACTTTTTTATATTATTTAAATAGTTAAAGAGGAAATTGATATGTCTGAACATCAGATTCTTTGCATCAATAAAAGTAACAGACAAAGCGCACATGAGAGAATTACTCATATTGGAGGACTTAACTCGCCTACTGAGCGTTGGAAGATCACTCAAGAAGCCGCTATAGAAGGAATCGAGTCTGGCAAATGGAGTTTTTACGTAGGAACGGGAATTCATAAAGTTAAGGTGATTGTTGCTACCAGTGCTGCAGGTAATAAGTATATCAAAACTCAAAATGATGGCGAGCAGCCTAATAATTTACTGAGTTTGCCAGAGTGCCCGTAACCACTGAGTAACTGCTGATTGAAGGATTTATGTCCGCTTGTTATAGGTAAGGGTTAGCAGCCCCTAACCTAGCCATCAGGTTTGTTATAAGTCATGTGTATTGAAATGTATAAATTGTGTAGGGTGCTTGCTAGAATTCCAATGCCTGATTTTTAGGTATGCTTTCTAAAGTAAATTATTGGAATTAAAATGAAAAAAATAGCAATTTTGGCAGTAGTGTCTGCAGTGCTTCTCTCTGGGTGTTCGATGCGCGTTGCTGACCTGACTGTAGGTAGCACTAAGAACTACAACATCAATGGTAATAAATTCGTTACTGGACAGCGCGTTACAGCCGAAGATTCTTACCCGGTAATTATCTTCCCTACAGGTTTCCCTAACATGAAAACGGCTATCGATAAAGCTATTGAGAAAGATAAGTGCGCTGTCGGTTTGAGCAATGTGGTTATCACTCAGCTTAATCACTCGTTCTTATTCGGTAAGATCGGTGTTCGGGCTGAAGGTAATTTGATAATCGATAAAAGCCTGCCTGGCTGTGAAAACCACGCATAAGTAACATGACAGGCTGCCTGTGGGTGGCCTTTTCTTGCTAATTTGTCATTCGTTTCATCCTGCACTTCATATTGTCCACCGTACTGGTGGCCCATATCCCACCGCGAGCAGGCTGCAACCCCAATTCGTTTAGCTTAGCAATAGTCATTTTATTGCTGGACTGGATATCAAGCCGTCTGAACTCTTCGACCATCTGAGCAATGACTTCCTTTGCGGTTATTGCAGCGGTATTGGGCATGAGCGAGCGCAACGTCACTCGTCATAAGCTGTAGATAGGCTCTCTTTGCGCCTGTATGGCTTGCTGGTGTGTTTTTTGACCCATAACGAAGGAAGTTAACAAAGAATGACC
>NZ_BCTU01000029.1 GCF_001590925.1 Serratia plymuthica NBRC 102599
ACTGGGGTGTAGTCAATTAAACCATTCTGGACTGCATATCGCATTATCGCGGTGGTTCGCTGTTGCAGGCGTGCTGCTACTTCCAGACGCCCTGAAGCCTCAACGACCTTGATCGGAACGAGTAGATCCTTTGTTTTAAGCTCAACAATTTTTCTCTTACCTATTGAGGAGAAAAGGTTGTCTTCAAGACTTTTAAGAACTCGTTCGCTGTGAGAAGGAGACCATCTCCGATTACATGCGGTATGCCAGTCTCTCGCTATAGCTTCAAAGGTAAATGCTTCACTTTGTTCAATCTTGTCGGATTTTTTCTTTTCTGAGGGATCGATACCAACAGATACCAACTTTTTGGCTTCATCTCTTTTTCTACGAGCTTCGCCAAGTGTGACCGTTGGATAAACACCTAATGCCAGAATCTTTTGCTTACCATCAAAGCGATACTGTAAACGCCAGTATTTTGAGCCATTGGGGTTGATTAGCAGGTGCATACCCTGACCATCAGTCAGTTTAAAGGGTTTATCTGAGGGTTTGGTTGTTCGAACTTTGATATCAGTGAGCGCCATCAGTTGATAACTCCATTGTTGGTATCAAAATCAATCGAACCGAAGATACCACCAGTTATACCATCATTTGTTGGTATATGTGGATAGATGTGAGTGGACGTCAAGAGACATATAGCAGGGGGGAAACAGCGTAACTGCTGGATTTTAGAGACAAAAAAAGACGTCAATAGACGTCGATTTTGTACTATTTGGTGCCGAAGGCCGGACTCGAACCGGCACGTATCTCTACGGTTGATTTTGAATCAACTGCGTCTACCGATTTCGCCACTTCGGCACTGCAAGTAGTATGCGGAAAACGGGTGAATTATACCTTTCAGCGATCCGCATGCAACACTTATCCGTTGTTCAATGAGTTAAGTGCTGAAAAAATCGTCGCTGGGGTCACATTGTGCCCATTTTGCGGGTGCAGCATGCAGCGCACCAACGTCTACCCCCACCGTAACCACGCTCCTCGCCCCGCCAGGCGCCAGAAACAAAAAAGGCGCAACCCAATGGCTACGCCTTCTTAAACTGCCCGTAATGGCGCTACTTGCGTTTTAGCAGCATATACACGCTGATCAGCAGGAACAGCATGCTCGGCAGCAGCGCGCCCAGCACCGGCGGCATGTTGTACACCAGGCTCAGCGGGCCGAAGATCTGGTCCAGCACGTAGAACAGGAACCCGAAGCTGATGCCGGTCACCACGCGCACGCCCATCGGCACGCTGCGCAGCGGCCCGAAGATGAACGACAGCGCCATCAGCATCATCACCGCCACAGAGAGCGGCGAGAACACCTTGCTCCACATGTTCAGCTGGTAGCGGTTAGCTTCCTGGCCGCTCTGCTTCAGGTACTTCACGTAGTTGTGCAGGCCGCTGATGGAGAGTGAGGTTGGGTCCAGCGCCACCACGCCCAGTTTGTCCGGGGTGAGGTTGGTTTTCCATTCGCCGGTCAAGGTTTGGGTGCCGGTGACCTGTTTTTCGTTGGTCAGGTCGGAAGTATCCACCTGCGAAAGCTTCCACACGCCGTCTTCAAAGCTGGCGGTGGCGGCATAGCGCACCGTCTCCAGCCTGCGCTGGTCGTTGAAATGGTAGATGTTGACGCCGGAAAGTTCTTTCTCGCCCGCCACGCGCTCGATGTAGATGAAGTCGTTTCCGTCCTTCGCCCACAGGCCGTTTTTGGTGGAAAGCAGCGAACCGCCGTACATCTGCTGCGCACGGTAGTTGCGCGCCATCTGGTCGCCCTGCGGCGCCACCCACTCGCCAATCGCCATGGTCAGCAGCACCAGCGGGATAGCGGTTTTCATCACCGAGCCGGCGATCTGCATGCGGGTAAAACCGGAAGCCTGCATCACCACCAGTTCACTGCGCGTCGCCAGTTGCCCCAGGCCGAGCAGAGCGCCCAGCAGGGCCGCCATCGGGAAGAACGTCTCGATGTCCTTCGGCACGCTCAGCAGGGTAAACATCCCAGCGCTCAGCGCCGAGTAGTCGCCCTGGCCCACTTTGCGCAGCTGATCGACGAACTTGATGATGCCGGAAAGCGACACCAGCATGAACAGCGTCATGATGATGGTGTTGAAAATCGTCTTACCGATATATCGGTCTAAAACGCCAAACATCAGGCCGCTCCTCTCAGGCGTGCGCGCAGCTTGCGCATCGGCACGGTATCCCACAGGTTTAGCGCCAGCGCGATCGCGAAGTACGCCGCGTTGACCACCCACAGCCAGATCATCGGATCCAGCTTGCCTTTGCCGCCGTTAGAGCGCAGCGAGGTCTGCAGCAGGAAGAAAATCAAATACAGCAGGATGGCCGGCAGCATGCTCAGCACGCGGCCCTGGCGTGGGTTCACCACGCTGAGCGGCACCACCAGCAGCGCCATAATGGCCACGGACAGCACCAGCGTCAGGCGCCAGTGGAACTCGGCGCGCGCGTCCGGGTCATCCGACTGCCACAGCGCCTGCATCGACATCTGTTCGGCCTGGTTGCCGTCAATAGCGACCGCACGGTGGCCCACCACGGCTTTATAATCGTTGAAATCGGTAATGCGGAAGTCACGCAGCAACGCGGTGCCCTCAAAGCGGGTGCCCTTGTCGAGCGTCACCACCTGCGAGCCGTCTTTCATTTGGTTGATCTTGCCGCGCTCGGCCACCACCACGGAAGGGCGCTGGTTGCCGTTCGGCCGCAGTTGCGCCAGGAACACGTCGTTGAAAGTGCTGCCCTTGACGTTGCCGATAAACAGCACGGCGTTGCCGTCTTGCGAGGGTTTGAACTGCCCTTCCGCCAGGCCGGCGATGCTCGGGTTGGCTTTCGCCTCGCTGATCACCACGTCCTGATAACGGGAGGCCACCGGGCCGGCCCAGAACACGTTTACCGCCGCCACGGCGGAGGTGATTAGCGCCAGCACCATCGCGGCAATGATCAGGGTGCGTTTACCCAGCCCGCAGGCGTGCATAACGGTGATTTCGCTGTCGGTGTACAACCGCCCAAGCGTCATCAACAAGCCGAGAAACAGGCTTAATGGCAGGATTAGCTGCGCCATCTTCGGCACACCCAATGCAAGCAGTGAAAGGACTAAATTTGTCGGGACATTGCCGTCCACCGCATCGCCTAACACCTTGACCAGGTTCTGACAAAAGAAGATCAGAAGCAGGATGAAAAGGATCGCGATTTGGCTCTTTAGCGTTTCCCGTACCAGATATCTTATGATGATCACGCTTATTACGCCTGTGAAAACTTGTCTTTTTGCAGGAAAATCGATAGTTTCATCGCTAATCCGCCATTTATTCTCATCATATGGCAACCGTCATAGCTAAAATAGTATTACAACATCTAGCATTTGGGTGTCCTATAGGAACTTGCCTATAGTCGCCAAAACAGAGCAATTTACGCCGTTCAGGTTAACATAGTTAGTTAACTCAATGGCGGGAGTTCATTACGGAGTTGGGTCATTCTAGCCGTAGCTTCCGCCTTTGTCTTTAAGATTCAGGAGAGTGCATGGAGTTCAGTGTAAAGAGCGGTAGCCCGGAAAAACAGCGCAGTGCCTGTATTGTAGTCGGCGTTTTCGAGCCGCGCCGCCTGTCCCCTATCGCAGAACAACTCGACAAAATCAGTGATGGTTATATCAGCGCATTGCTGCGCCGTGGCGAACTGGAAGGTAAAGTCGGGCAGACATTACTGCTGCACCATGTACCTAACATTCTCTCCGAACGCATCCTGTTAATCGGCTGTGGCAAAGAGCGCGAGCTCGATGAACGCCAGTACAAACAGGTGATTCAGAAAACCATCAATACCCTTAACGATACCGGCTCCATGGAAGCGGTCTGCTTCCTGACCGAGCTGCACGTGAAAGGCCGCAACACTTACTGGAAGGTGCGCCAGGCGGTAGAAACCGCCAAAGAAACGCTCTACACCTTCGATCAGCTGAAAAGTAATAAAGTGGAGCCGCGCCGTCCGCTGCGCAAAATGGTGTTCAACGTGCCGACCCGTCGCGAGCTGACCAGCGGCGAACGCGCTATCCAGCACGGTCTGGCGGTGGCTTCCGGCATTAAAGCGGCGAAAGATCTCGGCAACATGCCGCCGAACATCTGTAACGCCGGTTACCTGGCCTCCCAGGCTCGCCAACTGGCGGACGCCTTCAGCACCAACATCGTTACCCGCGTCATCGGCGAGCAGCAGATGAAAGAGCTGGGGATGAATGCCTATCTGGCGGTCGGCCATGGTTCGCAGAACGAATCATTGATGTCGGTGATGGAATATAAGGGCAACCCGAACCCGGACGCTAAGCCGATCGTGCTGGTGGGCAAAGGGCTGACCTTCGATTCCGGCGGCATCTCGATCAAACCTGCCGAAGGCATGGACGAGATGAAGTACGACATGTGCGGCGCGGCCACCGTGTACGGCGTGATGCGCGTAGTGGCGGAGCTGAACCTGCCGCTGAACGTGATCGGCGTGCTGGCCGGCTGTGAAAACATGCCGGGCGGCAGCGCTTATCGTCCGGGCGACGTACTGACCACCATGTCCGGCCAGACCGTCGAGGTGCTCAACACCGACGCCGAAGGCCGCCTGGTGCTGTGCGACACCCTGACCTACGTAGAGCGTTTCGATCCGGAGCTGGTGATTGACGTCGCCACCCTGACCGGCGCCTGCGTGATCGCGCTGGGCCACCACATCACCGGCCTGATGTCGAACCACAACCCGCTGGCGCACGAACTGATCGGCGCGTCCGAGCAGGCCGGCGACCGCGCGTGGCGTTTGCCGATGACCGACGAGTACTACGAGCAGCTGGACTCCAATTTTGCCGATATGGCGAACATTGGCGGCCGTCCGGGGGGTGCCATCACCGCCGCCTGCTTCCTGTCGCGCTTTACCCGCAAGTACAGCTGGGCGCACCTGGACATCGCCGGCACCGCCTGGCGTTCCGGCAAGGCCAAAGGGGCGACCGGGCGTCCGGTAGCCTTGCTGTCTCAGTTCCTGTTGAACCGTGCTGGACTGAACGGCGACGATTAAATCTGAGCGGTAATTCAGGTATAATCCCGAGGGGCACAGCATGCTGTGCCCCTACATTTTTTTATAGGCAGCGGTGAATCAGATGATCAAGCAGGCAACGTTCTATCTTATTGAACACGCGGAACCGGCAGGCGCGCTCAGCGCGCATGAGGCCGTGGCCTGCGCCGTTGCCGCCGAACGTTGGCGTTCCGGCAAGCGGGTGTTGATCGCCTGCGAGAGCCAGGAACAGGCCCAGCGGCTGGACGAAGCGCTGTGGCAGCGCGATCCGCACCAGTTCGTGCCGCACAACCTGGCCGGCGAAGGCCCGCACTACGGCGCGCCGGTAGAATTGTGCTGGCCCGGCAAACGCGGCAACTCCCCACGGGATCTGCTGATCGCCCTGCTGCCGCAGTTTGCAGATTTTGCTACTGCTTTCCATGAAGTGGTAGACTTCGTCCCTTACGAAGACACCCTGAAACAGTTGGCGCGCGACCGATATAAAGCCTATCGCAGCGTCGGCTTCCATTTGACCACGGCAACGCCGCCAACTCACTGAACAACGATATAAAATGGAAAAGACAAACAGTCATCTCGATACCGCATACGACCCGAAAGAGATCGAACAGAAGCTGTACGATCACTGGGAAAACCAGGGTTACTTCAAGCCAAACGGCGATACCAGCCAGGAAAGCTTCTGCATCATGATCCCGCCGCCGAACGTCACCGGCAGCCTGCACATGGGCCATGCCTTCCAGCAGACCATCATGGACACCATGATCCGCTACCAGCGCATGCAGGGGAAAAACACCCTGTGGCAGGCCGGTACCGACCATGCCGGTATCGCTACCCAGATGGTGGTTGAGCGCAAGATCGCCGCAGAAGAAAACAAAACCCGCCATGACTATGGCCGCGACGCGTTCATCGACAAAATCTGGCAGTGGAAAGCGGAATCCGGCGGCACCATCACCCGCCAGATGCGCCGTCTGGGCAACTCCGTCGACTGGGAGCGTGAGCGCTTCACCATGGACGAAGGCCTGTCCAACGCGGTACGCGAAGTGTTTGTCCGCCTGCACAAAGAAGATCTGATCTACCGCGGCAAGCGCCTGGTGAACTGGGATCCGAAACTGCGCACCGCCATCTCCGATCTGGAAGTGGAAAACCGCGAGTCCAAAGGCTCGATGTGGCACCTGCGCTACCCGCTGGCCGACGGCGCCAAAACCGCCGAAGGCAAAGACTATCTGGTGGTCGCCACCACCCGTCCGGAAACCGTGCTCGGTGATACCGGCGTGGCGGTGAACCCGGAAGATCCGCGCTACAAAGACCTTATCGGCAAAGAAATCATTCTGCCGCTGGTTGGCCGCCGCATCCGCATCGTCGGCGACGAACACGCCGATATGGAAAAAGGCACCGGCTGCGTGAAAATCACCCCGGCGCACGACTTTAACGACTACGAAGTCGGTAAACGTCACGGCCTGCCGATGATCAACATCCTGACTTTCGACGGCGATATCCGCCAGGAAGCGGAAGTGTTCAACACGCTCGGCGAAATCTGCACCGACTACTGCAACGAAATTCCGGCCCAATACCGTGGCCTGGAGCGTTTCGCGGCGCGTAAAGCGGTGGTTGCCGCCTTTGAAGAGCTTGGTTTACTGGAAGAGATCAAACCGCACGACCTGACGGTGCCTTACGGCGACCGCGGCGGCGTGGTGATCGAGCCGATGCTGACCGACCAATGGTACGTGCGCACTGCGCCGCTGGCGAAAGTGGCGGTGGAAGCCGTTGAGCAAGGCGAAATTCAGTTCGTGCCGAAGCAGTACGAAAACATGTACTTCAGTTGGATGCGCGACATTCAGGACTGGTGCATCTCCCGTCAGCTGTGGTGGGGCCACCGCATTCCGGCCTGGTATGACGTGAACGGCAAAGTCTACGTTGGCCGCAGCGAAGAAGAAGTGCGCAGCGAAAACAACCTGGGCGCCGACGTGGTGCTGAACCAGGACGAAGATGTGCTGGACACCTGGTTCTCTTCCGGCCTGTGGACCTTCTCTACTCTGGGCTGGCCAGAGCAGACCGACGCGCTGAAAACCTTCCACCCGACCAGCGTGATGGTCAGCGGCTTCGACATCATCTTCTTCTGGATTGCGCGCATGATCATGCTGACCATGCACTTCATGAAGGACGAAAACGGCAAGCCGCAAGTTCCGTTCAAGACGGTCTACATGACTGGCCTGATCCGCGACGACGAAGGGCAGAAAATGTCCAAGTCGAAAGGCAACGTGATCGATCCGCTGGACATGGTTGACGGCATCTCGCTGGAAGATCTGCTGGAAAAACGTACCGGTAACATGATGCAGCCGCAGCTGGCGGAAAAAATCCGCAAGCGCACCGAGAAGCAGTTCCCGAACGGTATCGAACCGCACGGCACCGACGCCCTGCGCTTCACCCTGGCGGCGCTGGCCTCTACCGGCCGTGACATCAACTGGGACATGAAACGCCTGGAAGGCTACCGCAACTTCTGTAACAAGCTGTGGAACGCCAGTCGCTTTGTGCTGATGAACGCGGAAAATCAAGACTGCGGCTTCAACGGCGGCGAGAAAGTGCTGTCGCTGGCGGACCGCTGGATCCTGGCCGAATTCAACCGCACAGTGAAGGCTTACCGCGAAGCGCTGG
Source organism: Serratia plymuthica NBRC 102599 (assembly GCF_001590925.1). Taxonomy (GTDB): domain Bacteria; phylum Pseudomonadota; class Gammaproteobacteria; order Enterobacterales; family Enterobacteriaceae; genus Serratia; species Serratia plymuthica. Next base: position 7,690 of record NZ_BCTU01000029.1, read on the forward strand.
ATACCTATCGCTTCGATCTGGCCGCCAACATTCTGTATGAATTCACCTGGAACCAGTTCTGCGACTGGTATCTGGAGCTGACCAAGCCGGTGGTGAGCAACGGCAGCGAAGCGGAACAGCGCGGCACCCGCCACACGCTGATCACCGTGCTGGAAGCCCTGCTGCGCCTGGCGCACCCGGTGATCCCGTTCATTACCGAAACCATCTGGCAGCGCGTGAAAACCCTGACCGGCGAAACCGCAGCTGCTCTTCAAAACGAAAGCATCATGCTGCAGCCGTTCCCAGAGTACGACGCCGCGCTGGAAGACACGCAGGCACTGAACGACCTGGAGTGGATCAAGCAGGCGATCACCGCGGTGCGTAACATCCGCGCCGAGATGAACATCGCCCCAAGCAAACAGCTGGACGTGCTGCTGCGCAACTGCAACGCCGACGCCCAGCGCCGCGTGCAGGAGAACCAGAGCTTTATCGAGCGTCTGGCGCGCCTGGCGTCCATCACCCTGCTGCCTGCGGGCGAGAAAGGCCCGTTATCGGTCACCAAACTGGTGGACGGTGCCGAGTTGCTGATCCCTATGGCCGGCTTTATCGATAAAGACGCTGAAATCGCGCGTCTGTCGAAAGAGATGGGCAAGCTGGATGCGGAAATCGCCTCGATCGAAGGCAAGCTGTCGAACGAAGGCTTTGTGGCGCGCGCACCGGAAGCGGTCGTCGCTAAAGAGCGTGAGCGTCTGGCGGCCTGCAAAGAAGGCAAAGTGAAACTGCAAGAGCAGCAGGCGAGCATCGCCGCGCTGTAATCTGTCGGTTCGCTGCAACAGCTGAAAACAGCGGGGTTCTCCCCGCTGTTTTTTTATCGCCGTTGCATCCGCCCCGGTATAGATGTTATTACAAGGTATTAATGCCGCATGGACGCCGCCGAGATATAAACCCGGCGCCTTTTGTGCTGCGATAAAAAACGTGGTCCCAGTAATTTATGGCGAGTGTAAACATGACAACAGCAACCCCAGTGCGTCTTCTGGTGCGCCCAATAACGGTTGACGACAATGCCGCTATTGCTAACGTCATTCGCGAAGTCTCCGCCGAGCACGGTTTGACGGCGGATAAAGGCTATACCGTTTCCGACCCCAATCTGGACGTCTTGTATCAACTCTACAGCCTGCCGCGCAGCGCTTATTGGGTGATAGAAGTCGACGGTCAGATTGCCGGCGGCGGCGGCGTTGCCCCGCTGCAAGGCGGTGATGACGATATTTGCGAATTACAGAAAATGTATTTTCTGCCGGTTTTGCGCGGCAAGGGCCTGGCGAAACGCCTGGCGTTGCAGGCGCTGGAGTTTGCCCGTCAACAGGGCTTCCGCTGTTGTTATTTAGAAACCACCGCCAGCCTGACGCAGGCTATCGGGCTGTATGAGCATCTGGGCTTCGAACACATCGACTGCGCCATGGGCACCACCGGCCACGTCGACTGCGAAGTGACCATGCTGAAAACGCTTTAATCTGGCTTCTGGGCGGGGGGCGAAGATGTTCGTCCCCTGTCATGGCAAGCGCCGCATGCGCTGGCGCTACTCAGAGGCCCGCACTTTTCCCCTCATCCCCCCGCTTTTGATAGCTACCTCAATCCGGCTCAGCACCAGGCTGGTAAGGTACGACACCAGGATCAACAGCAGCAGCACCAGCGGCGTATAACGCGGCGCAAAAATCAGTTTCTGAGTGAAGTAATAGCAGTAGAAGCTGTGGGTCAGCCACATGTACATCGAATGTTTGCCCAGCTCAACCACCGCCTTGTTCACCCTGCTGCCCAGCCCGTCGGCGGTTTTCATCATCGCGATGATAAACAACGGCGTCACCAGCAGCAGCCCCGGATTATGGGCGACGATAAACACCGCCACAGTCACCACCAGCAAGATCAACGGATGGGTGCGGCCCAACGTATCAATCAGCTTCGCCAACCACGAGTCTGCCGGGGCCCGCTGGGTACGGCCAAACACCATGCCAAAACCAAAAGGCAGCAGCCAGGTGCAATACTCGATGAGCACCTGCGGCGCCCAAGGGAAATACTGCAATCCCCTGCCGCACAGCGCCGCCGCAAACAGCACGCCCAGCAAGGTCGTCGTATTCAGTTTCGACAGCAGCGGCAGCGAGAGCACATACAGAACATAAAGTTTGAAGAACCACCACTCGCTGTTGTAGGTGGATTTGAGGCCAATCAGGTTTTCGATAAACAGCGACGGCGAAAGGGAATATCTTTCACCCGGAAAGAAAATAATGCCGATCGGCACAAAGATAAACAACACTATCCAGTAGCTGATATATAAATTCTTCAGCTTGCCCCAGATATATTTAAAAGAAATGTCTTTTTTAAGTGAAAAACCGTAACCGGACAAGAACAGGAACATCGACACGCAAATCTTGCCGAACAGGCCAAGATACATCTCAATATTTATCCCGCTAACGATATAATATACCGGAATATCAGGGCTAATTCGGTCTGGATAGGCGAACAGGTGGTGGACCAACATCAGAATGATGGCAATCCCTTTTAAATAATTAGACTTATTAATTGAAATTTCCATATTTCTTAATATATTATCCGCTAACAAGTGTCGTCATCATATAGCAGCCCCACTTCCCTGACACTTTCTTTCTAATCAGATTAATCCCATATTTAATTTCCCGGTAAAAAACAAAGGCACAGCGATTTTATTAACGCGTTTCTCCCGCTCTCGTTACCGTTTTTTGCTGTCCCACGGCCCCAAAACCCTGCCCGAAGCGACGCACGCATAATCATTAACATGGTCATATTTTAATTTATTTATATAAAAACAATAAAATCAAATACATAAAAACAAATCAAAAATCAATTGTCATCTTTTTTGTGATATTCATTAACAAATTAACGATTACAAATTGACCTCTTGCCACCTTGCGATACTCTGCCCTGACAGGCTTATGCCGCACTCGCACGGGGAACAGTCATGTCGGAAAACGCTTTTGATTACATCATTGTCGGCGCAGGCTCCGCCGGTTGCGTACTGGCCGCGCAGTTAATCCGCCGCACCCAGGCGCGGGTGCTGCTGCTGGAAGCCGGCGGCGGCGACAATAACCTGTTCATCAAGATGCCGGCCGGCGTGGCGAAGATCATCGCCAAAAAAAGCTGGCCGTATGAAACCGAACCGGAACCGCACGCCAACAACCGCCGCATGCAAATTGCCCAGGGCAAGGTGCTGGGCGGCAGCAGCTCGGTCAACGGCATGATCTACATTCGCGGCCAGCGGCAGGATTACGACGAATGGGCCGAACGTTACGGCTGCGTCGGCTGGGGCTATCAGGACGTGCTGCCCTATTTCAAACGCGCCGAGGCCAACGAGAGCCTGTCCGACGCTTATCACGGCGGCGAAGGGCTGCTGCCGGTCAGCGAGAACCGCTACCGCCACCCGCTCAGCATGGCGTTTATCCGCGCCGGCCAGGAGCTGGACCTGCCTTACCGCAACGATTTCAACGGCGACAGCCAGCACGGCGTGGGCTTTTATCAGACCACCACCCACAACGGCGAACGCGCCAGTACCGCCCGAACCTACCTGAAAGCGGTGCGTAACGAGCAACGGCTGGTGGTGAAACTGAACGCGCTGGTGCATCGGGTGGTGTTCGACGGCAACATGGCCACCGGCGTAGTGTATAGCCAGAACGGCGGCGGCGAAGTCACCGCGCATGCCGCAAAAGAAGTGATCCTCAGCGCCGGTGCGGTAGGCTCGCCGAAGATCCTGATGTTGTCCGGCATTGGGCCGCGCGAACACCTGCAACAGCTGGGGATCGAGCCGCGCGCGGACTTGCCGGTGGGCAAAAACTTTCACGATCACCTGCATATGTCGATCAACGTCAGCACCCGCGAGCCGGTCAGCCTGTTCGGCGCCGATCGCGGCCTGCAGGCGCTGCGCCACGGCACCGAATGGCTGGCGTTCCGCAGCGGCGTGCTCACCTCCAACGTGCTGGAAGGCGCCGCCTTCTCCGACAGCCTGGGCGACGGCCGGCCGGACGTGCAGATCCACTTTCTGCCGCTGCTGGACAGCTGGGACGACGTGCCCGGCGAGCCGCTGCCGAATATTCACGGTTTCACGCTGAAGGTCGGCTACCTGCAACCGAAGGCGCGTGGTGAAGTGCTGCTGCGCAGCCGCGATCCGCGCGATCCGGTCAAGCTGCACGCCAATTACCTCGGCCACCCGGAAGATCTGGCCGGCAGCGTGCGCGCGGTGAAATTCGGCCTGCGCTTCCTGCAAACCGCCGCCCTCAAGCCGATCGTCAAAGATCTGCTGATGCCGCAGCCGGCATGGTTGAACGATGAGGCGCAACTGGAGGAGTTCGTGCGTAACTTCTGCAAAACGGTGTATCACCCGGTAGGCAGCTGCCGCATGGGCCAATCGCCGCAGGACTCGGTGACCGACCTGCAACTGCGGGTACACGGGTTTGAACGGCTGCGGGTGATCGATTGCTCGGTGATGCCGCAGGTGACCAGCGGCAACACCAATGCACCGACCATCATGCTGGCGGAAAAAGCGGTGGATTTGCTGCTGGGCGCGCCGACGTGAAAACCGGGCGCCCGGCAGTCAGGCGGCGGCGGGCACGCCGCTGTGGAAACGCAGCTCGCTGTCCGGCGACAGGATCAGCTCAGCTTCAATGCGGCCGAAGTGAGCCACCCGCTCGCTGATGTCGCCGCCGGCAATCTGCTCGGCCAGCGTCAGGTAATCCTGATAATGCCGCGCCTCGGAGCGCAGCAGCGAGACGTAGAAACGGTTTAACTCGTCGTCCAGGTGCGGTGCCAACCGGGCGAAGCGTTCGCAGGAGCGTGCTTCGATATAGGCGCCGCAGATCAGCTTATCGATCAGCGTGGCCGGATCGTGGGTGCGAACCTCGCGGATCATGCCTTTGGCATAGCGGCTGGCGGTGATTTTCTTGTAGGGAATGCGCCGCGCCTGCATGATCTCCAGCACCTGCGAGAAGTGGTGCAGTTCTTCTTTGATCAGCAGCACCATCTTGTCCGCCAGATCCTGCCCGTAGGCCGAACCGTTTTTCGGCAAGATTTTCCTGGTGAACTGGCCCTGGCGGAACAGCGCTTCCGGCTCGCCCTGCGCTTCATGCAGAAAAGCCTCGTAGGGCCTGAGCAGCGCCAGCAAGGCATCGCCGCTCTCTTTGTCCGCCACGTAGCGGCGAATCAGCCACATGCCGGTCTGCGCCGCCTTCAGCTCGCACACCATATGGTCGGTCAGCAACAGCGGCAGGTTTTCCGGACGCCGCGCAGCGTCGATCCAGCCATCGGGCGTTTCGCAGTGCAGGAAGTTTAGAATCGGGGATAACAGGGATTGGTATTTCATCAGCTTAATAGCCCTATGGCTTTCAAGTTGCAGCCAGGCAACCAGCTCGCTCATCCTCAGGCGCTTACTTCAATAAGTAACTGGGGTGAGTGAGTGCAGACAACAACGCTGCGGCTTGAAAGACGACGGGAGAGGCCGGCTTGCGCCGGCCCATTGCATTAATCAGTGGCGTTTGCCGTCGTCATCTTCGTCGATCAATTCACCGTCTTCTTCATCATCCTCACCGTCTTCACCGTTCGGATCTTCATAGTAGGTGCCCCAACCGTCGTAGTTGACACCGCAACGTTCCGCCAGCGCCAACAACTGCTCTACCTGGGTGTCGATCAGTTCGGCGTTCAGGCCGACTTCGCTGATCACGTCGCAGCACATGACCAGCGTGCCGTCTTCCACTTCCAGTTCTTCGGCGTCGGTCACTTCGTAGCCCAGCTTGAAGGCTTCGACAGCAGCCTGCTCCAGCACTTCAAACTTTTCAGCAGAGAGGTGGTGTTCGATGGTGTAGAGCGCATCCGGATCGCTGCCGTCTTCCAGCAGTTCTTCGATGATCAGGCGGGTCTCTTCACGTTGTTCTTCCAGCTGTTCGCGGTTTGCCATGCCTATATCCTCAAGTCAAATGGCCTGTATTCCTTCTATTTTCACACACCGCCGCCATAGCTGCCACGATAAACGTGAAAGATTTCTGCTTCGGGGTTGAAATTGAATATTCATACATATAAAGTGAATTTTAATTCAATTAAAACGATCAGGACATGCGGAAATGAGTACGATGAACCCGTTCTACAAACGTCACTTTCTGAGATTAATGGATTTCACGCCGACAGAGCTGCTGGCGCTGCTGCGGCTTTCGGCCGAATTGAAGCAGGCCAAAAAGCAGGGTAAGGAAACGCGGCGTCTGCAGGGCAAGAACATCGCGCTCATCTTCGAAAAAGACTCGACACGCACCCGTTGCTCTTTCGAAGTTGCCGCTTTCGATCAGGGCGCCCAGGTCACCTATCTCGGCCCCAGCGGTAGCCAGATCGGCCATAAAGAATCGATGAAAGACACCGCCCGCGTGTTGGGCCGGATGTATGACGGTATTCAATACCGCGGTTACGGCCAGCATCTGGTGGAAACCCTGGCCACCCATGCCGGCGTGCCGGTATGGAACGGGCTGACCAACGAATTCCACCCCACCCAGCTGCTGGCGGACCTGCTCACCGTGCAGGAACAGCTGCCGGGCAAACCCTTGAGCGAGGTGAAATTCGCTTACCTCGGCGACACGCGCAACAACATGGGCAACACCTTGCTGGAAGCGGCTGCGTTGGCGGGCATGGATCTGCGCCTGGTGGCACCGAAAGCCTGTTGGCCGCAGCCGGAGCTGGTAGCCGAGTGTCAGGCGCTGGCGCAACAGACCGGCGCCAAGATCACCCTGACCGAAGACATTGCCGAAGGGGTGAAAGACGCGGACTTCCTGTACACCGACGTGTGGGTGTCGATGGGCGAACCGAAAGAAACCTGGCAGGAGCGGATCGCGCTGCTGAAACCCTATCAGGTCAATATGGCGATGGTGAAACTGACCGGTAACCCGAACGTCAAATTCCTGCATTGCCTGCCGGCGTTTCACGACGACCAAACCACCCTCGGCAAACAGATGGCGGAACAATACGGGCTGCAAGGCGGCATGGAAGTCACCGATGAAGTATTCGAATCCGCGCACAGCGTGGTGTTCGATCAGGCCGAAAACCGCCTGCACACCATCAAGGCGGTGATGGTCGCCACCCTGAGCGAAACGATTTAAAGCATATTGCCGGGGCGCGTCACGCACAGGCAATGGGGCGCGCTCGCGCCCCAACCCCTTCCCCGCTCTGGCAACCCCCGCCGGAGCGCCTAATATATTCTTGTCATATCAAATAGCCGATTGACCTTTGCCAGCCTTGGGCAAAGGTTCTACCGTGGCAGACTAACGGCAAAACTGCCGTGAAAACTAACGATAACAACTACTTCTCAGCACTGCCGCGCAGTGCCTTCAGGGGATACACATCGATGAAAGCCAAAGTCCTGCCGCTGTTAATGCTTGCCGCCCTGTCCGCCTCTGCGCTCGCCGCCACCCCGGCCAACACGCTGGTGGTGGTGCAATCGCTGGACGATATCGTCAGCCTGGATCCGGCGGAAGCCAACGAGCTGTCCAGCATCCAGACCGTGCCCAGCCTGTATCAGCGGCTGGTGCAGGCGGATCGCGATGATCCGGCGAAAGTGGTGCCGGTGCTGGCGGAAAGCTGGCAGGGCGATGCGGCGGCAAAAACCCTGACCGTCAAACTGCGCCCACAGGCGGCGTTCGCCTCCGGCAATCCGCTGACCGCCGACGACGTGATTTTCTCCTACAGCCGCGCGGTGAAAATGAACAAATCGCCGGCGTTTATCCTCAACGTGCTCGGCTGGCAGCCGGACAATATTGATGCCCACCTGAAGAAAATCGACGAGCACAGCCTGCAACTGAGCTGGACGGCGGACGTCAGCCCGGCGGTGGCGCTGAATATTCTCTCCACGCCGATCGCCTCGATCGTCGACAGCAAGGCGATGCAGCCGAACGCCAAAGACGGCGACTACGGCAATGCCTGGCTGAAAATGCACTCCGCCGGCAGCGGGCCGTTCAAAATGCGCGTCTACCAGCCGCATCAGGCGATCGTGCTGGACGCCAATCCGACCTCGCCGGGCAGCAAACCCTTGTTGCACAGCATCATCATTAAAAGCGTGCCGGACCCGGCCACCCGCCGCCTGCTGATCCAGCAGGGCGACGCCGATGTGGCACGTGAGCTTGGCCCGGACCAAACCGTGGCGTTAAAAAATCAACCGGGCGTGAAGGTGTTGGAAATCCCGTCCGCCGAGCAGAACTATTTAGTGTTCAATACCGGCAACGCCGCCAATCCGCTGCTGAAAAACCCGGCCTTCTGGGAGGCGGCGCGCTATCTGATCGATTATCAGGGCATTACCAAGGATCTGCTGAAAGGCCAGTATTTTGTGCATCAAAGCTTCCTGCCGGTCGGGCTGCCGGGCGCGCTGGAAGACAACCCGTTCAGCTTCGATCCGACCAAGGCCAAGGCGATCCTGGCCAAGGCCGGCATCACCAACGCCACCCTGACGCTGGACGTGGAGAACAAGCCGCCGTTTATCACCATCGCCCAGGCGTTGCAGGCCAGTTTTGCCCAGGGTGGCGTGAAGCTGGATCTGTTGCCGGCCGCCGGCAGCCAGGTGTATTCGCGGGTACGCGCCAAACAGCACCAGGCGGCGATCCGCCTGTGGATCCCGGATTATTTTGATGCGCATTCCAACGCCAGCGCCTTCGCCTATAACGACGGCAAAACCAGTACGGTCGCGGGCCTCAACGGCTGGCAGATCCCGCAGTTGAGCAAGCAGACGCTGGCGGCGGTAGCCGAAGCCGATCCGGCCAAACGCACCGCGCTGTACACTGCCATGCAACAGGAGTTGCAACGCAGTTCGCCGTATGTGTTTATCGATCAGGCCAAAACCGAAGTGGTGCTGCGCGATAACGTCAAAGGCTACCAGCAGGGCCTGAACGCCGACATGGTCTACTACGATCGCGTCAGCAAATAACCGGCAAGCGGCCATCGCCGGCCAATCGATTGCGAAGCGGCAAAAATCGGCGTTTTAGCGCTTGCAGTGGCGAAAAGCGCGAGTATAATGCGCGACAATTTGCCAGGAGAAAGCATGAAAAACGCCATGTGTTTTGTTAGCCGCAACCGACAAAACCGACCGCCAATCGGCGGCCAACTGCCGTTGTTTCTCCTGTTGCTAAACCGATCGTTTCAAGCCCCTCGTTGAGGGGCTTTTTTTTGCCTTAAAAAGCCCCGCGCCACGGGCACGAGTCGAGGAGAGTGAAAAATGGCCAACCCGCTGTATCACAAACATATCATCTCTATTAACGATCTCAGCCGCGAGGATCTGGAGCTGGTGCTGCGCACCGCCGCCAGCCTGAAAGCCACCCCGCAGCCCGAATTGCTCAAGCACAAGGTGATCGCCAGCTGCTTCTTCGAAGCCTCGACCCGCACCCGCCTGTCGTTCGAAACCTCTATGCATCGCCTCGGTGCCTCGGTGGTCGGCTTTGCCGACGGCAGCAATACGTCGCTGGGCAAGAAAGGCGAAACGCTGGCCGACACCATCTCGGTCATCGGCACCTACGTAGACGCCATCGTGATGCGTCACCCGCAGGAAGGCGCCGCACGGCTGGCGACGGAATTTTCCGGCGGTGTCCCGGTGCTCAACGCCGGCGACGGCGCCAACCAGCACCCGACCCAAACGCTGCTCGACCTGTTCACCATCCAGGAAACCCAGGGCCGCCTGAACAACATCAATATCGCCATGGTCGGCGACCTGAAATACGGCCGCACCGTACACTCGCTGGCGCAGGCGCTGGCCAAGTTCGAAGGCAACCGCTTCTACTTTATCGCCCCGGATGCGCTGGCAATGCCGGCTTACATCCTGAAAATGCTCGAAGAAAAAGGCATCGAATACAGCCTGCACAGCAGCATTGAAGAAGTGGTGCCGGAGCTGGATATTCTCTACATGACCCGGGTGCAGAAAGAGCGCCTGGATCCTTCGGAATACGCCAACGTGAAGGCGCAGTTCGTGCTGCGCGCGGCGGATCTGGCCGGCGCGCGCGCCAATCTCAAAGTGCTGCACCCGCTGCCGCGCATCGACGAGATCACCACCGACGTGGATACCACGCCGTACGCCTACTACTTCCAACAGGCAGGCAACGGCATCTTCGCCCGCCAGGCGCTGCTGGCGCTGGTATTAAACGCAGATTTGGCTTTTTAAGGGGGAACCGTCATGACTCACGATAACAAACTGCAGGTTGAAGCGATCAAGTGCGGTACGGTGATTGACCATATTCCGGCGCAGGTGGGCTTTAAGCTGCTGACGCTGTTCAAATTGACCGCCACCGACCAGCGCATCACCATTGGCCTGAACCTGCCTTCCAACGAGCTGGGTCGCAAAGACCTGATCAAAATCGAGAACACCTTCCTGACCGAGCAGCAGGCCAACCAGCTGGCGATGTACGCGCCGAAAGCCACGGTGAACCGCATCGACAACTACGAAGTGGTGCGCAAGCTGACTCTCAGCCTGCCGGACCATATCGACGGCGTGCTGACCTGCCCGAACGGCAACTGCATCAGCCGCAGCGAGCCGGTAGCGTCCAGCTTTGGCGTGAAATCCCGCGACGGCGAAGTGCATCTGAAATGCCGCTACTGCGAGAAAGAGTTCGACCATCAGGTGGTGCTGCAGGCGGATTGAAATATACCCATTTGCCGGGAACGACGCTGTTAATCCGCTCGTCACTCCCTATAATGGAATGCCGTAGGGGCGCTACATGCTGCGCCCACGTGTTACGGGGCGAACTTATTCGCCCCCTACGGTGAGCGCACGCAGCCAACAACGCTGCGGTTTGAAAGACGAAGGGTATATCAGGAGAAAAAATGTCCCGTAACATCAGCACTGAACTCGCCCCGGCAGCCATTGGTCCTTACGTGCAGGGCGTTGATCTGGGCAGCATGATCATCACTTCCGGCCAGATCCCGGTGGATCCGAAAACCGGCGCAGTGGCCGACGACGTTTCCGCACAGGCACGCCAGTCGCTGGAAAACGTTAAAGCGATCGTTGAAGCCGCCGGCCTGAAAGTCGCCGACATCGTGAAAACCACGGTGTTCGTGAAAGATCTGAACGATTTCGCCACCGTAAACGCCGCTTACGAAAGCTTCTTCACCGAGCACAACGCGCCGTTCCCGGCCCGTTCCTGCGTCGAAGTAGCCCGTCTGCCGAAAGACGTGAAAATCGAGATCGAAGCCATCGCCGTTCGTCGTTAATTCCACGACTACCGCGCCCAACGGTCAGCCATCGGCTGGCCGTTTTTATTTGTCCCGCCTGAAGCAACGATCCGTTAGGGTGCGCTATCAGGGATCATAGTTAACCCAACGCACCACAATTTCGCCCCATTTTAAGGCAACGCCCGCCGCGCCTGCACCCAAATCGCGCTTTCCCCTGCCTTTTTCCTGCTTTTTACGCCGGTTTTCGCCTCTTTCACATTTTGGCACATTTTATGCTCGATCTTGTTACAGCCTGCAATGTCAACGAGGTGACGATGCTAAATATCGACCTGTCCGCTTCACCGTTTTTTGATGAGATGCTTCTGGCTGAGGGTAAACACCGGGGCCATTACGAAGCTTACTGGCATTGGCTGCAACAGGCCGACCAAAAGGCTATTCAGCGTAAAAGAGAAGAGGCTGCACTGCTGTTTCACCGGGTGGGCATTACCTTTAATGTTTACGGTGAGGATGACGGCGCCGAACGGCTTATCCCGTTCGACAGCGTGCCGCGCATCATCCCCGCCAGCGAATGGGCGATGCTCGATCGCGGCATTCGCCAGCGCGTACAGGCGCTCAACGCCTTTCTGCACGATATCTACCATCAACAGCATATTCTGAAAGCCGGGATTATTCCGGCAGAACAGGTGCTGGCTAACGATCAGTATCAGCCCTGCATGCAGGGGGTCGATCTGCACCGCAATATTTACGCGCACATCGTCGGCGTGGATATGGTGCGCGGCGGCGACGGCCAGTATTACGTGCTGGAGGACAATCTTCGCACCCCGTCCGGCGTGTCCTACATGCTGGAAAACCGCAAGATGATGATGCGCCTGTACCCGGAACTGTTCGCCCAGCAACGCATCGCCCCGGTAGAGCGCTACCCGTCGCACCTGCTGCAAACCCTGCGCGAAAGCTCGCCGATTAACGATCCTACCGTGGTGGTGCTGACGCCGGGCCGTTTCAACAGCGCCTATTTCGAGCACAGTTTCCTGGCTCAGCAGATGGGCGTGGAGCTGGTTGAAAGCGCCGATCTGTTCGTCAAGGACGGTGCGGTGTTTATGCGCACCACCGCCGGGCCGTGCAAGGTGGATGTGATCTACCGCCGGGTGGACGACGCCTTCCTCGATCCGCTGGCGTTCCGCCCGGACTCGATGCTCGGCGTGCCGGGGCTGCTTTCCGTCTACCGCGCCGGCAACGTGGTGCTGGCGAACGCCATCGGTACCGGCGTGGCCGACGACAAGTCGATCTACCCGTACGTGCCGGACATGGTGCGCTTCTATCTGCAGGAAGAGCCGATCCTCAACAACGTGCCCACCTGGCAGTGCCGCCACAAGAATGAGCTGTCGTACGTGCTGGCGAACCTGGAGCAGATGGTGGTGAAGGAGGTTCACGGCGCCGGCGGTTACGGCATGCTGATTGGGCCGGCGGCGACCAAAGACGAAATCGCCCACTTCCGCGCGCTGCTGCTGGCCAAACCGCATAACTACATTGCGCAGAACACGCTGGCGCTGTCGACCTGCCCGACCTTTGTCAACGATGGCCTGGCGCCGCGTCATATCGATCTGCGGCCGTTCGCCCTGAGCGGTGCGGAAATTCGCCTGGTGCCCGGCGGCCTGACGCGCGTAGCGCTGGCGCAAGGCTCACTGGTGGTCAACTCGTCACAGGGCGGGGGAACCAAGGATACCTGGGTGTTGGAGGATGACGCATGCTGAGCCGAACTGCCAGTGAACTCTATTGGATGGCCCGCTATCTGGAGCGGGCGGAAAGCATCGCCCGGGTGCTCGACGTGACCAACAAACTGTCGATGATGCCGATCCGCGACAGCGAAGATCATGATCTGCAGGTGCCGCTCAACCTGACCGGCACCGGGCAACTGTACGCCGCCGCCTATCCCGATTTGACGATGGCCAATCTGGTGAGCTTTTTTGCGCTCGACAGCCGTAACCACAGCAGCATCTACAACTGCCTGCAAATGGGCTGGAACAACGCCCATGCGGTGCGCGGCAGCCTGTCTTCCGAAGTCTGGGAATGCATTAACGCCACCTGGATCGAAATGAAGCTGATCCGCCGCCAGGGCATAGGGTCGGTGGGCGCCGACGGCTTCTTCGATTGGGTCAAGGAGCGCTCGCACCTGTTTCGTGGCGCGATGTTCGGCACCCTGCTGCGCAGCGACGCGATGTGCTTTATCCGCCTCGGCACCCTGCTGGAGCGGGCAGACAGCACCGCACGCCTGCTCGGCGTCAAAAACGAGTTGCTGGATAACGACAACGATCCGGTGCGCGAGTATTACCGCATGGACACGCTGCTGCGGGCGGTCAGCGCACGCGAAGCCTATCACAGCATCTACAAGCAGCAGCTCAGCCGGGAAACCATTGCCGAACTGATGATCCTGCGTAACGAAATCCCACGCTCCCTGCTGGCTTGCGTCGGCGATATGGTGCAACAGTTGGAGCAGATTGGCGGCAACAGTGCCAATGAACCGCGCCGGCTGGCGCACACGCTGCACGCCGAACTGCGTTTCAGCAGCATGAAGGATCTGAACAAGGTGGGGCTAAGCGACTGGCTGGGCTTATTCCTAGGGCAGATCAACGGCATCGCGGAAAGCATCCATCACACTTACCTGGAGGCGCAATGAAACTGAATATTGAGCACAATACCCATTACACCTACGCCCAGCAGGTGAAGCGCAGCACCCAGTATCTGCGTTTGACGCCGCAGGATTCGCAGCACCAGCGCATCATCTCCTGGCAGTTAACGCTGCCGGAAGATGCGGTGTGCACCACCGATGCCTTCGGCAATGTGCTGCATGTGCTGACGCTGGATCACCCGCATCAGGCGATCACCATTCAGGCCCACGGCGTGGTGGAGATTGAAGACGGTGTAGAAGACCCGACGATGGGGCATCTCTCGCCGCTGGTGTTCCTGCGCCACAGCCCGCTGACCCAGCCCGACAGCGCCATCCAGGCCTTCGCGCTGCGCTATTACCAACCGGAAACGCTGCTTGCCGGGCTGGAAAAACTGATGGGCGATCTGTTGCTGAAAATGCCTTACACGCCGGGCGCCACCGAGGTGACCGACAGCGCCGCCCAGGCGTTCGCTTCCGGCAACGGCGTCTGCCAGGATCATACCCACGTCTTTCTGGCCTGCTGCCGCAGCCTGAATATTCCGGCGCGCTACGTCAGCGGCTACCTTTACAGCGAAGATTCCGCCCACGTCGCCACCCACGCCTGGGCGGAAGCCTGGGTGGACGAACGCTGGCACAGTTTCGACGTTACCAACAACACCCGCCTGCCGAATCAGCACCTTAAGCTGGCGGTGGGGATCGATTATCTGGATGCCTGCCCGGTGCGCGGTATCAGGCTCGGCGGCGGCAGCGAGGATATGCAGACCATGGCGGCAGTGCAGATGATGCCGGCCAGCCAGGCTCAGGGGCAATAACATCCCCTTGCCGAACGCAGCGGTTTGCGGCACGCTGGTTTTTTCCGGCGTGCCGTCATCGAGCACGGTGTTATTTCGCGTTTGAAGGATTTTGGTATGACCTATTGTGTGGCCATGCGCTTGTCATCCGGGCTGGTGTTTGCTTCCGACTCCCGCACCAATGCCGGGGTGGATCATATCTCCACCTTCCGCAAGCTGCACGTGTTCCAGCAGGACGGTGAGCGCACGCTGGTGCTGCAAAGCGCCGGTAACCTGGCGACGACTCAGAGCATCATCAGCCTGCTGCTGCGCCGCAGCAAGGATGCCGACCGCCCCAACCTGCTCAACGTGCCCAACCTGTATGAAGCCGCCACGCTGGTGGGCGAAACGGTGCGCGAAGTGATCCTGCGCGACAGCGAAGCCCAACAGAGCGGCAGCACCACCGATTTCAGTTGCAGCCTGCTGCTCGGCGGCCAGATTGACGGCGAAGAGATGCGGCTGTTCCATATCTATCCGCAGGGCAACTTTATCGAAGCCACCCGGGATACGCCCTATTTCCAGATTGGCGAAAGCAAATACGGCAAACCGATTATCGATCGGGTGCTGAATTACGATACCCCGCTGGAGCAGGCGATGCAGTGCGCGCTGATTTCTCTCGACTCCACGTTGCGCAGCAACCTGTCGGTCGGCCTGCCGCTCGACGTGATGATCTACCCGCGCGACAGTTTCAGCAGCCAACAGCAGTACCGCATTACCGAAGATCACCCGCACTTCAGCGCCATTCGCAAAGGCTGGGGCGAAGGGCTGGTCAGCATTTTCAAACAGCTGCCGCCGTTGCAGCTGTAAGTTGTTTTCGGGCTCAGCATGCTGAGCCCTAAATCCCCCCTTATTCGATCGCGCAGGCACGCAGCAGCGCCTCCAGCGGGTAGACCGCCGCAATCACCACTTCGTCACGCACCTGTGCCGCGGCATCCAATTGCTGCTGTATCTGCCCGGCTTCGGTTTTACTCAACGGCTCACTCTGCTGATAGCGCTCCAGCAGCATCAACCCCAGCGTGGACAGCGCACCGACGTCCTGCGCCACCGGTGCCAAATCCTGCAATACCCGGTTACCGGCGACAGTCGTTTTCACCGCTGCGGTGTTCAATTGCCAACGCTGCAAACGCTCGCGGATCGCCTGCGCCGCTGCGCGATCGTTTTTGTCCTTCAGCAGCGCCTCAACCTGTCGCCCCATCTCGCGCACCGCGTTGCTTTCCGGCGGCAGCGCGTCGGCAAAACGGTTCAAAGGCTCGAACTGATGATAATTACCGGCCTTGAATTTCAGGTGCTGGCGAGTGTAGTACTGCCCCGGCTCCACCGCCTCGGCAAGAATTTGCAGCGGCAAGATCTCCACGCTGTTCGCCAGCCGGGTGAATTCGCGGGCGGTTTCGGCATGCTGCTGCAAGCCCACCGACACCACTGACCAGGCATCCACCGCCGCCAACCGTTGGTACATGTTGTTTTCATCGGTCACATCCTGCGCCGACCACAGCCGCTCCGCCACCGCAAAGGCCCGCGGCCACAGCTTGAGATCGAGGATCGGCGCACGGACGTTTTCAGCCCACAGCGCCGCCTCGCCGCCGAGAATATTGGCCTGTTGCTTCGCCTCCGGCACCACCGGCATTTTGCCCGCCGGGATCGCCGCCAGCCTGCTGCCGCTGGTCGGGTAGCGCACGTTGCCGAGCAGCATATAGCCGCTCAGTTGGTCCTGTTGCAGCCTGAATACCGGGCGCGTCTCGCCCATCCAGCTGTCGAGGCGGAAGGTCACCTGCTGCGGCGAACGCCAGACGATATCGTGCAACGCGCGGCGGGATTTGCCGTTGAAGTCGATAAAACCACGCCAGCCCTGCTTACCTTCGATCAACGTAAAACTGCCTTCTACTACGCTGCCCTTCAGGCGCGGCATGCTGAACTGCCAGCTCTGCGCCTGCTCAGCGGGCTGCACCTCGGTATCTACCCCCAGCGGCTGGGGCAAAATTTCGTTGCGATAGTGATAGGCGGCGCTCTGTGGTTGGTCGAGGTAGAAACCGGTGGACAGAATGCCCTGGTAGCCGTCCTGCGCACTGGCGCCAAGCGAATCCGGCCCCTGCCAGGACTGGATGACAATGGTGCGCGGCAGCGACGGGTGATAAATCTCATCCCAGCCGACCATGCGCCGCTGGTGCCGTTCGAGGATTTTCTCCAGCTTCTGGTTGAAGTAGGCTTGCAGCGCATGAGTATCCGCCAGCTGATTTTTTTGCATAAACGCCTGAATCGAGGCCGATGCCTTCCACTGGCTGGCGTCGACCTCGTCACCGCCGATATGCAGGTAGGGATCGGGGAAAATCGCCGCCAATTCGCCGATGATCGCGTCAACGAACCGATAAACCTCGTCGCGGGTCGGATCGAGCGTCGGCTTGTGCACGCCCCACTCGCGCTCCATCGAGTACGGCCCCGGCGCGCTCATGAATTCCGGGTAAGCCACGGCGATGCTGGAGGCATGGCCCGGCAGATCGATTTCCGGCACCACCCGGATGCCGCGCGCTGTGGCGTAAGCCACCACCTGCTGCATCTGTTCGCGGGTATAGAACTGGCCGTCGCTGGCCAGCTGTTGCAGTTTGGGGTAGCGCTCAGAGGCAAAGCGCCAGCCTTGGTCGTCGGTCAGATGCCAATGGAAGACATTGAGTTTGGCCGCCGCCATGCCGTCGAGCTGGCGCAGGATATCAGGCAGCGGCAAGAAATGGCGCGCCGAATCCAGCAGCACGCCGCGCCACGGGAAACGCGGCACGTCGGCAATCGTCACCAGCGGCAAGAAGGTGTTTTGGCCGTCGGTCTGCATCAGTTGCAACAGGGTTTCCATGCCGCGCAACGCGCCGAAGCGGGTATTGGCGGTCAGTGTGGCGCCCTGCGGCGTCACCGCCAGCTTGTAGCTTTCATCGCTGCCGGGCAGCGGCTGAGCGGCCACTTTGTCTTTGATATTCACCTGAATCGCCGCACCCTCGGCTTTTGCGGTTTGCGGCGCCAACGTCCAACCGGTCTGCAGTTCGATGCGTTGCCGCCAGCGCAGTTCCGCCTGTGCCAGATCGTCGCCCTGCACCTTAAGCGTGAGGCGGTGATCCAGCACCAGCCTGCCCGCCGGCTGCGTCAGTTCGACCTGCTGTGGCCAAGGCATCAGCGGCAGCGAGCCGGCCGGTTGCGCCAACGCGCCGAGGGAAAGCAATAACGATGAAGCCAGTAGCGTATAACGGAGCGGTCTATGCATCAGAAATTCCTCAAAGGAAAAAAATCAATAAAAACAGCGAAGCTGTCAATAAAGACTGAGCATAGTTCAGATGTCCAACCGCAAAGATGAAAAGCCGGGGTGGATCACGAATGCCCTCTCCCGCACTGCAGAGAGGGCTTGAGAGATTACTGCCAGCCGTAGCGGCGCACGAACCAGCCTTTCACGCACTGGGTCAGCACCATATAACCGGCCAGGATCAGCACCAGCCACGGGAAATAACCGAGCGGCAGCGCCTGCAGTTGCAGGAAACCTGCCAACGGCGAGAAGGTCAGGCCGATGCCGGTGGCGATCACCGCCAGCGTCATGATGCACAGCGGCCATGAAGGGCGGCTCTGGATAAACGGAATTTTGCGCGTGCGGATCATATGCACAATCAGCGTTTGCGACAGCAGCCCTTCCACGAACCAGCCGGACTGGAACAGCGTCTGCATTTCCGGCGTATTGGCCTTGAATACCCACCACATCAGGCAGAAGGTCAGCACGTCAAAGATCGAGCTTATCGGCCCAAAGAACACCATAAACCGCCCCAGATCGCTGGAGTTCCAGCGCTGTGGTTGGGTAATTTGATCGTCGTCGACGTTGTCGAACGGAATGGCGATCTGAGAAATGTCATACATCAGGTTCTGGATCAGCAGATGCAACGGCAGCATCGGCAGGAACGGCAAGAAAGCGCTGGCGATCAGCACGCTGAACACGTTGCCGAAGTTGGAGCTGGCGGTCATCTTGATGTACTTCAGCATGTTGGCAAAGGTGCGGCGCCCCTCGATCACCCCCTGCTCCAGCACCATCAGGCTTTTTTCCAGCAGGATGATGTCTGCCGCTTCCTTGGCGATATCCACCGCCGAATCGACGGAAATGCCGATATCCGCCGCCCGTAGCGCCGGGGCGTCGTTGATGCCGTCGCCCATAAAGCCGACCACGTGCCCTTGCTGACGCAACAGCTTGACGATACGCTCCTTGTGCATCGGCGTCAGTTTGGCGAACACCGTGGTGCGCGCGGCCGCCTGCGCCAGTTGCTCGTCCGTCATGTGTTCGATTTCACTGCCGCACAGCACGTGATCTGCCGCCAGCCCGACGTCTTTACAGACCTTGGCCGCCACCAGCTCGTTATCGCCGGTGAGGATCTTCACCGTCACGCCGTTTTTCTTCAGTGCCGCCAGCGCCGGTGCGGTGCTCTCCTTTGGCGGATCGAGGAAGGCCACATAGCCTTCGAGGATCAGATCGGATTCGTCGGCCACACCGTATTCATGCGCCTGCGCCGGCAGGATCTTGTTGGCCACCGCCACCACCCGCAGCCCCTGCTGGTTAAGATCGTCGGTGATGCGCCGAATGCGCGCCAGCAGCGCATCGCTGAGCGGGTGAACGTCATCTTCCTGACGCACGTGGCTGCAAATCGCCAGCATTTCCTCCAGCGCGCCCTTGCAGATCAGCTCGTGATATTCCGCGTCTTTGGCGACCACCACCGACATGCGGCGGCGTTCAAAATCAAACGGGATCTCATCCACCTTGCGGTAATGCTGTAGCGCATCCGGCTGCTGGTTCTGTTCCGCGCAGCTCAGCACCGCCACGTCGAGCAGGTTTTTCAGCCCGGTCTGGTAGAAGCTGTTCAGCCAGGCGTAACGCAGCACCCGGTCGCTGTTGGCACCGAACACGTCGGTGTGACGTTCCAGTACGATTTTATCCTGGGTCAGGGTGCCGGTTTTGTCGGTGCACAGAATGTCCATGGCGCCAAAGTTCTGGATCGCGTCCAGGCGTTTGACGATCACTTTCTGTTGCGACAGTTTCACCGCCCCTCTGGCCAGGGTGGTGGTCACGATCATCGGCAGCATTTCCGGCGTCAGCCCCACCGCCACCGACAGCGCGAACAGCGCCGCTTCCCACCAGTCGCCCTTGGTGTAGCCGTTGATCAGCAGCACGATCGGCGTCATCACCAGCATAAAGCGGATCAGCAGCCAACTGACCTTGCTGATGCCGCTCTGGAAGGCGTTCGGTTGTTCATCCTGGCTGGTGACGCGCTGCGCCAACTGGCCGAAGTAGGTGTCGCCGCCGGTGCCGATCACCATCGCCAGCGCGGTGCCGCTCACCACGTTGGTGCCCATAAAGCACAAGTTCTGGCATTCCAGCGGATCCTCCGCCACCCCGTGCGGTTCGGCGATCTTTTCCACCGGCAGAGATTCGCCGGTCAGCGCCGCCTGGCTGATAAACAGATCCTTGGCCGACAGCACACGCAGATCTGCCGGGATCATGTCCCCCGCAGCCAGCTTGATGATATCTCCCGGCACCAACTGGGCAATCGGCAGTTCAAGGTGTTCGCTTTTACCGGTCAGCGCGTCGCTGCGAATGACCGTGGCGGTATTACTGACCATCGCTTTCAGCGCGTCCGCCGCCTTGTTGGAGCGCGCTTCCTGAACGAAATGCAGCAGCGTGGAGATCAGCACCATCAGGCCGATCACCAGCGCGCCGGTCAGGTCTTCGGTGGCGTAAGAGATAAGCCCCAGCACCGTCAACAGCAGATTGAACGGGTTGCGATAGCAGTGCCATAAATGGCGCCACCAGGACTCCGCCTGCTGGTTCTCAATCACGTTGGCGCCAAAGCGCTGGCGCAGTTGTTCCGCCTCATGGACGGTAATGCCTTCCGGGTGGCTGTGGAAACGTTCGTAAAGCTGGGTCGCATCGGCGACGGCGCATTCCAGCCGCTGCTGGGCCAGGCCGGCGGGCAGTTCATGCGCTGCGCCGCTGACACCTTCCAGCAGGGGATCGCGCCGAATCAGGCGGCGCGGCAAATTGCGGCTGAGCAGGCCCAGCAGCTGACGGGGGATATTTTTAAGTTTCATTATTCGCTCCTCGTTTACCCGCAGCCTCACGGCGGCGGGTAAACGAACAATTCGCCCGGACGAAGCTTTCGGACACGCCAAAAAGCCTCTGCCGGGGCAGATTCTTGTATTTTTAAAAGCAGCAGGAGCGAACGACAGAGCGCGCGCGACCGGTTACCGTTTATTTCACCGGTAAAACAGCAGCGCAAAGCGGAGAGGTTTTACCGGTGAGCCGAATGGGTGTCTATTGGGGTCGGATCGGGATCCATACGGGTAATAACCTCCGGTAAATAAAAAGATCGAACGACAAGAGCGGCCGTTCAGCGCAGTACGAAGATCCCCGCATTGCGCCAAGATCCGTACTGGAAAATAGGCTATGCTGACGGGCATTCATCGTAGGCCGCCAGATTACGCCTTTTAACCTAAACGATAAGTAAACCATGCAAAACCGGCTGACCATCAAGGACATCGCCCGCCTGAGCGGCGTGGGGAAATCCACCGTATCGCGCGTATTGAACAACGAAGGCAGCGTGAGCCCGCAAACCCGTGAACGGGTAGAAGCGGTGATCCGCCAGCAGGGGTTTACGCCGTCCAAATCGGCGCGCGCCATGCGCGGGCAGAGCGATAAAGTGGTGGGGATTATCGTTTCCCGCCTCGATTCGCCGTCGGAAAACCAGGCGGTGCGCACCATGCTGCCGCTGCTGTATCAGCAGGGTTATGACCCGATCGTGATGGAAAGCCAGTTTGAAACCCGCCTGGTGGAAGAGCATCTGCACGTGCTGCAACAGCGCAACGTCGACGGGGTGATCCTGTTCGGTTTCACCGGCCTGACGGCGGCCATGCTCAGCCCCTGGCAGGAGAAAATGGTGGTGCTGGCGCGCGAATACGAAGGTTTTTCCTCGGTTTGCTACGACGACGATGGCGCAGTTCGGCTGCTGATGGAACGCCTGCAACAGCAGGGCCATCGGCATATCAGCTATCTTGGGGTGCAACTTGCCGATGCCACTACCGGCATGCGCCGCCATCAGGCCTATCTCGACGCCTGCCGCCAGCAGCGGATCACCCCCAGCGTCGCCCTGGGCGAACTGAGCTATCAGAGCGGTTTTCAACTGGCCTCCGAAGTGATTGGCCCGCAGACCACCGCGCTGGTGTGCGCCTCCGACACCATCGCCCTCGGCGCCATCAAATACCTGCAACAGCAGCACATCGCCCCGCTACAGGTCTGCGGCATCGGCAATACGCCACTGCTTAACTTCCTGTTCCCCGAGACGTTTTCGGTAGAACTGGGCTACGGCAGCGCCGGGTTGCAGGCCGCCCAACAGCTGCTGGGCCAGCTCAGCGGCGAACAGGGCATCCGCCAAATCATCGTACCCAGCAAACTCGCCTGACGGCGGGGGTTTGCCCGCATAATCCCCCTACCCGCATCCTCGGTTCTTGCCCACATCCGGTGGGCATAAGCTCCTCGCCATTTTGTATCAGCCACCACACAACAACGAATAGCCTTTCCTGATTGACCTCTGTCGCCCATAGCAACAATATACTGGTTAAACATACAGTAATTTATTGTGTGTTCCAGCGGTTTGGCAGCACACGGAACGTGAACACCGATAGCCATTAGCCAGAATGGGCGGAAGGATACCGGATGCTGTTAGCCATCAAATAACAGAGTGTCAAAAAGGAAGATTCATCATGGCTGAAGAAAAGAAAAATGCTCAAGTGCTTAACGGTATTAATGAAGACATCACTGAACTGAAATCACTGTCCACATTGCGCAAACGCGTTGTCAGCGACGGTGAGATTGTCTCCAAATCACCAAACGGTTTTCGTCTGGGCGGCGGAAATAACGGAGTGATTCTCCGTAATGACGGCAAAGGTTTTTATGCGCTGATCACGCCAGACGGACAGGCACAGGACGGGCAGTGGAACACGCTGCGCCCCTTCTCCTTTAGCCTCTCTACCGGCAGGGTACACATGCAAAACGGTGTGGATATCTCCGGTGGCACGTTGGTGTCGCATAACGCCGGCATTGGCGCGGTCACCACTGGCCCCGCTTCTCTTATCAACGGGCAGACGTACGGCGCACCGCCTGTGCATTCCGATTTCACCAGCGGTAATGTCACCACCACGATGATAATGGGGTCACGTATTATCCCGGGTAAAGAAGATTGCGGCCTGATTTCATATCGCGACAGACTGGGCAACTGGAATGAAATTCAGGTAAGAGCCAACGCTGAGCTTTCGGCAGGGCAACTGGTCAAACGCAATGTGGAAGGCTGGATTTGGGCTGGCGGAAACAAGACTGTAAATAACAATGCAGACCGGATAACCAACGGTATGCATATACAGGGGGGCGGCGATCTTTTTGTCAATACTTACCACTATGAACGCATTGGCCAGCACCACTTTATGGGGTTCCATGTTGGCAACGGTGGAGCTAATGGTTGGTACGAATTCCGCAATGATGGCAATGCTTACGCTAATGGCGCCTGGCACAGCAGCTCCGATGCCCGCATGAAAACGGAGATCGTGAAAATTGAGGGCGCGCTGGAGAAACTGGGGAAAATCAGTGGCTATACCTACCTGAAACAAGGCGTGCCGGAGGCCGGCGTAATAGCCCAGGAAGTGGAGAACGTATTACCTCAGACAGTAACCACAACCGAATTAAAACTGAATGACGGCAGCGTTCTGAAAGATGCCCGTGGAATTAATATTAACGGCGTAGTCGCCCTTCTTATCGAAGCGCTTAAGGAAGAACGTGATGCCCGGCTTGCGCTGGAGTCTCGGTTGGCGGTGCTGGGAAACTCAGCAGCCACCAAACACGATTGATTCCTCGAATGCACTGTAGACGCACAGCCAAATGAACGTATTTAACTACAACCAGACAGATGCATCTGATAACAGATAAAGAATCAAGGAGATGTTGTTATGCCGGGACCTGCAAGTTACCAAAATGGCTTCCCTTACAATGCTAATGGAGAAATCCGTATTCTCATTACCGGCGGGCCGACTCCGCCTAGCGGGACTATTCCCGCAAGTCCACCGTCTAATGGTGGTTTGTATGTGTCAATGCTCCCGCCCAATGTGGCACCCGTTTATTTGAAGGACCGAGTGAGTGTTGAGTATGTTCCCGGAAAAGGACGACAATTCACGCCGTATGGGCAACTGGCCCAATTAGAAAAGATTTTTGACGACCAGATAGCTGCAGCCAGGAACCGCATAGCAGAACCCGTTGATCGGATTATTGATCGTGTCAATGCGGTTTTCCGGTTGGTTAATACCCACGTGGGTAATGACCCTCGTGTTATTAGTTCTGAAAAACTTTTACGTGAAGCGAACCATGGTCTGCAAGTCGCCAATAGTGAAGTGCAACTGTCTGAAGGTAATGTCTCGCAAAAGCATGAAGCAGCAGAGAAAGCACTGAATGACGTCAAACCGAAATTAGGCCTCTCTGGGGTGGAGCCAGAAGATTATGACGCATTACTAACACGGGCACTTGAACCTGTTTCACGATCCTATTGGGAGGAGTATTCGGTAAAACCCCGCGTAGAAGAATTTAATGCCAAACAGCGTTTGCTCGCTGCACTGGATAATATCGCTGTCGTTATTCAGGATGTCGAGTCTAAGGCAAGCACACTGACCGACGTGGTTAATCAGGTTAATAAAGAAAGAGCTGACGCAGAAACCAAGGCGAAAGCCGAAGAGGAGGCTAAAGCAAAAGCCGAAACGGAGGCTAGAGCGAAAACAGCGGAGTTAATGACCAAAGCTGGAGTAAAACCTACTCCGGTTTACACACCAGAAATGGTTAAATCGGCTCAAGCGTCCCTTGCAGCTGTGGGTGCGATGGTGCTAAATCGTGCCCCAGGGATGTTACAGCTATCAACCGCCGCCGAAGGTGTTTTGACCACCACCAGCGAGTTGGCGGGCTCGATAGCCGGGGCTGTGTGGCGAGGAGCTATTGCGTTAGCTGAAGCCGCAACCGTCAGCACCGCAGGGGCAACTGTTAGCGCTTTAGTTATGGGCTTCTGGCCCACAAAAGCAGGGGAAGGCAGCGACAAGCTTTACGGACGCGACATTGTCATGTTTGGCTTTCAGGCCAATCTAATCGCTGCCGGCAAAGTCAGCATTTCGCCGGAAATGCACTCTGTCGACTTACCGGTCCGTGGCTCTTTAGTTATGGAGAATGGTCAGCAACAGGTCAAACTGGTTAAAACGGGTATAGGTGGCGTACCCGCGAGCGTGTCTATTCTAAAGGCGGTACGTGATGAGAAAACCGGGTTGGATAGGATTACGCTTCCTGCGGTGGGAGGTGCACCGTCGCGAACCATCCTGGTTAACCCAGCTCCGGTCGGGCCGACAGCACCTCCTCATACCGGAAACAGTTCGCCTGCCCCCGTCACGCCAGTGCATACTGGCACGACAGTAAAACAGGCTGATAGTATAGTTACCACCAGCTTCCCGGCGGATGACCTTAAAGAGCTGCAGGACTTCATCTACTGGCAGCCGGATGCAACGGGCAGCGGCGTCGAGCCGATTTATGTGATGCTGAGTGATCCGCTTGATTCGGGACGATTTACCCGTAAACAACTGGATAAAAAATTCAAACATGCCATTGATTTTGGTATCAGTGACACAAAGAAAAATAGTGAAACGCTGACAAAATTCCGTGATGAGGTCAATGCGCATTTGGCAGATAAAGAGACCGTTGAGAGGGGAACATACCGACGGGAAAAAGGGTCTAAAGTTTACTTCAATCCCAAGAGCATGAGGGTTGTTATCCTCAAAGCCAACGGCGATTTCCTCTCAGGATGGAAAATAAATCCCGATGCGGATAATGGCAGAATCTATTTAGAAACAGGTGATTTATGAACAAGATGGCGGTAATCGAATTAGCAAGGAGTTTTTTGAATTCAAAAGTTAATGCGCTTCAATTTTCTGAAGATATATGCATTGAAAGAAATAATTTGTACGGTATTAAAGATCAAGACAAGAACGTTTTGAATTGTGGTGAAGAATTATTTATGGCAGCTGAAATTTATAATCCAGATTCAGACCGTGTTGATTATGAACTGGATGAAGCTGGGTTAAGGAAGGAAGTGAAAGCGATTCTGGAGAAATTCAATCTGCTTTAATTCCCCCCTTCTGATCAGTGGAATTTTAAGCAGCGCCCAACAAACTCTCATTTGTTGGGCTTTTTCATTAATAGCGTATTTATCTATGCCCCTCAAGGCCGCCCTTCGTAACCATCCCAGTAGGTGGCAACGGCAGAATCCATCAGGATCTGCCGTTGTTTTTGCGGGTTATCCGCCGAATATTTGCGATTGATGAATATCCCTTTTTGCCCTACGTCACTAAGGAATTCAGGGCTGCGGAACTCGGCCTCCCTCTGCTGTGCCTGCTGGCGCGTCATGCCATTAGCCCGATCGGTTTTCCCTATCTGATAGAACTGGTCAAAAAACGGAATGGATGATTTTATCGAGTCCGAAATCTGCGTACGGGTATTGGGATCAAAGTGCACCTGAGCCAGTTGATGAATGGCATGCCGGGCGTGACGTTCAGGGCTGGTTTGCTGGCTGGCGCAAGCGCTCAGGAACAGCGCGGAACACAAGATAAGGGTACGGGGGGCTAACAGGGTCATTATTCTTCCTTGAAAAGTGTATTGCGATGCCGCTACCGGCATCACGTTGAAAAAGCAGTGAGTATTGATGTATTCAACCGACCTCTTGCCCGATAAGGGAAAGGTAACTGAGTTTAATGACAAAGTTGTCTTTGAACCCGAGATACCCGGGCCTAGCGCACCGAGGGGCGCTCCGGCGGCAAGCCGCTACGACCCCTTCGGCACGCTCTCCCTAATAACAGGCTTTGTCAGCAGTCTGCAACCGACCTCTTGCCCAATAAAAGAGAGGTAACTCTTTGTTATTCCGGTTCAGGATAATACAACCGGCCGGAGTCTGCAGGATGTTTTTGCGGCTTTGCGGGCGCCCCTCTCGATCCGAGATTGTTGCCCCCCGGCAGAACGCATAATGCGGTCATTTTTTATCGTTTTGTGATCGTCGCCCCAAACCGGGAACGTTCCCATTCCATAAAAAAAGGGGAATGACTAAGCTTTGATCATTACTCAGCCAACACCTCTGCGCCTTACCCAAAAAAGGTACTTTATAATGAGCAAAGTTAAACAACAGGATATCGACCGCCTGATTGTGCTGGTGGGCGGACGCGATAACATCGCCACCGTCAGCCACTGCATTACCCGGTTACGTTTCGTCCTTAACGACCCCGCCAAAGCCAACCCGAAAGAAATAGAAACCTTGCCGATGGTCAAAGGCTGCTTCACCAACGCCGGGCAGTTCCAGGTGGTGATTGGCCCGGAGGTCGGCGATTACTATCAGGCGTTGATCGCCACCACCGGCCTCAACGAGGCCGATAAGGAGCAGGCCAAGGTCGCCGCGCGGCAGAACATGACCTGGAGCGAGCGCGCCATCGCCCACTTCGCCGAAATCTTCTTCCCGCTGCTGCCGGCGCTGATCAGCGGCGGTCTGATCCTCGGCTTCCGCAACGTGATCGGCGACATCCCGATGTCCGGCGGCCAGACGCTGGCGCAAATGCACCCGGCGTGGAAAACCATCTACGACTTCCTGTGGCTGCTCGGTGAAGCGATCTTCATGTTCCTGCCGGTGGCCATCTGCTGGTCGACGGTGAAAAAAATGGGCGGCACGCCGGTGCTCGGCATCGTGCTGGGCGTCACGCTGGTCTCCCCGCAGTTGATGAACTCTTACCAACTCGGGCAGCAAGTGCCGGAAGTGTGGAACTTCGGCTGGTTCGCCATTCAAAAAGTCGGCTATCAGGCGCAGGTGATCCCTTCCATGCTGGCCGGTATGGCGCTGGGCTGGATTGAAACCCGCCTGAAAAAGATCGTGCCCGATTACCTGTATCTGGTGGTGGTGCCGGTCGTTTCACTGCTGCTGGCGGTATTCCTGGCGCACGCGCTGATCGGGCCGTTTGGCCGCATGATCGGCGACGGCGTGGCGTGGGCGGTGAAAGCCGTCATGACCGGCAGCTTCGCCCCGATTGGCGCCGCGCTGTTCGGCTTCCTGTATGCGCCGCTGGTGATTACCGGCGTGCATCAGACCACGCTGGCCATCGATATGCAGATGATCCAGAGTATGGGCGGCACCCCAGTATGGCCGCTGATTGCGCTGTCCAACATTGCGCAGGCTTCTGCGGTATTGGGCATTATCATCATCAGCCGCAAGGCCAACGAGCGTGAAATCTCGGTGCCGGCGGCGATTTCCGCTTACCTCGGCGTTACCGAACCGGCGATGTACGGGATCAACCTGAAATACCGCTTCCCGATGCTGTGCGCGATGATCGGCTCCGCCTTCGCCGGCCTGATCTGCGGCCTGGACGGCGTGATGGCCAATGGCATCGGCGTCGGCGGCTTGCCGGGTATTCTGTCCATCAAACCGCAGTTCTGGCTGGTTTACTCGGCGGCGATTGTGGTGGCCGTGGTGATCCCAATGCTGCTGACCATCATGGTCTATAAACGCAAAGCCGCCCGCGGCGAACTGCCGGTCTGATTGAAATGTAGGGGTCGCAAATACCCAATAGCTTTCAGG
This sequence comes from Serratia plymuthica NBRC 102599, assembly GCF_001590925.1. Classification (GTDB taxonomy): domain Bacteria; phylum Pseudomonadota; class Gammaproteobacteria; order Enterobacterales; family Enterobacteriaceae; genus Serratia; species Serratia plymuthica. Next base: position 36,051 of record NZ_BCTU01000029.1, read on the forward strand.
CTGCAGCTAGGCGGCAAGGGTGCTGTACTCCCAGGAGCTTACTCAGGTAAGTGACTGGGGTGCAGCGCCAGCAGCCAACAACGCTGCAGTTTGAAAGATGAAGGGTATCGGGCCCGTTGTCACGATTCAAAGGTATAACTATGAGCAATCCAATCCCCTGGTGGCAGAACGGTGTCATCTACCAAATCTATCCGAAGAGTTTTCAGGACAGCACCGGTAACGGCTACGGCGATCTGGCCGGTGTGACCCAGCGGCTGGACTATCTGCAGGAGCTGGGCGTCGACGCCATCTGGCTGACGCCGGTGTATGTCTCCCCGCAGGTGGACAACGGTTATGACGTGGCGGATTACTGCGCCATCGATCCGGCCTACGGCACCATGGAGGATTTCGACAGTCTGATCGCCGCCGCCCACCAGCGCAGCATCCGTATCGTGATGGATATGGTGTTCAACCATACCTCGACCGAACACCCGTGGTTCCAGGCCTCGCAAGACCCTGACAGCCCGTTCCGCCAGTTCTATGTCTGGCGCGATGGCGAAGGCGATGCGTTGCCGAACAACTGGCGTTCCAAGTTCGGCGGCAATGCCTGGCAGTGGCACGCCGACAGCGGCCAGTATTACCTGCACCTGTTCGCCACCGAACAGGCGGACCTCAACTGGGAACACCCGCCGGTGCGCGAAGAGCTGAAAAAGGTGTGCCGGTTCTGGGCGGACAAGGGCGTCGACGGCCTGCGTCTCGACGTGATCAACCTGGTCTCCAAACAGCAGGATTTTCCGTCCGATCCTCAGGGCGACGGCCGCCGTTTCTACACCGACGGCCCGCGCATACACGAGTTCCTGCAAGAGATGAGCCGCGACGTGTTCCAGCCGCGTGGCCTGATGACCGTCGGCGAAATGTCCTCCACCACGCTGGAGCATTGCCAGCAGTATGCGGCGCGCAGCGGCGAAGAGCTGTCGATGACCTTCAACTTCCACCACCTGAAAGTGGACTACGCCGGTGGGGAAAAATGGACGCTGGCGGCGCCGGATTACGTCGAACTGAAGCAGATTTTCCGCCACTGGCAGCAGGGCATGCATAACCGCGCCTGGAACGCGTTGTTCTGGTGTAACCACGATCAGCCGCGCATCGTTTCACGCTTCGGCGATGAGGGCGAACTGCGGGTGCCGGCCGCCAAGATGCTGGCCATGGTGCTGCACGGCATGCAGGGCACGCCGTATATTTATCAGGGCGAAGAGATTGGCATGACCAACCCGGGCTTTAGCGCCATCGGGCAGTATCGCGATGTGGAAAGCCTGAACATGTATGCCGAACTGAGCGCCCAGGGCAAGAGCGACGCCGAACTGCTGGCGATCCTGGCCAGTAAATCGCGCGATAACGGCCGCACGCCGATGCAGTGGAGCGCCGCGCCGAACGCCGGTTTCACCCAAGGCACACCCTGGATCGGTTGCGCGGAAAACTACCCGCAGATCAACGCCGAAGCGGCGCTGGCCGATCTGGATTCGGTGTTTTACGCCTACCGCCAGTTGATTACTCTGCGCAAGCAGTATCCGCTGCTGACCCACGGCGACTATCAGGATCTGGCGCCTGCGCACCCCGCTCTATGGTGCTACCAGCGCAGCTGGAACGGGCAGCGTTTGCTGGTGGCCGCCAACCTGAGCCGCGAACCGCTGGCCTGGGATGCCGAAGGCGTGGAACCTTCCAGCCAGTGGCGCCCGCTGATGGGCAACTACGCCGATGCAGCAGACCAACCGCAGGCGATGACCCTGCGGCCGTTCGAAGCGGTATGGTGGCTGCTGGAGGACTAAATAACTGCGTTTAATACCGCTGCACCCTAAGCTTGAGGCAGGTGGGAGCCATTGCAGGTTAGCCGACCGTTGAGCGCAGGGATGCGCGATACGAGCCCCCAGGGACGGGTTCACGGCGTGTCGGCGCTCTGCATGACCCTACCCGTAACACTATTCGGCGCAGCTATTTAACAGCCACAATGTGGGCGCAGTGCGGCAACCCGCTGCGCCCTACAATTTTTGCAGCAGCTTCACCACCCCGGCAGCCTCTTGCGCCAGGCGTTCATCGCTCATATCAAACACCCCCTGCACCAGATGCGGCGGCAGATAATCCATGCCGGTCAGGTTGGCCATGGCATTGAATGGCCGCAGCAAGTCCGTCACCGGATAACGGTTGTAACCTTCCGGCGTATAGGCCTGCGGATTGCCGCCGGTCGTCACCACCAGTTGCAGTGGTTTACCGTGCAATCGGGTGCCTTCGCTGCCGTAGGCGAAACCGTAGGTTAATACCGCGTCCTGCCATTCGCTGAGGATCGCCGGCGAGCTGTACCAGTAAAACGGGAACAGCATCACTACCGCGTCATGGCTTTGCAGCAGCTCCTGCTCGCGGGCCACGTCGATACAGTAATCCGGATAGGCGCGCATCAGTTCATGTACGGTAACGTTGGGCAGCGGGTGCAACGCCTCAATCAGCGCCTTGTTGACGCGTGAATCATCGGGAAAGCGGTGAGCGGTTAACGCTAAAATGCGTGACATAAGAGATCCTCGGTTGAAAATTGATATCGCATTTTTCCATTTCCTTCGCCCGGGGTGTAGGCTGTTCTCTGTCACTTCAATTTCAACTGAAAGTATCAACCATTATGTCGCTGCCCTTTGACGTGCATCGCCTGCTGCCGGCTTTTCTCAGCGCCGCCCAGGCGCAAAACTTTTCCGCCGCCGCCCGCCAGTTAGGCGTTACCCCGGCGGCGGTCAGCAAAAATATCCGTGTGCTGGAAGAGAAGCTGGCGCTGCGTCTGTTCCAGCGCAACACCCACAACGTGGTACTGACCGACGAAGGCAAAGCGCTGCTGGCGCAGGTGGCGCCGCTGTGGCAGGCGCTGTCCGCCACGCTGGAAAACGCCGGTGGCGCGCAGCAAGATCCCTCCGGCACCGTGCGCGTCAGCATGATCCCCGGCTTCGGCCGCCAGATGCTGATGCCGTTGATCCCGCAGTTCCTTGATCGTTATCCGCAGATCGACCTCGATCTTTCGCTGGATGCGCGAGTCGTCAATCTGGTGGGCGAAGGCTTTGACGTGGGTATCGGCAGCCGGGTCGATCCCGATAGCCGGCTGGTGGCGCGGCCACTGTATCAGATGCAGATGGTGCTGGCCGCTTCCCCCGGTTATCTGGCGCAGCGCGGCACGCCGCAGGATCCGGACGATCTGTTGCGGCATAACTGCCTGCTGCATCGCAATCCGGCCAACGGCCGCAGCGTAAAATGGCCGTTGCGGCAGCACGACGAAACCAACACCCTGGAGCTGCACGGCCGCCTGGTCGCCAGCCGGCCGGAGATGCTGCTGGACGCCGCGCTGGCCGGGTTGGGTATCGTCTGCCTGGCAAGCTGGTACACAGAGCCCCATTTTGCGCAGGGCACGCTGCAACCGGTGCTGCCGGGCTGCTGGCCGCAGCCGACGCAGCTATGGCTGTACTACGCCTCTGCGGATCTGCCGCCACGGGTGCGCGCCTGGGTCGACTTCCTGCTGGCACATTTTCGCGATCGCTCGTGAGCAGATTGACGTCTGTACAGGTTGCGCACGCTCTTCCGCTTTCCTTGTTCTACATCAAAAGACCCCCGCCAATATCTATATATAGTGCGTAAAGAAAGCAAATTACCTATATATAGTAGTTATCCACAAATTCATCCACACGCCGCCGTAGCCCTTGCGCGCTGCGGCGTTACCCTGTGGATAACCTATCCTTCGGGGAACAAGGAGTCGAAACGTGAAACCAGTAGTGATTAAACGGGACGGTTGTCAGGTCTCTTTTGACGAGGCACGTATTGGGCAGGCTATCGAACGGGCCGCGCTGGCCGTCGGGGTTGTCGATGCCGATTACTGCGCAACCGTGGCCCGCGTGGTCGCTCAACAGATGGCGCAACAGCCGCGCGTGGATATCCATGACATTCAGCAGGCGGTGGAAAATCAGCTGATGGCCGGCGAATACAAGCAGCTGGCGCGCGCCTATATCGAATATCGCCACGATCGCGACGTAGCCCGCGAGCTGCGCGGGCGGCTGAACCAGGAGATCCGCGGCCTGGTCGAACAAAGCAATATGGCCTTGCTGAACGAGAACGCCAATAAAGACAGCAAGGTGATCCCCACCCAGCGCGATCTGCTGGCCGGGATCGTCGCCAAACACTACGCCAAGCAGCACATTCTGCCGCGCGACGTGGTGCTGGCGCATGAGCGCGGCGAGATCCACTACCACGATCTCGACTATTCGCCGTTCTTCCCGATGTTCAACTGCATGCTGATCGATCTGAAAGGCATGCTGACCAACGGCTTCAAGATGGGCAATGCCGAGATCGAACCGCCGAAATCGATCTCCACCGCCACCGCCGTGACCGCCCAAATTATCGCGCAGGTGGCCAGCCATATTTATGGCGGTACCACCATTAACCGCATCGACGAGATCCTCGCGCCCTTCGTCAGCGAAAGCTTCGAAAAACACCGCCAGGTGGCCGAACAGTGGAAAATCCCGGACGCGCAGGGCTATGCGATGGCGCGCACCGAGAAAGAGTGTTACGACGCCTTCCAGTCGCTGGAATACGAGGTCAACACCCTGCACACCGCCAACGGCCAAACGCCGTTCGTCACCTTCGGCTTCGGCCTGGGCACCTGTTGGGAATCGAGGCTGATTCAGCGTTCAATCCTGAAAAACCGTATCGCCGGGCTGGGCAAGAACCGCAAGACGGCGGTATTCCCCAAACTGGTGTTCGCCATCCGCGACGGCCTGAACCACCAGTACGGCGACCCGAATTACGACATCAAACAGCTGGCGCTGGAATGCGCCAGCAAGCGCATGTACCCGGATATTCTCAATTACGATCAGGTGGTGAAGGTCACCGGCTCGTTCAAGACACCGATGGGCTGCCGCAGCTTCCTCGGCACCTACGAGGAAGGTGGCGAACTGGTGCACGACGGCCGCAATAATATCGGCGTGATCAGCCTGAACCTGCCGCGTATCGCGCTGGAAGCGGCCGGCGACGAGACGCGTTTCTGGCGTCTGCTGGACCAGCGGCTGCTGCTGGCGAAAAAGGCGCTGATGACGCGTATCGCGCGCCTGGAAGGCATCAAGGCGCGTGTTGCCCCGATCCTGTATATGGAAGGTGCCTGCGGCGTACGGCTGAAGGCGGACGACAATATCGCCGACATCTTCAAAAATGGCCGCGCGTCGATCTCGCTGGGCTATATCGGCCTGCATGAAACCATCAACGCACTGTTCGGCAACGGCACTCACGTTTACGACAATGCCGCGCTGCGCGCCAAAGCGGTCGCCATCGTTGAACGCCTGCGCACCGCGACCGACAGTTGGAAAGAAGAGACCGGCTACGGTTTTAGCCTGTACAGCACGCCAAGCGAGAACCTGTGCGATCGCTTCTGCCGGCTGGACACCGCCGATTTCGGCGTGGTGCCGGGCGTGACCGACAAAGGTTATTACACCAACAGCTTCCATCTCGACGTGGAGAAAAAGGTCAATCCGTACGACAAACTGGACTTTGAGGCGCCCTATCCCCCCTTGGCCAACGGCGGTTTCATCTGTTACGGCGAATACCCCAACCTGCAACACAATTTAAAAGCGCTGGAAGACGTGTGGGATTACAGCTACAGCCGCGTGCCTTATTACGGCACCAACACGCCGATAGATGAGTGCTACGAGTGCGGCTTTACCGGTGAATTCGCCTGTACCAGCAAGGGCTTTACCTGCCCGAAATGCGGCAATCACGAGCCGTCCAAGGTGTCGGTCACCCGCCGGGTGTGCGGCTACCTCGGCAGCCCGGATGCCAGGCCGTTCAACGCCGGCAAGCAGGAAGAGGTGAAGCGCCGGGTGAAACACCTCGGCAATGGGCAGCTCGGCTGAAAAGCGCCGTGCAGCCTATGCAGAAGCCTGTTCATCAGGCGTGATTGTCGCAGCCAGTTTGTCTTCGGCCAGCGCGCACAAACCGGAGCGTACACGCAGTACGTGAGGATTTGCAGCACTGCCCGGAGGCAAAATGGCCAGTAAAATAGCCTGATGGGCAGGCCTCACATGAATTATCACCAGTACTACCCTATCGATGTGGTCAACGGCCCCGGTACCCGCTGCACGCTGTTTGTCGCCGGTTGTGTGCACCAATGCGTCGGCTGTTACAACAAAAGTACCTGGCGGCTGAACTCCGGCCAGCCTTTTACTCAGGAAATGGAAGACCGGCTGATTGCCGATCTCAACGATGCACGCATTCCGCGTCAGGGGTTGTCGCTGTCCGGTGGCGATCCACTGCACCCGGCCAACGTCCCGTCGATTTTGCAACTGGTGAAACGGGTACGCGCCGAGTGCCCCGGCAAGGATATCTGGCTATGGACCGGCTACAGGCTGGCGGAGCTGGATTCGCAGCAGATGCAGGTGGTGGACAGGATTAACGTATTGATTGACGGCAAGTTTGTGCAGGATCTGAAAGACCCGGCGCTGATCTGGCGCGGCAGCGCTAACCAGGTGGTGCATAAGCTGCGTTGACCCAACAACACACGGCTCAACATGTATTAGCCCAGACTCGACCTGACACAACTACAGCATAAAGCCAATCTAGCAGGCGGGTCTGTGTCGGGAGCGGGCAATGGTGCCTTAAAATGTAGTTGCTGACTCTCTCTATCTTCTTCATAGTCAATTTCATAGAAATAACAATTTTAAGTTTATGCAAACTGTACGAGGTATTTATGAGTAAAGTTGTTATTTTTGATTTGGATAAGACTCTCTTGTCTGGCGATTCTACCAAAGCTTGGATGTTGATGAGGTTTAAGTCCGGGAAGTTAAGGTTCTTGTGTGCGGCCATCTTGGCCCCCATAGCTCTGGTTTTTCTGAAATCCAAGAAATTCAAATTAATTGGTGCAAACATGCTATTATTTGTCGCATCTTTCAGGATGAATGAAAGAGAAATGATAGACAGTTTCTCTTCGTTTTCATCTAAAATTAGAGATGGGAAAATAAATAGTGTCAGGTGGTTTGATGATGGATTTAAGGAGATTTTAAAACATTTAAAAGAAGGCCGGCGAGTTATAATTGCCACTGCTGCACCTGAGTTGCTAGCATCTAAAATTCTAGATGCTGTAAATCTTAATGTTGAAGTCATAGGAACCCCGTTATCCAAAGGTTTATTTGGTGGTTGGATTGGAGGTGCCCACTGCAGGAATGAAGAGAAAGTGAGAAGAATAAAGGGTACAGGAGTGTCAACAAAATGGCATGCAGCCTACACCGATGATTTTAATGATGATTACCCTATCCTTTTGAATAGTGAAAATCCTTATTTGATTAACTCTACATGCAAAAAAGAATACGTTATGATAAATCTTAAACTACTTAATTGGTCATAAGGTGTTTATAACTGGGTGTAAGTGACATTCTAAATATCTCGCTAATATCGAGATTCAACCTATATGCAGGTTGAACTATTTCAAAGTAGATTTCCACTTTCCGCTCTTAGCGAAATACAAGCTACGCGCTTGTCTGTTTTGTATCGGATGCGGTCATTCTAAAAATCATAAGCTGTACGGCTATTCAACTTCAAATATTTCATATTCACGAGCGATAGTGCTGGTTTCATTTCCCCACACTGAAGCTTTGGTTCTATTCTGATGAGCATCGAAGGTAGCCTGATCTTTGAATAGTTCTTCAACTTTCCAGATCAGAGGATCCGTTGTTTCAGTGACTTCAAAAGAAATACATCCAGATTCCTCTTTTGTAAGTCTCTTATGCTCAGGAAGATACTGGCGAACAAGATCTGCCTCATAGACGCTTGTGCATACTAAACGACCGGTCAATTTAATCATTCTAATCCCTTTCTTAGGTTGAGGCTTTATCTGTTTTCCTGTCGATAAAATTTATACCAAACAGCTAAAAGTAAAGTAAATAGGAATATCCGCTCCTCGCTCAAAGCCGACTGCCAGATACCGCAGAAACTGTCAGTTCAGCTCCGAGCGAGTACAACCCAACGTTATCATCGATAACGAGTCCTGATTTTCGCTTTGAATATAGCCATTCTTTTTTCCACATCCGAATGGCTTACATCAACCCCATCCCCACCAGACCCGTTGCGATCCCGCACAACACCACCAGCAATGCGGTCAGGCACAGCGCTTTGGCGGAGAAGACTTTGTTCAGCATCAGCAATGAAGGCAGGCTGACCGCCGGCAGGGTCATCAGCAGCGCCAGCGCCGGGCCGGTGCCCATGCCCGCCAGCATCATGGTCTGCACAATCGGGATTTCCGCGGCGGTGGGGATCACGAACAGGCAACCGGCGATCGCCAGGGCGATAATCCACAGCAGGCTATTGTCTATCGCCCCATCGGCGTGCGGGAACAGCCACACACGCGCCGCACCCAGCGCCAGCACCGCCACAATGTAAACGGGAATAGTCGCCCAAAACAGCGCCCACAGCGCTTTCAACCAGCGACCGAGAAACGGCCGATCCTCGCTTCTCACCTGCGGCACCGCCGGCGGTTGCAGCGCGGCCGGCTGCGGATCCCTGGCGGTGACCCGTTGTACCAGCCAGGCGACGCCCAGCACCATAATCACCCCAGCCACCAGCCGAATAGCGGCAAACGGCCAGCCGAGCACAAAGCCCATAAAAATTAAGGTTGCTGGATTCAACACCGGGTTGCTCAACCAGAACGCCATCGCCGCGCCGCTGGAGACCGACTGACGCCGCAGCCCGGCGGCCACCGGTGCAGCACAGCAGGTACACATCATACCCGGCAGCGCGATCGCAGCGCCCAGCAGAGTGCCGGAGAAACGCGGGTGGCCCAGGGTGCGTAGCAGCCAGTCGCGTGGGATCAGCACTTGCACCAGCGATCCCAGCAACACGCCGAGCACCGCCGCCTTCCACACCGCAGTGAAATACACCAGCGCATAGTGCCAGGCCGCCAGCCACGGGCTGCTGTCGGTATTGGCCAGAATCGATTTGCCGATGGAGTGCGTGTCCGCCGCCAAAAAGGCTTTGCCGTAATAAGGCTGCCATTTGACGTAGTAGAGGCCGATAGCCACCACCAGCAAGAACAGGATCGGTTTCCACAGCGGCCAGGCGCGGGAAGTATTTTCAGAAGCGGTTAAAGGTTGCGGCATAGGGGTGGCTCAGGTCAGTGCATCGATAACGCCAGCTTAGCGCGCCGCCGGCCCCTGCGCATCATCGGCCTGTCCAAAATAGTTCATCTGTTCGCCACCGGCGCGTAACGCGATTGTCATCTGGCGGCGGCAACATAATGCCAACTTGAAAGCCACAGGGCATACCCGTCACCTTTAAAGCCGTAGCGTTGTTAGCTGCACTCACTCATCCCAGTGACTTACTAAAGTAAGCGCCTGGTGATAAGCGAGCTGGCCGCCTAGCTGCAATTTGAAAGTCATAGGGTAAGCACCAGTACTGTAAGAAATCCTGATAAATCATAAAGTTTAATGGGTATCCGGCACGCCGAGGTTTTTATTATGATGGACTTATCTAGACATCCGACCAGTTTTCCTACCCGTTACCAGCAGATCGCCGCGCAGCTGGAACAAGAGTTACGCACCCAATACCGCTGTGGCGACTATCTGCCTTCCGAGCAACAGTTGGCGGATCGCTACCAGGTCAATCGCCATACCCTGCGCCGCGCAGTGGATCAGCTGGTGGATCGCGGCTGGCTGCAGCGCCGGCACGGCATCGGCATATTGGTGCTGATGCGCCCCTATGACTACCCGCTGCATGCCAATACCCGCTTTAGCCAGAACCTGTTCGAGCAGGGCAGCCACCCCACCAGTGAGCGCTTACTCGCTGTGTTACGCCCGTGCAATGGGCATATCGCCAGCGCGCTATCGCGTGAAGAAGGCGAAACGGTGATCCACCTGCGCACCCTGCGCCGGGTCAACGGCGTGCCGATGAGCCTGATCGACCATTATCTGCCCGATCTGGACTGGTGGCCGGCCTTGCAACAGTTCCACAGCGGCTCCCTGCACGAGTTTATCGAACAGCATATTCACCAGCCGCTGACCCGCAGCCAGACGCGAATCAGCGCCCGCCGGGCCCAGGCCAAAGAGAGCCGGCTGCTTGAGATAGCTACCCACGCGCCGCTGCTGTGCGTGCGCACTCTGAACGTCTGCACCGGCAGAGACAACGTGGCGGAATACTCCGTCAGCCTGGCGCGCGCCGACATGATTGAACTGACGATGGAGCACTAAATGCAAGCCTTACAGCCGAGACAACGCTGGATGTCGGTACTGGCGCACAGCCAACCGGCCCAGCTGCGCAGCCACTGGCAGGCGCTGAACCTCAGCCCGCGCTACCAAAGCATTCGCGCGCCGGAGATTGGCCTGGCGCAACTGCAAGGGCGCATGGGCGCCACCGGCCGCCGCTTTGTGCTGGGCGACATGACCGTCACCCGTGCGGTGGTGCAACTGGAAAACGGCGGCTATGGCTACAGCTATATCGCCGGGCGCGACAAGGCGCATGCCGAACTCTGCGCGCTGGCGGACGCCCTGCTGCAACAGCCGGATCAAACCGAATTGCTGCAACAGCGGTTGATTGAACCGCTGGCCGCGCTGCTGCACGAACAACGCCAGCTGCGTGCCCGCTCTGTCGCCTCCAGCCGGGTCGACTTCTTTACGCTGGTGCGGGGGGATTAATCGATGAGCCTGTTAACCGGATTTGAACAGCCGATAGACCAATCGCAGCACGCTTTTCGCCTGATTCTCAAGGCATTAAGCGAACCTGGCTATACCGTCACGCTGCAAGGCGGCCCGGTCTGGGGCGCTCTGAACGCCGCCAGCACCGCCGCGTTGCTGACGCTGGCGGATCAGGAAACCCCGATCCAGCTGTGTGAAGCCTTTAAAAGTGAGCAAGTGCTAACAAACATACGTTTCCACAGCGGTGCGCCCTTGGCGGCACAGCCTGAAGAAGTCTGTTTTGCCCTGTTCGATACACAGTTGCAGGCCGCCGATTTACTGGCGCTGCCGCACGGCAGTGAAATCTCGCCGGAATTCGGCGCCACGGTCATCGTGCAGCTCAATGGGCTGGAACAAGGCACCCCGCTGCGCCTGACCGGCCCCGGCATTGAGCGCCAACGCCAGGTTTCACCGCAGTTGCCGCCGGCGCTGCTGGATTTTCTCATTAACCGCCCGCTGCGCTTTCCGCTGGGGCTGGATATTTTGCTGACCTGCGGCGATCGCCTGCTGGCGCTGCCGCGGACCACCCGCGTGGAGGTGTGCTGATGTACGTAGCCGTTAAAGGGGGCGAAAAAGCCATTGAGGCCGCCCATCAGTTACAGGAACAGCTGCGGCGCGGCGACGACGGCGTGCCGGCGCTCGGCACCCAGCAGATTGAACAGCAACTGGGGCTGGCGGTGGATCGGGTGATGACCGAAGGCGGCATTTACGATCCCGAACTGGCCGCGCTGGCCATCAAGCAGGCGAGCGGCGATCTGGTCGAGGCGATTTTCCTGCTGCGTGCCTACCGCACCACCTTGCCGCGTCTGGCGGTCAGCGAACCGCTGGCGACCGAAAACATGCGGCTGGAACGCCGTATCTCGGCGGTTTACAAGGATTTACCCGGCGGGCAGGTGCTGGGCCCAACCTACGATTACACCCACCGGCTGCTGGATTTTGCCCTGCTGGCGGAAGGTGAAACACCGCGCGCGCCGCAGGCCGACGAACCGCTGCCGGAAAATTGCGCCCACGTGTTTGATTTGCTCAGCCAACAACAATTGGCGCTGGCGGAACAAGACGACGGCAGCGTGCCGGACGACATCACCCGCAACCCGCCGGTTTACCCTTGTTCACGCTCGGCGCGGCTGCAACAGCTGGTGCGCGGTGACGAAGGTTTCCTGCTGGCACTGAGCTATTCCACCCAGCGCGGCTACGGCCGTACCCACCCGTTCGCCGGCGAGATCCGGACCGGCTACGTTTCGCTGGAGATCGTGCCTGAAGAGCTGGGTTTCGCGGTAGATATCGGCGAAATCCTGCTGACCGAATGTGAAATGGTCAACGGCTTTGTCGACCCGGAAGACCGGCCGCCGCACTTCACCCGCGGTTATGGCCTGGTGTTTGGCCGCGCCGAGCGTAAAGCGATGAGCATGGCGCTGGTGGACCGCGCACTGCAAAGCCCCGAGTACCAGGAAGGCGTCGCCAGCCCGGCGCAGGATGAAGAGTTCGTGCTGGCCCATGCCGACAACGTCGAAGCCGCCGGCTTCGTTTCCCACCTCAAACTGCCGCACTACGTTGACTTCCAGGCCGAGCTGGAGCTGCTCAAGCGCCTGCGGCAGGAGTTCAGCGAGCGTCAGGAGGCCCGCAATGAGTGAAGTATTGACCGGCTATAACCTTGGCTATCTCGACGAACAAACCAAACGCATGATCCGTCGCGCCATCCTTAAAGCCGTGGCGATCCCCGGCTATCAGGTGCCGTTCGGCGGCCGCGAGATGCCGATGCCTTACGGCTGGGGCACCGGCGGCATTCAGCTGACCGCCAGCGTGATTGGCCGCGCCGACGTGCTGAAGGTGATTGACCAGGGCGCCGACGACACCACCAACGCGGTGTCCATTCGCCGCTTCTTCCAGCGCGTTGCCGGGGTAGCCACCACCGAACGCACGCCGGAAGCCACGCTGATCCAGACCCGGCACCGCATTCCGGAAACGGCGCTGCACGAAGACCAGATCCTGATTTATCAGGTGCCGATCCCGGAACCGCTGCGCTTTATCGAACCGCGCGAAACCGAGACCCGCAAAATGCACGCGCTGGAAGAGTACGGCGTGATGCAGGTGAAGTTGTACGAGGACATTGCGCGCTACGGCCATATCGCCACCACCTACGCCTATCCGGTGAAGGTCAACGATCGTTACGTGATGGACCCTTCGCCGATCCCGAAATTCGACAACCCGAAAATGCACATGATGCCGGCGCTGCAACTGTTCGGCGCCGGGCGCGAGAAGCGCATCTACGCCCTGCCACCGTTCACCAAGGTGGAAAGCCTGGACTTCGACGACCATCCGTTCAGCGTGCAAAAGTGGGATGAACCCTGCGCGCTGTGCGGCTCGCGCCACAGCTATCTGGATGAGGTGGTGCTCGACGACCAGGGCAACCGCATGTTCGTCTGCTCAGACACCGACTACTGCCGGCAGCAGCTGGCGCAACCTTCGCAAGAGGCGCAGCACTGATGATTTCCCAACCCCTGAGCACCACGCCGCTGTTGTCGGTGGCCAACCTCACCCATTTGTACGCGCCGGGCAAAGGTTTTAGCGACGTCTCTTTCGATATCTACCCCGGCGAAGTGCTGGGCATCGTCGGCGAGTCCGGCTCCGGTAAAACCACGCTGCTGAAATCCATCTCCGCACGGCTGGCGCCGCAGCACGGGCAGATCCTCTATCGCCCGCAGGCCGGGCAACAGCACGACCTGTACGCGATGGCGGAGAGCGATCGCCGCCGCCTTCTGCGCACCGACTGGGGCGTAGTGCATCAGCACCCGCTCGACGGGCTGCGGCCCAAAGTATCCGCCGGTGGCAACATCGGCGAACGGCTGATGGCCATCGGCCAGCGTCACTACGGCGACATCCGCCGCCAGGCTGCCCAGTGGCTGGAGGACGTGGAGATCCCGGTGTCGCGCCTTGACGATCTGCCGACCACCTTCTCCGGCGGCATGCAGCAGCGGCTGCAAATCGCCCGCAATCTGGTGACCCACCCGAAACTGGTGTTCATGGACGAGCCGACCGGCGGGCTGGACGTCTCGGTGCAGGCGCGGTTGCTCGATCTGCTGCGCAATCTGGTGGTGGAAATGCAGTTGGCGGCGGTGATCGTCACCCACGATCTGGGCGTGGCGCGCCTGCTGGCGCACCGGCTGCTGGTGATGAAAGAGGGCCAGGTAGTGGAAAGTGGCCTGACCGACCGGGTGCTGGACGATCCGCACCATCCTTATACCCAGCTGCTGGTTTCTTCGGTGCTGTCGTAACACTAGGGGATAACAATGACGATTCAAATCCGGGTTGAACACCTCAGCAAAACCTTCGTGCTCCACCAGCAGCACGGCACGCGCCTGCCGGTGCTGCATGACGCCAACATGACGGTCAGCAGCGGCGAATGCGTGGTGCTGCATGGCCACTCCGGCAGCGGTAAATCCACCCTGCTGCGCTCGCTGTATGCCAACTACCTGCCCGACAGCGGCCATATCTGGGTCAATCATCAGGGCGAATGGCTGGACATGGTGCAGGCCGAGGCGCGCCAGATCCTGGCGGTCCGCCGCCACACCCTCGGCTGGGTCAGCCAGTTTCTGCGGGTGATCCCACGCATCAGCGCGCTGGACGTGGTGATGCAACCGCTGTTGGAACAGGGCGTCGACCGTGCCGAATGCCGCGAGCGCGCCGAGACGCTGCTCAACCAGCTCAACGTGCCGCAGCGCCTGTGGCAGTTGGCGCCCTCGACCTTCTCCGGCGGTGAACAGCAGCGGGTGAATATCGCACGCGGCTTTATTGTCGACTACCCGATTTTGCTGCTCGACGAACCCACGGCGTCACTCGACAGCCGCAACAGCGCGGCGGTGGTCGGCCTGATAGAACAGGCCAAACAGCGCGGCGCAGCGATCGTCGGCATTTTCCATGACGAAGGCGTTCGCCAACAGGTCGCCGACCGGTTATACGACATGCAAGCGCCCCAGGCGCTGGAGATCTTCTGATGATCATCAATAACGTGAAACTGGTGCTGGCAGACCAGATTGTCGAGGGTTCGCTGGAGATTAACGACGGCGTGATCCGCAGCTTCGCCGATACGCCGAGCCAGCTGCCGCAGGCGCTGAACGGTGAAGGCGGCTGGCTGCTGCCGGGGTTGATTGAGTTGCACACCGACAATCTGGACAAGTTTTTCACCCCGCGGCCCAACGTCGACTGGCCGGCGCATTCGGCAATGAGCAGCCATGATGCGCTGATGGTCGCCAACGGCATCACCACGGTGCTGGACGCAGTGGCGATCGGCGATGTGCGCGACGGCGGCCACCGGCTGGAGAACCTGCAAAAAATGATCGACGCGGTGATCCACAGCCAGCGCGCCGGGGTCAACCGCGCCGAGCACCGGCTGCACCTGCGCTGCGAGCTGCCGAACGAGAGCACCCTGTCGCTGTTCGAACAGTTGATGGACAAACCGGGGGTATCGCTGGTGTCGCTGATGGACCATTCGCCGGGCCAGCGCCAGTTCGCCTCGCGTGAAAAATACCGTGAGTATTATCAGGGCAAATATCATCTCAATGACCAACAGATGAGCGAGTACGAAGAGCAGCAGATCGGGCTTTCCGCCCGCTGGGCCACGCCGAACCGCGAGGCGATCGCCGCCCACTGCCGGGTGCGTAAAATTTCCCTCGCCAGCCACGACGACGCCACTGCCGAACACGTGGCCGAGTCCTGCGCGCTGGGCAGCGCGATTGCCGAGTTCCCGACCACCGAGGACGCAGCCCGCGCCTCGCACCGGCAGGGGTTGCAGGTCCTGATGGGCGCACCGAACATCGTGCGCGGCGGATCCCATTCCGGCAACGTGGCGGCGCACCATCTGGCGGCGCTGGGGGTGTTGGATATTCTGTCTTCCGACTATTACCCGGCCAGCCTGCTGGATGCGGCATTCCGCATCGCAGCCGACGAACGTAACGGCTACGGCCTGCCGCAAGCGGTGCAGATGATCACCAGCAACCCGGCGAAGGCGCTGGATCTGCACGATCGCGGCTCCATCGCCGAGGGGCTGCGGGCGGATCTGGTGTTGGCGCGGCCGCACGGCGAGCACATCTACGTGCAGAACGTCTGGCGCCAGGGCAAGCAGGTGTTCTGATGGCGCAGCTTATCTATTTGATGGGGCCTTCCGGCTCCGGCAAAGACAGCCTGCTTGCGCAGCTTAGGGCCGATGCCGACAGTGCGCCGCTGGTGGCGCACCGTTATATCACCCGGCCGGCGGATGCCGGCTGTGAAAACCATATTGCGCTCAGCGAGCCTGAGTTTCTGCGCCGCCGCGCCAAGGGACTGTTCGCTCTCGACTGGCAGGCGCACCAGCACCATTACGCGTTTGGGATCGAGGTGGATCTTTGGCTGTTGCAAGGGATCGACGTGGTGGTCAACGGTTCGCGCGCCCATCTGCCGCAGGCGCAGCAGCGCTACGGTGCGCAGCTGTTGCCGGTCTGCCTGCAGGTCAGCACCGACGTGCTGCGCCAACGCCTGCAAAACCGTGGACGTGAAGACGCCGCGCAAATCGAACAACGGCTGGCGCGGGCGGCAGAGTACCAGCAAAAACTGCCCGCCGGTTGCCGCCTGCTGGCGAACGATGGCGACCTGCAAGACACCCTGACGGCGCTGCTGGCGCTGTTACCGGCTTCAACCAAACACCCCCAGGACGCCACGCAATGAACGACTTTGCACAACCGAGAATCGGCGACAACGTGATCCTTAACCGCACCCGGCTCGGCCAGTACGTACATGTGGCCGACGATGCGATCCTCGAAGAAGTGGAAATGGGCGACTATTCTTATACCGCCGGGCACAACCAGATTTTTTACGCCACCCTCGGCAAGTTTGTGTCGATCGCCTCTTACGCACGCATCAATCCCGGCAACCACCCAACCTACCAGCGCATCGCCCAGCACCACTTCACCTATCGCGCTTCCGAGTACGGTCTGGGGGAAGATGACGAGGCTTTCTTCGACTGGCGGCGCGAGCACCACGTCACCGTCGGCCACGACGTGTGGATCGGCCATAACGCCATCCTGATGCCCGGTGTGAGCGTCGGCAACGGCGCGGTGATCGGCAGCGCGGCGGTAGTGACCAAAAACGTCGAACCTTATGCGATCGTCGCCGGCGTGGCGGCTAAAAAGATCGGCATGCGCTTTGACGATGCCTTGATTGAACGCATCGAACGCAGCCAATGGTGGCACTGGGATCATCAGACATTGCAGGAACGACTGGCGGATTTCCGCGATATCAACGCCTTTGCGGAGAAGTATCTTTAAGCGGGGAGGAAGTATGCAATTGACGTTTCTCGGCACCGGCGGTGCCCAGCAGATCCCGGTTTTCGGTTGCGATTGCCTGGTGTGCCAGCGGGCGCGGCGCGAACCGGCATTCCGGCGACGGCCATGCAGTGCGATGCTCAAATTTCAGGGGGAAACGACCTTGCTGGATGCGGGATTGCCGTCGCTGGAACGGCGCTTTTCGGCGGGGGAAATTCAACGTTTTTTACTGACACATTACCACATGGATCACGTTCAGGGGTTATTTCCTTTGCGCTGGGGGTGCGGAAATTTCATTCCGGTGTACGGCCCGGCGGATGAACAAGGCTGCGACGATCTGTTTAAACACCCCGGTATTCTGGCGTTTCAACCGCCGTTAACCCCCTTCGAGACGGTTGAACTAGGTGGGCTGCATATCACCCCGCTGCCGTTGCAACATTCCAAACCGACGTTGGGTTATCTGGTCCAGGCAGAAGGCTACGCGCTGGCCTATCTGACGGATACCGTCGGCCTACCGCCGGACACCGAGGCTTTCCTGCGCAAAATAACGCTGGATCTGCTGGTGCTCGATTGCAGCCTGCCGCCACAACCCCAGGCGCCGCGCAATCATAACGATCTGACCCGCGCTCAGGAAACACAACAACGTTTGCAGCCAGGCCGCACGCTGCTGACGCATATCAGCCATCATCTCGATTTATGGCTGATGGACAACGAACTGCCGCCGGGCATGGAACTGGCTTTCGATAATCTCAGTGTACGTTGCCATAACGATGCAACCGATCGGACTCCAGCACCGTAACGCCGCTGCCGGGGCTGAACGCCTGCTCCAGCAGAGTCTGCGCCACGTCTTTGGCGGCAACCGAGCGCCACTTGCCCGGTAACAGTTTGAACAGCGGTGCGGTGAGCCGCTCCATCAAGCGCGGCGACGGGCGATTGCCCAACAGCATTGAGGGGCGCACCAGCGTCAGGCGTGGCCAGTTCTGCTCACGCAGCGCCTGCTCCATTTCGCCTTTGGTACGGTTGTAGAGGAATGACGAACGCGGGTTAGCCCCCACGGCGCTGACGACCAAACAATGCTGCGCCCCCAACCGCCGCCCGGTTAGCGCGCTTTCGACGACTAACTGATAATCGACATAGCGGAAATTGGCATCGCTGCCGGCCGCTTTACGGGTAGTGCCCAGACAGCAGAAAATAATATCGACTGGAGACTGTAGGCCGCTCAGCAACGCGAACAGATCCTCACCCACGGGGTTATCTGTTTTTTCGTTTGCGGACAGCGGTTGACGCGTCGGTGCCACAATCGCCGTCACCTGCGGATCGCCTTGCAACTGTTGCAACAGCTCGCTGCCCACCAGCCCGGTGGACCCTACGATTAATACCCGTGCCATAAACTCTCCCACCGATGGATGACTCTGAAAAAGTATAGTGTGTTGTACTCAGGCCCGCGTCCAATGCAGTTTCTTACCAAATCCAAGAGTATTGTCGGTCATCTTCACTTCCTGCAAATTCAGCTGCCACACCGGCGCTTTCATCACTTTGGCAATCGGGAACCGCTTGCAGTAACGGGCGCGCGCCAGCGCCTCTTCATCACCGCTCAGCATCACCGCCTCAGCGCTGTACTGCACGCCGCGGATCAGCGCGATGGTCTTTGGCTTCGGCGCAATAGTGCCCACGACACGGGCATTTTGCAGCATCAGCTCGCCGTGGCGGGTGTGGGTTTCGGTCATCAACCACAACGCCATCTGCTCGGCGTCAAACACGTAAAAACAGTTGGCGCACCACATGTCCAGGCCGTTGCCGGCGCACAGCGTCAGCACATGCTGCTTGCCGATAAAATGAGTAATAAGCTGCTGTTGTTCAAGATTGTTCACATCACTTCTCCCCTTCAGTGGCGCTATCTTATATCGATTATGGAAGGGCTGCAGCGTCGACAAAAACAACAAAGCCATCAACTCGGCGTATCAAGTTGATGGCTTTGAAATTGTGTATAACTCGACAACCTCAGGATACTGCCGAGTGAGACACAAGTTAACGCATTGCATTATTATTTATTATGGGTGGTGACCTGGATCATCAATATCGAGACATTCACCATTTGGGAAACAAATTATATTTTCTTTATGCTCTACACGGTCAAACTTAGAGAGCTCAACAGCAAAAGCAGAACCGTTAGCGGCTAACAGTAAAGCGCCTATCAGAAAGTATTTCATAGTAACTCCATTTAATTGAGTGATTAATTAACTTGCTCTCATGCCCTGAGAGTGAAATCAATTTATTACCTTGTAATTTAATCCTCAATAAAAAAATCATTAAATTAATTAGAGTTAATGCTTTTAATTAAACAATCATATCTTATTTTTCATTAAATTACATAAATATCATAAACTTAAATAAATTCACACATATAAAAACAAACCTTATCTTACCTTGTTTTTCAGGTTTATTTTAAATAACAATGCCACCAAAAAAGACTGCCAAGTTTATTTTAGTTTATATGAGATTTAATAATCTTGCTAATTAATAAATAGCCATGGAATTTAATGCATTGTCTGTCGTAACCTTGATCTTTTCAAGCCACAGTATAAATACGTTAAACTTAATGAAAGATAGCAAAATGCAATTACATTTCCATCGGTTTTGAAACGACCTTTACGGCAGTACACTATTGGTTAGGCAACAACTAAATTGACAAGGAAAAGTTATGGATACGGTTGAGGAACTGGGCGGGACATACTTTTATAGAGGAATTTCAAATCTTTCAGCGGGGGAGCTCTTCTTTTGGGTTTTCCTTGACGCCGTAAATGAGCAATGCGGGGCATCCGATATTGCAGCTGCAGCCAGCATCATTATTGGGCAACCAACCCGCCCAACAAGAGGGAAGTTCGCCGGAGCGACCAAAGGTACATCGATAGCCTCAGAAACAGCCAGACGCTATTTAAATATCGAACTCCCTTTTCGTCTCCCTACGTTCACCAATGCCAGTATCAAAACCCTAAAGCCAAAATTTGTGAATAATCTGGGTGCTTTTGTTGGCCGCACTGTTCCAGTACTCGGGTGGGCGATTCTTATGTACGATGTTTCTTCCATCGCATTTAAAGCTACAGCGACTTACAATCGGATAGCCAGAGGAAACGATAAAATATGGTAACCGACGAAGATATTTTAATGTTCTTTCGGGAACAACTGCCCAAAGTCACTACTCTGTGGCTTAAGCCTGTTCTACTTGAACCCGATGACGTCTTGCAAGAGTTTGCAGAGATCGAAGATTTAGCTTTAGCCATAGACAAATATTCCACTCAATTCCATCTTGATGTTTCAGAGTTAAATATCGAGGATTATTACCCGTGGGAAATTTCATGGTTTTTCCGTAAATGGTTCATAGCAAGACCTGTAAAGCAGTCTAAAAAACCGCTAACCGTCAGAATGTTTGCTGAATCCGCAAAAGCTGGCCGTTGGTTGTATTAGGTCGGTAAACGCCGCGCCTTTACTCGATATGCCTTCCATGTAGAGAACACAGGTGGATCCCCCAACCCCAGATTTTTCTGCGATTCTGTTTGTGCTACCGCGCCTGAGTCGGCGATCTCAGAAAGATTGTTTTTAATGGACAGAACATCGGATTCCACCGGCAAAGCAGTGAACATGAGACATCTCTGCAAGGAGTGGGGAAATATTTTCTAAGCTGCCTATACGGCAGTGCACCGTTGAAGATTAGCGCTAATCAGCTGATTATTGAAGAGTAACACCAGGATTCCCCCAAAAAGGCTTTTTTCAGCCTGCCCATTCAGCATGTTTAAAATCAACAAGTTAAAACATGTCGAAAAAAAAGGGTTCAGCGGCAGCCTGACGTTGCCTATAGTAACGCTCAACTCTCAACTGGGGCCCAATGATGGACATTCCAACCTGGCACCTCTACATGCTGCGTTTGCCGAACGGCATGCTGTATACCGGCATCACCACCGACGTAGCGCGGCGGCTTGCACAGCATCAGGCGGGCAAAGGCGCCAAGGCGTTGCGGGGAAAGGGGGAGCTGACTCTGGCGTTTCACTGCCGGGTGGGGGATCGCTCGACGGCGCTGAGGCTGGAATATCGGGTAAAGCAGCTGAGCAAAATACAAAAAGAGCGGTTGGTAAGTCACCCGCCGCCCTCATTGGATTATTTACTGCCGAGCGCTGAGGTTAAAACCGGTTAAACGGCTCGGAGTATTCCACCGCCCCGCTCACGTCGTTCAGCGCGTCTTCCGCCAGCGGATAAACCTGGAACGCGGCTTCGGCACCCGGCCAGCGGCAACGCAGGCCATAGGCAGCGGCCGGTTTAAAGCCGAAACGGCCGTAGTAAGCCGGATCGCCCAGCACCACCACGGCGGCGTAACTGAACTCGTTCAGGGAATCCAGCCCTTCGTAAATCAGCTTTTCACCCAGCCCCTGGCGACGCAGGCTTTCATCCACCGCCAGCGGCGCCAGGCCGACCCACTGCCGGTCTTCTCCGGCGACATCAACCGGGCTGAACGCGGCATAACCCACCACGCCACCTTCGTCGTCGGTGGCGACAATGCCCAGGGTCAGCAGGCCGTCTTCGCGCAGTTGCTGCACCAGATCTGCCTCGTCATCTCGCCCAAAGGCGCGGCGCAGCAGGGCATCAATCCCCGCCGCGTCTACCGGAATTTCTACGCGAATCAGCATGCTACCGGCACACGGGAAGTCTGCGCCGTGCCCTCCTGCAATCCTGCTTCCACAAATTCAGCCAGTTGCAGCAGGCCAATGCGCAACGGCGCAGGCATGGCTTCAAGCTCGATGGCGTCCATCAGATTTTTTACATACAGGCCCAATTCGGTGTCCCCTTCAATCTGCAGCCGACGCTGAAAGAACAGCGTATCGGGATCTTGCTTACGCGCTGCGATCAGAATCAGATCGTTGGCGTCGCCGCTGAAGCTGACATCAGCTTCGGCGTGGTGGCTGACAACCAGTTTGTCGTTTTCTACCGTCATAAACCAGTGTAGTGCCAGATCGCGAACTTCGATCTTCAACCAGCGCGATTCGAGAAAAGCCAAATCGCCATCCGCCAGCGCCTGGCGGAATTGCCAGCCCAGCACCTGTTCCAGAAGCTGCCGCTGCAAGGCAAACGGCGTGAATTTTAGCGGTACGCGCAGCAGCGACGGCCCTTGGCGCACAATGCGTGCTCGTAGTTGTTCCAACACTGTCGTTCACTCCTTTCAACACAGACTAGCGCTATTTTGCCACATCGGCGCGCACCTGAAGCGGTCTATATCAACAAATAGTGCATTTGGCCGCCGGCTTTATCAATACGCCAGAAGCTGCCTCAAATCAAAACCTGTTCGCCGCGCTTTCACTAAAATTGCTTCCCCGATGGGCGCTTGCCGGTTGAATACCGCCGCCGACAGCCCTTGTTAACCAGGATAAATCTATGGAGCTGCTTTGTCCCGCCGGTAACCTTCCGGCCCTGAAAGCCGCGGTGGATAACGGCGCAGACGCCGTGTACATCGGCCTGAAAGACGATACCAACGCGCGCCACTTTGCCGGCCTCAACTTCACCGAGAAAAAGCTGCAGGAAGCGGTCGAGTACGTGCACCGGCACCGCCGCAAACTGCATATCGCCATCAACACCTTCGCCCACCCGGACGGCTATGGCCGCTGGCAACGGGCGGTGGACATGGCGGCGCAACTGGGTGCGGACGTGCTGATCCTGGCCGATTTGGCGATGCTGGAATACGCTGCCGAACGTTATCCGCAGCTGGAACGCCATGTCTCGGTGCAGGCTTCCGCCACCAACGAAGAGGCGATCCGTTTCTATCAGCGCCATTTTGACGTCAGCCGGGTCGTGCTGCCGCGCGTGCTGTCGATGCATCAGGTCAAACAGCTGGCGCGCACCAGCCCGGTGCCGCTGGAGGTGTTCGCTTTCGGCAGCCTGTGCATCATGGCCGAAGGGCGCTGCTACCTCTCTTCCTACCTGACCGGCGAATCGCCGAATACCGCCGGCGCCTGCTCCCCGGCGCGCTACGTGCGCTGGCAGAAAACCGCACAGGGCATGGAGTCGCGTCTGAACGACGTGCTGATCGACCGTTATCAGGACGATGAAAACGCCAGCTATCCGACGCTGTGCAAAGGGCGTTATCGGGTGGACGGCGTGCGTTATCACGCGCTGGAAGAGCCCACCAGCCTGAACACGCTGGAGCTGTTGCCGGAGCTGCTGGCCGCCAATATCGCTTCGGTGAAGATTGAAGGGCGCCAGCGCAGCCCGGCCTATGTCAGCCAGGTGGCGCGCATCTGGCGCCAGGCGATAGACCGCTGCCAGGCCGACCCGGCCGCCTACCGGGCAGACGCAGGCTGGATGGAGGCCCTCGGCGCGATGTCCGAAGGCACGCAGACCACGCTCGGCGCCTATCACCGCAAATGGCAGTAGCAGGAGAAACCATGAAATACGCATTAGGCTCGGTGCTGTACTACTGGCCGAAAACCGAGATTGAGGAGTTCTACCGGCAGGCGGTGAACAGCAGCGCGGAGATTATTTACCTCGGCGAAAGCGTCTGCACCAAGCGGCGCGAAATGAAGGTGGGCGACTGGCTGACGCTGGCGCAGGAGATCGCCCGCAGCGGCAAGCAGGTGGTGATTTCCACCCTGGCGTTGCTGCAAGCGCCGTCAGAGCTGAACGAACTGAAACGCTATGTGGAGAACGGCGAGTTTCTGATTGAAGCCAACGATCTGGGCACGGTGAACATGGCGGCGGAGCGCGGCCTGCCGTTCGTCGCCGGGCATGCGCTCAACTGCTACAACGCCTACACCCTGCGCCTGCTGCACCGCCAGGGCATGGTTCGCTGGTGCATGCCGGTCGAGCTTTCGCGCGACTGGCTGGCCAATCTGCTGGCGCAATGCGACGAGCTGGGTTTCCGCCATCAGTTCGAAGTGGAAGTCTTGAGTTATGGCCACCTGCCGCTGGCCTATTCAGCACGCTGCTTCACCGCTCGTTCGGAGAACCGTGGCAAGGACGAATGCGAAACCTGCTGCATCCGCTACCCGCAAGGGCGGATGATGCGTTCGCAGGAAGAACAGCAGGTGTTTGTACTCAACGGCATCCAGACGATGAGCGGCTACTGCTATAACCTCGGCAATGAGTTGCAAAGCATGCAGGGGCTGGTGGATATCGTGCGCCTTTCACCGCAGAGCGCAGAAACGCTGGCGCTGATCGACAGCTTCCGCGCTAACGAACAGGGTGCACAACCGCTGGTTTTGGCCGATAAAGCCGACTGCAACGGCTACTGGCGCCGGGTAGCGGGGTTGGAACTGGTGCGGTAGCGGGATAAATCAAAAGGATGCCGACAACTTTTCTGCTGTCGGTATCTTATTGCTTCTCGTTAAATCGCATTACTTTCCGTTGTACCAATGATAAAAACTCACGCACATCAGGCAAAAACTTCTGACACCCAACCCCATAAAAACAGCAATAGCCGCATTCGCTACGTGTTCTCTTGGAGAACCAGCGAGTAATAATGGGTGATAAAGCAACTGCATGGTTATCATCAGCCCGATAAAAGTAGCAAAAGACTTGGCGAGCTTTCCTGGCCCCATAGTCAGCACCTATTCTTAAAACTTTAAAAGTAATATAAATGAGTAATTACCAGCGGCACTGACCATTTACGCTATTAGCGTTTCTATTGCCATCCAATGCACCTTTATTATCACTGTTATTCTTTGACTGCCTATTTATATCACAACCAACAACCCCGGTTAAGGCGCCAGCGAAAGCCATGCCAAGCATCCCAGGCGGGCCGCCAGGCATACCCGTAAATGCCCCAATAATCATGTAGGCACCTGTTTTGTTTGCGCAGGTATCAGGCGCACCGCGGTCGGTTCTGTCACGGTCACCGCCGTTATTTCCATCCCCGCAACCGCCAATCAACTTCATCTCGTCTAACGTCAATTCCCTTATTGTTGACATAATATTTTTCCCTTTAATAAATGATTTAATATGTTCAATTAACATTAATCGAAGATTTATTAACTGCAAACCACCACACGATCAACAAACAATAATTATCAGCAACAATAAACAAAGTCAAATTAAATCAATATTAATCAAAAACGTTAATTGTAGATTTAAATTATTTAATTAAAACGAACCAATAATAATTAAAATAATAAAGACGTCGGGTCCGGCGCCTTTATTGATTCACTCTTCCGCCGTTTGTGGAAGATTCTGCTCACAAATCCCACGCCGCAACCCAACAGGCTGTTAATGCTCTGCAACCGCAGAATCTGAAACCTCATCGCTTCGTTCAGAATTTAAGCATTGATTAATTCATTTGAATGAATTAATTTCAAACTTCCCTGACACGCAACAAGGAGTCACACCATGTTGATACCGCCAAAATCGTTATCCCGTACCGAACGTGACCGCCGCTGGCAACTGGCACGCGACATTATTCAGACAGAGAACCTGGCAGCCCTGATCGTGTATGGCGATCGAGAGGCCGCCGCACCCGCCGGTTTCGCACCGGATTGTTATTTCACCAACGACCGCCCCGGCTCTATCGTGGTGTTTATCGGCGATGAACCTCCGCGGGTTTACACTTTCGCCTCACTGATGGTGGCCGATCATCTTCAGGCATCATTGCGCGGTGACTTGCAGTGGATCGACGCGGAGCAGCTGTTTGTCGGCAAAACCGGCCCCGACGTCGGTGCCTGGCTGGCCAGCCGCCGGTTGGAGGGAACGCGCATCGGCATTATCGGGCTAGAACCCTATCCGCCGTTCTACTTTGACGGCGCCATGCCCGCTCGTACCTTTCAAGGGCTGGCCGATGCCCTCCCTACGGTAACCTGGGTCCCGGTATACCGTGAATTCTTCCGGCGTGCGTCGGTAAAAAGTGAAGAAGAACTCGCCTTGGTGCGCTATGCCGCGCACATCGGCGAAACGATGTGTGAGGCTCTCCGAGCCACGGCACGGCCTGGCGTTTCCGAAGCGGATCTGGTGGCGGCGGTGACCGCAACCTGCTTTTCGATGGGCGGTTACACCGCCGAGCTATTGCTGGGTTCCGGACCCGAATATGTCGGCTGGGGGCCACCGGCCTGGCAATACCGCGCACAGGCGCCACGGGTGTTGCAGGAAGGCGATCTCGTGCTGTCGGAGATCTTCGCGCTGTACGGTATGATGGAAACACAGCACCAGGCTGCTGTCGCCATCGGCGACGTGCACCCGGAGATATTGCGCGCCGCCGAGGTGGCCAGGGCGAGCTATGAAGCAGGGTTGCAAACGCTACGCACGGGCAATACCTTCGGCGATGTAGTCGATGCCATGGAGCAGCCGTTATTGGCCTCTGGGGGCTGGCATGTACATCCCTTGGTCCATAGCATCAACCCTTATGGCCCAGTAGGCTTCGGGACGGCACCTGGCATAGAATCCTTGCCCGAGGCGGCTCGCTACGCGCAGCTCAAACGGTTGCCGACCGTAGGGCGCGATCTTCCGCTGCAGGCGGGCATGTGCTTCGCCTTCGAGCCTAATTGCGCCTTCGGTCGGCACATGGCCAACATCGGCGGAACGGTATTGGTCGGGGACTCGGGCGGTGTGGCGCTTAATGAAAACTCTACGTGGTTGATGCAGGCAGACGGCTAGGCAAACCTATTACCAGGAGATGATGAATCCATGCAAGATCAGGACAGGCTCAGTGAACGAGCCCGCGAAACCCAGGAGCGGCTTATTCGGGCTGGATTGAGCCTGTTCAGCAAACAGGGGCTGGAAGGCGTACGCACCCGGCAGTTGGCCGACGAAGCGGGCGTGAATCAGTCCGCCATTCCGTACCATTTTGGCGGCAAAGAAGGTGTGTATTTAGCGGTACTTGAACACGTTGCCAACGGCATCGTTGAACACCTGGCATTGCCTCGTCTTTTGACAAACTCACCATCGCCGGCAGCAGCTTTGCAAACACTGATGCAGGATTTCGTCCGTGCCTTGCTGGGGTCTGAAACCTCGACAGCAAGCAGTCTGCTATTAGCGCGCGAACAACTCCAGCCCAGCGCTGAGTTCGATGCCTTGTATTCGCGCCTGTTCTTGCCGCTGCATCAGGCCGTTAGCGAGTTAGTCGCGGCGATCCGCGGTGAAGACCCGGGCCTGCGGGAAAATATTCTGTGCGCTCACGCCATCCTCGGCCAGGCGTTAGCCTTCTCCGTGGCGCGGGAGGCCCTGCTGCGTCGACTTGGCGAAAAGGCATTGCGGCCGCAACAGGTGGCGCAGATTGCCGGGCTGGTAGGTGTTATGTCGGTCGCCGCAGCACAATACTAAATACGGCAACGTCAGCTATGCACTCCGCTTGCGAAACAGACTGCGCAACGCCACGCTGTTGCGCAGAAAGCCCACGCCGACGCCCAGCAGGGTGTAAATAATCCCCAGCACCAGCAGCATCACCACATCGCCCCACACTTCGTTAAGCGACAGCCCCATCTGGTTAACCCCGGCTATCGCCTTGGTGGCCCAGGTGGAGGGGATGCAATAGGAAATGGTTCGCACCCAGCCCGGCATCGCCTGCAGCGGCCAGATGGTGCCGGAGAGGTAGAATATCGGCGTGGTGATAAATGCCAGCGTCAGGTAGATCATCTCGACGCTGCGCAAGCACTCGGTCACCAGCTTGCCCAACCCCAGCACCGCCAGCAGGAACGGGAAGGTCAGCAACAGAATTTCCGGGATGCCCGCCGTCTGGCGGTAGCCCAGCACCCACGGCCACAGCACAAACAGCACGATCGACAGGAATAACCAGATCGGCAGCAGCGCCGTCAACCCGCCCAGATGCGCCGCCAACGGTGCTTTACCGCCCGGCGTACTCTTCATGGCGATGCTGACGCGTATGCAGGCGATCAACAACGAGTGCTGCAACAGCATGACCAGCAGGCCGGGGAAAATGATTGCCGCAAAGCTGATGCCGGGGTTGAACACGTCCAGCGTCTGCCCCACGATCGGCGTCAGGATCACCTGCGCCTGGCGTTCGCTGAAACCGCTGCGCAGCAGCAGCCCGTTGTTGTACTGGCTCAACAGTTGTTGATAAGCCGCCACTACGTCCTGCTGGATCTGGCCGTTGGCCAGGCGGTTGGTCGCGTCGCCGTACACCGGCACCACGATATTCTGCCCGCTCAGGATCTTTTTCTCCAGATCCACCGGCATGATGATCACCGCAAACAGCTTGCGCCAGCCAAGGTCTCGCTGGGCCTGCTCCTGGCTGTCGTAGGTCTGGATCGCGATTTTCGAGGTGGCGTCCAGTTGGCGGATCAACTGGCGGCTGGCGGTGCTATGGTCCTGATCGACCACGCCAACCGGCAGATCCCACACCGTGCGGTTGGCATACACCATGCTCATGATGCACAACGACAGGAGCAGCATCAGCCACATCGGCCGTTCCAGCATGCCAAGCAGCACCCGGACAAAGGTTTGCCAATAGATCTTCATCCCGCGCCCCCTTCCTTCAACAACCGCTGCAACAGCCGGTTACGTACCAGCAGCGCGGTAACCAGCGGATAGACCGCCAGCAGCGCACAGACGCTGAAGATGGCACTGGCCGGCACCTGCCGCAGGAACACGTCGAACATGGCGTACAGCGCGTGGGTCAGCGGCTCGATATTGGAGATAATGCGCGCCGGCAGCGGCATCGATAGCTCCGGCACTGCCATGCCCGAGAAGGTCAACGCGATACTCACCAGGATGCCGATCAGGCTGTAGGCAGTGATAGTGCTGCCGGTAAAGGTAAACAGCAGCAGGCCGACGCTCTGCGCCGCCATCACGTAGAAAAAGGCGATCATCAGCATAAACAAGGGATTGCCGCTGACGCGGGCGTCAAAAATGCCCACCAGCGCCGCGATCTCCACCATCAGCAGGCTGGTGAAACACAGGGTGTAAGGCGCCAGTTTGCCGAGCAGCGCCAGGCTGAACGGCCTGGCCTTCAACAGCGACTTGCTGCGCGCCAGCACGTAAATCATGCAGGTCACCACAAACAGCTGCAGCAGGTGAATGGTGGCCGCGAACTGCTGATAATAAATATAGCTGCCGCTGGCGTTGAACAAACTGCCGTACGACAGCGTGACGTCCGCCAGAGGCGGCAGCGTTTTGCCCATCTCCCCGGCGATGATGCTGCGGGTGCTGGCGTTTATTTCCGTCATCAGGCCGCTGAAATCCTGAGTGGAATACAGCCCGGCGCCGTAAAACAGCGCGTTGTAATACATCACCACACTCGGCTGTTTGCCCGCCAGCGCGTTGGCCTCGAAATCCGGCGGGATGTAAAGCAGCGCATAATCCTGCGCGCTGCGCAGGCGGTGCAGCGATTCATCCAGCCCGCCATCGTAGGCTTCGACGTGGGCATGGGAGCCAGCATCCAGCTTGCGGGTCAGTGATTTGGACAGAGAGCTGTGATCGCTATCCACCACCGATACCGGCAAATCGAGCAAGGTGCCTTCCGAGAAGTTGCTGCTGATCAGGCCAAACAGCATCAGCGGGAAGATCCAACTTAGCCAGTGCACCACCGGGCTGCGAAAGGCGATGCGGCACTCGTTGTCAAACGCGTGGCTGAAGCAGCGCCAACCGGCCTTTACTCTTTCCATAGCCATAGGCTGCTCATCCCCGGACGCAGACCGTCCACCGGCTGTGACGGATACAGGCGCACTTCAAAGGTTTTCAGATCGAAGTCACCGGTGGCGCGGGTGGCGCGTTTGGTGGCGTAATCGCCCAGCGGCGCGATGTAGCGTACCTCTGCCTCAATCATTTTGTTCTGCAGCGCCGGCACCCGCATTTGGATCTTATCGCCTTTGCGTACGTGAGCCAGAATGTCTTCGCGCAGGTTAAACACGAAGTAGGCATCCGGTACGCGGATCAACGTCACCAGCGGGCTACCGGCATTCAGCAGTTCACCCACTTCCGCCGGGATCGGCCCCACTTCGCCGTCCACCGGCGCTAAAACCCGCAGATCGTCGGTTTGGGCTTTCACTTCCAGCAGGTTCTCTTCCGCCGCCCGCAGCGCCGCGGCGTATTGCTGCCGCAGTTCGATACGGTCGCCGTTGACGCCTTCGTCCAGATTGGCCTTGGCGGCCTGCACCTGTTGGAAAGCGGTATCGCGCGAACGGCGCGAGCTGTCCAGCTCGGATTTCGAGATATAGCCTTTGCCGGCGATACTCAGGTTGCGATTGTAATCATTCTGCGCATTGCGGTATTGCGCCTCGGCCTGCGCCAGGCTGGCGCGCAGATTGCGGATGCTCTCTTCACGCGTGCCATGCAGCGACTGATCAAGCTGCGCTTTGGCCTCATCGCGCGTCGCCTGTGCGGAACGCAGCTGCGCCATCAGTTCCGGGCTGTCGAGCTGAATCATCGCCTGCCCGCCCTTTACGTCATCGCCACGCTCCACCAGGCGCTCGATCACCCGCCCCTTGGCTTTGGAGGCCACAATCACTTCCGGCGCATCCACCTCGCCCTGCAACAGCAGATCCTGATTATGCGCGCGGAACAATATCGCCAGAGCGATCGCCACCACCATCAACAACAGGGTAAACAGCGTCTTTTTTTTCATTATTCAGGCTCCCGGAAGGGTAAGCGGCAGGTGGGGATCATCACGTCCATATTTTAATAGGCTCTAAAAAGACCATTTTTCTCATAAGGATACCACAAGCACATATATCCTCTTTTATAACCCTAAATTGGATTATGCTTTTAACGCTAAAGCACATTCGACTTTGTAGTTTGCAGACTCCTGCAATCGCCCTTTAAGCGATCACTCCTCTGATGGACGATGTCATGACTGAAAAAACCGTGGTACCGCTTTCGGTACTGGACTTATCCCCCATTCCGCAAGGGGCCAAACCGCGCGATGCGTTTCACGCCTCTTTAGATTTAGCACAACATGCCGAAAAATGGGGCTATCAGCGCTATTGGTTGGCGGAACATCACAATATGACCGGTATCGGCAGTGCGGCCACCTCGGTGCTGTTGGGCTTTCTGGCCGCCGGTACCCAGAGCATTCGCCTCGGCTCCGGCGGCGTGATGCTGCCTAACCATGCGCCGCTGGTGATTGCCGAACAGTTCGGCACGCTGGAATCGTTGTACCCGGGACGTATCGATCTGGGCCTTGGCCGCGCGCCCGGTACCGATCAGCGCACCATGATGGCGCTGCGCCGCCACCTGTCCGGCGAAGTGGATAACTTCCCGCGTGACGTGCAGGAACTGCAGCATTATTTCTGCGATGCGCAGCCAGGCCAACCGGTGCAGGCCGTGCCGGGCCAGGGCTTGCATGTGCCGATCTGGCTACTGGGCTCGAGCCTGTACAGCGCACAGCTGGCGGCACAGCTTGGTCTGCCGTTCGCCTTCGCTTCCCACTTTGCGCCGGAAATGCTGTTCCAGGCGCTGAAGCTGTATCGCGATAACTTCAAACCTTCCGAGCAATGCGCACAGCCGCATGCCATGGTGTGCGTCAACGTGGTGGCCGCCGACAGCGACGAAGAGGCCCGCCGGCTGTTCACCTCGATGCAACAGCAATTCATTAACCTGCGCCGCGGTTCGCCGGGCCCGTTGCCGCCGCCGGTGGACAATATCCACGCGCTATGGAGCGCCGGAGAGCAATACGGTGTCGATCAGGCGCTGCGCATGTCGATAGTCGGTAATGAAAGCACCGTTCGCCACGGGTTGCAGGCGCTGCTGCGTGAAACCGGCGCGGATGAAATCATGGTCAACGGCCAGATCTTTGACCATCAGGCACGGCTGCATTCGTTTGAGATTGTCGCCGGAGTGAAAGGCGATGTGGTGAAAGGCTAAATGAACGGTGGGGGAAATGGCTTCCCCCACCTTTAACCGGGCCGTCAGGCCTGTTTTATCGCTTCATGCACCTGCTGGCGGCGTTCGGCCCGCAGAAACAGCAACGTGCGGCTCAGCAACACCAGCATCAGGCAAAATTCGGCCGCAATCGCCACCAGCACTGCATTCAGGTAATTACCGGGCGCCAAATGCAGCATCTGCACCAGCAGCGTGCCCAGCAGGATCGGCCCCAACCCCAACGCCGTCTGTTGCACCGTAGCCAGCATGGCACTGCCGGAGCCGGCGTGCTCTGTCGGTACGTCAGACAGGCCGATGCGAAAGAAACTGCTGACGATAAACGCCTGCCCGAAGCCAATCAACACCGTCGCCGGGATCAAATTCCACAGCCCCGGATGCGGCCAGACCAGTTTCAACGTCAACATCAGCGCCAACAGACCCACCATCTGGATCAGGCAGCCAAACATCAGCGTCCGCACCTTGCCGAAGTGCTCCACCACCGTGCTGCTCAGCAGCGATGAAAGAAAATAGGCCGCCCCGAGCGCGATAAACGCATTGCCTGACTGGAATGAGCTCAACCCCGCGCCGGATTGCAGCGTCAGCGCCATCACAAACATAAAGCCGCTCCAGCAGGAGAAGAACAGGATGGCGATCACCAGCCCGAAGCGCACGCTCGGCAAGCGCAGCAGCGCCGGCGGCAACAACGGGAAATTACGCCGTTGCTCCTGTCGCCGTTCGACCTGCCAAAGTAACCACAACAGCGGGATGCTGGCCGCCAGCAGCACCAGGCAAGGCCACGGCCAGTGCCATACCGGCCCCAATGCCAGCGGGAACAGCAGGCAGGCGATGGTCAATCCAAGCAACAGCGTGCCGGGGAGATCGACATTCACCCGCTTTTCCCCACGGGTATTCGGCACCCAGCGGTGGGCGCAGGCCAGCACCAACAGGCACACCGGAATATTAATCAGGAATACGCTGCGCCAGCCGCTGCCGGCAATATCAAGAGTGATCAGCAACCCGCCCAGCACCTGGCCGACGATAAACGCCAGCCCACCGATAGCCCCGTACATTCCCAGCGCCTTGGTATGTTCGCGGCCCCGCAGGCACACATGAATGGTGGCCAGGATTTGTGGCACGATAAACGCCGCGCCAACCCCCTGCAACACGCGAGCCACCAGTAACAGCCAGACGGAGTTCGCCAATCCGCACATCAATGAGGCCACGGCAAATATCCGCACGCCCCACAGGAACAGGGTGCGCCGCCCCAGGTTATCCCCCAAGCGGCCGCCCATCGCCAGACAGACGGCGAACGCCACGCCGTAGACCGCCACAATCAGTTCCAACTGCGCCGGGCTGGCTCCCAGCGACTGCGCTATCGCATCCAGCCCGACATTCACGATGGAAAAATCGATCATCGGCAGCAACTGCCCCGCCAATAAAATAATTAACCCCGCGCGGCCCAGCTTGGCCGCCGTTGATGGTGCGCTCATGCTTCTCATCCATTGTGTTAACCCAGGAATGTGATTAGCATCACCTTTAAAGCAAACGGGTACCAGTGCTTGATTATCATGGTATAAAAACTACCGGTCTTGTTGCAGGAGTAAATTGTTCATGCCCGTAACTACCCGCACTACCTCTGGCGTTCACGCCGATAACCGCAAGCTGTTGGGCGCTTTTCTGCGCACGCGCCGCGAGAGCCTGGATCCCAACCGGCTGGGGCTTGCGCGTATGCGTCAACGCCGCACGCCCGGCCTGCGCCGTGAAGAAGTCGCGCAGTTGGCCGACGTTGGCATCACCTGGTACACCTGGCTGGAACAGGGGCGGCCGATTCAAGCCTCGCCAAAAACGCTGACCGCGATCGCCAACGCGCTGCAATGCAACGAAGCGGAAACTCACCACCTGTTCAGGCTGGCGGGACAAAGCTTGCCGGCGTCTACGCAAAGCGACGGCTGTGAGCCGTTGTCGGCATACGGGCAAAAAATCCTTGATCAGCTCGACCCGCTGCCGGCAATCATTTCCAACGCACGCTTCGATATCCTGGGTTTCAACCGGGCCTATTGCCTGCTGATGGGCGTCGAACTGGCCGAACTGCCACCGGAAGATCGTAACTGTATCTATTTGGCGTTCACCCACGAACACTGGCGTGCCAGCCAGTTGGACTGGGATGAAGTGATGCCGAAAATGGTGGCGCTGTTTCGCGCGCAAATGGCGGAGCATTTGGGCGAACCGATCTGGGAGGCGCAACTGGCGCGCTATCTGGCGGTCTCTGAGGATTTCCGCACCCTCTGGGAGAGGCATGAGGTGCGCAGCATCGACAACAACGTCAAACGCTTTCGCCATCCGTTAGTCGGGGTGATGAGCCTGCGGCAGAATAACTGGTGGTCAGCGCCGCGCAACGGCGATCGGATGCTGGTGTATGTGCCGGCAGATGAGCAGAGTGAACGCCGCCTGCATCAGTTGACCGGCGGCGCAGAGTAACTTTGGGGTCAGCGTTGGATAAGGTAGCGGATGGTCGGACCGTCCTGCTGGATATCCAGCACCTTGTAACCGTGGTTGCGCGCGTCGAGCGGAATGTTGTTGATCGACTGCGGGCAATCGCTGATTACCTCCAGGATTTCCCCCGGTTTCAGCTGCGGCATGGCTTCCAGCGTCGCCACCGCCGGGTAGGGGCAAGGCTCGCCGAGCATATCCAGCCGGTAATCCGGCACTATCGCCGCCTGTTTCATGACACTCTCCTTAAATTAACCACCTGTGCGTCGGGTTTGGCGCGGAAAAAGCGTTTCTCCCACCACAGCATCGCGGCAAACGCCAGCGCCAGCAGCAGGTAAGTGACCAGCAGGCCGCCGATCGGCCCGAAGGTGTCCAGCAGGTTGACCTTGTCGTAATCGGTAGCCAGCGCCGGGGCCAAATCGTCCCAGTAGTAAGCCAGCAGCGTGGCACCGATGATATTGCCCAGCCCGACCCACCAATAATGCACCTGCCCTTCCACCGCGCGGTACATCCAGCCGGTCTCGCAGCCGCCGGCCAGTACGATGCCGAAACCGAACAACAACCCGCCAATTACCGCATTGGGGCCGGCCCACATGATTTTAGGCGCAACGCCGAGCTGCACGTAACTGAAAATACCGATGGCGCTGACCGCCATGCCGATAATGATCGCTTTCGCCATGTGGGTGCGGCCGGTGATCCACAGATCGCGGAACGCCGAGGTGAAGCAGATCTGCGCGCGTTCAATCAACAAACCAAAACCGATGCCGAACAGCATGGCGATACCCAGCTTCGGCGCATCAAACAGCGTCCATAGCGACCAGGCGATCGACAGGCAAAAAATCACCATGCCCAGGCGGAAACGACGACGCGCCTGCTCTGGCTTTTGCGTCAGCGGCGCGGCAGCCTGCACTTTTTGCAGTTTTATCGGAATACGAAACAGCGGTAGCAGGGTAAATTTGGCGCCAAAGTAAGAACCGGCTGCGGTCGCCAGCGCGAAGAACCAGGCGTGCAGCGAGAACTGCGGAATGCCGGTAAAGAATGCCGCCAGGTTACACCCCATCGCCAGCCGCGCGCCGAAGCCGGCGATAATGCCGCCCAACAGCGCCTGCACAATGCGGATACTGTGCTGTGGCCGGCGTAGCTTGATGTTGTTGGCCCACAGCGCGGCGGCGACACAGCCGGCGAACATACCGATGATCATCCGGCCGTCGATGCGTTGCAACGGCGTGCCCTCAAGGCCAATGACCTTAAAGTAACCCCATTGCTCAGGATGCAGACCGAACGCCTGCAACAGATGGCCGCCCCAGCGGGTAAATTCGCCGGTTACCGCCCAGAAGGTGCCGGTCATGCCGAAGTAGTAAGTCGAGAGTATCCCGGCGGCAATCACCGCCGGCAGTGGCGCCCAAAAGCGCACCAGGTATTGAGATTTAAATTGCTGCCAACTCATGGCATCTCCTGTGCGTAGTATCCATAAGAAAAAACCTTATAAAGGATACGCCATTTAACCGCGCTTAACGGCAAATTTCAGGTATAAAAAAACCAGCCCGAAGGCTGGTTTTTCAGTGTGACTAACCGCGAACGGTTAAATCAGACGTTATGCATCACCGAAACGGCGACGTGGTGCAGCCGGAGCGGCATCATCACGACGCGGCGCGCGTTGACCGTCACGGCTGGCGTTGCCACGACGTTCGCCAGCTGCAGCAGGAGCACCGCCTTCGCGACGCTCACTGAAAGAACGACGCGGTGCACCGGCGCCGGCACCTTCACGACGTTCGCCGTTGAACGGACGACCACCGCCACGACGCTCGCCACCTGCACCTGGAGCACCGCCTTCGCGACGCTCACGACGTTCATGCGGCTGCGCATCGCCCAGCAATTGCATGTTCATCGGCTTGTTCAGGATGCGGGTACGGGTGAAGTGAGACAGGATCTCGCCCGGCATGCCTTTTGGCAGTTCGATGGTGGAGTGACCGGCAAACAGCTTGATGTTACCGATGTAACGGCTGCTGATGTCACCTTCGTTAGCGATCGCGCCAACGATATGACGAACTTCCACACCGTCATCACGGCCCACTTCAATGCGGTACAGCTGCATTTCGCCAACGTCACGACGTTCGCGACGTGGGCGCTCGGCACCACCGTCACGGCTGTCTGGACGCGCTTCACGGCGACGGTCGTTGCCACGATCAGAGCCACGCTCGTCACGGTCGTTGAACTCACGACGTTGACGCGGTTTGAACACCGGATCCGGTGGCAGAATCAGAGGACGTTCGCCCTGTGCCATTTTCAGCAGTGCTGCGGCCAGGGTTTCCATTTCCAGCTCTTCTTCCGGCTGCAGTTTAGCCAGCAGTGCGCGGTACATGTCCAGATCGCTGCTTTCCAGCTGTTGCTGTACTTTAGCGGCGAACTTGGCCAGACGACGCTCACCCAGCAGCTCTGCATTTGGCAGCTCAACTTCTGGAATGGTCAGCTTCATGGTGCGTTCGATGTTGCGCAGCAGGCGGCGTTCGCGGTTTTCCACGAACAGCAGTGCACGGCCGGCGCGACCAGCACGACCGGTACGGCCGATACGGTGAACGTAAGACTCGGAATCCATAGGGATGTCGTAGTTCACAACCAGGCTGATACGCTCCACGTCCAGACCACGAGCGGCAACGTCGGTAGCGATCAGGATATCCAGACGACCGTCTTTCAGACGCTCCAGGGTCTGCTCACGCAGTGCCTGGTTCATGTCACCGTTCAGTGCGGCGCTGCTGTAACCGCTGCGCTCGAGCGCTTCAGCCACTTCCAGGGTCGCGTTTTTGGTACGCACGAAGATGATCGCCGCATCAAAGTCTTCAGCTTCCAGGAAACGCACCAGCGCTTCGTTCTTGCGCATGCCTTGCGCAGTCCAGTAGCTCTGGCTGATGTCCGGACGGGTAGTGATGCTGGACTGAATGCGCACTTCCTGCGGATCTTTCATGAAGCGACGGGTAATGCGACGGATCGCTTCCGGCATGGTTGCAGAGAACAGCGCGGTCTGATGTTCAGCCGGGATCTCCGCCATGATGGTTTCTACGTCTTCGATAAAGCCCATGCGCAGCATTTCGTCGGCTTCATCCAGCACCAGACCGCTCAGGTTAGAGAGGTTCAGCGTGCCGCGTTTCAGGTGGTCCAGCAGACGGCCTGGGGTACCCACTACGATTTGTGGGCCCTGACGCAAGGCGCGCAGCTGTACGTCGTAACGTTGGCCGCCGTACAGGGCAACAACATTAACGCCAGTCATATGTTTAGAGAAATCAGTCATCGCTTCAGCAACCTGAACCGCCAGTTCGCGGGTCGGTGCCAGCACCAGAATCTGTGGTGCCTTCAGGGAAGCGTCAAGGTTGTGCAGCAGTGGCAGCGAGAACGCTGCAGTTTTACCGCTACCGGTCTGTGCCATGCCCAGCACATCACGGCCGTTCAACAGGTGAGGAATACACTCAGCCTGGATCGGTGACGGTTTTTCGTAGCCCAGATCGGTCAGGGCAGAAATGATAGGAGCAGACAGCCCCAGGTCAGCAAAAGAGGTTTCAAGCTCAGTAGTCATGTACACGTGCCTCATTAATAATGGCAGCCAGTCTACATAACTCGTCGAGAAAATTTTCAGTCATTTTCATTGAAAAGTGTGAACCGGCTCAAATTAGATTATAAAACGAACAAAGAAGCCCTCGCCCGTTAAGGCGATAACTTTGGCTATAAAACCAATGTATATCAGGCTGATAGTTGTTCGTCAGCTATTGCTGGTCCGATTCCGATAGGTCGTCTTGTTCTTGGCCCAACAGCGCCAATTCCAACAATGCATAGCGGTGCTCAACGAAATTATGAACGTTGTTAGCAACCGTCAGTTTGAACAGCGCCGAAGCGGTGTCCTTGTCCCCCAGACTCAGGTAGTGTTTACCCAAATAGAAGTCAGTTTCACTGAGATGCTCAGCGAGCGAAGTGTTATCCGTTGCATCTGCCTTGAGCTTTTCCATCAGCGTTTTTTCACTGATGTTGCCCAGGTAGAATTCGACAATATTCCATCCCCATTGCCCTCGGTTCGCTTTGTCATAACGCTGCTGGAGCGCTACGTCAGCCTTCTTGGGATCGATTTCTCTTTCCACAAGATACAGCCACAACGAACGGAAGGGATCGTTTGGGTCGTCTTGATAAAACGCCTGCAGATCATCCTGCGCCAACGGGAAGCGGCCGCCATAATACAGTGCGATGCCCCGGTTTAAACGCGCGTAATTGTAAGTTGGATCAAGCTCTAGTACAGAATCAAACGCTTCATAGGCAGCATCAAAATTGCCTGCCTGCGTTAAGTAAATGCCCAGGTAGTTGAAAACTTCTGGCATATCAGGACGTATCGCCAGCGCTTGCGAGAAATCATTGCGCGCCAGTGCACGTAGCCCGAGGCTATCATACAGCACACCGCGCTCATATAAAAGCTGCGCACGCTCATCGTCCGTCAGTGCCCGGCTGGCAAGTATTTGTTCCATGCGCGCCAGGATCACTTCCTGCTGCAGCGTTGGCTGCAACGGGATCGCCAAAACTTCGTCTTTACGCCAATCATGGTTGCTGCATCCTGCCAGCATGAGTGCTGTCGCAACGTAACACCAGCGCAAGAAAGGCTTCATTTCCCACTCCCGAAGACAAACATTGGATGAACATCCTGTCATCCGTTTGCTAATACGCAGGCATCCTACCCGCGCGATACGAACAGCTCCCAACCCCATGGCGGGGAGCTGTAAATCTATCTATACAGTTATTCTGCTTCAGGCGCAGGTGCAGATGAACCTGCTTCTGGCGCTGTAGCTTCTTTGATGCTCAGACGCACACGGCCCTGACGGTCAACTTCCAGTACCTTAACCGGTACTTCCTGACCCATCTGCAGATAGTCGGTCACTTTCTCAACGCGCTTGTCAGCGATTTGAGAGATGTGCACCAGACCTTCTTTACCACCGCCGATCGCCACGAATGCGCCGAAATCAACGATACGGGTCACTTTACCCTGGTAAATACGGCCCACTTCGATCTCTGCGGTGATCTCTTCGATGCGGCGGATAGCGAACTTGGCTTTCTCACCGTCGGTAGCAGCAATTTTAACCGTACCATCATCTTCGATTTCGATGGTAGTGCCGGTCTCTTCGGTCAGCGCACGGATGACAGAGCCGCCTTTACCGATCACGTCTTTGATCTTGTCCGGGTTGATTCGGATGGTGTGGATACGTGGTGCGAACTGAGAGATATCGCCACGCGGGGTGCTGATAGCCTGTTCCATCACGCCCAGGATGTGCAGACGCGCGCCCTTGGCCTGGTTCAGTGCCACCTGCATGATTTCGCGGGTGATGCCTTCAATTTTAATGTCCATCTGCAGCGCGGTAATACCGTCACGGCTACCGGCTACTTTGAAGTCCATGTCGCCCAGGTGATCTTCGTCACCCAGAATGTCGGACAGAACGACAAAGTTATCTTGTTCTTTAACCAGGCCCATTGCGATACCTGCAACGGCGGCCTTGATTGGCACGCCTGCGTCCATCAGCGCCAGAGAGGCACCACAGACAGAAGCCATTGAAGAAGAACCGTTGGATTCGGTGATTTCAGAAACCACACGCACCGTGTACGGGAAATCCTCTGGTTTAGGCATCATAGCCAATACACCGCGTTTCGCCAGGCGACCGTGACCAATTTCACGACGTTTAGGCGAACCCACCATACCGGTCTCACCTACGGAG
This sequence comes from Serratia plymuthica NBRC 102599, assembly GCF_001590925.1. Taxonomy (GTDB): domain Bacteria; phylum Pseudomonadota; class Gammaproteobacteria; order Enterobacterales; family Enterobacteriaceae; genus Serratia; species Serratia plymuthica. Next base: position 76,059 of record NZ_BCTU01000029.1, read on the forward strand.
TACGGAGGGAAGTTGTAGTGGAACAGGAAGCTGTCGGTTTTCTCACCCATCAGCTCATCCAGGTTTTGCGCGTCACGGGCGGTGCCCAGCGTTGCAGTAACCAGAGCCTGAGTCTCGCCACGGGTGAACAGTGCGGAACCGTGGGTACGCGGCAGCACGCCGGTGCGCACGTCCAGACCACGGATCATGTCTTTTTCACGGCCGTCGATACGCGGCTCGCCACGCAGCACGCGGCTACGTACAACGTTTTTCTCAACGCTGCCCAGGATGTCCTGAATTTCAGACGCGTCCAGGGTTTCGTCCTGTGCCAGCAGGGTTTCAATTACGCTGCTCTTGATCGCATCTACCTGAGCGTAACGCTCTTGTTTCTCGGTGATGTGATAAGCGTCGCCCAGACGGCTTTCTGCCAGTTCTGCAACGCGCGCGTGCAGCGCTTCGTTGACTGCAGGTGCCTGCCAGTCCCACTTAGGCTTACCGGCTTCGGCAACCAGGGAGTTGATGTTCTCGATAACAATCTGCTGTTGCTCATGGCCAAAGACCACAGCGCCCAGCATCTGATCTTCGCTCAGAACGTCAGCTTCGGATTCAACCATCAGCACTGCGCCAGCGGTACCGGCAACCACCAAGTCCAGGCTGCTTTCTTTCAGCTCGTCGGTCGTTGGGTTCAGCACGTACTGATTGTTGATGTAACCCACGCGTGCAGCGCCGATTGGGCCGTTGAACGGAATACCGGACAGGCTCAGGGCAGCAGAAGCGCCGATCATCGCAACGATGTCCGGGTTTACCTGCGGGTTAACGGAAACTACGGTCGCGATCACTTGCACTTCATTCAGGAAGCTGTCCGGGAACAGTGGACGGATCGGACGGTCAATCAGGCGTGAGGTCAGGGTTTCGCCTTCGCTCGGACGGCCTTCACGACGGAAAAAGCTGCCCGGGATACGACCAGCAGCGTAAGTACGCTCCTGATAGTTAACGGTCAGTGGGAAGAAGCTTTGGCCTGGCTTGGCTTTTTTCTGGCCAACTACGGTAACGAATACTGCGGTGTCATCCATGCTCACCATAACGGCGGCGGTGGCCTGACGAGCCATCATACCGGTCTCGATGGTGACGGTATGCTGGCCATACTGGAATTTGCGAATGATCGGTGTCAGCAAAATTATATCCTTGATTAACGGCGCGCAATCGTATTGACGACTCGACACGCCAGTGACTCGATTTGCCTTCTCACTACATCCTCGCGACTAATGACAATCCTTATCTCAAGCCTGAGACAAAGCCTCTCATTAGCCGCGCGAACCTCTGTAACGGAAGAACCTGTTTGGAAACATCAGTAATACATTAACCTGATTTGCTTATGCTTCCTAGAAGAAAGGGGCCAAAATAGGCCCCTTTCCGCTGAAACTTGCTAGATTAGCGACGCAGACCCAGACGCTCGATCAGGCTGGTGTAACGTGCTACATCTTTACGCTTCAGGTAATCCAGCAGCTTACGACGCTGAGAAACCATACGCAGCAGACCACGACGGCTGTGGTGATCTTTTTTGTGTTCTGAGAAGTGGCCTTGCAGATGGTTGATCTGCGCAGTCAACAGGGCAACCTGAACTTCGGTAGAACCGCTGTCGTTAGTACCACGACCAAAATCAGCTACGATTTGAGCTTTAGCTTCAACACTTAGAGACATTGTCATACTCCAGATTATAGATAATAAATACAGGCGCCGATCTCTAATTCAGCAACCCAATGCATAAGCTGCGCCATTCTACTCTTAGCGCAGTGCGATCGCAAGGCAGTGCGTTTTTCCACCCTCAGTCGAAATGTTCGACCACCAGGCGACGCGGCGCTACGCGACCGTCATCGGCGATGTCACCTACGCCGATAAATTTACGCTCTTCACCTTCGGTCATTCGCACCATGCCCGAGGCCGGTGCGCCGGCAACCTGTACCGGCTGCCCCTGCTTGACGTAACCCGCAACGACCGGCAGCAAATTCACTTCCGGGTAGTTTTCTACCGGGCTGTCCATCGGCATCAGCAACGGATCGAGCAACTCGCCAGGCGCGATTTCCTGCGCCTGGGCTTGATCCAGCAACGCGTTCAACTGCTCAAGCGTGACCATACGTTCGATCGGATAAGTCGCTACCTGCAAACGACGCAGATAGATCACGTGCGCGCCGCAGCCCAGCAGTTCACCGAGATCATCGGTGATGGTGCGGATGTAGGTGCCTTTCGAACAGTGGATTTCCAACTCCAGCTCGTCGCCTTCCCAGCGAATGAACTGCAGTTCATACACCGTGATGCTACGCGCTTCACGCGGCACTTCGATACCCTGGCGCGCATACTCGTAGAGTTTCTTGCCCTGGTACTTCAGCGCCGAGTACATCGACGGCACTTGCTTGATATCGCCGCGGAAACTGTCCAGCGCCGTATCGAGTTGCGCCTGAGTGAAATTCACCGGGCGCTCTTGCACAATCTGGCCGTCCGCATCCGAGGTGTCGGTACGCTGACCCAGCTTGGCAATGACACGATAGCGTTTATCGGAGTCGAGCAGGAATTGCGAGAACTTGGTCGCCTCACCCAGGCAAATCGGCAGCATGCCTGTCGCCAGCGGATCGAGCGCGCCGGTGTGGCCCGCGCGATTGGCGTTATAAAGGCGTTTCACTTTTTGCAGAGCGTCGTTGGACGACAGACCCTGCGGTTTGTCCAGCAACAGTACGCCGTGAATATCACGGCCGCGGCGACGAGGGCGACTCATTAAGCCTCCTCGTCATCGCCTGATGCAGAACGGCGTTCGGCGTCATTCTTCACGACGTTGGTCACCAGGTTGGACATGCGCATGCCTTCCACCAGTGAGTTGTCGTACGCGAAGGTCAGCTCAGGCACCACGCGCAGGCGCATGGCTTTACCCAGCAGCGTGCGGATGTAGCCGGAAGCGTCTTCCAGCGCTTTAATGCCTTTAGGCACCAGATCCGGATCGGCGTTTTCGGTCAACACGTTCAGGAAGGTGACGTAAACCTTGGCATAGGCCAAATCACGAGAAACTTCTACACCAGAAACGGTAGCCATGCCGATACGCGGATCTTTGACTTCACGCTGCAGAATGATAGCAATCTCTTTTTGCATCTCTTGTGCCACGCGCTGACCGCGGCTGAATTCTTTTGCCATTATGGATTCTCCAGACAAATCGGGGGGCACAAGGCCCCCCGGAACAGACTTAAGCAGATGTGCAAGCGTTAAGCGATGGTGCGTTGAATCTCAATGATTTCGAACACTTCGATCATGTCGCCGACGCGCACGTCGTTGTAGTTCTTAACGCCGATACCACATTCCATGCCGTTACGGACTTCGTTAACGTCATCTTTGAAGCGGCGCAGGGATTCCAGCTCGCCTTCATAGATAACCACGTTGTCGCGCAGAACGCGGATTGGGTTGTGACGCTTGATCGTCCCTTCGGTAACCATACAACCTGCGATGGCACCAAATTTCGGAGATTTGAACACGTCACGCACGGCGGCCAGACCGATAATCTGCTGCTTGTACTCAGGCGCCAGCATACCGCTCATCGCCTGCTTCACTTCGTCGATCAGGTTATAGATGACGGAGTAGTAACGCAGATCCAGGCTTTCAGCTTCAATCACGCGGCGCGCAGAAGCGTCGGCACGGACGTTGAAGCCCAGAATGATAGCGTTGGAAGCCGCTGCCAGCGTTGCGTCGGTTTCGGTGATACCCCCCACGCCGGAGCCGACAATCTTCACTTTCACTTCGTCGGTAGAGAGTTTCTGCAGTGATTCGGAAATCGCTTCACAAGAACCCTGTACGTCAGATTTCAGTACGATGTTCAGCTCAGAAACTTCACCGTCGGTCATGTTAGCGAACATGTTTTCCAGTTTAGATTTCTGCTGACGCGCCAGCTTAACTTCGCGGAACTTGCCTTGACGGTACAGCGCAACTTCACGCGCTTTCTTCTCGTCACGCACCACGGTCGCTTCATCACCGGCGGCAGGAACGCTGGACAGGCCCAGGATCTCAACCGGAATAGAAGGACCCGCAGAGGTCACTTCGCGACCCAGTTCGTCACGCATGGCACGTACACGGCCGTATTCGAAGCCACACAGAACGATATCGCCTTTGTTCAGCGTACCTTCCTGTACCAGCACGGTAGCAACCGGACCACGACCTTTATCCAGGAAGGATTCGATAACCACGCCGCTGGCCATGCCGCTGCGTACGGCTTTCAGTTCGAGAACTTCGGCCTGCAACAAGATAGCGTTCAGCAGTTCGTCGATACCGGTACCGGCTTTCGCAGATACGTGAACGAACTGTGCTTCGCCGCCCCACTCTTCCGGCATAACGCCGTACTGGGACAGTTCCTGCTTAACGCGGTCCGGATCGGCTTCCGGCTTGTCGATTTTGTTCACTGCAACCACCAACGGCACCTTCGCTGCTTTCGCATGCTGAATAGCTTCGATGGTTTGCGGCATCACGCCGTCGTCGGCTGCAACAACCAGAACAACGATGTCTGTCGCCTGAGCACCGCGGGCACGCATTGAGGTAAAGGCTGCGTGGCCTGGGGTATCCAGGAAGGTGATCATGCCGTTGTCGGTTTCTACGTGGTAAGCACCGATATGCTGGGTAATACCACCGGCCTCGCCTGCTGCCACCTTGGTGGAGCGGATGTAGTCCAGCAGAGAAGTTTTACCGTGGTCAACGTGGCCCATGATGGTCACGACAGGTGCACGTGACTCGGCAGCAGCACCGGTATCACGGTCGCTCATCAGCGCTTCTTCCAGCTCGTTCTCACGACGCAGGATAACTTTGTGGCCCATCTCTTCGGCAACCAGCTGTGCGGTTTCCTGGTCGATGACCTGGTTAATGGTGGCCATTGCGCCCAGTTTCATCATCGCTTTGATGACCTGAGAGCCTTTAACCGCCATTTTGTTAGCCAGTTCGGCTACGGTGATGGTTTCGCCGATCACAACGTCACGGTTAACCACCTGAGCCGGCTTGTTGAAGCCCTGCTGAAGAGTACTTGGCTTACGCTTGCCTTTACCGCCACGGGTAACGGCGCGCGCTTCTTCACGGTCTGCTTTAGACTCGGAAAGCTTGTTGCCTTTCTTCTGCTTGGTCGCTTTACCGCCACGAGTGCGGGCGCGGCGCTCGCCTTCAACTTTGGCGTCGTTTTCGTCTTCGGCTGCACGGGCGTGCTGAGAGGTGGTCACGTGGTAATCGGCTGTTTCAACCGCAGCGCTTGCTGCTTCAGCTTCGGCCCACTTCTCGCCGTTCTCTTCGGCCATACGGCGCGCTTCTTCCGCTACGCGTTTGGCGTCTTCTTCAACCTTGCGGCGCACTTCTTCTTCCGCTTTACGTTTCAGTTCTGCGGCTTCGGCTTCACGGCGTGCTTTTTCTGCCTGAGCTGGCTTGGTCATTTCGTCGGTATGTTGATTGGTCACTTTTTCTTTTTCCGCTGAATTACGCTTAGCAATCTCCGCGGCCTCACGTTTGGCTTGGTCTTCGGCTGCGCGCTTTGCTTCTGCTTCGCGTTTCGCCAGCTCTTCCGCTGCGCGCTGTGCCTGCTCTTCCGCTTCACGCTGTGCCTGCTCTGCCGCTTCAGCCTGTTGGGCTTCTGGCGTATCGCGATTTACATAAGTGCGTTTCTTGCGGACTTCGATTTGCACCGATTTACTTTTACCGCCGGTGCTCGGAATATTCAAGGTGCTGCGCGTTTTGCGCTGCAACGTGAGCTTACCCGGCGCACTACCGTGTTCACGGTTAAGGTGCGCCAGTAAGGCTTCTTTCTCGTGCTGGGTCACAGAGTCTGTCTCAGACTTGTTAATCCCTGCATCAGCAAACTGCTGTACCAGGCGATCAACTGGAGTCTGAATCTCTGCTGCCAGCGATTTTACGGTTACATCTGTCGTCATGCTGTTCCTTCCTGCTACAGTTTATTACGCGTTGTCGCCAAACCAACAGATATTACGTGCGGCCATAATCAGCTCGCCGGCTTGCTCATCGCTAAGCCCTTCAATATCCGCCAGATCGTCAACACCCTGCTCGGCAAGATCTTCCAGCGTACAAACCCCACGCGCGGCCAGTTTAAAGGCCATGCTGCGCTCAAGACCCGGAAGGTTGAGCAAATCGTCAGCAGGTTTTTGGTCGCCCAGGCTCTCTTCTTGGGCCAGGGCAAGCGTGGTCAATGCAGCTTTGGCGCGATCGCGCAACGCTTCAACCATATCTTCATCCAGACCGTCAATTTCCAGCAGCTCTTTGATTGGCACGTAAGCCAACTCTTCCAGAGTAGAGAAGCCTTCTTCGACCAGTACGGTGGCGAAATCTTCGTCGATATCAAGATACTTGGTGAAGGTATCAATGGCGGCATGAGCTTCGGCCTGGTGCTTGGCCTGCAGATCGTCCGCCGTCATCACGTTCAGTTCCCAACGGTCATCGTCACGATGCTGTTTTAACAATTGGGAAGCCAAACGCACGTTTTGGCCATTACGGCCGATCGCCTGTGCCAGATTGCTGGCTTCGACGGCGATATCCATGGTGCAATTATCTTCATCAACCACGATCGAGGCAACGTCTGCCGGCGCCATGGCGTTGATGACGAACTGCGCAGGGTTATCATCCCACAGGATGATATCGATACGTTCGCCGCCGAGTTCGCTCGAAACGGCCTGAACGCGCGCACCGCGCATACCTACGCAAGCGCCGACCGGGTCGATGCGTTTGTCGTTGGTTTTCACAGCAATTTTTGCACGGGAGCCAGGATCACGGGCTGCCGCTTTAATTTCAGTCACTTCTTCGCCGATTTCCGGCACTTCGATGCGGAACAGTTCTTTCAGCATCTCTGCACTGGAACGGCTGACGAACAGCTGTGCGCCACGAGCTTCAGGGCGGACGGCGTACAATATGCCGCGAATTCGGTCGCCCGGACGGAAGTTTTCGCGCGGCAGCATGTCTTCACGGCCAATGACCGCTTCTGCGTTGCTGCCCAGGTCCAGCGCAATGCTGTCACGGTTAACTTTCTTCACCACGCCGGTGACGATTTCACCTTCGTGCTGACGGAAAGCGTCGACGACCATGGCGCGTTCGGCTTCACGTACTTTCTGTACGATAACCTGTTTCGCGGTTTGGGTGGTGATGCGGTCAAAGGTCACAGATTCGATCTGATCTTCAATGTACCCGCCCAACTCTTCATACTGAGCGGCTTCCAGCGTGATTTCACGCGTTGGCTGGGTCACTTCATCTACGGCGACCCAACGACGGAAGGTATCGAAATCGCCGGTTTTGCGGTCAATGCTGACGCGAACCTCAATTTCCTGCTCGTATTTTTTCTTGGTTGCGGTGGCTAATGCGGTTTCCAACGCTTCGAAAATCTTCTCACGCGGAAGGGATTTTTCGTTGGAAACAGCTTCAACAACAGCCAGAATCTCTTTATTCATCCTAGTTGCCTCATCCAAACTTTAAAAGTGGGGTACCAGGTTCGCTTTCTGGATGTTGCTCAGCGCGAACACTTCATCTTTCCCTTCCACAGTAACCGTGATCATCTCGCCATCGACAGACTTGATAATGCCCTGCCATTTGCGACGGTTCTGTACGGCCATGCGCAGGACCAAGCTGACTTCTTCACCGAGGAAACGAGTATAGTGCTCAGCGGTGAACATCGGGCGATCAAGGCCAGGAGAGGAGACTTCCAAGTTGTAAGCGACTGTGATTGGCTCTTCGACGTCCAATACAGCGCTGACCTGGTGGCTGACATCAGCACAATCGTCAACATTGATGCCGTTTTCACTATCAATATAGATACGGAGCGTCGATTGGCGCGCACGAATAAATTCGATGCCTACAAGCTCAAAGCCCAACGCTTCTACCGGTGCCGAAAGCATCTCTGTTAATTTTTGCTCTAATGTGGACAAGCCCACCCCCAAGACATAAAAAAAGGGCCTAATAGCCCAGTGATTCTGTTGCCAAATAACAAAAAACCCCGAAAATTCGGGGCTTTATGCAACTGGACCCTGTTTTCCGCAAAGCGGCTTCGGTGCAACTTTCTAACAAGTGTCATTTTCAAATGTTGTTCGAGAAAAGCGGAATTCAATCGAAAAGTGTATTTGAAAATAAACACTTAAAGGAAAGTGGTTGCGGGGGCCGGATTTGAACCGACGACCTTCGGGTTATGAGCCCGACGAGCTACCAGGCTGCTCCACCCCGCGTCCGAAAACGTGGCAAATATTACGCCGATAATTGCAAAATTGCAAGTTATCTCTGGGATTTGGTACCGAGGATGGGACTCGAACCCACAAGCCCGTTAGGGCACTACCACCTCAAGGTAGCGTGTCTACCAATTCCACCACCTCGGTACTGATTCTTGCTGCTAACGGCTGTTATTTTATTGAGGTAACAACAACCGTTTTCAAACTCTGTGACTGCTTGCCGCTTACTGTGGGATATCGCTGCTCGGCTTGGTTGGTGCTGCCGGTGCGGTAGTCTGCTCAGATTTCACTGGCTGACCCAGGTTTTCCCACTCGCTGCCTTTCTTGCTCTGGTTGGTGCTCAGGTTGCCCAGGATCAAACTGATGACGAAGAACAATGCCGCCAGAATAGCCGTCATGCGGGTCATGAAGTTACCGGAACCACTCGAACCGAACAACGTGCCAGACGCACCTGCTCCGAATGAGGCTCCCATATCAGCGCCTTTACCTTGCTGCAGCATAATCAGAGCAACAAGCCCGATTGAGATCAGCAGGAAAATTACCAGAAGAGCTTCGTACATAGTTGTACCCGTATCCTTGCGGCTTCACCGCGTGCCAAATGCTTCACACCCCAAAGGCTTCTTTTCTATTAAGAAGTCGCAGGCGTTGTATCAAACTGCCCACTGAAGCGGGTGTGAATACTAACCAAAGCCGTTAACCCGCGCAAGGGCAATTTGCAGCAGCCGGCGTGTTTGCGGAAAAAAACACCAATAAAATTCGCAGGCTGTGTTTTCCGGGGGCCCCAAACAGCCCCCGGCTCTCGGCAATCCGTTAACCGGCAGCCTTTACAGCATCGGCGATACGGTGTGCCAGCGCGGTAACCTGCTGTTCATCCTCACCTTCCACCATCACGCGGATCAAGGGTTCGGTACCTGATTTACGCAAAAGAACGCGGCCACGGCCAGCCAACTCGGTTTCAACCTGCTCGGTGACTTTACGCACATCGTCAGACTCCAACGGGTTGTGCTCGCCGACAAAACGCACGTTAACGAGGATCTGCGGCAACAGTTTCATGCCGCTGCACAGGTCGTGCAAACTCATGCTGTTACGCACTATCGCGGTCAGCACCTGCAGGCCGGCGATGATGCCATCACCCGTTGTGGTTTTATCCAGCAGGATCACGTGGCCGGAGTTTTCTGCGCCGATGCGCCAGCCCAGCTCCTGTAGCTTCTCCAGTACGTAGCGGTCACCCACTTTCGCACGGGCAAACGGGATACCAAGCTGCTTGAGCGCCAGTTCCAGGCCCATGTTACTCATCAGCGTACCGACTGCACCACCGCGCAACTGGCCCTGACGCAACCCCTCACGGGCGATGATGTACAGGATCTGGTCGCCATCCACTTTGTTGCCAAGGTGATCAACCATCATCACGCGGTCGCCATCACCGTCAAACGCCAGACCGACGTGCGCTTTTTCCAGCAGTACGCGTTCTTGCAGTTGGCGAACGTCGGTGGCGCCGCATTTCTCATTGATGTTCATGCCATCCGGCTCAACGCCGATAGCAATCACCGTAGCGCCCAGCTCACGCAACACGCTCGGTGCGATGTGGTAGGTCGCGCCGTTGGCGCAGTCCACCACGATTTTCAGGCCCTTCAGGCTCAGTTCGCTCGGGAAGGTGCCTTTGCAGAATTCGATGTAACGGCCGGCGGCATCGATAATCCGGCTCGCCTTACCCAACTCGGCAGACTCCACGCAGGTCAGCGGTTTTTCCATTTCGGCTTCAATGGCCTCTTCGACATGATCCGGCAGCTTGGCCCCATCAATGGAGAAGAATTTAATACCGTTGTCGTAGAATGGGTTATGTGATGCAGAGATCACGATACCGGCCTCGGCACGGAAGGTACGCGTCAGATAAGCCACCGCCGGCGTCGGCATCGGACCGGTGAAAGAAGCGGATAACCCCGCAGCGGCCAGGCCGGCCTCCAGCGCCGACTCCAGCATGTAGCCGGAAATTCGGGTATCTTTACCGATAATGATTTTACGGGAGCCGTGACGTGCCAGTACCTTACCCGCAGCCCAGCCAAGTTTCAGCACGAAATCCGGGGTAATAGGACTATCGCCGACTTTGCCACGAATGCCGTCGGTACCAAAATATTTGCGCTCGCTCATGTCTCTGTCATCCCTTAGCTGAAAGTGTTGCCTCGACGACACGCATCGCCTCGACGGTTTCTTTAACGTCATGCACTCTGACAATCTGTGCGCCCTGCATAGCGGCGATCACCGCACAGGCCACGCTGCCGATAACCCGCTGTTCAGGGGGGACATTCAGCAGCTGTCCAATCATCGACTTACGCGACATCCCTACCAACAGCGGCAGGCCGAAGTGATGAAACTCTGACAATCTGGCCAGCAGTTGATAATTGTGAGCCAAATTCTTACCGAAACCGAATCCCGGGTCGAGCAGCAATTTCTGATTTGTAATGCCGGCGGCATTGCAACGTTCTATATGCCGCTGGAAAAATGTATTCACATCGGCAATCAGGTCGTCATAATGCGGCGCCTGCTGCATGGTGCGCGGTTCGCCCTGCATGTGCATCAGGCATACCGGCAGCCCGCTTGCCACGGCTGCGTCCAGCGCCCCCGGCTCCTGCAGCGAGCGAACGTCATTGATCAGATGCGCACCCGCTTTAGCCGACTCGCGAATCACCCCCGCTTTCGAAGTATCCACCGAGATAAAGACTTCAAAACGCCGGGCAATGGCTTCCACCACAGGCACCACACGTGCGATCTCTTCCTCTTCGCTGACCTCCGCAGCTCCCGGCCTGGTCGACTCTCCGCCCACGTCAATCATGGTCGCACCGGCCGAAATCAGCGCATGCGCATGCAACAACGCCTGATTCAAGGTGTTGTGACGGCCGCCGTCAGAGAAAGAATCCGGGGTTACATTGAGGATCCCCATCACCCGTGGATGGGAAAGATCGAGAGTCATGTCTCGCACGGTTAACTGCATCGCTAATTCACCTTACTGTCGCCTGGATCACTGCCCGCCGGGCAATAAAAAACCCCGGCATGCCGGGGTTCGATGTTATTACACAGCCGAAGTTACTTGTCTAGCTGTTCAGACAGGGTATTGCCTGGGTTTGGCGTGCGCGGCTCATCTACCGGCGTCGGGGCTTTTGGGGTGCCACCGTTGTCGGAATTGCTGCCCTTGTTCACATCGTCCCAACCCGCTGGCGGACGCACGTCTTTACGGTTCATCAGATCGTCAATCTGTGGCGCATCGATGGTTTCATACTTCATCAAGGCATCCTTCATTGAATGCAGGATGTCCATGTTTTCCATTAACAACGCACGCGCACGGATATAGTTGCGTTCGATCAGGGATTTCACTTCCTGGTCGATGATGCGCGCAGTTTCGTCCGACATGTGTTTCGCTTTGGCCACGGAACGGCCCAGGAACACTTCGCCCTCTTCTTCCGCATACAGCAGCGGCCCCAGCTTCTCGGAGAAGCCCCATTGGGTCACCATGTTGCGGGCAATCGAGGTCGCCACTTTAATGTCGTTCGACGCACCGGTAGAGACTTTCTCTGGCCCGTAAATGATCTCTTCAGCCAGACGACCGCCATACAGCGTAGAGATTTGGCTCTCCAGCTTCTGACGGCTGGCGCTGATTGCATCGCCTTCCGGCAGGAAGAAGGTAACGCCCAACGCACGGCCACGCGGAATAATAGTGACCTTGTGCACCGGATCGTGCTCAGGAACCAGACGGCCGATAATGGCGTGGCCTGCTTCGTGATACGCGGTCGACTCTTTCTGCGCTTCGGTCATCACCATGGAGCGACGTTCCGCGCCCATCATGATCTTGTCTTTGGCTTTTTCGAACTCAACCATCGACACTACGCGTTTGTTGCCGCGGGCGGCAAACAGCGCCGCTTCGTTGACCAGGTTAGCCAGGTCAGCACCGGAGAAGCCCGGGGTACCACGTGCAAGCACAGAAGCATCAACGTCTGGCGCCAACGGCACGCGACGTGAATGCACCTTCAGGATTTGTTCACGGCCACGCACGTCCGGCAGCCCTACCACGACCTGACGGTCGAAACGGCCTGGACGCAGCAACGCCGGGTCAAGCACGTCCGGACGGTTGGTCGCAGCGATGACGATAATGCCTTCGTTGCCTTCAAAGCCGTCCATCTCAACCAGCATTTGGTTCAGCGTCTGCTCACGTTCATCATGACCGCCACCCAGACCGGCGCCACGCTGGCGACCGACGGCGTCGATTTCATCGATGAAGATGATGCACGGTGCCGCTTTCTTCGCTTGCTCGAACATATCGCGCACACGGGAAGCACCCACACCGACAAACATTTCCACGAAGTCGGAGCCGGAAATGGTGAAGAACGGCACTTTTGCTTCACCCGCGATGGCTTTCGCCAGCAGGGTTTTACCGGTCCCCGGCGGGCCAACCATCAGCACGCCTTTAGGGATCTTGCCGCCCAACTTCTGGAAGCGGCTCGGCTCGCGCAGGTATTCCACCAGTTCGCTCACTTCTTCTTTTGCTTCATCGCAACCGGCAACGTCGGCAAAAGTGGTTTTGATCTGGTCTTCCGTCAGCATACGGGCCTTGCTCTTGCCGAAGGACATCGCGCCCTTGCCGCCGCCGCCCTGCATCTGCCGCATGAAGAAGATCCAAACCCCAATCAGCAACAGCATCGGGAACCATGAAATGAAGATAGAAGCCAGCAAACTCGGCTCTTCAGGCGGTTCACCAACAACTTTCACATTTTTCGTCAACAACGTATCAAGCAACTTAGGATCGTTGACAGGGATGTAGGTCGTGTATTTGTTACTGTCTTTCTTGGTAACGTTAATTTCACGTCCGTTGATTCGCGCTTCGCGAACCTGGTCCTGGGTCAGCTCGGACATGAAGGTAGAGTAATCCACCCTACGGCCATTCGACTCGCTGGGCCCAAAGCTCTGGAATACAGACATCAACACTACCGCGATGACTAACCAGAGAATTAGGTTTTTCGCCATGTCACTCAAGGGATTAACCTCATATTACAACTGTGTTAACAAACAGCGTTAGGGTACTACAGCTTGCGCCCTGTCGCTACAATGTACACTTCGCGCGAACGTGCGCGGGAAGCGTCTGGCTTACGAATCTTAACCTTCGTAAACAGGGAGCGAATTTCCCGTAGGTACTCGTCAAAGCCATCTCCCTGGAACACCTTCACCAGGAAACTTCCGCCTGGCGCGAGGACATCACGACACATTCCCAGTGCTAATTCCACCAGATACATCGATCTTGGAATATCGACGGCCGGAGTGCCACTCATATTCGGGGCCATGTCAGACATAACCACCTGAACCTTACTTTCACCTACACGTTCCAACAGAGCTTTAAGGACCAGTTCATCACGAAAATCGCCCTGAAGGAAATCGACACCAACGATAGGATCCATTGGCAAAATATCACAGGCGATGATACGACCGTTACCGCCGATCTGCGTTACTACATACTGCGACCAACCGCCCGGCGCTGCGCCTAAATCCACTACGGTCATGCCGGGTTTAAATAGCTTGTCACTTTGCTGTATTTCATCAAGTTTAAACCAGGCGCGCGAACGCAGCCCTTTTTTCTGCGCCTGTTGCACATATTTATCGCTAAAGTGTTCTTGTAACCAGCGACTGGAGCTAGCAGAACGCTTTTTATTAGCCATCTCGTTTTCCAACTATCATAAAAAGAGTCTTATGTCAGGTTCGCTGCTCACGTAGACTCACACCGGTGAAGACCGATTTGGTGATATACATGAGATGGCGGTAGAATGTACCGTTTTCAATCCCAACTTAAGCAAAAAAGACAATGAATCTGAATAATAAACAAAAACAGCACCTGAAAGGCTTGGCGCATCCGTTAAAACCGGTTGTCATGCTGGGTAATAACGGTCTCACCGAAGGAGTGCTGGCTGAAATTGAACAGGCTCTGGAACATCATGAGCTGATCAAGGTAAAAATCGCTGCTGAAGATCGCGAAACCAAAACCCTGATCGCCGACGCTATCGTGCGTGAAACGGGTGCCTGCAACGTACAAGTCATCGGCAGTACGCTTATTCTTTACCGCCCATCGAAAGAGCGCAAGATCAGTCTACCGCGTTAATAAGCATTGGGTTAACGAAAAGGTGCCATGCACCTGATTCAGATAAAAGGCCGCATGCGGCCTTTTTCCTTTCTTTACAAAACCCTGGCGAATTTCTGAGCGATTGGGCGTATATCAGAGATATTCAACCTTCAAGATCTCATAATCTACATCGCCGCCCGGGGTTTTAATGACGACCACATCGTCCTGCTCTTTACCGATCAAACCGCGTGCCATAGGTGAATTTACCGAAATCAGATTTTTCTTGAAGTCGGCCTCATCGTCACCCACGATTCGGTAAGTCACTTCTTCTTCGCTATCCAGATTCATCACCGAAACGGTGGAGCCAAAAATCACACGGCCATTGTTTGGCATCTTGGTGATGTCGATCACTTGCGCGTTCGACAGTTTGGCTTCAATTTCCTGAATACGCCCTTCGCAAAAACCCTGCTGCTCACGAGCCGCATGGTACTCTGCGTTTTCTTTCAAATCGCCGTGTTCACGGGCAGTCGCGATGTCCGCAATGATTTTAGGACGGCGCACGCCCTTCAGATATTCAAGCTCTTCGCGCAGTTTTTCAGCGCCAAACAAAGTCATCGGGATCTGTTTCATATAGTAAATACCTCTAAATCTTCCTGTTCAAATAGCCGTCGTCCTGACGTGTTCGAATGAAAAAACGGTGGGTGTATGCCCCCCCGCCTCCAGGCGACAAACAAAAGAAGCCTGACTCGGGACATTCGCCCAAGTCAGGATCGATTTTGCATTTTGATACGCATTTTAGCGTAGAGTTCCTTGAGGGTCATCGTTTACTTTCTCCCTGAATGCACCGTAGTATGACGGCACGTTATCCAGCTGTTATCCCGAGATTATGCGTTTTTCACGAATTGTCAGTGCATTGGCTTGCGCATTTGTTCTGAATGCAAATGCGGCCCCGGTGGAAGATTACACACAATATTTGCCTGATGGGGCCAACCTTGCCCTGGTAGTTCAGAAGATCGGCGCCGATGCGCCGACCATCGATTATCATTCACAGCAAATGGCGTTACCGGCCAGTACCCAAAAGGTGCTGACGGCGTTGGCTGCCTTGTTGCAGCTCGGCCCCGACTATCGCTTCACCACCACGCTGGAAAGCCAGGGCGACATCAGTGACGGTGTGCTGCGCGGCAATCTGATCGCCCGCTTCAGCGGCGACCCGACCTTTAAACGCCAAAGCCTGCGTAATATGGTGGCGATCCTGAAAAAACAGGGCGTGCGCCAGATTACCGGCGACGTGCTGGTCGACACGTCGGTATTCGCCAGCCACGACAAAGCCCCAGGCTGGCCGTGGAACGATCTGACGCAGTGCTTTAGTGCACCGCCGGCAGCGGCAATCGTCGATCGCAACTGCTTCTCGGTATCGCTGTACAGTGCGCCAAACCCAGGCGATATGGCCTTTATACGCGTAGCCTCTTATTACCCGGTCAACATGTTCAGCCAGGTGCGAACATTGGCGAGAGGCTCTGCGGACGCCCAATACTGTGAGCTGGACGTGGTGCCGGGCGAACTGAACCGCTTTACCCTGACCGGCTGCCTGACCCAACGCAGCGATCCGCTGCCGCTGGCGTTCGCCATTCAGGATGGAGCCAGCTATGCCGGGGCTATCTTGAAAGATGAGCTGACGCAAGCCGGCATCCAGATAGATGGCCACCTGAAACGCCAGACTCAACCTGGCCTGGCCGGCACGGTGATTGCGCAGACGCAATCGGCACCGTTGCACGAATTGCTGAAAATCATGTTGAAGAAATCGGACAACATGATCGCCGATACCGTGTTCCGCACTATCGGCCATGAACGTTTCGGCGTTCCGGGTACCTGGCGCGCCGGCGCGGACGCCGTACGTCAGGTGCTGCGTCAAAAAGCCGGGGTCGATCTGGGCAACAGCATTGTGGTGGACGGCTCTGGCCTCTCGCGTCATAACCTGCTGGCCCCGGCGACCATGATGCAAGCGTTGCAATACATCGCGCAGCATGACAGCGAACTGAACTTTATTTCGATGCTGCCGCTATCGGGCTACGACGGCACGCTGCGCTACCGTGGCGGGCTGCACGAAGCCGGTGTCGATGGCAAGGTTTCCGCCAAAACCGGTGCACTGCAGGGCGTGTATAACCTGGCGGGCTTTATCACCACCGCCAGCGGCCAACGTTTTGCTTTCGTGCAATACCTGTCGGGTTATGCCGTGCCGCCGGAAGATCAGAAACAGCGTCGCGCTCCTCTGGTGCGTTTCGAAAGCCGCTTGTACCGGGATATTTATCAGAATAACTGAGGGTCAGGATGAAACTGCTGATTGTTGAAGACGATGAGCTGTTGCAGCAAGGGCTGGCGCTGGCATTGGCCAACGAAGGCTATGCCTGCGACTGCGCCGCTACGGCTGCGCAAGCCAATGCGCTGCTCATTACCAGCCAATACAGCATGATCATCCTCGATCTCGGTCTGCCCGACCAGGACGGCGCCAGCTTGCTGCGGCAGTGGCGCCGTCAGCAAGTCGACTTGCCGGTGCTGATCCTCACCGCCCGCGACGCACTGGAAGACCGTGTCGACGGGCTGGACGCCGGTGCTGACGATTACCTGGTGAAGCCCTTCGCGCTGGTTGAGCTGCAGGCGCGGGTGCGCGCCTTAATCCGCCGCTATCAGGGCCACAGCGACAACCTCATGCAACTGGACGATCTCCAGCTCAATCTTTCCAGCCAGCAGGTTTACGTTCAACAACAGCCGGTTGAAGTCACGCCAAAAGAGTTCGCCATCCTGTCTCGCCTTATGATGCGCGCCGGGCAAACGGTCAACCGTGAACTGCTGCAGCAGGACCTTTACACCTGGCAGGATGATTTAGGTTCCAACACGCTGGAAGTGCATATCCATAACCTGCGCCGCAAATTGGGCAAGGATCGCATCCGTACCATCCGCGGTATCGGTTATCGCCTGGAATCCTCATCATGATCAGCATGCGCCGTCGTCTGTTGTTGATGCTGGCGCTGATCCTCCTGGTCACCCAGCTTATCAGCGCCTTTTGGTTGTGGCATGAAAGCCAGGAACAAATCAGTTTCCTGGTGGATGAAACGCTGTCGGCCAAGATCCGTACCGAGCGCGTCGACACCGAAATCGCCGAAGCGATAGCTTCGCTGCTCGCCCCTTCCCTGATCATGATGATCGTCACGCTGCTCGCCTCATTCTGGGCCATTAGCTGGATTATCCGCCCACTCAATCAGCTGCAACAACGGCTGGAAAAACGCTCCGCCGATAACCTGACCCCACTGCCGCTCAACAGCGACAGCCTGGAAATGAAAGCAGTCACCACTGCACTCAATCAGCTTTTCTCACGCCTGGACAACACCATCCAGCAAGAGCGGCTGTTCACCGCCGACGCGGCACATGAACTGCGCACGCCGTTGGCAGGGATCAGACTACACCTGGAACTGATGGAAAAACAGGGTATTGCGCAAAGCAAACCGCTGATTACCCGCATTGACCAACTGATGCACACCGTCGAACAACTGCTGATGCTGTCGCGCGCCGGGCAGGATTTTGCCAGCGGGCACTATCAACGTTTTGACTGGGTGAAAGATGTGATCCAGCCACTAAAGGATGAGCTTGAGGAGCTGGCCGCTCAACGCGAACAAAAGTTGTTTTGGCGGCTCCCTGCGGAGGCGCAAATCCATGGCGATCCGGTGCTGCTGCGCCTCTTGCTGCGCAACCTGGTGGAGAATGCGCACCGCTACAGCCCCGAAGGCAGCCTCATTCAGGTTAAGCTTATACCGCAGGACCGCGGCCACCTGCTGCAGGTGATCGATGAAGGCCCGGGCGTTAAAGAAAAGATGGCGGGTGAACTCACCCAGGCGTTCCGCCGTATGGATCAGCGTTATGGCGGCAGTGGGCTAGGTCTGAACATCGTAACCCGTATCGTGCAGTTGCATCAGGGACATCTGACGCTGGAAAATCGACAGGATGCCAGTGGGCTGAATGCCCAATGCTGGCTACCCGAAAACGTGCTGAATAAATAGCGT
>NZ_BCTU01000030.1 GCF_001590925.1 Serratia plymuthica NBRC 102599
ATTTCCGTCACTTTTCATACTGAATTTGACCAAACTCTTGAGTAAAACGGTCCACCTGATGCCAATCGGTATACTCCACTTCTTTACTGGTATCCGTTTCTCCTCCCGTCATACGCATAATAAATTGAATCATGACGCGATCAAACCAACGATAACGCGGGTAGCGCAGCGCGCCGGCAAACACCACGCACTGTTTTGGCTGCCACGGAGAGGAAAGCAGGAACTTACGGGTATAGGCATTGGTCTGCGGCGAACGTTTGTCCGCCTTGCGGGCGGTCAAGTTAACGGAAAAGAACGCACTCGGCATCCGGTTCAACTGGTCGGCATGCTGCTTAACGAACTTTTCCAGCACCGGATGGAAATGGCCGTAACGCACTGAAGCGCCAATCAACACCTGTTGATACTGGCTGAGATCGATATTCTCTGCCTGCAACAAGTCAATCACGTCACAACCCAATGTATCCTGCAATTTACTTGCTATATAAGAAGCGATAGAACGCGTTTGCCCATCACGGCTCGAATAAAGAATCAGTGCCTTCACGGCGTTACTCCTTCTATCAGGATCATTCACGCCAGAACGTTGGCGTAAAGAGAACCAGCAACGTAAAGACTTCCAGTCGTCCGAACAGCATGGTCAATACCAGAATCCACTTCGCCGCCGCAGGCATAGTCGTAAAGTTATCCGCTACCACGCCCAGTCCCGGCCCGAGGTTATTCAGCGTTGCCGTTACGGCGGCAAAGGCGGAGAAGTCATCAACGCCGGTGGCGATAATCGCCAACATGCTGACGATAAAGACCAGGGCGTAAGCCGAGAAGAACCCCCACACCGCCTCCAGGATCCTTTCCGGCAGAGCACGGTTACCCAGCTTAATGGTATAAACCGCATTAGGATGCACCAACCTTTTCAGCTCCCGCGAGCCTTGCAGATACAGCAACAGAATACGGATAACCTTCAGACCGCCGCCGGTCGAGCCTGCACAGCCGCCAATAAAAGCAGAACACAACAGCAACATAGGCAGGAATAGCGGCCACTTGGAAATGCTGTCAGTGGTAAAACCCGCCGTCGTCGCCATAGACACCACCTGGAAGAAAGCCTGATTAAGTGTCTCCATGCCGGTTTTATAGACACCATGGCCCCACAGGACCGCAGTACAGACCACAACCAGCGTAAATTGCACGGCAATGAACATGCGGAACTCAGGATCGCGCCAGTACACTTTCAGATTGCGACCGCTTAACAGGGCGAAGTGCAAGCCGTAGTTACAACCAGAGATCAACAGGAAAATAGCAATTATGGTGTTGATGGTCGGACTGGCGTAATAACCGATGCTGGCATCGTGGGTAGAGAAACCACCGATGGCGATGGTTGAGAAGCTGTGGCCAATAGCGTCAAAGACTGACATCCCCGCCCCCCATAACGCCAGCGCACAGGCAATCGTCAACAGAACATAGATCAGCCACAAGGTTTTGGCCGTTTCGGCAATACGCGGGCGCATTTTGTTATCTTTCAGCGGGCCGGGCATTTCCGCGCGATACAGCTGCATGCCGCCGACGCCGAGGATCGGCAATATTGCTACCGCCAACACGATGATCCCCATCCCGCCCATCCACTGCAGCATCTGCCGGTAGAACAAAATGGCTTTAGGCAACGAATCCAACCCCACCAGCGTCGTCGCGCCGGTGGTAGTCAAGCCGGAAAACGACTCAAAAAAAGCATCAGTAAGCGACAGATTAGGCCGCTCCGAGAACAAAAATGGCAGTGCCCCCACGCTACCCAGTACCGTCCAGAACAGCACTACAATCAGGAAACCTTCACGTGGCTTCAGCTCATGTTTTTGTTTGCGATTAGGCCACCACAGGATCAGGCCAATCGTCACCGCCACAAAGAAGGTCTGGCTGAAAGCCCTGCCTGCCCCATCGCGATATATCAACGCCACCAGACCAGGAATAAACATCGTCCCGGAGAATAAGATGACCAGCAAACCTACGATACGGGTTATGGCGCGAAAATGCATTTCAGCACGATCCTTAGCAATTCAGTTGGGGGAATTATTGCGAAACAGGGATCAATTGCAAATTACCGCGACTGAGATCACGTAATTTTTTCCCAAAGGTCTCAACGACGGTTACCGGCAAAGCCAAGTGCAGCATGACGCAAGCGCCATATTCACCCTGAACGATCCGCCCTTCAGTTTGCTGTAACAGATTCTCGACCAGCGCCAGCTGCGCATAGTCACATTGCAAAGTATATTCGGCCTGCGGAACCTTGTTGCTCACAATCAACTGCTTTAGCGCCTGCTGCACGCCGCTGCCATAGGCTCGCACCAAGCCACCGGTGCCCAGCTTGATGCCGCCGTAATAACGTACCACTACGGCGGTGATTTCACCTATGCCGCTGCCCATAAGCTGCGCGAGGATCGGTTTACCCGCGGTGCCGGAAGGCTCACCGTCGTCGGAGAAACCCAACTGCTGTGAATCATTCGGTGGCCCGGCGATAAACGCCCAACAATGATGCCGTGCCGCCGGGTGCTCATCACGGGTCTGTTGGATAAATGCCTTTGCTGCATCCGGCCCGCACGTCGGCGCCAACAAGGTGATAAAACGACTCTTCTTTATCTCCTCGCTGACGCTGACGGGCCCCGCAGGGATCGGATAAGGCTGCATCAGGCCAGATTCAGATCGCGCGTCATGTTCTCGATACGCTTCTCGTGGATCACGATATTGTCTTCAATACGCATTCCCCCATAAGGTTTCAGCGCATCAATGCGATCCCAGGCAAAGTGCTTGCTAAACTCACCACTACGCCACGGCGCCAACAATGACTCAATAAAATACAGGCCAGGTTCGATAGTCAGCACCATACCGGGCTGCAACACTCGGGTACAACGCAGGAACGGATATTTAGACGGCGCTGCCAGATGCGTACCCTGCTCGTCCTGCATAAAGCCGGCGGCATCGTGCACCTGCAAGCCCAGAGGATGGCCAAGGCCATGCGGCAGGAATGGGGTGGTGATCCCCTGTTCCACCATGGCTTCTTCACTGATACCGCTCACCAGCTTGTGGTTCTTGAGCAATTTGGCGATACGTTGATGCATCTGCACATGGTAGTCGGTGTAGCGCACTCCCGTTTTGATGGTACCCACCAGCGCCAACATCTCGGTATTGAGGTCCTTCACCAACTGTGCGAAATCACTGCCGCTCTGGCCTGCATAGGTACGCGTCAAATCGGCGGCATAGCCGTTGTATTCCGCACCGGCGTCAAGCAGGAAGCTCAGCGATTCGGCTGGCGGCTGATGGTTCAGCTTGGTGTAATGCAACACTGCCGCATGTTCATTCAGCGCCACAATATTGTCATAAGGCACATCGGTATCGCGGTGACCTGTAGCAGTGAGGTAGGCCTGATTGATGTCAAACTCGCTCATGCCGGACAGGAAGGCTTCATGGGCCGCACGGTGCCCCATAACGGCCGTCTTTTGCGCTTCGCGCATGCAGGCCTGCTCGTAACCGGTTTTGATTGAACGATGGAAATCCAGGTAGTTCAGCACCGCT
The DNA here is from genome assembly GCF_001590925.1 of Serratia plymuthica NBRC 102599. Taxonomy (GTDB): domain Bacteria; phylum Pseudomonadota; class Gammaproteobacteria; order Enterobacterales; family Enterobacteriaceae; genus Serratia; species Serratia plymuthica. The sequence goes on from NZ_BCTU01000030.1 coordinate 3,550, forward strand.
TTCGGGTTCACGTTTTCCGCTGGGATACCGAGATCGCGGGCGCGTTGCTGCCCGTAACCGATATAGCCCACGCGCTCACGCTGAGCAGGAAGCTGCTGAGCGATATCATCCGCATTGGCCAGCGGCAACAGATCGATAGACTTGGTCCAGAAGCTGTCCGGCAGCGGCTCAACGCTGTGCCAGTAATCAACTGGCGAATAGAACCACAGCTTCGGTTTGTTAACGCCATCCACCCACAACCAGCAGTTCGGTACCGATGTGACGGGCACCCAAGCCTTGAAGTGCGCATTCACTTTGAACGGATAGCTATGGTCGTCCAGAAAAACCCGTTGCAGTTCTCCGGAGTGAATCAACAGAGCATCCAGTTTGTTGCGCGCCAATACCTCACGCGCCCGTTTTTGCAGCTCTGCCAGGTGGTCGTTATACAATGAAGCCAGCGTTTCCATCACAATACCCTTATACCCTTAAAACGGAATGCGCCATCTTAACACACCGCTCTGGCGCACCAACCCCATCACTTCTGGCATGCGGGGCAGTTCGCAAATCAGCGTAAACGTCGTTACATCCGCCGCTGAACCATCAACCAACCAAGTAAACCAAGCAGTGCAATTGCCACCGTCCACAGACCACCATGCTCCAACAAAACAGCACCGGCAGCGGCCACACCCGCCAGGCATTGCTGCAGAAAACCGCATAACGCCATAGCATAAGCACCCTGTTCTTTAGCGTCGCTGACCGCCATCGCCATGCTATTCGGGAACAGCACCGCCTGGCCAAAAATCGTCAGGCAATACAAGGTAATGAATATCGTCATGCCGGAAACTCCCACCAACATGCCGCTCCACCACAACAGCATAATCGCGACGGTCGCCAATGCGACCATGCTCGTTCCCACCTGCATCAGCCGTTTGCCGCCCAAACGGGCCACCGTGCGGTTCACCGCCATCGCTCCGGTAAAGTAAGCCACGCCGATCACCAGCCCCAACGCACCAAAGGCGGTAACGTTGAGGCCAAAGCCCTGCTGCATCACAAACGGGCTCACCTCCTGTAAGGTTACCGTCGTAGCAAACCCCACCCCGCCCACGCAGGCCGGCCAGAAAAAGCCCGGACGAAGCAGGATACGCCAATAGGTCGCCGCCATTGCAGGCCGTTGCCCCACCGCACGGCCCGCCTCCAACGGCAACGTCGCCATTAACAGCAGGATCGCCAGCCCGGTTAGCCCCATTAACACAAAACCCATTTGCCAGTGCGAATACCGGCTGAGCAGCCCGCCAATAAACTGCCCGCCGCCCAGTGCAGTGATGAAGGCTATCGACAGCACCGAGAGACGCCGCGCCAGCTCATCCCCGCTCCAGTTGTCGCGCACAATAATGCGCGCGATGATCGCCGCCCCACCGGCAGCAGCGCCCTGCAGAGTGCGCAGCACCAACAATTGGATGCCATTGTGACAAAACGCCAACAGCGCGCTGCAACCGATAAACAACACCAGGGAAAGCGTCAGCGGCAGACGGCGGCCAAAACGATCGGCCGCGGCCCCCCAGAACAGCACTGGCAATGCAGCGCCAATCACGAACAGGGATATGGAAAGCTCAGTGGCGCGGCGCGTCATCGCCAGTTCCTGCATCACCGTCGGCAAAGAAGGCAAATACACCGTTGTCGCCATCTGCGCCATAAAGACCAGCAAACACGACAGCGTCATGGTTCTGGCGGGAATACTCCAAAATCCGCTCTGTCTTGCACATATCGCTTTAGTCATCCAGCACCTCTGCGTGGGTAGCACTCTATCTCGGGCAAGTGTATTGAGCCTTTTGGCTCCCGGCAAATGACAAGAACGCCTAAAATATAATTTCATATAAAATCAATACCTTAAACTTAGCTCATGTGATCCGCTTTGCAAAAACGCAATCTCTGGTTTGCATATTGTTAACATAAAAACCACACTCCTCATCATCTGGTCATACCAGATCAAACGCTGATTCAGGAGATAGACATGCTCTACCAAGGCGAAACATTACAACTGCACTGGCTCGATAACGGCATCGCCGAGTTGGTGTTCAATGCCCCAGGCTCGATAAACAAGCTGGATACCCGCACCGTTGCCAGCCTGGGCGAAGCGCTCGACGTACTGGAAAAACAGACCGGGCTGAAAGGGCTGCTGGTGCGTTCCAGCAAGGCCGCATTTATTGTCGGTGCCGATATCACCGAATTCCTTTCGCTGTTCGCGGCTCCGGCTGAAAAACTGCACCAATGGCTGGCCTTCGCCAACGCGACCTTTAACCGACTGGAAGATCTGCCGGTACCGACCATTTCGGCCATTAACGGCTATGCGCTCGGTGGCGGCTGCGAATGCATTCTGGCAACCGACTTCAGGGTCGCCTCTCCCGATGCGCGCATTGGCCTGCCGGAAACCAAGCTGGGCATTATGCCGGGCTTCGGCGGTTCCGTTCGCTTGCCACGCCTGTTGGGTAACGACAGCGCGCTGGAGATTATCGCCGCCGGTAAAGACGTCAGCGCCAAAGACGCACTGAAGGTCGGTCTGGTGGATGCGGTGGTCGCACCGGAGAAATTGGTAGAAGCCGCGCTGAAAATGCTGCAACAGGCTATTGACGGTCACTTGGACTGGCGTGCCTATCGTCAACCGAAACTCGATCCGTTGAAACTCAGCCCAATCGAAGCGGCCATGAGCTTCACCACCGCCAAAGGCATGGTGCTGCAAACCGCAGGCAAACATTATCCAGCGCCGATGACCGCGGTTAAAACCATCGAAGCCGCCGCCAAATTGGGCCGCGATGAAGCCTTGAAATTGGAAACCGCCAGCTTTGTGCCGTTGGCGCGTTCCAACGAAGCGCGCGCACTGGTCGGTATCTTCCTCAACGATCAGTTTGTGAAAAGCCAGGCGAAAAAGCTGGCCAAAAACGCGGAAGCGCCGAAGCAGGCTGCGGTATTGGGCGCAGGCATTATGGGCGGCGGCATCGCTTACCAGTCAGCGCTGAAAGGCGTGCCGGTGATAATGAAAGACATCAGCGACAAATCCCTGGCGCTCGGCATGAACGAAGCCGCCAAACTGCTGAACAAACAGCTGGAGCGCGGCAAGCTGGACGGCATGAAGATGGCGCAGGTGCTGTCGACCATTCAGCCGACGCTGGATTATGCCGGTATCGAACGCGCACAGGTGATCGTTGAAGCCGTGGTCGAGAATCCGAAGATCAAAGCAGCAGTGTTGTCCGAGGTGGAAGGTCTGATCGGTGAAGACACAGTGCTGGCATCCAATACCTCGACCATTCCGATTAATCACCTGGCAAAATCACTGAAGCGCCCGCAAAACTTCTGTGGCATGCACTTCTTTAACCCGGTGCATCGCATGCCGCTGGTGGAAATCATCCGTGGCGAGCAGACCAGCGACAACACCATCGCCGCCGTAGTGGCCTACGCCACCCGCATGGGCAAAACGCCGATCGTGGTCAACGACTGCCCGGGGTTCTTCGTCAACCGCGTACTGTTCCCCTATTTTGCCGGCTTCAGCATGCTGCTGCGCGATGGGGTGGATTTCCGCCAAATCGATAAGGTAATGGAAAAACAGTTTGGCTGGCCAATGGGCCCGGCTTACCTGCTCGACGTGGTGGGGATCGATACCGCGCACCATGCCCAGGCGGTGATGGCTGCCGGTTTCCCGGAGCGTATGGGCAAAGATTACCGCGACGCCATTGACGTGATGTTCGACAACCAACGTTTTGGTCAGAAAAACCAGTTGGGCTTCTACCGTTACAGCCAGGACAACAAAGGCAAGCCGCGTAAAGATAACGATGAGCAGACCGATGCGCTGTTGGCCGCAGTCTCCCAGCCGCGCCAAACCATCAGCGATGAAGAAATTATCGCTCGAATGATGATCCCGATGATCAACGAAGTGGTGCGCTGCCTGGAAGAGAACATCATCGCCAGCCCGGCTGAAGCCGATATGGCGTTGGTTTACGGCATCGGGTTCCCTCCGTTCCACGGTGGGGCGTTCCGTTACCTGGATACGCTTGGCACCGCAAACTATGTCGAACTGGCCCAGCGTTACGCGCATCTTGGCGCTCTGTATCAAGTGCCCGCCGGCCTGCGCACCAAAGCTGAACGCAATGAAAGCTACTACCCGGTGGCGACGCCATTGTCCGATATCGCCACTGGCCAACCGGCATGAGGTCATAAAGATGGAAAACGTAGTTATTGTTGACGCCGTACGCACGCCGATGGGCCGCTCCAAGGGCGGCGCTTTCCGCCAGGTACGCGCTGAAGATCTTTCCGCTCACCTGATGCGTGCCGTGCTGAGCCGTAATCCGGCTCTGGACGCCGCCGAAATTGACGATATTTACTGGGGCTGCGTGCAACAAACGCTGGAACAGGGGTTTAACATTGCCCGTAATGCCTCGCTGCTGGCCGAAATCCCGCATAGCGTACCGGCCGTTACCGTCAACCGACTGTGCGGCTCGTCCATGCAGGCTCTGCACGACGCAGCACGCGCCATTATGGTCGGCGATGCGCAGGTTAGCCTGATTGGCGGCGTTGAACACATGGGCCACGTGCCGATGAATCACGGCGTCGATTTCCACCCTGGCCTGAGCCGCAGCGTAGCGAAAGCCGCCGGTATGATGGGTCTGACCGCCGAAATGCTGGCCAAGATGCACAATATCAGCCGCCAGATGCAGGATGAATTCGCGGCACGCTCGCACCAACGTGCGCACGCCGCCACCCTGGCCGGTTACTTCAAAAATGAAATCATCCCCACCACCGGCCATGACGCCGATGGCGTGCTCACCCGTTATGACTACGACGAAGTCATTCGCCCGGAAACCACCGTTGCCAGCCTGGCGGCGCTGCGCCCGGCGTTCGATCCGGTCAATGGCACCGTAACCGCCGGCACCTCTTCGGCCTTATCCGACGGCGCATCCGCCATGTTGCTGATGAGCGAGTCACGCGCCAAAGCGCTCGGCCTGAAAGCCCGTGCCCGCATTCGTTCTATGGCGGTGGTCGGTTGCGATCCGTCCATTATGGGTTATGGCCCGGTACCGGCCAGCAAACTGGCGCTGAAGCGCGCCGGCCTGAGCATACAGGACATCGATCTGTTTGAATTGAATGAAGCCTTTGCCGCCCAGTCACTGCCCTGCATCAAGGATCTGGGGCTGTTGGACAGCATCGACGATAAAATTAACCTGAACGGCGGCGCCATTGCCTTGGGCCACCCGCTGGGCTGCTCGGGTTCACGTATCTCCACCACGCTTTTGAACAACATGGAACGCCGTGACGTGCAATTTGGTCTGGCGACCATGTGTATCGGCCTGGGTCAGGGGATTGCCACCGTATTTGAACGCGTTTAGCTGTGTCTATCTTGGGATGACTGCGTAACTCATTCAAACCGCAGCATCCCGACAAGTTTAGTTGCCGTACTTCCCGCCTGTCAGGGGCGGGTTTTTTTATGCCTGAAATCTACAGGCGCCTCAATAAAAAAGGGCAGCCACCGGCTACCCCACTTTATGCCAACTTTACGCCTCAGATGAACGAGAAGGCGTCGCCAAACATATGCGCTTCCTGCGCACCGCGTTCAACGCAGAAACGCTCGCGGGCAATTTTGGCCATCTCGAACCGGCCGGCAATATAAATATCGTGTTCCGCCAGCGTGCCGAAATCCTGCAATACCGCACTGAGCACCGTGCCGCTGCGGCCACGCCACTCGTCTTCCGGCTGTTCGACCACCGGGATCACCTTCAGGTTCGGGTGCTGCAACGACAGCGCTTCCAGCTCACTCAAATCATACAGGTGCTTCAGTTCGCGCCCGCCCCAATAGATAGAGATATCGCGGTCCGGTTGTTGCTCCAGCGCAGTCAGCAGAATTGAGCGTGCATAGGAGAAACCGGTACCGCCGGCGATCAACACCAACGGACGGCTACCGTTTTCACGTAGCCAGGCATCGCCATGCGGAATATCAACGGTAATCGCCTGCTCTTTCAGGATGCGATCCATCACCGCCATAGCGTACAGATTCAGCTCCGAAGCACCGATATGCAGCTCGATATATTCTTGCTGTGAAGGCGTCGATGCCAGTGAGAAAGGACGCTTGTCGCGCTCATCCATCACCACCATCAGATACTGTCCTGCCTTGAAAGAAAACGGCGCTTCTGGCACCAAACGTACCCGATAAACCGTATCGGTAATGGCCTCTACGGAGGTCACTTTACAGCTCAATATTGTCATGCGTTCCCTCTGTCGGGTCATCAATGCAAAACTGAGAACAGAGCCTGCGCTACAGCGTCGGTTCTCTGTCACTGAAAATTGCGAGCTCATCCCAGATTTCATCGACGCGCGCACGCACCTTTTCATCCATCTGAATTGGACGGCCCCATTCGCGCTGGGTTTCACCCGGCCATTTATTGGTGGCATCCAGCCCCATCTTCGATCCCAATCCGGAAACCGGGGAAGCGAAGTCCAGATAATCGATCGGCGTGTTTTCCACCATTACGGTATCCCTTGCCGGATCCATTCTGGTGGTGATCGCCCAAATCACATCATTCCAGTCACGTGCGTTAATGTCATCATCACAGACGATAACAAACTTGGTGTACATAAACTGACGCAGGAACGACCAGACGCCCATCATCACGCGCTTGGCGTGACCGGCATACTGTTTCTTGATAGTCACCACCGCCAGGCGGTAAGAGCAGCCTTCTGGCGGCAGATAGAAATCTACGATTTCCGGGAACTGCTTTTGCAAGATGGGAACAAAGACTTCGTTCAGCGCCACACCCAAGACCGCCGGCTCATCCGGCGGACGGCCTGTGTAGGTCGAGTGATAAATTGCGTCGCGACGCTGGGTGATGTGGGTAATGGTGAATACCGGGAAGTGATCTATCTCGTTGTAGTAACCGGTGTGATCGCCATACGGACCTTCTGGCGCCATTTCACCCGGCTCAATGTAGCCTTCCAACACGATTTCCGCACTGGCGGGCACTTCCAGATCGCAGGAAATGCACTTGACCACTTCGGTTTTATTGCCGCGCAACAACCCGGCAAAGGCATATTCAGACAGGTTGTCCGGCACCGGCGTGACGGCACCGAGGATAGTGGCGGGATCTGCACCCAATGCGACCGCAACCGGGAAACGCTCACCGGGATGCGCCTGGCACCATTCCTGGTAATCCAACGCGCCGCCGCGGTGCGACAGCCAACGCATGATCACTTTATTCTTGCCCAGCACCTGCTGACGGTAAATGCCCAGGTTCTGCCGCTCTTTTTGCGGCCCGCGGGTAACGGTCAACCCCCAGGTGATGAGCGGTGCGGCGTCTTCAGGCCAGCAGTGCATCACCGGAATGCGGCCGAGATCGACGTCATCGCCCTGCCATACCTGCTCCTGGCAAGGTGCGGAGCCCAGCACCTTGGTCGGCATATTCAGCACTTGCTTGAACTTCGGCAGCTTGTCGAACAGATCGCGAAACCCCTTCGGCGGCTCCGGCTCTTTAAGAAACGCCAGCAGTTTGCCGACCTCGCGCAAGGAACTGACATCCTCCTGGCCCATGCCCATCGCCACGCGATTGGCCGTGCCGAACAGATTGCACAGTACCGGCATGTCATACCCTTTCGGGTTTTCGAACAGCAACGCCGGGCCGCCCGCACGTAAAGTACGATCGGCAATTTCTGTCATTTCCAGATAGGGATCAATCGGCTGGCTGATGCGTTTTAGTTCTCCTCTCTTTTCCAGCAACGAGAGGAAATCGCGTAAGTCACGGTATTTCATGCTGATCATTATAACGGCCAGTGAGGAGGGCATTATAAGCCCTCTTCACGGTTGTTGCTGCACTTTTGTTAAACACCGGTAAAGACATCGCCGGTTCTCAGTGGCACGTGAATGGCACCAGCGGGCGTAGCGCCTGCGTATTGTCATACTCCCGGGCCTCCACGCCGTGGCGGAACACCTTGAAGCCTTGATCTCTGGCGCTGAAATAGCGCAAATCATTGCCCTCAATGTGCAGCAGGCTGCCCTCGCGCAGCGCCACAACCGATTCGCTCGGATTGACCGCGCAGAACTCCGCCAAACGTTCATCGCGGGTTTCGCCCATGTGGCCGCTGATATGCGCATCAATATAGTGCGGGTTAATCTGTACCGGGAACAAACCCAATGCCGGCAACACTACGCTGTTGCGCACCGGCATATCATTAGTGGTGCGAATGCTTGGCGTAGCGACGTTGCAGCCGGCGCTCCAACCAACATAAGGTACACCACGTTCACGAACCGCCCGCTGGATGGGGACGATCAGGCCCTTTTCATGCAGCATCTGGTTCAGCATCCAGGTGTTGCCGCCGCTGACCAAAATGCATTGCGCCTGATCAATCGCCGCCGCCGGAGATTCGGCGTGATGAATGCTGGTCACCTGGATACCCAAGGTCTGCGCCAGTTCCTGCGCACGCTGATCGTAGTCAGTGCGGATCAAGGCATAAGGGACGAATACGGCAGACGTAATCCCGTGGCGCTCGATCATCGCCAGCAGTCGGCTTTTGGCATAACCCAACAATTCATCCTCGCCGGACAGCTTGCCGTTGCTCAACAGAAATAACTCCATGTCTTCCCCTCAATCAAAAACGATGAATAACGTCACATCAGGCCGTATCAGGCCAGGGCATACTTGCGACGGTAACAAATTTTCAGCCCTCTGTTATACCCAAGCCGTGCGAATAAGTGTGTGACTCTCCGCTAATTGCCGTCGATTCATGCAGATAGCGGCTGTTACAAGCGGAAACTTGCATCACTATGTATCCGTACCGGCTTTTGATATGCTTACCGGCTGACAGAAAGGCATGTGAAATTATGGAATCTTGGTACTTACTGTATTGCAAACGCGGCCAACTTTTACGGGCGCAGGAACATCTGGTGCGACAGGAAGTGAACTGCCTGAGCCCGATCATCACGCTGGAAAAAGTCGTGCGCGGCAAACGCATTGCGGTCAGCGAGCCTCTGTTCCCCAACTACCTGTTTGTGGAGTTCGACCCGGAGCGCATTCACACCACGACCATCAGTGCAACGCGTGGTGTCAGCCATTTCGTGCGCTTTGGCTCGCTGCCGACGACCATCCCGCAGAAGGTTATCGAAGAGCTGCAGACTCATACCTGTGAAACCTACTTCGACCCGGAAACCCCTCAGCCGGGCGATACCGTGCTGATCGTCGACGGCATGTTCGAAGGACTGAAAGCGATTTACACCGAGCCGGACGGGGAAGCGCGTTCGATGTTGCTGCTGAACCTGATTAACAAGCAGGTCAGCCAAAGCGTCGATAATCGGCAGTTCCAAAAGTTATAAAGCGAAAAGGCGCCCAAATGGCGCCTTTGTTATTGGATACTCACGCCTTAGCGCTGCATCGCTTCATCGTGCATCCACTGGGCTACCCGTTTGGCGAAGTAGGTCAGCACGCCATCAGCCCCGGCGCGCTTAAAGCACATCAGCGACTCCATCACCGCCGGTTGCTCCTGCAACCAACCGTTCTGAATCGCCGCCATGTGCATCGCATATTCACCAGAAACCTGATAGGCAAAAGTCGGCACGCCAAAGGTGTCTTTCACCCGACGCACCACATCGAGATAAGGCATACCGGGTTTCACCATCACCATATCCGCGCCTTCCTGGAGATCTTGCGCAATTTCCTGCAGCGCTTCGTCACTGTTGGCAGGGTCCATCTGATAGGTTTTCTTGTTGCCGCCTTTCAGATTGCCGCTGGAACCGAGCGCATCGCGGAACGGGCCATAGTAGCAGGAGGCATATTTGGCGGAGTACGCCATGATCTGGGTATTAATCAGCCCCTGATGCTCCAGACGATCGCGGATCGCGCCGATACGGCCGTCCATCATATCGCTCGGTGCCACGATTTCCGCTCCGGCTTCCGCATGGGATAACGCCTGACGCACCAGAATATCTTTGCTGATATCGTTAATGACGTAGCCGTGCTCATCAATCACGCCATCCTGGCCGTGAGTGGTGTAAGGATCCAGCGCCACGTCAGTCAGAACACCCAGCTCTGGCACCGCGTCTTTCAACGCACGCACCGTACGCTGCACCAAACCGTCCGGATTATAAGCTTCTTCCGCATGCAATGACTTCAGGCCAGGTTCAATCACCGGGAACAGGGAGATCACCGGCACGCCAAGCTTGGCGATGGCTTCCGCTTCCTTAATCAACAAATCGATGCTCATGCGCGATACGCCGGGCATGGATGCTACCGCTTCCTGACGGTTACTGCCTTCCATGACAAATACCGGATAAATCAGGTCGTTAACCGTCAGTTGATTCTCCGCCACCAGACGACGGCTGAAATCATGACGGCGCACACGGCGCATACGGCGGCCTGGAAAGGTGCCCGGAAATGCATAGCTCATAGTTTTCTCCTAACTCATACCAGCCGGAACAGCCGGCGGGCGTTCTCATCGGTTTTCTGTCCCAACCATTCAGGATCTTCTTGCCGCCAGGTGGCCACCTGCCGGACGATATGGGGCAAAAAACAGGGTTCGTTGCGGCGAGATGCGGGTTTAGGGTGTAAATCCCGGGGCAACAGATAGGGTGCGTCAGTTTCCAGCAATAAACGGTCCGCCGGGATCTGCGGCAACAGCGCTCGCAGCTCCAGGCCACGCCGTTCATCACAGACCCAACCGGTAATGCCGATCGAAAGACCCAGCGACAGACAGCTGTCTAATTCCTGGGCGGTGCCGGTAAAACAGTGCACCACAGCCGCAGGCAGTTTATCCAACCACGGCACCAACAGCGCGGCAAAACGTGCGTGCGCATCGCGGCAATGAAGAAATACCGGCATCCCCAGCTCTGCGGCCAGCGCCAACTGGGCGCTGAAAGCCTCTTCCTGCTGCGCCGGGGTGGAGAAATTGCGGTTGAAATCCAACCCGCATTCACCGATAGCGACCACCTCTGGCCGGGAGGCCAAGGCGTGAATTTGCTCCGCAACCCGGTCGTTCCAACTGCTGGCCTGATGCGGATGCACACCGGCAGTAGACCAACAGTAGCCGGCATGTGACTGCGCCAGTTCACTGGCGGCCTGGCTCTCCTGCAGGTCGGTACCGGTAATCAGCACCCCCTTCACCCCTGCGGCGCGTGCGCGCTCCACCACCGCTGGGCGGTCTTTGGCAAACTGTGAGCTGGTAAGATTAACACCGATATCAAACATGGTTTTTCCAAAGCAAAAGCCGCCCATCGGGCGGCTTGATACGGCCGACAAAGTCCTCTGCGCTTAAAAGTAATGATCTTGGTGCAATTAAAAACAAAGGATTATGTTTTACGGGTTACCCCAAACATCCGAAAACCACGTTTTTCGGGTGTTTGCCATCAATCTAAAGCCGCCCATCGGGCGGCTTTAGAGACACAACGCGGATTAAGCCGCCGGGGGTTCGTCACCCTCGTCTTCTTCTTCCGGTCGCGGGCGGCGTTTGCCGGTGTAGAACCGGGCAAAGAACACGCCCACTTCAAACAGCAGATACATCGGGATCGCCAGCAAGGTCTGCGAGAAGACATCCGGCGGCGTTAACAACATGCCAACCACAAAAGCCCCGACCAGGACGTAAGGACGTTTCTTTTTCAGGTCTTCCGGCGAAGTGACGCCACTCCAGCACAGCAGAATAATGGCAACCGGCACCTCAAACGCCACGCCAAACGCCATAAACAGCGCCATGACAAAATCGAGGTAGTTATTGATGTCGGTGGCTATCATGACCCCAGCCGGTGCGGTCTTGGCAAAAAAACCGAACGCCAGCGGGAACACGATAAAATAGGCAAACGCCATGCCGAGATAAAACAGCAGGCTGCTGGAGACCAGCAAAGGCATCATCAGGCGACGTTCATGCTTGTACAGCGCCGGGGCGATAAAGGCCCAGACCTGATACAGGATCACCGGCGCAGAAACAAACACCGAGACGATCATGGTCAGCTTGATGGGGGTAAAGAACGGTGACGCCACGTCGGTGGCGATCATGCTCGCCCCGGCAGGCAGCTGTTTGATCAGTGGCGCAGACACCAGTTGATAAATGTCGTTGGCGAAATAAACCAGCACCAGGAAGATCACCAGCACGCTGATAATCGAGTTTAACAACCGCTTACGCAGTTCTATCAGATGACTGATAAGGGGTTGGGTATCTTCAACAGCCATGTTTTAACGATCGCCACTAGGTTGGTGAGACGCTGGGGTTTTATCCGCAACAGGTTCTGGGGTTGCCTCCACGGTCACCGCAGCAGGTTGCTTAACCGGCTGCGCGGCCGGCGCTTGCACTGCCTGCGGCGTTGCCGCAACGACAGGCTCCGGCGCTACCGGTTTCGGTACGGCGGCCGGTGAAGCGGCGGTGGTCGCAGCCTCCGCCGGGGTCACACCGTCATGAATGGCTTCCGGGTCTGTGACCAGAGGGTTATGAATGGTGTGCGCAGGTTCGTCTTTGTCTTCGCCATGATAGGAGCGCTTCAGCGATTCCGCCGCGTCTTTCAGTTCATCCATTGACGCCTTCAACTCTGGCGACAAATTCTGCAGGCCCGCCTTCTCAACCTTTTTCAGGCTGTCTTGCAGTTCCTGCAGTTTCAGTTCCTGAGAGAGTTCATTCTGCACCGAAGCCGCCAACGAACGGAGGGCACGGATCCAACCCGAAACTGTTCTAACCGCTACCGGCAACCGTTCTGGCCCAAGTACCACCAGGCCAATGACCAGAACCAGCAACAGTTCACTAAACCCTATGTCAAACACGGTTTATACCTGCTCTTTGTTCTTCGACTCTTCCGTTTTCACTTCCGGCTGCTTATCGGTAATAGGCTTTGCCGTGAAGTCAGCGTCATCCAGGCTGCTTTTCTCAGCCGTGTTGGTCGGAGGCGTATTGTCGTCGCCGATCGCCTTTTTAAAACCCTTGATGGATGCGCCGAGATCGGAACCCAGCGTACGGAGTTTTTTGGTACCAAACAGCAGCACCACGATCACCGCGATGATCAACAATTGCGTAATACTAATACCGCCCATTGCAGTTACCTCTATTTTTACAGGGTTTTTCAAAATCTACCGCATTATACGGCAGTTTTTACCAGAGTTTTGAATCAATTCAGGTGGTTCGCTTCCAGCCAATCACCCAGGATACGATGCCGGCAGCCATCAGCCACGCGGGGAAAATCTCAACCTTCCCTAACAGCAAAATCGTACCGCTTACTAACAGTGTAGCGCCAACGCCGAACAAATAACGCGATTGCCCCTGACGAACACGCTGGCCCTGCATCTGATGGGTCAGCTTATCAACGCTTTGTTGCAACCGTTTATGCTGCTGCAAACTATCGTAAAATAATTCAGGCAGTTCAGGCAGTTTCTCCGCCCAAAACGGCGCTTTTTCCTTCAGGGCGCGAATCACCGCCGGTATGCCGACCTGATCGCGCATCCAACTTTCAAGAAACGGCTTGGCAGTGGTCCATAAATCCAACTTCGGATAGAGCTGCCGCCCCAAGCCTTCAACATACAGCAAGGTCTTCTGCAATAACACCAGTTGCGGCTGCACTTCCATATTGAAGCGGCGTGCGGTATTGAACAGGTTCAACAGCACGTTGCCAAACGAAATTTCCTCCAACGGCTTCTCGAAGATCGGCTCGCACACGGTGCGGATGGCGAACTCGAAGTCCTCTACGTTGGTATCACGCGGTACCCAGCCCGAATCGACGTGCAGCTCAGCCACTTTGCGGTAATCGCGGTTGAAGAAGGCGATAAAGTTTTCCGCCAGATAGCGTTTGTCGTCTTTGTTCAACGAGCCGACGATGCCGCAGTCAATGCCGATATAACAGGGATCTTCAGGGTGATCGTAGCTGACAAAAATATTACCGGGATGCATGTCCGCATGGAAAAAGCTGTCGCGAAATACCTGGGTAAAGAACACCTGCACCCCACGCTCCGCCAACAATTTCATGTTGGTGCCCTGTTTTTCCAGCGTAGCGATATCCGAAACCGGGATACCGTAGATGCGCTCCATCACCAGCACGCTTTCACGGCAGTAATCGGAGTAAACCTCCGGTACGTACAGCATCGGGCTGCCATCAAAATTACGGCGCAGCTGGATGGCATTTGCCGCTTCACGCAGCAGATTCAGTTCGTCCAGCAGGGTTTTTTCGTACTCGCGCACCACTTCACGCGGCCGCAAACGACGCCCATCCGGCATCAGTTTCGGCACCCAGCCGGCCAAACGATACATCAGGCGAACATCGGCCTTGATGATAGGCCCAATATCCGGCCGAATGACCTTCAGCACAATTTCCTGCCCGGTAGTTTTCAGGCGTGCAGTATGCACCTGTGCTATCGATGCAGATGCCAGCGCCTGCTGGTCAAAATCGTCGAACCAGGTTTCCAGCGGGCCACCCATCGCCAATTCGATGTGCTTGCGCGCCAACGCGCCGTCGAACGGCGCAACCCGATCCTGCAGCAAGGTCAGTTGATCGGCAATCTGCGGAGGGAACAGGTCGCGGCGAGTGGACATCATCTGGCCGAACTTGATCCATACCGGCCCCAGCTCTTGCAGAGCCAGGCGCAAACGCTCGCCCAGAGGCTTATCTGCATGGCGGTTTGGCATCCAAAACAGCAGACGGCGGCCAAAACGCAACGGCAACGTCAGGCGCATCTTGGGGATCAGCTCATCCAGGCCATAGCTGAGAAAAACGCGGACGATCAAATACAGGCGGCGTAGTTCGCCAGGGGTCATCGTTTACCCTCCAACTTGTCCATGCGGGCAATCAGCGCTTCGGCGCTGCGAACGGTGGCGTCAACTTCCTCGTTGAACCACACCACTTCCAGCGGCCCCGGCGCCACGCGCCACTCTTCGGTCAGGGTTTCCGCCACGTAATGCTGTTGACGCTGCAACCCCGATCTCAACAGGCTTGCGCCTTTACCGAGCACCTGGGTAATACCCTGCGCGGCGATATCACCGATATAGGGCGCCAGCCATTCCGCCGGATCCCACTCTGCCAGATCAAGCAGCCCCACCAGTTGCTGCACCACCTGAATATCGCCCTCGACGATCAACTCGCCGCTGCGCATCAATGGCGAAAGCTGCTGACGATCGCGCAACTTCAACAACACCGATACCCGACTGCGCACCGTGCAATCGGCGGTATCTTCAGACTGGCCAAGCACGTCCACCCGCTGTTCGCTGAATATCAACACCAGCGGCGAAGCAAGTTCCTGCAACTCAATACGCAGTATTTTCCCGGCCAACCGCAGACGGGCGGCCTTCATACTGCGATCGCGGAACAGCAGGCTATTGAGCGATGTCTCCAGCGCGCCGGTCAACAAGGGGGTTAGCAGCATCGGCATGTCCATATCAGAACTTGAAGCCACGATGCAGGGCCACGATACCGCCGGTCAGATTGAAATAGGTCACGTTGTCAAAACCGGCGGCTCCCATCATACCTTTCAGCGTTTCCTGATCGGGGTGCATACGGATCGACTCGGCCAGATAACGGTAGCTTTCCGGATCCTTCACCACCAGCTCGCCGATTTTCGGCAGCACGTGGAACGAATAGGCATCATAGGCTTTGCTCAGCGGGGCAAGCAGCGGTTTGGAGAACTCCAGCACCAGCAGGCGGCCGCCTGGCTTCAGCACGCGGAACATCGAACGCAGCGCTTTGTCTTTGTCGGTGACGTTGCGCAGGCCGAAGGAAATGGTGATGCAATCAAAATAGTTATCCGGGAACGGCAGCGCTTCGGCATTAGCCTGCACATAGCTGATGTTGCCGATAATGCCGCGATCGCGCAGCTTCTCGCGGCCCATCTTCAGCATGGAGTCGTTAATGTCCGCCAGCACTACCTGCCCTTGCTCACCGACCATGCGGGAGAACTTGGCGGCCAGATCGCCGGTGCCGCCGGCCAGATCCAGTACGCGCTGCCCACGGCGCACGCCGCTGCAGTCAATGGTAAACCGCTTCCAGATACGGTGGATGCCAAACGACATCAGGTCGTTCATCACGTCATACTTTGCCGCTACCGAATGAAAAACGTCTGCCACCATGGCCTGTTTTTCGTCTCTAGCTACGGTGCGAAAACCGAAATCTGTGGTTTCCTGCGATTGATCTGCCATTGTCCTGCCTGCTATTCAGTCAATTTTGTGTGGTCGAGTGTACCAGAACCCCACGGAATACCCCACCTCAAGGCGGCTGTCATGCCTGCGAAGCGGAGCGTGGTTCTTCGGCGGAATCATCGTCTTCCGCCTGCGGCAACGCGCTGACGTCATCGTCATCCGCTGCCTCATCTTCATCATAATGCTGCGCGCCGGCTTGCTGTGCCAGCAACGGATTGATCGGTCGTTTCACCTCAACCCCCAGCGCGCGGAACCCTTCGGTTTGGCCGATAAGATTACCACGGCCTTCGCTCAGTTTGTTCATCGCCTGGCGATAACTCCCCTGGGCCTTGTCCAGGCTCTGCCCCAGCGCCGACATGTCGTCGACAAACAGCCGCATCTTGTCATACAGCCGTGCCGCCCGGTCGGCAATGCGCTGAGCATTCTGGCTCTGGTGCTCATAGCGCCACAGGTTGGTGATGGTGCGAAGCGCCACCAACAGCGTGGTCGGGCTGACCAGCATAATATTGTGTTTAAGCGCTTCGCTTATCAATTCCGGCTCCCGGTCGATGGCCAGCAGGAAAGCCGGCTCCACCGGAATAAACATCAACACATAGTCCAGTGAACGCAGGCCGGGCAACTGTTGATAATCTTTGCGCCCCAGCAAGCGGATATGGCCGCGCAACGAGGCGATATGCTCGCTCAGCGCCGCCTCGCGTTCCGCGTCGTCTTCACTGTTGAAATAACGCTCGTAGGCGACCAGCGACATTTTCGCATCGATCACAACATCCTTGCCCTGCGGCAGACGCACAATAACGTCAGGCTGCATACGGCTTTGATGATCCAGCCGCACATTAACCTGAGTTTCATACTCGTGCCCCTCGCGCAAACCCGAGGCTTCCAGCACCCGACTCAGCACCACCTCCCCCCAATTGCCCTGGGTTTTATTGTCGCCTTTCAGTGCCTTGGTGAGGTTAATCGCCTCGCGCGCCATTTGTGCGTTGAGTTGCTGCAGGTTACGTATTTCATGGGTCAGAGTATGACGTTCGCGGGCTTCCTGGCCAAAGCTGTCCTGCACCTGACGGCGGAAACCGTCCAGTTGTTCGCGCAACGGCAGCAGCAGGCGATCCAGGCTTTGCTGGTTCTGTTCGTTCACCTTGCGCCCGCTGTGTTCGAAGATGCGGTTGGCCAGGTTTTCAAACTGGGTGGTGAGCCGTTGTTCGCTGTTGATCAGCAAACGCTGCTTCTCTTCCGCCGCCATGCGGGTCTCTTCCAGACGGATGGTCACTTCCCGCAGTTCGGCTTCCTGAGCGCTGTTGACCTCGCGTTGGGCGCGCAGCTCCTGATTAAGCAGTTCGCATTCGGTGCGCCAGTGATTGAGTTGTTGCAGCTTTTCGTGCCCGGCCGCCAATTGGCTGTGCAAATTGCGCAGTTCCAAATCGGTTTGCCGCATTTGCTGTTCATTGCGTTGCAGAACGTCCTGCCGGGCCGCCGTTTCCTGCTGTGCCTGCTGCAACGACTGTTCCAGCAGCCGCAGCTCGGTTTCATGCTGCGCATGGGCCTGCTGCATGCGCAGGCTGGCGATCAACCACCCCAACAGTATGCCGACCACTACCCCGCCCACACCGTAAACCAAACTGGTATCCACCCTGCCTCCTGTTAAGCCTTGCCGTTTATGCGCCCGTTGCACGTCACGTTAAGGGGATGCTGTATGGATGTCCAGTCTGATTTTGCACCGGCAACGCAATATTGCGAAACGCCGCGCAAGTCAGGCAAAAACTAGCCAAACCACTGGGTTAACCACTTGATGCCAAAGGCTCCCGGCGCAAGAATGCCGAACGCCCAGATCATCGCTGAAGTGATATTCGCCAGTTGGAAGTAACGTTGGGGCATGCCACAGATACCGCCGACCAGCGGCACCACCGCGCGCAGCGGCCCGAAGAAGCGGCCGATAAAAATGCCCAGCACGCCCCAGCGTTCAAAAAACGCATGGCCGCGGTCCAGCAATTGCGGATTACGCGATAACGGCCACATGTGCGCCACGCGGTCTTGATAGTGGTAACCGATCCAGTAAGAAAGCCAGTCGCCAAAAAATGCCCCTATGGCGGCGGCGGCCCAGATAGGCCAAAAAGCGATACCGCTCTCGCCAATCAATGCGCCCAACGCCAGCAGGATAACCGTGGCCGGCAACAGCAGGGACAAGAACGCCAGCGATTCGCCGAATGCCAGGAAGAAAATAATGGGGATGGCCCAGCCTTCGTGCTGACACACGGCATCGCTGACCCAGTTGATAATGTCGTTGAGGCTCAATACGGGCTCCTGATACGAGGTTTCCTGTGCCAAGGATACGCAATGCCGGCCGGGGCAGGTTAAACTCCGGCTAAACGCGTAGCGGTTTACTCGAGGTTAACGCCAGTTGCACTTCGCGCTGACGTCGACCCAGGCCGGATTGCGCTTCCAACCAGCGGCCGGTAAACCGTATTGATCGCGGACGTTAATGCCGCCATCAGGCAGAGTTTGTGAAGGAAGAAGCAGAATCTGGGCTGTCATAGACGTCCTCGCCGTTATTGTCTAAAAAATCGCCACCTGGGCAGCAAAGCCGAAATCAACAGGTAAAAAGGGGGCGCTGATAGCTAGATACACCCTGGCTTTCACGTTGCTGCCAACCGCAGTTTGAAAGACGACGGGTATCACCGTAACAGATTAGGGCTGAATGGAAAAACGGACCGCGTTGGCGGCCCGTTGAAGGGAGGAAGGCTACTACAGTAGGCGGCGCGCCGCTTCAACCACGATCTGCACCGCTTTGCTTTCGGTGTTTTTCATGGTTTCTGCGTTTGGAATTTCCTGCTGGGTGCGGTTGACGATCACGCCGGCAACCATACCGGCACGCAGGCCCTGGCTTGCACACATGGTCAGCAGAGTGGCGGATTCCATTTCATAGTTCATCACGCCCATCGCCTGCCATTCTGCCATCGAGCCCTTAAAACGACTGACGACGCGGCCGGAATAGGTATCGTAACGTTCCTGGCCCGGATAGAAGGTATCAGAAGACGCGGTCACGCCAATATGCGTGGTGGCGCCGCTGGCCTTGGCGGCCTCGACCAGTGCGGTGGTGCAGGCAAAGTCGGCCACGGCCGGGAATTCCATCGGCGCAAAGTGCAGGCTGGCGCCGTCAAGGCGAACCGCCGCGGTAGTGACCAGCACGTCGCCGACGCTGATGTTCGACTGAATAGCCCCGGTGGTGCCGATACGCAGGAAGGTACGGATCCCCAGTTGCGCCAATTCTTCAACGGCGATCGAGGTAGACGGGCCGCCGATGCCGGTGGAGCAGACGATCACCGCCTTGCCGTCCAGCTCTGCGCGCCAGGTAGTAAATTCACGATGGGAAGCCAGGTGCACCGGGTTTTCCATCAGCTTGGCAATTTTCTCTACGCGCTGCGGATCGCCCGGAACGATGGCAAGCTGGGCCCCTTGTAAATCGTTTTTAGTGAGGCCGAGATGAAAAACATCAGATTGAGACATACGAGACTCCTCATAGATCATGTTTATTGGGAGGAACAAAAAAGTACTCTACTGAAAATCGCCATCCAATTTCGTGATGGCCATCACCATGAATAAAGAAACAAAGATCAATCTACATAATTTTTGTGACAAAAGTCACATTAAATAACCCAAAGACGCCGTAAACGCCGCACTTGCCACAAGTCTAGCCGACAAAACAGCCCGCCGTTTACCGCCTTTCCTCTTGGCGACAGGCCCCCCTTTCCCACCACGAGGCCACTTATGTCGCCACCGAAAAATAGCCTTATTTTATCGGCGACTTAGCAACAAAAAATGGGGCTAACGTACCTTATGACGCTAATGCAGGCCAAAATGCGCAATATCCTGATAAAAAGATAACAAAAATGCACTAAAGCCAGATAATTAATCGTTTTTTACAGACTTGACCGAAAATGCTCAACCGGGTGCCAATAACGGGTAATCTTTCCTATAGTTATTCTCAGCGCTTTTTTCTATTGCACGGAGACCGCAATGAAAACCGACCATGTGATGACATTAAAACAGGCTCAGGGGGGATTCGCCCCGGCCGTAACGCCGTTGGCCGCTTCTACTGTATTTACCGACGAACAGGGCATTCATGCCGGGGAAACCACCATTCCCTCGCAGGGTGACAACCTGCCGGCCTATATTGCCAAACCAGCGAACCACAACGGCCCCTTCCCCGTGGTGCTGGTGGTACAAGAGATTTTTGGCGTTCACGAGCATATTCAGGATCTGTGCCGCCGCCTGGCGAAACAGGGCTACCTGGCGATAGCGCCAGAGTTGTACTTCCGACAGGGCGATGCCAAAGATTACCAGGAGATTGGCGACATCTTGCAAAAGCTGGTGAGCAAGGTGCCGGACCGTCAGGTGCTGGCCGATCTCGACCACGCAGCCCATTGGGCCAGCCGCCACGGCGGCGACGCCGGCAAGCTGGCGATTACCGGTTTTTGCTGGGGGGGCCGTATTACCTGGCTGTATGCCGCGCATAACCCGCAACTGAAGGCAGCGGTAGCCTGGTACGGCAAGTTAGTGGGCGAAAAAACGCTGAACTCGCCAAAACACCCGGTCGATGTGGCTACGCAGCTGTCTGCGCCGGTGCTGGGATTATACGGCGGCCAGGACAGCGGAATTCCACTGGAAACGGTGGAGACCATGCGCCAGGCGATTCGCGCAGCTAACGCCGATGCCGAGATCGTGGTCTACCCCGAAGCGGGTCATGCTTTCAATGCCGATTATCGCCCAAGTTACGATGCCGAAGCGGCGACGGACGGCTGGCAACGCATGCTGGCATGGTTCGCTCAACACGGCGTGGTCGGCGTCAAATAATCCCCTCTCACGGCTGCCTTCACTGGTGGCCGCCTGCAATGTAAAAAAGGGCGCCGAAGCGCCCAAAATAATCACACCAGAACCTTATTGATTGCACGCCGGCATCAATGGCCGGGCAACGCACTCCGGTCAGGCTTGCTGCTCGCGCAGGCGCTGAGCCGCCAACACCATGTTGGCCAGCGACTGACGGGTTTCCGGCCAGCCACGGGTTTTCAGACCGCAATCCGGGTTAACCCACAGGCGTTCCGCCGGGATGTTCTGCGCCGCTTTACGCAGCAGCGCTTCGATCCATTCCACGCTTGGCACGTTTGGCGAGTGGATGTCGTACACGCCAGGGCCAATTTCGTTTGGATACTCGAACTCTTTGAAGGCTTCCAGCAGATCCATATCGGAACGCGAGGTTTCGATGGTGATCACGTCGGCATCCAGCGCCGCGATGGAATCCATGATGTCGTTGAATTCGCAGTAACACATGTGAGTGTGGATCTGCGTATCGTCCTGCGCCACGGCGGCATTCAGTTTGAAGGCATCCACTGCCCAGTCCAGGTAAGCGGCCCAGTCGGATTGACGCAGCGGCAACCCTTCACGCAGTGCCGGTTCGTCAATCTGGATGATGCCGATACCGGCTTTTTCCAGATCTTCCACTTCGTCGCGCAGCGCCAGGGCGATCTGCCTGGCGATCACTTCACGGGTTACGTCTTCGCGCGGGAACGACCAGCAAAGGATGGTCACCGGCCCGGTCAACATGCCTTTTACCGGCTTGTCGGTCAGCGATTGCGCATACTTCGCCCACTCCACGGTAATGGCTTCAGGACGGCTGATGTCGCCAATAATGACCGGCGGTTTTACGCAGCGGGAACCGTAGCTCTGTACCCAGCCATTTTGGGTGAAGACGAAGCCGTCGAGGTTCTCGCCGAAGTATTCCACCATGTCATTACGCTCGGCTTCGCCGTGCACCAGCACGTCCAGGCCCAGACGTTCTTGTTCAACGATCGCCTGTTTGATGTGCTCGCTAATGCTGGTTCGGTAATTGTTGCCGTCCAGACGCCCCTGTTTGAAATCCAGGCGCAGGCCGCGGATTTCGGTGGTCTGCGGGAATGAGCCGATAGTGGTGGTCGGCCAGGCCGGCAGGTTGAAGCGATCGCGCTGCGCCTGAGCGCGCTGAGCGTAAGGGCTCTGGCGCTCGCTGTCTTGTGCGGTAATGGCGGCCAGACGTTGGCCTACCTGCGCATTATGTACGCGGCTGGACTGACGACGAGCGCGGATTGGCGCGCTGTATGCGTCCAGTTCTGCCTGCTTTTCTGCCCCTGGCGCGTTCAGCGCTGCGCTTAGCAAAGCCACTTCGGCGCATTTTTGCAGAGCGAAGGCGAACCAGCTCTTCACTTCTTCATCCAGGCGGGTTTCCACGCTCAGATCGATGGGGCTGTGCAGCAAGGAACAAGAGGTGCCAATCCACAATGAACGGCTGTTAACCAGCGGTTGCAGGCGGTCGAACCAACTGCTCAGGTCGGCACGCCAGACGTTACGGCCATTGATGACGCCCAGCGACAGCAGCCACTCTTTTGGCAATGCCTCGTGCAATACGGCGATATCGTCGTGACCGGCCACCAGATCGACATGCAGACCCTGTACCGGCAATGCGCGGATAGCGTCGAGGTTGTGACCAACGCTGTCGAAATAGGTGGTCAACAGCAGTTTTACCTGGCCCTGCAACGCGTCGTAAGCCGGTTTGAAAGCGTCGAGCCATGCCTGCGGCAGCTCCAGCACCAGTGCAGGTTCGTCGATCTGCACCCACTCTACGCCGCGCTTCGCCAGTTCGGCCAGAACCTGCCGGTAAACCGGCAGAATGTCCTTCAGCAACGACAGTCGATCAAACTGCTCGCCCTTCACTTTGCCCAACCACAGGTAAGTGACCGGCCCCAGCAGCACAGGCTTGATGTTGTGGCCCAGCGCCAGCGCTTCGTCAACTTCATCCAGCAATTGAGTCCAACCCAGTTTGAACTGCTGGCCCTTCTGGAATTCAGGCACCATGTAGTGGTAGTTGGTGTTAAACCACTTGGTCATTTCTGCCGCTGCCGCCGGTTCACCGGTCGGTGCGCGGCCACGGCCCAGACGGAACAGCTGGTCCAAATCGATTGAGCCATCCGCATTTTGATGACGTGCTGGCACGTTGCCCAGCAGCAAGCTGGTGGTCAAAACATGGTCGTACCAGGCGAAATCGCCGACCGGCACCAAATCCACCCCGGCCTGCTGTTGCTGTTGCCAATGGCGAGCGCGCAGCTCGCGGCCAACCGCCAGCAGTTCTTCCTGCGTTGAATTGCCTGCCCAGTAACTTTCCTGAGCTTTTTTCAGTTCACGTCGCAGCCCAACGCGTGGAAAACCCAGTGTGTGATTTAGAATTGCCATCGTCATATTCCCCATTTAGCCGTCCAGATGTTTACACATCCATAATCCGCAGGTACTGTATTAACCACAAGCGCAATTTATTCACTGTCACTGTGAAGGACTCTCATGATCGAACTGAAACACTTACGGACGCTGCAGGCTCTGCGCAACACCGGCTCTCTGGCGGCCGCCGCGGCCCAACTCCATCAGACGCAATCGGCCCTGTCGCATCAGTTCAGCGATCTGGAGCAGCGTCTGGGCTTCAAACTGTTCGTTCGAAAAAGCCAACCGCTGCGCTTTACCGTGCAGGGAGAAATCCTGTTACAGCTGGCAGAACAAGTACTGCCGCAAATCCAGCAGGCGTTGCAGGCGTGCCACGAACCGCATCAGGCCACGCTGCGCATCGCCATCGAATGCCACAGTTGCATTCAGTGGCTGACGCCCGCGTTGGACAACTTCCGCCAGAGCTTCCCGCAGGTGGTGATGGACTTTAAGTCCGGCGTCACTTTTGATCCGCAACCGGCGCTACAGCAGGGGGAATTGGATCTGGTGCTGACCTCAGACATTTTGCCGCG
Source organism: Serratia plymuthica NBRC 102599 (assembly GCF_001590925.1). Lineage (GTDB taxonomy): Bacteria > Pseudomonadota > Gammaproteobacteria > Enterobacterales > Enterobacteriaceae > Serratia > Serratia plymuthica. Next base: position 27,456 of record NZ_BCTU01000030.1, read on the forward strand.
CAGCGGCCTGCACTATTCGCCGATGTTTGATTTCGAGGTGCGTCTGGTGCTGGCGCCGGATCACCCGCTGGCCGGCAAACTGCAGATTGAGCCGGAAGATTTGAGCGATGAGACGCTGATGATTTATCCGGTGCAACGCCAACGGCTGGATATATGGCGGAATTTCCTGCAACCGGCCGGCGTCAGCCCGGCGCTGAAAAACGTCGATAACACCTTGCTGCTGATCCAGATGGTGTCGGCACGGATGGGGATTGCGGCGCTGCCGCATTGGGTAGTCGAAAGTTTCGAACGCCAGGGGCTGGTGGTGACAAAAACCCTGGGCGATGGCCTGTGGAGCCGCCTGTATGCCGCGGTACGCGACGGCGAGCAGCGCCAGGCGGTGACCGAAGCCTTTATCCGCTCGGCGCGTCAACACGCCTGCAATCACCTGCCGTTCGTACGCGACGCTGCGCGCCCGGGCACCCTCGCCGCCAGCATCAAGCCGCTGTCTTCACAAGCCTGATTTTGCGGGCTGCCTGCGCTTGGGTAGCCCGTGGTCTCAATTAGTCGGCTTTGGCGCCACCCAACGGCGGTGCACCCACAGCGAAGCGACAATCACCGCCCCGCCGATAATAAAACTCGGCCAGTGCGGTTGCTGCTGCCAGATAGCCAAATTCACCAGCAACCCGGCGGGCACGTGCATGTTATTCATGATGCCGAGCGTCCCGGCATCCACCTGCGTTGCACCGTAGTTCCACATGAAATAGCCCAGCCCGGAAGCCACCACGCCCAGCCACACCAGAATGCCCCATTGCAGGTTAGTGGTCGGCAACTGTTGCGGGTTACCCCACAGGCACCAGGCGACCACCGCGACCACCAAGGCTCCGAGGTAGAACCAGGAAAACGCCGTATGTTGCGGCAACGGGTGCACTTCCATCAGGCGCTTGTAACCGACCATGCCGATGGCGAAGCTGATATTCGCCGCCTGCACCAGCAACAGCCCCCACCAGAAATGCTCGCTCAATTGATGGTAACGGATGATCGCCGCGCCCAGTACCGCCAGCAACGCGCTGAACACATAGGCCCAACGCAGGCGCTGACCGCTGATCAGGTCGTAAATCAGCGTGACGTACAGCGGCGTAAGCACGGTAAACAGCAGGAATTCCGGTACCGTCAGGTACATGTAGGCACGGAAGCTGAACAGGTACATGATGCCCAATTGGCAGGCGCCCACCAGCATGTACATCAGGATCACTTTCGGTTTGATATTGCGCCAGCGCAGGAAAGGCAGGAATACCAACGCCGCCAGCCCGATACGCATCAGCACCGAGAACCAACTGTCGACCTGGCCCGCCAGATATTCGCCAATCAGGCTGAAAGAGAACGCCCATAAGACGGTAGTAATCACCAGAAGCAGCACGTCGGGTTCACCCTAAACAATCAGAAAAGGCGATTGTAACGGAAGGCGAAATGCCGCGTGATGAAAAGGCGGTTTACAGCTGTGCAAAATATAAACTTTTCGGCAATTTTTCACCGGTGGGTTAGCAAATCGGCCAAAAATCCGAATTTGGGCAAGAGCGCTATGCAATACTGCTCGTTATGCCATAGCATTCCTTGCAAGGAGCAACATTGACGACGACACAAGGAAAGTTTGACTATGTCAGCACTAGAGTTCCCCTGCACGATATTTAAAACCCAAAAACAAATGGATGATTACGGTGCAAGCGATATGCACTTTGGTGATTTATCCGAAACACAGTTAAAAACGCATTTTCATCTGACCGATGTATCGACCCGGTTTTCCCCTTATTCACTGACGAAAATAGCTCAGCCCAGCAAGCCTATGGCTTATAGCTACGGTTATGCTAACAATATCAATAATAAAAATGAAAGAATCACCCGTCAGGAATGCGCCAAAATTCTGTTCGATGAATTCCGCCAACTCTCAAAGCCTTTCGCCCTCTACGGCCCCTACAAAAGCCTGATCGTGAAGATGATCACCCATATGCAGAACGGCAAGGGCTCGGCATTTAGCGATATCTCTCTGAATACTGCTTTGAAAGAGCAAATATTGGGTGACAACTCTAAAAACAGCACACGGCTTCTTTTAAAAGAAGCAATTAATGAAAAAATAGACTGGGTAAACAAGTCTTATCCACCTGAAGAGAAGGACAGACTAAGGGATGCAATACTTAGTGGTAAACTACCTAAGTTTGATAGACCCCAGGATAGCTTTAATGGAATGGGTATTACCATTCACGATACCTGGGCAACCCATATCACCCTAAAATCGTTGCAAATAGCTGACAATCGCTATCGTGCGGTTGTGCATTACAAAGTACAAGATCACTTCGGTCTGGATAATGAGGATATTTTAAAGCCCAAGTTTAAACAATTCCTTTTCTTCCGTATCTGGTTTGTGCTCCAACGCTATAATCAGTTTGGTTTTAAACCCTTTATCACCAATATGGAAGCCACAGTAGAAATTACCGGGGAAGCATAATGAAAGAAAAAATCAAGAAATCTCTCTGTATGCTAACACTGGCGACTTGTGTTCCTCTCGGTTACGTCCTCTGGTTGTCACTTCGTCCGGTGGAAATTATCGCTGTTCATCAGAGAAATAATTACAGTGATGTACTGGTAAAAAACTTCCCTTTTACTGAGAAAGAGAAAATAAACTGGTGGATGGAAAACAAATCCCTGTTAAAAGATAAATACAATATTCCCAAACCTGCAAAAGATGGTTTTTTTTCTGTAATATTTTGGGATTTTGGCGATGGATACAAAAAAGAGGAAAAGTATGACAGACTCTGTTTTGATGATATGAAAACAAAAATTAATTGCATTGATAAAAACTCTCTTATTATGGTGAGGTACAGTAAAAATACAGGATTGTCTTTTCGCCTGGATAGTGGGGTATATCGAATGCAGGAAAACGGCGAGATGGTAAAAAATAAATATCAATGAAACAGTTGTTCAAATGGGTGATCCTGCAAGAGAAATATAGGCGCCACAATAGAGATCATCGGAGGATCTAGTGAAAGCAAAAAAAAAGAAAACGCTTCGTGCACTATCATTAGCTGGCTGTGTTCTGCTTATTTATTTCTTCTGGTTTTCGTTGCGCCCAGTGGAAATCGTTGCCATTCATGATGATGGCAATTTCAGTGCTGTTTTAGTGAAAAACTTCCCTATTACTGACAGAGGAAAAATAGCTTGGTGGCTGAAAAACAAAGATATGTTAAAGACAAAATATGACATTCCAAAACCAGCATCTTATGGTAATTTTAACATTACGTTCTGGTTATTCGGTGATGGATATAAAGCAGAAGATAAGCATGACAGACTCTGCTTTGACGATATGAAAACAAAGATAAATTGTATCGAAAAAGATGCTGTTTTTTCTGTTAATAATGACAGTGAGAACAGGATATATCTCACAGTATATAATGGTACATACCTACTACAAAAAAACGGCGAAGTAGTTGAATACGAAAGTAAATTCGAGGCTAAGTAGTTTACACTTATTTTCACCCAGAATTTGCTACAATTGAAAGGCTCGCTTGATTAGCCATACTTAATTGAAAAAAGAGGGTAAATATCATGAAGAGTTATCGCATTCTGTACGGCCTGCTGTTGCTGTCCGGGCTGGCAACGGCGGCCAATGGCGTAACCGAGCTCAGTTCGCAACAGCAGTTCCTTAACCAGCGCAATCAGCAGACGCAGCAACAGCGCATGCTGAATAACCAACAGCTGGATCAACGCCGCCTGCAACAACAGCGGCAATTCGACGACAATCAGCAAAAGTTGCTGCGAAATGCGCCAAACGGCGGGCAATTGCTGCCAAACGGCAACCAACCGCGCAATCCGTTCAACCGCACGTCGCCGACGGTGCCGCAAACGCAGATGCCGGTTACACCCGCACGCCCATAATGGTGAGGATCAGCGGCGTAGTGACCGCCGCCAGCGCGGTGGACATCACCAGACTGGTGGCCGGCCACTTACTCCAGCGGATAAAGCCATACCCCAGCACGATCAGAACAAATAGCGGCAAAGACAGCGCTATCTGGTGCCACAGCGAAACAATAAAAACAGACATCAGATCCCTTCCGTTAGCGCAGCGGCAAGGGGCTGACGTCGCAAGAATCAACAGGCGCCGGCGAATTCACGGGCGCAGCAGACTGCGCCCGTAGCAACGGAGGTTATTCGTTGGGAAAATCCGGGCCGATCAAATCTATCCGGTCGGTACAAATACAGTCAACGCCCCAGTTCAACAACAGGCGCGCACGCGCCGGCTGGTTAACGGTATACACCAGAATGCGCAGGCCGGCCGCCTTCAGCGTCGCGACCCGCTCAGCGGTCAGCTCTTTGTGGTTGATATGCAACGACACGCAGCCCAACCGCTCTGTCAGCGCCTGCCAGTTGTCATCCCATTCATCCAGCAACAGGCCGCGCGGCAGGTCCGGCACCGTACGCTGTGCCGCCTCAAGCGCTTCAACCGAGAACGAAGAAAGCAGCGGTTCGGTCTGGCCTTGCCACAACAGCCGTGCTGCCAGCGCCACCACGCGGCCGGTTTCATCGTCAGTGCCGATGGTGGGTTTGATTTCGATATTCGCCATCATGCCGTGCTGCCGGCAGCGCTCTGCGACCTCCAACAGCAACGGCAGACGCTCGCCCTTGTAGGCGGAGTTGTACCAGTTGCCGGCATCCAGCTGCACCAGTTTGTCCCAGGGCAATTCGCCCGCCACGCCCCAACCGTCGCTGGTGCGATCGAGGGTATCGTCATGCAACAAAAAGATCTGTCCGTCCTGCGCCAGCTTGACGTCGAACTCAATCATTTTGTGGCCGTGTCGCGCGCCAACGTCGATCGCCGCCAGGGTATTTTCCGGTGCCAGGGAACCGCCGCCGCGGTGGGCGACGATATGAGGATAAGGCCAGGCTGTGGTCATTGTTCCATCCGTAATCCGCTGTTTGAATCAAAAAAGTGCAGCGCCTGTGCAGGCAGTTGCAAATATAGCGTGCTGCCCGCCGTCGGCATAGTTTCATGCGACAACCGCGCAATTACGCCGTGGCCGCCCCATTGCCCGTGCGCCAGATTATCTGCGCCCAGCAATTCCAGCGTTTGCAGCTCCAGCGGCACGCCGCCTTGTTCAAGGGTGGTCAGCTGAATATGCTCCGGGCGGATGCCGAGCGTCAACGGGCGGCCGCCCCACTGTGTTTTGGCCTGAGGTAAATTCAGCCTCATCCCGCCGGCCAGCAACAGTTGGCTGCCGTCGGCGCTCAACGTGCCGGGCAGCAGGTTCATCGCCGGAGAGCCGATAAAGCTGGCGACAAACAGCGACGCCGGGCGCTGGTAAACCTCGCTCGGGGTGCCAATCTGTTCCGCTACGCCCTTGTTCATCACAATCACCCGCTGCGCCAACGTCATTGCCTCAACCTGATCGTGCGTGACGTACAGGCTGGTGGTTTTCAGCCGACGATGCAGCTGTTGCAATTCCAGGCGCATCTGCACGCGCAGTTTGGCATCCAGGTTGGACAAAGGTTCATCGAACAGGAATACCGCCGGTTCACGCACGATGGCGCGCCCCATCGCCACCCGCTGGCGTTGCCCGCCGGAAAGCTCGCGCGGCTTGCGCTGCAACAGCGGCTCCAGCTCCAGAATGCGCGCGGCTTCTTCCACCCGCTGCTGGATATGCTGTTTGCCGAAACCGCGAATTTTCAGGCCATAGGCCATGTTGTCGTACACGCTCATATGCGGATACAGTGCGTAGTTCTGAAACACCATCGCGATGCCGCGATCTTTCGGTTCCATATCGGTCACGCGCTGGCTGTCGATATAGATATCGCCGCTGGTGGTGCGTTCCAGCCCGGCCACCATGCGCAGCAGCGTCGATTTTCCGCAGCCTGAAGGGCCGACCATCACGATAAACTCGCCGTCCGCCACGTCGAGATCGATTTGCTTAATCACCGGCGTTTTACCGTCGTAGGATTTGGTGACTGCCTGTAGTTTTAAACCTGCCATGTGGACATTTCTCTCGTTACTTCTCGCTGTCGACGAGACCGCGCACAAACCAGCGCTGCATCAGAAGAACCACCGTCAGCGGTGGAATTAAGGTCAGAATCATCGCCGCCATTACCTGATTCCACTGGGTCGGCGCGCCGGAGGTGGAGATCATGCTCTTGATGCCCGCCACCGCGGTCCCCATCGAGGCGTCGCTGGTGATCAGGATCGGCCACAGGTACTGGTTCCAGCCGTAGATAAAGGTGATGACAAACAGCGCCGCCAGATTGGTTTTCGACAGCGGCAGCACGATGTCCCAGAAAAAGCGCATCGGCCCGGCACCATCGATGCGCGCCGCTTCCAGCAGCTCATCCGGCAGCGTCATGAAGAACTGGCGCAGCAGGAAGGTCGCGGTCGCCGAGGCCATCAGCGGCAGCGTCAGACCGGTGTAGCTGTCCAGCAGGTTCAGGGTGGAGATCACCTCCACCGTCGGGAAAATACGCACTTCTACCGGCAGCATCAGGGTGAGGAAAATCAGCCAGAAAAACAGGCTGCGCAACGGGAAACGGAAATACACGATGGCGTAAGCCGACAACACCGACACCACAATTTTGCCGAAGGTAATCGCCAGCGCCATGATCACGCTGTTCAGCAGCAGCAGCGAGAACGGCACCTTGAGGTTGCCCACGCCGCCCTGCCAGATATTGCGGATGTTTTCCCACAGATGGCCGCCCGGTATCAGGGTCATCGGCACCTGAAACACCTGCTTATCGTCCAGCGTCGCGGCGACAAAAGCCACGTACAGCGGGAACAGCACCACCAGCACGCCGATAATCAGCATTACGTGGCTGAAGATATCCAGCCCGCGTCGGTTCTCAATCATTGGTAGCGCACCTTACGTTCGACAAAGCGGAACTGGATCACCGTCAGGCCAATCACCAACAGCATCAGGATCACCGACTGCGCCGCTGAGCTGGACAGATCCAGACCGGCAAAGCCTTCGCGGTAGATCTTGTAGATCAGCGTGGTGGTGGACTGTACCGGGCCACCGCCGGTGGCGGCATCAATCACCGGGAAAGTATCGAAGAAGGCGTACACCAGATTAACCACCAGCAGGAAGAAGCTCACCGGGGTGATCAACGGCAACACCAGGTTGAAGAAACGCCGCACCGGGCCGGCGCCGTCGATAGCCGCCGCTTCCACCAGCGAACGCGGGATCGATTGCAGCGCCGCCAGGAAAAACAGGAAGTTATAGCTGATTTGCTGCCACACCGAAGCCAGCACCACCAGGAACATCGCCTGCCCGCTGTTCTGCGCGTGGTTCCAGTTGTAGCCCAGTCCACCAAGGAAATGGGTGATCAGCCCCAGGCCGGGGTTAAACAGGAAGATCCACAATACCGCCGCCACAGCGGGGGCCACGGCGTAGGGCAAGATCATCAGCGTCTGGTAAATCCGGCTGCCGCGCAGCACGTAATCCACCAACGCGGCGAAGAACAGCGACACCACCAGCCCGATACCCGCCACCAGGAAGCTGAAAACCAGCGTGGTGTAAAAAGAATCGAGGTAGTACGGATCCTGGAACAGTTGGCTAAAGTTATCCAACCCGACGAACTGGCTGGACAGGCCAAAGGGATCGAGGCTCTGGACCGAATACCACAGCGCCTCGCCGGCGGGCCACAGGAAGAATATTGCGGTTATCAGCAACTGCGGCAGCACCAGCGCATAGGGCAGCCAGCTGCAGCCGAAACCGGGACGATGTGAGCTCATAATAGGGACTCATGAAGACGAAAGACGGGTGGGCTCGCGAGCAAAGCCAGCCTGGGTGCGAACAGCGCACGGCTCCCGGAACGGACACAAAGTCCATGAGGAGAGCGAGCACTGCCCAATCCCAGACTGGCGAAGCGCAGTAACCGTTATTACTTGGTCTGGGACTCGAAGCGACGCAGCAACACATCACCACGTTGTACGGCAGCGTCCAGCGCCTGCTGTGGCGTTTTCTTGCCGGTCCACACGCCTTCCAGTTCTTCATCCACCACGCTGCGGATCTGCGGCATATTGCCCAGGCGCAGGCCCTTGGTGAACGGCAATGGCGGCTTGTTCAGCATCTGACGCGTCGCAACGTCGGCACCCGGGTTCTTGTCATAGAAGCCCTGTTGCTTGGTCAGATCGTACGCGGCGGTGGTAATGGGCAGGTAACCGGTTTTCTGATGCCATTCGGCGGCAATTTCCGGCTGCGCCAGATATTGCAGGAACTCGGCTACGCCCTTGTAGGTGGCGGTATCTTTGCCGTTCATCACCCACAGGCTGGCACCGCCGATGATGGCATTCTGCGGCGCATTCTTGGCGTCGGCGTCGTAAGGCATCATACCCACGCCGTAGTTGAATTTGGCATAGTGTTTGATGTCCGCCAGCGAACCGGAAGAGGCGGTAGTGATGGCGCAGTCGCCGCTGTAGAACTTCTCGGTCGATTCGTCCTTACGACCGAAATAGGTGAAATCACCCTTCTTGTTCATGTCCGCCAGCAGTTGGATATGCTTGACCTGCAACGCTTTGTTGAACTCCAGCTTGGTATTCGCACCGCCGAAACCGTTGTTTTCGGTAGCGAACGGCACGCCGTGCCAGGCGCTGAAGTTCTCGAGTTGGATCCAGCCCTGCCAGCCGCTGGCGTAGCCGCACTTCATGCCGGCCTCACGCAGTTTGGCGGTGTCCGCCGCCAGCTCTTGCCAGGTTTTTGGCGGCTGATCCGGGTTCAGGCCGGCTTTTTTGAAGGCATCTTTGTTGTAATACAGCACCGGGGTGGAGCTGTTGAACGGTTGGGACAGCAGATGGCCGCTCTTGTTGTCGGTGTAGTAACCGGCCACCGTCGGCACGAACACCGATTCGTCAAAGTTGATGCCGGCGTCTTTAAACACCTGATACACCGGTTTGATCGCTTTGCTCGCCATCATGGTGGCGGTGCCCACTTCGTAAACTTGCAAAATCGCCGGCGCCTTGCCGGAGCGGTAAGCCGCAATGCCCGCCGCCAGGCTCTGTTCGTAGTTGCCTTTATAAACCGGAACGATTTTGACGTCGCTGTGCGACTGGTTAAAGCGGTCCGCCAGGGAGTCCACTTCTTTCCCCAGTTCACCTTCCATCGAATGCCAGAACGGGATCTCGGTCGCCGCCAGTGCCTGAGTGCTGACCGCCAGGGTCAACGCAACGCACAGCGTAGTTTTGCGAATAGCGTAGGTGAGCATGCCTAACTCCTGAAAAAGCTGGTGTAATAAGCGCGTGAGCGAAAAGAATCAGTTTTTTGTTCGGAAGCTAACATGCCATGCTCGGATGACAGAAAAATAACCGTCAGATGACAGCCATGTGACTAAAAGGTGAAGTGCAGGTTGCGGTTTGATGTCGGCGACGAGGAAATTTCCCCCGCCGCCGCGGGGATTACAGAGAACGACGCAGGCGGGCGACCGCTTCTTGCATCTGTTGCTCAGTGGCGGTGGCGAACGACAGGCGGAAGGTTGAACGATCCGGGTTATCGGAGAAGAAATATTCCCCCGGCACGAACACCACGCCCTGTTGCAGGGTCGTTTTCAGCCATTCGGTGGCGTTGAACGGTTGGCGGAAACGCGCCCACAGGAACATCCCCCCCTTCGGCATATCAAAGGTGATGTGATCACCCAGCTCTTTCTCCACCAGCGCAGCCAGGATCTCGCCCTTTTGCTTGTAAGCGGCGCGGATCTTTTCGATCTGCCCCGGCAGACGATCCAGGCCCAGGTAACATTCGACGATGCTCTGCGACAGCGCGCTGGCGTGCAGATCCGCCGCCTGCTTGATGATCGCCACTTTATGCAGCAGGAACTCAGGCAGAATAGCCCAGCCCAGACGCAAGCCCGGCGCCAGGATCTTGGAGAAGGTCGAGGTGTAGATAATGTTATCGGTATGGCCCAGCACCCGCTGCGAAACCTGATGCAGCGTGGCATTGCGCTCTTCGGTAAAACGCAGCTCGCCGTACGGATCATCTTCGATAATCAGGAAATTGTGCTCGGCCGCCAATTTCACCAGCAGTTCGCGGCGCGGTGCGCTCAGCGTGAGGCCGCTTGGGTTGCCAAAGTTCGGCACTACGTACACGCCCTTGATGCGCTGAGTTTTCAGCAGCTCGGCAAGCTCTTCAACCACCATGCCGTCGCTGTCGGATGACACCGACATGATGTTGGCTTCCGCCAGTTCCAGCGTCTGCAGCGCCGCCAAATAGGTCGGACGCTCCACCACAAACACGTCGCCTGGATTGACGATAGCGCGCATCACCAGATCCAGCGCCTGCTGGGAACCGGCGGTCACCATCACTTCTTCTGCCGTGGCGACGACGCCGCGCTCGGCGCACAGCTCGCAAATGCGTTCGCGCAGCAACGGGCTGCCTTCGGTCAGGCCATACTGGAAGGCGCTTTTCGGCTGTTCGGTGATCGCCTGATGGGTGGCAATGCTCAGCCCTTCGAAATCAAACAGGGCATCAGAGGGGATGCCGCCCGCCAGCGAAATGACGTTTTCCATCTTACTGTGCTTGAGCAATTCACGGATTGCCGAGCTTTTTACGTTGACGATGCGCTGCGCGAGTAACCCTTCTGTCTTCATTTCTTATTCTCGTAATCGTTATAAATTTTGTAGGGGCAAGGTACGCGGCGACCAAGTGACTCGGGCCCCCCTATTCGCCCCCACAGGGAAGTGAGTGCAGCCAACAACGCTGTAGCCTGAAAGACGACGGGTATTTAGCCGCCCAGATACGCCGACCTTACTGCTTCGTTTGCTAACAATGCGGCTCCCGTATCTTCCAACACCACGCGCCCGTTTTCCAGTACATAACCGCGATCCGCCAATTTCAGCGCCTGATTGGCGTTTTGCTCCACCAGGAAGATGGTCATGCCCTCTTCACGCAGCTGCTGAATAATGTCGAAAATCTGCTGGATGATGATCGGCGCCAGCCCGAGGGACGGCTCGTCGAGCAACAACAGCTTCGGCTGGCTCATCAGCGCGCGGCCGATCGCCAGCATCTGCTGTTCACCGCCGGACATGGTGCCGGAGCGCTGGTTGCGGCGTTCCAGCAGGCGCGGGAACAGGCCGAACACCCGCTCGATACGCTGCTGGTACTGATGACGATCGGCAAAAAAGCCGCCCATCGCCAGATTCTCTTCCACCGTCATGCGCGAGAACACCCGGCGCCCTTCCGGCACTATCGCCACCGCCTCACGCATAATGCGCGAGGTCTGCCACTGGGTAATGTCCTGATCGAGGAAGGTAACGCTGCCTTCGGTGGCGCGCGGCTCACCGCACAGCGTGCCAAGCAGCGTGGTTTTACCGGCACCGTTGGCGCCGATCAGGGTGACTATCTCGCCCTGCTTGATATTCAGGCTAACCTGATGCAGCGCCTGGATTTTGCCGTAATGGGCGGAAACCTGATTAAATGACAACATAATTATTCGCCCAGATAGGCCCGGATAACGTCCGGGTTGTTACGAATTTCTGCCGGGGTGCCCTGCGCCAACGGCGTGCCCTGATTCACCACGTAGATACGATCGGAAATGCCCATCACCAGCTTCATGTCGTGCTCGATCAGCAACACCGACACTTTATGCTGGTTGCGCAGCTCGACGATCAAGTGGTCCAGCTCGTCGGTTTCCTTCGGGTTCAGGCCGGCCGCGGGTTCGTCCAGCATCAGCAGCTCGGGGCGGGTCACCATGCAGCGCGCAATCTCCAGCCGCCGCTGCTGGCCGTAGGCCAGATTGCCCGCCGAACGGTTAGCCATCTCAAGCAGCCCAACGCGTTGCAGCCACACGGAGGCTCGTTCCAGCGCATCGGCTTCGGCGCGGCGGAAGGCCGGGGTTTTCAGCAGCCCGGCGAATACGCCGCTTTTCAGGTGCTGATGCTGGGCGACCAGCAGGTTCTCGATCACCGTCATTTCGCGGAACAGCCGCACATGCTGGAAAGTGCGCACCACGCCCATGCGGGCAATCGTCTGACCAGGCAACCCTTCCAGATGGCGATCGCGCAGTTTGATGGTGCCGCCAGTGGGGCGGTAGAAGCCGGTCAGGCAGTTAAACACCGTGGTTTTTCCCGCGCCGTTCGGGCCGATCAGCGAAACAATTTCGCCTTCGTTCAGCTCAAGCGCCACGTTATTCACCGCCAGCAAGCCGCCGAAACGCATCGACAGCCCTTCAACTTTCAACAGAGGTTGCGAGCTCATGCCTGTTCCTCCTTGCCGGCCGTTTTCAACTTCAGCTGCGGGCGCTTCATCGGCAGCAACCCTTGAGGCCGCCAAATCATCATCAACACCATCAAGGCACCGAGCAGCAGCATGCTGTATTCGTTCAGATCACGCATCATCTCGCGCGACACCACCAGCAGGATAGCCGCCAGGATCACCGCGAACTGCGACCCCATGCCGCCCAACACCACAATCGCCAGCACGAAGGCCGACTCGACGAAGGTGAAGGACTCCGGGCTCACGAAGCCCTGGCGTGCGGCGAACAGCGTGCCGGCAAAACCGGCGAAGGCGGCGCTGATGGTAAAAGCGGTCAGTTTGATTTTGGTCGGGCTCAGGCCCAGCGAGCGACAAGCGATTTCATCTTCACGCAGCGCTTCCCAGGCTCGGCCCAATGGCATGCGCAGCAGGCGATTGATCACAAACAGCGTCAGCACCACCAGCAGCAGCGCCACCAGATACAGGAACACGATGCGATCGCTCGGATCGTATTTCAGGCCAAAGAAGTTATGGAAAGTATCCCAACCGCCGTCACGCGCGCTGCGGTTGAACTCCAGCCCGAAAAAGGTCGGTTTCGGGATCTGGCTGATACCGTTCGGCCCGCCGGTGATCTCGGTGTTGTTCAACAACAAGATACGCACGATCTCGCCGAAGCCCAGCGTCACAATCGCCAGATAATCACCGCGCAAACGCAGCACCGGGAAACCGAGCAGGAAACCGAAGATGGCGGTGACGATGCCCGCCAGCGGCAGGCTTTCCCAGAAGCCGAGGCCGTAATAGTGATTCAGCAACGCGTAGGTATAGGCACCGATGGCGTAGAAGCCGCCGTAACCCAGTACCAGCAGGCCGGACAGCCCAACCACCACGTTCAGGCCCAGACCGAGCATCACGTAGATCAACGTCAGGGTGGCGATATCCACCGTACCGCGCGACACCAGAAATGGCCAGGCGATCGCGGCAACAATAATCGCCGCCGCCAGCAGTTTCTGGCGTGGGGTGGTGCCGTCAAAGCTCGGTAATACAAAAGAGGGGCCGGAGAGTTTTTTCAGCCCCTGCTGCATCAGCGGGCGCAACAGTTGGAAGAAGAAAACGATGACGCAGCCGATACCGACCCACATCCAGCGCACTTCCGCCGCGCCGTGGACCACCAGCTTGGTACCGTCCAGGCTCAGTTGCATCCCCATCAGGAACGACGCCATGACAAACAACACTACCGAGGCTATCAGCGCGTTAAGCAGATTGAGTTTCATACCTTCTCAACCTCCGGGCGCCCAAGAATGCCGGTTGGCATGATCAGCAACACCACGATCAGCAGCGCGAAGGACACCACGTCCTTATATTCGGTGCTCAAATAGGCCGAGGTCAGCGCTTCTGCCACCCCCAGCACCAGGCCGCCGATCATCGCGCCGGGAATGCTGCCGATGCCGCCCAGTACCGCCGCAGTAAAGGCTTTCATGCCGGCCATAAAGCCGATGTACGGGTTGATTACGCCATAAAACTGGCCCAACAGCACGCCGGCCACCGCCGCCATCACGGCGCCGATCACGAAGGTCAGTGAAATCACCCGGTCGGTATTGATGCCCAGCAGGCTGGCCATCTTCAAATCTTCCGCGCAGGCGCGGCAAGCACGGCCCATGCGGGAATAACGGATAAACAGCGTCAACGCCAGCATCGCCAGGAAGGTGACGACCCAAATAATCAGCTGCATGGTACTGATGGTAGCGGCGAAGCCATTGCTTTCACCCAGCACCCACTGGCCGGTTACCAGGCTTGGCAACGCCAGATCGCGCGAGCCCTGCGTCAGGCTGACGTAGTTTTGCAGGAATATCGACATGCCGATGGCGGAAATCAGCGCTATCAGGCGCTTGGAGTTGCGCACCGGCTTGTAGGCCACCCGCTCGATGCTCCAGCCGTAGGCGCTGGCGATCACGATCGACACCAAAAACGCGGCGCCAATCAGCAGCCAGCCGACGTCGATGCCAAGCATCATCAGGGCGGCGATAACAATAAAGGAGACATAGCTGCCGATCATATACACCTCGCCGTGGGCGAAGTTGATCATGCCGATAATGCCGTAGACCATGGTGTAACCGATGGCGATCAATGCATAGGTGCTGCCCAACGTGACGCCGTTGAACATCTGCTGCAGAAAATAGAGAACCTGCTCTGACATACTCGAACCCTTGGCTGCGCTGTATAGCAAACCTGAAAAAACTCAGGTAAAGGGGGACGGGCCGGCTTACCGGCCCGCGGACGCAGCATGCTGCGCCCTACCCTGATTATTATGGCTTATTTAATCGGTGTTGATGTGCCGTCCGCATGCCACTCAAACACGCCGAACTCGAAACCTTTCAGATCGCCCTTCTCGTCCCAGCTCAGCGGCCCCATCACGGTGTCCACCGGCTTGCCGGTTTTCAGATCCTTGACGATGTCGGCTGGCTCCTGGCTGCCGCTACGCTCCATTCCGGTAGTCAGAGATTGCAGCGCTGCGTAAGTGGTCCAGACGAACGGCCCGGTCGGATCCAGCTTCTTGGCTTTCAGTGCATCCACAACAGGTTTGTTGGCAGGTACCTGGTCATAGCGTTTCGGCAAGGTCACCAGCATGCCTTCTGAGGCGGCACCGGCAATGTTGGACAGCGAGGAGTTGCCCACGCCCTCTGGCCCCATAAAGCGGGTGGTCAGGCCGGCCTGTTTTGCCTGGCGCAGGATCTGCCCCATTTCCGGGTAGTAGCCGCCGAAGTAAACGAAATCGACGTTTTCTTTCTTCAGGCGCGCCACCAGAGTGGAGAAATCTTTATCACCGGCGGTGATGCCTTCAAACATCACCACGTCGGTACCCTGTTTTTTCAGGCTGTCGCGTACCGAGCGCGCCAGGCCTTCGCCATACTGTTGCTTGTCGTGAACCACGGCAATGCGTTTCGGCTTGATCTCGCTGAGGATGTATTTCGCCGCGGTCGGGCCCTGATCGGAATCCAGCCCGGTGGTGCGCATGATCATCTTGTAACCACGGGTGGTCAGATCGGCGTTGGTGGCCGCCGGGGTAATCATGATCACGCCTTCGTCTTCATAAATATCGGAGGCCGGTTGAGTCGAAGACGAGCACAGGTGGCCGATCACATAGCGAATACCGTCGTTAATCACCTTGTTGGCAACCGCAACCGCCTGTTTTGGGTCACAGGCGTCATCGTATTCCACGCCGACCAGTTTATCGCCCTTGATGCCGCCCTTGGCGTTGATATCGGCAATCGCCTGACGGGCACCGGTGAACTCCATATCGCCATACTGCGCGACCGGGCCGGACATCGCGCCCACAATCGCCACCTTGATGTCTTTCGCCATTGCCGAATGACCGATAGCCATCGCGATACAACCCGCCAACAGCGCCTTACCTTTTGTTAATTTCATTCGCAAATCCCCATCTGTCGTTGTGAACGTACCTGTTGTGTTTGCCTGCACCTGAACCCTTATTTACTGCTTTTATTCATAAGTAATAATGATTTAGGTGTTTTCGTGGCAATATTTTCTAATAAGACTTTATTTTTCATACCATTAAACAGGAATTTTCTGCTGCAAATCAACTTGAACAATCAGAAACAAGCGGTGTAAACAGGATAAAATCCGGATTAAATCTGCGCTGTTTTGCATCAGGCGCAGCGCGTTATGCTGGTTATTGATCCATTAACAATCTATTTACTCGGAAAATGCGTCCTGCAAAAAACATTTTGCGCAGTAATCGTACAGAAAAACTTACACAACGCTCTGTGCAAGATCTATTACACTGTCGGCATCGATTAGCCGTTCGGAAATTCTGCATGAAACTGACTATTGAGCGATTAACCACGTTGTCCCCGCAAGACCTTATCGACCTCGGTAAAATCTGGCCGCAACAACAGCCGCAGCAATGGCAGAGCTGGCTGGACGGCGATAAAGCCCTGTTCGCCGCGCGCTTCAACGAACGGCTGCTGGGTGCAGTGAAAATTGCGCTGGATGGCGATAACGCCCAACTGCAGGATTTGCTGGTGCGTGAAGTCACGCGCCGTCGTGGCGTCGGGCTGTATCTGGTACAGGATGCGCAGCGCCAACTGCCGCAAGTCGCGCACTGGCAGCTTTCTACCGCCGGCCTGACGCCGCGCGAACGCGGTGAAGTGGATAACTTTATGCGCGCCTGCGGTTTCACCCAACAAGGCGATCTCTGGCAAAAATGACACGCGGGCTGATGGCGTTGCTGCTGTTGGCGCTGGCGTTAACGGCCTGGTTCGGCGGCCGTCACCAGGCGCTGCGGCTACCACAGCCCCAGGACAACCAGGTTTATATCTGGCAACGGGTCTGGACGCCGCAACACGCCACTGCGCTGGCGCAAAGCCGTGACCTGTTCTCTACCCTGCGTGTATTGGGTGCGCAAGCGCATCCGCGTGAAGGCTGGCGCGAAATCCCGGTCAATCTGCCGCAGTTGCAACAGGATGGCCGCCCGCTATGGCTGGTGGCCCGTTTGGATGGGCAACTGGCGCAACTCGATGCACCGGCTATTCGCCAACGCCTGGTAAAACAGGTTCAGCAATGGCAGGCCGCCGGGTTGCAGGTGATCGGCGTCGAAATAGATCATGACGCCGCCACCGCTCGCCTGCCTGACTATCACCATTTCTTGCAACAGCTGCGCCGACAGCTGCCTTCCTCCTTACAACTCGGCATTACCGCATTACCGGCCTGGATCGGATCACCGGCACTGCCCGGCGTGTTGCAACAGGCAGACAGCTCGGTGTTGCAGGTGCACGCGGTGCTCTCGCCGCAGCAGGGGCTGTTCGCTGCCCCGCTGGCGCTGCGCTGGGTAAAACAGTACGCAAACATCACGTCCAAACCTTTCAGGGTGGCGCTGCCGGCCTACGGCATGGGCCTGCTGGGCGTTGATGCGCAGGGCGCGCAGGTCGAGAGCGAAGCCTCACTGCGCGTGGCGGGCAATCCCCGCGAACTGACGGTAGCGCCGCAACAGGTGGCCGATTTTCTGCAACAGTTGAAGGTTCAAGCCACACCGCATCTGCGCGGCATTATCTGGTTCCGGCTGCCGCTGGCGGGCGATCGCCGCGCCTGGTCGCTCAATACGCTGCGGGCGGTGATCGAGCAACAGCCGCTCAGCGTCAGTTGGCAGGTAAAATTTAGCCCTCAGCCACAGCAAAATGGGCTGTATGATCTGATAATTCATAATAACGGGCCGGTTGATGCCCCGCTGCCTCGTGAAATCACCGTCGCCGCCACGGACTGTCTGGCGGCGGACGCGGCGGGCAACTATCGGCTGGAAAGCGGGCCTCAGCGGCAGCGCTTTGTCCTCATCAGCGGCGATCAGCTGCGCGCCGGGCAATCCCGGCCGCTGGGCTGGTTGCGCTGCCAACAATTGACGCCAGGAGGCACTCTTGTCATACCCTGATGCACACGCGGTGCGCAACCGCCACGGCCGGTATCTCCCACTCGCCGCCCTGATCGGCTCAGCGCTGGCGATGCCCATTAACAGTTTCGCCTGCGGGCCGGACTTTCCCAACCGATTGCTGACCGATCGCAACGGTACCCTGCTGTATATGCCGGAAGGTAATTTTGCTTTTGAGGCCAGCCGCCTGGTCGCGGTAGATAACCAACTGCCGTTGTGGAAAGCGCCACCACCAGCGACACCGCCGAAACCGATGCCGCTGTCACCGGAAACGATCATTATCGGCAAAATGCGCGCCGCCAAGACCGTCGAGGAGGCCGATGCGGTCAATTCTCAGGGGTTGTCAGACGCCGCACGCCTTTATCAACTGGGTGCCGTGGCCTTTGCCGGTTCTGATCCGCGTGCCGCTGAGTATTTCCAGCAGGTCCTGGCCCTGCCCGCAGCACAACAGGGCGACTGGGGACTGCGGGCGCAGTATTCGCTCGGACGGGTTCTGATGGACGACCACGGCACGCCGGAAAATGAGTCCGATACGCCGGCTACGGCGGTTAAACGCCCTGCAAAACCGCAGTTAGAGCAGGCGCAGGCGGCTTTTCAGCAGGTGATTGACCGGGTTAAAGCCGGCGCGGCCGATCCTGATCAACTGGCGCTGAGCAGCCTCGGGCAGCAAGCGCGCATCCAACTGTGGCTGGGCAATATCGCCCCGGCAGCGCAACTGTACGCCCAGCAGGCGGCGCAGGGCGATCAAAACGGTGGGTTGTCGTTGCAGTACATCTCCAGCTATCTAGTCAATCCTGACCACTTTGCAGCGCTGAAACAGGCCATTAGCGATCCGGTGATCCAACAGCTGGTGACCGTCGAACTGTTTGCGCGCGGCAGCAATTTGCAAATGTCGGATACCGATGCCACCGGCACCCGTTCGAAACAGATAGTCAGCCAAATTCTGACGCTGCTGAACGCCTCGGTGAAAAGCGGTTTCAGCGGCAGCGATCGGCTAGCGGCACTGGCTTATCGCGCCGGGCAATATCCCATGGCGGCCAGCCTGTTAAAACATGCCGGTGACAGCGGGCTGGCGTGGTGGTTGCGCGCCAAGATGGCGCTGCGCGACGGGGATGTTAAAGCCGCTACCGCCGCCTATGCCAAAGCGGCGGCAGCCTTCCCCTCCAGTGAAAGTTGGGGCGAGCAGCGCAATGCGGACTTTACGCCGGAAACCATCGTGCCCGAATGCCGGGTAGCCGGGGAGCAGGCGATCCTTGCCTTGGATCGCGGCGACTACCTGCAGGCGATGGATTTTCTGTATCGCGGCAAAGAGATTTATTGGGCAGATGTCGCCGACGTGGCCGAACGGGTGCTGACGATCGACGAACTGAAAGGCTTCGTTGATAAACATGTGCCGGCGCCGGCAACGCCGCTGAAACCCGTTAATCCCGATGAGTACAACGGCCAGCAAATCACGCCGGATATCCAATTGCGGGAACTGCTGGCACGGCGGCTGATGCGCGCCGGGCGGGCCCAGGAGGCGATGGGTTACTTTGATATTCCGAACTACCGCCAGGTGGCGCAAGGGTATGCCGATACTCTGAAAACCGCGCAGGACAAAACCGCCGACAAACTGGTACGGGCCAAAGCTTATTATCAGGCGGCGACGCTGCTGCGTACGCAGGGGCTGACGTTCACCGGCTATGAGATGACGCCGGATTACGCCATTTATGACGCGGGTTATTCGTACCTGGGGGATGCCTTTGATACCCGCGAGCTGAAACACAAGAGTTGGATCAGCAACGCCGAGGCGGCGCGGGCCAAAGCGGCGCTACCGGCACAAGACAATCGCTTCCTGCATTATCGCTGGCAGGCCGTCGACCTTGCCCAACAGGCCGCCGACTTGTTGCCGCCCAAAAGCCAGGCGTATGCTGCCGTGCTGTGCAATGCCGCCGGCTGGGTTATTAAACGCGACGCGAAAACCGGCCAGGCGCTGTATCAGCGCTATATCAACACCGGCACCCGTTATTCCTGGGCCAGCAAGTTTGGCTACGACTGCCCTGCACCGGATTTTGCCGCGGCAGGCCAGTAACACCTAATTTCAGGCACAAAAAAACCCGTTCAGCAATGAACGGGTTTTTTAACGCTGACGCGGGATCAGGCTTCGATCGCCATTTTCAGTTTCTTCATGGCGTTCTTTTCCAACTGGCGTACGCGCTCGGCGGAAACGCCGTACTGATCGGCCAGTTCCTGCAAGGTGGATTTGTTGTCATCATCCAACCAGCGGGCACGAATGATATGCTGGCTGCGCTCGTCCAGACCTTCCAGCGCGTAGGCCAGTTTGTCTGCGGCGTTGCTTTCCCAGTTATCTTCCTCGATGCCTTCGGCGAAGTCCGAGCTTTTGTCCTGCAGGTACAGAACCGGCGCCATCGACTGACCGTCGCGCGCATCGTCGTCCGGCGTAGGATCGAAGGTCATATCCTGCGCCGCCATACGCGACTCCATCTCACGCACGTCTTTGCTGGTCACGCCCAACTCGCGAGCCACCAGCTCCACCTCGTCTTGATTGAACCAGCCCAGACGCTGTTTGGTTTTACGCAGGTTAAAGAACAGCTTGCGCTGTGCTTTGGTGGTGGCAACCTTGACGATACGCCAGTTGCGCAGCACGTATTCGTGAATTTCTGCCTTGATCCAATGCACCGCAAAGGACACCAGACGCACACCCACTTCCGGATTGAAGCGGCGTACAGCTTTCATCAGGCCGATATTACCTTCCTGAATCAGGTCTGCCTGCGGCAGGCCGTAACCAGAGTAATTACGGGCAATATGAGCGACAAAGCGCAGGTGAGACAGGATCAGCTGCTTAGCGGCTTCCAGATCGCCCTGATAATGCAGCCGTTCAGCCAGCTCCCGCTCTTCCTCTGCCGTCAGCATCGGATAGGTGTTGGCGGCCCGGATATAGGCTTCCAAACTGCCCTGGGGCACTAAAGCTAAAGTTTGCATTTCTTTGGTCATTCAAACCCTCTCTTGAGAAAACAGGTCATGCAGGTGATGATTCACGGCGGGGAAAGATTGATTTTACGGCAGTTGCTGTTGCAAAAGCGGTCCACACGCCGGGCACCCTAACATTTTGCTGCAAATTTTGACCGTGTTCCGCCCTATAAGTTCACTGTTTTTCGACAGCATTGCACATGACAATACGTGACGAAGGTTGAGACCGATAGGGAATTTGTGCGCTAAGAAGAGACTGGATGGTGCTTGCTTTACTGCCGGTAACTCTTCTCCCGCAACACGCTCGGAGCAGCAGAAGAAGAGTATACCAAAAAAACTTTATTGTGGTGTAAATCGGCGTAAATGTTGCACCGTCGCCAGCCAGGCGGCGATCCAGCCGATCATCGCGGAGATAATCAGCAGCAACAGCGCCTCATCCCACCCCAGCCCATGCAGGGTAAAGGTGGTGCCGAACACTTTTGCCACGCCGGTCACCACCGACTCCAGTTTCCACACCAGCGCCCCGGAGAGCAGCAGCGACAGCAGCGCGCCGAAAAAGCCGAGCATCGCCCCGCCGTTCAGGAACGGCCGCAGGATGAAGCCGTCGGTCGCGCCTATAAGCTTCATCACATTGATGGTGTCACGGCGGCTGAAGATGCTCAGACGCACGCTGTTGCCGATCACCAGGAAGACCGCCACAATCATCAGAACGCCGATCATCGCCGCCACCTGGCCAACCAGCCCGGTGAGCGCCGCCAGACGGGCAAACCAACTGTCATCCATCCGCACTTCGTCCACCCCTTGAACCGCCGCCACGCGATCGCGCAGGGTATTGAGGGTTTCCGAGCTCTGGAAGCTCATCTTCGGCGTGATGATGGCCACGGCCGGCAACGGGTTCTCTTCCAGCATATCCAGCGCACCGCCAAAGCCGGACCAGTTGCGGAATTCGCCCCGGGCCTCTTCGCGCGACAGGTAATTCACCTTCTCTACGCCGGCTTCCGCCTTGATGGCGTCGAGCACTTTCACTGCGGCGTCATCATCGAGAGATTTATCCAGATACACCGTCAGCTGCGGCGTCGGATACCACTGGGTAGCCGCAGTGCTGACGTTTTTCCAGACGATGTAACACACGCTCGGCAGCGTCAGGGAGATGGCGATCACCATCACCGTCAGCAGCGTCGCCAACGGTTGACGCAGCATATCCTTGATGGCGTTCATCCAGGCATAGCGCCATTGTTCACGCCAGCCGCCGCGCAGCGCCTTGCTCTTGGCGTTTTTTGCATTATTCGCCATGATGCGCTCCTCCAGCCATACGGCCCTGGCTCAGGCTCAGAATGCGGTAATTGCGACGGGCGATAAGCCCGGTGTCGTGAGTGGCCATCAGCACGGTAACGCCAACACGGTTAAATTCTTCGAACAGGCGCAAAATGCCCTCCGACAACGCATCATCCAGGTTACCGGTAGGTTCGTCCGCCAGCAGCACCGCCGGTTTGTTCACCACCGCCCGGGCGATGCCCACGCGCTGCTGCTCACCGCCGGACAGCTGAATCGGGAAGTTTTTCGCTTTATCCAGCAGCCCGACCTTGTCCAGCGCGGCGGATACGCGGCGGCGGATGTCTTCCGTGCTGGCACCGGCGATGATCAGCGGCATTGCCACGTTGTCGTAAACCGTGCGATCCAGCAGCAGATGGTGATCCTGGAAAATCATGCCGATCTGACGACGCAGGAACGGCACCTCACTGTTTTTCAACCGGCTGATATCGTGGCCACCAAACCAGATATGGCCGGCGCTTGGTCGTTCGATACCACAAATCAGTTTCAGCAGGGTACTCTTCCCCGCGCCGGAATGGCCGGTCAGAAACGCCATCTCCGCCGGGCGCAGATGGAAATCTACCCCCTGCAGCGCCTGCCGTCCGCCCAGATAAGCTTTACTGACCTGTTCAAAGCGAATCATCCGTATTAATCCTCTCGGGCAAAAAGTGCCTCAATAAAATCGTCAGCCTTAAATGGCCGCAAATCTTCGATACCTTCCCCAACGCCAATATAGCGAATCGGGATTTCGAACTGATCGGCAATGGCGAAGATCACCCCACCCTTGGCGGTACCGTCCAGTTTAGTCAGCGTGATACCGGTTAAGCCTACGGCTTCATTAAATAATTTAGCCTGGCTGACAGCATTCTGTCCGGTGCTGGCATCCAGAGTCAGCATAACCTCATGGGGGGCCTGGTCGTCCAGTTTTTTCA
Source organism: Serratia plymuthica NBRC 102599 (assembly GCF_001590925.1). Taxonomy (GTDB): domain Bacteria; phylum Pseudomonadota; class Gammaproteobacteria; order Enterobacterales; family Enterobacteriaceae; genus Serratia; species Serratia plymuthica. Next base: position 50,300 of record NZ_BCTU01000030.1, read on the forward strand.
TGACGCGGACGATCTTCTTCAGCTCTTCCATCAGGTGCGCCTTGTTCTGCAAGCGGCCGGCGGTATCTGCGAGCAGCACGTCAATGCCACGCGCCTTGGCGGCCTGCACCGCGTCGTAGATCACCGAAGCGGAGTCTGCACCGGTATGCTGCGCCACCACCGGAATACGGTTGCGCTCGCCCCACACCTGCAGTTGCTCCACCGCCGCCGCACGGAAGGTATCCCCCGCCGCCAGCATCACCGATTTGCCTTCCGCCTGGAACTGACGAGCCAGCTTGCCGATGGTGGTGGTTTTACCCACGCCGTTCACCCCAACCATCAGAATGACGTAGGGATTTTTACCGCCAACATCCAGAGGTTGTTCAACTTTAGTCAGAATTTCAGACATTTCCTCCTTCAGCTTGCCGTACAACGCCTCGGCGTCTTTCAACTGCTTACGGCTGGCGTGCTGGGTCAGGGAGGTAATGATTTTACTGGTGGTTTCCACGCCGACGTCGGCAATCAGCAGCTGTTCTTCCAGCTCTTCAAACAGATCGTCGTCGATTTTCTTGCCACGGAACAGGCCGATAAAACCGGAACCCAGGTTCTGCTTGGTTTTCACCAGACTGCGCTTCAGGCGGGCGAAGAAGCCTTCTTTGGTCGGGCGTTCCTGCTCTTGAGTTACCGCCGGGGCCGGCAAGTCCGCTTCCGTCGATTCAGGTTCTTGCTCTTCTATTATTTCAACCGCGGCCGGGGCGATGATAACCGGCTCCAGCACAACATTGGCCGGCAGAGGCTCTGGCTCTGGCTCTGGCTCACTCGCAGTTTCAACCACTTCCGGCTCAGGCTCAACGATCGGCTCAGGCTCGACAGCAGGCGCAGATGCGATGGGTTCAGGTTCAACGGCTGGCTCAGGGACCATGATCGCAACCGGCTCGGCGACCGCTTCAATAACCTGCTGCTGCTGCGCCGCCACCTGCTCGGTGAGGGTGACAACCTCTTCCGCCAACGCTTGCGCCGGGGTGGAATGCTCAGCGACGACAGGTACGCTTTCGGCGATATGCTCGCCGGTCAGGCTGCCGTCCCATTCCCCTGGGGTATCGACGGAGGCGGCAGGTTCAGATTCCTGGGCGGGGAGCTTGTCGTCCAGCGGGGCGGCAACCGGTTCAGCCGGTGTCTCCACGGCCTGATTTTCCGTCTGCTCTACCGACGGTTCAGGTTGCTGTTGCTCTTCTTCCTTCTGGCCGAAGCCCAGCCAGGAGAAAAACCCACGTTTCTTATCTTTTGCCATGTGATGACTCTACTCCGTACCTAAGGCTTGCTTATGCTGACAATAATCCGCCGAGTCTATCACTTTCCCTCGCGCAGCAACACGCATCCGGTATGCTTTCCACTGTGAAATCAGGCAACAAAGTTTTACCGTTCCCCCCGGTGCCTCTCACCGGTAGAATAGGTGCAACTTTTCGTTAACTCGTGCGGCCTCACGGCCAGAGAAAGAAACAAAGCAAACCTATGACAAGACTAACGCCACGGGCGTCGGCCAAAAAACCGCCCCAGGCCGCAGCCGGGCAGATCCGCATTATCGGCGGCCAATGGCGCGGGCGTAAACTGCCGGTGCCGAACAGCCCAGGGCTTCGCCCGACCACCGATCGCGTCCGCGAAACCCTGTTCAACTGGCTGGCGCCGGTCATTCAGGGCGCACGCTGCCTGGACTGTTTTGCCGGTAGCGGCGCATTGGGCCTGGAAGCGCTGTCACGCTATGCCGGCAGCGCCACGCTGCTGGAGTTTGAACGCCCGGTAGCGCAGCAACTGGAGAAAAACCTGGCACTGCTGCAGGGTAAAGGCACGGTGGTCAACACCAACACGCTGAGCTGGTTGGCAGGCAATGGCCAGCCGTTTGACGTGGTGTTTCTCGATCCGCCGTTCCGCAAAGGGCTGCTGGCAGAAACCGTCACCCTGCTGGAACAGCAGGGCTGGCTGGCCGATGAGGCCTGGATTTACGTAGAGGCCGAAGCGGAAAGCGCTGCGGCTGACGTGCCGGCCAACTGGCAATTACACCGGGAAAAAGTCGCCGGTCAGGTGGCTTACCGGCTTTATGTTCGTTCGCAAGAGAAAACCAACAATGCTGATTAATCTGGGCCGCCTGCTGATGCTGTGCGTATGGGGCTTTCTGCTCTCCAATCTGTTCCACCCTTTTCCCAAGCCGCTGAAATATTTCATCGACGTGGCGCTGTTCTTTATGGTGGTGATGCACGGGCTGCAACTGGTGTTGCTGAAGTCCACCCAGCCGAAAGATCAGCCGATAAGCTATTGGCAGGAAGCCAAGATCTTCGTCTTTGGCGTCTTCGAACTGCTGGCATGGCAGAAAAAACAGCCGCCGATCAAAAGGAAATAGGTTATTGGGCGGTAAAGGAGACGAAGCGCGTGCCCTGCATGCTCAACGTGCCCTGCACGCCCTTTTCGATCGGGTTATACTGCCACTGTTTCAGCCGTAGCCGAATGTCCTCGCCGCCGCGCAACGGGCTGAACACCACCTCATAATGCATCGGCTCATTGGCCCTCTGTTCGCGCTGGCGCGAACGGGTGGTAGCCACGGGATATTCGCGCTTGTCGCTAACCTTGACCTGCAAGCTGCGCACCGGCGCGCGGTCATTTTCCGCCTCAGCCCGGCGCTGGTTAAAGTAACGGTGCGTCGCCAGAACGGCGATCAACGCAATCACGGCGACAAAAAACAGCGGCGGCTTACTCATCTTTCTTCCCATTCCCTTCGCGGCTAAATCAGCGTAAACATAGCATTCTCAAGAAAGCATTGTCGATTGCAGGTGCGCTGCCTACACTGCACATAGGAAGTGACACTGGTGACAATTTGGAGCCGGACTCTGCGGTTCCCATAATGAATAAGGAAGACACAATGAGTTGGCCGTTCCTTGCCGTATTCTTTTCCGGTTGGTTGTTCGTAGACGCCTCCTATCGCGGGCCACGCTGGCAGCGTTGGGTGTTTAAACCGCTTACTCTGCTGCTACTGCTATTACTGGCCTGGCAAGCGCCGGTGCTGGGCGCCGCAGGGTATCTGATCGTCCTCGGCCTGGTGGCGACGCTGCTCGCCGACGCCCTGCTGCTGCTGCCGCGTGAGCGTGTGCTGTACGCCATCGGCGCATTTTTCCTTTCGCACCTGCTTTACACCCTGAGCTTCGCCAGCCAGATGAGCTTCAGCCTGTTTTGGCCGCTGCCGCTGGCGCTGCTGATTATCGGCGCGTTGCTGCTAGCGACTATCTGGACCCGGCTGGAAGAAATGCGCTGGCCAATTGCCACCTACGTGGCGATGACATTGCTGATGGTGTGGCTGGCGGGTGAGCATTACTTTATGCGCAGCACCGATTTCAGTTTCTCGCTGTTGGCGGGCACCTCATTGCTGCTGCTGGCCAACGTGGTATGGCTGATTAACCGCTACCGTTTTAGTTTCCGGGCGGCGGATGCGCTGGTGGCGTTCTGCTACTTCTCTGGCCATTTCCTGATCGTACGCTCGTTGTACCTGTAAATATCCAGAGCGGGTTCGGGCGACCGAACCCGTTTTATTACACCAGCGCTTTCAGAATCAGGCCGTCATCCGCCCCAAGTTGATTGCGGTAACTCTCGCCGTCGCGCGAAAAGAACGCCAGCGTACTGCCATCGGCCTGCAGCAGAGCGATGCCATCCGGCGCCGGGCGCCAGCCGACCACCTCCGCCGTAAACACCTTTTTCAGACAGTGCTGACTGTCCACCAACTGATAACCGTTGATTTCGCTTTGTTCGCTAGCCAAAAATTCAATCTGGCACTGTCGTTGGGCATCGGCGATCAGCCATTGCCCCGCCAGCGACTTCGCGGAGGGAAGAACCAAACTGCCGGCCATAACGGCTCCCGTCACCATCATGCCCCCCGCCACCACGGCGGCGCGCGCTAAACTGCCTTTCATGTTAACTCCTGCATAACGCCCGGCCAGACTGCGCCGGGCGTTATGATGTTCACTGTTACACGATAAAGTCGGTGGCGACGTCCGCCTGCCCGACAATTTTCACCAGGAAGTCCGGCGTCTGATGCCCGCCAATGTTCAGCGCCAAATCGCTGACGTTGCTCGAGCTATCGTAGGTTAACAATGCTTCACCCGCCGCACCGCTGAAATGATCGACGAAGTGGATCGCATCGCCGCCCTGCGCCCCTTGATTAAAGAACGACAGGTCGATTTTATCGGTACCTTTCTGGAAGTCGCGGATCCAGTCAGCAGCGCCAGGCTTGGAATCGCTGACGGCGGCGAAGACAAAGGTATCTTTGCCGACGCCGCCCCACAGTTCATCGGCACCTGCGCCGCCGAACAGAATGTCGCTGCCCGCGCCGCCTTTCAATACGTTGTTGGCCGCATTACCGACGATAACGTCGTTGCCTGAACCGCCAATGGCGTTCTCAATGGTGACGCCGGCAGCGATCGACACGTTACCTTTCAGCCCACCTACGTCCGAGAAGGATTTCTCGTTCAGATTGATGCGCTGGTTGGCCGTGTAGCCGGAGAAATCGAAGGTATCATTGCCGCCCGCGTCCCAGGCCGCAAAGATCACTTTCTGCGCGTTGCCGGAGGTGCTGAGGAAATCGCGGCCGGTATTGGAGTTGAAGCCATACACGGTATCGCCGGTGCGGGTGGACAGGTTGGCGCCATACAGATGCTGAATGGCGGAAATGTCATCCAGCAACGGTGCCGCGGCATAGTGGCCGCCGTTGTCACCGCCGGTATTGGTTTCACTCCAATAGCTCATCAGGCTGAACTCGCGAGTGTCTTCGGCATAGCTGGCGTCGTTGTAGGTTGGGTTGCCTTCCCCGGCGTTATAATCGCCCGGATGGCTCAGCCCCAACGCATGGCCAATCTCATGAGTGAACGTCTGGCGACCGTAATCTTCGCTTGCCGGATGTTTAACATTGGACTGATTGACGTTGTACCAGGTTTGGCCGCCCAGGTTCTGCCCCTGATAAATCGTGTTAGGCAGGAAAGCGTAAGCCTGAGTGTCGTAGTCGTAATGGCCGGGACGATCCTGGCTGTAATTGCCGAAGGTGATATTGGCCTTCTGGCTGGGGGCGACTTCGGTAAAGGTAATATTGGCCACATCAGACCAGGATTGCAGCGACAGTTTAGCTTGCTGTTGCTGTTCGGCGCTGAACTTACTCAGCCCGGTATCGCCGGCGACATTGGTAGAAGAGAATTTATAATCCGGGAAAGAGAAAGTTAATTTAGCCGGTTGACCAAAAACCTTATAACCGTTCCAGGTTTGATTCTCACGGGTAATAAACAGCCCAGCTTGTTCGGTAGAAAATGAATCCTTGCCATTAACCTGAATCCCGTTGCCACGCTCGTGGTAATGCAACAGATCTTCTACAGCATTATAGCCGGAGCCGGTAGCGGCGAGGCTGGATTCAGTAACTTCAATTGCCTTTTTAGTTGATTGCATTGGTTCGATTCCACTCATTAGCTGATTGTTATCAATCAGGCAGATAGACATAACCTGCCAGAAAGCCACGGCAGACGAATCACCGGCTTGCTGGAAGGGGTTTATGCGCCGTTACCGGCAGTGTGTTAGATAGAATTAATGCATATATATCAGTAAATAATATTACCAACAGAAATGGTAATCGATTCCAATTATAGGCAGGCACTTAAAATTGAACACAAAATAATCAACTATATATTTTTATAACGAAAGATATTTATGCTATTTTTTGATCATATTTACAAATCAAAGGCAATCAAGTACGCATAATTCAGTCACAAACTTCAATAAGAATGCGGCCTGCAGACACAAGAGAATCATGCTGGCTGTTTTTATAAAAATAATTAAATTTAACTACACCGTTATAGATTAATAACTCTTTATTATTAGCTGGCAGGCATTTTTAGTCCCTGCGGGAATAACATTTTCTTTTTTTGCCTAATGGCCCCTGCGTCACCCCGCCGATTAACACTCACCGGCAACGCCGATAAAGTGAAATCGGCATGATTGGCAGAAAGAAACGGCCGATTTCCCCTCAGCCTTACAGTTAACAATAATTCTCATCCGGCGCTTGACTCTGGAGTTGACTCCAGGGTGTAGAGTCAGCGCAATGAACATCATTAACTGCCCGGAGGGGGACGTTATGCATACCCATAAAAATCATAATCATCAGGAACATAACCCTGCAGAAGGTACCTGCGGCTGCAATCACAGCCACGGTAAAACCCAGCACGGTTGCAGCAGCGAACAAAAAATCGGCACCGTTGAAACCGGCCATGCTCATTCGCACGATCATGGCGCCAGCTGTTGCAGCACGGACGATCATGAGGATCCGGATGAGGAAAGCCACAGTCTGGCTACAGCCCCTCCTTCCGGCAGCCAGCGTTACAGTTGGAAAGTCACCGGCATGGACTGCCCAAGCTGCGCAAAAAAAATAGAGAACGCCGTTACGGGCATTCCCGGCGTAGAAAACGCACGCGTGCTGTTCGCCACTGAAAAACTGGTGGTCGACGCCCAATCCGATGTCAGCCTGCGCATCCAGGACGCGGTGCAACAGGCCGGCTTTACCCTGCTCGGCACCCAGGCAACCAAAGCCGAGTCGCCCCAGGCATCGCGCCTGAAGGAATTCGGCCCGCTGCTGTTGCTTACCACGCTGATGGTGGTCAGTTGGGTGCTCGATATGGTCAATCCCGAACTGGGCCGCATTGCGTTTATCGCCACCACGCTGGTCGGTCTGGCGCCGGTCGCGGCCAAGGCGCTGCGACTGATCCGCTCCGGTACGCCGTTTGCCATTGAAACGCTGATGAGCGTGGCGGCAATAGGCGCGCTCTTTATCGGTGCCACCGCCGAGGCGGCCATGGTGCTGCTGCTGTTTATGGTTGGTGAGCTGCTGGAATCCTACGCCGCCAACCGCGCCCGCCGTGGCGTGACGGCACTGATGGAGCTGGTGCCGGAAGATGCGCTGCTGCTGCAAGGTTCGGCGCGTAAACGCGTGCCGGTCGCCAGCCTGCGCCCCGGCGACGTGATTGAAATTGCCCCCGGCGGCCGCCTTCCGGCCGATGCCGAACTGCTCAACCCGTTCGCCAGTTTCGACGAAAGCGCCCTGACCGGCGAATCGGTGCCGGTCGAACGTCAGCAGGGCCAGAAAGTCGCGGCGGGCAGCCTGTCGGTCGATCAGGCCGCACAGATGAAGGTGATTTCCGAGCCGGGCAAAAACGCCATCGACCGCATTCTGCAGTTGATCGAAGAGGCCGAAGAACGCCGAGCGCCTATCGAACGTTTCCTTGACCGGTTCAGCAGTTACTACACGCCAGCGATTATGCTGCTGGCCGTTGCGGTGATCCTGGTGCCGCCGCTGCTGCTGTCACAGCCCTGGGATATCTGGATTTACCGCGGCCTGACCCTGCTGCTGATCGGTTGTCCTTGTGCGCTGGTCATATCCACTCCGGCGGCAATTACCTCCGGGCTGGCGGCGGCCACTCGGCGCGGCGCCCTGATTAAAGGCGGCGCGGCGCTGGAACAGCTGGGCCAGGTGCAAACCATCGCCTTCGATAAAACCGGCACGCTGACGGAAGGCAAGCCCAGGGTCACGGATGTACTGCCGATCAACGGCATCAGCGAACAGCAGTTGCTGACCCTGGCCGCCGCGGTAGAAACCGGCTCCCATCATCCGCTGGCGCAGGCGATTATCAAACGGGCCGAGCAGTATGGTGCGCCTCTGCCGCCGGCTCAGGCGCGTCGCGCTCTGGCGGGAGTTGGGGTGGAAGGCGTGGTTGACGGCAAAACTCTGTTGATCAGCGCGCCGGGTAAACTGGCGGCAGGCCAGCTCGACGCCTTGTTGCAAAGCCAGGTAGAAAAACTGGAAAACGCCGGCAAAACGGCGGTGGTGGTGTTGGAAAACGGCGTAGCGATCGGCCTGCTGGCACTGCGTGATACGTTGCGCAGCGACGCTAAACAGGCCATTGCCGAATTGAACGCGCTGGGGATCCACGGGGTGATGTTGACCGGCGATAACCCGCGTGCGGCGGCGGCGATTGCCGCGGAACTGGGGATCGATTACCGAGCCGGGCTGCTGCCGGAAGATAAAGTGAAAGCGGTCATCGAACTGAGTGAACTGCGCCCGACGGCGATGATCGGCGACGGTATCAACGATGCGCCGGCGATGAAAGCCTCAAGCATCGGTATCGCCATGGGCAGCGGCACCGACGTGGCGCTGGAAACCGCCGACGCGGCGCTGACCCATAACCGGTTGCTCGGTGTGGCAGAAATGATCCGCATCTCGCGCGCTACCCATGCCAATATCCGGCAGAACATCACCATTGCGCTGGGGTTGAAAGGGATATTCCTGATCACCACACTGCTGGGGATGACCGGGTTGTGGCTGGCGGTGCTGGCGGACTCGGGCGCTACCGCGCTGGTCACCGCCAACGCACTGCGCTTGCTGAAGAAACGTCAGTGATGCTCTGCGCCGGAGCCCATCCCTGGGATCCGGCGCTACTTTACATCAGCGACAGTGCCTTCAGGGATAGCGTCGGCGTGCATGCAGGACTCGCATCACCCGGATGCGATCGGCAACCACTTGGTAGATCAGAAGATAATTGGGATGAACAATGATTTCGTGCGTGCCATCAACTCTGCCACGGCGAAAAATATGAGGATGTTCAGCGGCAGGAAGAATTGCTTCTGAAATTAACACCTTCATTTTTCTGGCTGCCCGAGGATTGTCATTGGCAATGAAAAGCAGTATATCCGCCAAGTCCTGGCGAGCAGATCGACTCCATTCGATGACGAGCATTTATACCTGCTTGGTTTTCTTCCTTGCTTCCGCTACAGCGATAAGAGCATCCATCTCGGCCATTACCTCGTCATGGGAAATGCCAGGCAGGGGATCATCCATGGCTTCCCGAACCTTTTCCCGAAACCAGCGATCGTAGATTTCCGTCTGCTCTTGTGTCTCATATTCTGAGACAACAGGCGAGCGTAAGATAACCATTGCTTACCCCTTTTTCCTGTAGCCCATTTCAAGCAGCTTACCGCACAAAACGGTCAAAAACTATACGCCCTTGCGTAACAGGTAGCGGTACGGCGCCTTGTCGGTTTCCTGCGCCACCAGCGTGTGCTCCATAAAGCGGCAGAAGCCCGGAATGTCGCGGGTGGTGGCCGGATCATCGGCAATAATCAGCAGGGTTTGACCGTCATCCATATGGCGTACGGTCTTGCGCACCATCATCACCGGTTCCGGACAGCGCAGCCCCAGCGCATCAAGCGTCTGGTCTGCCTGGGCAAATAAGTCAGTCATGCAATTTTTCTCGATCAAAAGCGATCGGCGAACGCCCGCCGCATCTCATTGGCGCCTAGTTTACGCCGGTAGTTTTTCTGCGCAAGATACGTTAACGTTTGCGTTAAATTTAGCCATTGCATTGGTTGCGCAAACACGTATCATGCCGCCGCGCAGCGCATTTTGCTGTTGCGACAAGAAACCCTGGGTTCCCTCACCCCACGACTAAAAAGGCTACAACATGTATTCGTTTACCGCTCAGCAGCGCCTCACCGCGTTGGTCTGGCTATCGCTGTTCCATATTGTCATCATCACCTCCAGTAACTACCTGGTGCAGTTGCCGATTACCGTTTTCGGCTTCCATACCACCTGGGGGGCCTTTACCTTTCCGTTCATCTTCCTGGCAACCGATCTGACGGTGCGTATTTTCGGTGCCCCGCTGGCACGGCGTATCATTCTTTCGGTAATGGTCCCGGCGCTGTTCATCTCGTACGTGATTTCTACCGTGACCTATCAGGGCGAATGGCAGGGCTTTGCCGCGTTGGGCAGCTTTAACCTGTTTGTGGCACGTATCGCCATCGCCAGCTTTATGGCTTACGTGCTCGGTCAGATCCTCGACGTACACGTTTTCAACCGGCTGCGCCAACGCAGCGCCTGGTGGGTTGCTCCTGCTGCGGCCATGTTCCTCGGCAATATCAGCGATACCCTGTCGTTCTTCTTTATTGCGTTTTATAAGAGCAGCGATGCCTTTATGGCCAATAACTGGGTGGAGATCGCACTGGTGGATTACAGCTTCAAGGTTCTGATCTGCCTGCTGTTCTTCCTGCCGATGTACGGCGTACTCCTGAATATGCTGCTTAAGCGCATTGCTGTCCGCCGCAATGACGGCAGCCTGCAAGCGAACTGAGCCGTGTTATCATTGGCGGCCTGCACCCTACGGAGGCCGCCAATGACAGTAATCACCCGCCACGCTACCTTCAACGAAATCCACGCCCTGTACCGGCAAATCCCCGAATTCGGTGGCCTGCATAGCCTGGCCGATTTACAGCAACGCGTCGGGCCGTCCGCCTGCCACCTGCTGATCGCCGAGGTTGACGGCCAACCCGCCGGTTTCAAACTGGGTTATCAGACGCAAGAAAAAGTATTTTACAGCTGGCTGGGCGGCGTGCTGCCGGCGTTTCGCCGCCACGGCGTGGCGCGGGCACTGTTGGCCGAGCAGGAGCGCTGGGCGAGAGCACAGGGGTATCGGTGGTTGACGGTGAAAACACGCAATCAATTCCGCGCGATGTTGACGATGCTCATCGGCCATCACTATCAGATTGTTCAGCTGGAAAAGAAAGGCGAAGTGGCTGATTATCGGCTATTACTTGAAAAAACCTTGTGACAACATCTGCCTTGCATTTCAACGTGGAATAGGTTGCGATACGGCAGTAAAAACCTACCTGAAAGGAAGAAGGAAGCCCAATGCGTAAAGTAGCAAAATTGATGGGTATCAGCCTGTTAGTGCTTGGCCTGGCGGCCTGTGACGGCGACACCAAAGACACCAAGGCGCCGGCGGGCGGTGCTGCGGCCAGCGCACCGGCCGGGCAACAGGTGAGTTTACTGGACGGAAAACTGGCGTTCACTCTGCCGGTCGGCATGGCGGACCAAAGCGGTAAGCTGGGCAACCAGGCGAACAACATGCACGTTTACGCCGACAGCACCGGCCAGCGCGCGCTGATCGTGATCCTCGGCGACAAGACCGCCGACAACCTGGAAACCCTGGCCAAGCGTCTGGAAGACACCCAGCGCTCGCGTGACGCCAATCTGCAGGTGATTACCAACAAAGCCATCGACGTTAACGGCGTCCCTCTGCGTCAACTGGACAGCATCATCACCAGCGGCGGCGAGAAAGCCTACTCTTCGATCCTGATCGGCACACTGGATAACAATATGCTGACCATTCAGGTCACGCTGCCGGCAGATAACCAGCAGCAGGCGCAAAGTGAAGCCGAAGGCATCATCAGCACCTTGAAACTGAAGCAGTAACCTTAGGGGGGTCGGCATGCCGGCCCCGTTTCGCCACCCCATCACCGATTATGCCAACGCCTGCGCCAGCAGGGTGATCGGATGTTCGCAGCTTTTACTGGTCGACATCTCGATTTGCCACTTGCAGGTTTCGCAGTCGGTCACCACCAGATCCGCACCGCTTTCCTCTATCTGGCGAAACAGCGAAGCGCCAATCCCCTGCGAAGTCGCATAGTTCTCCGATTTAAACCCGTAAGTGCCGGCAATGCCACAACACTGCGAATCCAGCACCAGCAGCTCCACCCCCGGAATTTGCCGCAACAGCTCCAGCGTATAGGCGGTCCAGCCCATTTTCTCCATATGGCACGGCGTATGATAGGCCACCCGCAACGGCGTGCGCTTCAGCGGCAGAGTGCGGCCCTGATTGATCAGTCGATACAAATAGCGCGTCGCCAGTTCTACCCGCTCGCGCACCGCCGAGGTGTCCACCTCCAACAGATGCGGATATTCATCACGTAAGGTAAAGGTACAGCTCGACGAGGTCGCCACCACAGGAATTCCGCGCTCCAGCACCGCCTCATGCAGCGATTCGGCATTCACTTCGGCCTGCTTTTTAGCCTGGGCGATAAAGCCGTTGGCGATCAAAGGCACGCCGCAACATTTCTCGCGCTTCAGCAGTTGCACGCCGATATCCATCGCGTTAAAGACCTTGATCAGATCCTTGCCCAACTGCGGATGGTTGTAATTGACGAAGCAGCCGTGAAAAAACGCCACCTGTTCGGCATAGCGCTGCTGGGCCTGCGCCTGACGGCGATACCAGCGGCGGAAGGTGCCGAACGAGTATTTTGGCAACTCGCGGCGGTGGTCAATTTTCAGCGCTTTGTCCAGCAGCGCACGCACCGGTTTCAGACCGGTGGCGGCATTGACTATGGGCGCGAAGGGTGTCGACAGCGACCCCATGATGTCGGTATGGCTGAGGATAGCGTCGCGCAGCGTCGGTTTGTTCTGGGCGTAATCGGCGCGGGCGCGCTGAATGATATCGCCGATTTTGACGTCGGACGGGCAGGCGACCTCACAGCGCTTGCAGTTGGTGCAATACTTCAGCGCTTCATCGTACAGCGCCGGATCCTTCAACCGCAGGCGTTCACCATCCGGCCCCGCCTGTTTTGGCCCCGGATAGAGCGGATTGACTTTGGCGACCGGACAATAGGTGGTGCAGACGGTGCATTTGATGCAGTTTTCAAAGCTGTTGTCTTTCTGCAAGCTCATGGTCGCTCCTCCTCTGCGGCAATCTGTTGCGCGACGTGCAGCGCCCCGATCAGCGAAACGCCGGCGCCGCAGCCCTGCCGTAGCGGATCGTACCCGCCGGTTACCGCACCGATGGCATACAGGTTGGTCAACGCCTCCCCGTGTCTTAACGCACGCAGCCGGCCATCGGTGCGCACGCCGAACTGCAAATAGGGTTGCGGAGCAAACAGATCGCTGCGGCTCCAGTCGGCGCGATCCGCCTGGCTGTCTACGTCCAGCCCAAACACCGGCTCGCGCACGCCGTCGAAATCCGCCGCCAACCCATTGCTAAAAAAGCTGCCGCTGGCCAGCACCACCTGCTGCGCCTGCAACGGAATATCGCCGTGGTTGCGGGTATAAAGGCCGGTAACACGCCCGGCGTCGATATCCGCCCGCAGCACGCTGTCCCCCGGCATAAAAACACCACCCAACTGTTGCAAGCGCCGGCGCAATGCCTGGTGCAAGCGCATGCCCAACACCGAAGGCGGTAACGTCGGCAACAGACGTACCGGCTTGCCCACCGCCGCCTGTAACGCCAGCAGCGGGGCATCCTCCTCCAGCCCCAGACAGGCCGGCAGGAAAATCGCCTCGGCATCGCCGGCCAGCCGGCGCAGCTCGTCCGCCATCGGCATCCGATTTTCCGGCAAATCCAGCACTCTGGCGATATTCACCGCCCGGAACTCGCTGGGATTGTTGCGCAACCGGTCCAGTGCAGGTAAATGCAACCAATTGACCTCGGTGCGTACTCCCAGTGCCTGCATGAGTGAATCGGCGGCCAGCTGCGGCTGAAAATCCAAAAAGCCCTCGATGCCAATCACCGCAACGCTTTCCCACGGCAATTCACCAATGGCCTGTGGGCTGAGCCAGGTGGCCCGCCGCGTGCCGAGCGGCGTAATGCGCAGATGATTCCTTTCATTGCTGCCTTGCAGGTTCAGGCCACAGCGCTGCAACAGCTGGGCCGCCTGATCAGATAACGGTGCCACCCGCTCTGCGCCAATCAAGGAATAAGGGTGCCGCGGCGCCTGTCGCACCAGTTCTGGCAATGCAGCCAGCGGCGCGTCGACCGGCGTGCCGTCGGGCAGTTGCGCCAACAAATCAAGCGAGCCGGAGGAGAAATAAAGCGCGCTCTGGCCTGAGCTGACCACGGCACAGCGCTTGCCCTGTTCCGCTAACCCGATGGCGCAAACCATACCCGCCAGGCCGCCACCAATCACCACCACGTCAAATCGCATCATCCGCCTCCTGTTTCTCCCGAGCATCCAATCCGCACAATCCCTGATAAACCCAACTGGTGAACTCGCTCTCGCGCAGCGCATCACCCCAGGCGATCGGGCGTACGCCCTTCCAGCGTTCGTTGAGGAAATGCGACAACTGATCGATCGACTGCTGCGGGGTGACGACGTTAAAGCGCGTCAGCAGCCCGGCGGCACGACAGGCGCACAGTTCACCCTGGCAGGTGCCCATGCCAACACGGGTGCGGCGGCGGAGATCCACCAGATTATTGACGGTGAGAGAATTCACCGCATAGCGCACCTCGCCGGCGGTAACCGCCTCGCATTCGCAGACCAGGCTGTTGTCCAGCCGATTACCGGCCGGCACCAGGCTGGCGCGATCGCCATGGCGATACACTGCCGAACCACGAATACTGGCCGGCAACGCCACCACGCTACGCACCGTTTCCTCCGCCGTTTGCCGGGAGCCGGGCAGCGGTTCCACCGCGGTAGTGCATGGGCTATCCAGCCCAAGCTTTTCACACACTTTATCGGTCGCCCACTGCGCCATCAGGCGATAGGTCATTAGCTTGCCGCCGGTGATGGTGATAAATCCCTCCAGCCCATCGCGGCTGGCGTGATCGAGCAGCACGATGCCGCGGCTGACGTTACGGCCGCTGGGATCGTCGTCACTGGCCACCAGCGGCCGCACCCCGGCATAGGCACGCAAAATGCGGGTTTGCGCCAGTTCCGGCGCCAGCAGCGCACCTTCGCGGATCAGAATGTCCACTTCCTGCGGCGTCACCACCATGTTGTCGATCTGGTCGTAGTCGATATGGGTGGAGGTGGTGCCAATCAGCGAGATAGTGTCGCCCGGCACCAGAATGTCGGCGTCTGCCGGTTTGCGGCAACGGTTGATGACCATGTTGTTGATGCGGTGGCCGAGGATCAGCAATGCGCCCTTGGCCGGGAACATGCGGATGCGCAGATCGGCGTATTCCGCAATCTGCTGGCCCCAGATGCCGGCAGCGTTGACCACCACCTCGGCGTGGATATCGTAGCGGCGCGCAGCTTGATGGTCGAAAACGCGCACGCCGGTCACGCGATCGCCCACGCGCAACAAACCGACCACCTGGTGATAGGTCAGGATTTGCGCGCCGTGCTCGCGGGCATCGAGCATATTGGCGGCGGTCAGACGGAACGGGTCGACGGTGCCATCCGGCACCCGCACGGCGCCGATCAGCGCCGGGTTAGCCGCGGGCTCCAGGCGCAACGCCAATTGCGGATCAATGGCTTCGGCGTTGATGCCGGCACTGTGGCAGGCAGCGATAAACTGTTGTTGGTAGGCCAGCGAATCCTGCGGCAGGGTAATGAACAACCCATCGGTACGCTCGATGCAATGATGCGCGATGTGCTTGAGGATGCGGTTCTCTTCTATACACTCACGCGCCGACTCGCCGTCGGTCACCGCATAACGCGCTCCGCTGTGCAACAAACCGTGGTTACGGCCGGTGGCGCCGGTGGCGATATCATGGCGCTCCAGCAGTATGCAACGCAGGCCACGCCGCGCGCAGTCACGGGCAATACCCGCTCCGGTCGCACCGCCACCAATGATTATCACATCCGTTTCACTGTCCGGTGAATGGCTGCTCATTACGCTTCCTCAGGATCCGTGGTGATTACCCTATTGGGCCACAGTTACTGGGGTCTTTGTTTGATAAGGAACAATAACGAACTCGAAACGAAAACAAAATGTCCATAAAAAACCATGAATGTGATCGAAATCACGATTTTTAGCCGTTTTTCTATTTCATAACGTTAACGAATCGCTCAAAATCCGCCGTAGTTTCATAAAAGTGTAACATTTGCGCCATTCATCACAGCGACACCAGGCTGTTTTGACTAGGATGATGCTCGTTATGGAACAAAAAAACACCACATTCTCTATCCGCTCAATCATCAAATGAACGTAGACGATCATATTGATGTGATAACTAAAAGCCATCGGAGGCGCTCATGTTGAGTATTTTTAAGCCGGCAGCACACATTTCCCGTGTGCCGGTCGACAAAGTCGACCCGCTCTACCGTAAATTGCGCTGGCAAATTTTTATGGGGATTTTCTTCGGTTACGCCGCCTACTATCTGGTGCGCAAGAACTTCACTCTGGCGATGCCTTACCTGATCGATCAGGGCTTCAGCCGCGGCGACCTCGGTTTCGCGCTGTCGGGTATTTCCATCGCCTACGGTTTCTCCAAGTTCATCATGGGCTCGGTTTCCGACCGTTCCAACCCACGCGAATTCCTGCCCGCCGGCCTGATACTGGCCGCCGCGGTGATGCTGTTCATGGGCTTCGTGCCGTGGGCGACATCGAGCATCGCGGTCATGTTCGTGCTGCTGTTCTTGTGCGGTTGGTTCCAGGGCATGGGCTGGCCGCCTTGTGGCCGCCTTGTGGCCGCACCATGGTGCACTGGTGGTCGCAGAAAGAACGCGGCGGTATCGTTTCGGTCTGGAACTGCGCCCATAACGTGGGTGGCGGCCTGCCGCCGCTGTTGTTCCTGCTGGGGATGGCCTGGTTCAACGACTGGCACGCGGCGCTGTATATGCCGGCCTTCGGCGCCATTCTGGTGGCCCTGATCGCCTTTGCGCTGATGCGCGATACGCCGCAATCCTGCGGCCTGCCGCCGATCGAAGAATACAAAAACGATTATCCGGACGACTACAGCGAGAAAGCGGAAGAAGAGCTGACCGCCAAGCAGATCTTCATGCAGTACATTCTGCCGAACAAATTGCTGTGGTACATCGCCGTGGCCAACGTGTTCGTTTACCTGCTGCGTTACGGCATTCTGGACTGGTCACCGACCTACCTGAAAGAAGTGAAGCATTTCGCGCTGGATAAGTCTTCCTGGGCCTACTTCCTGTACGAATACGCCGGTATTCCGGGCACCCTGCTGTGCGGCTGGATGTCGGACAAAGTGTTCAAAGGCAATCGCGGCGCCACCGGCGTGTTCTTTATGACGCTGGTGACCATCGCTACCGTCGTCTACTGGCTCAACCCGGTCGGCAATCCTGGCATCGACATGGCCTGCATGATCACCATCGGCTTCCTGATTTACGGCCCAGTGATGCTGATCGGCCTGCACGCGCTGGAACTGGCACCGAAGAAAGCGGCCGGCACCGCAGCAGGCTTCACCGGTCTGTTCGGTTACCTGGGCGGCTCCGTTGCGGCCAGCGCCATCGTCGGTTACACCGTGGACTACTTCGGTTGGGACGGCGGCTTTATGGTGATGATTGGCGGCAGTATCGGCGCGGTAGTGCTGCTGTTGCTGACCATGCTGAGCGAGAAAAAGCACCACGCAGAAATCGCAGCCAACAAACGCGGCTAAGCGTCATACAAATTTCGCATTATTTAAAGGTCGCGCTGCGGCCTTTAAGACTGCTGACAAAGCCCGTTATTAGGGAGAGCGTGCCGAAGGGGTCGTAACGGCCTTGGCCGTCGGAGCGCCCCTCGGTGCGCTAGGCCCGGGTATCTCAGGTTTAAAGACAACTTTGTCATCAACCTCCAAGGCCGCGCTGCGGCCTTTTTACTACTTTATTACCCTGCACCTACAATATGGAGAATTACAGAATGCGGACTCACGTCAAAGCCCTGCTGACAGGGATCATCCTGGCCACCTCAATGGTTAGCGCCGTCCAGGCGGCGGACAAGGTGGTAATTGCCCACCGTGGCGCCAGCGGCTATCTGCCGGAACACACGCTGCCGGCGAAGGCGATGGCCTACGCGCAGGGTGCGGACTTCCTCGAGCAGGATCTGGTGATGACCAAGGACAACGAGCTGGTGGTACTGCATGACCATTACCTCGATCGCGTTACCGACGTGGCCGAACGCTTCCCGAGCCGGGCACGTAAAGACGGCCGTTATTACGCCATCGACTTTACCCTGGCGGAAATCAAATCGCTGAAGTTCACGGAAGGCTTTGAGATCGAAAACGGTAAAAAGGTGCAGGGCTACCCTGGCCGCTTCCCGATGGGCAAATCGGACTTCCGCGTCCATACCTTCCAGGAAGAGATCGAGTTTGTGCAGGGGCTGAACCATTCGACCGGCAAAAACATCGGTATTTACCCGGAAATCAAGGCGCCGTGGTTCCACAAGCAGGAAGGCAAGGATATCTCCAGCAAAGTGCTGGCGGTGTTGAAGCAGTATGGTTATACCGGCAAGGGTGACAACGTTTATCTGCAATGCTTCGACGCCAACGAACTGAAACGGATTAAAACCGAGCTGGAACCGAAGATGGGCATGGATCTGAAACTGATCCAACTGATCGCCTACAACAAGTGGCAGGAAACCTATGAGCAGAAAGCCGACGGCAAATGGGTGGAATACGACTATGACTGGATGTTCAAGCCGGGCGCGATGAAGCAGATTGCCCAGTACGCCGACGGTATCGGGCCGGACTACCACATGCTGGTGGAAGCAGAGAAATCCAAGCCGGGCCACGTGGTGCTGACCGATATGGTGAAAGAAGCCCATGCAAACAAGCTGGCGGTGCATCCGTTCACCATCCGCGCCGATGCGCTGCCAAACTACGTGACCGACGTGAATCAACTGTATGACGTGATTTACAACCAGGCTGGCGTTGACGGCGTGTTCACCGACTTCCCCGACAAGGGCGTGCAGTTCCTGCAAAAGCAGGGTCAGCACAAGTAACCTGGACAAGGCGCCCTCAAACTACTGGCAAAGCCCGTTATTAGGGAGAGCGTGCCGAAGGGGTCGTAGCGGCTTGCCCGCCGGAGCGCCCCTCGGTGCGCTAGGCCCGGGTATCTCGGACTCAAAGACAACTTTGTCATCAAACTCAGGGGCGCCGCAAGGCGCCCTTGTTATTTCAGAGGTACATCTTGCGCAGGTAATGCGGCACTGCGTCGTCGGCATTGGAGCCAATCACTTCCAGCTCCGGCAGCTTGTCTTTCAGGCGCTGGTGCGCATCGCGCATAATGCAGCCCTTGCCGGCCATCGCCAGCATTTCCAGGTCATTCATGCCGTCACCGAAGGCGACGCACTCTTTCAGCGAATAGCCGATGATTTTGGCCACTTCTTCCAGCGCATGACCTTTGGATACGCCGCCCGCCATCACTTCCAGACAGGTCGGAAACGAGAAACTGACGTTAACCCGATCGCCCCAGCGCGCATTGATGGCATCTTCCAGCGGCAGCAGCTTTTCATGGTCGTCACAGGTGAAGTACACCTTGCACACGCCGTCGGTTTCCAGCAGGCCCGGCTCAAACAGCTGATACTGGAAGATCGATTCCCGGAAGAACTCTTCCTGCTCCGGGCTTTCCCGGTTGATGAACCAGTCGTCGTTGCGGTAGACATTGGTGGTGATGTCCGCATCGTCATGCAGCATGCCGTAGAGATCGCGGGCAATGTCTTCTGCCAGGTTGTGGCTGAAAATCAGCTCGCCGGCGGTGTTATGCACGCGGGCGCCGTTGGAGGTGATCATAAAGGCGCTGATATCGAGGTTATCGCGGATCTGCGAAACGTCGATGTGATGCCGGCCAGTGGCAAACACAAAGTGCACGTCGCGCTGGGTCAGCAGCTTCAACGTCTCTTTGGCATAAGGCGACAGGGTATGGTCAGGTGATAGCAGCGTGCCATCTAAATCGGAAGCGACGACGTGATACATAAGGATATGTTCTAACCTCTGATGGAGTGGTCGGCGGCAGGGGCGCCACCTAAGTGTTGAGCAAAGAAACGCAGGATTGCGTTCAATGCTTCGGCGCGCATCGCGTCCCGCTCGAACAGGATCTCATGGCGTGCGCCTTGGATAACCCGCGGTTTCCCCCCTTCGCAAGGGTGCCCCGCGTCTGACAGTGCCTGACAAAAAGCCTGCTGGGAACGGTTGTCGACCACCCGTTCCTCACCGGCCTGCAATAATAACAGCGGTGTGGTGATTTTAGCCGCCTGCGCGACAATCTGCCGCCCGGCCTGAATGCTTTCTCTTACCCAGTGATAGGTAGGGCCCCCCACCTGCAACTCGGGATAATCGGCGTAATAACGCAAACAGCGGCGATAGCGTTCACGGCTGTGGGTCAATACGTTGACCACATAGGGCAGCGGCCGCCACTGGCCGGTGCCTATCGCATAGTAATCGCGTACCGCCGGGTGTTTCTCCACCCAGTTAAGGATGCGGTCCGCCATCCAGCCCGGCATCGGCAGATGAATGCCGAACATCGGCGCGCAAAACGCAGCGGCATCAAACGCCTGCGGCTGACGCGCCAGAAATTGAGCCAGTATCGCGCCGCCCATCGAATGCGACAGCGCAAAGTGCTGCCGGTAACAGTGCGGCACCACTTGCTGCTGATAAAACTGAGCGAAATCGTCAATATAATCGGCAAAGTTTACCACATGACCGCGGTGCGTATCAGCCAGCAAGCGGCCAGAACGGCCTTGCCCGCGATGATCGATAATCATCACATCAAAACCGCAATGGAACAGATCGTAGGCAACTTCTGGATATTTAACGTAACTTTCGATGCGCCCGGGGCTTATCACCACCACCCGCTGATGGCGCGATGAGCTAAAACGCACGAAGCGGATCGGCACGCCGCCCACGCCACTGAACTCGCCCTCCTCCCGCCGCCGCCAAAAATCCAGCAGCGGGCCGGTAGCGAAAGCAGCGAACTGCGTTTCACGCATTAACCAGTCATCGGTGCCTTGAGTGAAAGACGTCATTGAGAGCTTTTCCCTGAGCCGCCAGCGGCAAAAATGTGGCCTCTGGCACAAGAAATAATACTAGCGTATTGTGATTCAATTCTTACAAGAACCGAGCCCATTTTGGCACAAGTTGGTACTTTCAGGGAGCTTTACGATGACCTTGGACTGGTGGTTAACCTATCTGCTGACAACCCTTATCCTCAGCCTCTCACCCGGCTCAGGCGCAATCAACACCATGAGCACCGGTATCAGCCACGGGTATCGCGGCGCGGCGGCATCGATCGCCGGCCTGCAGGTTGGGTTGAGCCTGTACATCGTGCTGGTGGGTATTGGCCTGGGCGCGTTGATCTCACAGTCGTTGATGGCATTTGAAGTGCTGAAATGGCTCGGCGCCGCCTATCTGGTGTGGCTCGGAATTCAGCAGTGGCGCGCTGCCGGTTCGTTGGATCTGCATACGCTGGCGGGTACCATGCCGCGCCGCCGTTTGTTCCGCCGTGCCGTCCTGGTGAATCTGACCAACCCGAAGAGCATCGTGTTTCTGGCCGCGCTGTTCCCGCAGTTTATTTTACCTAACCAGCCGCAAACCAAGCAGTATCTGATACTCGGCGTGACCACCGTGGCGGTGGATATTGTGGTGATGATTGGCTACGCCACACTGGCGACCCGCATTGCCGGCTGGCTGAAGACGCCGCGCCAGATGCAGTTGCTGAACCGCATCTTCGGTTCGCTGTTTATTCTGGTGGCCGGATTATTGGCTACGGCCAGAAAGGCCTAATGCAAAAGGGCCGAACATCACTGTTCGACCCTCTCGATATCTTCCTGCGATTAACGGGTAAAGATCAGGTGCAACCCGAAACCGGTGAACAGCACGCCCGCCAGCCCGTCGATCCATTTAGCCAAACGCTGATAGCCGCGGCGCATTGCCGGCAACGCAAACACGACCGCTACCAGGCTGAACCAGACAAAGGTCTCGGCGATAATCAGCAGGAACAAGCCCCAGCGCGCGCCGGCGCCCACGTCGTCACCGACAAACAGCGAGAACACGCTGCCGAAATAGATAACCGCTTTCGGGTTTGAAAGGTTGGTCAGAAAACCGCGGATAAAGCTGCGTCCGGCCTTTGGCAACGCCACTTTCACTTCGTCCGCCGGCACCGATTGGGCGTTCTGGGAGCGTGCGGAACGCAGCAGTTGCCAGCCCATCCAGCATAAGTAAATCCCACCGCCGACCATGATGATCTGGTGCAGCCAGGCCATTTTCTGCAAGATCAGGTGCAGACCCATCAGCGCAACCCCCGCCCACACCACGATACCCAGTGAAATGCCCACTACGCCCATCATCGCCTCGCGGCGCGAACGGCTGGCGGCGGTTTGCGAAACAAAAAAGAAGTCCGGCCCCGGGCTCATCAGCGCGATCAAGTGCACCAGCGCCACGGTCAGAAACAGCATCAACATGATTTATTGCCCTTATTCTTCGTCATTATCGAGGTGATCGCGGATCATCGCCATAAACGGGGCACCGAAACGCTCCAGTTTGCGCTGGCCAACGCCGTTAACGCTAAGCAGGTCGCCGGCCTTGATCGGCATTTGCTCCGCCATTTCCAACAGAGTGGCATCGTTAAACACCACGTAAGGCGGGATATTTTCTTCGTCGGCAATCGATTTACGCAGCTTGCGCAGTTTGGCAAACAGCTTGCGATCGTAATTGCCGCCGTAGGATTTCTGATTGGCGCTGCCACGCGACTTCAGGCTTTGGATGCGCGGCACCGCCAGTTGCAGCTCCAGCTCACCACGCAGCACCGGGCGCGCGGCCTCGGTCAATTGCAGCGCCGAGTGCATGGCGATGTTCTGGGTAATAAACCCCAGGTGGATCAGTTGACGCAGCACGCTGGTCCAGTGTTCGGTCGTTTGCTCACGACCTATGCCGTACACCGGCAACTTGTCGTGCCCGTATTCGCGGATGCGCTGGTTATTGGAACCGCGCAGCACTTCGACAATATAGCCCAGGCCGAACCGCTGGCCGACGCGATACACGCAGGACAGCGCCTTGCGCGCGTCTTCCAGACCGTCATAGCGCTTGGGGGGATCGAGGCAGATATCGCAGTTACCGCAATTTTGCTGCTTGCCCTCGCCAAAGTAGTTGAGCAACACCAAACGACGGCAGGTTTGCGCTTCGGCGAAAGCCCCCATGGCGTTCAGCTTGTGGCGCTCGATATCCAGCTGCTGCCCGGCCGGTTTCTCTTCCAGGCAACGGCGCAGCCAGGCCATGTCGGCCGGGTCATACAACAAGATCGCTTCGGCCGGCAAGCCATCACGCCCGGCGCGGCCGGTTTCCTGATAGTAGGACTCGATATTGCGCGGGATATCAAAGTGCACCACGAAACGCACGTTGGGTTTGTTGATGCCCATGCCGAAGGCGACGGTGGCTACCACCACCTGCAAATCGTCACGCTGGAACGCTTCCTGCACCTGCGCGCGGCGATCGTTGTCCAACCCGGCATGATAGGCGCCCACGCTCAGCCCGCGGCTCTGCAAACGCGCGGTAGTGTCTTCCACCTTGGCGCGGCTGTTGCAGTAAATGATACCGCTCTTGCCGCGTTGGTCCTGCACGAAGCGCCACAGCTGATCGAGCGGTTTGAACTTCTCCACCAGCGTATAGCGAATGTTTGGGCGGTCGAAGCTGCTGATCTGCACCAGCGGATCGTGCAGCGCCAACAGGCGCACGATGTCGCCACGGGTAGACTCGTCGGCGGTAGCGGTCAGGGCAATCACCGGCATCGTCGGGAAGCGCTGCTTCAACTGACCCAACGCGCGGTATTCAGGGCGGAAATCATGGCCCCACTGCGAAATGCAATGCGCCTCGTCCACCGCCAATAGCGCCGGCGGACAGTGATCGAGCAGATCGAGGAAGCTGTCCATCATCAGCCGCTCGGGGGCGATGTACAGCATTTTGATCTGCCCGCTGCGGCAACCCGCCATGACCTCCAGCTGCTGCTCGCGCGTCTGCGTCGAGTTATAGCAGGCGGCGGAAACGCCGTAGGCCAGCAGTTGATCGACCTGATCTTTCATCAGCGAGATCAACGGGGAAACCACTAACGTCAGGCCATCCATCACCAGCGCCGGGATTTGATAGCACAACGATTTACCGCCGCCGGTCGGCATGACCACCAGACAATCCAGCCCGCCGATCGCCGCGTTGATAATCGTTTGTTGACCCGGTCGGAATTGCTGGTAGCCAAAGGTATCGCGCAATACCTGCTCTGCCAGCAACTCTTTGTTTATCACTGCTGCGGTTGACACACACTTCCCCACTTTTTGCTGCATAGCGCCGCCATCATGACGGCCGTATTACATAATATCGTTAAGCATGACACCAACGCCAACCCGTGTCTGCCGGAAGTTGTAATCAATCAGCGATTCGCCGTAGCCGCTGAACACCTGAGTGTAGAAACGCACGTGCTTGGAGATCGGATAGCTCCAACCCAGTTCCGCGCCGCCGTAGCCGCTGTTCCAGTTGTAATGGCTGTCGACGCTGAACACGCTGTCGCCCCAGGCGTAACCGACTTTCAGACGGTAATACCCCATGTATTTGGTGATATCCGGGTTGTCATCGCTGCTGTCGCTTTCCGAGAAGCGGAACCAGGGTTTCAGATCCACCTGCCAGTTGCCGTTCTGCGCCATAAAACGCGCGTAACCGCGGTTCCAGCTGCGGGAGGTTGGATCCGAACGCCCATTGGACTGGTGGTTGAGGCCCACTTCAACGTCGCGCAGCGTCCAGCCGGCAAAGCGGTAATCCGTCGCCCAGCCGAGGAATACCTGCGGCTCGTAGTTGGTTTCGCGAAACGGCGACGATTCCCCGTGGTTGGAAAGCTGCCACCAGGAACGCTGAGTATAAGAGGCGCCGAGCACCGAGTTGTCGCCCAGAATGCCGCGCCACAGCGGGAAGGCCAGGCTGAGCTGGTATTTCACTTCATCCTTGCGCGCCTTCTCGGCCCAGTTGTAGGTCTTGATGGCTTCTTTATTGATATTGCTGGTATCGGTGTACAACACATAGTTGGTGTCGTACGGGTATAGCGTAAACGGGTTGTCGTGATCCTGCAGCATGTTGGCGATAATGCTGCCGCGCACCGCGGGTTTATCATGAATTTGCTGCTCTTTGGCCTCTTCCGCCTGCACCAGCAATGGTGCCGCCAACATGGCCAAAACGATCCCTGACAAAATGCGCATAACGTTCCCCACTCCAACAAAAATGACAAACTCTGAAATAAAAACAGGCCATTTTACACACAAAGGCGGTTTTGCAGCAGTGCGGTGTGCATTTATTGGATTAGTCTGGCAAGCAACAAAATATAGGCATAAAATCAACAAACGATTAACCTGGACTGACCAGTTAATAACCTCCTCACTCTATTGAATAAAGAACGGGTATTTATGTCCACTACACCACTGACACTCGATGCTGCACGCCAGAAAATCGGCGAAATCTTTGTTTACCACATGCCGTTTAACCGCGAACTGGGCCTTGAACTGCGCCGTTTTGAAGATGACTACGTTGAACTGAGCTTCACCAATCAGCCCAAACTGGTGGGCAACGCCGCCCAGAAGATCCTGCACGGCGGCGTGATCGCTTCAGTGCTGGACGTTGCCGCCGGCTTGGCCTGCGCCGGCAGCGTGCTGATGCGTCTGGACCCGCTTATCGAAGAGGAAGTGGCCTCGCGCCTGTCGCGCATGGGAACCATAGATCTGCGCGTTGACTACCTGCGCCCCGGCCGCGGCGAGCATTTCGTCGCCTCTGCCAGCGTCTTGCGCAGCGGCAACAAAGTGGCGGTCGCCCGCGTCGAACTGCATAACCACGATGGCCTGCATATCGCCAGCGCCACCGCCACCTACCTGGTCGGGTGATTGTGTGCGGTGAGCGTCTTAAGTACACTCACCGCATCTCCGTTTTACCCATCCGAGTATCGTCATGGACGCACAGCAAACGCGGCAGGGCATCTTCTTTGCTCTGGCCGCCTATTTTATTTGGGGCATCGCCCCAGCCTATTTCAAACTGATTCAACAGGTGCCCGCCGATGAGATCCTCACTCATCGGGTCATTTGGTCCTTCTTCTTTATGCTGGCGCTGATCACGCTGGGCCGCAACTGGCCGCAGGTTCGCGCCACCTGCCGCAACCGCAAACGGCTGCTGCTGCTGGCGGTGACCGCAGTGTTGATCGGCGGCAACTGGCTGTTGTTTATCTGGGCGGTGAATAACCACCACATGCTGGAGGCCAGCCTGGGCTATTTCATTAATCCGCTGGTTAACGTGCTGTTGGGGATGCTGTTCCTGGGCGAGCGTTTCCGCCGCATGCAGTGGTTGGCGGTGGTGTTGGCGTTTGCCGGCGTGTTGATTCAGCTATGGCAATTCGGCTCGCTGCCGATTATCGGCCTGGGGCTGGCGTTCAGCTTTGCCTTCTACGGCTTGCTGCGCAAGAAGATCGCCATCGACGCGCAGACCGGCATGCTGATTGAAACCCTGTGGTTATTGCCGGTAGCGGCGGCGTACCTGTTCCTGTTCGCCGACAGCCCGACCAGCCATCTGAGCGCCAACCCGTGGTCGCTGAACCTGCTGCTGGTCGCCGCCGGCGTCGTCACCACCATACCGCTGCTGTTCTTTACCGCCGCGGCGACCCGCCTGCGCCTGTCGACACTCGGCTTTTTCCAGTATCTCGGCCCGACGCTGATGTTCCTGCTGGCCGTCACTTTTTACGGAGAGACCATCGGCCAGGATAAACTGGTGACCTTCGGCTTTATCTGGGCGGCGCTGCTGCTGTTTATCCTCGACGCGCTTTACACTCAACGCAAATTACGTTGACGCAGGCGAGGCCCGATTGGAAATGAAGCGGGCCATCGCCGGGCCGGTCAGCAGAATGGTGAACAACCGCAGCGTCTGCATCGCCATCACAAAGGACATATCCACCCGGCTGCCCGCCGCAATGATCGCCACGGTGTCCAGCCCGCCCGGGCTGGTCGCCAGATAGGCGGTCATCAGATCCACCGGCAGGAAGCGCGTCAGCATCCACGCCAGCAGCCCGCAAAACAGCATTAGCGCCGCTATCGACGCCACCATCTGCGGCAAGGTACGCAACGCCAGCAAAAATATCGGCCGGGTAAAACGTAGCCCTACGCTCCAGCCAATCAGGGTATAAGCCAGCGCCAGCAACCATTCCGGCACCTGTAACGCCATCGCGCCGCTGGAATGCAGCGCGGCGCCGATAATCATCGGTAAAAGCAGCGCGCCGGAAGGAATACGCAGCCGGGGGCCCAGCCAGGCGCCGGCAACGGCGATACCCAGCGTCGCGAGAAAACGCCAATCCAGCGGAGGGAACCATTCCAGCGCGGCGCTGCCGTGGCCCGCCTCATCCCCCAGCCCAATCCGCGCCACCATGGCCGCCGCCGTGGCGACAAACAGCACCCGCAGGTACTGCATGAATGCCACTAACCGGACATCTGCACCGAAATCCCCGGCCATCGCCACCATCGCCGAAGCGCCGCCGGGCGATGAACCCCAGGCACCGGTCGGCCCCGGCAGCCCGCTGAAACGTACCAGACACCAGCCGGAAACGCCGCTGGCCGCCAGCGTGGCAAAGAGTACCAGCAGCACCAGTGGCCAGTCGTCGAGTAACGGCGTGAGGATAGCGGGGGAAAGACTTTGCGCAATCATGCAGCCCAGCACCGCTTGGGCGACGATAAACAGGCGCGTGGGAATGCGCACCGTGGCACCCAACAGCCCCATCGCTACGCCGACGATCATCGGCCCCAGCAACAGCGCCGCGGGAATATGAAATGTTTGCAGGCCAAACCCCAGCGCCAGCGAAGCCAGCAGCAGGAGCAGCCATTGAGACCAGCGGGGCAACTTCTCCATCAAACTCACGCCTTACGGGCAGATGAGACGAGGCGTCATTGTACCCCTATTTAGCAGGCTAAGCGTTGAGGTAACGCAGAAATAACGGGCGACCGGGTCGCCCGCCGGCTTACAGCCAGTTCTTGCGCTTGAAGTACAGGTAAGGAGCCAGCCCCGCGAGGATCATCAGGCTAATGGCGCCCGGATAACCGAACGACCACTTCAGTTCCGGCATGAACTCAAAGTTCATCCCGTAGCTGGAAGCCACCAGCGTCGGCGGCAGGAACACCACCGAGACCACCGAGAAAATCTTGATGATGCGGTTCTGCTCGATATTGATAAAGCCCATCGCCGCTTGCATCAGGAAGTTCACCTTCTGGAACAGCGATTCGTTATGCGGCAACAGGGATTCGATGTCGCGCAGCACTTCACGCGCCTGTTCCAACTGGCCGGTCGGCAGGCGCGCCTTGCGCACCAGGAAGTTAAGCGCGCGTTGGGTATCCATCAGACACAGGCGCACTTTCCAGCCGATATCTTCCAGCTCCGCCAAGGTTGACAGCGCTTCATCGTATTCGTCGCCCTGATGGCCTTCCATGATCACCCGGCTGAGCTTTTCCAGATCGCTATAGATATTTTCGATCTCGTCTGCCAACTGCTCAATCTTGGTTTCGAACAGATCCAGCAACAGCTCATAGGCATTGCCGTCGACCATCGTCAGATTGCGGGCGCGCATGCGGTACAAGCGAAACGCCGGCAGTTCGCGCTCACGCAGGGTATACAACCGGCCATCGCGAATGGTGAAGGCCACGGTCGAGTTGCCGGCGTGATCTTCCGCATCTTCAAAATAGAAGAAGGAGTGAATATGCAGGCCATCTTCGTCTTCGAAGAAACGCGCGGAGGCTTCGATGTCGTCCAGCTCCGGGCGTGTCGCCAGGCTTTGGCCCAGCTCGTTTTGCACGCGCTCACGCTCGCCCTCTTCCGGCTCAACCAGATCAACCCACAGTGACGAGGTGAGATCATCCGAGTCATCCAACTCCAGACGGGAAAGGCGACTGTTATCTAATTTAAACGCGCTTAGCATGTGCCAAAACTCCCTATCGGTGACAGGTGCAGACAACGCGTGGAAGCACAGAAACAGAGGGGTGTTGCATCACCAGCTTGTTTCAGACCATGAAGGATCTGACTCGTAGCGACGCTTTGCGGGGTCGCCGACAACCACGAAGGCCATCAGCTCAATGGGATAGCCTTAGAAGTTGTACCTGTTGTTGTCCAGGTCAGTGAGCCAGTATCTACTGGGTGTGTCCAAGGCGTATGTCCTCATTGATAATCGTGCGCGCATGTTACGCCGAGAAGAAAAAGCCTGTCAACACGTTAGACAGGATAATTGCGCAACAACTCATCACCATGACAAATGACCAAAAGCGCGCTTAACCCGAAGTAAAGCGTGCAGAAAAAGTCTGCGGCGATCTCTCACCGCATCCGGGAAAGTTGCTAAGATTAGGCCACTATAAACCTGCGGATTTAGCCGATGAAACAGATTACCGCCCACGACCTGACCGCGATGAGCGAACAGGCTGCCAAAGTGGCGCGCCTGCGCGCGCACCGTACATTACACGAAGAGTTAAGCGATCCGGTACAGCGCTTGGCGATTGCCATGGAGCCGGGCACCTATATCCGTCCGCACCGCCATCCGCAAACCTGGGAGCTGCTGACGCCGCTGCGCGGCCGTTTTGTCGTGCTGCAGTTCAACGATGACGGCGTCGTCACCCAGCGCACGCTGCTCGGCGAAGAAACCAAAGTGCTGGAGATGCCGGCGTTTACCTGGCATGCGGTGCTGTCGGTCGATGCAGGCGGCGTGGTGTTTGAAGTGAAACAAGGGCCGTATCAGCCGCTGGCGGAAGAAGACTGCATGTCATGGGCGCCGGCGGAAGGCGGTGAGGGCACCGAAGCGGTGATGCGTTGGTATGCGACCGCACAAATCGGCGACAGTTACGCTCACTGATTTGGCTGATTGCAGGGGGATTTCCCCTGCAACTCGCCTGCCTTATACCGTCTCCAGCCGGGCGTAAGCCGCCACCAGCCACTTGATGCCTTCGCCCGGAAACGCAATTTGCAACCGGCTGTGTTCGCCGCTGCCTTCCAGATTGACGATGGTACCCTCGCCAAACTTGGGATGGCGCACCCGCTGGCCAAGCTTGTAGCCGGTGTCGTTTTCGCTGATCGGCGTGCCCATCCGGCGATGATTCACCGGCCGCGATACGCTGGCGCGCAGCCGCACTTCTTCCACACAGTCTTCCGGCAGTTCGCCGATAAAACGCGAAGGCCGGTGATAAACCTCTTTGCCGTACAAACGGCGCGTTTCGGCATAGGTCAGCGTCAATTTCTGCATGGCGCGCGTCAGGCCAACGTAGGCCAGCCGGCGCTCTTCTTCCAGTCGGCCGCCTTCGTCCAGCGACATCTGGCTCGGGAACATCCCCTCTTCCATACCGACGATAAACACCAGCGGAAACTCCAGCCCCTTGGCGGAGTGCAGGGTCATCAGTTGCACCGCATCCTGATAGGCATCGGCCTGCCCCTCGCCCGCTTCCAGCGCGGCATGTGACAAAAACGCCTGCAGCGGCATCAGATCCTGATCTTCATCCTGATAGCTGTACTGCCGCGTTGCCGTCACCAGCTCCTCAAGGTTTTCGATACGCGCCTGACCTTTTTCACCCTTTTCCTGCTCATACATGATGAACAGCCCCGAGTCGCGGATCACCCGGTCGGTCTGCACATGCAGCGGCATATCTGCGGTTTCGTGCGCCAGGGAATCCACCAATTCGGTAAAACGTTGCAGCGCGGACGCCGCACGCCCGGCCAGCACTTTGTCCTGCAACAGCGCACGGGTAGCCTGCCACAGCGTCAGTTGGCGATCGCGCGCCGTGCGGCGCACTTCGTCCAGCGTTCGGTCGCCAATGCCGCGCGTCGGGGTATTCACCACGCGCTCAAACGCCGCGTCGTCGTTACGGTTGGCGATCAGCCGCAAATAGGCCAGCGCATCCTTGATTTCCTGACGTTCGAAGAAGCGTTGCCCGCCATAAATGCGGTACGGCATGGCGGTTTGCAACAGCGCCTCTTCCAGCACGCGCGACTGGGCGTTGCTGCGGTAGAGTATCGCGCAGTCATTCAGCGCACCGCCGTTTTCCTGCCAGGTTTTGATGCGGCCAACGACAAAGCGCGACTCGTCGAGCTCGTTGAACGCGCAATAGATGGAGATGGGTTCGCCTTCGGCTCCCTCGGTCCACAGGTTTTTACCCATGCGCCCGCCGTTGTTGGCGATCAGGGTATTGGCGGCCTTCAGAATATTGCTGGTCGAACGGTAGTTCTGTTCCAGGCGCACGGTTTGCGCGCCGGGGAAATCCTTCAGGAAACGCTGGATGTTTTCCACCTGAGCGCCGCGCCAGC
This sequence comes from Serratia plymuthica NBRC 102599, assembly GCF_001590925.1. Taxonomy (GTDB): domain Bacteria; phylum Pseudomonadota; class Gammaproteobacteria; order Enterobacterales; family Enterobacteriaceae; genus Serratia; species Serratia plymuthica. The sequence continues at coordinate 81,106 of NZ_BCTU01000030.1, forward strand.
CGTAGATCGACTGGTCGTCGTCGCCGACGATCATCACGTTGCTGTTATTGCCGGACAGCAGGCGGATCCAGGCGTACTGGATGCTGTTGGTATCCTGGAACTCGTCCACCAATACGTTGGTGAAGCGCTCACGGTAGTGATTGAGGATATGCGGCTTGTTCAGCCACAGCTCATGGGCGCGCAGCAGCAGCTCGGCAAAATCCACCAGCCCGGCGCGGTCGCAAGCTTCCTGATAGGCCTGATAGATACGCAACCAGGTCGCTTCCACCGGGTTGTTATAGGTTTCAACGTGCTGCGGGCGCAGGCCCTCGTCTTTTTTGCCGTTGATGTACCACATCGCCTGACGCGGCGGCCATTGTTTTTCGTCGATATTCAGCGCCTTAACGATGCGCTTCAGCAGGCGAAACTGGTCGTCGCTGTCGAGGATTTGGAAATCCTGCGGCAGGTTGGCGTCCATATGGTGAGCACGCAACAGCCGGTGAGCCAGGCCGTGGAAAGTACCTATCCACATGCCGCCCTGGCTGGTGCCAATCAGGTGTTCGATACGATGGCGCATTTCCGCCGCCGCTTTGTTGGTGAACGTCACCGCCATAATCGAATACGGCGAACAGTTCTCTACCGACAGCAACCAGGCGATGCGATGCACCAGCACCCGGGTTTTACCGCTGCCCGCGCCGGCCAATACCAACAGGTTGCAGCGTGGCGCCGCCACGGCTTCGCGTTGTTTTTCATTCAGGCTGTCGAGCAGATCGGAAACGTCCATAGGCACCATTAATTGGTAAGGGAAAACGCGCCTGGGACGCGTTTTCCACTGGGAATTTATACAGAGTTCTGGCAGGGATTATAACAATGCTGTCAGCGATGCCAACTGCGAAATCTCAATATGTGGCAGCAGGCGGCTGTCCGCGACCTGCATCAGGTTACGTTGGCGGTCGTTGATCCAGCAGGCCTGCAGACCTGAGCGCAGCGCCCCGGCGACGTCGGTGGTCAAATCATCGCCAACGTGCAGAATGCGTTCGGCGGGGACCCCTAACCGTTCCGCGGCCAACCGGTACATGTCCTGATAGGGTTTGGCGCGACCATCCGGCCCGGAACGCAGCACAAACTGGAAGTAACCGTCCAACCCGCACAGCGCCGGATCGGCATTGCCATTGGTGATCGCCACCAGTGGGAAACGCTCCCCCAGCGCTTTCAACGTGGCGTGAGTCGCCTCCGGCACCTCGATGCGGCTGCGCCACAGCGCAAAGTTCTGCATTGCCGCGTCGGCGCCGAGGGCAGCCTCGGCATCCCGCAACCCCTGACGGCTCAGCGCCAGATGAATGGCGCGCCAGCGCCACTGGGTGACGTCATGATAAATCTCCGGATCCTGCTCGCGCAGCTCCTGGCGCAGGCGGTGAAAATCCGCCGACTGAAAGTGATTCAACCCCGGATGATAATTCTGCAGAAAGGCAACCGACTGCAGCTCGGTCTGCCTGATCACTGGGCGGTTGTCGTACAGCGTGTCGTCCAGATCGAAGGTCAGCGCCGCCAGCGGGCGCAGCGGACGATAAAAATGCATCAGGATTTCCCCCGTTTGGCGCGCGGATGCGCAGCATCGTACACGTTCGCCAGATGTTGAAAGTCGAGGTGGGTATAGATTTGGGTGGTGGTGAGATTGGCGTGGCCGAGCAGTTCCTGCACAGCACGCAGATCGCCGCTCGACTCCAGCATATGGGTCGCAAACGAGTGACGCAGCTTGTGCGGATGAATATGGCTGTTGACGCCCTGCTTGACGCCCCACTCGGCAAAACGCTTTTGCACGTTGCGGGTCGAGATGCGTTTTCCCTGATTGGACAGGAACATCGCGTCGTCTGCCGGGCCGAACAGGTCACGCATCGCCAACCAGTGCTCCAGCCAGGTAACGGCGGTGCGGCCAATCGGCAGTTTGCGTTCTTTGCTGCCCTTGCCCAGCACCCAGATATCACCGGCGGCCAGATCGACATGGCGGCAATCCAGCCCCACCAGCTCCGACAGACGCAACCCGGCGCCGTACATCACCTCCAGCATGGCGCGATCGCGCACCGCCAGCGGATCGTTAAGATCGATATTCAACAGCTGATTCATTTCATCGACATCGATATTTTTCGGCAGATGACGACCGCTGCGTGGCGTTCGGATACCTTTGGCGGGATTGGCGATCAACGCGCCCTGGCTAACCTGCCAGTCGAGAAAACTGCGCAACGCCGACAAGCGCAGCGCAAGGCTGGAAGACTGCAGGCCCGCACGTTTACTGCGTGCCGCCAGCATGCGGACTTTGGCGGCGTCCAGCGCCGGCCATTCGGTCACGCCCATCTCCTGCGCCAGCGCCATCAGCGCCTGCAGTTGGCGAGAATAGCTGAGCTGAGTGAGCGGGCTGAGCTGACGCTCAACCTTCAGATAGCGCAGGAAAGCGTCCACCGGCCGTTGCAGGCTGGCCGCTACCGGGGTCATGCTCGTTCTATCCAGCGTTCCAGCAGTTCAGGCAGCATGCGCGCCAGCTGATTGAGCATCACGGTACCCATGCCCTGCTGATAGTGTTGCGTATCGCGGCTACTGAAAATCACCATGCCCAGTTCGCCGTCTTCGCCCAACATCGACAACGCGACCGAGCCAACCAGCTTGGCCTGCGGCAACAGCAGCAACAGTTCGGGGCCATTCAGGCTACCGAGGTAATGCTGTTGGTCACCCAGGCGCTGAATGCGCAGCGGTTCAAACGACGAACGCGTCAGGGCGAGATGGGTGAAGTCGGAAGGCGCGCCGATTTTCCAGCTTTCGGAAAACAGGCGGATGTTGGCGCCGGCCAAACCGAAACCACGCGCCCAGCGTTGCAGGCGGTTGAGCATGTCTTGCAGACTGCTGGCGGTAGCCAGATTGGCCTGCAGATGCAGCAAGCTGGCAAACAGCGTTTCATTGGCGCTGGCCTGCTCCATCAATAGGGTGATCTCTTCTTCGAGCCGGCCAATATGGTTGCGCTGGCGGGCCAGATGCCACTCGACCAGCGACACGGTTCCGCGAACGGGATGGGGGACGCGCATCTGTTCAACCAAACGCGCGTTGCGAATAAAGAAATCCGGGTTTTGCAGCAAAAACTGCATTACGGCGTCGTCATCAAGCTCAATGCCCGTGACAGCCTGGTCCTCAACACTCTTCATAGATGAATAAATCCGTCATATACATGGGTTGCCGGACCGGTCATAAACAGCGGATTGCCCGGCCCTTTCCAGCGAATATGCAGGCTGCCGCCCGGCAGTTCTACATGCACCTCTTCTGACAGCAATTCTTGTTGAATCCCCACTGCCACTGCCGCACAAGCGCCGCTGCCGCAGGCCTGCGTTTCACCGGCGCCGCGCTCATAAACCCGCAGCTTGATATGTTCACGACTGACGATTTGCATAAAACCGATATTGGCCCGTTCCGGGAAACGCTCGTGCCCTTCCAGCACTGGCCCAAGCAGCTCTACCTTGGCGGTTTTTACATCATCCACCTGTAAAACACAATGCGGATTGCCCATCGACACCACGCCGCACAGCACCGTATGTTCCGCCGCACGCATGATGTATGTCCTTTCCTCTTTGGTGGCACGAAACGGCACAGCCTGAGGATCAAAATTCGGTTCGCCCATATTCACGCACACCAGATCGTCGTCGGTGACGCTGAGCACCATGCGTCCGGTTTGGGTGCTGACGCGGATGTCGCGTTTGTTGGTCAACCCTTTCAGCCGCACAAAGCGGGCGAAACAGCGGGCGCCGTTACCGCACTGCGCCACTTCACTGCCGTCGGCGTTGAAAATGCGATAGTGGAAATCAAGTTCCGGATCGTAAGGCGGTTCTACCACCAGCATCTGGTCAAAGCCAACGCCCAAGTGCCGATCGGCCAATCGGCGGATCAGTTCAGGTGAAAAATAGACATTCTGTGTAACGGCATCGACCACCATAAAGTCGTTGCCCAGACCGTGCATTTTGGAGAACTGCATATCATACTCCGCTATCTGGACGCGCTATCCGTCTTGGGTTTGCGGTGACGCCCCGCCACCGCAAATCAGGTGTTACTGGTCGCTCATCGACGGTTTTTACTGAGAGACAGAGGTTTCCTGCTGATTTTTCTGTACCTGATCGCCCGTTTGAACCTGAGAGGCGGGTTTCTTAGTACCCGGTTCATCCGAAGGGAAATACAACGGGCCTTTCAGACCGCAGCCAGAGAGCCCGGCAAGCAGAACTGCCATCAGCGCATAGCGTAGTTGTTTTTTCATTTGCATTAATGCCTGTAATTCATGCGTCCAAGATCTCTATAATCGCAGGTGGATCATGAAAAGCAATAGGAATTGATTATGAACGACAGTGAGTTTCACCAGTTGGCTGACCAACTGATGCTTAATATTGAAGAGACACTGGACGATTTTGACGGCGATGCGGACATCGATTACGAAACTAACGGCGGCGTAATGACGTTAAGTTTCGAAAATGGCACCAAAATTGTGATCAACCGTCAGGAGCCGTTGCATCAGGTGTGGCTGGCAACCAAAACCGGCGGCTATCACTTTAACTACCGGGACGGCGCCTGGTTCTGCGATCGCAGCGATCGCGGATTCTACCCGTTGCTCAGCGAAGCGGCCAGCGCACAGGCCGGCGAAGACGTGCATTTTGCCTGATAAGCCGCTGATTCCGTGGGGCCTGCCCTACGGAATCAATGCAACTGGAATTGCTGTTTCAGCGGCTGAGCGGCGCCATCGGCCAAGGTAACGCACAGGCTCGACAGGACATTGCTGCGGAACGGGATCACCTGGGTACGACCATCCAGCTGAACTATCTGGTAGAACTGCGGCAGGTTGAAGTTGATAAAGCTGGAACCGTAAGTGAAGCGATCGTGTGAAGAAGAATAGAAACGGCTCACGTCACGCACCAACTCCTCTTTACTGCCTTCACAATGGTGGTAAACCTCCACCCGGTTAGACTCATCCAGAATATAGATGTTAAAGCCTTTATCGTCCGACGTGTCTTCGAAGAAGAACTGAATGATCCCCTCACTGGCGAAACCATCCACTACCGGCGGCAAGTGCACCTGATCGGTTTCCACTTTGATCGACAGGCCGTGCAATTTGTTGTTGGAAATGGCGCCGTAGAATTCCACCGCGTTCTCCAGCTTTTGCACCGATACGCTCAGGCGCTCAAAGAACAGGCCCCAGGTCTGGCCGGCGACGCGCACCGCTTTGAAACGGCCCGGTTCCAGGCGTGTGCTGGACAAACGCAGCTCTATGCATTCCGACACCAGTTGCTGTATGCGGGTACGGATAAGACCGCGCAGGTGCTGGCTGTAGCAGAACACTTCTACCGATTCCGGTGGCGCGGCGTCCTGATGCATTTTACCGAGAATGGTCTTCAGCGCTTCCAGCACCGATTGCTCGCCGCTGAAATGCAGGGTACGCACTTCGTTCCATGAGTTGCGGTACAGCAGATCGATACTGCCCACCAGGCATTGCTGCTGCTGGCCGAAGCTGAACACGTCGAGCTTGCGGAAATCGAAATGCACCACCTGGTTGCGGAAGGCGGCGGTTGGATCGTTTTCCAGATTGACGATAATCGCCAGATGGCGAATTTCGCACGGGCTGTACAACGCTTTCGGTGTCGGTGCCGCCAGGCGCAGCGGGAAGTGATGCGATACGTCGGCTACCAGTTCCTGCAGTTTGGCCGTGTCGCACAAGTTGCCGCTCTTGATGTGCAGGCGGGTCTGCGGCGTCAGCAGGCCGTTGAAATAGGCCCAGGCCACCAGCTTGTTCAGGTAGCGGTTATATTCCAGCGGTTGGTGGCTGACGATGGAATCCATCGCCGGCGCCTGATTGTACAGATACCAACCGGTGCGGTTGGCGCGGCCAATCGGCACATGAATAAAGGTTAAGTCGTTTTCCGACAGGTCCGGTGAGATCTGCGGATTCACCAGCGTTACCTTGCCGGGCAGGGCTTCAAACGCCGCATACAGCTTGCGGGTGAGCACACCGATATCCTGCGGGCTGGCGCTGACGCTGAGGTTGTTACGCCGCGCGAAGCGGATCAGGTTGCGGTAACTTTGCATCATCGCATCCAGCAGCTCGTTGTGCGCTTCACGCACCCGTTCGATCTTCCAGTTGGCGCGGTTATCCAGGATAGCCAGGCGCTCTTCGTCCCAGCCCCATTCGCTGACCAACTGGCTAAGGATTTCGCGGCGCCAGCCGACGCAGGCGTTAGCGCGCGACAGTTTTTCGCAGACTTTCAGATAGAAACAGCGGCGGACGAGATCGAGGCGGGTGGTGTCGTTGATTTGGTTCAGATAATGCGTAACGCGTTCGAGCATCATGCAGTAGGAGTCGAGCCCGAAGCAGACGATCTCGCCTTCATGCAGGCGGTGTTTAATGTCCATCGCCAGCAGTTGGGTATTCGGGTATTCCCAGGAATAGGCTTCCAGCAGCAAGGTCTTCAGCACGGCCTTGTAAGGCGAATCGATGCTCTTGTACAACTGCCACAGGCTGGCGCCAAAATATTCTTCCGCCGACAGCGTGCTCAGGCCGCCGAGATCCAGCCATTCGTTCGGCGTCAACGCGCCTTGCGAATACAGCGACAGCACATACTCATCGTAATGCGCTTCTTCTTCGCCCGGCACCATGTTCCACAAAATACGTTTGCCGGCCAGGCGCACCGCGGTGCGGTAAAACTCGTCCAGCAGCAGGATATGTTGGGTGGATCCGCAGTTTTCGCCACCCAGGCTGCCGCTTTCGTTATGGCGGAAGCGGTTTTCATCGATCAGGAAGAAGCTGACTTCTACGCCCATCGACGCCGACCATTTTTCCAGCAGGCTGCATTTTTCCTGCAGACGGCTACGCTCTTCGTTATCCAGCCAGGACTGATGGCACACCCAGATGTCGAGATCCGAGCTGCAGCTTTGGCCGATAGACGACGTGCTGCCCATGGAGTAAACGCCGGTAATCGGCAGCTCACCGCTGGCCAGCTTATCAAACGGGCTGCCCCATTTGTCTTCTAAATCGTTGAGGTAATCTTGCTGGGTTTCATCAGGCGTGTAGAGGCAAACGCCGTGGGGAACGTTACCGTTCAGATAGCCCGGCATCAGTGGGTGATGGTGGTGCAGTAAGGTAGGCAGCAGACTGTATACCCGTTGAAACGCGGGCTTCATGGCCGCTAGGGCGCGATCGACTCGTAATTGGTTGATCGCATCCAGTCTCTGCTTCAGTGTCTCGATGTAGAGGTACAAGACGTCTCGCCTGATTATCCCGGTGTTTAGAAAAAACCCGTATTCCATAAGCGCCGTTAGTGTTGGAAGAATATTTGGCAACTTATTGTTGGAAACGTGATCAATTTAACACCTTGCTGATTGACCGTAAAGGAGGTAACGCTCCACTATTATTGTAGCGCTTCTCTAAACGATTTACCCGCAGTGTCAACTGCCCCAAAATACATCACACGTCCCGTTGATTCCGTTGTCCTTTCTTCGCCTGTGGCTTCTTGCACTGACAGTTTTCGCACTCAGTGGTAGGATGAACGGCGAATTATAAAAACGGTAACAAGCATGTTAGACAAAATTATTCGAATTGCCACCCGACAAAGCCCGCTAGCACTCTGGCAAGCACATTATGTGCAACAGCGCCTGATGGCCAGCCACCCCGGCCTGCAGGTTGAACTGGTGCCAATGGTCACAAAGGGCGACATTATTCTGGATACGCCGCTGGCGAAAGTCGGCGGTAAAGGCCTGTTTGTTAAAGAACTTGAGTTGGCGTTGCTGGAAGGCCGCGCCGATATCGCCGTCCATTCGATGAAAGACGTCCCGATAGATTTCCCCACCGGCCTGGGCCTGGTGACCATTTGCGAGCGTGACGATCCGCGCGACGCCTTTGTTTCCAATCGTTTCGCCTCGTTCGATCAGTTGCCGCAGGGCAGCGTGGTTGGCACCTCAAGCCTGCGCCGTCAGAGCCAGTTGCGCGAACGCCGGCCGGATTTGATCGTGCGCGATTTGCGCGGCAACGTCGGTACCCGCCTGGCCAAGCTGGATAACGGTGATTACGACGCCATTATTCTGGCGGTCGCCGGGTTGAAACGCCTGGGGCTGGAGCAACGTATCCGCAGCCCATTGAGCCCCGAAGAGTGCCTGCCGGCCGTCGGTCAGGGCGCGGTGGGCATCGAATGCCGCCTCGACGATGACGCCACGCGTGCGCTGCTCGCACCGCTCAATCACGCCGCAACCGATATCCGCGTGCGCGCTGAACGGGCGATGAATACGCGGCTGGAAGGCGGCTGTCAGGTACCGATCGGCAGCTATGCCGAACTGGAAGGCGACAGCCTGTGGCTGAGAGCCTTGGTCGGCTCACCGGACGGCAGCCAGATGGTGCGCGGCGAACGTCGCGGCCCGGCGGCCCTGGCCGAACAAATGGGCGTTGAGCTGGCGGAAGAACTGCTGGCGCGTGGCGCACGTGAAATCCTGCATGACGTTTATCAGGGAAATCCCCCGGCATGACGATTCTGGTAACCCGCCCTTCTCCTTTTGGAGAACAACTGGTGAGCCGCCTGCGCGCACTCGGCCGGGTTGCCTATCATGCCCCGTTGATCGATTTCGCCCCTGGCCGCGATCTGCCCAAACTGCCGCAGGCGTTGCAGCAACTCAATGATGGCGATCTGGTATTTGTCGTGTCGCAGCATTCGGTGAACTACGCCAATTCGGTCATTGGCCGTGCCGGGCTGACATGGCCGGCGCGCCTGACCTATTATGCCATTGGCCGGGCAACCGGGCTGGCGATGCACCGCATCAGCAGCCTGCCGGTGGAGTACCCGCGCGAGCAGCAGATCAGCGAAACGCTGTTGCTGCTGCCGGCGTTGCAGAAGCTGGACGGCAAGCAGGCGCTTATCCTGCGCGGCAACGGCGGGCGCGAGTTGCTCGGCGACCGGTTGAGCGAGCGTGGTGCCAACGTCAGCTATTATGAATGTTATCAACGCAGCCCGGTGCACTATGATGGCAGTGAGCAAAGCGCCCACTGGCAACGCGCCGGTGTTGATACGCTGGTCGTCACCAGCGGTGAAATGTTACAACAGCTCTATACTTTAGTTCCTGACTACTATCGTTCTTCGTGGCTATTACGTTGCCGCCTGGTCGTAGTGAGTGAACGCCTGGCTACCCTCGCCCAGGAATTGGGCTGGAGCATGATTCGGGTAGCTGATAACGCCGATAATGACGCGCTGATCCGCGCGCTACAATAAACCTGACTATGGGATGTACCACTATGACGGAACAAAATACCCCATCCGCCCCGGTTGAAGAACCCACCCCAGCGGTTGAGACCTCCCAGCAGCCAGACGCTGACCGCCGCAAAGGGAAAAATAGCGGTCCTGTGCTCGGCGCGATCGCTATCGTGCTGGTTATCGCACTGGGCGCGGGCGGCTATTACCACACACATCAGCAGGCACAACGGCTCATCGCCGCCAACCAAGCACTGCAGCAACAGCTTGACGGGCTGAAACAGAGCCAGCAGCAGGAAAGAAGCGCGCTGGAAGGTCTGTTGCAACAACAGGGCAAAACGCTGGACGCCGCCGACCGCGAGCAAGCCACTCTGGCACGGCAACTTAACGAGCTGCAGGAAAAGGTCGCGACCATCTCCGGCAGCGATGCCAAAACCTGGCTACTGGCGCAGGCCGATTTCCTGGTGAAAATGGCCGGGCGCAAGCTGTGGAGCGATCAGGACGTGACCAGTGCGGCGACGCTGTTGAAAAGTGCCGATGCCAGCCTGGCGGACATGAATGACCCCAGCCTGCTCGAGGTTCGTCGCGCCATCACCGAAGATATCAGCACGCTGTCCACCCTGACCCAGGTCGATTTCGACGGCATCATTCTCAAGACCAATCAGCTGTCTAACCAGGTCGACAACCTGCGTCTGGCGGATAACAACAGCGACGAAGCGCCAATGGATCAGGACAGCAGCGAGCTTTCCAGTTCGATTGGCGAATGGCGGCAGAACCTGGCCAAAAGCTGGCACAACTTTATGGCCGACTTTATTACCGTCCGCCGCCGCGATGCCAGCGCCGAACCGCTGCTGGCGCCGAATCAGGACATCTATCTGCGCGAGAATATCCGTTCGCGCCTGCTGGTGGCTGCGCAAGCTATCCCGCGCCATCAAAATGAGACGTACAAACAGTCGCTGGAAACCATCTCCACCTGGGTACGCGCCTACTTCGACACCACCGACCCCGCCACCAAAGCTTTTCTGGAAGAGTTGGACAGCCTGAGCCAGCAGTCGATCGCCATGGACGTGCCGGATCACTTGAAAAGCCAGCCATTGCTGGAAAAACTGATGCAGACCCGGGTGCGCAATCTGCTGACCCAGTCCCCTGCCGCTCACCAGGAGGGATAAGCCATGTTACGCGTGCTATTTCTGTTCCTGGTACTGATCGCAAGCGTGGTGGTCGGGCCGATGCTGGCCGGCCATCAGGGCTATGTGCTGATCCAGACCGATAACTACAATGTCGAAACCAGCGTCACCGGCCTGGTGATCATGGCAGTCTTGCTCTTTGTCGTGCTGCTGGCGATCGAATGGATCCTGCGCCGCATCTTCCGTACCGGCGCCCGTACCCGCGGCTGGTTCCTTGGCCGCAAACGCAGCCGGGCACGTAAACAAACCAAAGCCGCGCTGATCAAACTGGCTGAAGGGGATTACAAGCAGGTTGAAAAACTGCTGACGCGCAATGCCGACCATGCCGAACAGCCGGTAGTGAACTATCTGCTGGCTGCCGAAGCCGCACAGCAACGCGGTGATGATTTCCGCACCAATCAGTATCTGGAGCGCGCCGCCGAGGCCGCCGATACCGATCAGTTACCGGTGGATATCACGCGCGTACGCATTCAACTGGCGCAGGGGGAAAACCATGCGGCACGTCACGGCGTCGATCGTCTGCTGAACCAGGCACCGCGTCATCCGGAGGTCTTGCGTCTGGCAGAGCAGGCTTATCTGCGCACCGGCGCTTTTGCCTCATTGCTGGAAATTCTGCCGTCGATGGGCAAAATCAATTTGCACACCGAAGCTGAGCTGCAAGCGCTGCAACAGCAGGCTTACATCGGCTTGATGAATCAGGCGATGGCGGACGAGGGCAGCGATGGCCTGAAGCGCTGGTGGAAAGATCAGAGCCGTAAAACCCGCCATGAAGTCCCGCTGCAAATCGCGATGGTGGAACACCTGATCGAATGCAATGACCACGAAATGGCGCAGGAAATCGTGCTCGACAGCCTGAAGCGCCAGTATGACGAACGTTTGGTGCTGCTGATCCCGCGCCTGAAGTCCGGCAACCCGGAACAGTTGGAAAAAGCGCTGCGTCAGCAGGTCAAACAGCATGGCGCTACACCCTTGCTGAACAGTACGCTAGGTCAGTTGTTGATGAAACACGGTGAATGGCAACAGGCCGCCGATGCATTCCGGGAAGCGCTGAAACAGCGTCCGGATGCCTACGACTACGCATGGCTGGCAGATGTGCTGGATAAGCTGCACCGTTCGGACGAGGCCGCTCAAATGCGACGTGAAGGGCTGATGCTGACGTTGAAGCATAACGGCGAGTAACGCCGGCAATGTATTGTCCTCAAGGCGCGCCCTCTGGTCGCGCCTTTTTTATCCAACGTTGCTTATACCCAAGATAGTTGGAGTCACAGCAAGGCGGCAAGCTCACGAATCCCCAGTCACTTGGTCAACCAAGTGACTGGGGTGAGAGCGCGCAGTCAACGCGGCTGTGGCTTCAAATATGATGGGTATTAGGCAAAAAAAAACACTTGCCGCAGTGGCAAGTGTATAAAAAGCAATCAGGTCTAGGACAACAGGGGCGGTGCCTCACTCAACGTTATGCCCGGAGTGTGATGTCAGCAGTTACAAGCAACGCTGTCATCGTTCTGGTGGACAATAGGCACCCTAAATCGGCTCTGCATCATTCCCAGGGTTTATGAAGCCTAAGGCGAACATAAGAGGTGGAATGAGCATCTACGGAATAGATATTGCACAAGGCGTGCCAACTTCTGGCAGATGCTCGCCGGACTTTGCATAAAAACAACTATTCTATTGAATTACAAAACATTTAATTATTTTCACACCGATAACGCGGTTCGCACTCCTGCGCCATTCTCTTGGCCTCTCGCAGTAAACTATGTCGCCTTAGAACGACGACTTAAGCCAAAGTAATTTTTATCAAACAAAATCATCATGTTATATGTCTCAACCTGACGACAATGCATGATACCCATGTCGCTGAAACCCAACGATGAGCCAAAACCCGCAGACAGGAAGGACAAGGACAGGAAGGACAAGGACAGGAAGGACAAGGACAAGGACAAGGACAAGGACAAGGACAAGGACAAGGACAAGGACAAGGACAAGGACAAGGACAAGGACAAGGACAAGGAC
>NZ_BCTU01000031.1 GCF_001590925.1 Serratia plymuthica NBRC 102599
TCTGCACATTGCTCGGTTACTTCTTCTGGTTGTCACTACGCCCTGTAGAAATTGTGGCTGTCCATAAGGATGGGGAATTTAGTTCGGTTTTAGTTAAAAACTTCCCTTTTACCGATAAAGGAAAGATAAACTGGTGGCTAAACAATAAAGAAATGTTAAAAGAAAAATATAAAATCCCCGAACCTGCGCCAGATGGATTCTTTGCTATCACCTTTTGGGATTTTGGCGAGGGTTATAAAGAAGAAGGAAAGTATGACAGACGATGTTTTGATGATATGAACACATCAAAAAATTGTATAGATAAAAACAAGGTTTTCTCTGTTGAGAATGACAGAAATGACGATATATTATTTAGCGTTTACAATGGAATTTATCACATGAAGAAAAATGGTAAGCTGGTAAAAACAAAATACGAATGAAGACTTGCTTTACTCATGTAGTATCTGCAAGAAAATGCCCTTCACTCCCGGCTTGCGTCAGTTATCCATACGCCCATAGCCAAGTATCAAGAAGGCTATCACGCTTTACCCCTTGTCCTCCTTCCGGTAACCCGTCAATGGAAAATTGCAGAAGTGCATGGGTGGCAGTTAAGTTACCAACGCCGGGTTTATCAAGTAACCGTGGGCTAACGCATAAATCGCTAACCCACTGTTTATTTGAATAATATGCAAATTATACGCCGTTTGGCGAAAACCGCGTATTGATGGCGCAAGCGGCTTTCATCGGGTACAGGAAACACTTCCCGACAGGCATCGGGTCGACTTAAGCAAAGCCGCCTGCCCCTCAAAATTCGTCTTGCAAAACAGGTGGCCCATAGATTCCATAGAGATTCCGCAAACTGAGCCCTGTTTTATCAGGCGCGACGCGCCTTAACCGCCGCCGCCAACTCGCGCAGCACGGTTTCCGTGTCTTCCCAGCCGATGCAAGCGTCTGTCACGCTCTTGCCATAGACCAGCGGCTCGCCGCTTTCCAGATTCTGGTTGCCTTCCACCAGATGGCTTTCGATCATCACGCCGATAATCGCTTTTTCACCGCCGGCGACCTGTTTGCACACGTCCGCATTTACTTCCAGCTGCTTTTTGAACTGCTTGCTGCTGTTGGCGTGGCTGAAGTCGATCATCACCTGCGCCGGCAGACCCGCTTTGACCAGGCCGTCTTTGACTTCCTTGACGTGCGCCGCGCTGTAGTTCGGCTCTTTGCCGCCGCGCAGGATAATGTGGCAATCGCCGTTACCGCTGGTGTTAACGATCGCCGAGTGGCCCCACTTGGTCACCGACAGGAAACAGTGCGGCGCGCTGGCAGCGTTGATGGCGTCAATCGCCACTTTGATGGTGCCGTCGGTGCCGTTTTTGAAGCCAACCGGGCAAGACAGGCCGGAAGACAGCTCGCGGTGTACCTGGGATTCCGTGGTACGTGCGCCGATCGCGCCCCAGCTCATCAGATCAGCCAGGTACTGCGGGGTGATCATGTCGAGGAATTCCCCCGCAGCCGGCAAGCCGCTATCATTGATATCCAACAGCAACTTACGGGCCAGGCGCAAACCGTCGTTGATCTGGAAGCTGTTATCCATTTGCGGATCGTTGATAAGCCCTTTCCAGCCCACGGTGGTTCGCGGTTTTTCAAAGTAAACGCGCATCACCACTTCCAGCTCGCCACTCAGTTCCTGACGCAGCGTCAGCAGACGCTCGGCATACTCTTTTGCCGCTTTGGTGTCGTGGATCGAGCATGGGCCGATGACCACCAGCAGGCGATCGTCGTTACCGCGAAGGATCTTGTGAATTGCACTGCGCGCCAGGGACACCGTCTCAGCTGCACGTTCAGTGGCCGGAAACTTCTCTAACAGGGCCACCGGTGGCAGGAGTTCCTTAATTTCTTTAATGCGTAAATCGTCATTTTGGTAATTCATAACTTTTCCATTCGGTATCGAGGGGCGGTATTTCACAGAGCGTAGATCCAACCAATTTAGCCTGTGAGGGTAGCGCTGTAAATCACCTTTGCCGCCTCCCGGCGGAACGGCCAAATTATCAGTAGATTGTGCTGTTTCATCGGGAGAGCGCAGTGGCTCCTTTTTCGCTATGCTAGCGATCAGGATACCGTTACTTGAGCCAAACCATGCCTTCTCTGTTATTAGTTGATGACCACCCTGTGGTTCATGTCGCACTGGAAGCGGCGCTAATGAAGTCTTCCTGCCCTTATAGCCTGCAGGCGGTTCAGGATGATGTTCAGGCGTTGGCCCAATTGGCCGCAGCCGATTTTTCGCTGGTCATTCTGGATATCGGCCTGCCGCAGGTAGACGGCTTGCAACTGCTGAAAAAAATCCGCCGCCACTACCCGCAGCAACCGATCCTGATCTACACCGCGCAGGAAGAAGAGATCTACGCGCGTATGGCCTGGGTGGCCGGCGCCAACGGGTTTGTGCATAAAGGCAGCCGGCTTGAACAATTGGTGCAGGCAATTGAAACCGTGCTGGCCGGGGAGCCGAGTTTTCCCGCCGCTGCGATGGCGGAAGAAACGCAACCGGCAGAGGGCGTGCTGCTGACGCCCAAAGAGCTGCAGATCCTCGGCCTGCTCAGCAAGGGGCTGTCCAATCTGCAAATTGCCGAGATGCTGAACATCAGCAACAAAACCGTCAGCACCCACAAGAAGAATATTCTGCGCAAAACCGGCGCCAGCAATCTGTTGGAACTGGTGGCGGTATTTAGAGAACTGGCGCCATGATGCGCGGCATTCTGCTGCTGTTGGCGATGTTGCTCAGCCTCGGCAACGTCGCGTATGCGGCGCAACCGGTGTCTTATCAGTTAGTCAGTAACCTGAATATTCCGGCGGACATGCTGATCGCCAGCGAGAAAAATCCCTGGCGCGACGCGACGCTGCGCGTGGGCATCATCAGCGAGAATGCCAGTCCCTATAACATTATCGTGGATGAGGATCTGTACGGGTTAAACGCCGACTACCTCGGTTATGTCCAGCAGGTCACCGGCATCCGCTTTCAGATTTACGGTTTCGCCGATCTGGCGCAGCTCGAACAGGCGCTGCACAGCGGCGCTATCGATCTGCTGTACGGCATTCCGCAGAACGAGGCGCTGGAGGATCTGAAAATCTCCCAGCCTTATTACGTCAGTAACCTGCGCGTGCTGCGCGATCGGAGCAATGACCGCCGGGTGATGCTTAACTCCGCCGATGCGCGGGTGGCAATCAGTACCCTGACCGATATGCAGGCCGGCAACGCGCTGAAGGCGGTGTCTTCCCACGTTCAGCGTTATGACAACAACCTGCAGGCGGTGTATGCCTTGCTGAACGGCAGCAGCGATTACTTTATTGCCGACGAAGCCAGCGCCAGCTTTATTATTGACCAGTTGCAGCTCGGCCAGCTTTATCAGATCGAAAGCACGGTCAATCTCGGTAACCTGTCTTTCGTCTTCGCCGCCGACAATCCGGCACTGATCGACACCCTCAACGTCGCTATCGCCGATGCGCCGATGGAGTTGATGAACGCCATTCAAAGCCGCTGGAGCAAAAAGATCCCCAGCTATCTCGATACCGGCAACGCCGATCTGACGCAGATGGAAAAAAGCTGGGTAGAAAAGCACCGCACCGTTTATTACGCCGCCATAGAGAATAACTTCCCGTTCGCCTATCGCGGTTCCGACGGCAAGCCGCGCGGCTACGCGATCGACATACTCAAGATCATTGCACAAAACACCGGGCTGCGTTTTGCTCCGCTATGGGCGCGCAACGCCGAACAGGCAGACCAACTGGTGCTATCCGGCCAGGCCAGTTTCCGCACCGCTCTGCCGCTGGCGCGCGGCGTTAAGGCGCGTTACAGCGCCAGCATGCCGATTCACCGTTCGCTGTGGGGGGTTTACGTCGGTCAGTACGCCAACGGGATTTCTACCTGGAGCGATCTGGCCGGCAAACGCATCGGCGTTTTGCAAGGCGATCTGGCGCAGGGGCTGGTGCCGCCGAACGAAGAGCTCATTCATTTTGCCGACAGCAAGGCGATGTATGACGCTCTGGCCAACGGCCAATTGGATGCGCTGGTGGATAACGTGATCTCGGCGAACTTTATCGCTCTGTCACGTTATGCCGGGGCAATAAAACTGGCGTTCGCCGCCAATAATATCGCCTATCCGGTGGCGTTCGGCGTGCGTCAGGATCAGCCCCTGCTGCTGGCTATCCTCGATAAAAACCTGATGCAGATCCCCTCGGAAACGCTGCAATCGCTGCGCGATGAGTGGATTGTCGATCGCAGCAACCTGATTGATGCGGTGAACGACAACCGTATGCAACCGCAAACTACCTGGCTGCTGGCGCTACTGGCGGCAGCGATCCTGCTGTTGCTGGCGCTGACCCTGCGCCGCTTTGTTTTGCAGCGGCGGGAAAAACGTGAGCGTGAAGTGATCGAACAGGCACGCCGCCATGCCGAAGCCGAGAACCGGATGAAAAGCAAGTTTCTGGCCACCATCAGCCATGAACTGCGCACGCCGATGCACGCTATCCTCGGCCTGCTGGAACTGGAGCTGAAACGCCAGCCGATGCCGGAGGGGCTGCCGGTCATTTACAGCTCGGCGTCATCCTTGCTCAATCTGCTCAATGACTTACAAGATTACGCCCGGCTGGAAACCGGATCGCTGACGCTGGTGCCAAAAGCCATGGCGCTGCAACCCTGGATAGCTCACATCAGCGCGCTGTATCAGCCGCTGATCGGCGAACGCCCGGTAACCTTGAGCGTTACCGCCAGCCACCAGCTTCCCGCCGCCGTTGTTATTGATGGTGAGCGTTTACTTCAGGTGGCTAACAACCTGATAAATAATGCCATTAAATTCACTCCCCGCGGCAGCATTCAGGTCAATATCGGCTGGCGCGAACAGGATAAACAACAGGGCGAACTGCTGCTGACGGTGACCGATAGCGGCTGTGGCATCGCCGCCGATGAGATAGGTAAGCTGTTCCAACCCTTCTACCGCGCACGCGGTGCACAACGCGTCTCGGTTCAGGGAACCGGGCTGGGGCTGTCTATCTGCAAGGAAATTATCGAGCAAATGGGCGGCCAGATTGAGCTGCACTCACAGCCTGGCATAGGTACGCAAGTCAAGGTGTCAGTACCGGTAACCCAAGCCGCCCCAGATGCCGCCCCCCCACGCCAGAACGACCAACCGCTCAGCCTGCCGCCTCCCACGCTGCGCGTGGCGCTGATTGACGATCACCCCACCAACCTGCTGCTGATGGAGCGGCAACTGCGTCACTTCGGCCTGCAACCCGCGCTGTTCGAGCACGGTTACGCATTGCTGAAAGCGCACCGCAGGCAGCCATTCGACCTGTTGTTTATCGATTACAACATGCCGCGCCCGGACGGCCTGACATTAGCGAGACTAATACGACGCGATGAACAGCGATATCAGCGGCCGGCCTGCCAGATTATTCTCTGTTCGGCAGACGTGCAGGAATTTACCCGCATTCCACAGGGACAGGTGGCTATCGATCGCTTTTTGACCAAGCCGATTTCACTGGCCGCCATTGCTCAGGCGTTACCGCAGCAACCACAGGCGCTGGAAGGACAGTTAGCCCTTACTGACCTGCAACAGATGCTGGCCGATATGGCCGGTAACGATCGGCAGATGGCGCAACGTCTGGCGACCACGCTGCTCTCCACGCTGCGACAAGACCGGCAACGGCTTGGCAAAGCGGCGGAGGGCGAAGACTGGCCTAGCCTTGGGCAGGCCGCACACCGCATCAAGGGCAGCCTGCTGATGTTGCAACAGCCGGCGGCGGCAAGCCTGTGCCAATTGCTGGTGGAAAGCGGCCGTGATGGGATGTTGGCTCAGGCCGCCTATACTGAATTGAGTGCGTTAGTAGAACAGATACTGATAGAACTGGACGGTCTGGTCAGCACTGACGCGCTGAATTTCGCTCTACATAAGGATAAATAATGACGGACTCCCCACAGGCACACCTGCCAAAAGACAGTAATAGTAAACGCCTACTGACCGCTTTTTTAGTCACTGCGGTATTTATGATCGCCGAAGTGGCCGGCGGGTTGATTTCCGGTTCGCTGGCGCTGCTGGCCGACGCCGGCCATATGCTCACCGACGCGGCGGCGCTGCTGGTGGCGCTGATGGCCGTACACTTTTCGCAGCGGAAACCCAACGCGCGCCATACCTTCGGCTATTTGCGCCTGACCACGCTGGCCGCGTTCCTCAATGCCGCCGCCCTGTTGGTGATCGTGGTATTCATCCTGTGGGAGGCGATACGGCGTTTCTTCGAGCCACAGCCGGTGGATGGGTACGCCGATGCTGATCATCGCCATAGCGGGGCTTCTGGCTAACCTGTTCGCCTTCTGGCTGCTGCACCGCGGTACGGAAGAGAAGAATATCAACGTGCGGGCCGCTGCGTTGCACGTATTGGGGGATTTGCTGGGCTCGGTGGGGGCGATCGTAGCCGCCATTGTGATCCTGAGCACCGGCTGGACGCCGATTGACCCGATATTGTCGGTGCTGGTGTCCTGTCTGGTGCTACGCAGCGCCTGGCGGCTGCTGAAAGAGAGCTTCCACGAATTGCTGGAAGGCACGCCGCAGGAAGTGGATATCAACAAACTGCAAAAAGACCTGTGCCTGAATATTCCTGAAGTACGCAATATTCATCACGTTCACGTCTGGCAGATTGGCGAACAGAAACTGATGACGCTGCATGCGCAAGTGATACCGCCAAACGACCACGATGGCCTGTTGCGCCGCATTCAGGCTTATCTGCTGGAACACTACCGTATCGGCCATGTCACCATTCAGATGGAATATCAGCACTGTGATACGCCGGACTGCGGGATTAACCGGGCACCCGAGCCGAGTGACCACTCACATTCCGGCTCGCATTCACATCTGGGTCATCACCACTAAAATGAAGAGGGCGCCAGTTTGGCGCCCTCTGCGTTTGTTATTGCGAGGAAGATAACGGCAGGGAATGGTTGCGACCTGCACTTTTGATCCACAACCAGGAACCGTTCAGCGCAATCAGCGTCAGGATCACGTATTCCAGCGCCATGGCGTACACGCCCTGGTAGGTGAAAATCGCCACGCTGATCACGTCAATCACCACCCACAACAGCCAATTTTCCACGTATTTGCGCGTCATCAGGATCATCGCCACGATCGACAGCACCATCATCGCCGAATCCCAGAACGGGAAAGCATCCGGCTGCAGCTGCGGCATTTGCACGCTGAAGCCCATTCCCTGCATTACTGTCACAGCAAGCTGCGTCAGCCAGGCAAAGACGCTGTCGATATTGAAAGTCATCAGGGCAATGCCGATAACGCACACCGCCGCCCAGGCCAGCGCTTTCGGCAACGGCAACCATCGGATTTTCAGCTCGGCCTGATTGTCCTGGGTTTGGCGGCTCCAGGCATACCAACCGTAAATATTGGCGACAAAAAAGAACAGTTGCAGCAACAGGCTGGCGTAAAGCTGGATCTGAAAGAAAATCACCGCAAACAGCGTGACGTTAATCAGACCGAACAGATAGTTGATGATTTTCTCTTTGCTGGCGTACCAGATACACAGCAGGCCGAACAAGGTACCTATGGCTTCAATCCATGACAGATCGTAACCGCCCGCCCCCAGCGGAATGTGCACCAATATATTGCTGGTACTGAAAAAGCTCATCTGTTCTTCCTTATCAAATGGTTAACTTAAGCGTTCCCTTTGACCTGCATTTTCAACTGCGCGGCAAAGTCCAGCATCCGGTTAAGCGGGATCAACGCCTTTTCGCGCAACGCGGCATCCACGTGGATTTCATGCAGGGCGCCGCCCTGCTCTAACCCGTCGGCAATCGCCTTAAGACCGTTCATCGCCATCCACGGACAGTGCGCGCAGCTGCGGCAGGTGGCACCTTCACCGGCGGTTGGCGCCTCGAACAGTTCTTTGTCCGGGCAGGCCTGCTGCATCTTATAAAAAATGCCGCGATCGGTGGCTACAATCAGCTGCGGATTGGGCAGCGTTTTGGCCGCCTGAATCAGTTGGCTGGTTGAGCCGACCGCATCGGCCAGATCGACCACCGCCTGTGGAGACTCTGGATGCACCAGTATCGCCGCTTGCGGGTACAAGGCCTTCATGCGCATCAGCGCCTGGGTTTTAAACTCGTCATGGACGATACAGGCCCCTTGCCAGCACAGCACATCGGCGCCCGTCTGCTTTTGCACATAGTTGCCCAGATGGCGGTCCGGCGCCCAGATGATTTTTTCGCCCAGGCTGTCGAGGTGTTCTATCAACTCTACG
The DNA here is from genome assembly GCF_001590925.1 of Serratia plymuthica NBRC 102599. Classification (GTDB taxonomy): domain Bacteria; phylum Pseudomonadota; class Gammaproteobacteria; order Enterobacterales; family Enterobacteriaceae; genus Serratia; species Serratia plymuthica. Next base: position 8,269 of record NZ_BCTU01000031.1, read on the forward strand.
GCGATGCTGGATGTTACCACCCAATCCGCACGCGCCTTTACCGCCGCCGAGGTATTAGCGTAGACCACCACGGTGCGATCCGGGTGGCTGTCGCAAAATGCATGAAACTCGTCTTCCGGGCAGCCGAGATCCAGCGAACACTCGGCGTTCAGCGTCGGCATAAGCACCTGCTTTTCCGGGCTGAGGATCTTGGCGGTTTCCCCCATAAAGCGCACGCCGGCAACCAACAGAGTCGAGGCCGGGTGGTTGCTGCCAAAACGCGCCATCTCCAGCGAATCCGCCACGCAGCCGCCGGTTTCTTCCGCCAGCGCCTGAATTTCCGGATCGGTGTAGTAATGAGCCACCATCACCGCATTGCGCTGCTTGAGCAGGGTTTTGATCTTCTCGCGATAAAACGCCTTTTCCGCTACGTCCAGCGGCACCGGTTTGGGCGGGAACGGGTACACCGCCGCATTGACATCAAACATTTCACTCATCGCTGCAATCGTCTCTGTGCTAGGCTGGGTGTCTGCTGCCCGGGTATGCCCCTTCGCAACCACCACTCGTTTTATATCCTAAACAAAATACCTAAAAATACGCCAAAAGTCCGCTGATATTTTCATTTTTGCGATGATAAAGTTTAATGGATTGAATTTCGACAAAAGAAAGACGATTGCAGTAGGTGCGGTTTATCAGGAAGTGAAAAGTGCGTGTTTATAGAAATGATGCACGGACTGAAAAGAATGGTGGGTCGTGCGGGATTGATTCGGCCTTTGGCCTCGCCCTTCGGGCCAGCGCAAGCGCTGTCCAAAATTGACGGGGCAATTTTGTCGAACCTGAATGCAGCTTCTCACCCACAGGATTCGTGCGTTATGCAATGTTATGGTTTGATGAGAGTACTGAGGTATCAGGAAAGAATGGTGGGTCGTGCGGGATTGATTCGGCCTTTGGCCTCGCCCTTCGGGCCAGCGCAAGCGCTGTCCAAAATTGACGGAGCAATTTTGTCGAACCTGAACGCAGCTTCTCACCCACAGGATTCGTGCGCTATGCAATGTTATGGTTTGATGAGACTACTGAGATATCAGAAAAGAATGGTGGGTCGTGCGGGATTCGAACCTGCGACCAATTGATTAAAAGTCAACTGCTCTACCAACTGAGCTAACGACCCACTGATGTGGTTTACTGCTGAAACGCGTAAGCAGGAGAGAGACTCGCTGCAATAATAATGGTGGGTCGTGCGGGATTCGAACCTGCGACCAATTGATTAAAAGTCAACTGCTCTACCAACTGAGCTAACGACCCACTGACGTGGTTTACTGCTGAACTACGAATACAAAACCGAAGATTTGCATTGCGGAAAAACAACTCTGAAATGGTGGGTCGTGCGGGATTATTCGGCTTTCAGCCTCACCCCTTGGGCCATCACTTCGTGATGTTGTCTCGCTTTGCGAGAC
>NZ_BCTU01000032.1 GCF_001590925.1 Serratia plymuthica NBRC 102599
TTGGTGGGTCGTGCGGGATTATTCGGCTTTCAGCCTCACCCTTCGGGCCATCACTTCGTGATGTTGTCTCGCTTTGCGAGACTCGAACCTTTACGGTTCTCACCCTTACGATTTCACTTCATTTCTGATTTTAGGAATTGGTGGGTCGTGCGGGATTCGAACCTGCGACCAATTGATTAAAAGTCAACTGCTCTACCAACTGAGCTAACGACCCAATTTCCTAGCTGCTTTAACATCTTGCAAGTTGTCTTGGCAACGGCGGCATATATTACTAATTTATCTTGGCAGCGCAACTTAAATTTTAAAACAAGTGGTTCAACTGCTTGTTCTTCACACGAATGAGCCCAGAAAGCGGTCAGATAGACTAATTTCTGGGCTCATTTTTTTGCTTATTAACCGGCAACGCGACTTTTCGCCTGTTTGGCCGCAGCACTGGTTGGGTATTGTTTAATCACCTGCTGGAACACGGCTTTGGCTTTATCGGCCTGCCCTTTTTCCTGCATGATGATACCCACCTTGTACATTGCGTCCGGCGCCTTAGGTGATTTTGCGTAATTCTTCACCACGACGGCAAAATAGTAGGCCGCATCGTCTTTCTTACCCTTGTTGTAGAACAACTGCCCCAGCCAATAATTGGCGTTGGGCTGGTAAGTAGACTTTGGGTACTGTTTTACGAAGGTCTGAAAAGCGGAGATCGCCTGATCATACTGTTTTTTTTCCAGCGCCAATGAAACAGCGGCGTTGTAGTCGCTGTTTTCATCGCCCGTACTGGCCGGCGCAGCTGCTGAGGCGCCCGCAGACGCGCTGTCAGCGCCGTCGGTGGAGGCAGCCGCTGCTGCCCCACCTGCGGCACCCGCAGCGGCTGCGGAGCTCTGAGCGCCGCCCTGGCTGATGCTATCCATCTGTTGATAGATCTGCTTTTGGCGTTCAACAACCTGATTCAGTTGATACTGGCTTTCCTGGATTTGCCCGCGGAGAGAGTCAATATCGCGCTGGTTATCAGAGAGTTGTTGCTGGAGTTGGTTTAAAAGCTGGCCCTGAGCATTGGAGATACGCTCAAGTGAAGTGACACGGTCTTCGACCGAGCCGGAGCCGACATTACTGATTGGCGCTTGGGCAGTAGCGGCCCATGGGACCGCTACGCCAACCAGTAACGACAGACTCAACAAGTGACGTCTGAAGTTACTGTTCATGCGATTCTCTTAGTAAACCAGAACGGCACGACGGTTTTTAGCATAAGCCGCTTCGTCGTGGCCCAGTACTGCTGGTTTTTCTTTACCGTAAGAAACGATAGAGATCTGGTCAGCTGAAACGCCTTTGCCTTGCAGGTACATTTTAACTGCGTTAGCACGACGCTCGCCCAGAGCGATGTTGTATTCCGGCGTGCCGCGTTCGTCCGCGTGGCCTTCAACGGTCACTTTGTAAGACGGGTTGTTACGCAGGAATGCAGAGTGTGCGTCCAGCATCTGAGCGAACTCGGAGCTCACGTCATACTTGTCCAGGCCGAAGTAAACAATGTTGTTCTTCTGCAGTTCTTGCATCTGCAGACGAGCTTGTTCTTCAGAAGACAGGTTGCTGCTGCCGTTTTCTGTACCAGTGCCAGCGCCAGCGCCCAGACCAGATTGGTCGTTGTTTGCGCTTTTGTTAGAACTACAAGCCGCTACAGCCAGAACTGGCAGTGCCAGCAGAAGCCCTTTCAGCACTTTGTTCAGTTGCATTTCTTTGATCCTTTTATAGTTTGCCATACATATTTACACATGCATCACAGATACGGCGACCAGGCAGGGAATTTGACCTGTCCATCAGTTGCCGGAAGACGCGCTTTGAAACGCCCATCAGTCGATACCAGTTGCAGCACGGAGCCCATACCTTGCGTGGAGCTATAGATCACCATGGTGCCATTTGGCGCAATACTAGGCGTTTCGTCCAGGAACGTGCCGGTTAAAACTTGAACGGCTCCCGATCCAAGATCTTGTTTGGCGATATGCTGAGCGCCGCTATTGGAGCTCACCATCACCAAGAATTTACCATCAGAGCTGACTTCAGAATCCTGATTCTGAGAGCCTTCCCATGTCAGACGCTGTGACGCACCGCCACTGGCACTGACTTTATAAATCTGCGGTCGGCCGCCCTGATCGGAGGTATATGCCAGAGACTGGCCATCCGGGAACCAGGTCGGTTCGGTATTGTTGCTGCGCCCGTCTGTGATTTGCGTGATCTGGCCAGAGCCGAGATTCATCACGTACAGGTTCAGGCTGCCGCTTTTAGACAGCGCAAAGGCCAGACGGCTGCCGTCCGGTGAGAACGCCGGTGCGCCGTTGTGACGCGGGAACGAAGCGATCTGACGGATAGCGCCATTAGCCAGGGTCTGTACGACCAGCGCAGAACGGCCGCTTTCAAAGGTCACGTACGCCAGCTTGCTGCCATCCGGCGACCAGGCCGGGGACATCAACGGCTCCGGTGAACGGTGTACCACAAACTGGTTGTAACCGTCGTAATCCGCTACGCGCAGCTCGTACGGGAATTTCCCGCCGTTGGTCTGCACTACGTAAGCGATACGAGTACGGAACGCGCCCTTGATACCGGTCAGCTTCTCGAACACTTCGTCACTGGCGGTGTGTGCAGAATAACGCAACCATTGCTTGGTCACTTTATACTGGTTTTGCGCCAATACGGTGCCCGGTGAACCTGAAGTGTCCACCAGCTGATAGGAGATCAGGTAGCCGCCGTCTGCACCAGGTTGCACCTGGCCGACCACGACCGCGTCAATGCCCAATGCAGTCCAGGCCGCCGGCGTCACTTCAGACGCGGAGGTCGGTTGCTGCGGCATGCGCGCCACGTCAATTGGGTTGAATTTGCCGCTATTGCGCAAATCCGCGCCGACAATCTTGCCAATATCTTCCGGAGGCGTGCCTGGGCCAGCCCATTTAAACGGTACCACACCAATCGGACGAGCAGAGTCGACCCCTTGGGTGATTTCGATGCGAACTTCCGCGTGAAGAACGGACGCCCACAGTATTAAAAAACCTAACGCTACTCGAAATGCCTGCTTCATCTCATCTCCCTTATCCAGGCGGGATGCCTGCGATAAATTAGCAGAATTTTAACAAACCAACGCAAACAAAACTACATAATCCCTGTTGGTTACCTTAGTACATCCCTGCGATATGACTTAGTCAATCAACCGTTATTATGGCTTGAATACAAGGGGAGCATTCTTAAACACCTCATACACAGCCTGGCTAGGTGGTTTTGGGATCTTCGCCTGCTTCGCTGCGGCTATCGCCGCCTGACACAGAGCCGGATCACCCCCTTCAGCTTTAACATCAATCAACAGGCCATCCGGTGCCAGCTTAATACGCAGGTTACAGGTCTTACCGGCGAACGAGCTGGCATCATAAAACTTGCTCTCGATCGCGCCCTTAATCTGCCCCAAATAACCATTAATATCAGCCCCACTGGCCCCTGCGGTCTTGGCATTGCCCTGACCGGCAGGTTTACCGTCGCCCTTCGACTTAGCGCCGCCAGACTTGGCGCCGCCGCCTTTCGGCGCGTTTTTACCGTCTGCCAAACCGCCAAAGAGATCGTCAACCTCTGAGGACTGAGCTGCAGCTTCGGCAGCCGCCTTCTTCTTGGCATCCGCTGCGGCTTTCTTGGCTGCGGCCTTCTCGGCAGCAGCCGCTTTTTTCTCAGCCTCTGCGGCCGCTTTCTTCTCGGCGTCAGCAGCTGCCTTTTTCTCGGCTTTCTCGGCTTCTGCTGCGGCTTTCTTCTCGGCGTCGGCAGCCGCTTTTTTCTCTGCGGCTTCCGTCGCTTTTTGCTCAGCGGCAGCCGCTTTCTTCGCTTCTTCCGCCTGTTTCTTGGCGGCAGCGGCGGCGGCGGCTTCTTTCTTGGCTTCAGCTTCCGCTTTCTTCTGCGCGTCCGCTTGTGCCTTGGCAACTTTATCCGCTTCGGCCTTGGCCTTGGCGGCGGCCGCTTCCGCTACTTTCTGTTGTTCTTTGGCTTTCTCCGCAGCCTTCTCGGCCACTTTTTGCTGTTCAGCGGCCTGCTTTTGTTGCTCAGCGGCCTGTTTCTGCTGTTCTGCCGCTTGCTTTTGCTGCTCTGCGGCCTGCTTTTGCTGTTCAGCCTGTTCTTTCGCGTCCTGCGCCGCTTTTTCCTGCGCGGTCAAACGCTCTTTCTCCAGCTCTTTCAGGCGCTGTTGTTCCGCCGCCTGCTTCTGCTGAAGTTCTTCGGCCTGTTGCTCCGCTTTTTTCTGGCGCTGCTTTTCAGCACGCTGCGCGTCGTTACTCTGCTGTTGCTGGCGGTTGTACTGCTCCACCACTGCCCCAGGATCGACCATCACTGCACCAACAACCGAACCCTCGCCGCCACCGCCGGCGCTGTCCATGTTGACGTTTTCTTGCAGCGATCCCCAAATCAGCAGGGCAATCAATATGAAGTGCAGAACGACCGAAACAATAACGGCGCGGTTCAGCTTATCGTTTTGCTCAGTTGCCTTTACCAAAATAGATTCCCAAAAACTGGTGTTGCTTATACGGGGTTCCTGCGCCTGAGCACAGGAACCGGGTTGCCTCCAACCTTACGGTCAGATTGGCTGGGTCATCAGCCCCACGGAAGCGACGCCCGCCTGATGAAGAATATTCAATGCCTTGATAATCTCATCGTAGGGTACTTCCTTCGCCCCGCCGATCAAAAAGACCGTCTTCGGGTTAGCCGCTAAACGCGACTTGGCTTCGGCTGCAACCTGCTCCGGCGGCAACAACTCCATGCGGTTGTGATCCACCACCAACGTATATTGACCGACACCGGAAACCTCGAGGATCACCGGCGGGTTATCGTCACTGGACACCGCCTTGGAATCGGTGGCATCCGGCAGGGAGACCTCAACGCTCTGGGTGATGATCGGCGCGGTTGCCATAAAGATCAGCAACAGCACCAGCAACACGTCGAGCAACGGAACTATGTTAATTTCGGACTTCAGCTCGCGCCGATTGCGTCCACGAACTCTCGCCATGCTACCTCCTACTTATTTGCTGTCGCTGGAGAAGGCCTGACGATGCAGAATAGCGGTGAACTCTTCCATAAAGTTGTCGTAATTCTGCTCAAGCTTGTTGACGCGCTGGTTGAGGCGGTTATAGGCCATAACGGCCGGGATAGCGGCGAACAAACCGATGGCAGTTGCGATCAGTGCTTCGGCGATACCCGGTGCTACCATTTGCAGCGTGGCCTGTTTCACCGCACCCAGTGCGATAAAGGCGTGCATAATCCCCCACACGGTGCCGAACAAACCGATATACGGACTGATCGACCCCACGGTGCCGAGGAAAGGAATGTGGTTTTCCAGCGTTTCCAGCTCGCGGTTCATCGAGATGCGCATAGCGCGTGACGCGCCTTCGATCACCGATTCCGGCGCATGGTTGTTAGCGCGGTGCAAGCGAGCGAATTCTTTGAAACCAGAATGGAAAATTTGTTCGGAGCCGGTCAGGCTATCGCGACGTGCCTGGCTTTCCTGATACAGACGGGAAAGTTCAATACCGGACCAGAATTTGTCTTCAAAGGCCTCGGCGTCACGCGTGGCCGCATTAAGGATGCGGGTGCGCTGAATGATGATCGCCCAGGAGGCCACCGAGAAGCATATCAAAATCAACATGATAAGCTTAACCAGCAGGCTTGCCTTCAAGAATAAATCTAGGATGTTCATCTCATTCACTGCTTAAACTCCGCGACAATAGACTTAGGAAGCGCTATCGGCTTCATTTGGTGTGGATCAATGCATGCAATCAACACATCGGCCTGACTCAAAAGAGTTCCGTCAGAATTGACAATACGTTGAGCAAACGTGAGAGAAGCCCCGCGCATTGAGGTGATTTCACTCTGCACTTCCAGCTGTTCGTCGAGACAAGCCGGAGCCAGATAATCCACCGTCATGCGCCGGACTACGAAAGCGATATGTTCACTGAGCAGCTGCTGTTGATGAAAGTTGTGGTGACGCAGCATCTCGGTGCGCGCTCTTTCAAAAAAGGCGACATAGCGGGCGTGATAGACCACACCACTGGCATCGGTATCCTCGTAGTAAACGCGAACCGGCCATCGAAACAACGTATTACTCACTCTACTTCCCAGCAATGCAATTTAACGGTGCTACTATACGCAAGACGGATCGGGTTGGGAATGGGTTACAAGAAGGGAACGAAAATAATTATGGGCCGGAACGGCCCATAACACGGGGATATAACGGAGATTATAAAGAAACGTAAAATAATCCTGCGGCCAGGATCACAATTGCCGGAAGTGGCGCAAAAAAAGCACGCCATAACGAACGTTGCGGTCGGAACCCGACGCCGTGAATCACGCCCGTGCACACCGCCCAAATAAGCAGCAGGCCTTCCCAAATCTCCAGCGAGCTGGTCTTCGCCGCAAAGCGGGTCGGATCCCAGAAAATACAGCCCGCCAAAATCAACGCCAGCACCAATGAAAGGGCCCGAACCGGGCCCTTGTCAGTCATGGCGTACAGCTTGTCAGCCAATGACGAACTCATCACTTGCCGTCTTGCTGCGCTTTTGAATCTTCGTGATGCTCAAGCGCCAGCGCCGTGATGATGCCGAAGGCGCAGGCAAGAAGCGTTCCGAGAATCCAGGCAAAATACCACATGGTTTAGCTCCTTATCCTTAATACAGCGAATGCTTGTTGTTCTCGATGAAATTCTTGTCGAGACGGCCAAACATTTTGTAGTACGACCAACTGGTGTACGCCAGAACGATAGGCACGAAGATCGCCGCAACAACGGTCATCACTTCCAGCGTAAACAGGCTGGACGTCGCGTCCCACATGGTCAGGCTAACGTTAGGCACAGTGCTTGACGGCATCACGAACGGGAACATGGTTACCCCGGCGGTCAGGATCACACAGGCAATGGTCAGTGACGAAGACACGAAGGCCAACGCGTCTTTCTGCAAACGCGAGAACAGAGCGGTGAACAACGGCAGCACGACGCCCAACGCAGGCAGCGCCCACAGCGCCGGATACTTGTTGAAGTTAATCAACCAGGCCCCCGCCTGATGCGCCACTTCTTTACGCATCGGGTTAGACTCCGCCATAGTATTCAGCGCCGAGGTAATCACATACCCATCGATGCCTTTCACCAGCCATACGCCGCCCAGCAGGAAGCATACCGCCATCACCAGCGTGGAGATCTGCGCCGCAGCGCGTGCGCGCAGGTGGATCTCGCCGGAGGTACGCATCTGCAGATAAGTTGCCCCTTGCGTCACCAGCATGGTCAGGCTGACCACACCCGCCAACAGGCCGAACGGGTTCAGCAGTTGGAAGAAGTTGCCGGTGTAGAACAGACGCATGTATTCGTCCATGTGGAACGGCACGCCCTGCAACAGGTTGCCGAACGCCACGCCGAACACCACGGCCGGCACAAAGCTGCCGATGAAAATGCCCCAGTCCCACATGTTGCGCCAGCGGCTGTTTTCCAGCTTCGAACGGTAGTCAAAACCGACCGGGCGGAAGAACAAGGCTGACAGCACCAGGATCATCGCGACGTAGAAACCGGAGAACGCCGCCGCGTAGACCATCGGCCAGGCGGCGAACAGCGCGCCACCTGCGGTGATCAGCCACACCTGGTTACCGTCCCAGTGCGGAGCGATAGAGTTGATCATCACCCGACGCTCAGTATCGGTTCTGCCGATAATGCGCAGCAGGATGCCGACGCCCATGTCGAAACCGTCGGTGACGGCGAAACCGATCAGCAGTACGCCAATCAGAGCCCACCAGATAAATCGCAGTACTTCATAGTCAAACATACGTGGACTCCTGTTTAGCGCGCTTCCTGCACGGCGGCAGTCGGTTGTTCAAAGTGGTAGCGGCCAGTTTTCAGGCTGCTTGGACCCAGACGCGCAAATTTGAACATCAGGTACATCTCAGCCACCAGGAACAGGGTGTACAAGCCGCAAATCAGCCCCATCGAGAACAGAATGTCGCCCGCAGTCAGTGAAGAGTTGGCGACAGCCGTCGGCAGCACCTCACCGATCGCCCAAGGTTGACGACCGTATTCAGCCACAAACCAGCCGGCTTCAATCGCAATCCAAGGCAGCGGCAAGCCATACAGCGCCGCGCGATGCAGCCATTTTCTCTGACCGATGCGCCCGCGAATCACGCTCCAGAACGACAGACCGATAATGAACAGCATCAGCACGCCACAAGCCACCATGATGCGGAAGGCGAAGTACAGCGGCGCCACGCGTGGGATGGAGTCTTTGGTCGCTTGCTGGATCTGCGCTTCCGTCGCGTCGGTGACGTTCGGGGTATAACGCTTCAGCAACAGACCGTAGCCCAGATCCTGCTTGGCTTTGTTGAACTCGGCGCGCACGGCCGGATCGGTATTGCCACCACGCAGCTCTTCGAGCAATTGGTAGGCTTTCATCCCGTTGCGGATACGCACTTCATGCTGCGCCATCAGATCTTTCAGGCCGGTGACCTGGGTGTCCGTTGAGCGAGTCGCAATCAGCCCGAGCGCGTAAGGGATTTGAATCGCGTAGGAGTTTTCCATTTTATCCTGATTCGGGATCCCGAACAGGGTAAAGGCGGCCGGAGCCGGTTGGGTTTCCCACTCGGCTTCGATAGCGGCCAGCTTGGTTTTCTGCACGTCGCCCATTTCGTAACCGGATTCATCACCCAGCACGATAACGGACAATACGGCAGCCATACCGAAACTGGCGGCAATGGCGAAGGAGCGCTTGGCGAAGGCGACATCGCGGCCTTTCAACAGGTAGTAAGAGCTGATACCCAGAACGAACATCGCGCCACAGGTGTAGCCGGCAGCCACGGTGTGCACAAACTTCACCTGCGCAACCGGGTTAAGTACCAGTTCGGAGAAGCTGAGCATCTCCATGCGCATGGTTTCGAAGTTGAAGTCAGAGGCGATCGGGTTCTGCATCCAGCCGTTGGCAACCAGGATCCACAGTGCGGAGAAGTTCGAGCCCAGCGCCACAAGCCAGGTTACCGCCATGTGCTGCACTTTGCTCAGACGATCCCAGCCGAAGAAGAACAGCCCGACCAGCGTCGATTCAAGGAAGAACGCCATCAGACCTTCGATGGCCAGCGGGGCCCCGAAAATATCACCGACGTAATGGGAGAAATATGACCAGTTGGTCCCGAACTGGAACTCCATGGTCAAACCGGTGGCCACACCCAGAGCAAAGTTAATCGCAAATAACTTGCCCCAGAATTTGGTCATATCTTTATAGATTTGTTTGCCAGACAGCACATATACCGTTTCCATAATTGCCAGCAAAAACGCCATGCCTAGCGTTAATGGGACAAATAAGAAATGGTACATCGCCGTTAAAGCAAACTGTAAGCGCGACAGTTCGACAATATCAAACATCTTGACTCCTTGCTCCTCGCAGGAAGACTCCGACATGCGGTTATCGGTAATACTTCTTTCGAAGACACCGGTAACGCCCCGCAGTGAATGCCCTTAAAAACAACAAATTTGATCCAGCTTCTCCGCTTTCAACCGCACACTCACCGCAAGGCCACGCGGGCCAACGTCAAGCACACCACTGAAAACCGACAACGGGTAACAAATGCAACAAGATCAACCATCCATAATCACAACATGGATGATACTCGCCCAATCCCACACAATAAATAGGTTTTTGCGTGATGTGGGTTAGACTTTTGGTTACAGGTCAAATCCTGGCCAAAAGAGGGACTCTGGGCTAATTTGATCTGAAACAATTTAAGCCTATCTTAGTATTATTTCCATATTCATCAGCACATTTCTCATAATTTTCTTAGGGTCATGTTGCGTAATGGTTTAATTGTTTTTTAATGATATTTTTGTGTTAAATAAATGTAATTTAAAAGCAGTGCCATTGTATTATTACGCGCTTATTATGCGACATAATTAACTTTTTATTTCCAATAATCGAACACAGTGATTTCAGTCACAAAAGCAAAAAACTCTCTCCAATATTAGTCTATTTTTAGCTATTTGATCGTAAAGGTTGCATTTTTGTAGCAAAATAGAATCTTGTATAAAAAATCTTTGGCCTACAATAACTTATGAAAAAAATTCTTTTTGCCTCTGTGCTTGGACTCTCAGGGAGCGCCATCGCTGCGGAAACGGTGAACATTACGTTGCTGGGCACCTCTGACCTGCACGGCACCTTCGTGCCCTGGGACTACGCCAGCGATACCGAAAACCTGGCAGGCAGCCTGAGCCAGATCGCCACTCAGATTAAAAAACTGCGTACCGAACAACCCAACCTGATCCTGGTTGACGCCGGCGACACCATTCAGGGCAATTTTGTCGAAACCTTCAAACATGAGGCCATCAGCCCGATGATGCTGGGCTTTAACGCGCTCAAGTACGACGTCTGGGTGGTGGGCAACCACGAGTTCGATTTCGGCCTGCCGGTGCTGGCGACGCCACTCAAGCAGTTTGAAGGCACCGCGCTGGCGGGCAATATTTTCTGGGATAACGGCAAGCAGTTCCTGCCGGCGTACAAAATTATCGAACGCCAGGGCGTTAAAATCGGCATTATCGGCATGGATACGCCAATGACCGCCGAGTTTGCCAAAGGCACCGATCGCACCAAAGGGCTGAACTTTACCGACCCTGTGCAAGCGGTGAAGAACGTAATCAGCGAGATTGACGGCCAGGTCGACGCCATCGTTCTGGTGGCGCATATGGGTATCGATAACGAAAACCAGCGGCCAGGCACCGGCGTGGCCGACATTGCCAACGCCAACCCGCAACTGGCCGCGATCGTTGCCGGACATATGCATGTAAAAATCGACAAGGCAGTGGTCAACGGCGTCATTATTACCGAGCCGGATAAATATGGCCGCGCGCTATCGCGCATCGATCTGCAGTTTGAACGGCGCGACGGCAAGTTCGCCCTGATCAATAAAGACAGTTTTACCTACCCGATTAAGGGCATCACACCCGACAGCGGCATGCTGGCCCTCTACCAGCCGTATCACGATATTCTGCGCGCCAATGCCAATCGGGTGGTAGCGACGCTAACCGGCAGCGATCTGGTGCCGGCCGACGAGATCAAGGGTATTCCGCAAGTGCATATTCAGGATACCGGCATCAGCGCCCTGTTCCAGCAAGCCGCCCGTTATTACGCGCCGCAGGCGCAGGTGATCGCCCTGCAAATCGATAATGACTCCGCCAAACTCGATGTCGGTGAAATCAAGGCCAAGGATATCGCGTTTAACTATCAATACGCCGGCGGTGAAATCACCGTTTATCAGCTTAACGGCAAAGCGTTAAAACAGTATATGGAATGGTCCGCCGGTTACTTTAACCAGCTTAAGCCGGGTGATGTTACCTACAGCTTTAACCCGGCGCGTCGCTCCTCCAAATACTCCACCAACGACTTTTTCGACGGCGTCACCTACAGCATCGATCTGCGCCAACCCGCCGGTTCGCGCATTACCGATTTACACCTGGCCGATGGCACCCCGGTTACCGACGAGATGCCGATTCGCCTGGGCATGAACAGCTATCGCATGGGGCATCTGACGCAAAAAGGCGGTGCGCTGGAGGGGCAATCCTTCCCGGTGCTGTCCGACAGCAAGGCGCAATACGGCGAGGAGGAAGGCACCATCCGCAATCTCACCCTGCGTTATCTGACGGAAGTGAAAAAAGGACAATATCAGGGGCTGCCGCAGCAGCGCTGGAAACTGGTGGGCATGGAAGGCTATGAACCCCAGCGGGCGATCGTCAAAAGTCTGTTAAATCAAGGCATCATCCGCGTCCCCACCACCGATGACGGCCGTTATACCAACGTGGCATCAATCAACGTTAAGGATGCATTATTCAGTGACGCCGCCGGTTATAACGCCGCCCTCTCCTCGCTCGAAAAGCAACGGGGAAACAGCAACGACGCAATGCAAAAACAACGTCTGCAGGATCGCATCACGCTGATCAAGGCGCTCAACAGCTTCTGACCCCTTTCCATAAAAAAGGCCACCCAAAAGGGTGGCCAATCATGTCGAGAGACTATTGCCGTATCAGCGGTTCAATACCGCTTTTACCGCTTCACCGATGTCAGCCAGGCTGCGTACGGTTTTAACTCCGGCCGCTTCCAGCGCTGCGAATTTTTCGTCCGCAGTGCCTTTGCCGCCGGCGATGATGGCGCCTGCGTGGCCCATACGTTTGCCTTTCGGCGCAGTAACGCCGGCAATGTAGCCAACAACCGGCTTGGTGACGTGTTCTTTGATGTAAGCTGCCGCTTCTTCTTCCGCGCTACCGCCGATCTCGCCGATCATCACAATCGCTTCAGTCTGCGGATCTTCCTGGAACATTTTCAGGATATCGATGAAGTTGGAGCCTGGGATCGGGTCGCCGCCGATGCCCACACAGGTAGACTGGCCCAGACCGGTATCGGTGGTTTGCTTAACCGCTTCATAGGTCAGGGTGCCAGAGCGGGAAACGATGCCCACTTTGCCCGGCAGGTGGATGTGGCCTGGCATGATGCCGATTTTGCACTCGCCCGGAGTGATAACGCCTGGGCAGTTCGGGCCAATCATGCGCACGCCGGCTTCATCCAGCTTCACTTTCACGGTCAGCATATCCAGCGTAGGGATGCCTTCGGTGATGGTGATGATCAGTTTGATGCCTGCATCGATAGCTTCCAGAATGGAATCTTTGCAGAACGGCGCCGGTACGTAGATCACGGACGCAGTTGCGCCGGTAGCTTCGACCGCTTCACGCACGGTGTTGAACACCGGCAGACCCAGGTGTTGAGTGCCGCCTTTGCCCGGCGTAACGCCACCGACCATTTTGGTGCCGTAAGCGATAGCCTGCTCGGAGTGGAAGGTCCCCTGGCTACCGGTGAAGCCCTGGCAAATTACTTTGGTGTTCTTATCGATTAAAATGGACATTATTTACCCTCCACTGCCGCAACAACTTGCTGAGCCGCATCAGTCAGGCTGGTCGCAGCAATGATATTCAGACCGCTGTCCGCCAGTTTCTTGGCGCCCAGTTCGGCATTGTTCCCTTCCAGACGCACGACCACAGGGACGTTAACGCCCACTTCGGCGACTGCGCCAATGATGCCGTCGGCGATCAGATCGCAGCGCACGATACCACCGAAAATGTTAACCAGAACCGCTTTCACCTTGTCGTCAGACAGGATGATTTTGAACGCTTCGGTCACGCGCTCTTTGGTCGCGCCGCCGCCTACGTCGAGGAAGTTGGCCGGTTCGCCGCCGTGCAGTTTAACGATGTCCATGGTGCCCATCGCCAGACCCGCGCCGTTAACCATGCAACCGATGTTGCCGTCGAGAGCAACGTAGTTCAGCTCCCACTGTGCAGCACGGGATTCACGCTCGTCTTCCTGAGAAGGGTCACGCATTTCACGCAGCTCAGACTGGCGGAACAGTGCGTTGCCGTCGGCGCCCAATTTGCCGTCCAGGCAGATCAGATCGCCCTGCTTGGTGACTACCAGCGGGTTGATCTCAACCATCGCCAGGTCGCGCTCCAGGAACAGCGTCGCCAATCCCATGAAGATCTTGGCGAACTGGCCGACTTGCTTGCCGGTCAGGCCCAGTTTGAAGGCCAGCTCACGGCCCTGGTAAGGCTGTGGGCCTGCCAGTGGGTCGATGGTCATTTTGTGGATCAGTTCCGGGGTTTCTTCCGCAACTTTTTCAATCTCAACGCCACCTTCGGTGGATGCCATAAACACCACACGACGGCTTGCACGGTCAACTACCGCGCCCAGATACAGTTCTTTATCGATGTCGGTCGCCGCTTCTACCAGGATCTGGTGAACCGGTTGGCCCAGCGCGTCAGTCTGGTAGGTCACCAGACGCTTGCCCAGCCAGGCTTCAGCGAAAGCACGGATGTCTTCTTTGCTGTTAACCACTTTAACGCCGCCAGCTTTACCGCGACCGCCAGCATGAACCTGACATTTTACCACCCACGGGCCGGAGCCGATTTTGGATGCGGCTTCTTCTGCTTCACGCGGTGTGGTACAGGCGTAACCGGTTGGTGCCGGCATGCCATACCGAGCAAACAGCTGTTTTGCCTGATATTCGTGTAAATTCATGATGTTCTATCCATTCAGTTCTGAAGGTTTTAGCCGAGCCATTTTGGCGGAAAACCGCATGACTTTTGTCGGCCACATAGCACAGAGTGTGGGCGCGGCGTACCGCGCCCATCAGGGTTATACGTCCAGCAGCAGACGAGCCGGATCTTCCAGCATCTCTTTCACCGTCACCAGGTAACCAACGGACTCTTTGCCGTCGATCAGGCGGTGATCGTAAGAAAGTGCCAGATACATCATTGGCTGGATCACAACCTGGCCATTCACCGCCATTGGGCGATCTTTAATGGCGTGCATGCCCAGGATGGCGCTCTGCGGTGGGTTGATGATCGGGGTAGACATCAGTGAACCGAATACGCCGCCGTTGGTAATGGTGAAGTTACCGCCGGTCAGTTCTTCCACGGTCAATTTGCCGTCACGGCCTTTGACCGCCAGCTCTTTGATTTTCTTCTCGATGTCCGCCATGCTCATGCTGTCTACATCGCGCAGTACCGGGGTCACCAGGCCGCGTGGGGTAGATACCGCAATGCTGATATCGAAATAGTTGTGGTAGACCACATCAGTACCGTCAATGGAAGCGTTCACTTCCGGGAAGCGTTTCAGCGCTTCAACCACCGCCTTGATGTAGAAGGACATGAAGCCCAGACGTACACCGTGGCGTTTTTCGAAAGCTTCACCGTACTGCTTGCGCAGATCCATGATCGGCTGCATGTTGATTTCATTGAAGGTAGTCAGCATCG
Organism: Serratia plymuthica NBRC 102599; assembly: GCF_001590925.1. Taxonomy (GTDB): domain Bacteria; phylum Pseudomonadota; class Gammaproteobacteria; order Enterobacterales; family Enterobacteriaceae; genus Serratia; species Serratia plymuthica. The sequence continues at coordinate 14,810 of NZ_BCTU01000032.1, forward strand.
CAGTGCTGTTCTTCGCTTCCAACAGACGCTCGGCCACGCGCTTGCGCAGACGGGTCATCGGCACGCGTTTTTCGCTGCGGTTGCTCAGGGCAGGCTGCGGTGCGGCTTCAACTGCGGCTGCGGCCGGCTTGTCGGCTTTCTTGCCGTTAGCCAGATGCGCTTCCACGTCTTCGCGAGTGATGCGGCCACCCACGCCGCTGCCTTTGATGGCTGCAGCGTCGAGATCGTGTTCAGCAATCAGACGGCGGATCGCCGGGCTGAGTGCATCGTTGCTCTCTTCTTCCAGGCTGGCGGTTGCGCGCTGGGCCGGAGTGGCTTCTTTAGCCTGGCTCTTCTCTTCGGTCGGCTTGCCAGAGCTGTTGCCCGGGCGAATACGGCCGAGGATCTGGCGAGAAAGCACGGTTGCGCCCTCTTCTTCCACGATCGCATCAAGAATACCTGCTTCGCTGGCCGGCACTTCCAACACAACTTTGTCAGTTTCGATTTCAACCAGAACTTCGTCACGCTGGACGCTGTCGCCTGGTTTCTTGTGCCAGGTGGCTACGGTCGCATCGGCAACCGATTCAGGAAGGTCAGGAACCAGAATATCTACGCTACTCATTTAGCTTTCCCTTAATCTTTATTCAATATTCAGCGCGTCATTAACCAGAGCCTGTTGCTGCTTCTGGTGTACGGACATATAACCGACCGCCGGAGAGGCGGAGGCTGGACGTCCGGCGTAACGTAAAGAAGCCCCGAACGGCACGACTTCACGGAAATTGTGTTGGCTGCAGTACCAGGCGCCCTGGTTCAGCGGCTCTTCCTGGCACCAGACGAAATCATGCACGTGAGCATACTTCTCCAGCACGGCCTGAACGGCCTGGTGCGGGAACGGATACAACTGCTCGATACGTACGATGGCCACGTCTTTCTGGTCGTTCTTGCGGCGCTGTTCCAGCAGATCGTAATAGACCTTACCGGAGCACATCACCACGCGTTTGACCTCTTTCGGATCCAGTTCGTCGATCTCGCCGATAGCCGGCAGGAAGGTGCCGTTAGCCAGTTCTTCCAGAGAAGAAATCGCCAGCGGGTGACGCAGCAGGGATTTCGGTGACATCACCACCAACGGACGACGCATACCGCGCAGCGCCTGACGACGCAACATATGGTAAACCTGCGCCGGGGTGGACGGGATGCACACCTGCATATTTTGTTCCGCACACAGCTGCAGGTAACGTTCCAGACGCGCGGAGGAGTGCTCCGGACCCTGGCCTTCGTAACCGTGCGGCAGCAGCATCACCAGGCCACACATACGGCCCCATTTCTGCTCGCCAGAACTGATGAACTGGTCGATCACGACCTGAGCGCCGTTGGCGAAGTCACCGAACTGCGCTTCCCAGATGGTCAGGGTGCGCGGTTCCGCAGTGGCGTAGCCGTATTCGAACGCCAACACCGCTTCTTCAGACAGCACGGAATCCCAGACTTTAAACTCGCCCTGCCCACTGTGCACATTCGCCAGCGGAACGTAGACCGAACCGTTTTTCTGGTTATGCACCACCGCATGACGGTGGAAGAAGGTCCCGCGCCCGGCATCTTCACCGGAGATACGAATCGGAATGCCTTCATCGACCATAGTGGCGTAGGCCAGCGTTTCAGCCGCACCCCAGTCGAACGCTTTGTTGCCTGCGGCCATCTCTGCACGGTCACCGTAGATTTTCGCTACGCGCGACTGCATTTCGATCGCTTCCGGTACGGTGCTGATGCGACGAGCCAGTTCCTGCAAGCGCTTCATCTCAACCTTGCTTGGGTACTCTTCGTCCCACTCATGGTTCAGGTACGGCGACCAGGTAAAGGAATGCAGATTCATCGGACGCCATTCTTCAACCACGCAATCGCCGCGATCGAGCGCATCGCGATACAGGTTGACCATTTCCGTGGCATCTTCCAGGCTCGCGACTTTCTGTTCGGTAAGAACGTCAGCATAAAGCTTGCGCGGCGTCGGGTGTTTTTTGATCTTCTGGTACATCACCGGCTGGGTTGCACTTGGCTCGTCGGCCTCGTTATGCCCATGACGACGGTAACAGACCAGATCGATCATCACATCGCGTTTGAAGGTGTTACGGAAATCCAACGCCAGACGGGTAACAAACGCCACCGCTTCCGGATCGTCAGCATTGACGTGGAAGATCGGTGACTGCACCATTTTGGCGATATCGGTACAGTATTGGGTCGAGCGCGCATCCAGCGGGTTGGAGGTGGTGAAACCAACCTGGTTGTTGATGACGATACGCACCGTGCCGCCCACTTCGTAACCGCGAGCCTGCGACATGTTCAGGGTTTCCTGAACCACGCCCTGGCCGGTAATGGCGGCATCACCGTGGATGGTGATTGGCAGCACCATGTTGCTGCGCGCTTCGTCCAGACGATCGCGGCGGGCACGTACGGAGCCCATAACCACCGGGCTGACGATCTCCAGGTGCGACGGGTTGAACGCCAGCGCCAGGTGAACCATGCCGCCTTCGGTTTCGACGTCGGAGGAGAAGCCCTGGTGATATTTTACGTCACCGGTACCGAGATGTTCTTTATGCTTGCCGGCAAACTCGTCGAACAGGTCGGCGGGCTTTTTACCCAGCACGTTGATCAACACGTTCAGACGGCCGCGGTGAGCCATACCCAGCACCACTTCGCGCGTGCCGTTCTTGCCGGCATGGCGAACCATCTCTTTCAGCATGGGCACCAGCGCATCGCCGCCTTCCAGAGAGAAGCGTTTCGCTCCCGGGAATTTAGCGCCGAGATAGCGTTCCAGGCCTTCCGCTGCGGTCAGCTCGTTCAGGAAACGGCGTTTCTCTTCGTTAGTAAAGCTGGCGCGCCCCGCTACCGATTCGATGCGCTGTTGGATCCAGCGTTTCTCTTCGGTATTGGTGATATGCATGTATTCCGCACCGATCGAACCGCAGTAAGTCTGCTTCAGCGCAGCATACAGGTCGCCCAACTTCATGGTTTCTTTGCCGATGGCGAAAGAACCCACGTTGAAGGTTTCCTGGAAGTCGGCGTCGGTCAGATTGTGGTAAGCGGGATCGAGGTCAGCAACGGTCTCTTGCTGCCACAGGCCGAGCGGATCGAGATTGGCATGCTGATGTCCGCGGAAACGGAAGGCGTTGATCAGCTGCAGTACCTTGACCTGTTTGGCGTCGGTGTCTGGATCGTTGATGGTGGTATTGTAACGCGCAGAGTCTTTCGCCAGGCGGCGGAAGTAGTCACGCGTTTGAGAGTGAAGCTGATCGGGTTTAACACCCGCGGTTGGTAGCTGTTGAAAAATGGAACGCCAGCTATCTTCAACGGAGCCCGGATCGGTTAAGAAGTCTTCATAGAGCTGTTCTATGTAAGACTGGTTCGCGCCCGCCAGATAGGAGGAATCCAGCCAGGCCTTCATTGCGCCGTTCTGCATCATGATCCCTTAAGCTTTGAAGCTTTAGTTTTCGCCGTGGTTAACATAATTACCGTGATGGATACGGTTTGCCGTAGAAACGGTTCACTCGACATATCTTATGACCCTAATAAGGCCTGATACGTTTTGTTATGGACCTTGCGGTCCCTTACAAGGAACCTCTAAAAACCGGCGGACGAACCAGGCTGCATAGCGCCGCAGCCGCGGGTCAGTTTTTAGAGGCTCCCTCCTTTGCGATGTGCGCCGGAACCAGCCCGGCGCAGCATCTCATTGCGCTTATGCGCCGCGTTGCAGCAGCATGGACTTGATATGACCGATCGCACGCGTCGGGTTCAAGCCTTTAGGGCATACACTGACACAATTCATAATGCTATGGCAGCGGAAAACACTGAAAGCGTCGTCCAGATCGTCTAAACGTTCTTGTGTTTCCGTGTCACGGCTGTCGATCAGGAAGCGGTACGCCGCCAACAGGCCAGCAGGCCCTACGAACTTGTCAGGATTCCACCAGAACGATGGGCAAGACGTCGAACAACAGGCGCACAGGATGCATTCATACAGACCATCCAGTTTAGCCCGTTGTTCCGGCGATTGCAGGTGTTCGCGCGCCGGAGGATTCTTGCCGTCGTTCTGCAGGTAAGGCTTGATCTTTTCATACTGGGTATAGAACTGGCCCATATCAACCACCAGATCCCGCACCACCGGCAAACCCGGCAGAGGACGGATCACAATCTTGTTGTTGCCTTTGCGCAACGCCGAGATGGGGGTGATGCATGCCAGGCCGTTCTTGCCGTTCATGTTCAGGCCATCGGAACCGCACACGCCTTCACGGCACGAACGGCGGAACGACAGGGTCGGATCTTTCTCTTTCAACTGGATTAACGCATCCAGCAGCATCATGTCCCGGCCGTCTTCCGCTTCCAGGGTGTAATCCTGCATATGCGGAGCATCATCAACATCCGGGTTATAGCGATATATTGAGAATTCGAGTTTCATCAATCGATCTCCGCGATCAGTAGGAACGCACTTTCGGTGGGAATGCCGGGCGCAGCTTCGGTTGCATGTTCACTTCACGACGCGTCATGCTTTCCGATTGCGGCTGATACAGCGAATGGCACAGCCAGTTGGCGTCATCGCGATCCGGGAAGTCGAAGCGGCTGTGCGCCCCGCGGCTCTCGGTACGGAAGTTGGCCGACACGGCGGTGGAAAACGCAGTCTCCATCAGGTTATCCAACTCCAGGCATTCGATGCGCTGGGTGTTGAATTCGCTGGAGGTATCGTCCAGGCGTGCGTTCTTCAGACGTTCACGGATCTCTTTCAACTCTTCCAGCCCTTTCGCCATGGCATCACCTTCACGGAATACCGAGAAGTTGTGCTGCATACAGGCTTGCAGCGCCTTGCGAATTTCAACCGGATCTTCACCCGAACGGGTGTTGTTCCAGCGGTTCAGGCGCTCCAGCGACGCATCCACATCCGATTCGCTGGCGTCACGGCTCTCGCCCTGCTCCGCCAGAGATTCCTGTAAATGCATACCGGCAGCACGACCGAATACCACCAGATCCAGCAGCGAGTTGCCACCCAGGCGGTTGGCGCCGTGTACCGATACGCAGGCGATTTCGCCCACGGCAAACAGACCCGGGATCACCACATCTTCGCCTTTCTCGTTCACGGTCAGTGCCTGGCCGGTCACCTTGGTCGGTATGCCGCCCATCATGTAGTGACAGGTCGGGATCACCGGGATCGGCTCTTTTACCGGATCAACGTGTGCGAAAGTGCGCGACAGTTCCAGAATGCCCGGCAGACGGGATTCCAGTACCTCTTTACCCAGGTGATCCAGCTTCAGCTTGACGTGTGGCCCCCACGGACCGTCACAGCCGCGGCCTTCGCGGATTTCAATCATGATCGAACGGGCAACGACATCACGGCCCGCCAGGTCTTTGGCGTTCGGCGCATAGCGCTCCATGAAACGCTCGCCGTGTTTGTTCAGCAGGTAACCGCCTTCACCACGGCAACCTTCGGTCACCAATACCCCAGCACCGGCGATGCCGGTCGGGTGGAACTGCCACATTTCCATGTCTTGCACCGGCACGCCGGCGCGCAACGCCATGCCGACACCGTCACCGGTGTTGATATGCGCGTTGGTGGTGGACTGGTAAATACGGCCTGCACCGCCGGTCGCCAGTACGGTAGCTTTGGCTTTGAAGTACACCACTTCACCGGTTTCGATACAGATAGCCGTGGTGCCCACCACCGCGCCATCCTGGTTTTTCACCAGATCCAGCGCATACCACTCGGAGAAAATGGTGGTGTGGTTTTTCAGATTCTGTTGATACAGGGTGTGCAACAGGGCGTGACCGGTACGGTCCGCCGCCGCCGCGGTGCGTGCCGCCTGCTCGCCACCAAAGTTCAGTGACTGGCCGCCGAACGGACGCTGATAGATGCGGCCTTCATCGGTACGGGAGAACGGCAGCCCCATGTGTTCCAGCTCCAGAACCGCTTCCGGGCCGGTTTTACACATATATTCGATGGCGTCCTGGTCACCGATGTAATCGGAACCTTTCACCGTGTCATACATATGCCATTCCCAGTTATCTGCGTGGTTATTGCCCAGGGCTACGGTAATGCCGCCCTGTGCAGACACGGTATGGGAACGGGTCGGGAATACTTTGGATATCAGGGCGCACGTGGAGCCCGCTTGAGAAATCTGCAGTGCCGCGCGCATACCTGCGCCACCAGCACCGATAACTACAGCATCAAACTCTCTGACCGGCAGTTTCATTTACACACCCCACACTACGATTGTTCCGTACAGCAAATAGACCAGCAACACGACAACGATTGCCAGTTGCAACACCAGACGCACTGCCAGCGGTTTGACGTAGTCCGTCAACACCTGCCACAAACCGACCCAGGCGTGAACCAAAATCGACAGCAGCGTCAGCAGCGTGAACACTTTCGTAATAGAGGTGGCGAAGAAGCCGCGCCAGATTTCATAGGTGAGATCCGGAGCCGTGACGAAGAAGCCCAGGATATACAGCACGTACAGGGTGATGACGATAGCGGAAGCACGCAGTAACAACCAGTCGTGTACGCCGTTGCGCCCTAATGCAGAAACATTGTTTACCATACGAGGACTCCAGCCAGAACTGACAGCACGACGGTCAGACCGATCGCCACCTGGGCGGAACGGGTACCGGCGGCTAAACTCTCTTCGATATAGCCAAAATCCATTAACAAGTGACGGATGCCACCGCAAATGTGATAGGCCAGCGCCGTGAGGATGCCCCAGAATATGAATTTGACAACGAAGCTATTCATGATGGCAGCAGCCTGCATGAAACCCTCTTGGGAAGAGAGAGACAAGCCCAGCAGCCAGAGGAGGATACCCACGGCAACGAAGGTAATTACGCCAGAGACTCGGTGTAAGATGGACGCTATCGCAGTTACGGGAAACTGAATCGTTTGCAGATCCAGGTTGACAGGTCTTTGTTTTTTCACGTTTTTGCCCACACAGCTCTTATTATTTTCCTTCCTCCGGACCTGGGCGGGGATCAGACAGCGTTAAGAGCCAAAACCCTTACACGTCACACGCTTAAACCTCAACATCCTCTGAGCTTAAACGGTGCGCATTTATAACGCTGGGTGCTCCTACTTCAGGGTAATCCGGAGACCTGGCGGCAGTATAGGAGGATCACATTCTGATTACAATTCCCATACAATCTGTTTGGTAACATTTCCCCCGAACAGTGATTTACATCACGGATTTCACAATTGGCACAAAATTAATTATCTGATTTGACAAGAGATCAACATTTCCATTACATATAGGGGCACAAACGGTCCTATGATGCGCTATAGGTCAGCGGATACACTTCCCCCAGTGTTCAAGATATGCAACAGTGTATTTGGCAGAACCTATCCCAATAGCCGTTTTTGCCGGTCATGTTTGCAACAAATCACCGCAGGTAAAAGCAAATAAGGCAGATAAAACAGCTTATTGGGATAGGTTCATAAAACCCCCGAACACGTCGTAGGTACGATTAACAGAATATAACGAATTCCGATGAATCGTTAACAACTGGTCACCCGCCTCGTTCGCCTGGTTAGCACTCTGTACCCTACCCGCGCAATTGCGCAGTCGCTCACAGAGTTAGCGTCCGCTCCATTTTTTGCGGGCAACCTGCGGAGAATTAAGGTATTTCAGTTGTTAGAGGTTTTTAAAATAAGGCGCTAAGGAGACAGTAAATGACTGATAAGAAAGCGACGCTAACCATTAACGATGGTGAAGCTCCGATCGAACTGGGCGTATTATCCCCGACACTGGGCCCCGATGTCCTCGATGTCCGCGCTCTGGGCTCCAAAGGTTATTTCACATTTGATCCCGGCTTTACTTCTACCGCTTCCTGCGAATCCAAAATCACCTTTATCGACGGTGACAAAGGCGTGCTGCTGCACCGCGGTTTCCCGATCGAACAGCTGGCGAAAGAGTCTTCCTACCTGGAAGTGTGCTACATCCTGCTGTACGGCGAGACCCCGACCGCAGAAGAATTCGAGACCTTCAAAACCACCGTAACCCGTCATACCATGATCCACGACCAGATTACCCATCTGTTCCGTGGCTTCCGTCGTGACTCGCACCCTATGGCGGTGCTGTGCGGCGTGACCGGGGCGCTGGCGGCGTTCTACCACGATGCGCTGGATGTGAACAACGAGCGCCATCGCGAGATCACCGCGTTCCGCCTGCTGTCCAAAATGCCTACCGTGGCGGCGATGTGTTACAAATATTCCCTGGGCCAGCCGTTCGTTTATCCACGTAACGATCTGTCCTACGCCGGCAACTTCCTGCACATGATGTTCGCTACCCCGTGTGAAGAATACGTGGTGAATCCGGTGCTGGAACGCGCAATGGATCGCATCCTGATCCTGCACGCCGACCACGAGCAAAACGCGTCCACTTCTACCGTACGTACCGCAGGTTCTTCGGGCGCTAACCCGTTTGCCTGTATTGCAGCCGGTATCGCCTCCCTGTGGGGGCCGGCGCACGGCGGTGCCAACGAAGCCGCACTGAAGATGCTCGAAGAGATCAAAACCGTTGAACACATCCCAGAGTTCATCAAGCGCGCGAAAGACAAGAACGATTCGTTCCGTCTGATGGGCTTCGGCCACCGCGTGTACAAGAACTACGATCCGCGCGCCACCGTGATGCGCGAAACCTGTCACGAAGTGCTGAAAGAACTGAACAAGAAGGACGACAACCTGTTGGAAGTGGCGATGGAGCTGGAACACATCGCGCTGAACGACCCGTACTTCATCGAGAAGAAACTGTACCCGAACGTCGATTTCTACTCAGGCATCATCCTGAAAGCGATGGGTATCCCTTCTTCCATGTTCACCGTTATTTTTGCCATCGCCCGTACCATCGGCTGGATTGCACACTGGAACGAAATGCATGACGAAGGCATCAAAATTGCCCGTCCGCGTCAGCTGTATACCGGCTATGCCGAACGTGATTTCAAATCCCAGCTGAAAAACAAATAACGCCGCTTTACCCTACATAAAGCAGCACAGCGCCGCCCGATTGGGCGGCGTTTTTTTTTGCTACTTTTGGCAACCGGGGCACCAATAAAACGGCCGTGACGACAGTTGGGTTCTGACAATCATCGCGCCGCAGCGCTCGCAAGGCTCACCGCTGCGGTGGAAAACCTTAAAGCTGAACAGTGCGCCATGATGGCGATTCTCATCCACCTGCCCGCGCGTCTGGTAAGACAGGCGAGGCACCGCCAGCAGAGCCTGCGCCAGCCGCTGCAGCGTTTCCGGCATCAGGTCCTGTGGCCGGTGCTGTGGCGCCAGTTCCGCCTGCCAGAGAATTTCGGCGCGCAGGTAGTTGCCCAACCCGGCAAGAAACCCCTGGTCGAGCAGCATGCCCCCCAATTGTCGGCGGCGAAACGCCGGCGACAGCAGCCGTTGTGCCACCATTGTCACCGTCAGCGACATATCCAGCACATCGGGACCAATGCGTTGCAAAAACGGATGTTGTTCAATCTCTTCGCGCGGGCCCAGGGTGATCTCCGAGGCGCTGTACAATAAAATCGCCTGCTGCGCCGTTTCCAGCCGCACGCGCAAATCACGCTTGGTATCCGGCGATTCTCCCGCTTTTGCCACTTTCCACACGCCATACAGCTGGTTGTGGCTGTACATCGTCAGCCCGTTAGAAAAGTGGGTCAGCAGCGCCTTGCCGCGTGGCTCGATAGCAATGATACGTTCCCCGATTAACCGATCGCGGTAATGTTTAAGCTGGGGAAAAGCGAAGCCCACTTCCGTCAGCGGCTGGTCGATCACCGCCGCAGCCAGCGCATCCGCCGCCCGGCGAATTTCCGGTCCTTCCGGCATATTGCAACTCCTGAATTAGCCGGGCCTCCGCAGCGAGAGGCCCATAGAAAACACGATTAATGCGTCGCGCCGCCAACCACTTTCAGATCGTGCTCCACCTGCAACGCGATGGAGATAGCCAACTCCAGAGCGAACAGCACCGTCTGCGACGCCATGCTGGGTGCGCCAGGGTGGGCGGCAGCCTGCTCCGGCAGATAAGGGATATGAATAAACCCGCCCTTAATCTCTTGCTGGCCGTTTAACCGGTGCAACAGGCCGTACATCACGTGGTTGCAGACATAGGTCCCGGCGGTTTGCGATACCGAAGCGGGTATGCCGGCTTCACGCATCGAGTTGACCATCGCCTTTATCGGCAAGGTGCTGAAATAGGCCGCCGGCCCGGCTTCAAGGATCGGTTCGTCGATCGGCTGCCGGCCCTGATTATCAGGAATGCGCGCATCATCGACGTTGATCGCTACCCGCTCTATAGTGATATCGGTGCGTCCTCCGGCCTGGCCGATGGCCAGTACCATCACCGGCTTTACCTCATCAATCGCCGCGTTCAGCACCTCAAGCGCTACGCCAAACACGCAGGGCAGCTGGCGCGCAATGATGCGCGTGCCAACAAATTCCCTGTCGTTCAGTTGCTTTACCACTTCCCACGAAGGATTAACGCGTTCTCCGCCAAAGGGCTCAAAGCCCGTAATCAATACCTTTTGCATGGGTTCTCCTACAAAAACATCAGGAAATAAAGCAGGAACACGTTCACCAACAGCAACAGCGCCCCGGTCGGCACCTGCGCCTTGATCACCGCATTCTTGTCCGGCAATTCCAGCAACGCCGCCGGCACAATATTAAAGTTAGCAGCCATTGGCGTCATCAGCGTGCCGCAATAACCGGAAAACATGCCGATTGCCGCCATGACCGCCGGATTACCGCCGTGTTGCAGTACCAGGATCGGGATGCCGATACCGGCAGTGACGATCGGGAAGGCGGCGAAAGCGTTGCCCATCACCATGGTCAGCAGAGCCATGCCGATGGCGTAAACCGCCACGGCGATAAAGCGATTGTCGACCGCCAGGTATTCCTGGGTCAGATGGGAAATCGCGGTGCCGACGCCGGCAGCAGTGAACAGCAGCCCCAGCGTGGCCAGAATCTGCGGCAAAATAAACGCCCAGCCGACCGAATCCAACAGACGACGCGCTTCCTGTATCGGCTGCGAAAGGGTTTCACGAGTCATTCGCACCGCAATAATGCCGCCCAGCACCACACCCAGCGCCATCGAGAACAGCGTAATCAACGTGGCGTGATTGCCGCTGCCGAACACCGCCTGCTGCAGAGCCGGAATATTGTTGAACAGCAACACGCCGGCCACCGTCACCACCGGAATAGCCAGCGCAGGAATAAACAGCCGGTTCCCCAACCGTTTGGCACTTTCTTCACGCTGTTGCGGAGTACGTTGATGGTAGCTGCCAAGCCGCATCCCGCCGAAACCGGCGATCAATGCCATCACTATCACCACTACGCCGACGATGATATGCAGCATGCGTTTCTCATTGCTGCCCTCGCCCAACACGTCACCCAGCAGGCTGTAGGTCCAGTCGCCGACCAAAAAGACCAGGCCGTACAGCGCCCAAAACAGCCCGGTGGTGATGCGGCGCGGGTTGGCGCGATCGCGGAACGACATCACCGCCACGATCAACAGCACCACGCCGGCCAGCCAGTAGAGATATTGTTGTTGGAAATTCATTGGGCATCTCCTTTGGCCCGCAGCGCCGCCTGGTTAAGCTGCGCCAACTCGGCGCTGAGTTGTTTGTCCATCCGGTAAAGCCGGAAGGCATGGATCAGGAAAGCGAAAATGGCGGTCGGAATGCCCCATAAAGCGATATGCAACGGCTCGGTCTGGATACCGCCTGACTCCAGCATAAAATTATGCATGAAGATGATCGCACCAAAGGCCACGAAGATGTCCTCGCCAAAGAACAGCCCGACGTTATCGGTGGCGGCAGACATGGCACGCAGGCGATGCCGCGTGCGTTCCGGCAACTCGCCGTAGCGATTTTCGGTTGCCCCTTCCGCCATCGGCGCCAGCAGCGGACGCACCATTTGCGGGTGGCCCCCCAAGCTGGTCAGCCCCATGGCGGCGGTGATTTCACGCACAAACAGATAGACGATCAACAATCGCCCTGCAGTGGCGCTCTTGATCTTGGCGATCCACGCCTGCGCGCGCTCTTTCAGCCCGTGACGTTCCAGCAGACCTATTACCGCCAGCGGCAACAGCAGGATCAGCGGCAGATTCCGGGTATTGAGGAAGCCTTCACCCAGTTTTTCCAGAATGACGTCCAGCGGCATCAACGCCGCCAACCCGGTGATGATGCCGGCGGCAATCACCACCAGCACTGGGTTGAAACGCAAAACAAATCCAACCACGATGGCGACAATGCCAATCAATGGCCAGAGATTAATGGCCTGTTCCATGATCGTCCCTCGGTAGTTTCCAATCGTTTTTTAGAAGTGATGTTGTGTACTGCTCTTAATCTGCGCTGACGCTAATGCCCTCTACGGCGAAACGTTCGCGCAGCGTGCGGGCGAAACTCAACGCATGTTCACCGTCGCCGTGCAAACAGACGGTTTCCGCCTGCACCGCCGCCCAGGTGCCGTCCTGCGTGCGCACCCGATGATGGCGTACCATTTCCAGCGTTTGCTCCAGCGCCAGTTCGTCGCTGGTGATCAGCGCACCCGGCTGACCGCGCGGCACCAGCGTGCCGTCGGCCTGATAACCGCGATCGGCGAACACTTCCTGCCGCGTCGCCAACCCCAGTTTCTCTCCGGCGCGGATAAGCTCGCTGCCCGCCAACCCCACCAGCCGCAGAGCGGGATCGACCGCCGTCACCGCCCGGGCGATGGCCTCCGCCAAAGCCGGTTCAACCGCTGCCTGGTTGTACAACATACCGTGCGGCTTCACATGCACCATCACCCCGCCTTCGGCACGGGCCATCGCCGCCACCGCCCCCAGTTGATACACCACCTGCGCATACACCGTTTCCGGCGGCAGTTGCATGCGGGTACGGCCAAAGTTCTCGCGATCGGGGAAACTGGGGTGCGCGCCTATAGCCACACCATATTGCAGCGCCCAACGGACCGACTGACGCAGGGTTTGTGCATCGCCGGCGTGAAAACCGCAGGCAATATTGGCGGAACTGACCAGTTGCAACAGCGCTTCGTCATTGGCACAGCCTTCGCCGAGATCGGCATTCAGATCAACGAGCATCTAACCCCCAGGCAATTTGTTGGATAAAGCGATCCTGCTCGGCCTTGGCGCGTTGCGCCTCCGCCAGGGTACAGGGAACAAAGTGGATAGCCTCGCCCAGACGGATCTGCGCCAAATGGTAGAGATCGGCCTCGATCACGCAGGCAATGCGCGGGTAACCGCCGGTAGTTTGCGCATCGGCCATCAGCACGATCGGCTGGCCGTTATGCGGCACCTGCACCACGCCCGGCAGCAGGCCGTGCGACAGCATTTCGCGGTCGGTGGTGCGGCCCAGCGCATTGCTGCCGTGCAGGCGATATCCCATGCGGTTACTCTGCGGGCTGAGCTGCCAGGCGGTGCGCCAGAAAGCCTCCTGCGCCTCGGGGCTGAACTCGGCATACTCCGGTCCCGGCAAGGCGCGGATGCGATTATTGAACAACAGTTGCTTAACGCCACAGCTGTTTTGCGGCACGGAAACCGGCTTGCCCAACGGCAGGCTGTCGCCGTCTTTCAGGTTGCGCCCTTCCAGCCCGCCAAAAGCAGCTTTGATATCGGTGCTGCGCGAGCCGAGCATTTCGGGCACGGTGATGCCGCCGGAAATCGCCAAATAGCTGCGCATGCCGCGTTTAGGCATGTTCATGACCAGCTGCTGGCCCGCTTTAACCGGGTAACGCCAGCCGGTCCACAGCGGTTTTTCGTCCAGTTTTGCATCGCAACCTGCCCCGGTCAGCGCGATCCACCCTGACTGGGTGAATTCGGCGCTGAATTGGCCAAGGGTGATTTCCAGCCCGGCATCACCTGGTGAATTCCCCACCAGCAGGTTGGCGATTTTCAACGCCGGCAGGTCAAGCGCACCGCCCTGGCTAACGCCCAGATGGCGGAAACCGCGACGGCCCGCGTCCTGTACCGTGGTGTAAATACCCGCACGCAGGATCTTCAACATACGCCCTCCTTCTGCGGCACGAAGCGCACGTTATCGCCGGGGCGCAGCAGCGTCGGCGGCATGTCATAAGGGTTGAATAACGGCAGCGGCGTGCGTCCAATCAACTGCCAGCCCCCAGGGGTGACCAGCGGATAAATGCCGGTCTGGCTGCCGCCGATACCAATGGAGCCTGCTGCCACCGCCAGACGCGGTTCGGCGCGGCGCGGCGTCGCCAATTTTTCCGGCATGCCGCCCATATAAGAAAAACCCGGCTGAAAGCCAAGGAAATAAACCACATAGGCCGCCGAAGAATGGCATTCCACCACCTGCTGTGGCGTCATGCCGGTGTGGTGCGCCACCTCGTCCAAATCAGGCCCATATTCGCCGCCGTAGATCACCGGAATGTCCACCTGGCGCGATGGCGGCATCAGACTTTCCTCGCTGTCCCAGCCCTGCTGCAACTGTGCCAACATCGCTTCGGCGTCGGCCTGTGGCGTATTGAGCAACAGCGTAAGATTGTTCATTCCCGGCACCACTTCAAGCACATCGGGATGATGATTAAATATTTCGGCCAGCGCCCAGATCCGCTGCTGGCTCGGCAGCGTCATCGGCGGCGACAGTTCAAGCACTATGGCTCTTTCACCCAACAGGTAATAACGCGCTCGTTGTCGTTGCACCTGATTCTCCTTAATTACCGCGATGAAAAACACACCAGTTATGCGTGACGCAGCCCCGGCTGTCAATAGAACGCAACCATTGAAAAAATAAGGAATTAAGGCGCAAAAAGGATCCAGCCGGCGCGCAGGCCGGGCCAGATCCTGAGGAAAAATCAGGCGGGGTTCGGGATATCGATAAAGGTCACGTTAAAACCATGATGCTGCGCCAGCCATTCCCCCAGCGCCTTCACACCGCCGCGCTCGGTGGCGTGGTGACCGGCAGCGAAGAAGTGAACGCCCATTTCCCGTGCAGTGTGGATGGTTTGTTCCGATACCTCGCCGCTGATAAAGGCGTCCACACCGAAACGCGCCGCGCTATCGATGAAACCCTGGCCGCCGCCGGTACACCAGGCCACGCGACGAATGTGCGCCGGCGCGTTATCGCCACAGTGCAGCACTGCACGGCCCAGTCGGCTCTCAATGCGCTGCTGCAACTCAGCGCCGGTCAGCGGTTGTTCAAACTCGCCGTGCGGCACCAGCGGTTCCACTTCACCGATAACGCGAATGCCAAGCAGGTGCGCCAGTTGCGCGTTGTTGCCCAGCACCGGGTGGGCATCCAGCGGCAGATGATAACCGTACAGGTTGATGTCATTGGTCAGCAGCGTTTTCAGCCGATTGCGTTTCATGCCGCGCACCGCCGGCGCTTCGTTTTTCCAGAAATACCCGTGATGCACCAGGATGGCGTCCGCCTGCTGCTCCACCGCCGCATCCAGCAGCGCCTGACAGGCGGTCACGCCGGTGACGATGCGCTTCACGTGAGGCCGCCCTTCTACCTGCAGGCCATTCGGCGCATAGTCCTGAAACGCGACGGTGTTCAGTTCGTTGTTGATCAGATTTTCCAGATCGAGGTTACGCATAATCTTCTCTCTTCAATTCAAAATGTTTGCCGGTCGCCCTGTGCCATCAGGATAAACTTCACGCCCAGATCGTTGCCCTGATCCAACTGCTGTTTAATGGTAGCGCGCACGTCTTCGCCCTGCTTCAGGCTGGGTTTGATGTGGCTGATCACGACCGGGAAATCCTTCAGCGAGCCTTCGCCGCCGCTGTACTGAGCCAGACTTTTCAGCTCTTTCAACAGCCACGCCGGCGTCAGGTGGCCGTACAGGTTTTTATCTTCAACGCCATTGGGGTAAGAGGTTTCAATAATCATCCCCTTCAGCTTTTTCTGTTCAATTAACGGCCCCAGCGCACGCCAGGCGGTATCCAGATTGCGCGACTGCTCGAGCGCATCCGGCCCGGTGTCGCCGAAATAGGCGAAAGATCCGCTGCGATCGGACACCAGCAGCATCGAGGAGGAATAACGATCGTGGCTGAGCGGATACATCACGCCGCTCAGGCCGGTGACGCCCAGGGTAAAGCGCTGCAGTGGCCGCACCGTTTGCAACCGATAGGTACCCAGCCGCGATCCGTTACCGGCGTCGGTGAAGTTTGGCCAAGCCTTCCAGTTAAAGTAATGATTGCGCAAGGTCAGGATGGTATCGGCCTGGGCATAAATATTTTTCTTGCCGTCCTCCGGCGAACCGATAATCAGCCCGGCCACGTGGTCCAGATGACCGTGGCTGATAAAGTAACCACCAATCAGTTGCCGGAACACGTAACCCTGAGGGGTATAAGGCGCCGCCAGTTCGGGGGTCACCTGCGGGAAACTGCCTTTTTCCAGCCCTTTGGCAATGCCCGGCAACAGTGAACCGGCATCGAGCGCCAGGTACTGCGGCTGGTTGTCGCTGCGGATCAGATAGGATGTCAGATTGCCGTCGCTGACACCGCCGTCAACGCCAAGTGCTACCACGTCAAAGCCGGCCAGCGCCAGGGCTGAATAGCCGCTCAGGCACAGGGCCAGCACCTTGTTCATCATTCTTTCGCTCCTTGCTGTTGGCTTAATATTCCCCCCGCTTGGCCGCTTCAAAGGCCGCCAGCGTCTCCAGCCGGGCCTGTTTGTGATCGACAATCGGCAAAGGATAATCCAGCGTGCATTGCTGTTTTTCCGCCCAGAGATGGGGCTGATGAAGAGCATTGTCCGGTACATCCGCCAGCTCGGGCAACCATTTACGGATAAAAGTGCCTTGCGGATCAAAACGTTCGCCCTGGGTGGTCGGGTTAAAGATGCGGAAATACGGCGCGGCGTCGGTGCCGGTTGAGGCCGCCCACTGCCAGCCGCCGTTATTCGCCGCCAGATCGCCGTCCAACAGCTGCGACATGAAATAGCGTTCGCCGGCGCGCCAGTCGATCAGCAAATCTTTCACCAAAAAACTGGCGCTGATCATGCGTAACCTGTTGTGCATCCAGCCGGTTTTATTCAGCTGACGCATGGCGGCATCGACGATCGGGTAGCCGGTCGCACCTTGCTGCCAGGCCAGCAACAGTGCGTCGTTATTCCTCCAACGTACCCTATCCGTCCACTCGATAAAGGGACGGTGCCTGCATAACGCAGGATAGGCCACCATCAGATGCCGATAAAATTCGCGCCAGATCAATTCGTTCAGCCAGCCAAAAGCGCCGCTGTCGCTGTTTTCCAGCACCTGTGGGCATTCGGCGCGCAGGCGGTTAAAGCATTGGCGCGGCGACAGTACGCCAATCGCCAGATACGGCGACAGGCTGCTGGTACCGGCAATAGCGGGAAAGTCGCGTTGTTGCAGGTAATCCTGCACTTGCTCGCGGCAGAAAGCGCGCAGCCGCTGCAGCGCCGCGTCTTCCCCGGCGGGAAAATCTGCCCCCGCCTCAACCTGCGGATAATCGAACGCCGCCGGCGCAGCTGACACCGACAACGCGCCGCCTTCACGACGTTTGGGCGCCGGCAAGGAACGGACGTCGGATTCGGTCAGCCGTTGGATAAAAGCCTTACGGAACGGCGTATAAATTTTGTACATCTCTCCGCCACCGGTTTGTACGCTGCCCGGCGGTAACAGCAGGCTGTCATCGAAGCTTTGGCAAATCACCTGCCCGGATAAACGCCGTTGCGCCTGTTGATCACGCTTTAGTTCATTGATCTCGTACTGGCGGTTATAAAACAGCGCATTCACCCGCTCTTGCGCGCAATACGCCACCAACCAGTCAACAGCGACGGAAAAATCATCGCACTGATGGCAGACCAGCGGGATACCGCGATCCGCCAGCGCCTGCTGAACCTGCAGCAGGTTGGCGTGAATAAATGCCGCCTGACGCGGCGCCATCTCATGCTGTCGCCACTGCCCAGGAGTAGCGATAAACACCGCCAGCACGCGGGCGGCGGGATCGCAACAGGCGGCATGCAGCGCTTTGTTGTCGGTTATACGCAGATCGTTACGTAGCCAGACCAGATGCGTGGCCATAAAACTCCTCGTCGGTTAGTGGCCGTAACGCAGGCGCAACGCTTCGGGATAGGGTTCGAAATAACGTTGTTCGGCCAGATAGCGATCCGGGTATTCGGCCATGTAATGTTTAAGCAGGGTGATCGGCGCCAACAGCGGCTGCATTCCCTGGCGATAGCGGTCGATCAGTTGCGCCAACTCCTGCCGCTGAGCCGAGCTGAGCTGGCGGCGGAAATAACCCTGCACGTGCATCAACACATTGGTGTGATTGCGGCGCGTCGCCTTGTGCGCCAGCAATCTCATCAGGCGGCTGCGGTATTCAATGGCGAATGCCTCGAGCGATTCCCACTTTTCGATATCGGCGACAAAACGGCCCAGTTCGCGGTATTCCGGCTGCGAATGCGCCAGCAGCGAAAGCTTATAACGGCTGTGGAAAGCGATCAGCCCGCCACGGGTCAGCCCCTTGCGCCACAGCATATTCAGTTCATACAGCGCGTAAACCCGCTCGACAAAATTTTCCCGCAGGGTGGCATCATTCAGCCGCCCGTCTTCTTCTACCGGCAGCCAGGGCATCTGGCGCAGCAGTTCGGCCGTGAATAGCCCGACGCCGTTTTTGCGCGACTCTTTTCCGTTTTCGCTGTAAACCCGCACTCGCTCCATACCGCAGCTCGGGGACTTGGCGCAGACGATATAGCCGCACAGATGCCCCAGTTCCGCGACGCGTTGCTCGGAGAACCGCTGCATTTTGTCGGTCACGTCGACGCTGTCGTCGTTGCTGTAGCGCATCGCCGGCGACGGATGTTGTTGTTTGCTCAACCGCAGTGCCGGGCGTGGGGTGGGCAAACCGATCGCCATTTCCGGGCACACCGACTCAAAGCGTACATAGGGCGCCAGTTGATCCACCGCAAAGGCCAGGCGCTTATGCCCGCCATCAAAACGCACCGCGTCGCCCAACAGGCAGGCGCTGATCCCGACCGGAATTTTGTCACTCATGATTTGCTCCCACAGTCCTGGACGATGCTAAAAGTGTAGAGGAATTCACGCGGGGAAACGACAGTTAGCTGCGTAATGAGCGGGCTGCGCCCATAAAAAAACCCCCGCCGCGAGGCGAGGGTTTCAGGGGACTCTGGCTGCGATCAGTAGAAATCGCAGGACGCCAGCTCCGCCTGTTGCAGCCAGACCGGCTTATCGCTGGTTTTAGACCAGACGCGGTGCAGATAGCTGTAAAAACGTGCCCGGTCGCTGCGGAACAGCATAACCGGTAAAGCCAAAGTCCCTGCCAGGATCACTGCGCTGCGGCGCAGGAGAATCCGATGCAATGAATAAGCGTGATAAGTAGACATGCGAACCTCCTCAAAAACGCCTGGCCGTTGATTTTCTGAAAACAGCGCTGGCGTAGACAATGTAAATGCGACAATTTGGTAACTGAACAAAATTTTAGCGCAACTGATGAAAGTTTACTACTCATCCGACCACTAAATTGTACAAAAAATCGCAAAAAAATCCGCCATTCCGTAATTTTGTTACACCAAGGTTAATAACTAACTAACCATTGGTTATATTATGGTTATTTACAGCCTGTTTACGCGTACCGCTTCCCCAGGCAGCGCAGAACACAGGCTGAAACGCGCCACCCGCTCACAAAGCCGCCGTTAAAAAGCCATTTTTCGCTGTAATTTCAGCCATTTTTATACTTTTTTTACACTGCCCAGCGCTATTTTTTCATCTTCTTTTTACCGCCCTCCCTACACTCGCAGTATCAAAAACTACACCTCTGGAGGTGTCCTGTGAGTATCAGCGTTATTGGTGGTGCGCTGTTGGTTCTGCTGCTGTTGGGCTATCTGGTTTATGCCCTGTTCAACGCGGAGGATTTCTGATGGCAGCTTCAGCCTTTTTACTGATTGCCAGCTTCCTGCTGGTGCTTGTGCTGCTGGCCCGGCCTTTAGGCAGCTTTTTGGCACGCCTGATCGAAGGCGAACCGCTGCCCGCCCTGCGCCAGGTGGAAGCCACCGTCTGGCGCTGCTGTGGCAATGACACCGCCGAGATGAACTGGTGGCAATACGCGCTGGCGATCCTGTGGTTCAACCTGCTTGGCCTGGCGTTGCTGTTCGCTCTGCTGATGACTCAAGGTTCGCTGCCGCTTAACCCGCAGGGTTTCCCTGGTCTGTCGTGGGATCTGGCGTTCAATACCGCAGTCAGCTTTGTCACCAATACCAACTGGCAGGCCTACAGCGGAGAAAGCACCCTCAGTTACCTCAGCCAGATGGCCGGGCTGGCAGTGCAAAACTTCTTGTCCGCCGCCACCGGCATCGCAGTGGCCTTTGCGCTGATCCGTGCCTTCACTCGCCGTTCCAGCGCCACCATAGGTAACGCCTGGCTCGATATTTTCCGTGTGACGCTGTACGTACTGCTGCCGATTTCGCTGCTGATCGCGCTGTTCTTCGTCAGCCAGGGCACGCTGCAAAACTTCCTGCCTTACCTGCATACCACTACGCTGGAAGGCGCACAGCAGACGCTGCCGATGGGGCCGGTGGCCTCGCAGGAAGCGATCAAGATGCTAGGCACCAACGGCGGCGGCTTCTTCGGCGCCAACTCGGCTCACCCGTTCGAGAACCCGACCGTACTGACCAACTTTGTGCAGATGCTGGCGATCTTCCTGATCCCGTGCGCATTGTGCTTCGCCTTCGGTCAGGTTGCCGGTGAGAACCGCCAGGGTCACGCGCTGATCTGGGCGATGGCGCTGATCTTCGTGGTGGCGGTGATCGTGGTGATGTCCGCTGAACTGACAGGCAACCCGCATCTGGGTGAATTGGGCAGCGCCAGCAACATCAATATGGAAGGCAAGGAATCACGCTTTGGCATTCTCGCCACCAGCCTGTTCTCGGTGGTGACCACTGCAGCCTCCTGCGGTGCGGTCAACGCGATGCACGACTCCTTCACCGCGTTGGGCGGTATGGTGCCGATGTGGCTGATGCAGATTGGCGAGGTGGTGTTCGGCGGCGTGGGTTCCGGCCTGTACGGCATGCTGTTGTTCGTGCTGCTGACGGTGTTTATCGCCGGGCTGATGATCGGCCGTACGCCGGAGTACCTGGGCAAAAAGATCGACGTCTATGACATGAAAATGACCGCGCTGGCGATCCTGGTCACGCCGACCCTGGTGTTGCTGGGCACGGCGCTGGCCATCGCAACCGACGCAGGCCGCGCCGGCATCCTTAACCCGGGCGCGCATGGCTTCAGCGAAGTGCTGTATGCCCTGTCCTCTGCCGCCAACAACAACGGCAGCGCCTTTGCCGGCTTGAGCGTCAACACGCCGTTCTACAACCTGCTGCTGGCTTTTGCCATGTTCGTCGGCCGCTTCGGGGTGATCTTGCCGGTGCTGGCGATTGCCGGTTCGCTGTGCGCGAAAAAACGCCAGCCTGCTGGCAACGGCACCCTGCCGACCTACGGACCGCTGTTTATCGGCTTGCTGATCGGCACCGTGCTGCTGGTAGGCGCATTAACCTTCGTACCGGCGTTGGCGCTGGGACCGGTAGCCGAGCACCTGCAGCTCTGGTTGGCAAACTAACAGACGTCATAGAGAGAGAATAAAGAAATGACTCGCAAACAACGCGCACTGTTTGAACCGGCATTGGTCCGTACCGCGCTGATCGATGCGGTGAAAAAACTGGACCCGCGCACCCAATGGCGTAACCCGGTCATGTTCGTGGTGTACATCGGCAGCATTTTGACCACCGTCATCTGGCTGGCGATCCTGGCGAAACAGACCGACGGCAGCGCCGCCTTTACCGGCAGCATCGCCCTGTGGCTGTGGTTCACCGTGCTGTTCGCCAACTTTGCCGAAGCGCTGGCCGAGGGGCGTAGCAAGGCGCAGGCAGAAAGCCTGAGGGGCACCAAGAAAACCAGTTGGGCGAAGAAACTGGCCGGGCCAAGTCGCGAGGGCGCTACCGAGAAAGTGTCCGCCGAGAGCCTGCGCAAGGGTGACGTGGTGCTGGTGGAAGCCGGCGATACCATCCCTTGTGACGGTGAGGTGCTGGAAGGCGGCGCGTCAGTAGATGAAAGCGCCATTACCGGTGAGTCTGCGCCGGTGATCCGCGAATCCGGCGGTGACTTCTCGTCAGTGACCGGCGGCACCCGCGTGCTGTCCGACTGGCTGGTGGTGCAGTGCAGCGTCAACCCGGGCGAAACCTTCCTCGATCGGATGATCGCCATGGTGGAAGGCGCCAAACGGCGTAAAACCCCGAACGAGGTAGCGCTGACCATTCTGCTGGTGGCGCTGACCATCGTGTTCGTGCTGGCGACCGCTACGCTGTTCCCGTTCTCGCAATACAGCGTGGATGCCGCCAAAGGCGGGTCAGTCGTCAGCATCACCGTGCTGGTGGCGCTGCTGGTCTGCCTGATCCCAACGACTATCGGTGGCCTGTTGTCTGCCATCGGCGTGGCAGGGATGAGCCGGATGCTGGGCGCTAACGTCATCGCCACAAGCGGCCGTGCGGTGGAAGCGGCCGGCGACGTCGACGTGCTGCTGCTGGACAAAACCGGCACCATCACGCTGGGCAACCGTCAGGCCTCCGAGTTTCTGCCTGCACCTGGCGTGAAGGAACAGGATCTGGCCGATGCGGCGCAGTTGTCTTCCCTGGCCGATGAAACGCCGGAAGGCCGCAGCATTGTGGTGCTGGCCAAACAGCGCTTTAACCTGCGCGAACGCGACCTGCAGGCACTGAACGCCACTTTCGTGCCCTTCTCCGCCCAGACGCGCATGAGCGGCGTCAACGTGCAGGACCGCATGATCCGTAAAGGGGCGGTGGATGCCATTCGCCGCCATGTGGAATCCAATCAGGGCCACTTCCCGCAGGCGGTAGACGATCTGGTGGCTAGCGTCGCACGCACCGGCGGTACGCCGCTGGTGGTGGCCGAAGGGCCACGGGTGTTGGGCGTGGTGGCGCTGAAAGATATCGTCAAGGGCGGTATTAAAGAGCGCTTCGCCGAGCTGCGTAAAATGGGCATCAAAACGGTGATGATCACCGGCGATAACCCCTTGACCGCTGCGGCGATCGCTGCCGAAGCCGGTGTGGATGACTTCCTGTCGGAAGCCACGCCGGAAGCCAAACTGGCGCTGATCCGCCAGTACCAGGCGGAAGGCCGGCTGGTGGCGATGACCGGCGACGGCACCAACGATGCCCCGGCGCTGGCGCAGGCCGACGTGGCGGTGGCAATGAACTCGGGCACCCAGGCCGCCAAAGAGGCGGGCAACATGGTCGATCTGGACTCCAACCCGACCAAACTGATTGAAGTGGTGCATATCGGTAAACAGATGCTGATGACGCGCGGTTCGCTGACCACCTTCAGTATCGCCAACGACGTGGCGAAGTATTTCGCCATTATCCCGGCGGCGTTCGCAGCAACCTATCCGCAGTTGAACGCACTGAATGTGATGCACCTGCACTCCCCCGCTTCCGCCATTATGTCGGCGGTCATTTTCAACGCCCTGGTGATCGTGTTCCTGATCCCGCTGGCGCTAAAAGGGGTGAGCTATAAGCCAATGAGCGCCGCAGCGCTGCTGCGCCGCAACCTGTGGATGTACGGTGTGGGTGGCCTACTGGTGCCCTTTGTCGGCATCAAGCTGATCGATCTGGTCCTGGTCGCCTTGCATATCGCCGGTTAAGAATTAAGAGGAAATGAACATGTCATATTTACGTCCTTCGCTGGTGATGCTGATTCTGCTGACGTTGATTACCGGCATTGCCTATCCGCTGTTGACCACCGGGCTGTCGCAGTTGCTGTTTTCCGGCGCGGCCAACGGCTCGCTGTTGTATCAGGGCGACAAGGTGGTGGGATCGGCACTGATCGGCCAAAACTTTACCAAACCGGAGTATTTCTGGGGTCGCCCTTCAGCCACCGGTGATTCAGCCTATAATGCCATGGCGTCCGCCGGCAGCAATCTGGCCGCCACCAACCCGGCGCTGGATAAAGCCATCGCCGAACGTGCGGCACAGTTACGTCAGGCCAATCCGGCGGCGAAAGGCCCGATCCCGGTCGATCTGCTGACCGCCTCCGGCAGCGGGCTGGATCCTCAGATTTCCATCGCTGCGGCGCAATATCAACTGGCCAGGGTTGCCGCAGCGCGCCAACTGCCGCAGGAGCAAATCGCCAAGCTGATTGACGAAAACACCGATCAGGCAACCCCCAACTTTATGGGTGAATCGGTGGTTAACGTGCTGAAACTGAACCTGGCGCTCGACGCATTGCGGTAATACGCCGCATTCAGCATAGTGAGAGGGTTCGGCTTGCCGAACCCATTTTTGCTTTGTTACGCAAGGAATTGTAATGGTCGAAGAAGAACAGCAGCGCCCCGATCCTGACAGCCTGCTCGCGGTAGCCAATGAAAAACCGCGCGGCCGGCTGAAGGTGTTCTTCGGCGCCTGTGCCGGGGTGGGTAAAACTTACGCCATGCTGCAAGAAGCGCAGCGCCTGCGCGGCCAGGGGCTGGACGTGCTGGTTGGCGTAGTCGAAACCCACGGCCGTAGCGAAACCGCCGCGCTGTTGACCGGGCTGGACGTGCTGGCGAAAAAGCGTATCCAGTATCGCGGCAGGCTGGTGCAGGAGTTTGATCTCGATGCCGCGCTGGCGCGCCATCCTGCGCTGGTGCTGATGGACGAACTGGCGCACAGCAACGCCCAGGGTTCGCGTCACCCGAAACGCTGGCAGGATGTAGAAGAGTTGCTGGACGCCGGTATCGACGTGCTCACCACCGTGAACGTGCAGCATCTGGAGAGCCTGAACGACGTGGTCGGCGGCGTAACCGGGGTGCGAGTACGCGAGACCGTGCCCGATCACGTATTCGACGAAGCGACCGAAGTGGTGCTGGTCGATCTGCCGCCGGACGATCTGCGCCAGCGGCTAAATGAAGGCAAGGTGTATATCCCCGGCCAGGCCGAACGCGCCATCGAGCACTTCTTCCGCAAGGGCAACCTGATCGCCCTGCGCGAGCTGGCGCTGCGCCGCACCGCCGATCGGGTCGATGACCAAATGCGCGCCTTTCGCGATACCCAGGGCCGAGAAAAAGTGTGGCACACCCGCGACAGCATTTTGCTGTGCGTCGGCCACAACAGCGGCAACGAAAAGCTGGTGCGCATCGCCGCCCGGCTGGCGGCGCGTCTGGGCTGCCACTGGCATGCGGTGTATGTGGAAACGCCGAAGCTGCACCGGCTGCCGGAAAACCGACGCAGGGCGATCCTGCGGGCATTGCGACTGGCGCAGGAGCTGGGTGCAGAAACCGCCACCCTGTCCGATCCTTCCGAAGAACGTGCGGTGCTGCGCTACGCCCGCGAGCATAACCTGGGCAAAATCATTATCGGCCGGCGTGGCGAACAGCGCTGGAAACTGCGCGGCAGCTTCGCCGATCGTCTTGGCCGCCTGGGGCCGGATCTCGATTTGGTGATTGTCGCACTGGAAAACGACAGCTTCCCGCCGCCCGGCAAAGAGCACGACAACCGTAACTTCACCGAAAAGTGGCGTATGCAATTGCGCGGCTGTGCCGTCGCCGTAGCTTTGTGCGCCCTGATTACCCTGCTCTCCCAGTGGCTGCTGCCGGGCTTTGACCAGGCTAACCTGGTGATGGTGTATCTGCTCGGCGTGGCGATCGTCGCGTTGTTCTTCGGCCGCTGGCCGTCTGTGCTGGCCGCAGTGATCAACGTCGCCAGTTTCGATCTGTTTTTCGTTCAACCCCAATGGTCGTTTGCCGTCAGCGATATGCAGTATCTGCTGACCTTCGGCGTTATGTTGATCGTCGGCATTACCATAGGTAACCTGACCGCCGGGGTGCGTTACCAGGCTCGCGTCGCCCGCTACCGCGAACAGCGTGCCCGCCACCTGTATGAGATTTCACGCGGTCTGAGCCAGGCGCTGACCCCCGAAGATATCGCCAAAACCAGCCGCCATTTCCTCTCCAGCAGCTTCCAGGCCAAAACCGTGCTGCTGCTGCCGCAGGAGGATGGCAAGCTGCAACAGATGGTCGGCGAGGCCGGCGGGCTGTTGTCGGTGGATGAGGCGATTGCCCGCTGGAGCTTTGACAAAGGCATGCCGGCTGGTGCCGGCACCGACACCCTGCCCGGCGTGCCTTATCAACTGCTGCCGTTAACCACCTCGAAGCAAACCTTCGGCCTGCTGGCTATCGAACCCAATAACCTGCGCCAACTGATGGTGCCGGAACAACAGCGGTTGCTGCAAACCTTTACGGTGCTGATCGCCAGTGCGCTGGAGCGGTTGCACCTGGCGCGCAGCGCCCAGGAAGCCAAGCTGGACGCCGAGCGCGAACAATTGCGCAACTCTCTGTTGGCGGCGCTGTCCCACGATTTACGCACCCCGCTGACGGTGCTGTTCGGTCAGGCGGAAATTCTGACGCTCGATCTGGCGGCCGAAGGCTCCAGTCATGCGCCGCAGGCCAGCCAGATCCGCCAGCAGGTGCTAAGCACCACCCGGTTGGTGAATAACCTGCTGGATATGGCGCGCATTCAGTCCGGCGGCTTTAACCTGCGAAAAGAGTGGCAATCGCTGGAGGAGATCGTCGGCGCATCGTTGCATATGCTGGAGCCGCTGCTGACCCAACACCAGATCAAGGTCGAGCTGCCGCCTGAGCTGGTGCTGGTCAATTGCGACGGCAGCCTGCTGGAACGTGTCTTCACTAACCTGTTGGAAAACGCCAATAAATACGCCGGCATCGATGCTATTATCGGCATTCGCGCCCATACTCTGCCGGAGTGGCTGGAAGTCGAAGTCTGGGACAATGGCCCCGGCATTCCCGAAGGGAAAAAACAGCTGATTTTCGATAAATTCGCCCGCGGCAATAAAGAGTCGGCAATCCCCGGCGTGGGGTTGGGGTTAGCGATTTGCCGTGCCATTATTGAAGTGCACGGCGGCCGCATCTGGGCGGAAAACGGCGCCAACGGCGGCGCCAGTTTCCGTTTTGTTCTTCCGCTGGAGAAACCGCCCGAAATTGATGGCGAATCCTTTGATCTGTAATCACCCCCTGGGAGCACTGTGAGCAGCACGCCAACCAATATTCTGATTGTCGAAGATGAAAAAGAGATCCGGCGTTTCGTGCGCATCGCATTGGAAAGCGAAGGTCTGCGGGTGTTTGAAAGCGAGACGCTACAGCGTGGGCTGATTGAAGCCGGCACGCGTAAACCGGATCTGATTATTCTCGATTTAGGGTTGCCGGACGGCGACGGGTTGAGCTATATCCGCGATCTGCGTCAGTGGAGCGCCATTCCGGTGATCGTTCTCTCGGCGCGCAATGCCGAAGAGGACAAAATCGCCGCACTGGACGCCGGGGCGGACGACTATCTCAGCAAGCCCTTTGGCATCGGCGAATTGCTGGCGCGGGTGCGGGTTGCCTTGCGCCGCCACTCCGGCAGCCAACAAGAAAGCGCGCTGGTCAGTTTTTCCGAAATCACCGTCGATCTGATCAACCGCCGGGTGCTGCGCAATGGCGAAGATCTGCACCTGACGCCAATAGAGTTTCGCCTGCTGGCCGAATTGCTGGCCAACTCCGGCAAAGTGATCACCCAACGTCAGTTGCTGAGCCACGTTTGGGGGCCGAACTACGTCGAACACAGCCACTATCTGCGCATTTATATGGGGCACCTGCGGCAAAAGCTGGAAGCCGACCCGGCCCGGCCGAAACACCTGCTGACCGAAACCGGCGTCGGGTACCGGTTTATGCCTTGAGGTTGACGGGGGCCGCATGCGGCTCCCCTACTGTTGTGGGCCCTTCTTCAACCCCACCATGAACTCCTTGAACGCCTCGCGCAGCGGTGCGAACACCGGATGCTTGCGGTTCTCGATCATCACCTCCGAAAACAGCTTCAGGCCGACGGCGAAGGCCGCACTTTTATCTTCGCCAAAATTCAGATCTTCACGCGATTTGATTCGCTCGACGATGCCGAGAATATCGTCGTGATTTTCCACTTCAAAACTCAACGGCGCTTTATCGACCGGATCGCCTTTGCGATCGTTCAGGGCTTCAACGGTGATACGGAAACGGTGGCCTGGCATCAGTCGTTCTCCTGCGTTGTCGTGTTAATGTTCATTTCGCTTTCGATCGCCGTTACTGCAGTGAGCAACGCCTGGTTGATACGTTCAACCTGCTGCGGCGAGAGATCGGCGCGCATTACGTTGCCGCGCAGCAAACTGCGCAGACGGTTCATGGCTTCTGAGATACCTTCCGCCAGGTTACCGTGATGATGATGACTGCGGCCGGCCCCGGCCAAACGGGCAAGGATCAGATCAACGGCGGCCTGGTGTTTTTGCAGTTCGCTCTGGCCCAACGCGGTGATTTGGTAGCTTTTGCGGCCGTTACCGGTGGTGATCGGCTCGAGGAAGTCCTGCTCTTCCAACAGCGTCAGGGTCGGATAAATAACGCCTGGACTTGGCACGTACAACCCGGAGGAAGCCTCGTCGATCGCCTTGATCAGCTCATAGCCGTGGCTCGGCTTGCGCGCCACCAGCGCCAGCAACACCAACCGCAAATCACCAT
This sequence comes from Serratia plymuthica NBRC 102599, assembly GCF_001590925.1. Lineage (GTDB taxonomy): Bacteria > Pseudomonadota > Gammaproteobacteria > Enterobacterales > Enterobacteriaceae > Serratia > Serratia plymuthica. The sequence continues at coordinate 43,312 of NZ_BCTU01000032.1, forward strand.
GTTCAAACATACGGTGACGCCCACCACGGCCGCCGCGCCCACCACGTCCATGTTCTTCGCCGTGCTCGCCGCCAAAGTGGTGGCGCCCGCCGCGACGACGATATTCGTGCCCTTCTTCGCCGTCATGGTGGCAACCGTGCCGGCGGTGTAAACCTAATCGATGGAACATAGGGTTTTACCTCTCAATGAATAGTCAGTTGACGAGGTGATTTAGATATATCTAACTCACTTCGATATAGCTAATCTAGATCGATATATCGAAATGTGCAACGGGTCTTTGTAAATAGATATATCTAAATTGCAGGCATAAAAAAAGCGCTGTAAAAACAGCGCTTTTCATCAGGAAAAAGAAGAGATTATTTGGCGGAGGCCAACACTTCGCTGACGATCTCTACCGCTTCATGCTCGATCTTTTCGCGGTGCTCGGCACCCAGGAAGCTTTCGCAATAGATTTTGTAGGCTTCTTCGGTACCTGAAGGACGTGCGGCAAACCAGCCGTTGTCGGTCATCACTTTCAGGCCGCCGATGGAGGCGCCGTTGCCCGGAGCCGCCGTCAGACGAGCGGTGATCGGGTCACCCGCTAACGTGTTGGCCTTGACCATTTCCGGCGACAGCTTGGCCAATGCGGCTTTCTGCGCATGGGTAGCCGGTGCCTGAATACGGTTATAGCTCGGTGCACCGAAACGCTTGGCCAGATCTTCGTAATGATTCTGTGGGTTTTCGCCAGTCACTGCGGTGATTTCCGCCGCCAGCAGGCACATGATGATGCCGTCTTTGTCGGTCGACCACGGGGTGCCATTGAAACGCAGGAACGAAGCCCCGGCGCTCTCTTCGCCGCCAAAACCGAAGCTGCCGTCGAACAGACCGTCAACAAACCATTTGAAACCGACCGGCACTTCCACCAGTTTGCGGCCCAGATCGGCCACTACGCGGTCAATCATCGCGCTGGAAACCAGCGTTTTACCCACGGCCACATCCGCGCCCCACTGCGGGCGATGCTGGAACAGGTAGTTGATGGCAACGGCCAGATAGTGGTTTGGGTTCATCAGGCCTTTAGGCGTGACGATGCCGTGGCGATCGTAGTCCGGGTCATTGGCGAACGCCAGATCGAACTTGTCGCGCAACGCCAGCAGGCCGGCCATCGCAGATTCCGACGAGCAGTCCATGCGGATAATGCCGTCGTGGTCCAGGTGCATAAAGCGGAAGGTCTGATCGATAGAGTCGTTGACCAACGTCAGATCCAGCTTGTAGTGCTCGGCAATGCGCTGCCAGTAGGCAATGCCGGAGCCGCCCAGCGGATCAACCCCCAATTTCAGGCCGGCACGCTGAATGGCGGGCATGTCAACCACGTCCACCAGCCCTTCCACATAAGGTTGTACCAAATCCTGCGCGTGCAGATGACCGCTGTTCCAGGCTTTGTCCAGCGACTGGCGCTGAACGCCTTTCAGCTGTTGCGCCAGCAGCTCGTTGGCGCGTTTTTCAATCACCGAGGTCAGGTTGGTGTCGGCCGGGCCGCCGTTGGTCGGATTATACTTGATGCCGCCGTCTTCAGGCGGGTTGTGCGAAGGGGTAATGACGATGCCGTCGGCCTGCGCCCCGCCGTTGCGGTTGTGGCACAAAATGGCATGAGATACCGCAGGGGTTGGCGTAAAGCCGTTATTTTCCTGCACGATCACATCTACGCCGTTGGCGGTCAGGACTTCCAGCACAGAAATGAAAGCCGGCTCCGACAGCGCATGGGTGTCTTTACCGACGTAACAAGGGCCGGTAACCCCTTGCTGGCGACGCACTTCGGCAATCGCCTGGGCGATAGCGAGGATATGGGCTTCATTGAAGCTGTGGCGCAGGGCGCTGCCGCGATGCCCTGAAGTACCGAATTTCACCGCGTGTGCGGCGTTGCCCGCTTCCGGCTGCAGTACATAGTACTGCGACGTCAGCTGGGCCACGTTGATCAAATCGCTTTGCTGAGCCGGCTGCCCGGCACGTGGGTTATTCGCCATCGACATATCTCCCTATTCCCTGTCCGGCAACCGGGCAATATGTCGCTCACGGCCACCATGACGGGCTGTTCGCTAAATTAGATAGTGCCGCAAACTTTATCTGTCAGTTCCGCAGGGAACTGCATAGCCTGCATGATGTGTTCAACCATGCTGCGTTTACGACCGGTGTTGGTATTGGTGATCACCCAGTAAGGCGTCCCCGGAACGTGCTTTGGCTTGGTATGCGTTCCGTTCGCCAGCAGGGTTTGTTGATCGCCGGCAAAATAGGTGCGGGTACGACCATGCAATGCATCGGTAGCTGCGGCAAAGCCCGCCGCATCGAGGGTATACAGGGTCGAAAGAACCAGCATGAAACGATTCACAGCTCTGCTCTGCTCGGCATATTCGTCCGACAGCAGCAGCTCGCGTACCGCGCGCACACGATCGCGAGGACGCTGCGCGGCGACGACTTTTTCCTGCTCGGCGCTCTGAGCACTGGCGGCAGGCACGGCGCGCAATGGCTGGCCTGCGGTAAACTTCAACATACGGCGCAAAATATCGGACGCGCTCTCACCAATATGTTGCGTGTGGCTGGCAATATAACGGTAAAGCTCTTCGTCGACTTCAATAGTTTTCATCTTTATCCAGTACTGTTTTTTTCTACTTAGAACCTGAAGCCAGATCCTGCATTCAAGCCATGGGATTATAAGGTTAAAAGCGCAAGGGCGAACACAACTATGTGCCTGCGGGCGGAAAAAGCAGACTAATACCTATAGCCGGCGCTGCCAAGCCCGAAACAAGAAAAATCCGAGTTATTATACCCTATGGATTTCAAGTTTCCGCCAACAAGGCTGAAGCTTGAAAGGCGACGGGTATATTCGTCGTGTGTTTTAATCATGATACCCTAATCTGAATCTCTCTCAGTATGAACTTCGCCATGAAATTACATTATCAACTGCTGGCCACCGACTCCGCCGCCCTGCCGGTCGTGCTGATCCACGGGCTGTTCGGCAATCTGGACAACCTGGGCGTGCTGGCGCGCGATCTGAATCAACAGCACAGCGTGATTAAAGTCGATCTGCGTAACCACGGCCTTTCGCCTCGTTCTGCGGTCATGACCTATCCGGAAATGGCGCAGGACCTGCTGGCGCTGCTCGATGAGTTGCAGTTGGAGAAGGCGATTGTGATCGGCCACTCTATGGGCGGCAAAGCGGCAATGGCGCTGACGGCGATCGCCCCAGAACGGGTTGAAAAGCTCATTGTTATCGACGTGGCGCCAGTGGATTACCGCACTCGTCGCCACGACGAGATTTTCGCCGCCTTAAAAGCGGTGAGTGCGGCCGGCATCACCCAACGCCAGCAGGCCGCGGAGTTGATGCGCAGCTACCTGCAAGAAGAAGGCGTGATCCAGTTCCTGTTGAAATCCTTTCATCAGGGCGAGTGGCGCTTTAATCTGCCGGTACTGATAGACCAATACGAAAACGTCACCGGCTGGCAGGACGTCCCCGCATGGCCGCACCCGACGCTGTTTATCCGCGGCGGCCTGTCGCCCTATGTGCAGGACAGCTACCGCGAAGATATCGCGCGTCAGTTCCCGCAGGCGCGAGCGCATGTGGTTGCCGGCACAGGCCACTGGGTTCACGCGGAAAAACCGGAGGCGGTACTGCGCGCCATCCACCGTTTTCTCGACGAAGCCTGAATAAAAACCACCCTCTGGCGAAAAAACGCGCTAAAGATAACGGCTTAGCGCGTTTTCGGCTCAGTTAAACATTGTCGTTGCTCTATCTGCTGGGGTAATATGGCGCGCTATAATTTTGCCGCCCTGCTCAGCGTGTTCAGTAACGCCAGGCTGGGGGTAAATTTGGGTTAGGGTTTATTGGCCCGAAGTGTGTTAACCGAACCGTCCGGAAGCGTATACGCTTTTTGATGCAAACTCCCTTGCAGTACCGCTACCTATGGCAAAAGAACAAACGGATCGCACGACGCTGGATCTGTTCGCAGATGAACGCCGTCCGGGGCGCCCGAAAACCAACCCGCTATCCCGAGATGAACAGCTTAGAATCAATAAGCGTAATCAGCTTCGACGCGATAAAGTCCGTGGCTTACGGCGTGTGGAACTGAAAATCAACGCGGATGCGGTGGACGCCCTGAACAAACTGGCGGAACAGCGCAATATCAGCCGCAGCGAGCTTATTGAGCAAATGCTGCTGGCACAACTGGCGGATGAACAGCCGGAACATTGATCTTTGCAGCCGCACATGCGGCGCGGTGTTATGGATGACACCGATCAACACCGTTTTATTCCTCCCGGCATCGCATAAACGCGATAAAACCCCGGGGTAAATCTCTGGCATGATACGCACTTACCGGTAAGAGGCAGATTCTTGCCATGTCATCATTTTAATCGGTGTTATCGCGTTCAACGCTAACATCGTGCAATGCAATTAATTGAATTTAAAGGTTATACGCGATATGGCTAATGTAGGCATTTTCTTTGGCAGCGACACTGGCAATACCGAAAACATTGCCAAGATGATCCAGAAAATTCTTCAGCAGCAGTTTGGCAAAGAGGTGTCGGAAATCCGCGACATCGCCAAAAGCAGCAAAGAGGATCTGGAAGCTTTCGACATTCTGCTGTTGGGTATTCCTACCTGGTACTACGGCGAAGCCCAGTGCGATTGGGATGACTTCTTCCCGACGCTGGAAGAAATCGATTTCAACGGCAAGCTGGTTGCGCTGTTCGGCTGTGGCGATCAGGAAGACTATGCGGAATATTTCTGTGATGCGATGGGCACCATCCGCGACATCATCGAGCCACGCGGCGCCGCGATTGTAGGCCACTGGCCGACCAAGGGTTACCACTTCGAAGCATCGAAAGGTTTGGCGGATGACAATTTCTTCATCGGCCTGGCGATTGACGAAGATCGTCAACCGGAATTGACCAACGAACGCGTCGCAGCCTGGGTGAAGCAGATCAGCGAAGAACTGAGCCTGGCCGATATCGTCGGCTAACCCTCAAAGGTTGAACAAAAGCCCTGCAAAGTGCATAGTGTTGCCAGCAGGGCCGTTCATCGGCAGCACGGATTTCTGCAATAGAAGCTACATGTTTGTAACTTCCCACATCGTCAAGGTAGACTGAGATATCGGTTTATCCCATCCATCAAGACGTTGCGTGTGTAACATGCAATTGTGCCATGATATCTTTGTTAACAACCGGCGGTTTCCATTTAGGGCAACCGGTTCTATAATGACACGCAATTAACTCTTTGTGCCGACCGATGCCACAGGCAAGAATGCCTCAACTTGATTAGCATAGTAACAGGACTGAATCCGCATGACTGACAACAACACCGCATTGAAGAAGGCCGGCCTAAAAGTCACGCTTCCGCGACTCAAAATCCTGGAAGTACTGCAAAATCCGGAATGCCATCACGTCAGTGCGGAAGATTTGTACAAAAAACTGATCGACATGGGCGAAGAAATTGGCCTGGCGACGGTTTACCGCGTACTGAACCAGTTTGATGATGCCGGGATTGTGACCCGTCACAACTTCGAAGGCGGCAAGTCCGTGTTCGAATTGACCCAACAGCATCACCACGATCACCTGATTTGCCTGGATTGCGGCAAAGTGATCGAATTCAGCGATGAGTCTATCGAAGTGCGTCAGCGTGATATCGCCAAGCAGCACGGCATCAAGCTCACCAACCATAGCCTCTACCTGTATGGTCACTGTGAAATCGGTGATTGCCGTGAAGACGACACCTTGCACGACAAAAAATAATGCCCTGACCGGCATTGAGGACTGGAGTACCCCCATCTCCGCAGACAGTTTTTGTCCTCACAGTGAGGCCTTTTCGAAGGCCTCCGGACTGACGCCACCGAGATGGCTGTGGCGTCAGTCCGGTTGTAGAACACGTCAATGTCATCAAAGATATCCGCCCGGGCTATGTCCCGGGTTTTGTATATCCACTTTCTGATGCGCTATTTTTTCAGTGAACTGAAGAACGATTCTGCCACATCATTGACGCTCCTATGTCAACGGCCGCAGTTTGACACGTCCCAAATCAGTTAAAGTTCTCGGACGAAATCGTGGTATACCCATAGACTCCTCCTATTATCAAAATATAGGCCAGACTTGTCTACGGGCTCGGGGGCACTCCAATCCGGCCAGACCAAAGGGGCACTGGCAGAAATAATTACAGCCTTTTAAGGTAATTGACGGGTAATTTTTCTCTTTGGCATCAGGGGGGTTCTTATGAACGGATGGATAGCCAGACTAAGGATAGACAGCAGGCACAGTACGCTCATGATGAAAAAGGGATCAACTTCTGAGAAGTTACGGACAATGGGTATCAGCGCCATCCCGCCCCCTAAAGATATACATGATGTTATGAAAGCGAAGTCAACCTGAGCCCTTCGCTGACTTGATTCAGGTATGTGAGACGCAATCAGCTTCATTGACGTTGCATACACCAGCGCGAAGGAAAAAGCATGGCCTATTTGCAATATAAAGTTCATTCCAAAAGAAAGGCTGTAGGTGAAAAAATACCATCTGGCCGCGGAAAATAATGCGCAGATCAGAAAGATACCGGAGGGAGCAATGCCTTTTGTCAACAGGCTGAAATACCGAAAGGCAAGCACTTCAAAGATGACACCTGTCGCCCAGAGCACGCCGGTGTAATAAGGCGCAATACCCGACTCAACCCAGTGCAACACTCCAAAGGCATAATAGTAAGCGTTTGACGCGAAGATAAAAAAAGCCGGGATAAGATAGAGCATCAACCTAGCGGATGATACGGACGCTTCCTTTACTTTACTGGCCTGCAAACCTGTCTCGTTACGAGCCCACAGGCTCAACGTCAGAAAAATGAAAGCCAGAGAGAAAGGCAGAATGAACGTAAATTCGCTTTCAGAAAGAAAAAGCCCCATGAATACATTACAGACAAGGTATGCGGCCGAACCATATGCGCGCAGACTGCCGTATAACTCCGGCCGTGTCCGGGTTGCAGAAATGCCCTGCTGCTCGACAAGAGGCATTAGGCTATAAATCAGTCCGCTACCCAAAATCAGCAATATCGCCGTAGATAAATGATTATGCCGGAGGAAAGGCACAGCTGTAAAAACCAGTACGATGATGAACGAGGTTATTTTTATCGAAGCCCCAATACTGGCAAACATAGACAATACATTTCCCGTCAGAAGAGTCAGAAAAGCTCTCGAAAACATGCACGCAGACATGATATATGCCACTTCTTGTACGTTGTAGCCGTTCGCTGCTATCCATGCCGGCAGGAACGGCATCAGGATGCCACTTGAGCTATAAAAGAGCATTAATGAAAAGCGCGCGCTGCAGACAACATTATCAGGCTGAAAAAACCTCATATCATGCAGGCTTGCTAATTTTTTGTATTATTTTTCCGCTCAACACTAAATCATCATGCGTTGAGATTAGCCACAACTCGCTGAGTTCCTCTTCCCAGAGCGTTTCATGTCGGAAGCGCTCAAGGATAGCAGCCAGCTCTTGCGTCTCCTGCGGGTCAAGGTGGTCTATAAGGTTATAGTACCCAACGAGAAAAAATTGCGTTTGCTTCAGTCCAAGCAGTGACTGGATCTCACCGAAAATATGCCCCCCTGCACTGGTCTGAGGATAAACCTTGAAATACAGTCTTCCCGTATTGACCGGCCCCATGAAAAGTCCGCCAAGCCTGTATTTCTTGGCTGGAGCAGTAGCTATAAACGACCGAAGGGCGTTCGTAATATATTCGCTACTGGTATGCCCTAACCCGCTACTGATCGTTGCATGCAGCAGGCTTTTACGCCTTTCCAGGAGATCCCAGGCTACTTTTCCGGAAAAAGATGCGGCCCGCAGAGCTTCATCTATTGCGGCAAACGTGGCCGTCTGACGCAAACGTTCATCACTGATAGGCAATACCAGAGAATGGCGCACGGTAGCATAATTTCCTGCACGGTAGTCCTCTTCGGCCGCTATAACGTCTGGGTGCGAGGGGTTGATCAGGGGAAGGTGAGCACGCCGATAGTTGGTGTCCAGAGTAAGCTTTTCCCCGGCAGAAAAAGTGCGCTGGGCATTACCGTACTCCAGTGAGTTATCGTTGGTAAACAGCATATTACATTCCTTTTTTAGCGGGCTAGTAACCATAAAAAGCTCAATGGCTTTACAGTAACCCTGTTCGTTACGCCTGCTGGAATCATCAGATCCTCTACAGGCTCGGGCATGTCCAGGTCAGCTGACTTTTGTGACGACAGGTTAATCACGGTATAAACCGTTCGGTTCTCTTTTTTCCGGGCGTAACACAAAACGTTCTCAGATTCATAAATCACTTCAACCGTTGCGTCAGCTTGAAAAGAAAATTCGGTTTTACGAAACGCGATCAAATCCAGACACGTTTCTAACAAGCATCGGTCTTCGGCTGAAATACCATTGACGTCTTCAAAGACATATCTGTTTGTGGTTCGGAGACTATCTTCAGCAGTACGCACCAGGTAAGGCGCGTCGAGGAGTGTATTCAGATAAAACATCGGGATCCCGGGACAAGAAGCCGTGACGGCTACGCCAAGCACAATTAATTTACGCCGGGTCGTCCGCTCGTCAGCGTAAAGAGCATGCACGGGACCTGCTATTTCATAAACATCGCCGGTATCAGCATTTTTGTACACGGGATGGTTTCCACGCCGGATGGCAAGGCTGACCAACTGTGCCAATTCATCAGGTGTAAGGATCGGCTGCTGGGGTCGAAGATAGAGCCCGTCATGCGTGGAAATGAACGTGATGTACTCATACGCACCCCGTTCACCACTGACCCTGCTGAGCCAGCGGGCCAGTGCCCGAGTCGTTCGGGTCGCCAGGGTATGTGTCAGCGAAGGGGCAAAATCATATCGGTAACAGTAGTCTACATGAGTATTTATTGATTCTGCACCGTATGAAAAATCTGTTTCTGCAATCAATCCTGGATGAAACGCATTGTTATCCAACATCGCTTTAATCAGGCGGATAATCTGTCCCGCTTCGGGAAGATTGGCGCAGCTGGAACCTACCCTTTTCCAGATAAATGCAACAGCGTCTAGACGCAGTAATTTGATCCTGCTGGACAACAGAAATGCTGCCAGCTCAGCTATCTCAAGAACCACTTTCACCGACTGGTAATTAAGGTCAATCTGGCTTTGGGCATACGTTGTCCAGACTTTTATCTCCCCCACCGCCGTTGGATAAGAGCTAAGAACCGGTGATTTTCGCGGGCGGGCAAGCAACGTTAAGTCGTATTTATCTCCGTCAGTAATAAAGTAGTCCTGATAATGCGCCTCACCTGCCTGAAAAGCCTCGAACCATGGATGCCTGTTGGAAACATGATTCAGCACCAGGTCACACATGAGGTCAAAACGTTGACCAATGGTTTCTATATCAGCCCAGCAGCCCAGCGAGGCCCGGATTTTCCTGTAGTCTGATATCTCAAACCCGCCGTCACCGGTTGACTGGAAAAACGGCAGAATGTGCAGGCAACTGAAGCTACGGGTAAATGACTCATCCAGGAAATTATTCAGAACCTGCAGGGAAGGAATACCGGCTGACCTGACGTGATCCGGATAAACGCACAAGATGCTCGACAGTGGCTTGCTGATATTAGTCTTATCAGGTGAGACGTCCGGACTCCACGTAACGAGTGAATCAATGTCCTGCGGATTGTCATACAGCAAGGCCGCGATTTCAGCGAGACGCATTATTCTGCCTGCTGTTATACAAATCTAAATCTGATGGCGTATCAACTTCTCCCCACTCCCCCCGGCAGGCCAGCGTGTTGATAACTGCACCGTGATCCAGTGCAGCCGAAAGAATACTCGTTATATCAATAGTTTCAGCGATAATTCCGGAGCTCTGTGACAGCGCCTTTAGCTCTTCCCATCCCTTCGGGGTGAACTTCATCAGGCCCATATACTGTCCCTGTACATCCTGAGCAGAAACGACCTTACCTCCGATATCCTGCAGAATTCCCTCCGGCGATACTCGGAAACTTTCAGCATCCGTTAGCGGGTTCTCTGAACGGGCGCTCCATAAATCAAGCCAGTCAGGATCAAAACAGACAACAATGTCGCCGGCGGACTCCAGAAGCTCATTTATCAACGCCTGCGGATAGAAAATATCGCCATAGCTGACGATCGTTTCAACTGAAGATAACCATCTGTCCGCTTTCATCAGAGAGTGAAAAATTCCTGTTATGTTCCATTCGCTATTGATAAAAACGGGTATGCCCCGGGCACTTATAGCTTCTTTTTTGTAGCCAACGACGGCTGCAATCGAGTAAATACCCATTTCTTCGAAATTACTCAGTTGCCGGTCAAGCAGTGTTTCTCCATGGATCCGCATCATGCACTTCGGGACACTGTCCGTCAGATGTGCGAGTCGACTCCCTCTACCTGCTGCAATAATTACGGCGCTGGTCATAGTTCCCCCGAAAAAAAATCACGGATTATCTGCACATCCCTTTCTTTAAATTCCGGTTCACGTTCCGGATGCCACATTATCCCCATGCGTTTCTGTCCTCTGAAAGTTGCGGCTTCAATGATTCCATCCGGTGCCCGTGCCAGTACGCTGACGTGTGCGTTTTCAGCTACGCAGGCATAGTCATGATATGAGTTAACATGTCCAGTGATGGTGCCTTCAATAGAGTGTCCGGCACCTACGTGTCCGGTCACCCTGTGAAGATCCAGCCCGGCAGCTGCCAGCATGACCTGAAAACCTCTGCACACTCCCAGTACCGGACGATGGTGCTGCGAAGCCCAGAGCAAGATGCCTTCCTCCATCTGGTCACGCCTGGTTCTCGTCCCCGTGCAGGCGGAAATGTCCCCACCACCACTGAGGATAAACCCGTCAGGTGAAATCCGGTCAAGGAGTGCGTTGCAAAGTGCAGGTTCATTGGGAAGAATAACTGGCATCATATTGATATTTTTTATAAAAAAAATAAGCCTCGTATCTAGGGCATCCATTTTCTCATCGTTGCGCGGGCCGTTTATTTCACGCGATGTTATTGCAATCAGCTTCATGAAATTATCTTTACGGTATGGCTGTCACAGTCGATGCGAAGGCTGTGGGACGCTACCCATCTTTCAAATGCAGCCTCACCCGCACCAATTACCGCCGGAATCCCCAGCTCTGCCGCCCGAATGGCCATATGAGAATTGGCTCCGCCATAGGCAGTAAAGAAGCCTTTTATGTTGTGTGTGAAGATCCAGTCGTAGCCGGGGTCCGCCTGCTCAATGCCGACTATTTTATTCTCAAGATCGTAGCTACTGGCGGACACGACGTCCCCTTCTACCACGCCGGTGAATATAAAATTAGGCACCGATGCAGTGATGACATGTGAATACGCTTCGCAGCTCTCTTTTATCAACGGAGGCAGCATCATGTGCTGGGTTTCCATAAAGTCTTGCCTGTTTTTTTTGATTAAGTCCGTAATTTCTCTGTTTAAGGGCAGCCCAGAGTTTATGGCATTTAATATGCAGGTAATATCGGCATGACTGATCTCCTCCACGGATATACCTTCAGCATTACCCGTCTTTTCCAGTAACTGAAGCGAATCAGATACGGATTTCGTGAAGATAAACTTTGCATACTCTCTGCCTTCGATTGCTTTCCTGGCAAACAGGAAGAAATCGGTACAGCTTATATTTATATCATTTCCGCAGAACAATTCCGTTATCGTCGCCTGCGTCTCAGCATCCAGGATGAATTTCTGTTCACCTGACAGAGCCGCTTTATGAGTATTACTGAGATAACGGTTTTCGTCTTCGTCATAACGGGCTATTCGGATATCATAGGTTCCGGGCCGGAGGTGCCCGTAAAGCTCAATAAATTTTTTCCGTGTCAACGACTCATAATCACTCAGCATTCTGCTGCTGATGGTCGAGATGCTTGCAAAAAAAGCATCGTGTTGGTGCTTGGAAAGAAACCCCGCAGAATATAGTGCTTTTATTATATCAACACTGATAAAGGCCAGTCGGGCTAACGTTGAAAAAGCATAAGTTCCATACTCTTTGCAGTTGGTCAGCATCCAATACAGCCGTGATCTATCGTCAATACTACTGTTATTGAGTTCAGCCGTTCTGGTTTCTAATTTTTCTATTTTTTTATACTCTCTGGAAAGTATCTTTTTATTGGACTCTAATATTTTTTTCGTCAGTAGGTTGAGGCTGGATAGTATTTTTTTCTTTTCATTCGGAGATAAATCAGCGGCTATTTCATTAATTCGTTTTTCCGCTAATGGTGTCCAACAGCTTACGGCCACGTTGAATTCAATCTTGTCATGATACTGAGGATTTTTACTAAGATACAGTAACTGGCTCTCAATGAATTTCTCTGCTATTCCGTCAGGTACAGCAGAGGGAATCAGCGAATTTAAGCTCAGGCGTACATCAACATATGGCATGCCTTTGAGCATAACCAGCAGCGGAGAGTTGCTGACGTCACGGTATCCAAATTTTTTCCGTGTTTTTGCCCAGACCGCGTTGGTGATGAGATACCGGTAAAGCGATGAAGACAGGCTACGGGGATGGGTTCCGATGATTTCTGCAGGATTCCAGTCAGGCATATTTCCCAGCATCCCTTTCTTACCCAGTACATAAGGGCTTGGCGCGATGGCCGATTCAATAAGATCGGCCGTCGAATGCAGATAAGCCTCTGTGGGTGTGTCTGAACTCTTTACCGGGCATAACAACGCCCTGACCTGAAGAATTTTCGCCGTGCCGTGTGACACTGCGAACTCTATATCGAGAGGCATGTCACCGGTCAGTGCCTCGATTTCCTTTATGGCCTCAAATAAATCTCCCAGGCTGTCTGGGATCGCGCCGCTGAATCCTTTTTTTAGAATAAAGGTCATCACCCTGCCGTTTTTTCCGGAAGTGACCGTATCAGTTCCTCCACCTTCCTCAAATTCGGTTACATAATATGCTGCGCCGGTTTTGGGAGCACGGGTGAAAACGACACCTGCAGCAGTACTGTCAGCTATGAAGCGCTGGATGAAAACTTCATTCCCCGGATTAATTTCCTCGTAAGAAGAGAAAACGGCATCAACAGTGAAGGAAATTCTTACAGGATCATTAGCAACAACTTCACTCAGATAGGCCCCTGCCTTTGAGAAACCTTTGGTATCTTCATCCACTGCACTGGACCGCACAATAACGTTCGTTTCACGGCCAAAGATTGAGGACACTTCCTGCAAGATTAAATCTTTTCCTGATTTCCATTCATCATAGGTGACGGCGAGTAAATCTGGAATCCGGTCTTTTTTTAGTTTACCCATTAAATATTTCAGCATTCCTGCTTTTGTCTGTGCCATAACCGGCTCGCAAACAGATGACATCACTTCTCCAGATACATTAATCATTCTTATGTGTACATTAATTCAAAATAACACTTTGTCACGTTAAGTTTTTGTTTCATTTTTTTTACCGTCATTATCGAGGCCGTTTATTTCTGAATAAGCACCCTGTTAAATGGGATTTTTCTTGGTCGTAATTCATTGCCGTGATATTTTTTAGAAATTAGTTCAATTAGTCTCTTGACATTGTATTTTACAGTGAATAATAATTCATAATAATAATGAAATTAACTTTTACAGTAGGAGGTTACTTTACCTAGCAGAAGAGAAATATGCGGAAAAAATTAACTCACTGTTACTGTAAATTGTCCTGACCGTTAATCAGCCATACGCTGAACTGAGGTACGTTAATCATTTTACAGGTAAGAGATCCATCGCAGTTTTCGCACGGTCGGCATAATAAAAAAATTTTCTGCTCAAGAGACTCTGGCTTTATAATTAATTTTGTCCACTTTACCATAACCTTAAGCCTAATATATTAAAAGGTACTTTCATTCAGAATAAACAGGCCAGGCTTTCGCCCTTCATTATACGCCAGGCTGGCGTTTTTCCAGCTCCGGTATCTAGGCAGAATATTAATGAATAGTGAAAGGATAAAATACAGGGGGTTATCATCCGGCACTCTATCCTTGTCTGATTTATCCGTGCTATTTAATGCTCGGAGGGTTTATACATAAATTTATGTTCCACGATGACGGTATGCGTAACTGAACAGGGTGCAGGTCAGGGGTTCGCTTCATTAACGGCGTTTTTTTATCCCTCCAGGTAAGGGACAAAAAAATCCCCGGACAGGCCCGGGGAAAATCACATCAGAAAGACAACAATTGCAGCGGCACTTCTCCACGGTACTTCTCTCACTTCCCACTGACGCTCACGTCACCGTCAACTCACCCGCCGACACGCGGATGGGCAAACTCGTCACAATGCATATTCAAGAAAAAGCAGCCGATCGAAGAAAATCGGCCAGGCATAGTCGAAAACGCCGCGAACGCGAAACCCTTTGTTCAGGTAGATTTGGCAGGCATCGCTGCTTTGCCATACGCACAGCACAATATGTTTCGCCCGGCGCTGCTGCGCCTGCTGCTTAATCAGGGCAAACAGGGAGTTAAAATGGCCCTGTCCGCGGAATCGGCTCTCGATGGCCAGGCTGCAGACAAAGTAATCGTCCGCACCGCACTGGCTGTGCACAAAATCGTCGTAGGCCTCATCGAGCGGCTTTATTTCATCGCGATATAGATAGCTCGCCTCAACGCCGTATAACTCGTCGAGACTCGCCGCAGTGAAAAATCCGATAAACGCCCCGCACCGATCGTAAGCCAGGGTAATCAGGTCCAGATAGGGGTCGATATTTTGCGCCTGCTGCAGCGACACCAGATCCATCCCGGCCGGGTTGCCGGCAGAGCAGTATTCCAGGTAGCTGGTGGCAAAAAGCAGCTTCGCCATGCGGATCCTGTCCGCTTCGCCAGCCTGCCGCCCCGGCAGAAAATGTAACCCACCCTGCGCTTGCGGCAATGCCGCATCGCCCGCTCCGACGGTTAACCGCCAGTAATTGCCTTCGTCGATCTGCCGCCGGTTATCAGCTATCAAATACTCGCCAAAAAGCTGGTTCACCCGATCCAGCGCGCGGTCATGGGACAGCACCGAATAGTAATGGTAGTGATCGATATCGGACCTTATCTGCGCCGGGTAGGCCATGCGCGGCACTTCATCGACGGTAAATATTTCCGCATGGCGCGCCAGATCCGTCGGTTGCTCAAGCTGCCAATCCACCTGCTCCAGCCGGCTTATACACTGTCGATAGCTGCGCAGTTCCTCCTCCCCGAGCGGCAACGTCTCATTGGTTAGCACATCCTCCAACAGGCGCATGCCGCGGATACCACAGGTCACCGCCTGCGGAACAGCGTCATAATGAACCCCATGATCCTTGCAGAAACTATCGTGGCTAAGGACAGTCCTGCCGATGTGGCGGCACCACAACAGATAAAACGCGTCGAACAGCCTTCTTTCATAAAGAGGGTTTTTATCCGGCACGTCACCGCTTTGCGCCGCATAGATCTGATCCAGACCCGCCAATATTTTGCACAGCGACCTATCGCCGCTGCGGCCAATGATCATCCCGGTTTCATCCAGAAACAAATTCAACCCGCTGACGTGGCTGACCTCGCCATTGGGCAGAAACTGAAGGTAATCCGGCACTTCGGGTTTCAGCAGGAAAAACGTCGCCGAACGGTGCGGAAGAGTGTCGATATCCATATACATTCCGCCCATTTCAATCAGGATCAAAAAGCGAAAGTAGTCAGAAAGCGTGGCGTAATAGCGCTTATCATGAAGTGCGTGGATAAAATCCAGGTTGCCGCCGACCCTTTTTTGCGCCAGTTCGCTCAGCGAATGCACCTGCAACCGGTGGTTGCCGGCATCGAACTCCCCCAGCAGACCGCCTTTCACTTCCGAAGCTGGGGAAAAGTACGCCTCATTTTTGAGTTGCCGCGCATCCCATACCCACAACATCCCGACCCATTCGTCGGCGGTTGTGTTGCGAACAGCCTGCTGCGCATCTCCCCATTGGGAAATAACCTCTCTGGCATCGTCGGGAATCGCACCGCCCAGCCAAATGCGGTGCAGCAATTTTTCCTGCGCGGCCAGCGGACGAGTAGGAACGCAGAACAACGAGGAGCACTGCGCGGCATCGAATAAACGCCCTTGCTCAACCAGCCACGCCCGCAGCTGGCTGACCCCACGCCGGTACTGTTCCAGCAACGCCGGGGAGCGCTGGCGCTGAGATTTCACGAACGCTAACTTCAGGTTATTAATCCAGGCCTCATAGTCGGCACGAAACAGCTCATGCTGCATCAATCCCAAATGCTCGTCATCAAGCTTCATCGTCAGCCTCCCACCAGCGGTGTGCAATGGCCGTATCCCTGTGGATTCTTGCTCTGCCAATGCCAGGCGTCGCGAACCATTTTTTCCAGGCTTCTTTTGGCTTTCCAGCCTAATTTTTCCGCCGCCAGCGTCGGATCAGACCAACACTCGGCAATATCTCCTGCACGGCGCGGGTTAATTTGATAGGCGATTTTAAATCCGCAGGCGCGTTCAAATGCCTGGATAATCTCCAGCACCGAATAGCCTTTGCCGGTGCCCAGGTTATACACGTTAAAACCCGGTCGCAGATTATCCAGCGCTTTCAAGTGCCCTTCGGCCAGATCCATAACGTGAATATAATCACGTACCCCGGTACCATCGCTGGTGGGATAGTCGTTGCCATACACCGGCAACACCGCAAGTTTGCCAATAGCCACCTGTGCCAGATAAGCCAGAAGATTATTGGGAATGCCTGCGGGATCTTCACCGATCAAACCAGACTCGTGCGCCCCGGCCGGGTTAAAATAACGTAGCGCGGTGATCGCCATCTGCGGTGCGGTTCTGGCAAACTCCGCCAAAATCTGTTCCACAATAAACTTGGAGGTGCCATAAGGATTCGTCGTCTGCCCGACGCGGCAACTCTCCGTGAGCGGAGTATATTCCGCCGGCCCGTAAACGGTGGCGGAAGAGCTGAAAATAAATTTCCGAACACCGGCATGGCGCATTCTGTCCAGCACGATCAGCGAGCCGGAAATGTTATTTTGATAATATTTCAGCGGCTCCTCGGTAGATTCTCGAACCGACTTCAACCCGGCGAGATGAATAACCGCCTGAATATCATGCTGGCGAAAGAGGTGATCCAGTAAATGGTGTTCTTGAATATCCCCTTGATAGAAAATCACTTTTTTACCGGTCAGCCTCTCTACCCGAAACAGCGACTCCGGCGAACTGTTGGACAAATTGTCCAACACGACAACCTCCTCTCCCCTTTCCAGCAATGCCAATACCGTATGCGAACCGATATAACCGGCACCGCCCGTCACTAATATAGCCATCATGTATCCTTGTTTGTGTTTAAAAATAAACGACTCACTCAGAAACTACTAAACTTCCCGGACTTTCCCCCCCACGGGCAAAGCAATTAAAAGCAGTACTACGGCTAACAAATAAACGGAGAAGTGCGGCCCATATTCGGTCAGAAAACCTTGTAATATTCCGGCCAGGATCACGCCGGTTGAAATACTGTTGGTAAACAACGTGGTGGCCATTCCTGCACGATCCGGCATCAGATCCTGAAAATACAGCATGCCGACGGTGGCGATAATGCCGATAAATATCGCGTTAAACACCTGTAAAGCCAGTAATCCGCCGGCCGAGGTACACCACAACATGCCGGCGTAAAACACTATGCCGGCCACCATGGCACCCGCCATCATCGGGCGTTTGCCTATTGTGTTCACATAACGCCCGGCCAGAATCATGATCGGGATCTCGACTGCGGCGGCAAGCCCCATGATCCAACCGGTCAGACTATGCGACAAGCCCAGCCCGGCTGTGATATACAGCGGCACGTCGATCAAATACATGGCGCTGCAGGTCCACATCAATACCGAGGCGCAAAACAACAGGCCAACGTCTTTATCGAAGGCCCCTTTTTGCCGCAGCGGCGGATCAATACCGACGCAGCCCTCTTCGGCTAGCACCACCCCGGGCAATATCCGCCAGGCCAGCAGCGTGACCAACAGGAATATCCCAGCGGCAAACATAAACATGGCCGTAAAGCCGTAATTCACCACCAGCATAAAAGCCAATGGCGGACCAAAGACCCAGGCAAGCGAAAGCTGGGCGCGCATCATTGCGCTGAACATCGCCACGTTATGCGACGTTTTCTCTCCATATTCACGCGCCAGGGCAAATAATTGCGGTATCGCCGTATTGGCGATAGCGGTTAACAACACACCTGCCGTAATTAACGTCAAATAATTGCGGTTAAACGCAAACAGCAGGCAGTTGCCCGCAGCCAATAAATAACAGATTAAAATCAGATTGCGCCGATCACGCAGGCGATCTGATTTTTTTGCCAGCAAGAAACTGACCACAATGCCCGTGCCGGCGTTAACCGCGTAAAAAAGCCCGACCCATAACGACGTGACCTGCACTTCAGTAGTAAGAAACAGGCTCAGCGTCGGTATTTGCAGTGCGCCGGCAATACCGGAGCAAAAAGCGACCACCAGAAACGTCAGCCGTATCGAATTCATGATTGATTACCGCCGAACGTTACCGTTGAAAAAAATGGCCCGCCTGCAATCAGACGGGCCACGGTTAAGGCTTACACTTTCTCTGCACGGCTATAACGCTTGCCATCCGGGCTTACCGCCCGAATCTGCACTTCGCCGGCTACCGCAGGTTTGGCTTTGGCGTCATAACGCTGCCACTGTTTGCCGCCATCGATGGAATACTCAATGCCCAGGCCCGGCAGCGAGATATTGGCTTCCAGCTTGCCGCCCACCACACGGGCGCCCGGCACCGGCAAGCGATAGCTCACCCCGCCCTTGTCCAACTTCGCCAACTCGCGCTGCCCCAGGATATTGGCAAAACGCAGCCAGTCCCGATCCAATTGCTTGCCGTCGACAAAATGAGTTTCCCCGCCTTTATACTCACGCCCCGCCCGGTAATCCTGTTCCCAACCGGCACGGTGCCATGCGCGTTCGGCCACCGACAGTGAGCGAGGGAAAATCATATATTCCATTTGTGGATCGGTGCGTTGGGTTTCACTCCACATCTGTGCGGAGATGCCGTAAGCGCCCGGCCACGGCTTGTCGCTCTTGGCGGTAAAGTGATTGCCGTCGCGGTCAACCGAGGTTTCGGCGTTCTGCGGCAGGTTGTTCGGCGCGAAGCTGAACATTTTCCGTTCGTCGCTGAAGCGAGTCCCCCAGTAGTAGCCGCGTTCGTCCGGGTTCACCTCATACGGGAAGTCCATGTAGACGTAATCCGGGTTGGAAAGGATAACTTCGTAACCTTTGTTCGCCCAATCGTTCGCGCTATCGAAACCGCCCCAATACAGGGTATCCCAGAAGTTCACCCCAACGCGTTGGGTAGCGAATGCCTTGGCGTCTTTCGCATCTTTCAGGCCATCCTGCCAGGCCTGCATTCTGTCAATGCCGTGCGCCTTCACCTGTTGGCTGACTTCCAGCCCGAAGTAGCTTGGCAGGTGCTCCATATCGGCCACTTTGCCTTCTTTAATCATCGCTTGGCACACCTGAGATTTCGCCCAAGGTTTGTCTTCCTTGCTCTGATCGATGATACCTTTGCCCGCCTCCGGCTTGGTCAGATTGGTATAGCCCGCGCCCAAGCGAATGTTTTTCGCCTCATCGCCGCCAAAGTGCCAGGTGCGCAGCGGCTGCCCGGCCTCTTTGTGCATCTGGGCAATCTCGCCGATCACCTTGTCGACAAAGCGCTTGGATGAGTCCAGGCACGGATTCAGGTAGCTCTGTCGGTTAAAGTACTGCACCGAAGTGGTGTTCGAGGTATCGGTCGGGTCCACCAGACGGAACTCGTCGGCCTCTTTCTCTTTCCCGGCGGCATGCAGTTTTTTGTAGCGCGCCTCCATCGAAACCACTGCCGCACGGGCATGCGCCGGCATATCGATTTCCGGGATCACCTCAATCTGGCGCGCCTGGGCGTATTTGATAATGTCGATGTAATCCTGGCGCGAGAAGAACCCGCCATACACGTCGGGCCCCTGACCGTATTGCGGCAGCAGACAGGTGGTTTCGCTCAGGTCGTGACAACGTTGTCCCCCTACTTCGGTCAACTCCGGCAGGCCCGGGATCTCGATGCGCCAGCCTTCGTCATCGCTCAGGTGGAAGTGGAATTTATTGAGTTTGTAAGCCGCCATCTGATCGAGCAAACGCAGCACCGCATCCTTCTGGTGGAAGTTGCGCGCGACGTCGAGGAAAATGCCGCGATACTGGAAGCGCGGCGCATCTTTAGCGTCCAGCGTGGCAATATTGGCGCTGCCGTCTGTCGGGACAAGCGACAAAATAGACTGCAGGCCATAGAACACCCCGGCCTGATCGAAGCCGATGACCCGCGCTTCCTTGTTGCCAATCTTCAGCTCATAAGCGCCCGGCACCGCCAGCTCACCTTTAAATTTACCCGGCTGGATATCGGTTTTGATTGGGTAGCCGCCCGCGTTATCGGTCACCCCCAGCAGCGTAAAGCGTTCAGCCGCCGCGTCGGCAGCAGGCTTGCTCAACGCGCTCAGTTCAAGCGCCACGCCTTTGCTCAGATCCACATCCTGCGGGTGCACTTTCACTTCCAGCGGCGTCGGCACGATTTGGCCACGCAGCGACGCTGCCGGTAAGGTTTTCAGTTCGGCGTTTTTAGTGAAGCGAGAGGCCGGCGTCATCAGGATATTGTTGTCATCCTTGGTGCGCTTCCACTGGTCGCCGGTAAAGGGCGCGACGAACTGATTCAGATCTTCGGTATCGGTATTAACCAGAACTTTTGGCTTGGCATCACCGGAGGTCGCGTACCAGCGCGGCACGAAGTCGGTTTTAAACAGCTGCCAGTATTCCGCAATAATCGGAATTTCCACCGCTTTACCGGCCGGGAACCCGGTAAATTTATCGGTCGGTTCCAGTTTGTACAGATCCCCGGTCAAATGAGAGACCCTAAACTGGTCGTTATCCACTCTCATGGTCTGGCGGGCACTGTGAAAATAAATCGCCCAGTCTTGGCCTTTAATGTCCTGATTATCGCTGGTCAGGCTGATCACGACTTTATTGCAGGCCGCCCAGTCGGCCCCCAGCTTGCCACAGTCCAGGCCACTGTCGGCCGCGCGGTTGTCCACCATCTTTAAATTCAGTTTTAACTGGCTCAGTTGATCCACCAGCTGTTGATCGGCCATTGCGTTCCCCACGCCGCCAAACAATCCAACGGTCGCCGTCAGGGCAGCAAGCGCGTTCAATTTAAATTTGTTCATCGTTAACATCATCCTTAATTAATTGTTATTTTCGCGGATCTCTTTCCAAATCTTGCCGCATTTGGCGTCGTAGGCCTGGCCGTTACCGCTGTGGGCTGCCTGAATGCAGCTTTGATAATCCATCACGCGCACCGTTTCCTGCGCGGCAAACTGTTGGTGCTGCTTTTCTTGCCGCAGCACGTTCAGCACCGCCTGGCACGACTGCAGTTTTTCCGGCGAACCTTCCGCAGTGTTAATGCAGGCGCTGTACGCCTGTTTCAATTTGGTATCTTCCGGCGGTGCGGCGGGCTGCACACAGGCATTCAACGTGACCACGGCGGCCAACGTCAGCATCATTTTTTTCATCGTTATATTCCCTTTTAAGCATCCCCGGCGTCACCGCCGGGGAAGGCATCAGAAGATGGTGAATGGCGCGATAACCATGAATTTGACGTCTTTCTCATCCTGGAAGATGTTGCCGTAACCGCCGCTCCAGCTTGGGATATTGGTGTGATTGTCGTACTGGGTGTAATGCAGTTTCAGCAAGGTGCCTTTGGCACGGCCTTCCTGAACGGTGTACATGGCGTCCAGACTCCAGGCGCTCTCTTTCAGGCGCTGGCTCTGATCGTAGATCGGGTTGGTGCTTGGTTTGGCATCCCAGGCATACACGTAAGAACCGCCCACCGCCATGCCCGGAAGATTCCAGTTGCTCAGGTCGTACATCACGCCGGCATAAACGGCTTTCTCGCCGTTGGCGTTGAAGTCGGAGCGGTTATCCCACCACACGTCGAGGCGGCCGTTGGAGGAGGCGTAGGTTGGCGTCATACGCTGCAGGAAGAAGCCCTGATTGCCTTCGGCTTTCACCATGGTGCCTTCCAGCCGCCAGTTGAACTGACCGGTGGTGTAGCCGAAGGTCAACGCCTGCAGCCAGGCCAGGCCATCGTAAATGCTGTTAGCATCGTTTTTGTCGCTGATGCGGTCTTCCGCACCGTAGAACTGGTAGCTGGTGGTTAACGGGTTGCCCAACAGATCGAACTTATAAGACGCCTTGGTGAAATATTGGTTTACATAGCCCTGGGCCTGACCGAACGCCGCTTCCAGCACCAAATCATTTTTGAAGTCGTACTTGGCGCCTAATGAGTGCAGGTAAGACACGCCGGTTTTTTTATCGTTTTGGCGGAAGTCGTCCATCTCGATATGCCATGGCGCCTTGTACTTATTGGTCCACATGTAGGAGAAGCTCAACGCGCCGGCATCGCCGTAGTCAAACTTGGCGCCGGCCTCGGCCCCCTGATAGGTGCCAGGCATAAAACTCCAGTGCGGCGCCAGCAGCGTCTGACCGCTTGGCTGGATATAACCGGCACGCGCCCAAAGCGGGCCGTATTTGAACTTACCGGCCGCTTTATACAAGCTGATGCCGCCTTTGTCGCCGCTGTAATCTTCATCATAGGTACGGTTTTTCGAGGAGAATGCGATTTCGTTCGGGTGGCCACTGGCGCTGGACTCGGCCAGCTCAATGGCGGTGAACGCGCCCACGTCCAGACCGAACATATCCCAGGCATAGCCCGAAGCGAAATCCAGGCTCAGGTTAGCCGTCGAGTGCGACAGGTTGGTGGTGTATTTATTGTAATCGTCACTGGTCGGATTGAGATCTTTACGGTCGCGCTCACGTTGCCAGTAATAAATACCGCCGGTCAGCGTGGAATCATCGACAAACCCTGCGGCTTTCGCCTCAGGGGCCATGGCAAACCCTGTTCCCAACAGCGCACCCGCTATAGCGAGCGCCAGCGTTTTACGCTGAGCACCGTGCGTACCCATAATGAAATTCCTCTTTGACTTAACTTTAAAAGTTGCAGCCGCCCGTGTTCACCACTGCCCTGCACGACTGCCAATAAAAAACCCAATCGGGTAAAAAAATATTGCGGCGGGGTGAAATCCCCACAGCACTTATTGCTACAGACAGACTATTTTTCGCGACGCGAATTATCAAATGAAAAATGAGAGAGATTTGTCAAAGTATGACAAAGAGCACATATCGATGAGATATCGTTACGCCGCTATGCAATGAGGATGTCGAATAAAAAATTCAATAAAATCAGAATAAATACTGATACAAGGTCAATCAGAGACGATTAATGGTTTCAGCTCAATGAAAATCGTCAGCCAGAAAGGAAACTATGAGAGCGCTCTCCAAATGACATTAATTCGCATCACGAATATATAAGATAATATTAACTGAAGGGTGCTTTATATCAAGGAATTGATGATTAATCGCTGTGATGAAAGTTTTAAATCAGATTGATGAAATGAGGCATGATCGGAGGGGAAAAGAGGCAAACACCATAAAAAAAGCGCAACCGAAGTTGCGCTTTCATCCATCAGCGGTGTATCACGCTCAGGCGTCGATTTTCGCCCAAGTGTCACGCAGGCCAACGGTGCGGTTAAACACCAGATGCTCAGCCGAAGAGTCGCGGCTGTCGGCGCAGAAATAGCCTTCACGTTCGAACTGGTGGGCTTTTTCCGGCTGTGCAGCAGCCAGGCTTGGTTCCACGAAGCCATGCTTGACGACCAGCGACTCCGGGTTGATGGTGGCGAGGAAATCCTCTGCCGCCGCCGGGTTCGGCACGTTGAACAGGCGATCGTACAGGCGGATTTCCGCCGGCAGCGCATGTGCAGCGGAGACCCAGTGGATCACGCCTTTCACCTTGCGGCCATCGGCAGGATCCTTGCTCAGCGTGTCCGCATCGTAGCTGCAGAAGATGGTGGTGATCTCACCCTCGGCATCCTTTTCAACGCGTTCAGCCTTGATCACATACGCATTGCGCAGACGCACTTCTTTGCCCAGCACCAGACGCTTGTATTGCTTGTTGGCTTCTTCGCGGAAGTCGGCGCGATCGATATAAATCTCACTGCTGAACGGCACTTCGCGGCTGCCCATTTCCGGCTTGTTCGGGTGGTTTGGCATGGTGACCATTTCCACACCTTCCGCCCGGTTCTCGATGATCACTTTCACCGGATCCAGCACGGCCATCGCACGCGGCGCGTTTTCGTTCAGATCCTCACGAATGCAAGCCTCCAGCGCCACCATTTCAACGTTGTTATCCTGCTTGGTCACACCGATGCGCTGGCAGAACTCACGGATTGAAGCCGCGGTATAACCACGGCGGCGCAGACCGGAAACGGTCGGCATACGCGGATCATCCCAGCCTTCAACGATGTTCTCGGTCACCAACTGGTTCAGCTTGCGCTTCGACATGATGGCGTACTCAAGATTGAGGCGCGAGAACTCGTACTGACGCGGATGGCAAGGGATGGTGATGTTATCCAGCACCCAGTCATACAGACGGCGGTTGTCCTGGAACTCCAGCGTACACAGCGAATGGGTGATCCCTTCCAGCGCATCGGAAATGCAGTGGGTGAAATCGTACATCGGGTAGATGCACCACTTGTTGCCGGTCTGATGGTGTTCTGCAAATTTAATGCGGTACAGCACCGGATCGCGCATCACGATGAACGGTGAAGCCATGTCGATTTTGGCTCGCAGGCAGGCAGCGCCTTCGGCAAACTCACCCTTGCGCATTTTCTCAAACAGCGCCAGATTCTCTTCCACGCTGCGGCCGCGATATGGGCTGTCTTTGCCAGGCGCCGTCAGGCTGCCGCGATATTCGCGGATCTGCTCAGGCGACAGTTCGTCGACATAGGCCAGACCTTTGTTGATCAGCTCAACCGCATAGTGGTGCAATTGATCGAAGTAATCCGAGGAGTAACGGACGTTGCCGCTCCACTCAAAGCCCAGCCACTCTACGTCGTGCTTGATTGACTCAACGAATTCGATGTCTTCTTTTACCGGGTTGGTGTCATCGAAACGCAGGTTGCACTGCCCCTGATAATCCTGGGCGATGCCGAAGTTCAGGCAGATGGATTTGGCATGGCCGATATGCAGATAGCCATTTGGCTCCGGCGGGAAACGGGTATGTACCGACGCGTGTTTCCCTGACGCCAGATCTTCATCGACGATCTGACGGATAAAATTGGTTGGGCGGGCTTCAGCCTCACTCATTTGACTATTCCTCAATGCAAAGCGCTACACATAACCGCCTATGATCCAACAAGCCACGCCCGGAAACAACCGTTTGTTTCACGAAAAATGTGCCGCGCTGCACCGCAATAGACCACAGCACCACAAAGGGGCAAATTGCGCCCATAAAAAAGCGGGAAGAGATCGCTCTCTTCCCGCCAAAGGTAGGGTGTGTTCCGTCATGACTCGTTAAACACCCTGGGTACTACTCAGGTAAAACACTTTACTTCTGGATGTCGAACAACTTGGTCTGGCCGGCCACCACGGAACCGGTCGCCAGCGCCGCCAGACCTGCGTAGTCGTCAGAGTTGCTGACCACCACCGGGCTTATCATCGAGCGGGCATTGGCGTTCAGGAAGTCCAGATCCAGCTCAAGAATCGGCTGGCCGGCTTTCACCTCAGCGCCCTCTTCTACCAGGCGTTTGAAGCCCTGTCCGTTCAGCGCCACGGTGTCGATACCCATGTGCACTACGATCTCCGCGCCCTTGTCGGTTTCCAGACAGAAAGCGTGGTTGGTGTTGAAGATTTTCACGATAGTGCCGTCCGCCGGCGCCACCACGGTTTTGTCGGTCGGGCGGATAGCCACGCCGTCACCCACCGCTTTGCTGGCAAAGGCTTCATCAGGAACCTGATCCAACAACACCACTTCACCGGTTACCGGTGCCACGAGCGTCTCAAAAGCCACCTTAGGCGCATTAGGCACTGCTTGCGGCTTGGCTTCGGCAACAGGCGCGGCAGCTGGCGCTACAGTGGCCGCTATCGGACCTGCGGCGACCACGTTGCGCATGGCGCTGGCAATCAGCTCCGCACGGGTGCCGACAATCACTTGCACGCTCTGTTTGTTCAGGCGGATCACGCCGGAAGCGCCCAGACGTTTCGCCACCGCGTCGTTCACCAGCGCAGAGTCTTTCACGTTCAGACGCAGACGGGTGATACAGGCGTCGATGCCGGTCAGGTTGTCAGAACCGCCGATGGCGCCCACGTAACGGCGTGCCAGGGTAGTGGTTTCGTTTTCGTCTTTACCGCCGTCGGTACCAACGTTGACGTCATAACCGTCGGTTTCGTCACCGGCAACCGCCAGTTCGCGCCCTGGGGTCATCAGGTTGAACTTGTTGATGGTGAAGCGGAACACCACGTAGTAAATGGCGAAGAACACCAGGCCCTGCGGGATCAGCATGAACCAGTGGGTCGCCAATGGGTTACGTGACGACAGCACCATATCCACCAGACCGGCGCTGAAGCCGAAACCGGCAATCCAGTGCATGCTGGCAGCGATGTATACCGAAATACCGGTCAGTATCGCGTGGATCACATACAACACTGGAGCCACGAACATGAAGGAGAATTCCAGCGGTTCGGTGATCCCGGTAAAGAAGGCGGCAAAGGCGCCCGCCATCATGATACCCAGCACTTTGGCTTTGTTTTCCGGACGCGCGCAGTGGTAGATCGCCAGCGCCGCACCCGGCAGACCGAACATCATGATTGGGAAGAAGCCCGCCTGGTAACGGCCGGTGATGCCGACAACCGCTTTACCGGATTCGATAGATTGCTGGCCGCCGAGGAAGTTAGGGATGTCGTTAATGCCGGCCACGTCGAACCAGAATACCGAGTTCAGCGCATGGTGCAGACCGACCGGGATCAGCAGACGGTTGAAGAATGCATAGATACCGGCGCCAGCAGAGCCCAGCTTCTGAATGTGTTCACCGAAGTTAACCAGGCCACCGAAGATCATCGGCCAGAGATACATCAGGATGAAGGCCACCAGGATCATCAGGAAGGAGATCAGGATAGGCACCAGACGGCGGCCGCTGAAGAACGACAACGCCTTCGGCAACTCAACGCTGCTAAAGCGGTTGTAGACTTCGGCGGAGATGATACCCACCAGAATACCGACGAACTGGTTCTCAATCTTGCCAAACGCGGCAGGCACCTGGTCGAGAGGGATCTTCTGAATCATCGACACGGCGGCCGGTGAACACAGGGTGGTTAATACCAGGAAGCCGACAAAGCCGGTCAGCGCAGCGGCGCCGTCCTTGTCTTTGGACATGCCGTAAGCCACACCGACGGCGAACAGCACCGACATGTGTTCGATAATGGCAGAGCCGGATTTAATAAAGAAAGCAGCGAGAGCGTTGGAGGCGCCCCAACCAGTAGGGTCAATCCAATACCCGACGCCCATCAAGATCGCGGCGGCGGGCAACGTGGCAACCGGCACCATCAAGGCGCGGCCCACTTTTTGCAAATAACTAAGAATGTTCACCTTTTCCCCCTATGTTGTCCGCGGACGGACCCTATTAGTAGTTTATTTAACTCTCTCACTACCTTTTAGAAATAACGCATGGCACGTATCACTCATGCGGAGTGTAAAAAAATTATTTCGTATCGCAAATTAAAAGCTCCTTTTTTGTGATTTATATCACCAAAAAGTAGTCTTAAGCTGCCACATTGCTAGCCATCACACAAAACTTATTTTATCATTCGAAAAATCATCGGGACTGACGCTTCACGTGAGAATCATAAAGTTGGATTACGCTTAGACTCTTGTACAGGCCCGTACAGTATAGCTTTAGTTTACTTACCCAAAGAGGTGTTAGATGAGACTTATCCCACTGAAAGATACTGCACAAGTCGGCAAATGGGCCGCCCGCCATATCGTCCAGCGCATCAACGCATTCAAACCCACTGCGGAGCGTCCGTTTGTGCTCGGCCTGCCAACCGGCGGTACTCCGCTCGAAGCCTACAAACATCTGATTGCGATGCACAAAGCAGGTGAAGTAAGCTTTAAGCATGTTGTGACTTTCAACATGGATGAATACGTTGGCCTGCCGCAGGAGCACCCGGAAAGCTATCATACCTTCATGTACCGTAATTTCTTTGATCACGTTGATATTCCAAGTGAAAACATCAACCTGCTGAATGGCAATGCGCCGGACGTTGACGCCGAATGCCGTAAGTACGAAGAAAAAATCAAATCTTACGGTAAAATCCATCTGTTCATGGGCGGCGTCGGCGTTGACGGTCATATCGCGTTTAACGAGCCGGCTTCATCATTGGCGTCGCGTACCCGCATCAAAACGCTGACTGAAGATACCCGTATCGCCAACTCCCGCTTCTTCGGCGGGGATGTCAGCCTGGTGCCGAAATACGCGCTGACCGTAGGTGTAGGTACGCTGCTCGACGCAGAAGAAGTGATGATCCTGGTGACCGGCCATGCCAAGGCACAGGCGTTGGAAGCCGCAGTGGAAGGCAATATCAACCATATGTGGACCATCAGTTGCCTGCAGCTGCACGCCAAAGCGGTTGTGGTGTGCGATGAACCTTCCACCATGGAACTGAAAGTCAAAACCGTTAAATACTTCCGCGAATTAGAAGCGGAAAGCGTTAAGAGTCTTTAATTTTTGCAGGGGGCTACGATGTTCGCTTTAACCCAATGCCGGATTTTCACCGGCCACGACGTGCTTGACGACCATGCGGTAATCATCGCTGATGGACTGATTGAACGAGTCTGTCCGCTGGCTGAACTGCCGGCCGACATGGAAACGCGCGATCTGGGTGGCGCTATCCTGGCCCCCGGTTTGATCGACGTGCAGCTTAACGGCTGTGGCGGCGTACAATTTAACGATTCGCTGGAGGCCATTTCGGAAGAGACGCTGGAGATCATGCAGCGCGCCAACGAAAAATCCGGTTGCACCAGCTATCTGCCGACGCTGATCACCAGCAGCGACGAGTTTATGAAGCACAGCATCGATGTGATGCGCACTTATCTGAAAAAACACCCGAATCAGGCGCTTGGCCTGCATCTGGAAGGGCCGTATCTTAGCCCGCTGAAAAAAGGCACCCACAACCCGGCGTTTATCCGCAAACCGACCAGCGAGATGATCGACTATCTGTGCGCCAACGCCGATGTGATCACCAAAGTCACGCTGGCACCGGAGATGGTGGAGCCGCACTTTATCAAACAGCTGACCGCGGCGGGCATCGTGGTCTCCGCCGGCCACTCGAACGCCACCTACGATCAGGCCCGCACCGGCTTTGCCGCCGGCGTCACCTTCGCGACCCATCTGTATAACGCCATGCCGTATATCACCGGGCGCGAACCTGGGTTGATGGGGGCGATTTTCGATACGCCTGAAGTGTATACCGGCATCATTGCCGACGGCCATCACGTGGCCTGGGCGAGTATCCGTAACGCCAAGCGCATGAAAGGTGATAAATTGGTGCTGGTCACCGATGCCACCGCCCCGGCGGGCGCAGAGATTGACCAATTTATTTTTGCCGGTAAAACAATATACTATCGCGACGGGCTGTGCGTGGATGAGAACGGCACCCTGAGCGGCTCTGCGCTGACCATGATCGACGCGGTGAAAAATAGCGTAGAGCACGTCGGCATTGCGCTGGACGAAGCGCTGCGGATGGCGACCTTGTATCCGGCGCGCGCCATCGGCGTAGACCACCTGTTAGGCACAATCGAAGCCGGCAAGGTGGCAAACCTGACCGCATTTACCCGTGATTTTAATATCACCAAAACGCTCGTTAACGGTAACGAGGTTTAACTTAATGAACAGCGAGTAAAATTATTGATGAGTACTGGCGGACAGGCACAAATAGGGAACGTTGACTTAGTCAAGCAACTCAACGGCGCAGCAGTGTACCGCCTGATCGACCAGCAGGGTCCGATCTCGCGCATTCAGATAGCCGAACTCAGCCAGCTAGCGCCCGCCAGTGTCACAAAAATTACTCGCCAGCTGTTGGAGCGCGGGCTGATCAAAGAAGTCGATCAGCAAGCCTCCACCGGCGGCCGTCGCGCCATTTCCATTGTCTCCGAAACCCGGCACTTCCACACCGTGGCGGTGCGTCTTGGGCGTCACGACGCCACCATAACCCTGTACGACATGAGCGGAAAATCGCTCGGTGAAGAACACTACCCGCTGCCGGAACGTACGCAAGAGACGCTGGAAAATGCACTGTTCAACGCCATTGCGCAGTTTATCGAAAGCTACCAGCGCAAGCTGCGCGAACTGATCGCCATCGCGGTGATCCTGCCGGGTCTGGTTGATCCGGCGCTGGGCGTGGTGCGCTACATGCCGCACATCAGCGTCAACCACTGGCCGTTGGTCGATAACCTGCAGCAACGTTTCAACGTCACCAGCTTTGTCGGCCACGATATCCGCAGCCTGGCGCTGGCGGAGCATTACTTTGGCGCCACCCGTGACTGCGAAGACTCTATTCTGGTCCGTCTGCACCGGGGTACCGGTGCTGGCATTATCGTCAATGGCCAGATTTTCCTGGGCAATAACGGCAACGTCGGCGAAATCGGCCATATTCAGATCGATCCCTTGGGCGAACGCTGCCACTGCGGCAACTTCGGCTGTCTGGAAACCGTAGCCGCCAACGCCGCGATTGAACACCGCGTGCGCCATTTGCTGACTCAGGGTTATCCAAGCAAGCTGACGCTCGACGATTGCAGCATCGCCGCCATCTGCAAAGCCGCCAACCGTGGCGATCTGCTGGCCAGCGAAGTGATCGAGCACGTTGGCCGTTACCTCGGCAAAGCGGTGGCTATCGCCATTAACCTGTTTAATCCGCAAAAAGTGGTGATCGCCGGGGAAATTACCGAAGCCGAAAAAGTGTTGCTGCCGGCGATCCAAAGCTGCATCAATACTCAGGTACTGAAGGACTTCCGCAGAAATCTGCCGGTGGTCACTTCCGAACTCAATCATCGCTCGGCGATCGGCGCTTTCGCCCTGGCCAAGCGGGCAATGCTCAACGGTGTACTATTGCAGCGATTGCTGGAAAGTTGAGCCGCCGCTTCAGGCAGGTGTGCATCTTCGCGTTTTTGCCTGCCGTAAATCATGAGAAACAGCAACGATGACAATCAAGAACGTTATATGTGATATCGACGGCGTGCTGCTGCATGACAACACGCCGGTTCCCGGCGCCGATCTTTTCCTGGCGCGCATTCAGGAACAGGGCATGCCGCTGGTGGTGCTGACCAACTACCCGTCGCAGACCGCGCAGGATCTGGCAAACCGCTTTGCCGCCGCCGGGCTGGAAGTGCCTGAGAGCGCGTTTTATACCTCCGCGATGGCCACCGCCGATTTTCTGCGCCGCCAGGAAGGCAAAAAAGCCTACGTGGTCGGTGAAGGCGCGTTGATTCATGAACTCTATAAGGCCGGTTTTACCATTACCGACATCAACCCGGACTTCGTGATTGTCGGCGAAACCCGTTCCTACAACTGGGATATGATGCACAAGGCCGCCTACTTCGTTAATAACGGCGCGCGCTTTATCGCCACCAACCCGGATAGCCATGGTCATGGCTTCACGCCGGCCTGTGGTGCGCTGTGCGCGCCTATCGAAAAGATCACCGGCCGCAAGCCGTTTTACGTCGGCAAGCCAAGCCCGTGGATCATTCGCGCCGCGCTGAACAAGATGCAGGCGCATTCGGAAGAAACGGTGATCGTGGGCGACAACCTGCGCACCGACATTCTGGCGGGCTTCCAGGCGGGTCTGGAAACCGTGCTGGTGCTGTCCGGCGTCTCGACGCTTAACGATGTCGAAACCATGCCGTTCCGTCCGAGCTATATTTTCCCCTCCGTAGCCGACATCACCATTTTTTAATTCCTGCGGCGGCCTCAATGGCCGCCTCTGCCCCATTATCTCAATAATAAAACCTTCGCCAGCGTGAATTTAATTTATTCATGGACGCAAAAGGTTTCAGCCTGCCCTCGTTAAAAATCCGCACTATGTATTTACACCCCGCCAATCACTGAATTGCCGGCGAGTGAAAATACCCTTACTCAAAAAGATAACGAGGCTACAATGAGCACGAATAATATTATCAACGTACAAGCCGCAGACGCTGCTGCCGCGATGCCAGACCTGACCGGTAAAAAAATCCTGATGGGTTTTTGGCATAACTGGCTCGCCGGCGCCAGCGATGGTTACAAGCAAGGCAAATTCGTCAATATGGATCTGACCGATATTCCGCCTGAATATAATGTGGTGGCGGTCGCCTTTATGAAAGGCGAAGGCATTCCTACCTTCAAACCTTACAACCTGTCCGACGCCGAGTTCCGCCGCCAGGTTGGCGTGTTGAACAGTCAGGGCCGGGCGGTGCTGATTTCACTGGGCGGCGCAGACGCGCACATCGAGTTGAAAACCGGCGATGAAGATAAGCTGAAAGATGAAATTATTCGTCTGGTAGAAACCTATGGCTTTGACGGCCTGGATATTGACCTGGAACAAGCGGCGATTGGCGCAGCCAATAACAAAACCGTATTGCCCGCCGCGCTGAAAAAAGTTAAGGATTATTATGCCGCACAAGGCAAAAAATTCATTATCAGCATGGCGCCTGAATTCCCTTATTTGCGTACCAACGGCAGTTATCTGGATTATATTACCGCACTCGAAGGCTATTATGATTTTATCGCGCCGCAGTTCTATAACCAGGGCGGCGATGGCATTTGGGTTGACGAACTCAATGCCTGGATCACCCAGGTCGACGATGCCAAAAAAGAAGAGTTTCTTTATTACCTGACCGAAAGCCTGGTTACCGGCACCCGCGGTTATACCAAGATCCCGGCGGCCAAGTTTGTGATCGGCCTGCCAAGCAACGTGGACGCAGCAGGAAGCGGCTATGTGATCAATCCGCAGGCGGTGTTCAACGCTTTCAAACGTCTGGATGCCAAAGGGCTGTCGATCAAGGGGCTGATGACCTGGTCGATCAACTGGGACAACGGCAAAAGCAGCGCCGGCGTTGCCTATAACTGGGAGTTCAAAACGCGCTATGCGCCGTTGATCCAGGGTGGCGTCACCCCACCGCAGCCGGGAAAGCCTGATGCACCCACGGCGCTGGCAGCTTCAGAACTGGCGGCTACCTCGCTGACACTGAGCTGGCGCGCCGCAACCGGCACCGCGCCGATCGCCAGTTACAGCGTTTACCGCAACGGCAACGCCATCGGCCAGACCGGCGGCCTTTCGCTGCAGGACAGCGGTCTGACCCCATCCACTCAATACAGCTATTTTGTCACCGCAACCGACAACCAGGGAAATACCTCGCTGCCAAGCAGTGCGCTGGCGGTGAAAACCGCAGACGGCGGTACTCCGCCTGAACCGGGCGTGACCGAGTGGCAGAGCAATCACAACTACAAGGCGGGCGATGTCGTGACCTATAAAGGCAAAAAATACACCTGCCTCCAGGCACACACCTCGAATCCCGGTTGGACACCGGATGCCGCCTTCACCCTGTGGCAGTTGACCGCCTGATAGTCGGCAACGAGTCGCCGGTAAAATTGGCCGGCGACTCACTCATCCACCTAAAAATTGAATATTCTCTAATTAAAAACGATAAAAACTGAATATCCGCTAAAAATCGACAACCCCCAAACAACTATTTTTCTGCGTAACGCTAAAACACTTGCATCCCCTGCCGGTTTTGACGCATTTTCATAAACACAACGCAGCAAAACCGCGTCATCGCTGATGAACCGGCCACGCCGCCCATAACAGCAAATCAACATCACAGTCTAAAAAAGTCGTTAGGAGAGTCGTTATATGTGTTCTATTTTCGGTGTGCTCGATCTGAAGTCCGATCCCGTTGAACTGCGTAAGAAAGCGCTGGAGCTGTCTCGTCTGATGCGCCACCGCGGCCCGGACTGGTCCGGCGTTTACGCCAGCGATAAAGCCATTCTGGTGCATGAGCGCCTGTCGATTGTCGACGTCAACAATGGCGCCCAACCGCTGTACAACGCTGCGCACACCCACGTTTTGGCCGTAAACGGTGAGATCTATAACCACCAGGCACTGCGTCAAGAACTGGGCGAGCGCTACGAGTTCCAGACCGCATCCGACTGTGAAGTGATCCTGGCGCTGTATCAGGAGAAAGGCATCGATTTCCTCGACGACTTGCAGGGCATGTTCGCCTTCGCCCTTTATGATTCAGAGAAAGACGCTTACCTGATTGGCCGCGATCACCTGGGCATTATCCCGCTCTACATGGGCCATGACGAATTCGGCAACCTGTATGTCGCCTCCGAAATGAAAGCGCTGGTGCCGGTCTGCCGCACCATCAAAGAATTCCCGGCGGGCAGCTATCTGTGGAGCCAGGACGGTGAGATCCGCGAATATTACCAGCGCGACTGGTTCGATTACGACAATGTCAAAGACAACGTGACCGATGCCAACGCACTGCGCAACGCGCTGGAAGATTCGGTGAAAAGCCACCTGATGTCCGACGTGCCGTACGGCGTACTGCTGTCTGGCGGCCTGGATTCTTCCGTAATCTCCGCCATTACCAAAAAATACGCCGCACGCCGTGTGGAAGATCAAGAGCGCAGCGAAGCCTGGTGGCCACAGCTGCACTCCTTTGCCGTCGGCCTGGAAGGTTCACCGGATCTGCGCGCCGCGCAGGAAGTGGCCAACCATTTGGGCACAGTGCACCATGAAATTCATTTCACCGTGCAGGAAGGCCTGGACGCCATCCGCGACGTGATTTATCACATCGAAACCTACGACGTCACCACCATTCGCGCCTCCACGCCAATGTACCTGATGTCGCGTAAAATCAAAGCGATGGGCATCAAGATGGTGCTGTCCGGCGAAGGTGCGGACGAAGTGTTCGGCGGTTATCTGTACTTCCATAAGGCACCGGATGCGCGTGAGTTCCACGACGAGACCGTGCGTAAACTGCTGGCGCTGCATATGTTTGACTGCGCACGCGCCAACAAGGCGATGTCCGCCTGGGGCGTGGAAGCTCGCGTCCCCTTCCTGGATAAAAAATTCCTCGACGTGGCGATGCGCATCAACCCGAAAGATAAAATGTGCGGCAACGGCAAAATGGAAAAACACATCCTGCGCGAGTGTTTTGAATCCTATCTGCCGGCCAGCGTGGCCTGGCGCCAGAAAGAGCAGTTCTCCGACGGCGTGGGCTACAGCTGGATCGACACGCTGAAAGAAGTCGCTGCGAAGCAAATCAGCGATCAACAGCTCGAAACCGCACGTTTCCGTTTCCCGTACAACACGCCGAGCTCAAAAGAAGGCTACCTGTATCGCGAAATCTTCGAAGAGCTGTTCCCACTGCCAAGCGCGGCCGAATGCGTACCTGGCGGCCCGTCAGTGGCTTGTTCTTCAGCGAAAGCCATCGAATGGGATGAATCCTTCAAAAAGATGGACGATCCTTCTGGCCGTGCCGTTGGCGTCCATCAATCCGCCTACAAGTAATCACGCGGGTTTTATATCCAGGGCGGGCCTCATGGCCCGCTTTTTTATTGATGTTTTCAACCATTAATCACCTGAATTGATGATTTTATCACCATACTGTTCACAACCCAGACAAACAACACATCCAGCCGCTTTTTCGGGAAAAAACTTGTTGACGCAAAACGGCCATATACGCATAATGCGCCCCGCAACGCCGATGAAGGTTGCGCGAAAAAAGA
>NZ_BCTU01000033.1 GCF_001590925.1 Serratia plymuthica NBRC 102599
TCGGCGTTGGTGTCACCGTCGGAGCCGGCGTTGTCGTCTCCGTTGGGGCAGGCGTTGTCGTCTCCGTTGGGGCAGGCGTTGCCGTCTCCGTTGAGGTCGGCGTTGGTGGTTTAGGCGTAGGCAGCGGTGGTAGAGGAATAGTTACCCCTAACAGGCCGCGAATCTGCGGCATTCCCGGCAGACCAATCATGCCGCCGCCGCCACCGCCGCCGCCGCCGCCACAGTTGCTGCCGCAATCGCCCGGGTTGATATCCACCTCGCCGCCCTGGATAACGACCTTACTAGAACCGATAATTTTGATTTTACTCGCAGAGATGATCAACTCACCGCCTGCGGTGAAGGTCATCGCACCACCGGCTACCATGGTGCTTGCGCCCCCAACGGCAAGAGAGTGGTAGCCACCAACGTTGACCTGGTGGGCTCCGCCAACGGAAAGAGAGTGATATCCCCCTACGGTTGTCATAAATGCGCCGCCCACATTGATCCCTTTGGCTCCGATAACGTTATCGCTCTGGCATCCGCCAACCTGGATAGCCAGCGCCGCCCCAATCATGGCATTGCTGTTACCGACCACGTGAGACATATAGTTCGCACCAACGAACAGTTTTCGCGACACACCAACGTTAACGTTGGAATTCAGACCAATGGTCTGGTCTTCGTTGTGCTTGGTAAGGCGGCTCATATTCCGCTCTGCCTGTTCCCAATACTGCTCAAGGCCCGGCTTATCTTCAAAACGAATGCCGTTAAAATTACTGCGCCCCCCGCCGACGGTGCGGCTAATCAGCCCACTTTGCGTCGCATTAACGGGCAGATCCCACGGTGGCATAGTGACGTTGTTGTAAAGGCTGCCGGTAATCAACGGCCTGTCAGGATCGCCATTGATAAAATCAACAATCACTTCATGCCCGATACGTGGAATGTAAATCCCGCCGAAATTATTCCCCGCCCAGGCCTGGCTGACTCGCAACCAGCAAGAGTCCGACTCGCGGTTTTTACCGTAGCGATCCCAAAGGAAACGCACTTTTACCCGGCCGTATTCATCCGTCCAGATCTCCTCCCCCGGAGGACCAACGATAATGGCAGTTTGCGGACCGCTGGTTTTGGGCTTATCCACACTCATCGGATGGCGGTAAATTTTAGTGGTCGGTTGAACGGTAAAATCGCACTTGTAGCGGAATTCATCCCGCGATGCCAACTGGTCTACTTCCTCTACGACCAGGTGACTGCGTAGCACCATATATTCACGGTTAGCCTTATCAACGGGATAGTTCACCAGTTTGAAATCGCAGCCGCAGGCAATACCACGCAGTTCTCCGGAGCCTTCACAACGTGAACCTAAAGCTCCCCGTTCCTCCATACGAACGCGCGCCAGTTGCTCGCCGATATTTGGCTGTTCATAATCACCTGGCCAGTGGAATATCTCCATCTGGTTAAAACTGGTCTTACGCGGCTTACTGTCCAGCGCCATAATATCCGCGCGTGATTTGGTAAAATCATAGTCATTGGTAACCCATTTCCCGGAAGTGATGGTCTCCTGGAAATGAAACTGACTGATGTATTCCTGATCCATCTTCGGACGATCGGGGGCATACTGAATATCGTGGTAGGCTTCACTCGGGAATCGCTTATGCGCACCAACGTTATCAACTAAAATCAGCTTGTGATTTCTTCCGCTGTGCTCGAAAAACCAGTAAATCCCCCACTCTTCCATTAAACGCTCAATGAAATCGAAATCCGTTTCCCCATACTGAACCTGGAAATCGAGCAGGGGATAGCTTCCCGCCAGACGTTTTTCAAAAAGAAAGTTATAATCACCCAGCACTTCGTCAATAATATCCACCACGGATTTTTGTTGGAATATTTTGAAATCTGAAGTTAATTCTGCAAGATGAAGCCAGGGACGAATAATAAACTCATAAAGCGCCTGATAACCGTCACGCCCCACATAACGGGCTTTCTGTACCATGCCAGAAATTTCGCGAACATCTTTGCCAATCCCAACAAGATCGCCCAAGCCGTTGCCATCAAGTTCAATTTCAACAGTCATCTCTTTGCCGATCAAAGATTTCAGATCGACATTTGACGCCGCCTGCCAGGGAATAAGTGGATCAGCAGGCGTTTTAGCAGTAATCACATAGGAATAAAGCGAAGAAAGTGACTCTTCACCCTCCAGCTTTGAGATTACCAACGCCGGCACGCCAAGCAAAACCGGCATCGCCGAGCTGCTTAATTTAATAGTACGTGACATATAATCACCTGATGCTTTGTGAATATCTTAGAATGACGCGTTAGGCGATTTAGCCTCAGCGCGTCGTAACGGAATTCTCTGTGAATCCAATATGTTCCTGTGCCGACTTTGCCGCCAAATCCAGATACCCGCCTCCTGCTGAACACAGCCAGGCCAGTTTTTCCACGGCATAACCTCGACACCATCACTGCTGCGAATGTGAAAGTCTTCCTGTGCCCCCTCCCTGAGTAACACCTGAGAATGATTTTTAAAGCGCCAGGCAGGCGTCAAGGCAAAAGACTCCCAAAAAGGGGAGTAAGCTCGTTTTAATGCTTTGACCCATTGCCATAGCGGCCGCCAGTTTTTTTCTACCAGATCATTTTTCTGCACATTATTTAAAATCCGCGCAGCCCAGAAAGTCAGTGGGAATTCAGCGCGCATATTTCTCTGCAGCCACTGATAAGACACTGCGCTATATACGACAGCGAGTGATTCCTCTCCCTGCTCACCGCGAAAGACCATAAACGCACCGGCGTAGTTATATTTACCCCGTAGCGCTGAAGAAGAAATAACAAAGCACCACGGATAGTTTTCTGGTAAATAACCCTCTAGCATTAAGGAGCCTATGTTTGGAAGTATTTGTTGGGTAATAATGGAGCGCACCTCTCGCTGCCTCCTACCCAACCTGCGAAATAGGCCTACACGTGATTCATCAACAAGTAAATACAGGCGTAGCGACATAGTTCCCTCTAGCGTATGGTTGCCACTTTTTAATCATCGCCAGGGCAGCGGAAATCTTTCAGCAAATCCATAGCAAGTCTGTCTTTGAAATTCAATCCGGAGACCTCTATACGCGCTCGGCGCAAGTCCAGATCGTAAACCAAGACCGTTTCCCCTGAGTCGGTATAAACAATATCTCTGGCACTATCCAACCAGCGGAATAATGACCACGGGCCACTAAACGTCAGCGCAGAAGACCCAAAAGTGACACGCGGGGTAGCATTAAACGTAATTCTCGATGCCATGCGCGATGCAGGCCAGGTTACCGGTGTGGGTGATACCGGCCAGTGTGCGTAATTCACCTGTTTACCGTCGAAATTCATATTCAGTTGAGTAATCACCGGATCCAGATAAGGAACGGAGACCTCAAAAGCGAGCGCTAGTTTCCGGCCACCCTCCCCCTGGAAGAAGGCATCGCGAATGTCTACCACACGCTCGAAAACATCCAGCATATCCGCATAGCTGTCATCCGTATCGCCTTTGTAGCGCCACGGATGAGAGGAGGTATCCACTTTATCCGCCAGATTTTTCTTGAAGTATTCATCTGCCAATCCGCCCGCTGCAAAGAAACGCTCAAAGTCAGCCAACTTCACCTCTCGCTGACTATCAGCAAACGGATAACGCCCTGCCAGCGTAGTGCGGCATACCCGGCCAAGAGAGTCTTCGATGCCTTCATTACTTTTGGCAATAGCTTCACGGCTGGCTCGACGATAGGCATCATCCAGCAGCGGGCCGATCAGGTTAGGCAACGGATCGGGCCAGGTTTGAGATTCCGCGCTAATGTTCAGAGCCGTATTTGACAACGCCATCGAGTTACCGTTTTTCAACGCATCGTCATAAATGACGAACAACGTGTACTGTTCGCTCAATGCTCCCATTAGCTTGTTCAACTCCGAACCTCCCGATGCCAGACGTTCATTTCCCGCCGGCTCGTTGCTGCCGGTGACGAATTCGCGCAACGGGGCAAAATGATTATCTACCCGCTCTCTTAGCAGCTTCTTTTCCGCCGCGGCCCAGGCGAGATTCACTTTGGCTACCGCGTTTAAGATCTGTCCCTTATTATTGACGTTATCGAGCAACGATTTACCCTCCTTTCCCACCAGCGTGGTTTCCGCTACGGCGCGGCGTACCAGGTTAGCGAGTGGAGAATCCGCCGAACTCAACGTCCGCAGCATGTAAACATCCGCAGCTACCCCGGCCGTGCCGTAGTTCAGTTGCAGAACATCCGTTTTAATGCGGATGTTGCTCAAAAACTCTTGCCAGTGTCGGGTGTACTCATCCAGGTAGAGCGCCAGGATCTGCTGTTGAACCGGGTTAACCAGCACGCCGTTGTCCGCGACTTTCACCGGAGGCAGCGAGGCGTTGTCGCTTCCTTTGCCCAGAACCCAGGCATCCTCACGTTCTAGCCACATCAGGCCTAGATCCATTTTTTTTTTAAATAGCTCGTAATAGCCCGCCCGGGTAAACAGGCCTGGGATGGACGTCGTACCCCTTTCGTCTGCCAACGAAAAAAGCTCGCCGCCCCGCGATTTTGCCATCGCGCTGAGCGTCAAATCGGCCGGAGCATCCTGCGCCGCCGAGTCCTTGATGCGTTCGTAAAGGCGACTGGCCTGGTCCTGACGCTCCAGCATCGCCCGCGCATATTTCACCAGCCCCTCATCCGCAGCCTGGCCATAACGCCGCCACTCGGGCGAGGCAAAGAGATTCGTCAGATGCGAGACGAAGGTACTGCGCTCTTCGTAAGGCTGGAGCTTACCGTTCATTTCCCACAGTCCGGTGATGCCGTTGATCATATATTTCTGATCGAACTTCCCTTGAGCAAACACCTGTAGATAAAGCTTTAGTCGGCCATAAATCTGCTCTGACTTACCGTTATCAATCGCTTCCTGCAGCGCCTGGGTTGCCTGCTGCTCAATCTGTGGCAGCAAGAGCCTCTGAAGGAAGAACTGGTACAGCGAGTCTGAAGCATTCACCACATCCGTACCGGTATACAGGCCATAGCGCCACTCCATAGCCGGGTTGAAAATATCCAGCGTGCCGTATTCCGGAAGATACTGTGACAATGTCAGCAGGCGGGGAAGCAGCTTGTCATTGGAGGTTTTGACAAAACGGTTAACTTCGGTGCTCAGTGCGCCAACCTTTGTCTCCACGGCATCCAGATACTCAGTATTGTGACGGTAGCTGTTATAGAAGCCATTCAACAGGATAAAGGCCACAAAGAGACATAGCGTATGTCCCAGAAAACGCTGCAGGCGATACTTCGATTCGTTAGCCAGATTATGACGCGCCAAATCAACGTCTTTTACGATGACGTCGCTGAACAGCTGTTTAAGGAAATACTGCCGGCCGTAGGACACATCGTTGATAAGAAAATCACGATCGCCTTGCAGGGCAGCCAAGGAGGCCGTTGCCGTCGGGGTTTTATTCTCAACGTAATTGAACCATTTGCGCATAATGCTCTGGTTATTCAGCAGACTAAAGTCAACCGGCTGATGGCTACTTGAGAAATAAATGCCGCGCAACAGGGTATAGCTCTGCGTTTCATCGTAACGGGAGGCAAAAAAGATGTTGTTAACCACTTCGGCTACCATGCCGGAAAGCAGGTGAAAATCCTGAGGCAACGCATACATTTTCTTGCGATCGCGATTGTCATACTCTTCCTGCTGACGCACGATCATCTCCCGCTCGATACGCTCTTCAAGCAACAAAAACTCTTCTTTTATCTGGTCATGCAGCTCAGACACGGAAGTGGTTCTGCCATTACCATACGGGAAAGTGCACCCCCAAATCTGTTCACGCTCCTTCTCGGTCAGGATCCTGAAATACTCCGCAAACCCTGGCAGTTGATCTAGCTTGGTGACCAACACATACACCGGGAAACGTACGCCCAGCGTCTGACGTAAATCGTCCACTCTGGCGCGCAGGCTGGCGGCCAGCTCAAACAGCTCCGCTTTGTTGCGCCCCATGACATCGGCGGCGGAAAACGTGATCACTGCGCCATTCAGCGCTTTGACCGGGCGGTGCTTTTTAAGGGCTTTGAGCATCGCACGCCATTCGTTGAGATGCTTTCCTGGCTCACTAACATATTTCCCAGAGGTATCGATATAGATGGCATCATTGGCAAACCAACATTCGCAATTACGCGTCTGCGGCGCTGATTTACCGACCTGGTTAAGCTGTTCCGGCAGCGGGAAGTTCTGCCCGGAAGCCAGAATAGCAGACGTCTTCCCGGCATTTTCGGTGCCGAGAATCATGTACCAAGGCAGAATATCAAGCGGCTTACGCGCCAGAAACACGCGCTGGAAAAAGGAGAGGTTGCTGCGATTTTTATTAACGTAATCGACCGCATTACCGATAGCGGAGACGACTTCAGAGGTGTCATTCTCCTCTGCTGGAGCTTTATTACGGACAAATTTATCGAGCAGCGCCGGGTTATCTTTTAACGCCAGCAACAGCAGCCACAGACCATACAGCAGTGTAATCAGCAATATAGCTGCGATAACTGCCAGTCTGACGCTGATCGGCGCTAACGGGTGTTTTTCCCCCACCAGCAAGAAGGGGCCAAGAACCCAGACCAGTACGCAAAGCGCAGCGGTAATGACAATGAAGACCGGCCAACGCAACCAGCAGCTCACCAGGCAAAACACCGCCAGCAGGATGAAGATAATACGCGATTCAATGCTCAGCAAAGGACGCGACTCACCAAATCCAAAGAATGGCCCAAGGAACCAGATAGCGGCGACCAATAGTCCAATACAGCACACTATCAGCAGCGCCTTCAGAAACCGCGCCGCGAAGACTCTATTAAAATAAGACATTGTTGCTCTCGTTAATACGTGACAAAAAACTCTACGCGGCGATTCTTCGCGCGCCCCTGAGGAGTGGCATCGGAGGCCAGCGGCTGGTTATTCCCAGCCCCTTTAACTTTCACCTTGCTCTCAGGCAATCCTGCCGCAATGAAATAGCGGGCCACTTCCGCCGCACGTTTTTCCGACAGCACAACGTTATTGGGCAATCCCGGTCGGTCAATGGGCGTTGCATCAGAATGGCCAACAATAACGATATCCCCGCTGACGCGGCGAACCTCCCGGGCCACACGTTCGATGACCTTCACCATTTCCGGCTGGACCTTGGTCGAGCCTGATAAAAACAACGAATCGCCCTTCAGCACGACTTTGCTCTGTTTTTGGGTTTCATCAACGCTGAGCAACTGCTGCTGAATTTCGTTACGAAGTAAAATGGCCAGCCTCAGACGCATTTTCATCTGCGGCGTGGTCGCATTAATGTTTTGCATCGCGTAGATATCATTGGTAATGCGATCGCCACGCACGGACAGCCAGTACTTGCACCAGATAAAAGCGGAAACCACCAAGACGCCCGCGCACATCGCAGTCAGCCTTACCGGAACGATCAGTTTCTCGCGCCGCGCCGAGCCATATGGCTGCATTCCATGCGGCGACAGTACCGGCTGGGTGGTATCGCGGGTACTTTGAATCAGGGTCAGCAGGCGCTGACGGATTTTTGTCAGTTGGCGATCGCCATCTTCAATGATGCTATAGCGCCCCTCGAAACCTAACCCAAGAATGAGCAACAGCACCTCGAGCACATCTGCAAACTCAGTGGGGTTCATGGAAAGACGACCGATAAGCAGGAAGAATTTGTTCCCGCCATCGTTGTCCCCCTCAAAATGGTTCAACAGGTTGCTCTGCGACCAGCCGGATTCCAGCCCCCACGGCGCGGTATGCGCCGCTTCGTCAAGCGCAGTACAGAGGCAATAACGAACTATCGCCATCTTTTTCCACGGGATGTTCACTTCGTCGCAGACAATACTGAACAGATTGATCTGGCTTTTAAGCGTATTTTTCAGGATCTCGACGTGGGAAATGTCGGTAATCTGCTCCGGCATATCGCTAAGCGCACGCAGCAGGGGCTGAGCCGCCTCCAGCAGCGGATTCTCAGCCTTGCTCACTTTCAGCATTCGCTGCTGTACGCTCTCGCTTTTCAATACCCGCTCATTTTTGTACGACTTATCGTCAACGCCAGGCACTGCGCTCTGGCTAGCCTGAGTGATGGCAGGCTCCTGAATCCAGTCACCCTGCTCATCAAGAAGGAATTTTCCCTGCGCTTGCGGAGAGTTTGTTTCCTCGAGAGCGTGTTCGGAAGAAGCCGCTGCCTGCTGGCTAATATCGTCTTTCATCAGCCCCTGATTCCCCAGAGTTCCATTTTCAAGCCGGGAAACTCACCGGCGATGTGCAGCGCCAACGCGCCTGTGGCCGAGATCCTCTCCCAGAAAGGTCCGTTTTTAAGCAACTCGAAATAGACATAACCCGTGCTGTAAGGAATTTGACGCGGCGGAACCGGCAACCCCTGCAGCACCAGCCCTGGCAAGTGCGAACGAACCAATTCATGCAACTGTTGCGGGGCGCTGATTTTGGCTTGTGCCTGAAACTGCTGCTGCAGGACATCCATTGGCATCTGCGCGTGCACGGCCAGCACCAGGTTCGAGAACGAACGCAATTCAGTAGGCAACATCGATGCCGACCAGACGCCATTGCCTTTGGCGTGCAGATCGATGAGCTGCCCTGCCCGTACCAGAATCTGATTAAGCAAGTCATTCACGTCATCCACCAGCGGACGAATAGAAGGATAAAGTCTGGCATGGTCATACCCCGGCGCACTTTTTGGGCGTCGGGTTTTGGTGCGGACAAAGGTCGACAGCTCCCCCGCCAACTTTGCCAATTCTTCATAAAGCACAATCGGTGGCAGCTCGGGGATATGACGCAGGTGATCGAGGATCGGCTCGTACTTGTTGAAAATTTGCAGCAGCAAATAGTCAACGATTTCCGCACTGGCACTGGCTTTGCCGTCTGAAGAGGACAGGCGACTCGCCAACATCTCTGCGCGCATTTTCACCAGCCCGTTAAGGTGCGTCAGCCATTCACTAAGCAGGGGGTTGGCCGCGTAGCCGGTCACTGGGGGAATATAATCCTCCAGATGCAACAACACGCTCCCGTCCGGCTGAATCGCCTTCACCCTGGTCAACGCCAGGCCGATCCAGGATTCGGTCATCT
The DNA here is from genome assembly GCF_001590925.1 of Serratia plymuthica NBRC 102599. GTDB lineage: Bacteria > Pseudomonadota > Gammaproteobacteria > Enterobacterales > Enterobacteriaceae > Serratia > Serratia plymuthica. The sequence continues at coordinate 9,079 of NZ_BCTU01000033.1, forward strand.
CCGCCTGCGAAACCAGTTTCAATCTGAGTTTCGCAAGCTGTACCGGTTTCGGCCCCTGGCGAATAGAGTTGGTATCGCAAAGCTCGGCTTCCTGCGCACGAAAACGCGCCAGTGAACTGGCGTCGTGCTGGCTGAAAATGGTTTCATCGCTGTTATCAAGGCGCAGCGGCACGGCCAGATAGATGCTCTTACCCAGATGCTCAGGCAAAATCGTTAGCGGTTCCGGCAGGTCCGCGTGATCGGGGATGTCAAAAGGCGTGCCATCCGGTAATACACCGCGCGCGGAACGAAGAACCAATTTCCCATAGCTCAGCGCTTCACGGTCGATTTCGTATTGCGAGAATCCCCAGTAAAAAGGGCTCAGCGTCGATGCGCGTTTATGTGCGTAATATTCAAAATAACGTTCTTGCTGTTGAAAAAGTTGCGGGCGTAGAAACAACCCTTCACTCCAGACGACTTTATTCGTTCTCACGGCTTAATCCATTTTTTTGATTGTAATTGCTGTTTTTTGGAAGTGAGCATTCAATTCAAGCGAATCATCGCTAAAAAATTTCCGCCACCACGACTTTTTCTTTTTTGGTAAGTCCCAACTCACCAGCCAGAGCGAATCGTTAAGATCGCGATATGCACCAACAAACCCGAGGGTTCTGGCATCGCTGTCTGGTTTGATTAAAACAGCGCGCGATTCTCCAGGCTGTAGTATCGCCTCATAAATTTTTGAAGCTGCGCTTTGCACAGGCTTACTACTGCCATCAACAATTTCAAAAAAATCGGCATTACTGAAAACATCCGTTTCTTTTACATTGAAGATAAATATATTTAGTGGTGCCGACCTTCCCTGCCCGTTGGGGTTAATATCTTTGTCTGCAATCAGATTTATTTTAATTTCACCGGCTGCTGGCTTAGGTTCTTTGCTACTGCTGCAGGAGGCTAAAACGACTGTCATCAATATCGCCACTGCCCCCGTCAGCATACCCTGCCGATATTTTGTTATTTCTGTTCTGCAAAACATATCCCCACCTACGCAATCTATTTTTCTGAACGATTCATTTTTTGTTGGTGACTAATCAGATAACCCTGGTGCCTGTTACCTCTCCGTCTGATGGGAGTTTTGCCGCCAAAGCGGCAAAACTCTTTTTTAGTTTACCCGGCAGTATTAGCTGCGCAGGTTAGCTTTAACGTCGTAGCTGGTAGAGATAACACCAGATTTAGCGCCTTCAGCATTTTGCATAACATAATCCTGAGTCACTTTAGTGAAGGCAAAGGTCACTCTTTCACGCGGACGAGTTTCATCTTCACGGGAACCGGCCGTTTCAACACGAGTAATAATTACATCGGTGAATTTAATGGTCAGGTATTCCAGAGGATCGCCACCCGCTTTACGCACCACAAACTGAATGTCTTTGATGTGTTTACCAGACAGACAGTAGCTCAGCAAATTGGTGCTGGCTTTGTCGACATAGTGCTCAAAGCAGAAGTCGTCTACGGTTGCTTTACCGGAACCGCCGCCAGAACCACTGTGCATATTTGAATGCTGAGAGCTGGACCACTGCCATGAAAGCACTTCGATTTCATTTTTATGGGAAGCATCCAGGGACTCGCCTTCGATGCCGTTAATTTTAATAAACATATCCTGAGCCATAATATTTCCTTTATCTGCTCTCATTGAAAAAGTTACACAGGGTGTAACAGACTAGATTAAGACAGGGGAATATTTACATCTAAATAAAATATTACCCCTGGCTTTTTCGGCGCGCAAGAAACCCCGGCGCAGCCGTATTTACCAAGAAGAATAAAAATAAGTATTCTTCAAATTTACTTATCGAAATTAAGCTACATCTTTAAGCGAAGGTAATTTAGCAACCATACGCAGAGAGACGGTCAGCCCTTCCAGTTGGAAATGCGGACGCAGGAAGAACTTCGCCTGGTAATAACCTGGGTTACCCTCAACGTCTTCCACCACCACCTCTGCCGCAGCCAGCGGACGGCGGGCTTTGGTTTCCTGAGAAGAGTTTGCCGGGTCGCCGTCTACGTAATTCATCACCCAGTTATTCAACCAGCGCTGCATATCTTCACGTTCTTTGAAGGAACCGATCTTGTCACGCACGATACATTTCAGATAATGAGCAAAGCGCGAACAGGCAAACAGGTACGGTAAACGGGCAGAAAGGTTCGCGTTTGCCGTAGCGTCCGGATCGTAATATTCCGCAGGTTTCTGCAAGGACTGAGCGCCAATAAATGCCGCATAGTCTGTATTTTTACGGTGCACCAGTGGAATAAAACCATTTTTGGCCAGTTCAGCTTCGCGACGATCGGAAATCGCGATTTCAGTCGGACACTTCATATCCACGCCGCCATCGTCGGTCGGGAAGGTATGACACGGAAGATCCTCCACTACACCGCCACTCTCAACACCGCGGATCATGGTGCACCAGCCGTAGTTTTTGAACGAACGGTTGATGTTTACCGCCATCGCATATGCGGCATTAGACCAAACATATTTGCTGTGATCCGCACCGTCAGTCGTTTCTTCAAAGTTAAAGTTATCGACAGGATTGGTGTCGATCCCATACGGCAAACGGGCGAGGAAACGCGGCATCGCCAGGCCGATATAACGAGAATCCTCAGACTGGCGCAGCGAGTTCCATGCTGCATACTCCAGGTTTTGAGTGAAAATTTTCGTCAGATCACGCGGGTTAGCCAACTCTTGCCATGAATCCATCTGCATCACAGACGGCGAAGCGCCAGTGATAAATGGCATATGGGCGGAAGCGGCAACCTTGCCCATAGAAGAAAGCAGATCCACATCCGGTGCGCTGTGATCGAAGTGATAATCTGCCACCAGACAACCGTATGGTTCTCCGCCAAGCTGACCATACTCTTCTTCGTAAATTTGCTTGAATATCGGGCTCTGATCCCAAGCGATACCTTTATAGCGCTTCATATTACGTCTCAGGTCTTCTTTTGAGATGTCCATAAAACGCAGCTTCAGCTTTTCATCGGTTTCGGTGTTATAGACCAGGTAGTGCAGGCCACGCCATGCGCTTTCCAGTCGCTGAAACTCTTCGTGATGAAGGATCAGGTTTATCTGTTCAGAAAGCTTGAGATCGATTTCCGCGATAATCGCCGCGATGTTTTTGTACGCATCGTCTGCAATGGTGATCGAGGTGGTCAATGCCTGCTCGGCAAGGGTTTTCACCGCGATTTCAACTGCCGTTTTCGCCTGATCAGATTTCGGCTTAAACTCACGGGTCAGCAAGGCATTAAAATCATTTTGCGTTGTGGCCTGCGTCGTAGCCTGTTTATTTGTTTCTGCTTGAGTTGCCATCATTCTCTCTCTACATCACTTTTGGGACGTGGCTTCATCAGCCTGTTTTGGCTTAGGAGTCGAAGCCAGCGTATTCAACAGCGACTTATCTTTAAGCACTTTCATCACCAGACTTTCCGCGCCTGCCTTGCCGTCCATATAGGTTTGCAGGTTAGCAAGCTGAGTACGCGCCTCAAGCAACTGCGATAATGAATCGACTTTGCGGGCGATGGCATCCGGAGCAAAATCATCCATGCTCTCAAAGGTCATATCGACCATCAGTTGCCCTTCGCCTGTTAAGGTATTAGGCACCGCGAACGCCACTCGAGGCCGCATGGCTTTCATACGTTCGTCAAAGTTGTCGATATCAATGCTCAGGAATTTCCTGTCCGTAACCGGAGGCAGCGGCTCCAGCGGCTTACCAGACAGGTCAGCCAAAACACCCATAACAAACGGCAGCTCTATTTTCTTTTCACTGCCATAAATCTCCACGTCGTACTCAATCTGTACGCGTGGCGCACGATTACGTGCAATAAATTTTTGCGAATTACTTTTGCTCATAGTAATAAATACTCTTTAATAACCGTTTATGGATAAACTGTCGTTCGCTTGATGGTTAACGTTAAGATAATTATCCAGCCTCGCCCCTCTATTATTTATAAACAAGCTCAACCCCTGCTACTGCATGAACTTTTCCTGCAGTAACGGCTGAGTCCCCCTTTGCATAATAGCTCGTTGTAAATCTGTGACTCAATGGTTCGCCAGTAGAGGGGATAAGATACTCCTGCCCTGACGCAGCATTGTTAATAATAACCGGTGAGTCATTTTCTTTTCGTAGCCTGATTTGTACGTTACGACTGAGCAGCGTACCTTTATCATTTATTAAATTACCGGTTTCTGCATCTGCACCAGTAACGCTACTGTTAAAAAATACCGTCACCGTCCGACTGGCAGGGCAGTCCTTCAATGTAATATAAAAGGGCATGCTTCCTGCTTCATTGCCATTTTTATTGAGAGATTCCACCGCCACTCGCGGCAAATTAACCACTTCATTACTGCTGGCGTTATTAATTACTACATTGCATGTTTCGTCCGTATATTTACCAGTAAAATATACATTTATTGAACAATCCGTCAAGCAAGCATTTGCCGAAAATAACAGTTGCCCAGCAATTAATGTCGTATATAGAGAAATACGGAAAAGCTTAATGCCCGGTGTAGTCGTAATGATTAATGACATAGAACCTCCACCTGAGTAATTGCGCCTAAAGTGCTATTAATTTTATGGACAATGTTGCCATCAGAATAAATGGTACAAAGGCGTTTGCCGGATGTATTTTTAACATACAGATTATTCTTCCCTGCTTGCCAGCCGCGAACAAATGCCATCCCCCCCTGCCCAATAATGCCGAGACTGTTGTTGTTTTCATCAGCCATATCGGCGCCAATTGGCAAAGGTTTACCTTGTTTATCACGTACAATTAATACTACGGGGTCGCCAACCATCGTTTTAACATCGACTTTCACTGCCGCCCCCATACGAGGAATAACGGTACTTTCACTTTCCAATACATCAACCGTATCCGGAAGCCCCTGGGTGTTCACCGCAACGGTATTCTCGCGATAGGGCGTCAGGGAGGGCACGATGGCATAACCGTTGGCATCAATCCTTGAACCATATCCGTTAAGCATTCTGGCACCTTCAGCACCCGGCGCGTTCACCAGCGCAAACGGATAATCACCCAAACGTGGGCCAGCAGTTATCCCGCCGCCGTGCGCCACCAGGCTACCGTTCGCCGAGAACGAAAGCTGACGTGATTTATTCCCAACCGAAGCAGTGGACCCAAATTGCCCCACCGGGGAGTTATAGTTCAGGTTGCCGTTAAAGGCCGCTTGGGAAGCATCATTCTTCGCGCTGGAAACCGAGGTCCCGACGCCGTAGTTCAGCTCATTTTGATCCCCCTGACTACCAATGGCGTTTGCCTGAATCGAGTTGGTACCGCTGCTGTCGTGAGAAACGGAAGAATAAAGCGAGCTAAATGCGGGTTTATCAACAATGCTGCGTTGTCCCAAGGGAACGCTGACGGAAAACATCACGCTATCCACATCATGCCCGCCGCTGTTGTATGACCGTGAAGCCGAAACTCCCCAAGAAAAATAACGCTCGGATTTATTATACGAAAGCATGTACTGGCTGGTAGGCGAGCGACCATCCCAGTAATTGTAAAAATTTCCGGACAAATTTATCCTTCCGCCGTGCCACAGTGGCTGGCCCACGCTGAGGGTGAATCGCTGCCGGGTACGATAATCCGCCATATAGCGATCGTTCTTTTCCCCATAGCGATCCAGCGCTGCATCTCTCAGACTGTAAAAGCCACTCGATGAATATCGGTAGGCAGCCAAAGTGATGTCGGTTGCCGTAGACTCCACATATTTGCTGAACCCAACATTGAAACTGTTACCAGAAGCAACTTTGCCACTTCCCAGGTCACTGCGTGCACGGGTAACGTCCATCGACACGCCGCCCAATGGCGTGTTAAATGCATGCCCTAGCCCCAACGCAACATAATTGTCAGAAAGCTGGCCGCCACCATACAACGTATACATATTGCCGATGCCGTACTGATAAAAACCTTGTGCCATCCCCGGTTTTTCTAATAGCGAATCATCCTGCAGTTTGCCTACGGTTAGGCCAAAACGGGCCACGCCATCATGCAGCAGCATAGGTGGGGCCGAGAAAGGAACCACCTGAGTTCTCTGACGGCCATCAGCCTCGGTTACCGTGACCTGTAGATCGCCGCCGTAACCCATGGCGCCAATATCACTGATTTCAAAAGGTCCTGGCGGCACCGTAGTTTCATATAAGGTCAGGCCACGCTGGATAATCTGCACTTTCGCGTTACTTTCAGCTATGCCGCGCACCAAGGGCGTGTAGTATCGCAACCCATCCGGCAGCATTCGATCATCGGACTGCAGTTGAATGCCCCGAACGGTCAGACTGTCGAACAGATCACCGCTGGTCGTACTGTCGCCAAGCGTCAACTGGCTTTTCAACACTGGCACTTCTCGCTGAAGATAGGTGAACTGAGACTGAGTATGCGCCGAAGCATCGCTGCTCCAGTTCGTATTGAGTCGCTTGCGCAAACGCCAGTCGTAAAAGTTCAGGCCCGCCAACAATCCTAAATTGCCACTGACGGAGTGGCCGTCATTACCGCTGAAGCTATCGGATGCCTGCTGAACATAGAAGTTAGAGTTATAGTCCAACAGCCCCGCAGTAATGCCTGAATCCCAGGAACTCGGATCGGTATAACCCCGCGGGTACTGCACCAGATACGCCTGGGGCACCACCAGATCGAGATGAAAATCCCCGGACACATAATTGGCTTTCGCGCCGCTAATCCACCGATCAATCATGGCGCACTGAGCTTTTTCTTCGGAGCCGCTTTTATCGGCTACCTTCGACACCGGTTCGGCCGCAGTCTTAATGCCCAGGCGGATCAGTTCTTGTTGATTAAAACAGGGTTGGGCACTAATTCGCCCTTCAACCGACGTGAACACCACTTTACGCTGCCCCCGGTTTTCACCATTCACAGAGACAGAGACTGCATATTCACCGACGGGAACCGGGTTTTCTTGATAATATTGCGTGACATCAACGCTAAGGCCATGAATGAATGCGCCATTAAATTTCACATTTTCAGAACGAGTTTCACTTTCAGTACCTACAGGAAAATGCCCAGCATTGTTCTGAGCAAACACAGAAAAACCAATCCCTAAAGAAGTAATAAGGATATGACGGACTGCATACGCTATCTTAGATACACATATCGCTCGTCGTGCATATTTTTTTATTTCTCTCGGTTTCACTTCCATGTCTCCCTGAACACAATGCGTGGATTCCAGGCTCCACATAAAACAGCCATCCTAGCCCGAACGGATAATCTAAAATTATTATAATTCTACTGTTTTATTGTTAATTCCTTGCCTGACGAAGCGGTCAACTTATATTCAACCACACTACCATAATCACTAATAATGTTAACATTCACGCTGCTCACGGCAGCCGGTGCATTACCTTTACTTTCCAGTAAGAAGTCTTTGCTCCCAAACGGCGGAATCATATCAACATCCAGAGGGTATTTAACACCATTGGAGATTATTGATGCCGAATCGAACGAGAAGTAATACGGCGTAGGGTTGGTTACCTTAATGCCTTTAGCCGGAGAAATAATTTCCCAATGCATTTTTTCAACCTCCTGTGTGCTGCTACTTTTTAGCACCGTAGGCCGGTAGAAAATTTTAATCCGCGTTCTGAAAGCCAGTTCAAGATGATCGGTTTCTTTCGCCGTTTCTTTCATCGGCGGAATTTCCAGTAAATTAAACCAAAATACCGACTCTCGGTCCTGTGGCAGGGTCATACCGTTATAAATAAGACGTATGCTTTGCCCCTTTCCTGGTTCAACGCGATAAACAGGTGGCGTGACGGTAAACGGAACTTTTATGCTATTAATATCATCATTCGCACTGCCGTCGTCGACCCAAACCTGCGCCAGCAAGGGCATATTTCCCTTGTTGGTAGTTCTAACGGTGTGCTCACGCTCAGCGCCCGGAAAAATAATACGGGTACCGGAAATTGTCATGCCGGCAAAAGCCATCTGGCTCGTTAAAGCCAGAAAGACAAGAGCATTAGTTAATTTTGAAAATATTTTACGTTGATATTTCATAGCACTACCCTGCACGTGTCCATCCCATCTGATAAAAGGTAAACAGGAACGTTTCTTAATAAGGGGCGAAAATTCGCCCCCCGGTTTCAACCTAACAGGCTGGTTTATTACGGATAAGCCAAGGTATAACGCGCTTGGGCATAAACCAGGCCAGCAGTGGTAGCCGCCGTTGCGTAATAACCACCGTAGTAGCGCATAGTGGCTTTACCGCTGACGACATTCGCCGCCACGCCGGTTTCACCCAGCTTCAACTGCTTCTCGTTCGAGTCGTACAGACGAACCTGAACGTTTGTCGCTTTGGTGCTAGTACCCGAATATTGGTTGGTCAGGTTACCGGTGGTGCTATCCACACCGCTGCTGCTAATCGCTTCAAAATGCGCGGCAACTTTAGTAATGCCTTCCGGGCATAGTTCAACATTCAGATCGAAACCTTTGGAACCGGCACTGGTACCGGCAGCGTTAAGGGTCTGAATGGCAATTTTTGGCAGTTGAACCTGGCGGTTAACGGAGTCGCTGACAATGGAGCAGGTACTACTAATCAGTTCGCCGTTAAAAGTGACAGTACCCTGGGTTACTTCGTTCGCAGCCAGTGCGGAAGTGGATGCAGCGGCCAGCGCCATAGCGCACAATGTTAATTTTACTTTATGCATTTAATAATTCCCTATATTTATATTATCCAAATAAATTTAACGATTGATATATCGTTCTCATACCATCCTGATTTAAATTATTCCGTCGGCACACCCTCCATTTGCATCACAATATCAATCCCCTTCTCTTGTGAATAATTGACATTCATCGCTATTTTTTCATTTTCAGACTTGGAATCGCCCGCCATGTTTAAAACGGCAGTACCAATTTTGGGCAGAATGTTTTTTTCAATGAAACGGATCAGCATCCTTGCTCCAGTTTCAGCGACCGGGCATTGGTTAACTATGTGCTGTACCAGTTCCGCACTGAAGGTCAGCGCGATACTGTAATGCGCTCTGGCACGTTCAGCGATGCGCTTAAGGTGAATATTGACAATATGCTCCAGCGAGGTCGTTGCCAGCGGCAAATAAGGTATGACCGTAACGCGCCCCAAGAAGGCTGCCGGGAACACTTTCAGTAATGCCGGCTGCAACAACGTCAGTAAACCTTCTTCATTCGGCATCGAGTCCGGATCGGCACAGGTGTTGCTGATGATTTCGCTACCCGTATTACTCGTAAGTAAAATAACAGTATTACGGAAATCAATCTGGCGGCCTTCACCGTCTTCCATTGATCCTTTATCGAATACCTGGAAGAACAGCTCATGCACATCCGAATGTGCTTTTTCCACTTCATCGAGCAAAATGACGCTATAGGGTTTACGGCGAACCGCTTCGGTTAATACGCCGCCTTCCCCATAACCCACATAGCCCGGCGGGGAACCTTTTAGCGAAGAAATCGTATGCGCTTCCTGATATTCACTCATATTAATGGTGATAAGGTTCTGCTCGCCGCCATAAAGCTGGCTAGCGATCGCCAGCGCCGTTTCTGTTTTCCCTACGCCAGATGGCCCCACCAGCATAAATACGCCAAAGGGTTTTTGCGGGTCAGCAAGCCCAGCGCGCGCCGTTTGAATGCTCTGGCTCAGGCAGGTCAACGCATATTGTTGGCCAATCACTCGTTCCGAGAGGCGCTGCGGCAACTCCATCACAGCGCTAACGTCATCCTTCAATACTTGTCCTACCGGGATCCCCGTCCAATTCGCCACAATAGAAGCGACCACGCTGGCATTGACTTCTGCCTGGACCAGCGGCTGCTCGCCGCGCATTTCGCTCAGTGTGACTTCCAGTTCATTCAAGCGTGCCTGTAAATACTGGACTTTTTCCGTTTCGTAGACCGCTGAGCCTTCCGCCGTGACGGCCAAAAGCTGTTGGCGCGTATCGACAATGTTGGCAACCAGTTCGCATTCCTGCACCCAGCGGCGATCAAGAAGCTTCGCCTCTTCCGCATGATCGTCGATAGCGTTCTGAATAGACTCAATGCGTTTGCTGTCTTCTTTGCCGAAACCGATCGCTTTTTCGAGTAGCGAAAGCTCTGCCTGCGCTGACTGACTGAGGAATTTCAGCATCTGCAGTTCCGCCGGCGGCGCATGCTGTGCAACGGCAACCCTTGCGCAGGCAGTATCCAGCAGGCTGATGGCCTTATCGGGCAACTGACGAGCGGGAATATAACGATGGGAAAGACGCACCGCTGCACGAATCGCCTCATCCATGATCCAGACGCCGTGATGCTTCTCCAGCACCGGCAACAAACCGCGCAGCATAGCGATAGCCAGCTCTTCGGAAGGTTCTTCTACTTGCAGTACCTGGAAACGTCGCGTCAGAGCAGGATCTTTTTCAATGTGGCGTTTGAACTCGCTCCACGTAGTCGCACCAATCGTACGCAGTTGACCGCGCGCCAACATGGGTTTCATCAGGTTGGCAGCATCGCCTGTTCCGGCGTTGCCACCCGCACCGACCAACGTATGGACTTCATCGATAAAGAGAATCACCGGTTCAGCAGAATTGACGGCTTCTTCAAGCACCGCTTTTAAACGCGCCTCAAATTCGCCTTTCATGCTGGCGCCCGCGGAGAGCGCAACCACATCAAGCGTCAGCAGGCGAACGTTCTCAAGCGACGGGGGAACTTCGCGGGCGGCGATCGCCAGCGCCAGTCCTTCCACCACAGCGGTCTTACCCACTCCGGCTTCCCCGGTCAGCAACGGATTGTTCTGGCGGCGACGCAGCAGGATATCCACCATCGTGTTTATCTCTTTATCGCGCCCCAGAACCGGGTCAATTTTCCCTTCACGCGCCAGTGCTGTCAGATCCGTCGAATACTGCGACAGACCGCCGCCCTGCGTTGATCCCATTGAGTTACTGGCTTCGCCAGGAACACCGGCTTCACCAGGAATAACCGCCCCCCCGGCTAAATCGCTTTCTTCGGCCGAGTCACGAATGATATAGCCGAGATCTTTACTCAAATGCTCCAGCGGAATTTTTTCGAACACCGAGGAAATGGCAAACAGCGCACGGCGTAGCTCCATAGTCGTGAGCAGTGCAATCAGTAAATGGCCGCTGCGGATGCAATTATTGTGGCACTCCAGGCTGGCAAAAACCCATGAACGCTCAATAGCCAGTTCAATGTGGTATGAGAAATCGGAGATAGAGCTCGCCCCTGCAGGCAGGCGAGTTAACGCCTGAGCGAAATCACGCTCCAGCATTTCAGCATCCACTTCAAAATGCCGGATAATGTGCTTAATATCGCTATCTTGCTGTTGATATATTTGATTTAACCAGTGCACCAGCTCAACGTACGGGTTACCACGTAGTTTGCACAACGTAGTCGCGCTCTCCACGCTTTTAAATAAGATAGTGTTCAGCTTACCGAATAGGTTTTTTCTGGTTATCGCCACGATAAAACTCACTCTGTTTTAATTCAATTGTTGTTATCAGCCCATCCACTTTTTACACAGTAGAACAGGAAGCCGTGTTGCAATATGACTTGCATGACGGAACGTTGCTTTCGAACCATTGTAATTAACAAAAATGGAAATAAAACCCATCAATTCAACACACACCAAATTTTGAGAATTGAGCCCGGTAGATATTCTTAAGAGAATGGGGGGGGAATCTGATATTTTAAGAATTATGCCCGAGAGGTATTCTTAAAACTGCAACTTGAATTAATAATCTCGTCGTAAATTTTTTTTTACTTTATAAAATTGCTACCGTTAAAGATGAGAGGTCAGCTCAGTAGACACCAGGGAGATATGTTTATCTTGATTCTGAGTGTTTATCTCCGGATCTACAAAAAATCTCTTTTCGCCATTATAATTGACAGGATGCCAAGTGGAACACAACTTCCTAGACTACTACAACCGGGAACTGACATTCGTCAGGGAAATGGCGCAAGAATTTGCCGAGCGACATCCTAAAATCGCAGGGCGCCTGGGGATGCACGGTATTGAGATTGCAGACCCTTACGTGGAGCGCTTAATTGAGGCATTTTGCTTTTTATCTGCCAGGACGCAGATCAAACTTGATGCCGAATTCCCTAAATTCACCCAGCGGTTACTGGATATTATCTATCCAAACTATAACTCACCGACGCCTTCTATGGGCGTCGTCCAGTTGAAACCGAATTTAAGTGAAGGGGACTTAACGCATGGCTATAAAATTCCTACGCAAAGCGCTTTCTATAGCCGAATCCTGCCTGGCGAAATGACCCGTTGTGAATTCAGGAATAACCAGAATGTTACACTCTGGCCGCTGGAGATCGCAGAAGTCAGACTCACATCCGTACCGCCAGATATTCCTAACCTGGAAAACTATCGCCTCAAGCATCATCAGTTGAAAGGTGCCCTGCGAATTAAACTCAAATTGCAGGGCGATCTGGTTTTTTCAGAGTTAAAAGGTTTGAATGAACTGCCTTTTTACATTCATGGCGACGAGCGTGTCGTTTCTCACACCTTTGAATTACTGCACGGTAGCCATGTTGCAATGGTAATTCGCAGCGGAGACAGAGAGAAACCGCAGTACCATGTTATCAATAATCAGCCTCTTAAATTTGAAGGCATGGATCCTGACCAAAGCCTTCTTCCCTTGCAATGGAATATGTTCCATGGCCACACACTCATCCAGGAGTATATTTCCTGTCGTGAAAGGTTTTACTTTTTCACTATCACCCAGTTGGCCACAGCACTGGAAGGAAATGACTCTAACGAAGTTGAACTCATTATTCTGCTGAACAGGCTGCCGCAGGATTTAATCTCACATGTGGATAGTTCACGCTTTTTGCTCTTTTGCACGCCGGTGATAAACCTGTTCCCGAAACGGGTAGACCGAATCGAGGTCAACCGGGCGCTGAACAACTTTCATATTGTTCCAGACCGCAGTCGTCCGCTCGATTACGAGATTTTTTCCGTTAATAAAGTGCTTGGCCTACAGGCGGAAACCAGCGAAGAGCTGACATTTAATCCGCTTTATCAGACCCGACACAGCGACAACGGGAATTTCGGACGCTACTTCTCCGTAAAACGCGAAGTCAGGGCAAAAGAAAGTACCAGCCGCAAATACGACACCCGTACACCTTACAGCGGTACCGAAATTTTTATCTCATTGGTCGACCAACAAGAGGCACCCTATGGGGAGCAAATTCGCTACCTGCTGGTTGAGGCGACGGTAACCAATCGTGATTTACCCCGTTTGCTAACCAGCACGGGCAGCTTTGATCTCACCATGTCAGATTCCGTCCCCATTCACGGAGCCCGGTTTGTAAGTTCACCCAGTACCCCACGTTCCCCCTTCGCCGTGGGCGAGTCTGCCTGGCGCCTGATACGCCAGCTCAGCTTTAACTACCTGCCTCTCTCCGACATGGACCATGCTCAGGGCGGCGAGTCGCTACGTAACATGCTGCGGCTTTTCACTACCGCGGCCGATTTGGATTCGGTAGCACAGATTAACAGCCTGGTAGGGTGCAAAACCGAGCCGGTAGTGCGCCGATTGTCAGATGAGGGGTTGCTGGTTTATGGACGGGGGGTGTGCTGCAGCTTAACCGTAGATGAAGAGGGATTTTCCGGGGTTAGCCCCTACCTCTTTGGCCTGATAATGGAAAACTATCTGGCACGCCACGCCGCCATAAACATCTTTACGGAAACTGAACTGCATTCAATGCAGCGTGGCTTAATCGCACGCTGGAAAGCACGGCCAGGAAGGCGAGGCGTACTATGAATGACTTCGACGCATCCCTGCAACCGACGTCTCCGGCGGGTCTGGACAACTGGTACGATGAAAGTAAGCCCTGGGAAGCCGGTTTTATCAGTATCATGCGGGCCATTGCCGCACACACGCCAGACTCACCTCCGCCGGGTAAGGCCACGCTGCCTTCGCAGGAAAGCTTCCGGCTTGGACAGGTTGCCAGCATGGCGTTCTCACCGCGTGAGATCTCCGCCATTAGCCAGCAGGACGAAAAAATCAAGCTCCAGCTGTTTGGCTTAGGCGTTTGGGGTGCTCAAGGCGCAATGCCGCTTCATCTTTCCGAATTGGCCTACTCCCGCTACGAGCAGCACGATAAAACTCTTATAGACTTTGTGGATATATTTCACCACCGAGCCCTCAGCCTGTTTTATCGCGCCTGGTTTTTATCGCAGGACACGGCCTCACTGGACCGCAAAGACGATGAGCGTTTCTCGTTTTATGTCGGCAGTCTGGTAGGACTTGATCCTGCCGAACTGCCCTCTGGACCGCTTCCGATTCATACCCGACTGGCCTCTTCAGCACACCTTATTCGCGAAGCCCGCAACCCGGACGGTTTACTGGGCGCAATGCAGTATTACTTCGAAGTGCCTGTTCGCATGGAGGAGTTTGAGCTGCAATGGATTTTTCTTGAAGGCAAAGATCAAACCGTACTCGGCGACGATCGCTACGCCACGCTATTGGGCGACGGAGCCATTCTCGGTAACACGGTGCAGGACAGACAATACAAATTCAAATTGCTGATGGGCCCCTTGACGCTAGCCCAATACACACTGTTCAGTCCCTGGGGCAGTGACTTGTCGGTGCTGCGCGAACTGGTGCGCAGCTTTATTGGTTTTGAATACGCATGGGACGTACAGCTGGTGCTGGCCGCCAATCAGGTCCCGCAAGCCACGCTGGATGGCAGCCATCAGTTGGGTTACGCCTCTTGGCTTGAGCGAAACACATGCGATACGCCAGTCTTCGGCATGAGTTTCGAACCAGAAATGTATCACCGCTAGCGGCTCCCTTCGGGACGATGAGGCCGCCACTCATGGATGAAAAAGAAGTCGTTATGAATCAGAGATACAACCTGACTTGTTCAGATTATTACCAACACCTTATGCAACCCATCGAGGGGAACGCCCCGTGCGGCGAGAGCCTCGACTATGATCCCGCTTTCATCATGCTGCAATCCAAGCTTCAGCCCAAGCTGGGTGTTGAGTACGGCAGTTTTTTTGAGGCCGCTGAGCCGATTAACTGGGCGGAAACCGAGCGTGAATGCCTCGCCCTGCTGAAAAAAAGCAAGGATATCAGGCTGATAATCATCCTGATACGCTGCCGGTTACGCAAGATTGGCCTCCTGGCCCTGTCGGAAGGCACCGAAGCTCTGCATGCCTTGCTTCACGCCTGGCCGGACGACCTCCATCCGCAGCTTCTGGACGAGGGAGAGTTTGCCCCCATTCTGCGCGCCAATGCCTTTGCCGAGCTGGAAGACGCTACGGGCCTGCTGGCAGACTTGCGAAACCAGTCGCTGCCCAAAGCTTCCGGGCTGCAAATCACCATCAAAGAATTTGAGAAGGCTCATCAGGTTCCACGTGAGGAAGGGGCACTCTCTGACACCGCCGTCGCTGCACTGATCCATGAATGGCACATCAGCGCACGCGAAGGTCTTCGCCCGTTGACGCAAGCATCTCACTTCGTACTGCAGATCAAGAAAACGCTCGCAGAAACGCTGGTACATGACGCGCCCGAACTTGATGGGCTGGATAATATTCTGGGGCTATTCACCCGCGAGTTTGGCAGTGAACTGCCCGCGGAAGCTGAAATCTTGCAGGAGACTATCCCCCAAGCGTACGCCGAGCAAGACGCCTTACCTGCACCCGCCGCTGAAACGCCTGTCGCCACTGAGAACGCCAACCTCTCTCTCCCTACAGCAGCGATATGTGCAGCGCCAGAAACGCGCCGCGGTATTGGCAGCCGCGCAGACGCGTTACACCGCCTGCAGGAAGTTCGCAGTTGGTTTGCCATGACCGAACCCAGCAGCCCATTAATTCAGATGCTGAAGTACGCCGAGGACAGCATCGGTAAAAACTTTGCCGACCTCTTAAAAATGTACCCCCCTGAAATTATCGCACTGATGAATCAAGAGAAGGAATAATGATGTTAAGGATCTCTCTCATTATGCTCTCAGCGCTCATTCTGTCGCCAGGTGCTGAGGCTGTCTGTACACTTGCCCGCGGCGCGCCAACCCCGCTGGCTATTCCTTCACAAGTGATTCATATTGCCGCCGATGCGCCAGTAGATACCTCAACACCTATCGCTCAGTACGATAGCCCGGCGGCGGGGCGGGACATTGGCTACGATGAATGTATCACCGGTACGGAATACGGCAAACGTACGCTGAACCTGTTTGGCCAAAACGCCTCGACAAAAATCTACCAAACCAATATTCCAGGTATCGGCATTAAATTGCTCGCGAGCAATGGCTCCGCTTTCGGTAACTTTCCTTCAACCAGCTACCTTAAATTTCCGAACGGCGAAACAATAGGTACTCTCGATATCCCCTCGCAGTCTTACTATCGCATCCAGTTTTTTAAAACCGTCGATAATCTGCGCCTGAGTAACCCTTTGGGCGATATCGTTCTGCCACCCGGTACCATTGCTTACAACTATCTGATGACGGCAGATCCTGCCTCTTTCACCATGAATCTGACCATCGGCGAAATGAAAGTGATCAGCACACCGACCTGCACTGCCGATAACGCGAAAATCATCAACTTTAACGATGTGACCCCTTCGCTGCTGAGCAGCGGCGTCACCCGCAATCTGGACTTCGCCATTACCTGCAAAAGCGACTATGGCTCCTATTCCGCCAAAGCATCGATTATCACAGGAACCCCCTCATCGGACGCTTCCTATATCCGTGTAGAAGATGCTCTGGGCAACAAGGACCGGCTGGGAATAAGAATCACCGATAGTTCCGGTAAAACGATGAAGGTCGACGGCAGTACCTCAGAACAAAAAACCGGTATCACCAGCCAGGGCCCCGCAGAATTTTCCTGGAACGCTACGTTGATTGCCACTAACAAGTCCGCCCCTGCCGGCGGAGTTTTCTCCGCCAGGGCGGAAATCGTTTTTGATATTAAGTAATAGAGTCTTTTCATGGATCGAGAATATATGAATAACCCTGCAACAATTTTTATCAGCATAGCCAGCTATCGTGATCCGGAATTATTGCCCACGCTGCGGGATATGCTGCGGCACGCTGCTCATCCTGAAAATCTCCATATCGCCATTTGTTGGCAGGATGATGAAGAGCTGGAGATTTTCGAACAAGCCGGGCTGGAACCTGTGGGTAGCCGAACCGTCGCTGGCTATGAAGCATTGGCTTATCGCTATCGCCAGGCTCGAATCGACATTATTAGCGTACATTATTACGCCAGCAGGGGAGCCTGCTGGGCACGCAGCCTGGCAGAAACGCTGTTTGAGAACGAAAGCTATTTCCTGCAGATAGATTCCCATTGCCGCTTTACCCCCAACTGGGATGAAGAAATGATCGCCATGCTGCACCAACTGCGTGCGAAATCAGCGCTACCCATTATTTCTTCTTATCCCCCCGCTTATTCCCCTGGAGAAGACGAAGAAGCGAGCAAGAAGGCTTACGTCAGCCGTTTAATCTTCCGTGAATACAATCCGCAGGGAATACCGATGTTCAGTTCCACGCCCTTTGAGGCAAGCGCACCGGTGCGCGGCAGCTACCTCGCAGGCGGGTTCATCTTTACCAGCGGTGATTTTGTTAAAACCGTCCCTAACGATCCGCAGATTTTCTTCGCCGGCGAAGAAATCGCCATGGCCGTGCGCTCATTCACGCACGGATACGATATCTACCATCCGCACAAACCGTTGCTCTGGCACTACTACCAACGTAAAGAGCACAACAAGGTCTGGGGCGATCATACCAATCAGGCTAAGGATGAGGGTGTGGTCGAGAAAGCGTGGTGGGAAAGGGACAACATCTCGAAAAATCGTGTCAGAACACTGCTGGGCCTGGAGCCTGACAACGCCGCCAGTCTGAGCCCTTACGTGCTGGGAAGCCAGCGAACCCTGAGGCAATTTGAGTATCAGGCGGGCATTTACCTGAAAAATGGCACGGTGTTACCTGAAGTAATGGCGCCAGAATTGGTGAACTTTTTCACCCATGTCCCCACTGACGAAAACGAATGGATCAGCCGTCAGTCCGCCTACCACAAGAAAGCCCTCACGCTGAATAAGTCGGAATACAGTACCAGTGAACCGGATATGAGCGACCTGCATTTGAGCGTTTATAACGAGCAAAATGTCCTGCTGTATAAGCGCACGCTGGGGATCGCGGAGCTTGAGACGTTACGGGAAAAATCGCCAAATGACGAACTGACCCTTTCAATCGAATTCAAAACCGCCAGTACGGTTCACCCCACCGTCGTACGGATATGCCCGTGGTCCACAACGTCGGGCTGGGGTGCGATCACGGAGAAAGCATGGTGAAAAGCGAAACCTTCTTTTGCAGGCTGATTGGGATCGATACCCTGTTCTCTTTCGACGGGATCATTCCCTCCGCCGCAGATTTCCAGCTCAAGCTAACCTCGTTGATAGAGCAGCTCAATAAAGCTCTGCTGGCGGAAAACCAGCTGCAGGCAGAGAGCGAAGCGCTCTGCCAAGCCTTGTGCGGTTATTTCGACAGGCGTCTCACCAACGACCCACAGAATAACTCGTTATCCTGGCAACGTTATTCGCTGATGCATTACTTTTACGGCTACAACGAAAGCAAAGAGGCCCCATCCTTACCCGATCAGTTGGACGCCTTATTGCATAGCGACAGCGAAGTGATTTTCCGCTACGCCTGGAAACTACTGGCTCTCCTGATTCAGGTAGAAGGGCAAACTGAAGCCTTGGTTTCGCTCCGCTCAGCCTCCCGTGCCCGTTACTTTTCCCGCGTTCGTCCCGGCTTAGCGTCAGCGAAATCAGAACCCACCCTCTGGGGAACGCAAAACGATACGCTTCCGGATTCGCCGCGTCTGATGGTGTATGTCATTGGGCCGTTTGCCGGTAAATGGTTTAGCCAATCCGACCTTTCCACCAGTAACGACAGTGGGATTGTTTGGGTTGTCGCTGAGCACGCGACGTCGCTTGTTAAACGACTCGCGCATTTGAAGGAAAACCACAGCTCGATAGCTACCCTCGCCTTTTTCCCGCTGCTTGCCGACGGGTTTCAAAACAACGGGATCATGATTGAACAAATTACCGCGTGGCAGTATGCCTTTTCTTCCACACGGCTTCCCGAACACCTGCCTTGCTTGCTGGGGTTGTATACGCGCCTGAGTCAACAGCGCTACCCACACGATCCCGATCGAGCAATCTGGACCGGAGGTTTGGTGGCTCCCCCCTACGGAGGTCTGAAGTTGGAACCCCGCCTTGTTGAGCTGATTGACGAGCTTGATGCCAGCGATGACGGCAACGATATTTACGCCATACAGCGACACGCGCTGGGCTCTACGTTCGTAGCCTGGCTTGCTGAAAATCGGATAATGAATGTTCTGCAAACTATGTTTGACAGTACACAGCTGGATCTCGCCGGCGTTACGCTGGCCGACCACGGGCAGGGATTCACCCGCCACGGCGCATGGTCCCTTTGGCTTGCGGAGAAGTACAGTATTCTGCCGGGCCTTTCCGCTTCAATTGCTATGCCTCCGCTGCCTATTATTCCCCTCCCGCCGAGAGTGGAAACAGCACCGCCTCTCCCCGGGCCTGTTCCGACGATCATTGCATTAAAACCAGCCCGTCGACGTTGGCCGAAAATCACCGCACTCCTGATTCTGTTCACTTGCCTGGCGGGCGGATTGAGTTATTACCACTGGCCACATTGGGGGGGAATACACGCCCCGTTGACCCAGCTAAAACCGTTTCGAGCACTCCTCAAGGAGCCCACTCCGGCCTCAGACGTCATCCAGTACACATTAAGTGGCACCGCCCCGCTGTTTGAAAATGGCAGCAGTAACCTGATGCCCGACAGCGAAAAGATGCTCGCTGAAATAGTGCCAAAGATGGTTCGTGCCCCAGAACAAATGTTCCTCATCATCGGCCATTCAGACAATACGGGATCCGCCGCCGTCAACCTGGCGCTTTCAACCGAGCGAGCCCGGGTCATTCGGGACTGGCTGGTTGAACACGGCAGCCTGTCAGCCAGTCAGTTCATCGTTGAAGGCGCGGGAAACTCCCGCCCGGTGGCCAGTAACGACACCCAAAAAGGACGTGCGCAAAACCGCCGCGTCGAGATCATTCCGTTATCAACGCAAAGCAATAAGGATTAAGAGAAACCCGCTTATGAGCAAAAAACCAATGTCCTACCCTATTAATGAAGGCACTTTCGTGACGCTGGAAAATCCAGAAGATCAGTCGATTAATATTCTTCGTTATATGGACGACGACCATAACCCCTACAACATTCTGATTAACCGCGCCACGCTGGAAACAGATCAGACCGTAGATGACTTTTGCGAAAAGCAGTGGGAAAAAATGAAGCGTTCCGTGCCGGGATTCGAAGTGGAAGGGAAAAACCTGAAACATGAAATTGGCCCTGCAAAGCTGCCCGTGCTGCAGACCGCCAATAAATTCCTGGAGGACGGTGGCTGGGTCCGGCAGGTATCGTCCATTATTACGCTGCCTTGGCACCCTCAGCTCAACCCCGATTCTCGCAAACTGTTGGTGTTTACGTTGGCGGTAAACAATGATTTTACCGAAGCACAGCGCAAGCATTACGTGCGTATTATCAACAGTTTTATTCCTGTAGAAGCCCCAATCAGCGTCGAAAATTGAGTCTTCTCCTCGTACTGCACCAAGCCCCTTTTGGGGCGTGGTGCAGTAATTCCGGACACGACAATAACCTACAGCGTAGCTTGGCCGTTATCCTTGGCTCATCAAAGAAAGTCCGCACCTCTCGCCGGCCTTTTTTATTCCCACGGCAACAGCAGTTGCCGCTCAAGCTGCGGATCCAGCAGCGTTACGTGCAAGCCGACCAAGCGCACGCCACGGCCTTCCCGCCGCTCACGCCATGCCTGCCGCGCCACGTTGAGCAAATCGTCTTTATTCAGCACCGGCCAGACATGCTCCTGAGTGGTCTGCTGAAAATCCTGAAACTTCAGCTTCACGCCCTGCCGAGCGATATGCAGGTCCGGTTTCACCTTGCGCAGCCGCATTTCCAGCTCGGGATAGAGCTTGTCGACAATCAGCGCCTCGCAGTCTTCCCAGTCATGAATGTCTTCCGCCAGCGTGCGTTCCACCCCCACCGATTTACGCAGCCGCTCCGGCGAAACCTCACGCAGATCAATGCCCTGGCAGCGCTCCCACAGCACCCGGCCAAACTTGCCGAAGCGCTTGAGCAGCAGCGCCAGATCGTACTGCTGCACATCGGCGCAGGTGATTAGCCCCACGTCTTCCAACCGTTTGGCGGTCACTTTGCCCACGCCGGGGATTTTGCTCAGCGGCAGTTGCCGTAAAAAAGCCGGCACCTGCGCCGGCGTAATGACGTATTGCCCGTTCGGTTTGTTCAGCTCCGAGGCAATTTTGGCGAGGAACTTGATCGGTGCGATGCCCGCAGAGGCCGTGAGATTAAGCTCTTCGGCAATCGCCTGGCGGATTTCCTGGGCGATCAGCGTCGCCGAACCGTTGCACTGGGTGCAGTCGGTCACGTCCAGATAGGCTTCGTCCAGCGACAGCGGTTCAATCAGCGAGGTGTAGCGGGCAAAAATTTCGCGAATGTGCAGCGAGGCTTCCTTGTACGCTGCCATGCGCCCTGGCAACAGCTTGAGGTGTGGGCACAGTTTGAGCGCCATCGCCGTCGACATGGCGCTGTGCACGCCATAGCGGCGTGCTGGGTAGTTGGCGGTGCTGATCACTCCGCGTCGGTCGGCGCTGCCGCCGATCGCCAACGGAATATCGCGCAGGCTGGGATCGTCGCGCATTTCTACCGCCGCGAAGAAGCAGTCCATATCGACATGAATGATTTTACGCATCGCGCCTCCAATAACACTGTATAAGTATACAGCCAATAATCGAAAGCTCAAGACTCGGTGGACATGGAAAAAACGGCGTTTGAGCCAGATATTTCCGCGTTGTTAAAAAAGCTTAATTTTTCAATAGTATGATTTCCGCTGACTTACTCTCTCATCCTTGTACCCTATGGATTTCATGCGGCGGCTCACAAGGCTGCGGCTCGAAAGACGACGGGGACATCATAAAAGGTATTCCGCATGATCAGGTTTTCCCATTTGCTGTTGGCTTCCGCACTGTCGCTGGTTTCGCTGGCGACGGGTGCCGCCGTCGGCCATGCCCCAGCCATTATCGCCCACCGCGGCGGCACCGCAGACGCGCCGGAAAATACCCGCATCGCGATTGAAACTGCCCTGAAAAATGGCGCCGACGCCATTTGGATTACGCTGCAGCAATCCAAAGACGGCGCGATCGTGCTGTACCGCCCTTCCGATCTCAAAGCATTGACCAACGAGCAGGGACCAGTCTCCGCCCATACTGCCGATCAACTGGCCAAAGTGGATGCCGGCTGGTCATTCGCAAAAGGTGAAACGCATCCGTTTCGCGGCAAAGG
Source organism: Serratia plymuthica NBRC 102599 (assembly GCF_001590925.1). Classification (GTDB taxonomy): domain Bacteria; phylum Pseudomonadota; class Gammaproteobacteria; order Enterobacterales; family Enterobacteriaceae; genus Serratia; species Serratia plymuthica. The sequence goes on from NZ_BCTU01000033.1 coordinate 31,495, forward strand.
CATAGGTATCCCGCGTCTGGACGAGATCCTGGAGGCTTTCCCCAAGGTGACCTTCTATCTGGATATCAAGTCGCCGGACGCCGATCCGGCGCAATTTGGCAAAGCGCTACTGGCGACGCTGGAAAAGGCCGACAGCCTGAACCGTACCCGCGTGTATTCTACCGATGCCAAATACCTGCAAGCGCTGCCGCCACAGATCAAACGCTTTGAAAGCCGCGACGAAACCCGCACCCTGCTGGCCAATATCACCATGGCGCACCAGTGCGAATTGAAAGCGGATAATCAGCAACCGCGCTGGTACGGGCTGGAGCTGAAACGTGAAGTGGAAGTGGTGGAGAAATACACTTTGGGCGAAGGGCGCTCGAAAGCGTTTCTGACCTGGGATAAAGAGTCGATCGATTGTTTCCGTTCGCAAGGTCCGGTGCACATCATTTTGTTCGGCGTCAATTCACCGGCGGAATACCAACAGGCACTGGCGCTGGGGGCCGATGGGGTGATGGTCAACTCACCGGCCGACGCGAAAAACTTTCGCAAGGCCAAATAGCCGGTAGAGAAAGGGGCGCCACGTGCGCCCCTTGTAGTCAGATGATCCGGTGTTTTTCCAACTGCAGCCGCCGCAGCGCCGCTTTGGCTTCGCGCTTCTTGCGCGCATCACAGGGCTCCGGGCAGTCGCAGACCTTTTCCATCCCCAGCGAAGTGATGCCGCCGCAACTGCCCTGCAGGCTTTTGCGCTTGAACACATAGCCCAGCGACATGCCGCCGATCACCAGCAGAAACAGCACGAAGGTGGCGATAAATACCGTCAACATAGCGGCCTCATAAGATCTTTTTCAGATAGGGTTTAAACGCCTCAGAGTAGCGCTCTTCAAATCCGTTGGCGGTTTTCACAATCATGAACACCGGGATCCCCATCAGGTTGGCCAACGCCATACCTCGTTCCGGCCCCAGCACGTTCAGCCCGGTCGACAGGCCGTCGGCGGCCATACAGGTCGGGCTCAGTACGGTGACCGAAACCAGATGATGATGGATCGGCCGACCGGTGATCGGATCTATGGTGTGCGAGTAGCGCACGCCGTCTTGCTCAAAGTAGTTGCGGTAATCCCCTGAGGTGGCGATTGATATCTCGCCCGGCTGGATCACCAACTGCGCTTTTTGCTCCACGCCGGCCGTCGGCCGCTCAATGGCGATACGCCAGGGTTTCTGCTCACCGTTGTAGCCGCGGGTACGCACCTCGCCGCCGATATCCACCATGTAATTTTTCACCTGCTGCGATTGCAGGTACTGGGCTATCACATCCACGCCATAGCCTTTGGCGATGGACGAGAGATCGACATACAGTTCCGGGATGTGTTTCACCAGTGCGTTGCCCTGCACCGACAGTTTGTCGATGCCGGTCCAGGCGCGGCGCTGTTCCAGTTCGGCAGCGCTCGGCACCTTGTCCGGCCGCCCTTCCGGGCCAAAGCCCCACAGATTGACCAGCGGCCCGACGGTCACGTCCAGCGCGCCGTCGGTCACGCGGTTAATGCGCAACGCTTCCAGCACCACCTCGGTGGTCGCGGCCGAGACCGGGAAGGGCTTGCCCACCTCGCGGCTGGCGTTGAAGCGGCTCAGTTCCGAGCCAGGCCGGTAGGTGGACATTTGATCGTTCACCAACTCCAGGCGTTTGTCGATCTCCGCCTGAATTCTGGCCGCCGACGGCGTGCCTTCGCCGGTGACATAACGGATCGAATAAGAGGTCCCCATGGTTTTGCCATCGAGATTCACCTGCTCCGGCCCGCACCCGGTCAACAACAACGTGGCGCCCAACGCCACCGCCGTCATCCAGCCCTTCATTGCCCCTATGCGCATTTAGCCACCAAAGTCATCCAGCATGATATTTTCATCTTCGACCCCCAGATCTTTCAGCATCTTGATCACCGCGGCGTTCATCATCGGCGGGCCGCACATATAAAACTCGCAGTCTTCCGGCGCCGGGTGGTGCTTCAGATAGTTCTCCAGCAGAACATTATGGATAAAGCCGGTGTAGCCGGTCCAGTTATCCTCAGGCTGGGGATCAGACAGCGCCACGTGCCAGGTGAAGTTTTCATTCTCCGCCTGCAGCCGGTTGAAATCATCCTCGTAGAACATTTCACGCAGCGAACGCGCGCCGTACCAGAAGGTGATTTTGCGCTTCGAGTTCAGGCGATTGAGCTGATCGAAGATATGCGAACGCATCGGCGCCATGCCGGCGCCACCGCCGATAAAGATCATTTCGGCATCGGTGTCTTTGGCGAAGAACTCGCCGAACGGCCCGGAGATGGTCACCTTGTCGCCGGCCTTCAGCGACCAGATATAGGAGGACATAATGCCCGGCGGCACGTCCGGCGCGCGCGGCGGCGGCGTGGCGATACGCACGTTGAGCATGATGATGCCTTTTTCATCCGGGTAGTTCGCCATTGAGTAAGCGCGCACCGTGGTGTCGTTCACCGCCGAGCGGTAGCGGAACAGGTTGAACTTGTCCCAGTCGCCGCGGTACTCCTCCGGCACGTCAAAATCGGCATAGCTGATGTCGTGGGCAGGCGCTTCTATCTGGATAAACCCGCCGGCGCGGAACGGCACATCCTCGCCATCGGGGATTTTCAGCTTCAGCTCTTTGATAAAGGTGGCTTTGTTATCATTGGAGATAACCTCGCACTCCCACTTTTTCACGCCAAAAATCTCTTCCGGCAACTCGATTTTCAGATTCTGCTTCACGTTCACCTGGCAGGCCAGGCGGCAGCCTTCTTTCGCTTCGCGCTTGTTGATGTGCGAAAGTTCGGTCGGCAGGATATCGCCGCCGCCCTCTTTAATCACCACCCGGCACTGGCCGCAGGAGCCGCCACCGCCGCAGGCCGAGGACACGAAGATCCCCTGACTGGAGAGCATGTTCAGCAGTTTGTCGCCCGCCGGGGCGTTAAAACTCTTGCCCTGATCGCCGTTAACTTCCACCGCAATGTCACCGGTGTTCACCAGCTTTGATTTGGCGAACAGGATCAGCAGTACCAGCACCATAACGATGCCGGTAAACATCGCGACGCCTAAAATAATTTCCATAGATTCTTCCCGCCTTTACAACTGAACACCGGAGAAGGACATAAAGCCCAACGCCATCAGCCCGGTGGTGATAAAGGTAATGCCCAGACCGCGCAGCCCTGCGGGGACGTTGGCATACTTGAGTTTTTCGCGGATCCCCGCCATCGCGACAATCGCCAGCATCCAGCCGGTGCCGGAGCCGAAGCCGTACACCACCGATTCTGCGAAGTTGTAGTCGCGTTGCACCATGAAGGACACGCCGCCGAAAATGGCGCAGTTCACGGTGATCAGCGGCAGGAAAATGCCAAGTGCGTTGTACAACGACGGGAAGAAGCGATCGAGGATCATCTCCAGAATCTGCACCAACGCCGCGATCACGCCGATAAAGGTAATGAAGTTGAGGAAGCTCAGATCGACGCCTTCCATCAGCGCGCCATCGCGCAGCACCAGGTTGTAGACCAGATTGTTCGCCGGCACCGAGATGCCGAGCACTATGGTCACCGCGATGCCCAGACCGAAGGCGGTCGACACCTTCTTCGACACCGCGAGGAAGGTACACATCCCCAGGAAGAACGCCAACGCCATGTTCTCGACGAACACCGCGCGCACAAACAGACTGATATAATGTTCCATCGGCCGTTACTCCTTTTCGATCTGTGCGGGCTTCAGGGTGCGCAGCACCCAAATCAGCAGGCCGATGATAAAGAACGCGCTCGGCGCCAGCAGGAACAGGCCGTTCGGCTGATACCAGCCGCCGTTCTGCACCGTATCCAGCACCGGAATGCCAAACAGCTTGCCCGAACCAATCAGCTCGCGCAGGAAACCGACCAGCACCAGAATCACCCCATAACCCAGCCCGTTGCCGATACCGTCCATAAAGCTTTCAATCGGCGGTGACTTCATGGCGTAGGCTTCGGCGCGCCCCATCACGATACAGTTGGTGATGATCAGGCCGACAAACACCGACAGCTGCTTGGAAATCTCGAACGCATAGGCGCGCAGCAGCTGATCGACCACAATCACCAGCGAAGCGATAATCGCCATCTGCACGATGATGCGCACGCTGTTCGGAATATGGTGACGGATCAGGGAAATAAAGAAGCTGGAGAACGCCGTGACCAGGGTCACCGCGATGGTCATCACCACCGCCGTTTCCAGCTTGGTGGTCACCGCCAGCGCGGAACACACCCCGAGGACCTGCAAGGCTATCGGGTTGTTGTCAAACAGCGGCCCGAGCAGGACCCGCTTAATCTCTTTGGAATCAGCCATTTTTCAGCGCTCCCTCACGAACTTTTTTCAGGAATGGGCCGAAACCTTGATCGCCCAGCCAGAAATCAAAAGTGTGCTGCACGCCGTTGGAGGTCAGCGTGGCACCGGACAAACCATCCACTCCGTGCTCATCCCCCGGGCGTGCCCCGCCTTTCACCACGCGGATCGCCGGCTTGCCGTCGTTATCAAACAGCTTTTTACCGATCCACTGCTGGCGCCAACCGGCATTCTCAACTTCACCGCCCAGGCCCGGGGTTTCCCCCTGATCGTAATACGTGATGCCTTTCACCCTGTTGCCGTCGCTGTCCAGCGCCACAAAAGCGTACATCATCGACCACAGGCCAGTGCCGTAGACCGGCAGCACGATTTGGTTCACCGCCCCGCCGTTATCGCGCACCAGATAGATCTCCGCCCGGTTGCTGCGGCGTTTGATGCCGGCCGGATCTTCGCCCGCCGACAAGGCGACGCTTTTGGCATCGTCACGCAGCGCAGCGGCCAGATCGAACGCCGCCGCATTGCCCGCCACAAACTCGCCGCTGTTCAAATCCAGCAGACGCGGTTCGATGCGCTGGGTGAACAGCGCCTTGACCTGCTCGCCTTCCATCTTCGGCTGCAACAGGCCAGCCACGTCGAGGATATTGCGCTGCTTGTCGAGCAGCTTTTGCTCTTGCTGTTTGGACTTCAGGCCGACGGCGGAACCCGCCACCACTACCGAACACACCAGACACAGCAGCAGCACCACCAGCAGCGTTTTACCGATAGTGTCGTTTTTAGATTCATTCGCCACGGGCTTTTCTCCGCTTGATGTTGGCCTGCACCACCAGATAATCGAACAGCGGCGCGAACAGGTTGGCGAACAGGATCGCCAGCATCATGCCTTCCGGGTAGGCCGGGTTGACCACCCGGATCAACACGCACATCACGCCAATCAGGATGCCGTACCACCACTTTCCCTTGTTGGTAAAGGCGGCGGAAACCGGGTCGGTGGCCATAAAGATCATGCCGAAGGCAAAGCCGCCCAACACCAGATGCCAATACCACGGCATGGCGAACAGCGGGTTGGTGGCGGAGCCGATGCTGTTGAACAGGAAGGCGGTTGCCATCATGCCGAGCATCACGCCGGCGACAATGCGCCAGGAAGCCACGCGGCCAAACAGGATAATCGCACCGCCGATCAGGATCATCAGCGTGGAGACCTCACCGACCGAACCCGGGATGTTGCCGAGGAAGGCGTCCATCCAACTGATCGACTGGCCGGTGGCTACGTTGCTCAGGCTGTGCGCCCCGCCCACGCTCCATTGCGCCAAGGGCGTCGCGCCGGAGAAGCCGTCGGCGGCGGTCCACACCAGGTCACCGGAGATCTGCGCCGGATAGGCGAAGAACAGGAAAGCGCGCCCCGCCAGCGCCGGGTTGAGGAAATTGCGCCCGGTGCCTCCGAAAATCTCTTTCGCCACCACCACGCCGAAGCTGATGCCCAGCGCCGCCTGCCACAGCGGCAGCGTTGGCGGCACAATCAGCGCAAACAAAATAGAGGTGACGAAGAAACCTTCGTTAATCTCATGCTTGCGGATGACCGCGAACAGCACTTCCCAGAAACCGCCGACGAGAAACACCACGGCGTAGATCGGCATAAAGTAGCAGGCGCCCAGCACCATTTTGCTGATCCAACCGGCATCCGCCGCCAGCGACGCCCCCAGCCATTGCGCCAGCCGGTAGTGCCAGTCGCCCGCCAGCACCTGCTGCAGTTGCTCGCCGCTGTACAGATGGTGCAGCGCCGGAATGGCCTGCTGGCCGACGTTGTACATACCCCAGAACATCGCCGGGAATACCGCCAGCCACACCAGGATCATCATGCGTTTCAGATCGATGGCGTCGCGCACGTGCGAAGCGCCGCGCGTCACCAGACCGGGGGTGTAAAACACCGTGGTAGTCGCTTCAAACAGCGGGTACCACTTTTCCAGCTTGCCGCCCGGCGTGAAGTGATGCTCGATCTTGTCAAAAAAGTTCTTCAGGCCCATCGGTTATCCTTCCTGCTCAATCTTGGTCAGCACGTCGCGCAGCACCGGCGCATATTCATACTTGCCCGGACAAACGAAAGTGCACAGCGCCAGATCTTCCTCATCCAGCTCCAGACAACCCAGCGCCTGCGTGCTGTCGGTATCGCCCGCCAGCAGATCGCGCAGCAGCAGAGTCGGCAGAATGTCCAGCGGCATCACCCGTTCGTAGTTGCCGATCGGGACCATTGCGCGCTCGCCGCCGTGGGTGGTGGTCGAGAAGGCGAACAGCTTATTTTTCAGGAAGTGGCCCAGCGTGGTGCGGGTGATGGAGAATTTGTCCGGCGAAGGCGCGATCCAGCCGAACAGCTGTTTATCACGCCCTTCCTGCAGCACGCAAACCTGCGAGTGAAAACGGCCGAGATACGCATTCGGGCCTGCGACATGAGTACCGCTCAGTACCGAGCCGGAAATCACCCGGTTTTCGCCGCCTTTAAGGCGACCGGCGGTCAGTTGCTCAATGCTGGCGCCCAACCGGGTACGCAGCAGCACCGGCTGTTCCACCTGCGGCCCGGCCAGCGCCACCACCCGACGGGTGTCGAGATGGCCGGTGGTGAACAGCGTGCCGATGGCGATGACGTCCTGATAGCCGATATGCCAGACGGTTTTTTTCAAACTGACCGGTTCGAGGAAGTGAATGTGGGTGCCCACCAGCCCGGCGGGATGCGGGCCGGCGAATTCGTTGTAGGTTATCTGCGCGCCAGGCTGTTTGCCCAGATTCGCACCTGCGGCGTGGCAAACGTGCAGCTTGCCGTCGGTCAGGCGCGCCAGCACCGCCAGCCCGGCGTTAAAGGCCTCCCGTTGCCCGGCAATGATCACCTGCGGATCGGCGGCCAACGGCTGGCTGTCCATGGCGGTCACGAAGATGGCGCGCGGGGTGGTGCCGGGACACGGCGTTTTACTGAAGGGGCGAGTGCGCAGTGCGGTCCACAGGCCGCTGGCGATCAGTTCGCCTTCAACCTGTTCTCGCGACAGCTCCGCCAGTTCGGCGACCGGATAATGAGCGAACTCAAGTTGCTCGTCACCGCTGTTTTCTATCGCAATCACCACGGACTGCAACACGCGGCGCTCACCGCGGTTGATTGCCGCAATGCGCCCGCTGGCGGGAGCCGTGAAGAAAACCCCGGGGTTCTTTTTATCTTCGAACAGCGCCTGGCCTTTCTTAACGGTATCGCCTTCCTGCACTAACATGGAAGGGCGCATGCCGACGTATTCTTCCCCAAGCAGGGCAACATGCTGAACTGGTGGGCCGTCCTGAATCGCCTGAACCGGGGCTCCGGCAATGGGCAGATCTAACCCTTTTCTGATTTTAATCATAGGATTTATACGATGTTGGCTAGGTTTACACGTCTTACCGGCCCCAGAGGCTGGTGCTGACGATGCCTGGATGATGAGACTGCAACGGCAGCCTCCGGGTTAAGCGCAACGGCATCACGCTCAACATGAATTTTTTCGCGCCGATAAAATGGGGTTACGCACATTCCCTTGATTAACTCCCGCCGGCCTCGTTTGGCACGATAAAAAAGGTTTTCTCGACAAAAACGCTGTTAATACCTTGTTGCCGCAGAGCCCATGTTATCGCCATGGAGATAAGCTCAAGGCCTTCTTATGCAACTGCAACAACAGGTTAATTGGAGCCGGAATATTAACATTTTTCACCACTTTGTTCTGCGTTGAGCAGTGACCTGAGTCAAGCAAATGCAATTAAATTTCTGCTGTTTTGCATCACCAATCGTTAAAAACTGCCTGTCGATTCACTTTTATCGAAGTTTGTAGTTTTTTTATACATATCGCATATTGCTAAAAAAAAACACACTGGTAATCTGGCGGGGTTTTAACGCAGTAAAACAATAATCAGTGGCATGCCGGCCGAGTTCATTGAGCCAGCAGATAAATATAAGCAGGAATAATAATGAGCAAAATCGCGCTGTTGTTTGCGATGCTTTTTTCTATGCCGATGATCACGGCCTGCAGCGCCAGCGAGCAGGTTCCCGAGGCACCGGTAGTTAAACAGCAATTAGTAGGTTCACCGGTCTATATTCAGATCTTCAAAGAAGAACGCACGCTGGAATTGTATGCCAAAATGGGCAACGAATTCCGTCTGGTGAACTCCTTCCGCATCTGTAATTTTTCCGGCGGACTCGGCCCGAAACGCCGTGAAGGCGACTTCAAAAGCCCGGAAGGTTTTTATAGCGTCGACGCACGCCATCTGAAACCCGACAGCAAATATTATCGCGCAATAAATATCGGCTTCCCGAACGATTACGACAAGTCGCAGGGTTATTCCGGCGCTTATCTGATGATCCACGGCGAATGTAAATCGATTGGTTGTTACGCGATGACCAACACCTATATGGATGAGATCTACCGTTACGTAGAAGCCGCATTCGCTTATGGTCAGAACCGGATCGATATCAGCATCTATCCGTTCCGCATGACCGAACAGAACCTGAAGCGTCACCGCACATCCAGCGATATCGCCTTCTGGAACCAGTTGAAACCGGGCTACGACTACTTCGTCAAGAATCACCAGCCACCGGTGGTCAGCGTCTCCAATGGCCAGTACGTGCTGGGTCAGCCCGTCATGAGCAGCAACCAGATGACGCAGTACGCGTCAACGGCTCCCGCTGCCAGCACCAACCCCTTCGCTCAAACCAAGCCGCTCACCGAAGTGAAATAATGCGAACTCGCCTGGCGCAATCTTGTGCCAGGTTTCATTCGCCGTCAGCGGTTGGGTAGCAATCACGGTGACCACATCGTCAGGTGTGGTCTGCTGCTGAAAATCAATCTCCACATCCTGATCGAGCAACGTGGCTTTGCCAAACGGCGCGCGGCGGGTGATCCAATATAAGTTGGTGGAGCAGTAGGCCATCACAAAACGCCCGTCCGACAGCAACATATTGAATACCCCTTTCTTGCGCAGTTGATCCGCCAGCAAAGCGATATAGCGGAATACCGGCGGCCAACGGCTTGGGGTGCGCGGGTATTTCAGGGAAAGCTGATGCAGCAGCCAGCAGAACGCATATTCGCTGTCAGTCTGGCCCACCGGGCGGAAAGTGCCGGTTTCCAACTGGCGATAGCCTTTCAACTGACCATTGTGCGCGTAGGTCCAGTTGCGGCCCCACAGTTCGCGGGTAAAGGGGTGGGTATTTTCCAGCGCCACTTCGCCGCGGTTGGCCTGGCGGATATGCGAGACCACCGCGCAGGATTTGATCGGGTACTCCTGCACCAGGCGGGCGATCGGCGAATCGAAACTCGGTTGGGGATCCTTAAACGTACGGCAGCCGTTCCCTTCATAGAAGGTAATGCCCCAGCCATCTTTATGTGGCCCGGTACGGCCACCGCGCTGAACCAGCCCGGTAAAGCTAAAGCAGATATCGGTCGGTACGTTCGCGCTCATCCCGAGCAGTTCACACATCGCTTGCCACTCCTTACCCACACTGGCACTGTCTATGCGGGCGCAGCATGCGGCGCCCCTAAAAATGTCGCGGGGGCGGCATGCCCCCTGAAGCCATTACGCTTTAACCATCTCTTTTTCAATCAGCTGAATCAAGATGTGAATCGCTTTGATATGGATTTCCTGAATACGGTCAGCGTAGCCGAAATGCGGTACGCGGATTTCCACATCGGCGGAGCCGGCCATTTTACCGCCGTCTTTGCCGGTCAGAGTGATCACTTTCATCCCTTTGGCACGCGCTGCTTCGATAGCTTTAATGATGTTGCCCGAATTGCCCGAAGTGGAAATACCCAACAATACGTCGCCTTCGCGGCCTACCGCTTCCACGTAACGTGAGAACACGTATTCGTAACCGAAATCGTTGCTGACGCAAGACAGGTGGCTGACATCGGAAATGGCAATCGCCGGATAGCCCGGGCGGTTTTCGCGGTAGCGACCGGTCAGTTCTTCGGCAAAGTGCATGGCGTCACAGTGGGAGCCGCCGTTGCCACAGGAAATCACTTTCCCACCGGCTTTAAAGGAATCGGCCAGCAGCACTGCCGCGCGTTGAATGGCGTCGATATTGGCATCGTCATTGATAAATTTCGCCAGGGTATCGGCCGCTTCGTTCAGTTCACTGCGAATAAGGTCGTGGTACATGAGGAACCTCTTGTTATCGTCAATCTTCCGCTTCGCAGTGTACCGGATCGGGGAAAAACCGAGAAGCACTGTAAGCCAAACAGCGCGCCGGTTGAGGTACGAGTGAGGTTTTTGATTATTGATGCGCTCAGTTTGTGACTTGAGTTGTAATTAAACTGTAAATGCATTGATAAAAATATGGGGTTGTACTAAAACCTATTACATACATACAACAGGTCAGACCTCTTACTACTTCGGAGCTTCTTATGATGGTTCTTAGTATTGTTGTTTTACTGGCACTCATTGGTGTGATGTTTTATCACCGAGTGAACCTCACCCTCAGTAGCCTCATTCTGCTGGCATACACCGCCGCCATGGGCGCTATCGGCCTGTGGACCTTTTGGATGCTACTGCCGCTGGCGATCGTCCTTCTGCCGCTGAACGTGACTTCCCTGCGCCGTTCGATGCTGTCCGCTCCGGCGCTGCGCGCGTTCCGCAAAGTCATGCCGCCGATGTCCACCACCGAGAAAGAAGCGATCGAAGCCGGCACCACCTGGTGGGAAGGCGATCTGTTCCGCGGCCAACCGGACTGGAACAAACTGCATAACTACCCGAAACCGCAACTGACCGCCGAAGAACAGGCGTTTATCGACGGCCCGGTGGAAGAAGCCTGCCGCATGGCGAACGACTTCCAGATCACCCATGAACTGGCCGACTTGCCGCCGGAACTGTGGGCCTATCTGAAAGAACACCGCTTCTTTGCGATGATCATCAAGAAAGAATACGGCGGCCTGGACTTCTCTCCTTATGCCCAGGCGCGCGTGCTGCAAAAACTGTCCGGCGTTTCCGGTATTCTGGCAATCACCGTCGGCGTGCCAAACTCCCTCGGCCCTGGCGAGCTGCTGCAACACTACGGCACCGACGAGCAGAAAAACCACTACCTGCCAGGCCTGGCGCGCGGCGACGAGATCCCTTGTTTTGCCCTGACCAGCCCGGAAGCGGGTTCAGACGCCGGCGCTATTCCGGATGTCGGCACCGTCTGCATGGGCGAGTGGCAAGGCGAACAGGTATTGGGCATGCGCCTGACCTGGAACAAACGCTATATCACGCTGGCGCCGGTCGCGACCGTGCTGGGCCTGGCGTTCAAACTGCATGACCCGAACCGTCTGCTGAGCGATAACGAATCCCCGGGCATCACCTGTGCGTTGATCCCGACCAGCACCCCAGGCGTTGAAATCGGCAATCGCCACTTCCCGCTGAACGTACCGTTCCAGAACGGGCCAACCCGCGGCAGCGACGTGTTCGTGCCTATCGATTACATCATCGGCGGGCCAAAAATGGCCGGCCAGGGCTGGCGCATGCTGGTTGAGTGTCTGTCGGTAGGCCGCGGCATCACCCTGCCTTCCAACTCGACCGGCAGCGTGAAGTCTATGGCGCTGGCCATTGGCGCTTACGCCCATATCCGCCGTCAGTTCAAGATCTCTATCGGCAAGATGGAAGGCATCGAAGAGCCGTTGGCGCGTATCGCCGGTAACACCTATGTGATGGATGCGGCGGCAACGCTTATCACCAGCGGCCTGATGCTGGGCGAGAAACCGGCGGTGCTGTCAGCCATCGTGAAATACCACTGTACCCACAGAGGCCAGCAGGCAATCATTGATGCAATGGATATCGCCGGCGGTAAAGGCATCATGTTGGGCAAATCCAACTTCCTGGCCCGAGCCTACCAGGGCGCACCGATCGCCATCACGGTTGAAGGCGCCAATATCCTGACCCGCACCATGATGATCTTCGGCCAGGGCGCCATACGCTGCCATCCCTACGTACTGGACGAAATGGCGGCTGCGCAAAGCAATGATCTGAACGCCTTCGACAAATCGCTGTTCGGCCATCTGGGCCACGTGGGCAGCAGCAAGGTACGCAGCTTCTGGCTGGGCCTGACCAATGGCCGCACCAGCAGCACGCCGACCAAAGATGCGACACGCCGTTACTACCAACAGTTGAACCGCCTGAGCGCGAACCTGGCGCTGCTGTCGGACGTCTCCATGGGCGTGCTGGGCGGCAGCCTGAAACGCCGCGAGCGTATCTCCGCCCGTCTGGGGGATATTCTCAGCCAGATGTACCTGGCTTCCGCGACGCTGAAACGTTTTGAGGATGAAGGCCGTCAGAAAGAAGATTTACCACTGGTACACTGGGGGGTGCAGGACAGTCTGCATCAGGCAGAACAGGCGTTGGACGATCTGCTGCGCAACTTCCCGAACCGCTTTATCGCCGGCGCGATGCGCTTCGTGATCTTCCCGTTCGGCCGCGTGCATACCGCACCTTCTGACCGTCTGGACCACCAGTTGGCCAAGATCATCCAACAGCCGTCCGCAACCCGCAGCCGTTTGGGCCGTGGCCAGTACCTGACGCCAAGCGAGCATAACCCGGTTGGCCTGTTGGAAGCCGCGCTGGCTGACGTCATTGCCGCCGAGCCGATTCATCTGCGCCTGTGCAAGGAAAGCGGCAAAAACCTGCCGTTTACCCGTTTGGATCGCCTGGCACAGCGTGCGCTGGAAGAAGGCAAGATCAGCGCCGATGAAGCGAAGATCCTGGTGAAAGCCGAAGAGAGCCGCCTGCGTTCCATCAACGTAGATGACTTCGAGCCGGATGCGCTGGCGGCCAACAAGCCGGAAAAGCCGGTAGCGCCGTCTAAACGCCAGCAGCACACCGAAGCAGCGTAACAGCGTTACTCCCATTCACCCAGGGGCGATGATTATCGCCCCTTTTTCTTTTTGTGCTGCAGCAAAATGCGCGGCGGCTCGCAGCCTTGCCAGAACGGCTAATTTAACTTCGAGAATAATCGGATAGACTGCATAGCGGGTGCTCTGGATCTTTCTTTCCGGGGCATAAGCAACGGATAGAAAGAGAAAGGCCCCGAGTCGATATTATCAACCCGAGGCCACTCTGAATGTCTAAGCAACATCAGGTTAGCCTCTTACCCGCCGGAAGGCAAGGATAAGGAGGTCAGAAATGCAGCAGGAACGGGTCGTTCTGAGGCTGATGATTATCTGCATGACGCTGATTGCGTTCATGTTGATCACTCGCGGTTCGCTATGTGAACTGCGCATCAAACTGGGAGACACGGAGGTTGCGGCCATTTTGGCTTACGAATCCGAAGGGTAAGGCAACCCAACGGCGGGGTTCGCCCCGCCTGTTGGTTGTTAGGCAGAGATCCATGAGCACCCTCTTCCTGCCGGCGGTGCCCAAACAACGCCTAGCCGTTCTGGCGGATACGCGCCAGCAGTGCGTCGATATGCTCAATCTGCGCCGCGTTGACGATCAGCGCACGGCCCAGGCTCAGGGCACTGCGCTGGCATTCGGCGCGCATTTCGGCATCGCTGATGCTGTCCAGATCGGCGACGTGTGCCAGACCGATAGTGCGGCGGATCAGCTCGCTGCCGCAGTAACCTATGGCATCGGTCCATACCTGCTGCAGGAACTGTTCGGCATAGCCCGGTACCGCCAGAGCTATCTCGCGGGTTTGTTGGTGGCACAATGCCAGGAAGCGATCGGCAAAAATCAGCCAGAGTTCACGCACGTCCTGCAGGCGCTGCTCCCGCCCGGCGGCGGCATCGCGCGGCCCTAACAGGCCAGGCAGGCCGCAGTAATTCAGCAACAGGTTACCCAACGCGCTGCCGACGTCAAAACCTATCGGGCCATAGAAACCAAACTCGGCATCTATCGCCTTCAACTTGCCTTCCGCAACAAAAATCGAGCCGCTGTGAATATCGCCATGCAGCAGCGCTTCCGCCTTGCTGAGGAAACGGTGCTTCAGCCCGGCCACCGCCAGCCTCAGCGCGGTATCGTCACGCAGCGCTCGCACCTGCGGCAGCAGCGCCTCGTCGAACTGATTGCGTTCGTGATCGATATAGGGATCGGTAAAGAACAGATCTTCGGTGATCTGGCACAGCTCAGGGTTGGTGAAGCGGCTGACCTCGGTCTTTTTTTCTTGCGCCGTCTGGTAAAAATCGGAGGTATGAAACAGGGTTTGCGCCAGATATTCCGCCAGTTGTCCGGCCGCCAACGGGTAATAGTGGCCTTTGATCAGCTCGTTGCGCCAGATATGGTGATCGGAAAGATCCTCCTGCACCATCACTGCCAATTCAGGATCGTGATGCAGCACCTTCACCGTATGCCGTGGGCAAACGCCGCCGTGGATCAGCAGGGTTTCCGCTTCAATGCGCGCCCGATCCAGGGTCAGCGGCCAGGATTCGCCCACGCAGCGTACGTACGGCAACGCCTGTTTGACGATCACCCGGCTTACGCCGTCGCGATCGCGGATTTTGAACACCAGGTTCAGGTTGCCGTCACCAATCTCGTCAGCGCTCACCAGCGCCTGCGGATCGGCCAACTGCCCGTATTGGCGGGCATATTCAACGGCATCGGCAGCAGTAAAGGTACGATAAAGCGACATTCCCAACCCCTCTGATTTTTCTCACTGACGCAGCGATGTTATTTTTTAGACGTAAAAGCATTTGGACGTCTATACATCCGTATGGCATGTTGGCAGAATACCTTTTCAGATGCAATAACAACGCAACAAGGATTTAACTGCCGATGCAATCGCTTAACACCACCAGTTTGACCCTGAGTGACAACCGACTTTGGATCCTCGATCAGCAGGCTTTACCGCAGGAAAAACAGTGGCGCCAATGTGACACCGTAGAAGAGTTGGTCGATCATATCCTCACCTTGCGGGTACGGGGCGCACCGCTTATCGGCCTGTCCGCCAGCCTGTTGCTGGCGCTGCTGGCGGAACGTGGTCTGCCGCGTGAAGAACTGGAGCAAGCCTTGGCCACCTTACGCGCCTCGCGCCCGACGGCGGTTAATCTGATGAACAATCTGGACCGCATGAAGCAGGCTCTGGCACAACCGCAGTGGGTGCCTGCGATGGTGGAGGAAGCGTTGCGACTGGTGGAAGAAGACCGTAAGTTGTGCGATCGGATCGCCGATCACGGCGCGGAACTGGTACAGCCCGGCAGCCGCCTGCTGACCCATTGCAATACCGGTGGCCTGGCGACCGCCGGTATCGGCACGGCTATCGGGGTGCTGTTGCGCGCCCATCAGCAAGGGAAAGTACAGCAGGTATGGGTCGACGAAACCCGTCCGTTGCTGCAAGGCGGTCGCCTCACCGCCTGGGAACTGGGCGAGCTCGGCATTCCCTACCGGCTGATTTGCGATTCGATGGCCGCCAGCCTGATGGCGCAGGGCCAGGTAGATGCGGTGTGGGTTGGCGCAGACCGCATTGCCGCCAACGGCGACGTCGCCAACAAGATTGGCACCTACAGCCTGGCGGTGTTGGCGCACTATCACCGCATTCCGTTCTACGTGGCCGCCCCGCACACCACCCACGATCCGCACTGCCCGAACGGCGCGGCCATCCCGATTGAGCAACGGGCCGCAACCGAAGTGACCGGCGTCTCCGGCAGTTTCGGATCATGCCAGTGGGCGCCTGCCGATGCCCCGGTTTATAACCCGGCGTTTGACGTGACGCCTGCGGCGCTGATTAGCGGTTGGGTGTTCGACAGCGGCGTGATTACGCCGCAACAGGTCAATGACGGGATCTTCCAGCGGGCACTGGGGTAATCAATAACGGGGCGCAAAAGCCGCCCCGTTAAACGTTAATCCAGGCGCGGATAGGCATCGGCGATCCTGTCGCCGGTGAAATGCGCGACCCAACCTTCCGGGTTATCAAAGACGCGGATCGCAGTAAAGTTGGGCGCCGACCCCATATCGAACCAGTGACGGGTATTGGCCGGTACCGAGATCAGATCGTTCTTCTCGCACAGGATCTGGAAGATCTTGCCATCCAGATGCAGGCAGAACAGCCCCGCGCCGGCCACAAAGAAGCGCACCTCATCTTCGCCGTGCGTATGTTCGGAAAGAAATTTGCTGCGCAAGACTTCGCGTTGCTCATTATCCGGACGCATGCTGATCACGTCCCAACTCTGATAACCCTTCTCCGCCACCAGCCGATCAATCTCGTGCTGATAGGCGGCAATCACCGCCGCCGGCTCCGGGTTTTCACCCAGTTCGCGATCCGCCTGCCAGCGCTCGAAGCGCACGCCAATTTGCGTCAGTTGCCGTTGAATGGCCTCGGCATCCTGGCTTTGCCATAACGGCTGCTGCGGCTCTTTATCGCTGAAAATGGTCAATCCACTCATGAGGCAAACTCCCCTAAATCGATCTGATCAAAACGGTTAACCTGCGGGTGCCGGCTCTGCGCATCGGCGTCGTCGCGGATCAACTGACAAGTACGCCAGCCTGCGGCGCGTGCGGCGTCCAACTCTTGATGAATGTCGGAAAGAAACAACAGCTCGTCGGGCGCAATGCCGATTTCAGCGGCGATATTTTGGTACGAAGCGGTTTCACGCTTGGCGCCGACGTGGGTATCGAAGTAGCCGCTGAACAGCGGCTGTAAATCCCCGGCGTCGCTGTAGCCGAACAGCAGCTTTTGCGCCTCCACCGAGCCGGAAGAGTAGACGTACAGTTTCAACCCTTGCTGCTGCCAGGCGGCCAGCTGCCCAGCCACTTCCGGGTACAGATGGCCGCGAAAATCACCGTTCCGGTAGCCGCTGCGCCAAATGATGCCCTGCAGCGCCTTCAGCGCGGTGGATTTGCGATCTTCATCCATAAAACGGTACAGCGCGGCAATCAGTTGCTCAATGTCCGCTTGCGGTTGCTCAATCTCCTGCCGCAGCGCGGCCAGCGGTGCGGCCACTTCGGCATCTGCAGCGTGCTGACGGAGAAACTCGGCCAGCCGCTCACGCGCATAGGGAAACAGCACCTGGTGCACGAAGCGAATATCGCTGGTGGTGCCTTCAATATCGGTGACGATGGCGCGGATCATTTAGCCTCCAGTAAACGGCGTTGCAGTTCGCACTGGAACAGGAACTCCAGCCCTTCAAGGTGACGACGGGCTTCCGCGACCTGGCGGCCCCAGCAATACAGGCCGTGTCCACGAACCAGAAAACCGTACTGCAGTGGCGTCACTTCAGCATACGCCGCCACGCGCGCCGCAAGCCGCGGAATATCCTGATCGTTATCGAAAATGGGAATAATCACGCTGTCCAGATGGCTGCTCTGGCCGCCGAGCGATTTTTGCATTTCATAGCCCTGCAACAAGAGGCCATCGCTGCGTTCAACGCGCGACAGTACGGTCGCATTCACCGAATGGGTGTGCAGTACTGCACCTATCTGCGGATACAGCCGGTAAATCAGGGTATGCAGGCCGGTTTCCGCCGAAGGCGTGCGACCGCTCGGCACATGATTGGTCGCGGTTTCCACCAGCAGGAAGTCCGTTTCGGTCAGGCTGCCTTTATCCTTGCCGGATTCGGTCACCAGGCAGCGTTGATTGTCGAGACGCAGCGACATATTGCCGCCGGTCGCCGGGCACCAGCCCTTTTCGCCAATCCAGTGGCAGGCAGCCAATAACGCTATAAGTTGCGGATTTTCTGTCATTATTTTTCCCGGTCAGTAAGGTGGTCCAGCAGGTGAAGCTTAGAATGATTTGCTTATATAGTTAGATCTTTTCTTCATTTAGCCATCTAAGCGTCTTGATTGCCAAATACTAACATCGTGTTATATTGACGGCAACCTAAGCGCCAGGAGTATTAGCCTGCTATGAGCACGTCAGCATTGATTCCCGACAGTAAATTGCCCGCTCTGGGCACCACCATTTTCACTCAGATGAGTGCGCTGGCGGCGCAGTATCAGGCGATCAACCTGTCGCAGGGCTTCCCCGATTTCGATGGCCCGGATTATCTGAAAGATCGCCTGGCCTGGCACGTCAACCAGGGTGCCAACCAATATGCCCCCATGACCGGTGTTGCGCCGTTGCGCGAAGCCATTGCCGAGAAAACCGCCGGGCTGTACGGCTGGCTGCCGGACGCCGCCAGCGAAGTCACGGTGACGGCCGGCGCCACTGAAGCGCTGTTCGCCGCCATCAGCGCCTTGGTGCGCCCCGGCGATGAAGTGATTTGTTTCGACCCGAGCTACGACAGCTATGCGCCGGCGGTCACGCTGTCTGGCGGCACATTGAAGCGCATTGCGCTACAGCCGCCTGCATTCGGCGTGGACTGGCAGCAGTTTGCCGAATTGCTTTCGCCTCGCACCCGGCTGGTAATCCTCAATACGCCGCACAACCCGTCCGCCACCGCCTGGCAGGCGGAAGATATGCAACAGCTGTGGCGCGCCATTAGCGATCACGAAATCTATGTGCTGAGCGACGAAGTGTATGAACATATTTGCTTTGCCCAGGGCGGCCATGCCAGCGTGCTGGCCCATCCGCAGCTGCGGCAACGCGCCATTGCGGTGTCTTCTTTCGGCAAAACCTTCCACATGACAGGTTGGAAAGTGGGTTACTGCGTGGCCCCCGCCGCACTGAGCGCCGAAGTACGTAAAGTGCATCAATACCTGACTTTCTCGGTCAACACCCCGGCACAGCTGGCGCTGGCGGATATGCTGCGCAGCGAGCCGGAGCATTGGCAACAGTTGTCGGCGTTTTACCGCGCCAAGCGCGATCGCTTTGTGCAGGCGCTGTCAAACAGCCGACTGGAAATTTTACCCTGTGAAGGTACATACTTCTTGCTGGCGGATTACAGCGCGGTCTCCGATTTGGATGACGTCGCTTTCTGTCATTGGTTAACCGAGCACGTGGGCGTGGCGGCAATTCCGCTGTCGGTCTTCTGTGCCGATCCTTTCCCTCATAAATTGATCCGGCTGTGCTTCGCTAAACAGGACGCCACGCTGGATGCGGCTGCGGAGCGGTTATGTCGACTTTAAAAATTACCCTGTTGCAGCAACCGCTGGTCTGGCGCGACGGCGAAGCCAACCTGCGCCATTTCGATGAGCAGTTGGCACCGCTGACCGGCCGCGATCTGATCGTGCTGCCGGAAATGTTCACCACCGGCTTCGCGATGGACGCCGGGGAAAGCGCGCTGCCGGAACAACAGGTGATCGCCTGGCTGCACGGCTGGGCCAGCAAAAGCAACGCTCTGGTCGGTGGTAGCGTGGCGCTGAAAACTGCCGAGGGCGCAGTCAACCGTTTCTTGTTGGTCGAACCGAACGGTCGGGTGCATGCTTACGATAAGCGCCACCTGTTCCGCATGGCCGGCGAGCACCTGCATTACCGCGCCGGTAAAAAACGCGAGATTTTCGAGTGGCGCGGCTGGCGCATTCTGCCGCAGATCTGTTACGACCTGCGCTTCCCGGTGTGGTCCCGCTACCAGCAGGATTACGATCTGGCGCTGTACGTCGCCAATTGGCCGGCACCGCGCAGCAAACACTGGCAAACGCTGCTGGCCGCACGCGCCATTGAGAATCAGGTCTACGTGGCCGGCTGCAACCGCGTTGGCGAAGACGGCAACGGGCTGAACTACAGCGGCGACAGCCTGATCCTCAGCCCGCAAGGCGAAACGCTGGCGCAGGCGGAACCGGGCACCGCCGCACGATTGGACGCCGAACTGTCGCTGGAAAACCTGCAGAGTTACCGCAGCGCTTTCCCGGCCTGGCGCGATGCCGACAGCTTCCTGCGGCACGATTGATCCTTTGATCCTTACGGGCGCAGTCCGCTGCGCCCGCACTCTTCAGGAAAGCTCCTCCTCCGTCGCATTTTTCTCTGCCGCATCGATCCGGTTGAACAACAGATTCAGCAACAGCGCCGCCAGACACGACGCGCTAATGCCAGAATGCAGCAAAGTGCGGACCCAATTCGGGAACTGATCGTAAAAAGTCGGCATCACAATCGGGATCATGCCGAAAGCGATCGCCGTCGCCACCACCACCAGATTCATGTTGTCCTTATACTCCACCTTCGCCAGAGTGCGAATGCCGCTGGCAGCCACCGAACCGAACAGCACCACGCCGGCACCGCCCAATACCGGCAACGGAATGCAGGCCACCAGCCGCCCCAGAACCGGCAACACGCCCAGCAGCACCAGAATGGCGCCCCCGGCACTGACCACAAAACGGCTTTTCACGCCGGTGATCGCCACCAGGCCGATATTCTGAGCAAACGAGCTTTGCGGGAATGAGTTAAATACCGGCGACAGCGCGCTGGAGAGCATATCGGCGCGCAGCCCCTTGGCGATACGACGCGAATTGACCGGCGAACCCACAATTTCCCCCACCGCCATCAGCCCGGCGGTGGTTTCCGTCAACAGCACCAGCACGATCAACAGCATGGACAGGATCGCGCTCAGCTCGAAGGTTGGCCAACCGTAGGCGAAAGGTTCGGGGAAGGCCAGCCACGGCCCGTTGCCCACGGCGGCAAAGCTCACTTTCCCCGCCAGCGCCGCCGCTACGCAGCCTACGGCCATCGCCAGCAGTACCGACAACCGCTTCAACGTCGGGGAACCGATCTTATTGAGCAACAAAATGACCGCCAGCGTGAAAGCGGCCAGGCCAATATTCCCGGTAGCCCCCCAATCCGCCGCCTTGGCGTTGCCGCCCATCGCCCAGCGCACCGCCACCGGCATCAACGACAGCCCGATCACCGTCACCACGGTGCCGGTCACCACCGGCGGGAAGAAGCGGATAATTTGCGAGAAAAACGGCGCGATCAACAGCCCCGCCAGCGAAGCGGCGATCACCGCACCGAATACTGCAGGCAGCCCGCCGTCCCCGGTGACAATAGTCACCATGGTCGCCACCCCGGCGAAGGAAACGCCCTGCACCAGCGGCAGGCGTGAACCCAGGCCGGGCAGGCCGAGGGTTTGCAGCAACGTCGCCAGCCCGCTGACAAACAGCGCCGCCGTCACCAGCATGCCAATCTGCGGCGCGCCTAAACCCGCAGCCGAACCGATGATCAAGGGTGGCGCGATAATTCCCCCGTACATGGTCAAAATATGTTGCAGGCCGAAGGCAAAGGTTTTTCCCAGCGGCAGTTTTTCATCTTCCGGGCAGCACGAAGCCGCACCCTGATCCTGAGACAGAGCCATATTTCCCCCGTTTACTGGGTGATTGAATCCGGGAGCGCGGTACGCCGCGCCCGAGGGTACGTCAGTGGATCAGATCAACTGCCGCGGTAGGTCGAGTACGAATAGGGGCTGATTAACAGCGGTAAATGGTAATGCTGTGCCGCATCGCCGACGACAAAATCGATAATCGCGGTGGCGTATAGCGTTTCGCGCCGGCCGGCGGCAAAATAGCCGCCGAGATCGGCATACAGGCGGTAATGTCCGGCGGTCAGGCCATCCGGCGTCAGGTTGCGCGCGCGGCCGTCGGCATCGGTATGGCTTTCGGCCTGCATCCGCCAGTGTCCGTCGTGCTCTCGTTCCAGCCACACCCGCACGTCTGCCGCAGGTTTGCCGAGTGAGGTGTCCAGAATATGGGTGCTGATATTACTCATCGCTCAATAACTCCTTAAAACGCAGCATCACGATTTCACGCAGCTGTTCGGCGGTTTCCCGCTGTTCCTGCTCCGCACTGTTGCTCAACCTACGCTCCAGCTCACGCAATATGGCCTGGCCATCGCGGCCGGCGGCGCGGATCAAAAACACCTGACCAAATTGCGCTTCATAACGCCGATTACCTGCCAACAACGCCTCGGCCAGCGCAGCGTCCTCCGTATTGACCGCCGCCTGCTCTCGCCGGGAAAATTGTGCCTCGCGGCCTGGCCCGCCGGCACGCTCGCCGATGCGTGGGTGCTGCGCCAGCGCCCGATTGACGTCCTCCGCCTGCCAGCACTGTGACGCCTGCCGGGCAAACGCCAGTGCGGCATCAATGCCGGCGAACGGCCGGGCAGCAATTACCGCACCGATCCAGGAAGGAATATCCACGCAGGGACGCAGCAACCGCTCGGCTTCCAGCGGCGACAGCCGGTTAAACGCTTGCAAATCCATCAGGCTTCCTCCCAACTGCCAACCGTCTGGCAGTAGGCCTGAATCGCCAACGCCACATCGGCTTGAGTGACGGCCTCAGCCGGATGATGGCTGATACCGCGATCGCAGCGCACAAAAAGCATACCCACCGGCCAGCAGGCCGCCACGGCTATCGCATCGTGCCCGGCGCCGCTCGGCAGCGCCATACTGCGGCCTTGTACCTGCATCACGCCATCCTGCCAACGCCGTTGCAAATTTGCATCACAGGCTGTTGCATTTATGCGGTAAAACTCTTCGCTGGCAAAACTCAGCCCCCGACGCGCACAGATCGCCTCAGCCTGTGCCAGCAGTTGCACCAGCAACGCCGCCAGAGGGCCATCCTCCGGGCCGCGCACGTCGAGCGACAGTTTTACCTCGCCGGGGATGACGTTGACCGCTCCCGGCAGGCTTTCGATTCTGCCAACGGTAGCCACCAGATGCGGATCGCAGGCCGTGGTGATCGCCTCGACGGCCACCATCCATTCTGCCGCCGCCGCCAGCGCATCTTTGCGTTGCCCCATCGGTACGGTGCCCGCATGGCCCGCCTCGCCGGTAAAGGTGCAGTTGAGCCGGCGAGCGCCGTTGATTGCCGTCACCACCCCCAGCGCCAAATCGGCCGCCTCCAGGCATGGCCCCTGTTCAATATGCAGCTCCAGATAACCGCAGATATCCCGTTGCGCACGCTTAGCCTCACCCACCGCAGCAGGATCCAACCCAAACTCGCGCAGCGCCTGCGCCATGCTGATCCCCTCGGCATCGGTCCGTTCCAGCCACTCGGCAGGCCACTGCCCGGTGATACCCCGGCTGCCCAACAGGGCAACGCTAAAGCGGGTGCCTTCTTCATCGGCGAAGCCAATCACCTCCACCGCCACCGGCAAACGCCGCTGCTGCCGATGCAGATGCGCCACCACTTCCAGTGCGGTCAGTACGCCGAGCATGCCGTCATAGCGGCCGGCATTGCGCACCGTATCCAGATGCGAGCCGAGCAGCAACGCCGGAGCGCCTGGCGTTTGGCCTTCGTAACGGCCGCAGATATTGCCGACGCTGTCCTGATGCACAATCATGCCAAGGGTACGCATCCAGTCGCCCACCAGCTGGTTGGCGCGCCGATGTTCCGGCGACAGATAGACCCGCGTCAGCTGGCCCGGCGTGGCGCTGATCGCCGCCAGCGCATCGCAGCGCGCCATGACGCGAGCCGCCGCCTGTTCCGCCTCCTGGGCGGTTAACAGCGCCGCCATCAGCAGATCCCGGCGTCGTAGGTATTCCAGGCCGCCTGCAAGGCTTCGCCCTGTTGGCTGGCGAAGCCCAGCCGGTTCAGTACCGCCTCCAGCGCGGTCAGGGTCTGCAACACGCAGTCTTTGCGTGCGTTGTAACCCATGGTGCCGATACGCCAGATCTTGCCCTGTAGCGGGCCGAACGAGGTGCCGATCTCAATGGCGAAATCATTCAGCATCATCTGACGCACCTGCTCGCCGTGGACCTGTTGCGGGATCACCACACCCAGCACGTTGTTCATGCGGTTATCGAGATCGCCGAACACCTCCAGCCCCATGCCCTGAATGCCGGCCAGCATCGCCGCGCCGTTCAGTTTGTGGCGGGCGATGGTATTTTCCAGCCCTTCTTCCAGGATCACCCGGGCGCACTCGCGCGCGGCGAACAGCATGCTGGTGGCTTCGGTATGGTGGTTCAGCCGCTCCGGGCCCCAGTAATCCATGATCATGCCGAGATCGAAATAGTTGGAGTAGATCATCTCGTCGTCGCCGTCGGCATGGTCAGCCGTGCGAATGCCCTGCTCCACGCATTTACGGCGGCGGACGATCTCTTCAAACTGCGGGCTGAGGGTGACGGGCGAACTGCCGGACGGGCCGCCCAGGCATTTCTGCAGGCCGGCGGATACCGCGTCCAGCCCCCAGGCGTCGGTTTCCAGCGGGTTGCCGGCGAAGGAGGCAGTGGCGTCGGTGTAGAACAGCACGCCGTGGCGGCGGCAGATGTCACCCAATTCTTCCAGCGGCTGCAACATGGTGGTGGACGTATCGCCCTGCACCGTCAACAGCAGGCGCGGGCGCACCTTCTTGATCGCGTCTTCAATCTGATCGGCGCTGAACACC
This sequence comes from Serratia plymuthica NBRC 102599, assembly GCF_001590925.1. Taxonomy (GTDB): domain Bacteria; phylum Pseudomonadota; class Gammaproteobacteria; order Enterobacterales; family Enterobacteriaceae; genus Serratia; species Serratia plymuthica. The sequence goes on from NZ_BCTU01000033.1 coordinate 55,955, forward strand.
TCGCCCCAGGGCACCTCGATGGTGTGCACCTCGGCACGGCAGCGGCGGGCAATTTCGCACAGCAGATGGCCGAAACGGCCAAACACCGGCACCAACACCTTGTCGCCGGGGCGAATCGAGGAGATCAGCATGGCTTCAATACCGGAACGCGAAGTGCCGTCCACCAGCATGGTCCAGCGATTTTCGGTGCGGAACAGCGCGCGATACAGCTCCATCACCTGATTCATGTAGCCGGTCATCACCGGATCGTACTGGCCGATCAGCTGGCTCGACATGGCGCGCAGCACGCGCGGATCGGCGTTGATCGGCCCCGGCCCCATCAACAGGCGAGCCGGCGGATTAATCTGATCGAACTGGGTGATATCTAACATGTTCATTCCTTACCAACTTAATAAGTTATTATTCCACTCACCCCGGTCAGGCCTCTGTCAGCCCACGGACCGAAGCGATAAACTGTTTTAATTCCTGCGTTTGTGGATTAGCGAACAGCGTGCGGCTGTCGCCCTGCTCCCAAACCTTGCCCTGGTGCATAAACACCACCCGATCACCGACCTCGCGAGCAAAGTTCATTTCATGGGTCACCAGAATCAGCGTCATGCCCTCTTTGGCGAGTTGCTCCAGCACCTTCAGCACCTCGCCCACCAGCTCAGGATCCAGCGCCGAGGTAATTTCGTCACACAGCAGCACCTTAGGGTTCATCGCCAGCGCCCGGGCAATCGCCACGCGCTGCTGCTGCCCGCCGGAAAGATTGGCCGGTGAATAGTGCATTCGCTCGCCCAGTCCGACCTTGTTCAACATCTCCTCCGCCAGTTCGCGGCATTCGGCGGGGCTTTTTTTCAGCACCCGGCGCGGCGCCAGCATCACGTTCTCCAACGCGGTCATGTGCGGGAACAAATTAAAGTTCTGAAATACCATACCGATGGAGCGGCTGATTTCACGCGCCTGCGAATCGCGGTCGGTAATGGTCATGCCGCCCAATTTGATGCTGCCTTCCTGATACCCTTCCAGCCCATTGATACAGCGCAACAGCGTGCTCTTGCCTGAACCGCTGCGGCCGATAATCGAAATCACCTGGCCCATGTCGATATCCAGATCCACGCCCTTCAGCACATGGTTCTGGCCGTAATATTTCTGAACCTGATTAATTGTGATGAGCGGCATGGAATTTCTTCTCCAGATAATGGCTGTAACGCGACAGCGGGTAACACATCAGGAAATAGCCCAGCGCGACCAGGCCAAACACTTTAAACGGCTGATAAGTGACGTTGTTCAGCATGGTGCCGGCCTTGGTCAGCTCGATAAAACCGATGATCGAGGCCAACGCGGTGCCCTTGATCACCTGCACCGAAAACCCGACGGTGGGCGCGATGGCGATACGTACCGCCTGCGGCACAATCACCCGCGCCAGAGTCTGGCCAAAGCTCAGCCCCAGGCAACGCGACGCTTCCCACTGCCCTTTCGGCAGGGCAGCGATGCTGCCGGACCAGATATCCACCAGAAAAGCGCTGGTGAACAGTGTCAGCGCCAGCGCGGCGGCAGCCCAGGGGCTGACGTCGATGCCGAACAGCGCCAGGCCGAAGAACGCCAGGAACAGCTGCATCAGCAGCGGCGTGCCCTGAAACAGCTCGGAATAGAAGCGGACAAAACGCATCGCCCACTTGCGCTTGCTCAGGCGCAGCAATAACAGCGGCAGCGTCACCAAAGTACCGCCGAAGAACGCCGTCAGCGACAGCAGCAACGTCCAGCGCGCCGCCAGCAGCAGATTGCGCACAATGTCCCAGTCGGTAAAAGTCAGCATCAGCCCTGGCTCCCCAAAAAGCGCCGTCCGGCGGCCAGCAACAGCTGGCGCATCAATACCGATAACAGCAGATAAAACAGCGTCGTCACCAGATACACCTCAAAACTGAGGAACGTGCGCGACTGGATCAGGTTGGCGGCGAAGGTCAATTCTTCGAACGACACCTGCGACACCACCGATGATCCCAGCATGACGATAATGCACTGGCTGACCAGCGCCGGATAAATTCGCTGCAACGACGGCGGCAGCACAATGCGCAGAAACGTCTGGCTGCGGCTGAACCCCAGCACTCGCCCAGCTTCCCACTGGCCTTTCGGCGTCACCTGAATGCCGGCACGAATGATTTCGGTGCTGTAGGCGCCCAGGTTGATCACCATCGCCAACAGCGCCGCCTGCCCGGCGGTCAGTTTCCAGCCCAGGCTAGGCAGGCCGAACACGATGAAGAACAGCTGCACCACAAACGGCGTATTGCGCACTACCTCGACGTAAATGCCCCAAATATGGCTAAGCAGGTTAGCCTTGCCGCTGCGGATTGCCGCGCCGCAAATCCCCAGCGCGACGCCCATCAAAGTGGCCAATGCCGTCAGCTCGATGGTGGTCAGCAGACCGGCCAGCAGTTCGGGCATATAGGGCCACAGAGCGGGAAAATTCAGCTGATAGGTCATCAGGCGCTCCCGTTATGCACCAAGGTTGGCAGGCAGCGGCGCTTTCAGCCATTTTTCCGACAGGCCGTTCAGGGTGTTGTCCTTCAGTGCCTGTTCAATCAGCTCATCCACTTTCGCTTTCAACGCCGGTTCCCCCAGGCGCAGGCCAACGAAGCACGGCGAGTCTTTTAGCATAAACTTGGCGACCGGCGCTTTGGTCGGGTTCTGCCGCGCGATGGCGCTCACCACCAGATTGCCGGTGGCGATGTACTGCACCTGGCCGGACAGGTAGGCCGACAGCGTGGTGTTGTTATCCTCATAGCGCTTGATCTGCGCGCCCTTCGGTGCGGTATCGCTCAGCACCATGTCTTCGACCGCGCCGCGCGTCACGCCGACGGTTTTGCCGTCCAGCTGTGCGGCATCGCCCAGTACCGCCTCTTTCGGCCCGAAGACCCCGAGGAAGAACGGCGCATAGGCGCGGCTAAACGCAATGGTCTTCTCGCGTTCCGGGTTTTTGCCCAGGCTGGAGATCACCAGATCGACCTTGTTGGTTTGCAGATAAGGCACCCGGTTGGCGCTGGTGACCGGCACCAACTGCAACTTAAGTTTCATCTTGTCGGCCAGATAATGCGCCATGTCGATGTCATAACCCTGCGGCTGCAGATCGGTGCCCACGGATCCAAACGGCGGGAAGTCCTGCGGTACAGCCACCCGCAGCACGCCGCGCTGCTGGATCTCCTGTAATTGATCCGCCATCGCAGAGGCGGCCTGCGCCATCAGCAAAACCGCACCCAATGTCGCTACCCCGATTTTCTTGAAGTTCATAGATTATCCCCGATGGTGAAGTGATGAAACAAAAGATTCTTTGACTATCACTTTGCAACTAATGTGCCAATCGACCGCGCGGGGAACGTTCTGCTTTATTGCCCGTAAGTTAAGGCATCAGAAGGGGATTTCCCCTGCCGCTGCAGCGGCGGAGGAAAGGCATAAAGTGGGGAAAAATGTGCACCACCAAAGTGCAAAAGCACCAAAATAGCGCTGAGATCAGCGCTGTTCCAGCTCGTCCAAATCGTTATACAGGTCAGCGATCTGATGAATGCGCTGCCGCCCTTGCGCCAACGTCTCGTGCAGCAAAGCGTTGCTGAGCAGGTTAGCCAGGCTCATGGCGGCTGAGTAGCTGTCAAAGGCGGAAACGCTGTCAAGCGGCGCCGCCAGATGCCAGCTCGCCAGCGGGATCAGCGCCTGCGCCTGCGGTTCGCACACCAGCAGCGTCGGCACCTGCTGGACCTGCAATTGCGTTAGCAACGCCCGCAACTGGCGCGGTCGGCGGCGAAATGCCACCACCACCGCCACATCCTGCGTACTCAGATCGACCAGTTCTTCGGCCAGCGTCTGCCCAGGCTGTGGCACCAGCAACACATTTTCGCGCACCTGCATCAGTTGCTGGCGCAGGTGCATCGCCACCGGATAGCTGTTGCGAAACCCCATCAGCACCACCCGGCGCGCCTGGACCAGCGCGGCGATCACCGCGTTGAACTGGTTTGCATCAATATGGTTCACCCAGTGCGTGAGATTGGCCATTTCCTGCTTGTAGTGACGCGCCAGCAGGGTGTTGCCCTGCACCGCATCGCGGTTATCGGTCAACGGCATGCCGCTCTGGCGCAGGGTGCGCAGTTCGTCGCGCATTTCGCGGTAGCTTTGGTAACCCAGTCGCTTGAACAAACGGCTGACGGTAGCCTTGGAAACGCCGCTCAGGCGTGCCAGCTCGGCGCTGTTGTAGCTGATCAGGTCATCGAAGTGATCGAAGATAAAATCGGCCACCCGCTGTTCCTGCGGCGTCAACTGCGGGTATTCACTGCGCAGGCGTTCATCAATCTGCTTCATCGCCACTCCTGCTGTAACGTTCGTTTCAGCGGAACATAACACGGCCAATCCACCTGCTGGCAAGCAATTATTGTCCCCCGGAAAAATATGGAACGCCTCTTGCTTGTATTGAATCAGATGCTGACCTCAAAAAAGGGCCAAGAAATGATTAACAGCAACACCGCGCCATTGGGCATGGCGGTCACGCCGCATCACCTCGCCAGCGAAAGCGCACTGGCGGTCCTGCGCGAAGGCGGTAACGCCATTGAGGCGATGGTCGCCGCGGCCGCCACTATCGCGGTGGTTTACCCGCACATGAACGGCCTGGGCGGCGACGGTTTCTGGCTGATTGTTCCGCCGCAGGGCGATCCGGTCGCGATTGACGCCAGCGGTGCCGCCGGTTCCCTGGCTACGCTGGATTTCTACGCCGGTGAAAGTCATATTCCGCACCGTGGGCCGAAGGCGGCGCTGACCGTGGCCGGCACCGTCGGCGGCTGGCAAGCCGCGCTGGATTACTCCGCCGAATTGGGCAATGAGCCGTTACCGCTGCCGCGCCTGTTGGCCGATGCCATTCGCTATGCGGCGGACGGCATTCCGGTCACCGCCTCGCAGGAAGCCGCCACCCGCAGCAAATATCATGAATTGGCGGAGCTGGAACATTTTGCCCGCACTTACCTGCCGCACGGGGAAATCCCTCACGCCGGCCAACGTTTCTGCCAACCGCAACTGGCAGATACCCTGATCGCGCTGACCGAAGACGGGTTAGACAGCTTCTATCGCGGCCCATTGGCGCACAACATGGCAGCGGATATGGCCCGGCTGGGCATGCCGCTCACCGCGCAGGATCTGGCGGATTACCGACCGCGCCGCCGCACGCCGCTGCGGCTGGAGCATCAGAAAGGCGAAGTTTTCAATCTGACGCCGCCCACTCAGGGCCTGGTGTCGCTGGCTATCCTCGGGCTGACCGATCGGCTACCGCTCGCCGGCCAAAGCGAAGGCGCCGTGGTGCACGGCATTGTGGAGGCCACCAAATTGGCTTTCGGCCTACGCGATCAATTCATCACCGATCCTCGCCATATGACGCAGGATCCGCAGGCGCTGCTGGAAGCCGAGCATTTGGATGCGTTGGCCAAACGCATCGATCCCCACCAGGCCGCCACCTGGGGGAAAGGCAAAGGCCCGGGCGACACCGTTTGGATGGGGGTGATGGACAGCAGCGGTCTGGCGGTATCCTTTATTCAGAGCATTTATCACGAATTCGGCAGCGGCGTCGTTCTGCCGCACAGCGGCGTGCTGTGGCAAAACCGCGGCGCGTCATTCAGCCTGGATGCCGCCCACCTGCTGGCGCTGGCGCCAGGCAAACAGCCGTTCCACACCCTTAACCCGGCCGCCGCACGCCTGTATGACGGGCGTACCCTGGTCTATGGATCTATGGGCGGTGACGGCCAGCCGCAAACCCAGGCAGCGGTATTTGTCCGCCACGTGGTGCAAGGGTTGCCGCTGCAACAGGCCATCAGCGCGCCGCGCTGGCTGCTCGGCCGCACCTGGGGCGAAAGCTCGGACTCCCTGAAGCTGGAGGGCCGTTTCAGCGCAGAAACCGTGGAGTATCTGCGCCGGCGCGGCCATGAGGTGGAGTTGCTGCCCGATTTCAGCGAGGCGGTCGGCCATGCCGGCGCGATCGTTCGTCATACCAACGGCATGCTGGAAGGCGCTTTTGACCCGCGCAGCAACGGCAGCGCCGCCGGCTTTTAGACACCATGTTAAAGGGGAATATCTATGAACAACCTGCCTGCCACCGACTGGGCGGCCTATATCAGCCAGATGGAGGCGATATTGGCTCTGGAAATGGATGACGCGCGCCGCCAGGAGCTGCTGACCCAGTTCAACCGCATCGCCGCGATGGCAGAACCGCTGATGGCCTTCCCGCTCGATCAACGCCTGGAGATTGCCGGGGTGTATCGCGCATGAATCCGTTAAGCGTACTATCGATCGCCGAGATCCGCGCCGCCCTTAAACAGGGGGCGATTTCCGCGCGCGAAATCGCCCAGCAAACGCTGGAGAATATCGACACGTTCAACCCTTCACTGAACGCCTATACCCACATCACCCGCGAGCGGATGCTGAGTGAAGCCGATCACCTCGATCGCCTCCGCGCCAAGGGGCAGACGTTGCCGAGCCTGGCGGCCATCCCCTACGCGGTGAAAAACCTGTTCGACGTCACCGGCGAAACCACTCTGGCCGGTGCCAGCCTGTTCAGCGACCGTGCGCCCGCCAAACAAGACGCCTGGGCAGTGGGCAAACTGGCGGCACAAGGCGCGCTGCTCTCCGGCATGCTGAACATGGATGCCTACGCCTACGGCTTTACCACCGAAAATAGCCACTACGGCGCAAGCCGCAACCCGCACGACACCACGCGCATTGCCGGCGGATCTTCCGGCGGCTCGGCGGCCGCGGTCGCCGCCGGGCTGGTGACCTTCTCGCTCGGCAGCGACACCAACGGCTCGATCCGCGTACCCTCATCGCTGTGCGGCATTTACGGGCTGAAACCGACCTTCGGCCGCCTGTCGCGCAGCGGCAGCCAACCCTTTGTCGCCAGCCTGGATCATGTGGGGCCTTTCGCCCGCCGGGTGCGGGATCTGGCGGCGGTGTACGACGTGATGCAGGGCACCGATATCGAAGACCGCTTTCAGGCGGAAAAACCGATCACCCAAACCGAATCGCTGCTGCCACGCGGCCAGCAGGGGCTGCGTTGTGCGGTGCTCGCAGGCTATTTCCAGCAGTGGTGTAATGACGACGCCAAAGCCGCCGTGCAACAGGTCGCGATGGCGCTGGAGGCCTGTGCCGAGGTTGAGCTGCCGCAGGCTGAACTGGCGCGTTCGGCGGCGTTTATTATCAGTGCCGCCGAGGGGGGCAATCACTATCTGCCGCAGTTGCGCAGCCAGCCGGAACGTTTTGAGCCGCTGTCGCGTGAGCGACTGTTGGCAGGCGCCATGCTGCCCGCAGCCTGGTATGTGCAAGCGCAACGCTTCCGCGCCCATTTCCAACAGCAAGTGCTGCCGCTGTTTGAACACTGGGATATTCTCATCGCCCCGGCAACGCCATGCAGCGCGACCAGCCTGGGTCAGGAAACGATGCGCATCAATGGTGCCGATCTGCCGATCCGCGCCAGCATGGGTATGTTGACGCAGCCGATTTCGTTCCTCGGCCTGCCGGTGGTGACGGTGCCGCTGAAAACCGCCTCGGGGTTGCCCATCGGCCTGCAACTTATCGCCCCGCCATGGCGTGAAGATTTGGCGCTGCGCGCCGCCTATGCGCTGGAGCAACGCGGCGTGGCGAATTGTTCCTTACCGGCAAAACAGGGTTAATGGATGAAAAGTGAATATATCGACCGGCCGGCGGTACTGGCTGAAGTGAACGCCGCGTTTTATCGCTATGAACAGGCGCTGATCGGCAATGACATTGACGTATTGGATGAGCTGTTCTGGCACGACGGGCGTACCGTTCGCTACGGCGCGACGGAAAATCTGTACGGCATCGATCAGATCCGCGATTTCCGTCGGCAACGGCCGTCGCAAGGGTTGGATCGCCTCCTGGAGAACACCGTCATTACCACCTACGGTGATGATATGGCGGTTGCCAGCACCGAGTTTCGCCGCCCGGGCAGCGAACGCGTCGGCCGCCAGATGCAAACCTGGGTCAAGCTGGCCTGCGGCTGGCGCATCGTGGCCGCGCACGTGAGTGTGATGGCAGAATAAGTCACCGTGCGCAAAAATTGGACAGCCTGACGCCAGGAGCCGTATAGTAATTAAAGGTATTACCTTTAACTCACTGAGGCTACTTATGGCTACTGCTACGTCGATAAAAATTGATGATGAGCTTAAACAACGGGTGCAACACATTGCCGCGGCCCATCAGCGCAGCGCACACTGGATTATGCGTGAAGCCATTCGTGAATATGTCGAGCGTGAAGAAAAACGCGAGGCTGTTCGCAACGATGCATTACAGGCATGGGAAACCTATCAGGCCAATGGTAAACATTTGACTCAGCACGAGGCTGACGGCTGGCTCTCCGATCTGGAAAAAGGTGATGATACGGAGATACCCGGGTGCCACAACTGATATGGACGCCAGCGGCGCTGCTGGATGTACAGCAGCTTTATCGATTTCTGGCTGAGAAGGATCTCAATTCGGCAAAGCGCGCCGTCGCCACTATTCGTAACTGCATCAAAATAATAGCGCACCAACCCCATATTGGCCGCCCCGCTAAAGATATGGCACCTGAATTCAGGGAGTGGCCTATCGATTTCGGCAATAGCGGTTATCTTGTTCTGTATCGGTTTAACGGTGTAACCGCCGTTATTTTGGCTATTCGCCACCAAAGCGAAACCGGGTATTGATGCCGCGACTCAACACCAGTAAGCCATAAAGTTAACGGTAGAGCGGTCCAGATCGCGCTCGCCGATCAGGTAACGACGCAGCGCCTTCACCGCAGAAGACTCCGCCGCCACCCAGGCATAGAAACCCTTCGCGCCCTCTGCGCGCTCCCAAAGCAGTTCGCCGCCCAGGCTGTTTTCCGTCAACGACTGCGCTTGCGCACGCGCCGATTCAGGAATGGTCACCCGCTGGCGCACCGATTCCACCAGCAGCGTGCCGTGCATCTGCTGATGCCCGACGTCACGCGGCAGCCAATACACCTCGGCGAACGGGAAGCGGTCCATATTCAGGCAATCGCTCGCCAGCGGCACCTCAAAGAACGCCTGCACCTGCGGTGGGTTGGCCTGCTGCGCCAGTTGTTCCAGAATGCCCATCGCCGCCGGCACCGCCGTTTCATCGGCAATCAACAACGCCTGCCGCAGATGCGCCGGCGGCGCCCATTCGTAGCCGCCGCTGTCGCCGTCAAAATCCGCATTGGGGGCCACCGCCTGAAGGGTATCCCCCGGCTTGGCATGGGTCGCCCAGGCGGAGGCCGGGCCGTTCACGCCATGCAGCACAAACTCGACGTCCATCTGATTGTGTTCAGTGCGCAGCGCTCGCAGCGTGTAAGTACGCATAATCGGGCGCTGCTCTTTCGGGATCGCCATATAGTGGCGATACCAGTCATCGCTGTTTTCCAGCCGTGGGATCTGGCCATCGTCGGCCGGGAACAGCAGTTTGATGCGCTGATCCGGCGCCTCCAGCTTCATGCGGTGGACATCCGGGCCTTCGAAAACGCAGCGCAGCAAGGAAGGCGATACGTTTTCTTTTACTTTCAGTGTGATATCAAAAATTCGGTAACTCGATGCGCCGGACATATCTGTTACTCTCCCGCAGAATGTAGCTGAATACGCTGCCGGCACCATAGCCAGCCGCTGATACCGCCCAGCAGGACGGCCATCATCAGAGCCGCTGCAATCAGCTGTGACTCGCCATAAAATCTTGCCACCACCGGCACCATCAACGCGCTCAGACCGTAGCCCAGCGTATGGCTGGTGGCGATAGCCCCGGCGCCTTTGCCGGTGGATAATTTATCGTTCAGCATCAACTGATAGCCTGGCGTCGCCATCGCCGCACCGAAGGAAGCCAGCGCGCAACCGAGATAGAACAGCGCCAGCGGTTGGGCGCACATCAACCCTAATCCCGCCACCATCAATACCGCCGCAATCAACAGCAATTGCGGCGCGCTAAAGCGCTGCGGACGCACCACCAGGAACTGCGCCAGCAGCGTACAGGCCGCCGCTACGCTGAGCAACACGGCCACATGGTGGCTGACGGTGGTGGCAGAGTGGCTGAACAAAGGGGTCAGATGCGGCGCCAGGCCGAGCTGCATCAGGCTGACCGATGCCGCCAGCAACAGCGCGCAAAGCAGATAAGGCACCATGGTGAGACGCAGGCGATTTTGCTGCTGCGCCACCGGCGGCAAGGGCGGATCGTTATGCTGGCGGCACACCACCAGCAAGGCGATGAATGGCGCAATGGCCATCAGCCACAGCGGAGCCATCGGATGGAGAGACAACGCCAGCGCGGCGCACAGCGGGCCCAGCAACCGCCCGCAGCTTAGCCCGGAGCTGATGGTCGCCAGCGCCGACATGCGCTGTTCGTAGCCGGCACGCTGCAATGCCCAGGTTTGGCTGGCGGGCACCATGCCGGACACCGTCAGCCCATAGATAACGCGCGCCACGATCAGGCCGCCCAGCCCCACCATCGGTGAAAGCCAGCCGGCCGCCAGCCCCCAAACGGCCAACGCCAGTAAAGCAAAACTGAACAAATAACCGACAAGCGCCATCGTCACGACAAACTTGCAGCCACGAATTTCAGACTGTCGCCCCCACCAGGGGGAGCCGACCAGAAACAGCATTGAGCCGAGCGTCAATAGCCCGGCCCAGACGGAAAGCGACAAGTGGGTCATGCCGACCAACACCGGCAACGCCACCAGCAGGCCGTTTTGCCCGATGCCCAACAGACCGGCGCACAGCGCCAACGGCCAATTTGAAGGAGACGTATTCCCAGTTGTGGGTGATTTAGCGGGAGGTGAAATACTCATCAAAAGTAAGGTTACCGTTAATGAAATTATATGGTTATGAAAGAATCATTGAAAAATTGTATCATAGGATGATTGATAACAATAAATATTATTGATATAAGAATCATTCTCAATTGATTCTTAGCGAAAATCGGATCATGACTCTCCAGTTTGAAACCGCGGCGACCGACGTGGCTGCCCAATGTTTTCTCAACGCACTGATGCGTGAAACCCAGGACTGGCAAATCGTTCCAGCCGCCAGCCACCCACAGTATCCGCAGCTCAACATTCCGCTTTCATCTACCCAGGCGATTCGCATTGCCTTACGCCATACCTCTCCCACACAACATCATCAGTATCTTTTCCCTGCTTATCTGCATCAGCAGGACGATGGGGCTGGCGTGGCACTGAGCATGGAGCAACTGGTCACTCTGCTGCTGGAGAAACCGGCGATAAAAGGTGAGCTGTCCGATGAGGCAGTGGCGCGTTTTCGCCAGCGAGTGCTGGAAAGTCATGATAATACCCGCCAGGCCATTGATGTCCGGTTGGACTGGCCTTCACTGCGCGACAAGCCGCTGAACTTTGCCCAGGCGGAGCAAGGTCTGCTGGTCGGCCACGCCTTCCACCCGGCGCCGAAATCCCATGAGCCCTTCGATGAGCAGCAGGCGCGTCGCTACCTGCCGGACTTTGCCGCCAGCTTCCCGCTGCGCTGGTTTGCCGTCGATAAACGCTACTTGTGCGGCGACAGCCTGAACCTGACGTTGCAACAACGCCTGCAACGTTTTGCCGCCGAAAGCGCGCCGCAGCTGTTGGCGCACTTTACCGATGACGTCTGGCTGCTGCCGATGCATCCGTGGCAGGCCGACCATCTGCTGACGCAGACATGGTGCCAGGATCTGGCCGCGCAGGGATTGCTGAGCGATCTGGGCGAAGCCGGCGAGCGCTGGCTGCCAACCAGCTCCTCACGCTCGCTGTACAGCGCGGGCAACCGCGACATGATCAAATTCTCCCTCAGCGTGCGCCTGACCAACTCGGTGCGCACCCTGTCGGTTAAAGAAGTAAAACGCGGCATCCGCCTGGCCCGGCTGGCGCAAACGCCGCGCTGGCAAGAGCTGCAAGCGCGCTATCCGACCTTCCGCGTGATGCAGGAAGACGGCTGGGCCGGCCTGCGCTCGGCGGACGGTATCGTCCAGGAAGAAAGCCTGATGGCGCTGCGCGATAACCTGTTGTTCGACCAGCCGCATAGCCAAACCAACGTGCTGGTAACGCTGACACAGGCGGCACCGGATGGCGGTGACAGCCTGCTGGCCGCCGCAGTGCGCCGTCTGGCCGCCCGCCTGAATCTGCCGCTGCAACAAGCCGCCCATGCCTGGTTGGACGCTTACTGCCAACAGGTGTTGTTGCCGCTGTTCAGCACGGAAGCCGATTACGGGCTGGTGCTGCTGGCCCACCAGCAAAACATTCTGGTGGAGATGCAGCAGGATCTGCCGATCGGCATGCTGTACCGCGACTGCCAGGGCAGCGGCTTTACCCGCGATGCCGCGCCGTGGCTGGAAGAGATTGGCGAAGCCGATGCGGAAAACCGCTTCAGCGAACAGCAATTGCTGCGCTACTTCCCTTACTACCTGCTGGTGAACTCCAGCCTGGCGGTGACCGCCGCGCTGGCTGCCGCCGGTTTCGACACGGAAGAAAGCCTGATGGCCCGGGTACGCGACGCGCTGAGCGGCCTGCGCGACACGGCCAAAAACACCCTGTGCCTGGACTACGTGCTCGACAGCAGCCACTGGAACTGCAAAGGCAACTTCTTCTGTTACCTGCACGACCACAACGAAAACACCATCGTCGATCCGGCGGTGATCTACTTTGATTTCGTCAATCCGCTGCGCCAGGGAGCCGCCCAATGATGCCGCACGCCAAACTGATGCATGCCGGCAGCGGCTTTCGCTGTGAACGGCTGGAAAAGGAGCTGCAACTCGGGCTGGGCCTGGACGGCAGCGCGGTGCTGCACTATCCCGGTTCCCTGCCGCAAGGCTGGCTGGTGCAAGCGCTGGACCAGTTGCTGATAGCCGCACCGCAGTTGAGCGGCATCACGCTGCCCTATGCGCAATGGCGCGAAGAGCCGCAGGCGCAGGCGCTGTTCGCGCTCGCAAGCGGCGACTATCTGGCACGCGAGACGTTTTATCAGTTACCGCTGTGGCTGGGCGCCGAACGCAACCCTGCCTCCGCTCAGATGATGTATGACGCCGAACGCAGCCTCTGGTACCCGCAACGCCCGATGCGGCCCAATGGCGAGGTCTATCGCCGTTACGATCCGCAACTTAAACAGACCCTGAGTTTCCGGCTGCCGGAAGTAGAACGCGATGCCGGGCAATTCACCCGCTGGATGAATTCGCCGCGCGTCGATGCCTTCTGGGAAATGAGCGGCCCGCTGGAAACGCAGGCGGCCTACCTGCAACGCCAGCTGGATTCCAGCTACTGCTACCCATTGCTGGGGTGTTTCGACGATCGCCCGTTCGGTTATTTCGAAGTCTATTGGGCACCGGAAGACCGCATTGGCCGCCACTACCGCTGGCAACCGTTCGACCGCGGGCTGCACATGCTGGTCGGCGAGGAAGATCGCCGTGGCGCGCACTATATCCGCAGTTGGTTGCGCGGCCTGACTCATTACCTGTATCTGGATGAACCGCGCACCACGCGGGTGGTCGCCGAGCCACGCGCCGACAACCAACGCCTGTTCCGCCACCTGCCGGCCGCCGGTTACCACACCGTGAAAGAGTTCGATTTCCCGCACAAGCGTTCGCGTCTGATCATGAATCAGCGCGATGAATTCTTCCGGGGGTTCGGCTTATGACCACCGCAGATTACGCCAACTGGCAACGGGTCAACCGCCAGATGATCGCCAAGATCCTGGCCGAGCTGGAATACGAACGCACGCTATGCGCCGAACAGCATGACGGCCAATGGCGCATCGCACTGGGCGACGCCAGTTATACCTTCAGCGCCGAACGCGGTATCTGGGGCTGGTTACACATCGACGCCGCCAGCCTGGCCTGCGATCGCCAGCCGTTGGCGGCCGACCAAACGCTGCGCCAGCTGGCGCAGGTGCTGAAGATGGACGATGCGCAGATCGCCGAACATCTGGAAGATCTGTACGCCACGCTGCGCGGTGATATGCAATTGCTGTCCGCCCGTCACGGCATGAGCGCGCAGGATCTGATTGCGCTGGACGCCGACGCGCTGCAATGCCTGCTGGCCGGCCACCCCAAGTTTATCTTCAACAAAGGCCGTCGCGGCTGGGGTCTGACCGCGTTGCAGCAGTATGCGCCCGAATATCAGGGCCAGTTCCGGCTGCACTGGGTCGCGGCCAAACGGGGCAGCTTTGTCTGGTGTGCCGACGATAACTACCCTCTGGAAAACCTGCTCGGCAGCGCCATGACAGGCGATGAACGCCAGCGCTTTGACCGCCGCTGGCGTGAGCTGGAGCTGAACGATGACTGGATCCCAGTGCCGTTACACCCATGGCAGTGGCAGCAAAAGATCGCGTTGCACTTCCTGCCGCAACTGGCCGAAGGGGAACTGATCGAGCTGGGCGAGTTTGGCGATAACTATCTGGCGCAGCAATCATTACGTACCCTGACCAACGTCAGCCGCCGTTCGGCGTTCGACATCAAGCTGCCGCTGACCATTTACAACACCTCGTGTTATCGCGGCATTCCGGGCAAATACATCAGCGCCGGGCCGGCAGCCTCCCGCTGGCTGCAGCAGGTGTTTGCCGAAGACAGTACGCTGCGCGCCAGCGGTGCCGAGATCCTCGGCGAGCCGGCCGCAGGCTATATGACGCACCAAACCTACGCGGCTTTGGCCAAAGCGCCCTATCGCTATCAGGAAATGCTGGGGGTGATTTGGCGCGAGAACCCTTCGTGCTATCTGCGGGATGGCGAGCAGGCCATTCTGATGGCAACGCTGATGGAAACCGATAATCACGGCCAGCCGCTGATCGGCGCCTACATCGCCCGGTCCGGCCTGAGCGCCGAGGCCTGGCTGCAACAGATGTTTAGCCGGGTGGTGCTGCCGATGTACCACCTGATGTGCCGTTACGGCGTAGCCCTGATCGCCCACGGCCAAAACATCACGCTGGTGATGAAGGACCATGTGCCGCAACGGGTGCTGCTGAAAGACTTCCAGGGCGATATGCGCCTGGTGGATCAGGACTTCCCGGAAGCGGCCTCACTGCCGAAGGTGGTGAAGGACGTTACCGTGCGTCTGTCCGCCGACTATCTGATCCATGATTTGCAAACCGGGCATTTCGTCACCGTGCTGCGTTTTATCTCGCCGCTGATGCAGGCCTGCGGGGTCAGTGAATCCCGTTTCTATCAACTGCTGGCGCAGGTGCTGGAGCGCTACATGGCGCAGCACCCGGACATGGCAGAACGCTTCGCCCTCTTTGATTTATTCAAACCACAAATTATTCGCGTGGTGCTCAACCCGGTGAAACTCACCTATTCGGAGCAGGATGGCGGCAGCCGCATGTTGCCAAACTATCTGCAAGATCTGGATAACCCTCTTTATTTGGTCACCAAGGAGTTTGCCCAATGAATCAGCCTCTGGATTTCATCGGCATCGGCATCGGCCCCTTCAACCTCAGCATCGCCGCGCTCGGCAGTGAAGTCGCCGGATTTAACGGCAAATTCCTGGAGCGCAAACCGCACTTTTCCTGGCACCCCGGCATGATGGTACCGGACTGCCATATGCAGACCAGCTTCCTGAAAGATTTGGTCAGCGCGGTGTCGCCCACCAATCCGTACAGCTTTCTTAACTATCTGGTGAAAAGGAAGAAATTCTACCGTTTCCTGACCACCGAACTGCGTACGGTGTCGCGCGAAGAGTTCGCCGATTACCTCGACTGGGCCGCCAACGGGCTGAGTTCGCTCGAGTTCAGCCAGGATATTCAGAGCGTGGATTTTGACGATCGGCAGCGCCAGTTTGTCGTTACTACCCAGCGCGCCACCTACCGGGCGCGCCATGTCTGCCTGGGCATCGGCAAGCGCATCAAGCTGCCTGACTGCGTTACCGAACAAAACGACCGCTGCTTCCACGCCAGCGAGATGACCTTACGCAACCCGGATCTGACCGGCAAACGCGTCACCATCGTCGGCGGCGGCCAGAGCGGCGCCGATCTGTTCCTGAACATCTTCCGTGCCGAGTGGGGCCAACCGGCGCAGTTGAACTGGATCTCGCGCCGCAATAACTACAATGCGCTGGATGAAGCGGCGTTCGCTAACGAGTACTTCACGCCGGACTACGTCGACAGCTTCTATGGCCTGAACGACAGCGCCAAGCAACGCATGCTGACCGAGCAGAAAATGACCTCCGACGGCATCACCAGCGATTCGCTGCTGGCCATCTACCGCGCGATGTATCACCAGTTTGAAGTGCTGCGTGAAAAACCCTGGGCGCGCCTGCTGCCAAGCCGTTCGCTGGCGGCGATCCACGCTCAGGGTAACGGCTATCAGTTGGTGACCCATCACCACCTCGATCAGGGCAAAGAAACGTTCGATACCGATGTGGTGATCTTCGCCACCGGTTATCAGCAGGATCGCCCGGCGTTCCTCGCCCCGCTGGCGGAGCGTCTGCTGACCACGGCCGATGACCAATACCGCGTTGCGCCCGACTTCACCCTCGAGTGGCAGGGCCCGCAGGAAAACTGCCTGTTTGCCGTCAACGCCGGCATGCACAGCCACGGTATCGCCGAACCCCAGCTCAGCCTGA
The DNA here is from genome assembly GCF_001590925.1 of Serratia plymuthica NBRC 102599. Classification (GTDB taxonomy): domain Bacteria; phylum Pseudomonadota; class Gammaproteobacteria; order Enterobacterales; family Enterobacteriaceae; genus Serratia; species Serratia plymuthica. The sequence continues at coordinate 72,528 of NZ_BCTU01000033.1, forward strand.
TGGCCTGGCGGTCGGCACGTATTCTCAACCGGGCTTTAGGACGCGACCAGTTCGATTTAACGTCCACCCCGGCTGTGATCCAATGGCGCAGCCAGCAACCGGCCACCCCGGCCCGCGCTGAACACGTCATGCTCAATTACACCGAGTTTTAATTACACACCAACATGGGAACACTGGAAAAATAACGATGAAACGCAAACACCTTTGGGTATTGAACCCGTGCCTGCTGGCGATGCTTGCGCCGGCGGCCTGGGCAGAAGAACAAAAAAGCGAAGATCAAATGGTGGTATCCGCCAGCCGCTCGCACCGTAGCGTGGCAGAGATGGCGCAAACCACCTGGGTGATTGAAAGCCAGGAAATTGAGCAACAGGTTCAGGGTGGCAAGGAAATCAAGGACATGCTGGCGCAGTTGATCCCGGGCATGGACGTCAGCGGTCAGGGGCGAACCAACTACGGCATGAACCTGCGTGGTCGTTCGATGATGGTGATGATCGACGGTGTGCGTTTGAACTCTTCACGCAGCGACAGCCGCCAACTGGACTCCATCGATCCGTTCAACATCGAACACATTGAGGTGATTTCCGGCGCCACCTCGCTGTATGGCGGCGGCAGCACCGGCGGCCTGATCAACATCGTCACCAAGAAAGGGCAAAAAGAGAAACAGGTTGAGCTGCAGGTAGGCGGAAAAACCGGTTTCGGCGGCCATAACGATCACGACGAGAATGTGTCGGCAGCGGTCAGCGGCGGCAACGATAACGCGTCGGGCCGCCTGTCGGTCTCCTATCAGCGTTACGGCGGCTGGTACGACGGCAAAGGCAATGAGGTGTTGATTGATAACACCCAAACCGGGCTGCAATATTCCGATCGCCTCGACGTGATGGGCAGCGGCACCATCAATATCGATGACCACCAGCAGCTGCAGTTGACCACTCAGTATTACAAAAGCCAGTCCGACGGCGACCACGGTCTGTTCCTGGGAGAAAATTTCGCCGCAGTGACCGGCAGCGCCAAGGCTTACAACAGCGGTAACCTCAATTCGGATCGTATTCCGGGAACCGAACGCCACCTGATTAACCTGCAATACTCCAACACCGATTTCTGGGGCCAGGATCTGGTGGCGCAGGTCTATTATCGCGACGAATCGTTGACCTTCTACCCGTTCCCGACGCTGACCAGCGGCAAGGTCACCAGCATCGGTGCCTCACAGCAGAAGACCGATTTTTACGGCGGCAAACTGACGCTGAACAGCAAGCCGATTGACGCCCTGACGCTGACCTATGGCCTCGACGCCGAGCATGAGACATTCAACTCCAACCAACAGTTCTTCAATCTGGCCAAGGCGCAGCAGTCCGGCGGCATGGATCTGGAAAACGCCTATAACACCGGCCGCTATCCGGGTTATACCACCACCAACCTGGCATCCTTCCTGCAGGCCAGCTACGACATCAACCCAATCTTCACTCTGAGCGGCGGCGTGCGTTACCAGTATACTGAAAACAAGATTGATGATTTTGTCGGCTATAACCAGCAACAGGATATCGCCACCGGCAAAGCCACTTCCGCCGATGCGATCCCGGGTGGGAAAACCGATTACAACAACGCCCTGTTCAATGCCGGCCTGTTAGCGCACCTGACCGAGCGCCAACAGACCTGGTTCAACTTCTCGCAAGGCTTCGAGATCCCGGATCCGGGCAAATATTACGGTAACGGCACCTATTCCAAGCTGCCGATCAATGGCCACTACCCTCTGTATAACAGCGTCAACGTCGCCGATTCCAAGCTGGAAGGCATTAAGGTCAACTCTTACGAGCTTGGCTGGCGCTATACCGGTGACAACCTGCGTACGCAGATCGCCGCCTATTATTCACTGTCCGACAAAAGCATTTCCATCGACAAAACCAACATGACGATTAACGTCAACTCGGATAAACGCCGTATCTATGGGATGGAAGGCGCGGTGGATTACTTCTTCGAAGACAGCGACTGGAGCGCGGGTAGCAACTTCAACCTGATCCGCTCCGAGACCAATGTCAACGGCGAGTGGAAAAAGCTGGTGGTGGACATTGCCAGTCCATCGAAAGTCACCGCTTATGTCGGCTGGGCGCCAGGCGACTGGAACCTGCGACTACAATCACAGCAGACCTTCGACGTCTCGGATGATGGCGATTACACCAAGGCCAACTCCACACAGGGCCGTAAAATCAACGGTTACAACACCCTCGATTTCCTCGGCAGCTACGCTTTGCCGGTGGGGAAAGTCAGCTTCAGCGTGGAAAACCTGCTGGACAAGAATTACACCACCGTCTGGGGCCAGCGCGCGCCGATCCTTTACAGCCCAACCTACGGCTCACCAGAGCTGTATAGCTATAAAGGCCGTGGCCGCACCTTTGGCCTGAACTACTCAGTGCTGTTCTGATCCTGATGAGGGCGCCTCTACGGCGCCCACATCAATCGACCCGTGCCGGCACGGGTTATTTTTTGAAAGGGTGCTGCGCCACCCAATGTTCGGCGATATCCTGTCGCCGGCACACCCAGACCCGATCGTGCTGCTCGACATAATCCAGGAACCGCTGCAACGCGCGGAACTTGCCCGGACGCCCCAGTAAGCGGCAGTGCATGCCGATCGACAACATCTTCGGCGACATTTCCCCTTCGGCATACAACACGTCAAAGCTGTCTTTCAGGTAGGTATAGAATTGCTCGCCGGTATTAAAGCCCTGCGGTGAAGCAAAACGCATGTCATTGGCCTCAAGCGTGTAGGGCACGATCAGATGCGGTTTTTTCTCGCCATTGGCGCACTGCACTTCGGTCCAGAACGGCAGATCGTCGCCATAATAGTCGCTGTCGTACAGCAAACCGCCCTGCTCCACCACCAGCCTGCGGGTATTCGGGCTGTCGCGGCCGGTATACCAGCCGAGCGGCGCCTTGCCGAACAGATCGCTCAGTACCGAGATCGCCCGCTGCATATGCTGCCGTTCGGTCGCTTCGTCCATATTCTGATAGTGGATCCAGCGCCAGCCGTGGCTGACCACATCATAATTGGCGTTTTTGATCGCCTCGACCACCAGCGGATTGCGCGCCAGCGCCATCGCCACGCCAAACACCGTCAACGGCAGGCCACGACGTTGAAACTCATTATGGATACGCCAGAACCCGGCGCGTGACCCGTACTCGTACAGCGACTCCATCGACATATGCCGTTCGGGGTAGCTGGCCGCACCAATGATATCGGACAGGAACTGTTCGGAACCGGCGTCGCCATGCAATACGTTGTTTTCCGCGCCCTCCTCATAGTTGAGTACAAACTGGACCGCGATACGCGCCTGCCCCGGCCAGCGAGCGTGCGGCGGCCGACCGCCATACCCCATCAAATCACGGGGATACTCTTTATTGAAGTCATACTCTTTCATCGCTGCTTCTCTCTGCCGATTACCCGTTAAAACTGCCAAACATGCCGGACAAGGGTTTGACCAGCGGGAAATCCAGATCGCCGTGCTTGCTGGTGCTCAGGCCCAGCGCATGCAGCGACTCGATCATTTTCACCGCAGCGCTGACGCCGTCGATCACCGGGATCCCCAGCTCCTGCGTCAGTTCACGAGCCAAATCGGCCATGCCGCCACAGCCGAGCACGATCGCCCCGCTGCCGTCGTGTTGCTTTGCTTTAATGCACTGTTCGCGTACTTTCTTCTGAGCCAGGCCGCTGCCATCTTCCAGCGTCAACACCGGCAGATCGATAGCATGCAGCGCGGCGCAATGGCGCTCAAACCCATATTGATGCAGTAAGTGGCGTGCAATGATCAGCGTGCGCGGCAGCGTGGTGACGATAGAAAAACGCGTCGCCACCAGCGTCGCCATATGCATGGCCGCTTCGGCGATGCCAACCACCGGCCGGCTTGCCAACTCACGCGCCGCCAACAGGCCCGGATCGCCAAAACAGGCGATGATATGGCCGCTGACGCCGGCTTCGCGACCGAGTTTGACCTGCTGCAAAACACCGATCGCGGCAATCGCTTCGTCGAAATGTCCCTCTATCGACGGCGCTCCCTCTGGCGGACAAACCGCCAGGATCTTGGTGCCCGGCGCAGCCACCGCGCGGGCGGCACCGGCAATGGTCGCCGTCATGGCCTGGCTGGTGTTCGGGTTGATAACCTGAATTACGCAATCGGCGGTCATAAAGGCTCCTGCAAACCGGTTTTGGCAAAAATACGGGCAAAATCAGGGGTTTCATCTCCTCCCTGACTAAACCTCAGGTTCGCCACAATATCGTCAAAATGGCGGGCCATGTGATCCACCAGCGCCGTGCAGTCCTTGCGGCGCAGCAGCGCCAGCAGATCGCTGTGATCGTGACAGCGGCAGCCCTGCTGCCAGGGTGCGCCGTAAACGGCAATCACCAGTGATGAGCGCAACGTGAGCTGCGAGACCATTTCTGTCAGTACGTTATTGCCGGCGATCGCCTGTAATTGAACGTGAAAGGCGGCAGAAAGACGAATGGCCGCCGCGCCGTCCTGATCGCGGTGCGCCTGCTGTTCCTGCGCCACGATACCTTCCATCGCCAGCAGATGTTCTTCGCGACAGGCGGCAACCACCGACGGCAAATTGGCGCACTCCAACATTTTGCGCGTCTGGAAAACGTTCACCGCCTCATCCTGCCCCGGCGTTGTCACCTGTGCACCACGCTTGGGCAGGTGGGTAACCAGCTGCACTGCGGCAAGGCGCTGCAGCACCCGCCGGATCCCGGTGCGGCTGACACCAAAGGTCTCCGCCAACGCCTCTTCCGGCAATTTGCTGCCGGGCAGCAGCCGGTGTTCGACAATCGCCTTCACCAGCTCGTTGTAAATATGATCGTCTTTATCTTCAGTGAAATAAGTGGCTTGTTGCCCGAGCCACGCGGCGTTGACGCCGATCGTCGTGCCGATCATTTTGCTGCTCCCTGTACCGTTAGAGAATCAAATCGTATACAAGATTAAGATATTTTGTATACAAAAAAGAGCAATCTGGCCTGAATCCTGCAAAAGCCTTCTCAGCAATCTTTGCCAAAAAACAGATAACCACATCCGGGTGACGTTCTTGAGAGGAGCACGATTTATGCCAAACCCTAATGAAAATTACAGCCCAAAGCTGTGTAACGACGATCTGGCGCCAACGCGCGATCAGAACTGGAGCTGGTACAACATCTTTTCCTTCTGGATGTCGGATGTACACAGCATGGGCGGCTATGTGGTAGCCGCCAGCTTCTTCGCCCTCGGTCTGTCGAGCTGGCAGGTACTGATTTGCCTGCTGGTGGGGATCTATATCGTGCAGTTTTGCGCCAACCTGGTCGCCAAACCCAGCCAGCTCGGCGGCGTGCCTTACGCCGTGCTGAGCCGCCAGGCATTTGGCGTGTTCGGCGCCAATATCCCGGCGGTGATCCGCGGGATGATCGCCTTCGCCTGGTACGGTATACAAACCTATCTGGCTTCCAATGCGCTGATGCTGACGTTGTTGAAATTCTTCCCGTCGCTGGAGCCGATGACCCAGCCGCATTTCCTCGGGCTGTCGCAGCTTGGCTGGTGTTGTTACATCACCATGTGGGTGTTGCAGGCGATGGTGTTCTGGCACGGCATGGCGGCCATTAAGCGCTTTATCGATATCGCCGGACCGGCGGTTTACGTGGTGATGTTCGCGTTGGCCGGCTGGATTGTATACCGCGTCGGTTTCTCCAACCTTTCCCTCACGCTGGCGAGCAAAAACCTGAGCGCCGGTGAGCAGGGCTGGCTGATGCTGACCGCCACTGCGCTGGTGGTGTCTTACTTCTCCGGCCCGCTGCTGAATTTCGGCGACTTTACCCGCTACGGTAAAAGTTTTGCCGAGGTGCAACGCGGCAACCGCTGGGGCCTGCCGTTCAACTACCTGCTGTTCTCGCTGGTCACCGTAGTGATCGTTTCCGGCACCCTGCCGTTGTTCGGTCAGTTGATCACCGATCCGATCGAAACCGTCACCCGTCTCGACAGCGATATCGCCGTGGCCCTTGGCCTGCTGACCATGATTGTCGCCACCATAGGCATCAATATCGTGGCCAACTTTGTGTCGCCGGCGTTTGATTTCTCCAACTGTTCGCCGCAGAAAATCAGCTTCCGCACCGGCGGGATGATCGCCGCCGTGGGTTCTTTCCTGCTGACGCCGTGGAACCTGTTTCAGTCACCCGAGCTGATCCACTACACACTGGACGTGCTGGCGGCCTTTATCGGCCCGCTGTTCGGCATTCTGCTGGTGGATTTTTACATCATCAAACGCGGCGAACTGCACGTCGACGATTTGTACAACGCTACGCCGGGGGGACGTTACTGGTATAAGAACGGTTTCAACCCGAACGCTATCTGGGCGCTGGTGCCGTCGGTGATTATCGGGCTGGCGATCAGCTTTACGCCCAGCCTGCATGAGGTGGCGAACTTTAGCTGGTTTATCGGTGCCGCACTGGGTGGGGGATGCTATCGGATCATTGCCCGCCGCGAATGGGCAGCCAATCAGTCAGTGACCTTCGCTAAAAGGCAGTTGAGCAAAGATTAAAACAACGAAGCCCTGAGTTATTGCTAACTCAGGGCTTCTTAATGTTGGCGGAACGGACGGGGCTCGAACCCGCGACCCCCTGCGTGACAGGCAGGTATTCTAACCAACTGAACTACCGCTCCGCGCCGTTCAACTCTTGCGAGAGGAACGAGGCGCATATTACGGTTGAGCTTCTATTCCGTCAATGCCTTTTTCTTACGAAATTAACCGTTTGCGCAGTTTTTCAGCTAAGGCGGTTAAAAAGCGCGTTTTCATGCCGGGAACGCCGTTATTCCGCTTCCGCACGCCACAGGCAACTGCCGCCCTTTTTCGCCACCAAATCCAGTCGCGCCTCATGGGCCACCACTTCTGCATCGCTGGCATAGACCACTTTCATCGCCGTCGCCGGACGGACAATGCGCTGTATATCCTGCGTCGAGTCGTTATGCTGCGTGTCACCTTCCATCTGGAACGCCATCGACGTCTGGCCGCCGGTCATCGCCAGATAAACTTCCGCCAGGATCTCGGCATCGAGCAATGCGCCGTGCAGCGTACGCTTGCTGTTGTCTATCTCATAACGGCCGCAAAGGGCGTCAAGGTTGTTGCGCTTGCCCGGGAACAGGCGGCGCGCCATCAACAGGCTGTCGGTGATGGTGCAGAAGGTGTCGGTCTTCGGCAGCCCCTTCTGCAACATGCGGAATTCGTGATCCATAAAGCCGATGTCGAACGACGCATTATGGATGACTAACTCACCGCCACGAATGAAGTCGATGAACTCATCGGCGATTTGGTCGAACGTGGGCTTATCCGCCAGGAACTCGTCGCTGATGCCGTGAACCCCGTAGGCTTCAGGATCCACCAGCCGATCAGGTTTGACGTAAACGTGATAGTGGCGGCCGGTCAGGCGACGGTTAATCACTTCCACTGCGCCAATTTCAATGATGCGGTGGCCTTCGTAATGCACCCCGAGTTTGTTCATACCGGTGGTTTCGGTATCGAGGACAATCTGTCTGGTGGTTGTAGAGATCATATTGCAGTGCTCGCAGCGCTCGTTTATGTCAGACTTGGCTTTTATAAAACCGATAGGAAGAGTCTACCAGAGATGCTCAAACAGGTAGAAATTTTCACCGACGGCTCCTGCCTTGGCAACCCGGGCCCCGGTGGTTACGGCGCTATACTGCGCTATAAGCAAGTTGAGAAAACCTTCAGTGCGGGTTACCGCCTGACCACCAACAATCGCATGGAGCTGATGGCGGCGATTGTCGCGCTCGAAGCCCTGACTGCCCCCTGTGAAGTGACGCTGAGCACCGACAGCCAGTATGTGCGCCAGGGCATTACCAGTTGGATCCATAACTGGAAAAAGCGTGGCTGGAAAACAGCCGATAAAAAACCGGTCAAAAATGTCGATCTTTGGCAGCGGTTGGACCTGGCTATTCAGACCCACACCATCAAGTGGGAATGGGTTAAAGGCCACGCCGGCCACCCGGAGAACGAACGCTGCGACGTGCTGGCGCGCGATGCGGCCGGCAACCCCACACAGGATGACGTGGGTTACAAACCGGAAAATTAAGGCAGCTTGCGGTAACTCTTGGTCGCGCCGACGGCGCGGCTGAGAGCCGGTTTTCTGGCCCCTACCTTCATCGGCGTTGGCGTCAGCGGCAAGGTACGTTTACGCGCGACAATCACGCTCATGCACCCCAACGCCGGCAAATGCGTACTTAAAAACGTCCCGCCTTTGCGCTGCCACGGCAGTACATGAAAGCGCGCCTGATGCAGCACTTCATAATTCAACAGGCTGAGCCAGTCCAACAGGCGCATTTGGGTAAACATGCGGCTGACATAGGGCTGACGATGGCGTAATCCGGGCACCAGCTTGCCCAATCCCAACAGGCTAAACGGGTTGAAACTGCTGATCACCAGCCAACCGTCGTCAATCAACACGCGATCGACTTCGCGCAGCATACGGTGCGGATCGTCGGCATAAGACAGCGTATGCGCCAGCAGGCAGGCATCTACCGATTTGGCGGCGAACGGCAGTTGGTAAGCATCCGCCAGCACCTGCAGATTTTCCCCTTTCAGGCTCACATTCACCTGATGCGAAATGGCGCACTTGTCGGTCGCCAGGCTGGCGCTGAGGTTACCGAGTTTCAGCAGGTGAAAACCGAACAGCTTCGACCACCAGGGTTGCAACTGCCGCTCGAGCGCCTCACGATAGTATTCCCCCCACGGCATTTCCGCCCAAGACTGTGGGCCGGCGAGCTTTTCTAGAGTATGGGCTGGTTTCATGATTTATTATCTTCTTTCAAGCCGTTGCCAACATGAGGTCCAACATGAATCTTATCAGCATTCCCGCCTTCCAGGACAATTACATTTGGTTATTGGATAACCAACAAGGGCATTGCGTCCTGGTCGATCCCGGCGAAGCGCAACCGGCGCTTGACGCGTTGGAACGCCTGAATCTGACGCCTGATGCCATTCTGCTGACCCATCATCATCACGATCACGTCGGCGGCGTAGCGCAAATTGCGGCGCGCTATCCTGGCTTGAAGGTCTATGGCCCGCAGGAAACGGCCGACAAAGGAGCAAATCACCTCGTTCATGACGGTGAAACGATCGAAATCAACGGCCGCCAATATGCCGTTATCGCGGTTCCCGGACATACGCTGGGCCATGTAGCATTCTATAGCGCACCTTATCTGTTCTGCGGAGACACGATTTTCTCTGCCGGCTGCGGCAGGCTGTTTGAAGGAACGGCCGAGCAAATGTACAACGCATTTCAACAACTCGCGCAACTTCCCGATAACACCTTAATTTGCTGCGCGCATGAATATACTCTTTCAAATCTTAAGTTTGCGCGCGCTATTTTGCCGGAAGATCGAGAGATTGAAACATATCAACAACAAGTCGAAGCGTTAAGGGCAAAAGGCCAGCCCAGCGTCCCTGCAAGGCTACAAACAGAGCGTAAAATTAACCTATTTTTACGATGCCATGACACTGATTTACAAAAGAAATTAGGCTTTTATACACCACCAGACCATCTTCATTCGGTTTTTTCCGAATTACGCCTGCGGAAAGATAACTTCTGAGCTTTTAGTTGTGTTATTTGACGAAGCAAAGTATGATTGCTCGTCTTTTAAGCAACTATATTGACACACACATGAAGGCTAAAGCGATATTTCTCGCCTCAGTCTTGCTAGTGGGGTGCCAGTCATCCAGGCAGGATGCACCGGCCCCAGAACAGCATGCACAGAGTTTGTCTTCGGCAGGTCAAGAAGGTGAAGCAGGAGAGTACACAGCGAATGGTCGAGCGAGCTCGGCGCGGTGGCTAGATAACAATAGTGGTGCCGCGCAACAGAACCTGTGGAACTTCATTAGCGACGAGCTGAAGATGGAGGTTCCGGAAAATTCCCGGATCCGTGATCAAAAAAGAAAGTACCTAAAAAGTAAGAGCTATCTCCACGATGTAACATTACGGGCAGAGCCGTACATGTACTGGATAGTCGGGCAGATTAAGAAACGTAATATGCCGATGGAACTGGTACTGCTACCCATAGTGGAGAGCGCTTTTGACCCACACGCCACGTCAAGTGCCAACGCCGCAGGGCTATGGCAAATCGTGCCGCAAACGGGTCGCAATTATGGTTTGAAAAACAACCAGTGGTATGACGGGCGACGCGATGTCGTGGCCTCGACGACTGCTGCGCTTGATATGATGCAGTACTTGAACCGCATGTTTAACGGTGACTGGTTATTGACCATTGCCGCTTATAACAGTGGTGAAGGCCGTGTCATGCAAGCGGTTAAGGCAAATAAACGCCAGGGTAAGCCAACCAATTTCTGGGCATTGTCGCTTCCGCGTGAAACGTCAATTTATGTCCCGAAAATGCTGGCGCTGAGCGACATCATTAAAAACAGCAAGCAGTACGGCATCAATCTGCCAAAGACTGATAACACCCGTGCGCTGGCTCGTATTGATGTCGGACAGCAAATACAGTTAACTCAGGCGGCTGAGATGGCTGGGCTTTCAATTACCAAGATGAAAGCTTATAACCCCGGTTACAAAAAAGGCGTTACGGCACCCAACGGGCCCCATTACATTATGGTTCCTAAAGGAAATGCCGATCAGCTGAAAGACTCGCTGGCCGATGGCCAGATCGCGGTGACTCAGCCAACGACGCAGTTGGCGAAGAACAGCGGCTTGTCTGGTAGCAGCTCGTATAAAGTGCGCTCCGGCGACACGGTATCGAGCATTGCCAAGCGGTTGAATATCAAAACCAGCGATTTGCAGAGTTGGAACAACTTGCGTGCCAAGAGCGCTTTAAAAGTTGGGCAAACCCTGCAAGTGGCCAGCAACACTGACAGTAACAGCAGTATCACCTATCAAGTTCGTAAAGGTGATTCGCTTGCCAGTATTGCACGTCGTCATCGCGTCGATATTACCGACGTGATGCGTTGGAATTCAACGCTCGGCAAAGGCAACAGCCTGCAACCCGGTCTGAAACTGACCTTGTTTGTAAGCAACAAAATGACGCCGGATACCTAAATTTCCGGCACAAAAAAGCACCCTCCGGGTGCTTTTTTATTGGCTGAATGCTGAGCGCTCATTACCAGTGCGGCTTGTCTGCCTCAGGATGAAACTCCACCAACAGAGGGTTATGATCCGAAGCGCTGGTCACCAGTACGGAGGCCTCCGCGACCCCCATATTGCGATAGAAGACAAAGTCCAACGGGCGGCCAAAAGCTTTCCGGCGGTGATCGTCGGTGAAATTCACTTCGCGCAGCGCCATATCGCTGGCGAACTGATACAGCGCATTGATGCGTTTGCGGCTCCAGGCATTAAAATCCCCAGCCATGATCACCGGCCCATGGTGATTAGCAATTTGCTCACCGATTGGACCCAGTTGCTTACTGTATACGTCCACACCCAAGCTAAAATTCACCGCATGGATATTTACCACCATCAGCAGTTGGCCGTTAAACAGCGGATAGACGGTAATCAAAGCCGACTTGGCTAACCGCAGTAGCGGTTCACGCTCACGCAGCGGGCAGCAGTAAACCGGGTGAGCCGCCGCCAGCGTCATCACGCCTGAAGGATGTTGGGGCAGCGCAAATGCCGGCACCTGATCGGCCGCCAGATAGTTGGCAGTGGCAAAGCTCACCAGTTCAGGCGTAGTTTGCGCTTCTTGCAACAGCACCAGCTGTGCATCCTTGCCATAGTTTTTCAGCACCGAGAGCCAGTCCGCCCGTTGCTGTTTAAAGATATTCCACACCATTACCCGCAACGCGCCCGCCGTGGGCAATGCGGCCCCGGGCGGCAGCGGCTGGTTGACGGCACCAGGGAAAATTCGCTCAACTGGCTGGCCTGCAACATACCTCATTGCATAAGTTCGTTTCGGCACGCTATTCGCCTATTTCCCATGAGGATGAAACTGACGGTGACATTCCCGCCAACAATGAATCGATTATACGCCTGCCCTCACCTGACAGCATGGCTTTTACGGGGTATATCCTTTTCAGTTATAGGGGCCTGAAACAGGGAATTCAATGTTCTGACAGTATATGTATGTAAAGGTTAGCGGCGATGAGTGATAAATGCGAAAAGGCCCGCAAAATGAACTGCGGGCCTGAATAGCGTGAGAGCATGGGGATCAGGCAGGCTGCTGCTGGTACTTCTTATCCAGACGCCCGCTAAGGCCAACCAGCAACAGGGCCACCAGCACGATCAACGCGCCAATCCACGGCGTTTGCGCCAATCCCAGGGTAGCAACGGTCTGGCCGCCAATCACCGACCCCAGCGCAATGCCCACGTTGAATGCCGCAATATTCAGACCGGAAGCCACATCCACCGCGTTCGGCGTGTACTGCTCGGCTTTCTGCACGACATACACCTGCAAACCCGGAACGTTGCCGAAGGCAAACACCCCCATGACGATCACCGTTATCAACGCGGCAATGCTGTGGCCGGCAGTGAACTGGAACGCCAGCAGCAGAGCGGCCAATGCGGCAAAGATAAAGCTCAGCGCGCGCACGGCACCATGACGATCTGCCAGTTTGCCCCCCCAGATGTTACCGATAGCCACCGCAATGCCATAGGCAAGCAGGATCCAGCTCACCGCCGGGGCGGAGAAACCCGCTAGTTCCTGCATCATCGGCGCCAGGAAGGTAAAAGTGGTGAACACGCCGCCGTAACCGAGGGCGGTGATGGCGTAGATCAGCAACAGACGCGGATGGGTCAGCACTTTAAACTGCTCGCCGATACTGGCGCTGGCCTGATTCTTGATATTGTTCGGTACCAGAATGATGCTGGCCACAGTGGCAAGAGCGCCAATCAGTGACACCGCCAGGAAGGTTTCGCGCCAGCCGAAGTGCTGCCCGATAAAGGTCCCCAACGGCACCCCGGTCACCAGCGCCACGGTCAGGCCGCCGAACATGATGGCGATCGCCGAGGCAGCCTTCTCTTTCGCCACCAGGCCGGTCGCGATAGTAGAGCCGATTGAGAAGAATACGCCGTGCGCCAGGCCGGTCAGCAGGCGGGCAACCACCAGCGACTCATAGCCTGGTGCCTGCCAGGCCAGCAGGTTGCCGAGGGTGAACAGCACCATGAGGCCGATCAGCAACAGCTTGCGCGGCACGCGGCCGGTCAATGCCGTCAGCACCGGTGCGCCAATCGCTACGCCGATAGCATAAATGGTTACCAACAGCCCTGCCGAGGGCACGGTAACGCCAAGTTGCTCTGCGATGGTCGGGATCAAGCCGACTATCACAAACTCCGTGGTGCCGATAGCAAAGGCACTGATGGTCAATGCAAGTAATGCGAGAGGCATGTTTATTTACTCCAAATAGCATTCAGGTTGATGACGGCTATTATCTGCTCATGCTTAAATGATAAAAATGCTCAAAGTTTCAAATTAATTTTGCCAATGGAGCAACAATGAAGGCCAATTCTGATGAGTTGATCACTTTTGTCACCGTGGTGGAAAGCGGCAGTTTCAGCCGGGCGGCTGAGCGGCTGGATCAGGCCAACTCGGTGGTCAGCCGCACGGTCAAGAAACTGGAAGCCAAGCTGGGCGTGACGCTGCTAAATCGCACTACGCGGCAAATCAGCCTGACGCAGGAAGGGGAAAACTACTTCCGCCAGGTGCAGAAGGTACTGAACGATATGGCGGCGGCAGAAAATGCGCTGATGGAAAGCCGCCGGCGTCCACAAGGGCTGCTGCGTATCGACGCCGCTACGCCGGTGGTGCTGCACGTATTGACGCCGCTGGTGGCGGAGTTCAGAGCTCATTACCCGGAGATGTCGCTGTCGCTGGTGTCTTCAGAGAACTTTATCAACCTGATTGAACGTAAGGTGGATATCGCCATCCGCGTGGGTGAACTGAGCGACTCCACCCTGAAGGCGCGCAAGCTGATGACCAGCTATCGGCGCGTGCTGGCCTCCCCCGCCTATCTGGCGCAGTACGGCACGCCGCAGACGGTAGAGGCGCTGGAACGGCATTGCTGTATCGGTTTTAACGATCTGCCCAGCCTGAACCGCTGGCCGCTGGCCTGTGCCGACGGCCGTCAACTGGAAATCACGCCGGGGCTGACCACCAACAGCGGTGAAACCCAGCGTCATCTGTGCCTGCACGGTAACGGTATTGCCTGCCTGTCGGATTTTATGATCGATGCGGATATAGCACGCGGCAATCTGGTGCCGATTTTGGTGAAAGAGACCCTGCCGGTAGCGATGCCAATCAATGCGGTGTATTACAGCGACAGTGCGGTCAGCAACCGCCTGCGCAGCTTTATCGACTTTGTCAGCGAACGCCTGACG
>NZ_BCTU01000034.1 GCF_001590925.1 Serratia plymuthica NBRC 102599
GTTACCCCTCCCATTAAACGCAACCCCTCATTTTTTACTTTTACTTTCAATAAACTGGCCTTTCTTCTCCTGATTATACTTTAGGGGTAGTCACGCTTGCTTCCCCGTTTATCTCCCTCTATTCCCTTGATCGCAATCAATTTGCCGCCTTTGTCGCCTCAGTAGGCTGGCGGCAGATTGAGCATGTCTTCTTATAACGACAAGAGCCTTCAGGAGAACTCCGGATGAGCAAGTTTCTAGACCGTTTCCGCTATTTTAAGCAACTGGCGGAACCTTTTTCTGGCGATCATGGCCAGACGTTGAACACCAACCGCGACTGGGAAGACGGCTACCGCAGCCGCTGGCAGCACGACAAGATTGTGCGCTCGACCCACGGAGTGAACTGCACCGGCTCGTGCAGTTGGAAGATTTACGTCAAAAACGGCCTGGTGACCTGGGAAACCCAGCAGACCGATTACCCGCGCACCCGCCCCGATCTGCCCAACCATGAACCGCGCGGCTGCCCACGCGGCGCCAGCTATTCCTGGTATCTGTACAGCGCCAACCGACTGAAATATCCGCTGATGCGTAAACGCCTGATCGCACTGTGGCGTGAGGCGAAGGCGCTGCACAGCGATCCGGTCGATGCCTGGGGCTCTATCGTCTCCGACCCCGAAAAGTCCAAGAGCTATAAGGTCGCCCGCGGGCGCGGCGGCTTTGTGCGTTCCAGTTGGCAGGAGGTGAACGAACTGATCGCCGCCTCCAACGTTTATACCGCCAAAACCTTCGGCCCGGACCGCATCATCGGTTTCTCGCCGATCCCGGCGATGTCGATGGTGTCCTACGCCGCCGGCGCCCGTTATCTGTCGCTGATCGGCGGCACCTGCCTGAGCTTCTACGATTGGTATTGCGATCTGCCGCCGGCGTCGCCGATGACCTGGGGCGAGCAGACCGACGTGCCGGAATCTGCTGACTGGTACAATTCCTCCTATATCATCGCCTGGGGCTCTAACGTGCCGCAGACCCGCACCCCGGATGCCCATTTCTTCACCGAAGTGCGCTACAAAGGCACCAAAACCGTGGCGGTGACGCCGGACTACGCCGAAGTGGCCAAGCTGTGCGACCAATGGTTGAACCCCAAGCAGGGGACCGACAGCGCTATGGCGCTGGCGATGGGCCACGTGATGTTGAAAGAATTCCACCTGGATCGCGAGGTCGGTTATTTCCGCGACTATGTGCGCCGCTACACCGATATGCCGATGCTGGTCGTGCTGGAGCCGCGTGAAGCAGGTTATTACGCCGCCGGCCGCTTGCTGCGCGCCGCCGATCTGGTGGACGGGCTGGGGCAGGAAAACAATCCGGAGTGGAAAACCGTTGCTATCGACCAGCGCAGCGGCGAACTGGTGGCGCCGCAAGGGTCCATCGGTTTCCGTTGGGGCGAGCAGGGCAAATGGAATCTGGAACAGCGTGAAGGCAAGGGCCAACAGGACGTGGAGCTGCAACTCAGCTTGCTGGGTGCCCATGACGAAATAGCCGAGGTGGGCTTCCCGTATTTTGGCGGCATAAAAACCGAGGGCGAGCACTTTAACAGCGTGGCGCTGGACGAGATCCTGCTGCACAAGCTGCCGGTAAAACGCCTGCGCCTGGCGGACGGCAGCGAAGCTTTGGTCACCAGCGTCTACGATCTGACTCTGGCCAACTACGGCTTGGAACGTGGCCTGGACGACGCCAACTGCGCCGCGAATTACGACGACGTCAAAGCTTACACGCCGGCCTGGGCCGAGCAGATCACCGGCGTGTCGCGCCACAACATTATCCGCATCGCCCGCGAATTCGCCGACAACGCCGAGAAAACCCGTGGCCGCTCAATGATTATCGTAGGTGCCGGCGTCAACCACTGGTACCACATGGACATGACCTACCGCGGCCTGATCAACATGCTGATCTTCTGCGGTTGCGTCGGCCAAAGCGGCGGCGGCTGGGCACACTATGTCGGCCAGGAAAAACTGCGGCCGCAAACCGGTTGGTTGCCGCTGGCGTTCGGTCTCGACTGGCAACGCCCGCCGCGCCATATGAACAGCACCTCGTTCTTCTATAACCACTCCAGCCAATGGCGGTATGAAACCGTCGCAACCGAAGAGCTGTTGTCGCCGCTGGCGGACAAGTCGCGCTTTGGCGGCAGCCTGATCGATCTCAACGTGCGTGCCGAACGCATGGGCTGGCTGCCTTCTGCGCCACAGCTGGGCGTTAACCCGCTGCATCTGGCGGCGCAGGCGAAAGCCGCCGGGCAGACGCCGGTAGATTTCACCGTCGACGCGCTGAAGACGGGGCGGCTTGGCTTCGCCGCCGAGCAACCGGACAACCCGCAGAACTTCCCGCGTAACCTGTTCGTCTGGCGTTCCAACCTCCTGGGCTCCTCCGGCAAGGGCCATGAGTACATGCTCAAATACCTGCTGGGCACTGAAAACGGCATCCAGGGCAAGGATCTGGGCCAACAGGGCGCTGCCAAGCCGCAGGAAGTGGAATGGCTGGATAACGGCGGTGAAGGCAAGCTGGATCTGGTGGTGACGCTCGATTTCCGCATGTCCAGCACCTGCCTTTACTCTGACATCGTGCTGCCGACCGCCACCTGGTACGAAAAAGACGACATGAATACCTCGGATATGCATCCGTTCATTCACCCGCTGTCGGCGGCGGTCGATCCGGCCTGGGATTCCAAGAGCGATTGGGAGATCTACAAGGGCATCGCCAAAGCCTTCTCCGAGGTGTGTGTAGGGCATTTGGCGCAGGAAACCGACGTGGTGACGCTGCCTATCCAGCACGACTCCCCGGCAGAACTGGCGCAACCTTATGGCGTGAAAGACTGGAAGAAGGGCGAATGCGAGCTGATCCCCGGTAAAACCGCGCCGCACATTATGGTGGTGGAGCGTGACTACCCGGCCACCTACGAGCGTTTTACCTCGCTGGGCCCCTTGCTGGACAAGCTGGGCAACGGCGGCAAAGGCATCACCTGGAATACCCAGACCGAAGTCGATTTCCTGAAAAAGCTCAACTACGTGAAAACCGAAGGCCCGGCGGTGGGCCGGCCGAAGATTGAAAGCGCGATCGACGCCGCCGAGGTGATTTTGTCGCTGGCGCCGGAAACCAACGGGCAGGTGGCGGTCAAGGCGTGGGAAGCGTTGGGCAACATTACCGGCCGCGATCACCGCCATCTGGCGCTGAACAAGGAAGATGAAAAGATCCGCTTCCGCGATATCCAGGTTCAGCCGCGCAAAATCATCTCCAGTCCCACCTGGTCAGGGTTGGAAGATGAGCATGTGTCGTATAACGCCTGTTACACCAACGTGCATGAGCTGATCCCTTGGCGCACCCTCAGCGGTCGCCAGCAACTGTATCAGGATCACGAATGGATGCGCGCCTTTGGCGAAAGCCTGCTGGTGTATCGCCCGCCGATCGACACCCGCGCCGCGCAGCCGCTGCTGAACCGGAAGCCGAACGGCAATAAAGAGAAGGCGTTGAATTTCCTGACGCCGCACCAGAAATGGGGCATTCACTCCACCTACAGCGACAACCTGTTGATGCTGACCCTGTCGCGCGGCGGGCCGATTGTCTGGATGAGTGAAGACGACGCCCAGGATCTGGGCATCAAGGACAACGACTGGATCGAGGCCTTTAACGCCAACGGCGCGCTGACCGCGCGGGCGGTGGTCAGCCAGCGCATTCCGGCGGGCATGACCATGATGTACCACGCGCAGGAACGCATCGTGAATATTCCCGGTTCGGAAATCACCAGCCAGCGCGGCGGCATCCACAATTCGGTGACCCGCGTTTGCCCGAAACCGACCCACATGATCGGCGGTTATGCGCAGTTGGCCTACGGCTTTAACTATTACGGCACCGTCGGTTCCAACCGCGACGAGTTCGTGGTGGTGCGCAAAATGAACCGGATCGACTGGTTAGACGGTGAAGGCAACGACGACTCGCAGGGCAGCCGGCAGGAGAAAGCAAAATGAAAATTCGTTCGCAAGTCGGCATGGTGCTGAACCTGGACAAATGCATCGGTTGCCACACCTGTTCGGTGACCTGCAAGAACGTCTGGACCAGCCGTGAGGGCATGGAATACGCCTGGTTCAACAACGTGGAAAGCAAACCGGGCGTCGGCTATCCGCACGCCTGGGAAGATCAGGACAAATGGAAGGGCGGCTGGATCCGTAAAATCAACGGCAAACTGGAACCGCGCATGGGCAGCCGCGTTGGGCTGCTGTCGAAGATTTTCGCCAACCCGGACGTGCCGGCGCTGGACGACTATTACGAGCCGTTCGACTACGACTACCAGACTCTGCATACCGCGCCGCAGGGCAAGCATCAGCCGATCGCCCGGCCGCGCTCGCTGATCACCGGCCAGCGCATGAAGAAGATCGAAAACGGCCCGAACTGGGAGGAGATCCTCGGCGGCGAATTCGAAAAACGCTCGCAGGACAAAAACTTCGACAACATGCAGAAGGCGATGTACGGCCAGTTCGAAAACACCTTCATGATGTATCTGCCGCGCCTGTGCGAGCACTGCCTCAACCCGGCTTGCGTCGCTACCTGCCCGAGCGGGGCGATCTACAAGCGCGGCGAAGACGGCATTGTGCTTATCGATCAGGATAAATGCCGCGGCTGGCGCATGTGCCTGACCGGCTGCCCGTACAAGAAAATCTATTTCAACTGGAAGAGCGGCAAGTCCGAGAAATGCATCTTCTGTTATCCGCGCATTGAGTCCGGCCAGCCGACGGTCTGTTCGGAAACCTGCGTCGGCCGTATCCGCTATCTGGGGGTGCTGCTGTACGACGCCGATCGCATTGAACAGGCCGCCGCGGCCGAAAATGAGAAAGAGCTCTACCAGAGCCAGTTGGACATATTCCTCGATCCGCATGACCCGGCGGTGATTGCTCAGGCGCTGAAGGATGGTGTTCCGCAAGGGGTGATTGAGGCCGCCCAGCAGTCGCCGGTATACAAAATGGCGATGGACTGGAAGCTGGCTCTGCCGCTGCACCCGGAATACCGCACCTTGCCGATGGTGTGGTACGTGCCGCCGTTGTCGCCGATTCAATCCGCCGCAGATGCCGGTGAGCTGGCGCACAGCGGCGTCCTGCCGGACGTGGAAAGCCTGCGTATCCCGGTGCAATATCTGGCGAACCTGCTGACCGCCGGTGATACCGCGCCAGTGCTGTTGGCGCTGAAACGCATGCTGGCGATGCGCCACTATAAACGCGCGGAAACCGTGGACGGCGTGGTGGACACCAGCGCGCTGGAGCAGGTGGGGCTGAGCGAAGCGCAGGCGCAGGAAATGTATCGCTATCTGGCGATCGCCAACTACGAGGACCGTTTCGTTATCCCGTCCAGCCACCGTGAACTGGCGCGAGAAGCCTTCCCGGAAAGCAAAGGCTGCGGTTTCAGTTTTGGCGACGGTTGCCACGGCAGCGACGGTAAATTCAACCTGTTCAACAGCCGCCGCATCGACGCTATCGATGTGACGCAGAAAACCGGCCGTCAGAAGGATATCTCATGATTAGCCTGAAAGTGATTGCTCGCCTGCTGGATTACCCGGAGCAGGCCTTGTTTGACCACCAAAAGGCGCTGATCGAGGCGCTGGAACCGGCCAACGAGCTGGATTTGCACCGCAGCGCGCAGCTGATTTTGTTTATTCGCCGCTTCTGCGCCCGTCCGCTGCTGGACGTGCAGGCCGAATACTGCGAGCTGTTCGATCGGGGCCGCGCCACCTCGCTGCTGCTGTTTGAACACGTGCACGGCGAATCGCGCGATCGCGGTCAGGCGATGGTCGATCTGATGGCGCAATACCGCACCGCCGGGCTGGAGATCGACAGCCGCGAACTGCCGGATTTCCTGCCGTTGTATCTGGAGTATCTCGCCAGCCGCAGCCAGGCGCAGGCCGCTGAAGGGTTGCAGGACATCGCCCCGATTCTGGCGCTGCTCGGCGCCCGGTTGCAGCAGCGCGAAAGCCCGTATGCGGTGCTGTTTGATCTGTTGCTGACGCTGTCCGGCACCGGCGTCGATAGCGCCAGCCTGGAGAGCCAGGTGGCGGGTGAGGCCAGGGACGATACGCCGCAGGCGCTGGACGCGGTGTGGGAAGAGGAACAGGTGCGATTTATTTCGCAGGGCAGTCTGGGCGAGCAGGGCTGCGCTTCGGCACAGCAGACGGCGCACCAGCGGCGCTTTGCCGGCGCCGTGGCGCCACAGTATCTGGACCTGACAGCGGCGCTAACCGGAATCAAAGGACGCTAACCATGCAATTTTTGAATCTGTTCTTCTTCGATATTTACCCTTATCTGGCGGGGGCGATTTTTCTGATCGGCAGTTGGCTGCGCTACGATTACGGGCAATACAGCTGGCGCGCCGGTTCCAGCCAGATGTTGGACAAAAAAGGCGTGCGTCTGGCCTCCAACCTGTTTCACATCGGTATCCTGGGCATCTTCGCCGGGCACTTTCTCGGCATGCTGACGCCGCACTGGATGTATGAAGCCTTCCTGCCTATCGATGTGAAGCAGAAACTGGCGATGATCGCCGGTGGTGCCTGCGGCGTGATGACGCTGATCGGCGGCGCGTTGCTGCTGAAACGCCGTCTGACCAATGCGCGAGTGCGTGCCACCAGCAGCTTTGCCGATATCATGATCCTGACGTTGCTGGTGGTGCAGGTGTGTCTTGGCCTGCTGACCATTCCGTTCTCCGCCCAGCATATGGACGGCAGCGAAATGATGAAGCTGGTGGCCTGGGCGCAGGCGGTGGTGACTTTCCATGCCGGAGCGTCACACTACCTGGTGGGCGTAGCGCCGATCTTTAAACTGCATATGGTACTGGGCATGACGCTGTTCGTGCTGTTCCCGTTCTGCCGCCTGGTGCATATCTGGAGCGTGCCGGTGGAATACCTGACCCGCCGTTACCAACTGGTGCGCAACCGCCGCTAAGCATCGCAACACCAGAATCAACACGGCGAGATCCCCTTCTTGCCCTCAACACAAATGCACCTTAATCGGTGCATTTTTGCTGTCTTGCCCTGACGTTAATATCTCAGTATGGTTACGATGGCTGCGCCGGCGGATACCGGTTGCTTGCACCGCATAACTACGATCGCTAGCCCAGATTCAAGGGGCATTTGGGAAATTAAAAACCGGGGATGACCTGCCGCCGTCGCCATGCCGACAGCGCCGGGAGGTCGCTTTATGGATATTCAGGTTACTTATTAATAATAATGACAATACACTCTGGTTCACCCGCTTTGTTACCTCTCAAAGTCATCGCCACCGGCGTGGCTTTGCCGCCAAACTGTATAGCGTCCTCCGCGCTGGATAGCCTGTTGGGCAAACCGGCCGGCTATGTTGAAAAACGCTCGGGGATTGTTCACCGTTTTCACGCCACCGACGACGCCAGTCAGGCCGAACTGGCCGCTGCCGCATTACATGACGCCTTGGCCCGCCACTCGCTTCACGCACACTCGATTGACCTGCTGATTTCCGCCTCGGCGATTTCTGTCCAGGCGCTACCTTGCACCGCTGCGCACATTCTCAAGGTGGCCGGACTGGCGCCAGGCACCCCAGGTTTTGACATCAACAGCAGTTGCGTGAGCTTTATCTCCGCCCTGCAGGTGGCCGCCGGACTGCTGAATGCCGGCACCTATCGGCGCATTGCTATAGTGTCGGCGGATTTAGCCTCGCGCGGCATCGATTGGGAGCATGAGGAGTCCTCGCTGATCTTTGGCGACGGCGCGGCCTGCGCCATTGTCGAACGCGGCGACGGCGCCAGCGGCATTCTGGCAAGCTTGGTGGAAACCTATCCCGAAGGCAGCGAGCTGTGTGAGATCCGCGCGGGCGGCACTCGCCGCAACCCGCGTGCCGGCATGACCGGCAGCGATTTCCTGTTCCATATGCAGGGCAAACAGCTGTTCAGGCAGGCTTCGGCATTGATCGAAGGCTATCTTGCCCGCTTGCTGGCGGCCGGCGGGCTGACACTGGCGCAAATCGCCACCGTGGTGCCGCATCAGGCGAGCCATCTTTCGCTCGAACACATGCGCAAGCGCCTGCACGTTTCCAACGAGGTGTTGGTGGATATTTATCCCTACCACGGCAATCAGGTCGCGGCATCCATTCCTACGGCGCTGCACGCAGCGGTCACTCAAGGCCGCTTTAATCCCGGCAAACCGGTGATGCTGATCGGCACCGCCGCCGGGCTGTCGCTGGCCGGCATGGTGTTGCTGCCATGAAGGTGCTGGTTACCGGGGCCACCAGCGGCCTGGGGCGCAATGCGGCGCAGTGGTTGCTGGAGGCGGGTCATCAGGTGCGCGCCACCGGGCGCGACAGCCAGGCTGGACAGGGGTTGCGTCAGAGGGGCGCCGAATTTGTCCCGCTGGATTTGGCGCAGGCTACGCTGGAGCAGTGCCGACAACTGATGGCCGACTGCGATTGGGTCTGGCACTGCGCGGCAAAATCTTCACCCTGGGGCGACAAAAACGCGTTCTATCAGGCCAATGCTACCGCGACGGAAAAACTGGCGGAGGCGGCCGGCCAGTGCGGCATCCGGCGTTTTATTCATATTTCCACCCCGGCGATTTACTTCGATTTTCGCCCGCATCAGGATGTTGATGAGGGTTACCGCGCCCGCCGCTTCGCCAACCATTACGCAGGCAGCAAGTATGCCGCCGAGCAGCGGTTGCAGGCGCTGGTGCCGCGCTACCCGCAAACCACCTACGTTATTCTGCGCCCCAGGGGCCTGTTTGGGCCGCATGACCGGGTGATTGTGCCTAGGTTGCTGCAACAGCTCGAACGCGATGGGGGCGTGTTGCGCTTGCCCAGCGGTGGGCGGGCGATGCTGGATCTGACGTTTGTGTTGAACGTGGTGCATGCGATGGACCTGGCCAGTTGCCGGCCCCGGTTGGCATCCGGCGCGGTTTACAACATCACCAATCACCAGCCGCAGCGGCTGGCTGACATGCTGCACGCCTTGTTGCACCAGCAGTTGGGGCTGAATTACCGACTGCAAGCGGTGCCGTACCCGTTGCTCTACGCCTTGGCCGGCGGGCTTGAACTGTTGGCTCGCTTTACCGGCAAAGAACCGTTGCTGACGCGCTACAGCGTGGCGGCGGTGCATTTCGATATGACGCTGAGCCAAACCCGCGCCGTTGAAGAGCTGGGCTATCGGCCGCGCTATTCGATGGAAGAGGGGATCCGCCTGACCGGCGAGTGGCTCAAAAACCCGCGGGGGGCGAACCATGGCTAAGATCAGGGTCTTTGAAGTGGGCTACTGCACCCACATTGGCTGCATGGCGTTGCGCGGGGCGGGGTTCCGGGTGTGTAAATTCCCGGCACGCGCTTACCTGCTGGAGGTGGGGAACCGCCGCTGGCTGTGGGATACCGGCTATGCGCGCTATTTCCAACAGCAAACGCAGTCGGGCATTTTCCGCCTTTACCGCCATATGACGCCGGTCTATTTCGATCCCGCAGAGTCGCTGGCACAGCAGTTGCGCGCCGCCGGCTATGCCGCCGACGATATTCAGGGGCTGATTGTTTCGCACTTTCACGCCGACCACATTGCCGGGTTGCGCGATTTTAGCCAACTCGAGTTTATCTGTTCCGGTGAAGGCTGGCAGCAAACCCGCTCGTTGCGTGGCTTCGCTGCGTTAAAACGCGCTTTTATCCCCGGTTTGATCCCCGACGATTTCGAGAGTGGCCTGCACTTTATCGAGGGTTTTCCGCAGGTGAGTCTGCCTGCGCTGCTGGCACCTTTTGAGCGGGGATATGTGCTGCCGGGCAGCAAAGGACAGATCCTGCTGGTGCCGTTACCCGGTCATGCGGCGGGCCATATCGGCGCGTTTATTCTCACCGAGAGCGGCTGGACGCTGTTGGCCAGCGATGCCGCCTGGTCGCCCTTGAGCTATCAGCAACTGCGAGGGCCGTCAGTGCTGGCCAATCTGGTGATGGACGATCCCAAAGGTTATTACCGCACGCTGGAACGGCTGAACCAACTGTGGGCGGGCGGCAACGTGAACATTCTTCTGTGCCACGAGGGGGATCTATGATCCCGTTAATGACGCTGTGGCACTATTTTCGCGCCCGGCGCTTAATTTTTGCCGATCGCGCGGCACTGGAGGCGCACCAGACGAAACGGCTTAACGTCTTCGCCCGCCGGGTGCTGGCGAGAAGCCCTTACTTCAGGCGCTTCAGCCGGCAACCGATCGCCGCCTGGCCGCTGATGGACAAGGCGCTGATGATGGCGCAATTCGACCAAATGAATACCGCCGGATTGCAGCGTGACACGTTGCTTGCCTGTGCGCAGCGCAGCGAGGCGGAGCGGGATTTCACGCCAAAAATTGGTCAATACAGCGTTGGGTTGTCTTCCGGCACCTCTGGGCAGCGCGGCCTATTTGTCGTCAGCCCGCGCGAGCAGCAAGTCTGGGCCGGTGGCATGTTGGCGAAGATGCTGCCGGAAGGGGTGTTTGCCCGCGAACGCGTCGCGCTGTTTCTGCGGGCGGACAATAACCTCTATCAGAGCGTCAATAATCGCTGGTTGAGCCTGGCGTTCTACGATCTGTTTGCCCCGTTTTCCGTGCAGTTGCCGCGTCTGGAGCAGCAGGCACCGACCCTGATTGTGGCGCCGGCTCAGGTACTGCGCGCGTTGGCGTTGGCGGTGCTGAAAAAACAGATCGTCCTCAACGTGAAAAAAGTGATTTCGGTGGCGGAGGTGTTGGAGGAGCAGGATCGCCGCTTGCTGGCACAGGTTTTTCCGGCGGTGGGCGAAGTGTATCAGGCCACCGAGGGATTCCTGGCCGCTACCTGTGCGCACGGCACCCTGCATCTGAACGAAGAGTTTTTGCATATTGAACCGCAGTGGATCGATGAGCACCGTTTTACCCCCTTGATCACCGACTTTACCCGCAGCACTCAGCCGATAGTGCGTTATCGGTTGGATGACGTGCTGGTCAGGCGGCCCGAACCCTGCCCTTGCGGGCAGCCGACAATGGCGCTAGCCCGCATTGAAGGGCGCAGGGACGATCAACTGATTCTGCCGGATAGGCAGCGGCAACCCAAGGTGGTCTTTGCCGACTTGTGCAGCCGGGCGATCGCCAATGCGCTGCCGCTGACCAGCGACTATCGGCTGATTCAACACGCGCCACGGCGTTTGCAATTGATTGCCGATGGCACCCAGGCTGAGTTGGCGCATTGTCAGGCGCACCTGGTCGAGGTACTCGGCCAACAGGGCATTGCTACCGACCTGCTGGAGTGGCAATTAACGGTACAGGCGGTGATGCCGGAATTTGACAGAAAAAGACGGCGGATCATCCGTTTGGCGGGGATGGCATGAAAACAATCCTGTTTCGGCTAAGGCAGATGTTGTTGGGCTGGGGATTTGTTGGGGTCATTTATTCCAGCGCCGATCGGTGGCAAGGGGCGGGGCACCTGATATCGCCTGCGGCGATTGACCGCTGGATCCCCTTCAGCCCGGCTGCCGTTTGGCTGTATCTGTCTTTCTTTATCCTCATTCCGCTGGGGTATTTGCTGGCACCGGCTCATCGGGTCAAATGGCTGGCAACGGCCATGCAACTGACCGCTCTGGGGGCCGGCGCCATATACCTGCTGTGGCCGACCACGATGGCATATCCGGTGGATAGCGGCACCGGTTTAAGCTCTGAGGTGCTGGCGGCACTGATTGGGGTAGATTCACCGCAAAATTGCCTGCCCTCGTTGCATATGGCGCTGACAGTGCTGGCGGTGTGGGCGCTCAGCGACCGGCAGCGTAAGGTGAGGACGGTGCTTTTGCTGGTTTGGGCGGCGGCGATCGCCGTTTCAATTTTGCAACTGCGCCGTCATTTGTTTGTCGATCTGGCGAGCGGGGCGCTACTGGCGTTGCTGGCCGGTTGGCTGGCCCTGTACATTAAAGGCGCCCGGCGAGATAGGGTAAAAGGAGAGGCAGGATGAGCGATTTAGCCATGCCGATAGTGTTCATGCTGTTTGTCGTCGTCGGCGAAGCCGGGGTATTGCAGTGGGTGCAACGGCAGCGGGTCAACTGGCATGACGTGGTGTTCAATTTGAATTCCGGTCATATCATGCTGTGGCTGTTTCGCGGGCTGGAGATCACCTGCTACGGCTATGTGGCCGCGCATTTCAGCTTGGGCCTGCTGGATGGCTGGCCGCCGTTGTTGATGGGGTTGTTTGCGCTGCTGGCATGGGATTTCGGTTTTTACTGGCTGCACCGCTTGCACCATTATCTGCGGGTGTTGTGGGCGGTACACGTGGTGCACCACCAGGGCGAGCATTTCAATCTGTCGCTGGGGGTCCGTAACTCCTGGTATTCGTCGCTGACCTCGATACCGTTCTTTTTACTGCTGGCGCTGGTGGGCGTGCCGCTGACGGTGTTTGTCACGGTCTCGATCCTGCATTACAGCATCCAACTGTTTAACCACAATGCCCTGACGCCCCGGCTTGGCGTGCTGGAGAAAATTCTGGTCACTCCGGCCCACCACCGGGTACATCATGTCAAAGACCCGGCCTATTCGAACAAGAACTTCGGCGGTAGTTTTATTTTCTGGGACAAGCTGTTCGGCACTTTTTGCCCGAGCCTGCCTGAAACGCCGTTTGCCTATGGTGTCGGTGGGGATAAAGCCTGCGCCAACCCGTTTTGGGCCAGTAACCTGCCGTTCTTGCGTTATTTCCGCCTTGCGTGGCGCCCGACAACGGCGAACGTTAGCTTCCGCTGTTCGGCATTCAGCCTGTTCAGCGGCGCGATGCTGTTATTTACCCTGGTGATTGGCTATGTCGACCAGTATGGCTACGGCTACGCCGACATTCACTGGCCGCAAATGGCGCTACTGGCGTTGCTGGCGCTGGGATCGGTTGCGTTGGGTGGCATGTCGGAAGGACGCGGCTGGGCGATTGTCGCCTGGCTGCTGGTGACGCTGGGAATTGTGTTGCTGTTTATGGGGTATCTTGGCTGGCCGCAACGCTATTGGCACATCACCATGGCGGCTACCGCGCTGCATGCCCTGTGCGTGGCACTGGGCTGGGGGCGGAAAGTAGCGCTTGCACCGGAGGAAGAGACCGATGGCTGACACTCTTTCGCCGCTGAGTTTCCCCGCAGCCGGGGAACAGGCGTTTCATCGCGCGCTTAAGCGTGCGGCGCATGCTTATCTGGCGGATGACCATCGCTACGCCGACGCTGGACGGCTGGCGTTGGCGACACTGCTGCTGGCGTTGTGCGGCGGTTTTTATGCCCTGGCGCTGATGCAGCAGCAGGCGTGGGCGTTTTTCGGCTGCTATTTCCTGTTTGTGATGATGGGGATGCTGCTTAACGTGAATGTGAATCACGACGCTTCGCACAATGCTTTTCTACGCGCGCCCTGGGCGAACCGTCTGGTGGGGCGGCTGGTAACCCTGCCATTGGGGGTGGATCCGGATTACTGGCGGGTACGCCATGTGGAGTATCACCACGTTTACGCCAACGTTGAACATTACGATCTGGATACCGAGGAGAACGGTTTCTTCCGCCAGACGCCGTTCCAGCGCTGGCGCAAGCATATGCGTTATCAGCATCTTTACTGGCCGCTGATCGCCGCGCTCTCCTTGCCCTATATCGCCTGGATTTTTGACTGGTCGGATCGCCTGGGCAAAACCCCGCTGCATGAAAAGAACATTTTGCCGGGCCGTGGCGGTTGGGCGGTGTTTATCCTGTGCAAAATTGGACATCTGTTGTTGGTGCTGGGCGTGCCGCTGGTGCTGTGCCAACACAATGGCATTGGCTGGCCGTGGGTATTGCTGACCTACACGCTCAGCCAGATGTGCGCCTCGCTGTTGGTGGTGTTCTTGTTACTGGGCACCCACTGGGCGCAGGCCGAGTTTTACCCGGTACCTGAGGGGACGAGCATGCCGCACGGTTGGTATCGTCACAACTTCGCCACCGCCTGCGACTGGCTGACGTCCCCGCGCTGGCTGCAGCATTTGACCGGTGGGCTGAATTATCACCTGACCCACCATCTGTTCCCCGGCTGGAATCACCGCCATTATCCGGCGCTGGCCAACATTGTGGCGCAGTTGGCCGCACAGCACGGCATGGAATACCGCTGTATCGGCTATCGCGAACTGCTGGCGCAACAACAGCAGTTTTTACGCCGCATGGGGCAACCATGAAGCCGCTGCGTCCGCTGACTTTCCGGCGCGATGATGCCGGACTGCATCGTGCATTGATGCAGGCGGCCCATGACTATCTGGCCGGCAATCGCGACCACCGTTTCGCCGATGTCGGCATGTTGGCGAAGGTGGCGGTGCTGCTGGCGCTGTGTGCGTTCTGTTATGTTGTTGGCCTGCAGCAGCAGAACGTCTGGGCCTATTTCGCCTGCTATTTCGGCTTTATCTTTATCGGCATGTTTCTGACGGTAAACGTGGTGCACGATGCTTCGCACAACGCGTTTTTCAAACGGCCCTGGGCCAACCGCTGGTTGAACGGCCTGGTCAGCATCCCGCTCGGGTTGGATTCTGATTGCTGGCGGGTGCGGCACGTTATTTTTCATCATGCGCACAACAATATCGAACACTACGATCCCGATATCGACGCCAACGGCGTGCTGCGTCAGACGCCGTTCCAGCGTTGGAAACCCTTTATGCGCGCACAGCGATATTACTGGCCGTTGGTGGCGGCCATGACATTCCCGTATTACATCTGGCTGTTCGACTGGCTGGATCGGGCGGGAAGAACCCGGGTGGCGGCACGCATGGCGCAGCAAGGGGCGCGCGGTTGGGGCATTTTTCTGGCAGGCAAAGCGGCGCATTTTCTTCTGGCGCTGGCGATCCCGGGTTATCTGCTGCCACCGGAGATCGGCATCAGCGAGATCCTGCTGGTTTATCTGCTGAGCCAGATGCTCTCTTCGCTGCTGTTCGTGATGCTGATCATCGGCACCCACTGGGCCAAGGCGAAATTTTATCAGGCGCCGGAGCAGGGGGCGTTGCCGCACGGCAGATATCGCCACGTGTTCGCTACCACCTTTGACTGGCGCACCCGGCCGCGCTGGCTAGGGTATTGGCTGGGCGGGGCGAATCTGCATCTGACGCATCACCTGTTTCCGCACTGGAGCCACCGGCATTATCCCGCGTTGAGCCGCATCATTACCGAGGTGGCTCCGCGCTATGGTATCGACTATCGGGTACTTGAACTGGGGGAGTTGCTGCGGTTACAGCAGCGTTTTCTCAGCGAGATGGGGCGAAAGCCGTCGGAGTCATGATGTTGTCGCAACCTGCTGAATTTGCGAGACGTTACGCAGTTCACTAATTGAACGATGCGTACCGGTAAAGTAGACTCCATATCACTGACAGACAGCCGCAGGAGGTGGCGCATGCGTAGTTTGCCGATTCTGACCTTCAGGGCTATCTGCTGTACATGTACGTGATAATCGCCTGTGGGCATGTTAATCTCTAACATAAGAACTTAGATATGCAATGGATAGAGGTTGCCATGAAAGAAATTACCTACACTCGATTCCGGGCTGATTTATCCCAGGTATTAGATGAAATTCGTGACGGCGAGACTTTTGTTGTTACTCAACGGGGAAAGGAGCCTATAGTGCTGGGTCAGGGAAATAAAAAATTGCCAGCTTCTAATGTCAATACATTGGATAATAAAGCTCTTAAAGCGGCGATTCGTAATACTGTATCAGCAATGAGTACCAATACAGTGACTTCTTTAATCGCATCGCAAGAGCTCGAGGTGCTCGGGAGAATGATTAAGGCTCAGAGAAAACTCGATCCTACTACTATTAGCGCTCTCCAGAAACAAGCTGAGTATGCGGCAAAACTGAAACCTTCTAACCACGTCTCAATAAAAGATGCTGTGGCTGAGGTGAGAAAACGCCATGCTAAAACCATAAAGGATCTGGAGGATAAGTAATGGAAGAGTTTATCTTTTTATCAGCTCAGGAGGTAATTGATATTCAACGCGAAACGTTGCCTCAGGGAGCCGTGGTAGACATTGATAAACTAGAAGGTGCTTTGGGGCGAGTTGCTAATCACCATCACTATGAATTGTGTGATGACATATTTGAACTTGCAGCAGTGTATCTGATTTCCATAGCAAAAGCCCATGCGTTTGCTGATGCAAACAAACGAACTGCTTTCATCACCTGCGCATCATTTCTACAGGCTAATGGACAAGCGTTAAGAGAGTCGTTCTTTCTTGTAAAACTAACAGTAATGGTTGCTGAAGACCGAGTGGATATTAATCAAGCTGCATTTTTGCTACGGCTTCTTGCCGACTATTATTATAAATCTGTTTTTGGTGATAATGATGATTTACCTGCCGATGAGCGGGAGTGTCTGCTATATAATTTAACTGTATTCACAATCACTGCTGATGATGGTGTTGGAGAGTTAATTGCTGTAGCAAATAGCTTAATGGATGACGCTGAATTAGATGAAATGGCAAACCAAATTGTTGCGGACTACCGCAACCCCGTTTAGAGCCCTGTCTATATCATTATCATCGTTAAAATGACCACCAATCGTTGGTAGTCATTTTGTCTTGGATTATTATCGGTCAGTGCGACTTCATGCCCGCCGCAGTCATCAGCAGGCGGAATATTGAAGCGACCAGGAACAACCCCAGCACGCTGGCGCTCCAGATGATCACCAGCCAGCCGACGCGTTTCCACCAGGGAGTGGGTGCGGTTGCGGTTTTATCGTTCATGCTCTCCTCCCTCATCAGTGATAGCCATGTTCATGGCTGACCTTGCCCCGGAACACGTAGTAGCTCCAGAAGGTGTAAACCAAAATAATCGGGATGATAAATAACGCGCCAACCAGCATAAAGCCAAGGCTTTGCGGCGGGGCGGCCGCGTCCCACAGGGTGATGGACGGCGGGATCAGCAGCGGCCAGATGCTGATGCCCAATCCACTCAGGCCGAGGAACACCAACAGCAGGGTCAGCATAAACGGCGAATAGTGCGCGCCGCGTGTTACCCCGCGCTGGATGCCCCAGGCGCTGAGCAGCACCAGTACCGGCACCGGCAGCAGCACGAACAGGTTTGGCAACGTAAACCAGCGGCCGGCGATTTCCGGGTGGGCAATCGGCGTCCAGATACTGACCACCGCCAGCACCAGCAGCAGGGTTACCAGCAGCGGCGTCGCCAGCCGGTACATGCGCGCTTGCAGATCACCGGCGGTTTTCATCACTAGCCAGGTGCAGCCGAGCAGGGCATAGGTCACCACCAACCCCAGCCCGCAGAACAGCGCGAAAGGCGTCAGCCAGTCGAGCGCACCCCCTGCATAGCTGCGGCCGCTGACCGGGAAACCGTTGATGATGGCACCCACCACGACTCCCTGGCTGAAGGTGGCGAAGATCGAACCCCAAATAAATGCCTTGTCCCAGATGTGGCGCTTTTCTTCTTTGGCTTTGAAGCGGAACTCAAAGGCCACGCCGCGGAAGATCAGCCCGAACAGCATCAGCGTCAGCGGGATCGCCAGCGCGTCGAGGATCACCGCGTAAGCCAGCGGGAAGGCACCGAACAGCGCCGCGCCGCCCAACACCAGCCAGGTTTCGTTGCCGTCCCAGACCGGGGCGACGGTGTTCATCATCACATCGCGGTCACTGCTGTCCTTAACCCACGGGAACAGGATGCCGATACCCAAATCAAAGCCGTCCATTACCACGTACATCATGGTGCTGAACACGATGATCACAAACCAAATCAGCGGAAGATCAATGCCCATGCTCAGCTCCTGTCATCCAGAGTTTCTTTCACCGCAGACAGCGGACGCGCCGGCCGGCCTTCGGTGTCATCTTCTTTATGCTCATGCTGCTGCGGCCCTTTACGTATCAAGCGCATCATGTAGGAATACCCCACCCCGAACACCGAACAGTAAACGACGATAAACGCCAGCAGGCTGATGCTCATGTGCAGGTCGCCGTGCGCAGAAACGGCGTCCTTGGTGCGCAACAGGCCATACACCACCCACGGCTGTCGGCCGATTTCGGTCGTAAACCAGCCCGCCAACAGCGCCAGCAGCCCGGAAGGCCCCATCCACAGAATGAAATAGAGGAAAGGCCGTGACTGGTACAGCCCGCCGCGCCAGCGCAGCCACAGGCTCCATACCCCGGCGAGGATCATCAGCATCCCGAGCGCCACCATGATACGGAACGACCAGAACACCACGGTGGAGTTCGGGCGGTCCTCCGGCGGGAAGGATTTCAGTGCCGGCACCTGTTCGGTCAGGCTGTGGGTCAGGATCAGGCTACCGAGATAGGGCACTTCCAACTTGAAACGCGTTTCTTCGCGCTGCATATCCGGCCAGCCGAACAGGATCAGTGGTGTGGCCTCGCCCGGAGGGTTTTCCCAGTGGCCTTCGATGGCGGCGATCTTCGCCGGCTGATGTTTCAGCGTATTCAGGCCGTGGGCATCGCCGATCATCGCCTGCACCGGCGCGACGATCAGCGCCATCCACATCGCCATCGACAGCATTTTGCGCATGGCCGGTGTGTCGCGCCCGCGCAGCAGGTGCCAGGCGGCGGAAGCGCCGACGAAGAAGGCCGAGGACAGGAAAGCGGCGGTCGACATGTGCAGCAAACGGTACGGGAATGACGGGTTGAAGATCACCTTCAGCCAGTCGACCGGCACCACCTGGCCGTTGATGATTTCGTGTCCCTGCGGGGTTTGCATCCAGCTGTTGGACGCCAGGATCCAGAAGGTGGAAATCAGCGTGCCGAGGGCCACCATGCAGGTAGCGAAGAAGTGCAGGCCAGGGCCGACGCGGTTCCAGCCGAACAACATTACCCCCAGGAAACCGGCCTCAAGGAAGAAGGCGGTCAGCACTTCGTAGGTCAGCAGCGGGCCGGTTATGCTGCCGGCGAACTCGGAGAAGAAACTCCAGTTGGTGCCGAACTGGTAGGCCATCACCAAACCGGAAACTACGCCCATGCCGAAGTTGACGGCGAAAATTTTGGACCAGAAATGGTACAGGTCGCGATAGGCTTCATTGCGCGTTTTCAGCCACATTCCTTCCAGCACGGCCAGATAACTGGCCAGGCCGATGGTAATCGCAGGAAAAATGATATGGAAAGACACGGTGAAGGCGAACTGTATTCTGGCAAGTTCCAGTGCATCAAGACCCAGCATGGCGCCTCCTTGGGTTGGACATAAAATAACCTTTTCAGTATAGCTGTAATTTTTTTGTGGAAAGCTTGGCGTCAAGTTAAGCACGGAGTACAGTGACTATAATAGTGACAGTTATTTCACTTTTTCATATAACAGCTAGGGCTTATGACCAGATACGAACAGCTTGCGCAACAGATTCGCGAACAAATTCAAAACCGGGTGTGGCGGGCGGGAGACAAGCTGCCTTCACTGCGAGAGAGCGGCAAGCGGGCCGGTCTCAGCCTGATGACGGTGGTGCAGTCGTACCAGTTGCTGGAGAGCCAGGGCTGGATCGTCGCCCGGCCGCAGTCCGGCTACTACGTGGCGGCGCGCCCGCAGCCGCTGCCGCAGCCGGTGCGTGGCGAGAAGATGCTGTTGAGCGAGCAGGTGGACATCAACACCTTTGTTTTCGATGTGTTGCAGGCGTGCAAGGATCCGGAAATCGTCCCTTTCGGCTCGGCGTTTCCCGACGCTACGCTGTTTGCCCAGCCGAAGCTGGCGCGGGCGCTGAGCAGCGTGGCGCGCAAGTTTACGCCGCACAGCTCGCTGGCCAACCTGCCGCCCGGCAACGACGCGCTACGGCGTAACATCGCCCAGCGTTATGCGCTGAGCGGCATGCAGGTGGCTCCGGACGAGATAGTGATTACCGCCGGGGCAATGGAATCACTGAGCCTCAGCCTGCAGGCGGTGACCCAGCCGGGCGATTACGTGGCGATTGAATCGCCGGCCTTTTACGGCGCGTTGCAGGCGCTGGAACGGTTGCGGCTGAAGGCGGTGGCGATCGCCACTCATCCGCAGGACGGCATCGATCTGGACGCGCTGGAGCAGGCGCTGGAGCAGTATCCGATCAAGGCCTGCTGGCTGATGACCCACTTCCAGAACCCGCTGGGCGCCACCCTGCCGGAGGAGAACAAGCAGCGGCTGGTGTCCTTGCTGCGCGAACGGCAGATATCGTTGATTGAGGACGATGTTTACGGTGAGCTGTACTTCAGTGCAGAACGGCCGCTACCGGCCAAGGCGCTGGACAACGGCGGCCAGATCTTGCACTGCTCGTCGTTTTCCAAATGCCTGGCGCCGGGGTTTCGCGTCGGCTGGGTGGCGGCGGGGCGCTACGCGCAGCAGATCCAGCGTTTGCAGCTGATGAGCACCGTATCGACCAGCGTGCCGACCCAAATGGCGATTGCCGATTACCTGCTGCACGGCGGCTACGATACCCACCTGCGGCGTTTGCGGCGGCTGCTGGCCCAGCGCCAGAGCATGATGCGCCAGGCGATTGCCCACCATTTTCCGCCCACCGTGAAGGTCAGCCAGCCCGACGGCGGTTACTTCCTTTGGCTGGAGCTGGATCCTGCGCTGTCGTCGATGGAGCTGTACCAGCGTGCGCTGGCGCTGGGGGTGAGCATCGCGCCGGGCAGAATGTTCACCACCGGCAATCATTTCAACCATTGCTTCCGCCTGAACGCCTCTTTTGACTGGAGCGACAAGCATGAGGCGGCGATCAAAACCTTAGCCAAACTTATCCGGCAGCTCGAACCGGCAGGTTGAGTGGCGCCGCGCCGGTAATCATCGCAATAGAAAAATTCATAATGCTTTATCCGGCAATGGAATGCCGGTTTCGTTGTTAGACAGCCCTCCGGCCGCCCATTACTCTGCGATAAATTTTGTCACATTTAATCAACGGGCAGACAAGGGGCAGTGGGTGAGCAGAATAAAAAACAAGATAAACAAACTGTTGCAAAAACGGCTGGCACCATTGGCGGTAGCCTGTGCCGTGGGACTGGCCTTCAGCGCTCAGGCGGAACCCCTGACGGAAGGCATTACCCCGGCAACCGACGCAAGCCAGGTGCCGGCGGCCGCCAAGCTCCGTAAAGACACCGTGGTGGCCGGTATTCTTGAGCCGCAGGGCAATTTTAACCCTTATCTGTTTACCAACGGCTGGGACGAGAACGTTACCGACGTGATTTTCACCCGCTTGATTGGCCTGGACAGCCAGGGCAAACCGGTGGCACGGCTGGCAGAATCCTGGCAGGTCAGCCCGGACAACCGGGTGTATACCCTCAAGCTGCGTCCCAACCTGGTCTACAGCGACGGATCGCCGATAAAAGCGGAAGATATCGCCTTTACTCTGACGCTGCTGCATGACCCGGCCTATGACGGCGACACCGACATTGCTCCGGCGCACATCCAGGGCGGGGCGGAATACAAAAACGGCACCGCGCCCAGCATCAGCGGGCTGAAGGTTATCGACGATCGCACTATTCAAATCACCACCACCCAGCCGGGGGCGACGACCTTGCAACTGATCGGCGGGCCGGTGCTGTCGAAAGCCTATTACGGCAAGGATTACCAGCGCGGCAAGCTGGAGAGCGTGCGTGCGCTGAACGGCAAGCCGTTGGGCAACGGGCCTTATATTTACGATAAATACGTGCCGGGGCAGGAGATCCGTTTCCACGCCAACCCGAACTTCTACCTCGGTCAGCCAGCCGTGGCGCGCTTTATTTACCGCGTGACCAACCCGGCCACCAACTTCCAACTGTTCCAGACCGGCGAAACCGATTACGACGCCTTCACCGCCAAGCCGGATGACATTGAGCAGTTGAAGCTGCTCGGCTTTGCCAACATCAATCTGTACAGCTCCAGCGACTACAGCCGTATCGATTTCAACTTTAAGCGGCCGGCGTTGCAGGATGCGCGCGTGCGGCAGGCCTTAATCTACGGGCTGGACCGCCAAAAGCTGATTACCGTGGTGTATCAGGGGTACGGCACCGTGGCTAATCAGCCGATCTCTCCTGTTTCCTGGGCTTACGATCCGCAGGGTATTAATCCGTACGCCTACGACGTCAACAAAGCGAAGCAACTGCTGGATCAGGCCGGCTGGAAACCGGGCGCGGACGGCATTCGCCAAAAAGACGGCAAAAAGCTGGAGCTGACGCTGCTGGTGACCAAAAAACTGCTGAATGACGCGCTGGTGCCGATCGCCAAAGACAACTACCGGCAGATTGGCGTGCTGCTGAAGCCGCAGGTGCTGGATTTCAACGCCTTATTGGCGCAACGCAAGGCGGGCAATTATGACCTGGCGTCGCTCAGTACCAGCAGCCTGAACGATCCGCATGATGGGGTGCGCGATTACATCAGCCAGGTGAGTGAAACCGGCTACAACAACCCGCAGGTGGATAAGCTGATCGGCCAGGCCAACGCTACGCTGGATATCGAGCAACGCAAACCGTTGTATCACCAGTTGTATCAGGTCTTGGCCGAAGATCCGCCGGTGATCCTGCTGGGCAACCGCAAAATCCTCAGCGCCAGCAGCGCCCGTGTAACCGGCTTTAAACCGGACGTCTACAACGGCCTGACCGGCAGCCTGCCGGACGTCAAACGAGTTCAGTAACGGCAAGACGCCGCCGCGCCATCGTGCGCGGCGGCGAGGGAAAACACCATGAGACATTTTATCCTGCGCCGCCTGCTGCAAACCATTCCGATGATGCTGCTGGCATCACTCCTGATCTTTTTTATCTTCGCACTGACCCCCGGCGACTTTATTGACGGCAACATCAACCTGACGCCGCAGCGCGCCGCCGAGCTGCGGGCGCTGTATGGGCTGGACCAGCCGCTGCTTTTCCGCTATTGGCACTGGCTCGGCCAGTTGCTGCAAGGCAACCTCGGCTTTTCGCTGCAATACCAAATCCCGGTCAGCACGCTGTTGAACCAGTACATCTGGAACTCGTTCCTGCTGGCTTCGGTGGCGCTGGTGCTGTACTGGGGCATCGCGCTGGCGGTGGGTGTGGCTTCGGCGATGAAACCCTATTCGCTGTTCGATCATCTGGTCACCGTCGCGGTGTTCGGTGCCATGTCGTTCCCGACGTTTTTCCTCTGCCTGCTGTTGATTAAATGGTTCGCCGTCGATCTGCACTGGTTGCCGGCGGGCGGCATGCTGCGCACCGGCAGTGAGGCCACTGGACTGGCGTGGGTATTGGAAGTGGCGGCGCACCTGCTGTTGCCGGTATTGGCGCTGGTGATGTTGCAGGCCGGCACCCTGACGCGCTATTTCCGTGCCAGCATGCTGGACGTTATCCGCATGGATTATATCCGCACCGCGCGCGCCAAGGGACTTAAAGAAAAAACGGTGATCGTTAAACATGCACTGCGCAATGCGCTGTTGCCGATCATCACGCTGTTGGGGTTTGAGCTGCCGGCGCTGTTTTCCGGCGCGCTGATCACCGAAAAGATCTTCAACTGGCCGGGGGCGGGGCATATTCACATCGACTCGCTGGCCGCGCGCGACTATCCCGTACTGATGGGCTTTACGCTGTTTCTGGCGGTGCTGACCATTTTGGGCAACCTGCTGGCGGACATTCTGTATGCCTATGCCGACCCACGCATTCGTTTGAGGTAAATATGTTGGCAACGCTGTTTTTTGGTCGCCGTCGCCGCTGGCGGCAGGCACAACTTCCGGCGCTGGCGCAGTTGTCGCCACCGCCGGCCGCACAGGCCTGGCAACGGCTGCGGCGCCACCGGCTGGCGATGGCCTCGCTGTTGCTGCTGCTGATCCTGGCCGTGCTGTGCATTTTGGGGCCGATGCTGTCGCCGTGGCAGGATGACGCCGGCGACGCGCTGAACATTAACCAGGCCCCTAATGCCGCGCACTGGTTGGGTACGGATTTTCTCGGCCGCGATATTTACACCCGCCTGCTGCTGGCGGGGCGCATCTCGTTGACCATCGGCCTGGTGTCGATGCTGTTGTCGGTGACGCTCGGCTACCTGTTGGGGGCGTTATCCGGCTATTTGGGCGGCATCGTGGACAAGCTGATCATGCGTTTTGCCGATCTGTTGATGACCATCCCCAGCCTGCCGCTGCTGATCATTATGGGAGCGATGTTGTCCGAGCTGGACGTCTCGCCGGATTACCGTATCTACATGGTGATGATCATGCTCAGCCTGTTGGGCTGGCCTTCACTGGCGCGGCTGGTGCGCGGCCAAATCCTGTCGCTGCGCGAGCGTGATTTCATGCTGGCGACCGAAGTGCTGGGGCTGTCCACGCGGCGACGTATTTTCGGCCACCTGCTGCCGAATACCATCCCGATCCTGGTCGTGGTGGCGACCATGGGGGTGGCCAACGCCATTCTCAGCGAATCGGCGCTCAGCTATCTGGGGCTGGGTGTGGTACCGCCGACGCCGTCGTGGGGCAACATGATGGATGCTGCCAACAGCCTGATCGATTTTCAGCGTCGCCCCTGGCTGTGGATGCCGCCGGGCCTGGCGATTTTTATCACCGTAGTGGCGATTAACATTCTGGGCGACGGCCTGCGGGACGCGCTCGATCCGAAAATGAACGGGGTAAGACGATGAGCCAACCGCTGGTAGCTTTTAATCAACTGTCGGTGGCCTTCAACGGCGAGCAAGGCCGGGTGCGGGCGGTGCAGCAGGTGAGTTTCGAACTGCACGCCGGGCAGACGCTGGGCGTGGTTGGCGAGTCCGGCTGTGGCAAAAGCGTCACCGCCCTGGCGATGATGGGGTTGTTGCCGCAGCCGCTGGCACAGATCGATGGCGGTGAGATTCATTTTGACGGCCAGGATTTGTTGAAACTGCGTCCGCAGCAGATGGCCGATTTGCGCGGCAACCGGCTGGCGATGATCTTCCAGGAACCGATGAGCGCGCTGAACCCGGTGTTGACCATTGGCGAGCAACTGGTGGAGCCGCTTATCCGCCACCGAGGGGCGGCGCCGAAGGCCGCCTGGCGGGAAGCGACGGCGTTGATTACGGAGGTGGGATTGGCGCGTGCAGAGCAGCTGATGGCCAGCTACCCGCACCAGCTTTCCGGCGGCATGCTGCAACGCATCATGATCGCCATGGCCATCAGTTGCCGCCCGGCGTTGCTGATTGCCGACGAGCCGACCACGGCGCTCGACGTCACTGTGCAGGCGCAAATCCTGGCGTTGCTGCGTGAACAGGCGCAAAGGCACAATATGGCGATGATGCTGATCACCCACGATCTTGGGGTCATCGCTCAGATGGCAGACCGGCTGGTGGTGATGTACGCCGGGCGGATTGTCGAGCAGGGGGCCACCCGAGAGGTGCTGGCTAACCCGCAGCATCCGTACACCCAGGGGCTGATGGCTTCGCGGCCGGTGGCCGGACAGCGGCGGCGCCGATTGTATTCGATCCCCGGTCAGGTGCCCGATCTGGCCCGTTTGCCCGACCATTGCGCTTTTGCCGATCGTTGCTCGCAGGCGAGTGTACGCTGTCGTGACGGCGTTCCGCC
This sequence comes from Serratia plymuthica NBRC 102599, assembly GCF_001590925.1. Classification (GTDB taxonomy): domain Bacteria; phylum Pseudomonadota; class Gammaproteobacteria; order Enterobacterales; family Enterobacteriaceae; genus Serratia; species Serratia plymuthica. Next base: position 25,401 of record NZ_BCTU01000034.1, read on the forward strand.
GCTGTATGGCCATGCGCAACGTCAGTCCGCCTGCTTTCTGAACGCGGGAGGGCGTATTCATGTCGGCTGAATTACTGGTTGAAGTTAAGGGGCTGAAGAAATATTTCCCGCTGCGCGATGGCCTGTTCGGCCAAACGACCGGGCAATTGCGGGCGGTGGATGACGTCAGTTTCGCCATTCGCAAGGGCACCATTTTCGGTTTGGTGGGCGAATCCGGCAGCGGTAAAACCACCGTTGGCCGCACGTTGCTGGGGCTGCATGATAAAACCGCCGGTGAAGTGTCGTTTAACGGGCAGGCGCTGGATGCGCTCAGCCCACGCCAACTGCGCGCCCTGCGTCCGAAGATGCAACTGGTGTTTCAGGATCCCTACAGTTCGCTGAATCCGAGAATGCGCGTTGGCGATGCGATTGGCGAAGCCCTGCTGCAACATGGGTTGGTGGGTAAAAATGAACTGCGCGATCGGGTGATCGACACGATGGAAATTTGCGGGCTGTCGGCGCAGCACTATGGGCGTTTCCCGCATGAGTTCTCCGGCGGTCAGCGGCAACGCATCGGCATTGCGCGTGCGGTGATCTTACAGCCCGAGTTTATCGTCGCCGATGAGCCGATTTCGGCGCTCGACGTCTCGATTCAGGCGCAGATCATCAACCTGTTTTCCGATCTCCAGGAGCAGCAGGGCGTAACCTTCCTGTTTATTTCGCACGATCTTGGGGTGGTAGAACACCTGTGTCAGGACGTGGCGGTGATGTATCTCGGTCAGATTGTCGAGAGCGCCGATCGCGACAGCCTGTTTCGCCAACCGCGGCATCCTTACACCCAGGCGTTACTGGCGGCGGTGCCCAGCCTGGATCCACTGCGGCAGCCGCAGGCGATGGCCAGGGGGGAGTTGCCCAACCCGGCTCAACCGCCGCACGGCTGCCGTTTTCATCCCCGTTGCCCGCAGGCTACCGCTCAGTGTCGGCAACAGGCCCCCGCGTTACGTACCCTGGCTGCAGGGCACCGTGTGGCCTGCCATTATGCCGATTAGGCCAGATAGTGTTTCAGCGCGCGCCCGGCCTGGTGGATGGCCGAGTGCACCGCCGGGACGTGGGCTATCGGATTCAGCAAGCCATAATCGTGGATCAGCCCGTTATAGCGAGTGGAGGTGACTTCTACGCCGGCGGCGTTAAGCAGGCGAGCATAGGCTTCGCCTTCGTCGCGCAACACGTCCAGCTCTGCAGTCTGCACCAACGCCGGCGGTAAGCCTTTCAGCTGTTCCAGCGTGGCATTAAGCGGTGAAGCGTAAATCTCTTTGCGCTGTGCCTTGTCGGTCGTGTAGTTGTCCCAGAACCATTTCATCATGTTGCGCGTCAGGAAGTGGCCTTCGGCGTACTGGTGATAGGAGTCGGTATCAAAGCTGGCATGGGTCACGGGCCACAGCAGAATCTGGCTGCGCAGCGCCGGCGTGCCTTTTTCCTTGGCCATCAGGCTGACCACCGCCGCCATATTGCCGCCTACGCTGTTGCCGACGACCGCCAACCGGGAACCGTCGACGTTGATTTTTTCGCCGTATTCGGCCACCCATTCTGTGGCGGCGTAGGCCTGGTTGATGGCGGTGGGATAATGCGCTTCCGGTGAAGGGGTGTAATTGACGAACACCGCCGCGGCACCGGAACTGCGCACCAAATCGCGCACCAGCCGTTCATGAGTCGGGAAGTCGCCCAGCACCCAGCCGCCGCCATGGAAGAACATGAATACCGGCAGCGCTTCTTTTACTTTGGCCGGTCGCACCAGATGCAGCAGGATATCCTGCCCCTCAACGTGGATGGTCTTCTCGCTGATTTCGACTTCGTACAGCGGCACCTCAACGCTGCTTTGCGCCCCCTCCAGCACTTTACGCGCCTCTTTCGGCTTCATCTGTTCCATCGGTTTGCCGCCGCCGGCATTTAACGCATCCAGGAATACGCGAATATCCTTTTGCGCTGCCGGTTGGGTGGGATCAACAGTTTTTTTAGACATCATGGCTCCTCAAGTGCGGGGTGGTCGAAATCACAGTGTAGTTGCTGGTTAACAAATAGGTGATCTGGCGTGTGGATGAACCGCCGGCGGACAGGATCATGGCCCGGCAGAGCCTTAACTGACGCGGGATTGCTCGTCTCTGGTGCATTCGCTGCACTCTAATGGGGCGAAAGTGTGATCGGGCGCAAATCGGGCCAAATTATTTTTGCGAGCGCGATCAGAAATATTGAAGTTTTTTGCAATTGAATAGGATTTCGCGGCCAATGATGATTTTTAGCCTTATTTTTCCAATTATTCATTACCAATGCATAATTATTGAATAAGTATGCATTGTAAGCCGTTGTTTTAACGAAAAAAAACGCGATATTCGCCAAAAATCCCGTTTTGGCACGATAGCTGCTCTACACTCTTTATCAAACGGCATGTATTTTAACTGCTCGTTAACATTTATTCCCCGTTCAGAGACCGGATACGCGGCATAAATAGTGGAAAACCGATTTTATGTAACAGATTTGTTTCTGAATAGCCGGTAGATGGCAGAGTTATCACCGGGCGAAAAGCGGAATCAACGGTGCGGTTTTTTTGTTTTGTTGCGGAATATCCGGGCAGGAACGGCCCTTACAGTCAAAATTCAGCCTTTGCTGAGGTTATGAGGTCATTATGGAACAGCCAATCGCAGTTACCCGCCAGTCTTTCGACGACTGGATGGTCCCGGTTTATGCCCCCGCTGATTTTATTCTGGTTCGGGGGGAGGGGTCACAGGTCTGGGACCAGCAGGGTAAGTCTTACATCGATTTTGCCGGCGGCATCGCGGTTAATGCGTTGGGGCATGCGCATCCGGCGGTGAAGGCGGCGCTGGTGGAGCAGGCGGGGAAACTGTGGCATCTGGGCAACGGCTATACCAACGAACCGGTACTGCTGTTGGCGAAACAGCTGATTGACGCCACCTTTGCCGAAAAAGTGTTTTTCTGCAACTCCGGGGCGGAAGCCAACGAAGCGGCGCTGAAGCTGGCGCGTAAACGTGCGTTGGACAACGGCAACGCCGGCAAGAACCAGATTGTGGCGTTCAATAACGCTTTCCACGGCCGGACGCTGTTCACCGTGTCTGCCGGTGGCCAGCCGAAGTATTCAAAAGATTTTGCGCCGCTGCCGGGCGGTATCAGCCACACGGCGTTTAACGATCTGGCTGCCGCGGCTGAGCTGATCAACGACCAGACCTGCGCGGTGATTGTGGAGCCGATTCAGGGCGAAGGGGGCGTGCTGCCGGCCGATGCCGCTTTCCTGCAGGGCCTGCGTGAGCTGTGCGATCGCCACGATGCGTTGCTGATTTTCGATGAAGTGCAAACCGGCGTGGGTCGCACGGGGTATCTGTACGCGTACATGCAATACGGCGTCGTGCCGGACGTGCTGACCACCGCTAAAGCGCTGGGCGGTGGCTTCCCGATTGGCGCCATGCTGACCACCGACGCATTGGCCAAAACCCTGGGCGTAGGCACCCACGGCACCACCTACGGCGGCAACCCGCTGGCAACGGCGGTGGCGGGCGCGGTGTTCTCCATCATCAACACGCCAGAGGTGCTGGAAGGCGTGAAGCAGCGCCACCAGTGGTTTATCGACGGCTTGAACGAAATTAACCGGCAATACCCGATTTTCTCTGAAATTCGCGGCGGCGGCCTGCTGATTGGCTGCCAGTTGAATAAGGATTATGCCGGCAAGGCAAAACAGATCACCCAGTTGGCCAACGAAGAGGGCGTGATTGCACTGATCGCCGGCCCGGATGTGGTGCGCTTCACCCCTTCACTGATCATTCCAGAGCAGGATGTGAAAGAGGGGCTGGCGCGATTCGCGCGTGCCGTGGCGCGGATTTGCAGCTAATACACAGGCTGCGCCTTAACCGGCGCAGCCTGATTCTGACGAGGTTCGCATTATGATGATTATTCGCCCTATAGAGCGTCGCGATTTGGCTGATTTACTGACGCTTGCCGGTAAATCCGGCATCGGTCTCACTTCCCTGCCGCAAGATGAAGATACGTTGTCGGCGCGCATTGAGCGGGCGTTAAAAACCTGGCAAGGCGAACTTCCGCGTGGCGAGCAGTGCTATCTGTTTGTGCTGGAGGACAGCGAGCGCCGGCAGGCGGTAGGGGTTTGCGCGATTGAAGTGGCCGTTGGGCTGACTGAACCCTGGTACAGCTTTCGCGTCGGTACCCAGGTGCACGCGTCCAAACAGTTGAACGTCTATAAATCGGTGCCGACGCTGTTTCTCAGCAATGATCACACCGGCCATTCCGAGCTGTGTACGCTGTTCCTCGATCCGGACTACCGTCACGGCGAAAACGGCAAGCTGTTGTCGAAGGTGCGTTTCCTGTTTATCGCCGCTTTCCGTGAGCGTTTTTCCGCGCGGCTGATTGCCGAAATGCGCGGTTTCTCCGATGAAGAGGGCCGTTCGCCGTTCTGGGAGAGCGTCGGAAACCATTTCTTTTCCATCGAGTTCGCCAAGGCGGACTACCTGAGCGGTACCGGACAGAAGGCGTTTATCGCCGAGCTGATGCCGAAACACCCGCTGTATGTCGATTTCCTGGCCGAAGACGCGCAAAAGGTGATTGGCCAAGTGCACCCACAGACCGTTCCTGCCCGCCGGGTGCTGGAGTCTGAAGGCCTGCGCTATCAGGGCTATGTCGATATCTTCGACGGCGGGCCGACGCTGGAAGCGGAAATCGACCAGATCCGCGCTGTCAAAGAGAGCCGCACGGTGAAAGTGGTGTTGGACGAGACGCCGATGCGCGCCGATGCGCCGGCTCTTCTGGTGGCCAACGATCATTATCAGTCCTACCGCGCACTGCTGGTCAATGCCGATCTGTATGACGAGCGCCTGCATCTCAATGCGGAAACCGCTGCGGCGCTGGGCGTTGAGCAAGGCAGCCTGGTGCGGGTCATCCCCCTCATTTCAAAGGAGAAAGCCTAATGTCACATCCTGCACTGTTTATTAACGGCGCCTGGCAACAGGGCCGGGGCGCTGAATTCGGCAAAACCGATCCGGTCGACAACCAGACGCTGTGGCAGGCCAATGCCGCCGATGGCAGTGATGTCGCCGCCGCTTGCGAGGCTGCTCGCAGCGCGTTCCCGGCCTGGGCCCGTACCCCGTTTGAACAGCGTGAGCAGTTGGTAAAGCGTTTTGCTGCCCTGCTGGAAGCGCATAAACAGGATTTGGCGGCGGTGATCAGCCGTGAAACCAGCAAACCGCGCTGGGAAACGCTGACCGAAGTGCAGGCGATGATCGGCAAAGTGGCGATTTCCCTGCAGGCTTACCAGGCGCGCACCGGCATCAGTGAAACCGCGATGGCGGACGGCGCTTCGGTGCTGCGCCACCGGCCGCATGGCGTGCTGGCGGTGTTCGGGCCTTATAACTTCCCGGGCCATTTGCCGAACGGCCACATTGTGCCGGCCCTGTTGGCGGGCAATACGGTGGTCTTTAAACCCAGCGAGCTGACGCCGCTGACCGCCGAGGAAACGCTGAAGCTGTGGCAGCAGGCCGGTTTGCCAAACGGGGTGATCAACCTGGTGCAGGGCGGGCGTGAAACCGGCGAGGCGCTGGCTGCCAGTGCAGATATCGACGGTCTGCTGTTTACCGGCAGCGCAGGGACCGGTTATCACTTGCATCGCCAATTGGCGGGGCAGCCTGAAAAGATGCTGGCGCTGGAAATGGGCGGCAACAATGCGCTGATTGTCGATCAGATCGACGATCGCGATGCGGCGGTTAATCTGGCGATTCAGTCGGCGTTTATCTCCGCCGGCCAGCGTTGCACCTGTTCGCGCCGCATTCTGGTGAAACGCGGCAGCGAGGGCGATGCCTTCATTGAACGTTTGGTGCAGGTGGCGGGCGCTCTGCGCGTCGGCCGCTGGGACGCTGAACCGCAGCCGTTCATGGGCGGGGTGATATCCCCTGCGGCAGCGGAAAAAATGCTGGCGGCGCAGCATCATTTGTTGTCTTTGGGTGGCAAAGCCTTGCTGACCATGCAGCGGCTGGAAAGCGGCAGTGCGCTGCTCAGCCCAGGCATTATCGATGTGACTGGCGTGCGCGATGTGCCGGACGAAGAATATTTCGGTCCGCTGACCACCGTCATTCGTTATAACGACTTTGACGAGGCGTTGCGCATCGCCAACCAGACGCGCTATGGCCTGTCTGTCGGCCTGGTGTCGCCGCAGCGTGAACGCTTTGATCAACTGCTGTTGGAAGCGCGTGCCGGTATCGTCAACTGGAACAAACCCTTGACCGGCGCCTCCAGTGCCGCGCCGTTCGGCGGCGTGGGCGCCTCGGGCAACCACCGCCCAAGCGCCTATTACGCGGCGGATTACTGCGCCTGGCCAATGGCGTCGCTGGAAAGCGAAAGTTTGACTCTGCCGGCAAGTCTGTCGCCAGGGCTGTCGTTTAATACCGATACACCCTAAATTTGAGGCCGGCGGGGGGATTACAGGTTAGCCGACCGTTGAGCGCACCAGCCCTCAAGAATGTCGGCGCTCGGTATGACGCCCCACAGCCAGGCGCCGCTATTTAGCTGGGCGCCTGGCTGTGCTGTACAGGAATGTACAAATGCCGCGAGCGCATGGACGCGCTAAATCGGCCAACTTGACATTCACGGGGTATGTTTTTTGAATAGGGCCGAGCCTGCTCGGTCCGGGAGAACAGCATGGCAGGATATGAAGTCAATTTTGATGGCCTGGTGGGCCTGACCCATCATTACGCCGGATTATCGTTTGGTAATGAAGCCTCTACGCAGCACCAAAACAGCGTGTCCAACCCGAAACTGGCGGCCAAACAGGGTTTGCTGAAGATGAAGGCGCTGGCCGATCTCGGCTTCCAGCAGGGGGTTTTGCCACCGCAGGAGCGACCGCATGTGCCGATGCTGCGCAAACTGGGTTTCAGCGGCAGCGATGAGGCCGTGTTGGCGCAGGCGATGCGTCAGTCGCCACGTTTGTTGTCGGCGCTCAGTTCGGCCTCCTGCATGTGGACCGCCAATGCGGCCACGGTTTCGCCTTCGGCGGACAGCAAAGATGGCAAGGTGCATTTCACCGCCGCCAACCTGAACAATAAATTCCATCGTGCGATTGAGGCCGAGACCACCTCCGGCGTGCTGCGCGCGATTTTCAACGATGAACGCCATTTCGCCCACCACGAAGCCTTGCCGCAGGTGGCGTTGTTTGGCGACGAAGGCGCGGCCAACCACAACCGGCTGGGCGGCGACTATGGCAAACGCAGCGTGCAGATGTTTGTCTATGGGCGCCAGGAGTTCGGTGGCGAAACGGCCCCGACACGCTACCCGGCACGCCAGACGCGTGAGGCCGGCGAGGCGATTGCCCGCCTGCATCAATTGGATGAGCAGCACACCGTGTTTGTGCAGCAAAACCCCGCGGTGATCGACCAGGGCGTGTTCCATAACGACGTGATTGCGGTCAGTAACCAGAACGTGCTGTTCCATCATCAGCAGGCGTTTCATCAGCAGCAGCAAGCGCTGGATGAGGTGCGCCGCAAGATGGCGACGCTGGACTGCGAACTGACGGCGATTGAGGTGCCGACGGCACAGGTCTCGGTGGCGGATGCGGTATCGACCTATCTGTTCAACAGCCAGATTTTAACCAAACCTGACGGCAAGATGATGATTGTGGTGCCGGAAGAGTCACGCCAGCATGGCGGTGTGTGGCGCTATCTGAGCGAGATGGTGACCGGCGGCGGGCCGATCGATGAAATCAAGGTATTCGATCTGCGTGAGAGCATGCGTAACGGTGGCGGGCCGGCGTGCCTGAGACTGCGTGTAGCGCTGAATGAACAGGAACTGCGGGCGGTGAATCCGCGCGCGATGATGAACGATGCGCTGTTCGTTACGCTCAATGAGTGGGTCGATCGCTATTATCGCGATCGGCTGACGCAAAACGATTTGGCCGACCCGCAGTTGCTGCGCGAGGGGCGCGATGCGCTGGACGCGTTGACGTCTATCCTCGGGCTGGGGTCGGTTTATCCTTTCCAACAATAGACGGAGCTGCCATGTTTGATTTGTTGGCCCTGACGCTGGCGGGGCAAGCCCCGGCCAACCAACAGGGTGATAACCTGAATGTGCACTGGCGCTGGCTGGGGGAAGGCCTGTTGGAAATCACCCCGCACCAGGCTTACCGGCAGGCGGTGGTGCTTTCCGCCGGGATACACGGTAATGAAACGGCACCGATTGAACTGCTGAACCAATTGGTCAATGCGCTGATGGCGGGCGAAAGGCCGCTGGCGGTGCGGCTACTGGTGGTGCTGGGTAACCCGGCGGCGATACGTGCAGGTAAACGTTATTTGCACAGTGACATGAACCGCATGTTCGGCGGCCGCTATCGCGAGTTTAACCACAGTGGTGAAACCGCACGGGCGCAGCAACTGGAGCAGGTGATAACGGCGTTTTTCGACGGGGAAGAGGCCGCGTGTTTCCATTATGATCTGCACACGGCGATACGTGAATCGCGGCTGCCGCGTTTTGGCATTCTGCCCTTCCAGACGCGGCCTTACAGTGCGGAGATGCTGGGGGTGCTGGATGCCGCCGATCTTGACGCGCTGGTGATCCACAGTGCGCCCGGCGGTACCTTTAGTCATTTTTCCAGCGAGCACGCCGACGCCGCAAGTTGTACGTTGGAGCTGGGCAAGGCGAAACCCTTCGGCAACAACGATCTGCTACAGTTTGCGGCCATTAACCGTGCGTTGCAGGGGGTGGTGAGCGCTGAACCTTTACCTTCTCGGCAGGGTGAGGCGCTGCGCCTATTCCGCGTAGAGCAGTCGTTGATTAAGCGCAGTGAGGCTTTCAGGCTGCACCTTAGCGACGATACCGCCAATTTTACCGAGCTTAAGCAGGGCACTTTATTGTGCGAGCAACCGGGTGAAGAGTACCGGGTTCAACATGCCAGCGAGTGGATTTTGTTCCCCAATCCTGGCGTTGCGCTTGGGCTGCGTGCCGGTATGGTGCTGACTGAGGTGCCGCGCAGCACGCTGTATTAATCTGTCAACCATGTTGGCGGTTTTCATTTGCGGTGTGTACCAGGTTGTAGCGTTGTCAGCTGCAACCTGGAGTTAGTGTGGTGTATTATTCTGTAGTATTTGTTCATTCCCTTCTCTTATATATCCGCTATTCGCTGTTGCCATTTCTTAAATTTAATTTCCCCCGGTATTACTATTTTGACGGTTTGAATCGTATTGACTATGAGAAGCTGTAAAAGATCTGATTAAAACTCGGTTAATGGTCTAAATCAACACAGCGACTTTGTTCAGATAAAAATGTGAAATAAGTAACGTTATTAGTAACCATGCTAAGTTTCATGTTATTTACGCATCGCTTAGAAAGTAGGCAAAAAGAAAGTGATTTGCACTTAATTGGTGCAATGCACCAATTTGGTTATAAGTTATGTGTCAAATATCAATATGAATCAATGATTTGATGCTGGCTTCTTTTGTAATATTAAGTTACAAATAAACATGCTTTACCCACGGTATTTTATGAACTTTTTCTTTTGAAGTTTGGATTCATGATGCTAATGTCACATGGCCCCTGATTAGGGGCGCTCATAAAATACTAAATGATAAAGATCACAGCCCAAATCATAAATTGGGCGTGATGGGCAGGTTTTTAATTATAATATCTAGGAAAATAAATGATGAATCGCAGTGTATTAGCCTTAGCTGTTGCCCTTGCGGCAATCACCTCCTTTGCCAACGCGGCTGAAATTTATAATAAGGATGGTAATAAACTTGACCTGTACGGTCGCGTTTCCGCCAAACATGTTTTCAGCGATGATAAATCTGAAGATGGCGACAAGACTTATGTCCGTCTGGGTTTCAAAGGCGAAACGCAAATCAATGACCAACTGACCGGTTACGGCCAGTGGGAATATAACGTCCAGGCCAACCACGACGAAGCGCAGGGCACTACGGGCACCAAAACCCGTCTGGGCTTTGCCGGTCTGAAGTTCGCCAACTATGGTTCATTCGACTACGGTCGTAACTACGGCGTGGTGTACGACGCGGAAGCCTACACCGACATGCTGCCGGAATTCGGTGGCGACAGCTACAGCTACACCGACAACTACATGACCGCGCGTTCCAACGGCTTGGCGACTTACCGTAACCGTGACTTCTTCGGTCTGGTGGAAGGCCTGAACCTGGCAGTACAGTACCAGGGCAAAAACGACGGCGACGGTCGCAGCGTGACCAAGCAAAACGGTGACGGCTACGGCCTGTCATTGGATTACCAGGATATCGGCGGCTCAGGTATCGGTGTGGCGGCGGCATTCTCTGACTCGAACCGCACCAGCGAGCAAAAGAAACTGCAGTACGGTCAAGGCGACAGCGCGACGGCCTGGACCACTGCGGTTAAATACGACGCCAATCAGGTTTACCTGGCGGCAATGTATGCGGAAACCCGCAACATGACGCCAATCAGCGGCAACGGCGTGTCTGGCTTCGCCAACAAAACTCAGAACTTCGAAATGGTCGCTCAATACCAGTTCGAAAACGGTCTGCGTCCTTCTCTGGCTTACGTGCAGTCCAAAGGCAAGGATATCGAAGGGTTTGGCGATGTCGATCTGGTGAAATACGTGGAAGTGGGCGCGACTTACTACTTCAACAAAAACATGTACACCTATGTTGATTACAAAATCAACCAGCTGAATGACGACAACAAGCTGAAACTGAGCACAGACGATATCGTCGCGGTCAACCTGACTTATCGTTTCTAAGTTTCAACGCTATTACCTTCATCCTGTGTCGGGATAACGGTCAAAAGGCAGGGCGCAAGCTCTGCCTTCTTTATTTGGGACGCTATCCTTTGGCTGCCAGGCCCACGACTTCAATAGCGGAGCGCAGGGTTTCAAAGCGCTGCTGATTTTTCTCATGTTCAATCTCGGTGACCAAATGGGCCAGAATATTATTGCCGGACACTTTCTTGTTGAGATTGATCAGTTGAATCACCGCGCCACCGAGCACCAGGCTGACATCGCGTAACAGGGTTTCATAATGTTCGTCTGAGAGAGCAGATACGGGCATGACGCCGTCTCCATATCGTTCGGGTAAAGCAATTTAGCAAAGTGGCGGGATAAAATATCGTAGACGCGCCGCTTTTCCGATGAATTAAGAAATTCCTCAGAGATAAGTAGCGGAAGAATGGACGGTCGCTCTACAACGGCGCATATTCACTGGCAGGTAGCCAGAAACCATCGATAAAATCCTCCACCGGAAAACACCCGGCGTGGCGCAGATTTTGTTCCTTCATGACGACCAGGCACTGGGGTTCATTGCGCAGCACGTCAACCACGATATCGGCGCAGCCGCCATCCAGATAACATACAAACATCACCAGTGCGTACATAACGTCTTGCGTCCTCTACCCAAATCTCTCCATACCTTTATTGTAGGTAAAAACGGGGTGTCTTTCAGTGCGAGAATCGATGCAACACGATGGATTGGCAACAAAAGGGTGCACTTTCGGATTACTCCAGCGGCGGAATACCGCAGGAGCAATTGAATATCCGTTTTGCAGTGCTAAGCTTAACAAGCCTTAAGTGAACGCAACATTGTAACCATCGAAAGGAGTGAATATGGGCTTGTTTAACTTCGTCAAAGAAGCTGGCGAAAAACTGTGGGACACAGTGACCGGCAATGCGACTGCCGAAGACCAAAGTGCCAAACTGAAGGAGCATCTGGATAAAATCGGCCTGCCGGGTACCGATAAGGTCGACGTGCAGGTGGTGGATGGCAAAGCCGTGGTGACCGGGGACGCCGTCAGCCAGGAACTGAAAGAAAAAATCCTGGTGGCGATCGGTAACGTGGCGGGTATCAGCGGTGTGGAAGACAAGGTGTCTGTTGCACAATCTGAAGCCGAGAGCCGTTTCTATACCGTGAAGAAGGGCGACACGCTGAGCGCAGTGTCGAAAGAAGTGTACGGCAACGCCAATCTGTACAACAAGATCTTCGAAGCGAACAAACCTATGCTATCCAGCCCGGACAGAATTTATCCAGGACAGGTTCTGCGCATTCCGCAGTAAAAAAGAGAAGATATCCAGGAGCCCGATGTGATATCGGGCTTTTTTTATCGCATTTACTATCAGTTTTATTGATTATTTTTTGCTTTTAATAAAAGTTGTGAATGTTTTATACTCACCGCCGCCTCAGCTCCCGGGGGATGTTGACCCTGGCGAGGAAAGTTGATAGCGTCTTGCCACTATTGAGGTCTGAATGGCGTTGACGCAGAATCTAAGAAAACCGCAGTAGCGAGTTTTTATCGACCATCCCATAACAGTAGCGTTTACGCGTGATGAGTTAAGATAGATTTTGTGAAAGAACAACGTAATGCCTCACAAGACAAAAACTACCGTGAAACTCTGGGAGATGCGCAGTTTGCCATCATTGTGTTGGCGATAGCGTCCTGCTCCCTGATCATCTTTACGCTGTCAGTCACCCTGTGGCTGACATGATGTCTTTCTGTACAGGAGATAAAATGGAGCATAATCTCCACGATGAAACCAAACTGCTGGCTGTTATCGGCCTGCTGGTTTCCGTGTTGTTGGTCGTATCGATACTCTTTGGTGTGACGTATTTCTCCGATTTGAAGCATGCACGTGACGAAGTTGATGTAAAAGGCTGTTATATCAAGACGTCCTGACGCTCTCCGTCCCCAGGTTGCATCGAGGCCGCCGGCTGTGTGATAAGCTGGCTTTGCCATCAATTCAACCTGTGTGCCGTTCTGGAGGCGTTACTATGAGCAACTCCCGCCCAACCCATTCTTCTTCTTCCCGTGACTGTCCCGTGGTCGAGGGTGTGCGTCAAATACAACGCATTACCGCACGCAATGCCGAAGTCGGCGGTATCCCGATCAATCGCGCCTTACCTACCCGCGAACGCCGTACCGTGGGCGCCTGGTGCTTTCTCGACCATGCCGGACCTTCGGTCTTCAGCGGCTCCTCTAAAGGCATGGACGTGGGGCCGCACCCGCATATTGGCTTGCAAACCTTTACCTGGATGATTGAAGGAGAGGTGCTGCATCGCGACAGCCTGGGTAGCGAGCAGGTGATTCGTCCGGGCCAGGTCAATCTGATGACGGCAGGGCGCGGTATCGCCCATACCGAACAGTCAACGGGGGAAGAGCGGCGTTTACATGCTGCACAGCTGTGGATTGCTCTCCCTGCCGACGATGCCGATATGGCGCCACGCTTCGATCATTATCCCGACTTGCCGTCCTGGGAAAAAAATGGGGTTAGGCATACTTTGTTGGTGGGCGATTTTGAACAATACCGTTCCCCGGTGTTTACATTTTCGCCACTAATCGCCATTGATTTGGCGTGGCAGAGTGACGGCTATTTACCCTTACCTTTGCGGGAAGACTATGAAATAGGTTTTTTGCCCCTTGTTGGTGCAATTGAGGTTAATGATGAAAAATTTTCACCTGATGAGTTCGCCTATTTAGGCATGAATCTTAACCAAATCGGGTTAAATGCCAAGAAGGGCAGTCGGGCATTATTAATCGGCGGGGTGCCATTAAACGAAGAGATTCTCATTTGGTGGAACTTTGTCGGCCACAGTAAGCAAGATATTACCCAGGCGCAGCATGACTGGGAGCAGGGGAATAGCCGTTTTCCGGATGTGAGTGGTTATAGCGGGCCGCGTATGACCGCGCCACGCCTGCCCTGGAGCGAGGTTTGATGCTCTCTGGCTATAACGATGAGGCGATCTTATTCATTTCTTTCTATCAACGCTGAATTAATGTGATCGAAAGTCCATGTTTTAGATCGAATATAGTTTATCTGGTAAATAGTGATCTGGCGCAAATAATTGGTCGGAGCAGTGGATTAAGATATCTTTCAAGAAGTGTTGTTATCTAACCGCTAGTCAGAAGCCTGTGAGGTCATTATGAGCCAAGTACTCTATCGTGCAAGATTATCCCATGTTGTTATTGCAACGGCGGCTTTTTGGATCTCTATCGCAGCTATGCTGGTTGTTGCGTTAAGCTAACACTGAGTGATTAGGTAATAGACCCGCTGCGGCGGGTTTTTTTATGTCTGATTATTCGCAATTTTCCGAATGCGGTTATACTTATTAAACCTGATTCTTAATTAACCTTTAAAAACACAATGGTAATTCTTTCTAATGTTATCGTGATATTAATAGCCGCGATTCATCTGTATATCCTGATCCTGGAAATGTTCCTTTGGCAGACGCCGACCGGCAGACGCGTGTTCGCCACTACGGCGGAATTTGCGGCTGCAACGCGAGTGCTGGCCGCTAACCAGGGGTTGTATAACGGTTTCCTGGCTGCCGGGCTGGCATGGGGAGTCTGGCGTGCTGACCCGACGGTGCAACTGTTTTTCCTCGGCTGCGTGCTGGTGGCGGGCATCTTCGGCGGCCTGACGGCGAGCCGTAAAATTCTTAAGGTCCAGGCGCTCCCTGCGTTGATTGCCATTTTGGTGGTGATTTGGGCCCATTAGCCCGCCGGTGGGTACGGCGGGAGAGCGGTCAGGCGGTTTTTTGATGGATGACGTGCAACGGCGGGGCGATGTGCAAATCCACGCTTAAATCCTGGCGGAAATCATAAGGCGTGATGTTGAACCGTTTTCTGAACATATAAGTAAAATGTGACTGCGAGCCAAAACCAAAATCCAGTGCAATGTCAAAAATGGTAGCGTCACTGCTGCGCAATTGATAAACCGCACCGGCCAGGCGGCGCTCGCGGATATACTTGCCCAGCGAAATCCCGGTCGCTTCTTTGAACAGCTTCTGCATGTGCCACAGGGAGTAGCCGGAGTACTCGGCCAACTCTTCGAGATGGATCACTCTACCTAGGTGAGTTTCGACCCATTTACTGAGGGCGCAGACCAATGAGAGGTGATGTTCTTGTATCATCAGTGCGTCTGTGTGAGATCTACATAGCGGTGAAGTATACACAACTTGCCGCCCCGGACAAAAAGCCCACCCGCTCCAGGGCGAAATTATTCGGAAAAACCATCATCAGGTGGCTTGTCAGCCGGAAGGAAAAACGGCTAATCTGAGATTGCCCGTTACCGCTGATACTAAAGTGGTTCAGGCCGCAGGAAATAAACCGCCTAGACAGAGTCAGCCGTAACAACTCAGCGTTGATGGGGTGATCGCATGTTAATGACAGTGATTATTACTCTGGTTGTAATCGTGGGCGTTGCCGCTTTTATGGTGACACCGGTAATGAGAATGAATAATGCGGAAGGTGTGGGAGGTGAAGAGCCGTGAGATCAGGCCACAATATAGCCCGCTGTGGGATGTGACAGACTACCGAAAAAGCCTGGATGTTCTTACCCGTCGTGTTTCGCGTCAGCGCGTTTTGGCTGCAACCTGAAATGCACAGGGTATCGTTCATCCGGGCTTTTTGTTGATAACGTCCGATCAGACGTTTTTGCGCTCTACGGTTTCTTCGCCCCAGTACAGCTGATCGGCACTGGTTTTGGCGAAGGCCATTTCCAAGGCTTCGTCACTGCCTTCCTCCCAGATTTTTTGCGCCAATATCTCGTCGTTCTTCGCCAGCTCAAAAATCGCCTCGGCAATTTCAACCGAAGTTTCGCGCACTGTCGCCCAGGATTTCACATTGTGGTTTGCCATCACGTTCTCCCGTCAGGTTAGGATTTGCAATGCGCCGCCAAGCGCAACGCTCAAGCCCCAAGTATAGGCCAATTCGGCAGGGCGTTTTGCTGACCAATGCGCATTAACGCTGAAAATTCAGCGGCAAACGGCGTGGGGGGCGGAAAAGCGGCAGGCGGCATGGTATTCTGTGCGGCGTCTGAACTAAGAAGGAAAGTCACTATGTCCGACATGCTGAGCAACGATCAGGAATTGGCATCCGATCTGGTCGCCTGCCAACTGGTCATCAAACAAATTCTGGATGTCATTGACGTTATCGCACCAACCGAGGTGCGGGACAAAATGGCAAGTCAGTTGAAAAGCATCGATTTTTCCACCCATCCTGCCGGCGCCGATCCGGTGACGCGGCGGGCTATCGAAAAAGCGATTGCGTTGATTGAGATGAAATTCACGCGTAATTGATGGGAAACCGCCGTTTGACGGCGGTTTCGGACGGTGGTGATCAATCCACCACCGTTTCGATCTTTTTGAACAGCGGGCAGTCGGCAATGCCAATCACGCCGTTGTCACCGTGCAGATACTGCGCTATCACCACATTCCGCGCCGTCAGATATTTACACTGCAACCCCAGCCCACCGACGTTTTGATTGCTGCCGATAAGCACCCCGTACCCCGAAAACAGAAATACGCCATACAGCACCGCCAGCGCCGCGATCCACTTAATCAGCTTACCCATTGTGACTCCTGTTATTGATTGTCGTAGCGATATAGCCACGAGCCAGAGCAGGGCGCAACGGTAACATTCTGAAAAATAAACCCAGGTGAGATTTCTAAACGACCGGTTAAACTTCGTTTAAGTTTGCCGTGATAGGCTGAGTAACCAATTACCAAGATAACAATGAGGCTGCTAAAATTTGTTGCGAAAAAAAATCCTCGTGATAATTGCGGCTCTGGCTGCCTGTCTGTTTTTTTATCTGCTGGCACTGGACAGTTATTGTGATGAGGGGGAGAGGTTTGCGTTGGGAATTTGTTCAATCACTCGCTTTGTTCCCTGGTGAGGTGCGCGGTGGTGCGCAACAATTTTCCGCGGAGATGTTCGTGCCCATCCCCGGAGTGCTAAGATGTCCGCCTGATTTTAGCAGTAGATAGGGTTGTCCATGTACGATTTAGGTTTTGGTCCAAATAGCCTGGTTTCGCTGGCCATCGCAGCGCTGGCGCTGCTGGTGGGATTATGGGGCTGGTTCCTGGTGAACCGCGCCAGCGTGCGTGCCAATGAACAGATTCGCCTGTTGCAGGAAATAGCCGAGCAGCAGCGCCAACAAACGGCGTTACTGAAGAGCCTGGCGCAAAGCGCCCGCGGCGACAGCGTGGCGGAGGATGACGATCTCAGCCCGGCGCTGGATTTCAAGGGCTTCATCCCCGAACGTTAATCAGCTGCCTGTCGGGTGGCGCTTCACGCACTTTATGCCACCCGCTTTCCTCAGAAAAACTCCATCCCCTGATAAGGTTGAGCACGGCATGCTGCCAGACGACTGGCCAGATCGCCGCTGTGAATTTCTAACTGATGCCCGTCGGGATCGAGAAAATACAGTGATTCCCCCTCGCTGCGGTTGCTTTTCCACTCTTTTACTCCTGCCTGGCGTAGCCGTAATGCGGCGGGTGCAAAATTTTCCTCCGTCACGCTGAACGCATAATGGGTATAGTCTCCCGGCGTGTCCGTCGCACGCGAACTGTCCCACGACAGACACAACCACAGTTCGCCAAGGGACAGGTAGGCGCCATTTTGCCAGCGCGCATGCGGGATGAATCCCAACAGACGGGTGTAGAAATCGAAACTGCGGTTGACGTCACCTACCGCGAGCGTCAGGTGGTTAAGGCCGCTCAACATGGCGATGATTTCCGGGCAATGAAACAGGTAAAAAGTGTAATCATCCGAATGGAGAATATAAAGATCAAAAAACATTAGTATGGATAATATGAAAAGCCGTCGCTTTGTCATAAATCTGTCGTATTGGCATCGTAATGTAGCGCCAACCTTACGA
Source organism: Serratia plymuthica NBRC 102599 (assembly GCF_001590925.1). Classification (GTDB taxonomy): domain Bacteria; phylum Pseudomonadota; class Gammaproteobacteria; order Enterobacterales; family Enterobacteriaceae; genus Serratia; species Serratia plymuthica. The sequence continues at coordinate 43,057 of NZ_BCTU01000034.1, forward strand.
AAGATGGATGAAGCCGATGATTAAATGGTATGAAGAAAGCGACGCCGAGGTGAACCGCAGCATTGCGTTGATCACCGGAGAAAACCCGGAAAAATGGTATCCTTACGGCGGCGTGAAAGGTAAAGATTATTGCAAGAATCCCTCCGATGCCTGGCCGATTATCTGCGCCAATAAAATCAGTTTGAATGCTGACGGCCAAAGCGATAACCCGCTGTGGCAGGCCCGTATGATCACCCAGCGCGGTGAGTGGCAGGCAGACAGCAACAGCCCATTGCGCGCCGCGATGATCTGTTTCCTGCTGAGCCAGCAAACCACCGAGATGACCCGTTGAACCACCAGAAATACTGATGATTTTTCCCTTTTTATGACAACAGAACTGTCTCTGGCGGAGCCTGTTTATGAAGCGCATTATTAAAGGTGATAAAAACTTGTCTCATCTGGTGATTGCCCATGCGGCAATCGATCGTCATGCCGAAAGCTTTGGGCAGCGCCGACAGGGCTGGCCCTCAACCTACCTGATAAAATATCAAAACGATCGCGTGGCAGTGGAAGTGGTCACGCGTCGCCAGTCCTATGTCGCGACGCTGATGATTGGCGCACGCAATCTGACCAAACTGTGCGGCCTGCCAGGCTGAATCTCAGCCATTTCGGCGCCATTCTTTGCATAAAATAGCATCCTGGTCCCTGTTGCCGGGGTGCTTCTCCTTGATGCTCCCGGGGTTAAGTGTTAAAAAGCCGCCCGCAGATACATTTATTGATTGGCGAAATCTTGTGCAAAAGCGACGGGATTCAACGCCATATGAGGATAAGATGGGCGGTCAGCAACAGGATACTCCGCTAAAACGCGGTTTAAAAAACAGACATATACAACTCATCGCCCTTGGGGGCGCCATTGGCACCGGTTTGTTTCTCGGCATTGCACAGACCATTAAAATGGCCGGTCCTTCCGTGCTGCTGGGCTACGCAATCGGTGGCGTTATCGCTTTTCTGATTATGCGCCAACTGGGTGAAATGGTGGTTGAAGAGCCGGTCGCCGGCTCATTCAGCCACTTTGCCTATAAATACTGGGGCGATTTCGCCGGTTTCCTTTCCGGCTGGAACTATTGGGCCATGTTCATTCTGGTCGGCATGGCCGAGTTAACCGCCGTAGGGATTTATATTCAGTATTGGTGGCCGGACATCCCGACCTGGGTTTCCGCTGCGGGATTTTTTGTGCTGATTAATCTGATCAACCTGGTCAACGTGCGCCTGTATGGCGAAACGGAGTTCTGGTTCGCCATCATCAAGGTGGTGGCGATTGTCGGCATGATCGTCTTCGGCGCCTGGCTGTTGGTCAGCGGAAATGGCGGCCCGCAAGCCAGCTTCGGCAACCTGTGGGAGCAGGGGGGCTTTATGCCGCACGGCATAGAAGGGCTGGTCATGGCGATGGCGGTGATCATGTTTTCATTCGGTGGGCTGGAGATGGTCGGCATCACGGCTGCGGAAGCCGCCGATCCGCGCCGCAGCATTCCGAAAGCCACCAACCAGGTGGTGTACCGCATCCTGATTTTTTATATCGGCTCACTGACCGTACTGCTGTCTCTCTACCCATGGGACAAGGTGGTGGAAGGCGGAAGTCCGTTTGTGATGATTTTCCACGCGCTGAACAGCAACCTGGTGGCGACCCTCCTTAACGTGGTGGTGCTGACGGCGGCGCTGTCGGTGTATAACAGCGGGGTTTATGCCAACAGCCGCATGCTGTTCGGCTTGGCGACGCAGGGGAATGCGCCGAAGGCGTTGACCCGGGTGAATAAGCGCGGCGTACCTGTGCTGTCCATTGCGCTGTCGGCGCTGGTGACCTCTGTCGGCGTGCTGATCAACTACGTGATGCCTGGCAAGGCGTTTGAGCTGTTGATGGCGCTGGTGGTGTCTACGCTGGTGATTAACTGGGTGATGATTTGCCTGGCGCACCTGAAGTTCCGTGCGGCGAAAAACCGCCAGGGGGTGATCCCGAGCTTCAAGGCGTTGTGGTATCCGTTTGGCAACTACCTGTGCCTGGCGTTTCTCAGCCTGATTCTGGTGATCATGTATTTCAGCGAGGGGATCCGCATCTCCGTACTGCTGATGCCGGTATGGATCCTGCTGCTGTGGGTGGGTTTTATGCTGACGCGCCGTAAAGGCGCCAAAGTGCGGCGTTAATCTATAACGGAGGCGCCTTGCGCGCCTCCGGTTCAGGCTTTAGCTACGTGGCATAAAGGCCGTGCCCTGATTGCCGCGGCCCAGGCCCAACAGCTTCCTGCACAGCAGGAACAGGGTGGTGACGATATCGATAGCGACCACGCTAAGCATCAGCACGCCCAACATGAAAAAACTCACCAGCGCGCCAAACAGCAGCACCAGCGGTGCCGGCACTCTCACCCGGCGGAGCTTCATCGCCGCGTACATTTTCCAATACTGGCTCTGTTGCCGCATCGTGCTACGGATACGGCCCAGACGAACACGTGACTTGCGTGATGTAGAACGGCTCATAACTTCTCCTTTTCTGAATGTCCTATAAGTAAATCATAAAGATCTTAAGAGATGCTTAACAGGCTCTTTATGGCCCTGGCATGCTCACAGGGACTGTGACAACACAATATCCGAAAAGGTCCCCCCCGAGGTGAGCACGGTTCACAAAGCACGCCAATCGACTATCTTGTTATGTTATCTAATCTGCCCGTGCAGGGTGTCCGCAGTGGTCGGGAGAGCAATTTGAAGAGAATCAATCGTTACTATGATGCCGCGAAAGCTCACCACACCCCGGAGGGGTTTCGCAATCCGGAACCGACTCAGCGTCAGGAAGGGGATTTGAGACGCTGGCAAAATGAGCGCAAGCAGCAAGGGTTGCCCAAACCGCCACAGTTGGGGTATCAGCAGTTTACCCAGCGCTGGTGGCAGCCTGCCGACCTCAGCGGCAGCGATGACGGCATCTGGTGGCTGGGGCACGCTTCGATGCTGCTGCGTCTGGATAGCCGCTATATCCTGATCGACCCAGTGCTTTCGCAACGCGCATCTCCGCTGAGTTTCTACGGCCCTAAACGTAAAACGCCGCCGCCGTTGACGGTGCAACAATTACCGGCGGTGGATGTGGTGTTGATTTCTCACAACCATTATGACCACCTTGATCGGCGGACCGTGCGCCAATTGGCGCGACGTTTTCCCAACGCGACCTTTATCGTGCCTCTGGGGTTAAAAAGCTGGTTCCGGCGTTATCGCCTCAAGCGTGTGGAAGAACTGGACTGGTGGGACAGCCTGTCATTGGGCGAGTTAAGGTTCCACTGTACGCCGGCGCGTCACTGGAGCATGCGTACCCTGTGGGATCGCAACCGCTCTTTGTGGTGCGGCTGGGTTATTCATCATCCGTCGCTGCGTTTCTATTTTTCTGGTGACAGCGGTTATTCGGAACGGCTGGCGGATATCGGCGTGCGCCTGGGGCCGTTTGACGTGGCGGCGTTGCCAATCGGCGCTTATGCACCGCGTTGGTTCATGCAGGAACAACATATGGATCCGCAGCAGTCGGTGACGCTGTATCAGCAATTAAATTCACCGCGGGTTATTCCGATTCATTGGGGCGTTTTTGAATTGGCCGATGAGTCGCTGGATGAACCGCCACAGCAATTAAATCTGGCGTTGAGCTCTGCCGGAATAGAGCGGCATCAGTTCTTGCCAATCAAAATTGGCGAGCGCATTGCGCTTTCCTCTAACTCTTAAGGGGTAAATTCACGCCCCGTGAGGGACGGTTTTTCGGATTGAACCGCCTGCAAGGCCGCCCGGTTGCGGGCTGCCGTTGTACGGGGGAACGGCGGAGGGCGTTATCAGGTGCCGGGTCTGATGAGTGGGTGCGAATAGCGAGGTGTGCAAAAAGACAAAATAATTAGACCCGAGAGTGGGTTTTGTCGGCAGAGTAAATACCCCCTGTCTTTTTAAGATTTAATTCGGTTATACATTCTCACGGATGTTAGGGTTATTGCCGTTATTTAATTCTGTCGTCAGCAGGATATTTATCCGGTTATGCACAATGATGGTGCGTAATTTTCCCCGTTGCATGCTTATGCACCTTAAAGCGGCAGCGCCATTTGTTTTTTGCCGGGGATCCGATTGTGCAGCGGGTATTCGCGATAACTAATATTAATAATTAGCATCGGTATTATTTTCTCCGGAGAGGGGAAGGTTATCAGACAGGCGGCGGCACCGGCGTTGGGCCGTCCAGATGGCGACCAAGTGGTCTGATGAGTTTGAGGTCAAAGGCACCCGTTCATCGATATTCAAATGTTGTATAAGAAATTCCATAAAGATTCAAATTTTTTAACGTTCTAAGCGCCCGATGGCGGTTATATGTCGCAACGCAGAGGAGCGATCGGATGAAAGAATTGTTAAAATTCAGTCAGGCTGCGGAGTGTAGCGCGGTGTGAGCGTTAAGCAGAAAATAGCTAAGGCTTCAACATCTTTTAGCCTATTTAAGCTTATGTTGCTATCGACCGTTTCAAATATGTGCGACAGGTCCATCAGTGATTAAAAATGGCTTGCCATCGAATACAGAGTATGTGATAACGCATCTGGGTAAAACGAGGTACAGTTCTGTATATGTGTGGCATTTTCAGTAAAGAAGTTCTGAGTAAAGACGTTAGCGTTGAATACCGCTTCTCTGCCGATCCTTATCTTAGTGCCTCAAGCAGTAACGACTCTAGTTTGTCTATGTAACGCCTACGGGCGGTTTAAACAATCCAAAGGAAATACTCAAGATGGCAAAGATCAAAGGTCAAGTTAAGTGGTTCAACGAGTCTAAAGGTTTCGGTTTCATCACCCCAGCTGACGGCAGCAAAGACGTGTTCGTACACTTCTCTGCAATCCAGGGTAACGGCTTCAAAACCCTGGCTGAAGGCCAGAACGTTGAGTTCGAAATCCAAGATGGCCAGAAAGGCCCATCTGCAGTGAACGTTACTGCTATCTAATCAGCGTCAGCTGTACAAAAAGCCCGCCTTCGTGCGGGCTTTTTCGTGTCTGCGCTCAGCCGGCGATGATAATCCCCGCGTACTGATTGCGGCCGGTAATGCCTGGGTGCCCAGGATCCTGCTCACGCCGGTGGCTGTTGCGGCGGTAGCTGGTGTATTTAAAGCGCTGCGGGTGCCGCGAGTCGGTATTCGGCGTGCAGATGGTGCAACTCCCGGCGCGATCAACGGCGGCAAACCCCAGCTCGCTGAGTTTGTATTCGGCGATGGCGGCCAGATCCAGGTGGCGATAGCTTGGACTGATCAAGGCGGCAGGCAGCGGCAACTGCTGTTTAAAGCGCGTAACCAGCTCTTCGTTCACCTCATAACAGCACGGGCCGGCAGCCGGGCCGATGGCGGCCACCCAGTTTGCCGTTGAGTCATCGCGGCTGATTCGCGCCGCCAATTGCTCAAGAATGCCATCCAGCAAGCCGCGCCAACCGGCATGCACGGCCGCAATGGCCGAGCCGTCATTGCGGCTGAAAATGACCGGCAGACAGTCTGCCGTCAATACGCTGAGCAGAATACCGGGTTGGGTGGTGTAGAAACCGTCGGCTTCACCGCAAATTTGGGCCGCATGATGAATGTCGACGATGCGAGTACCGTGCACCTGTTTTTTTTCCGGCAGCGTGGCGCGATAGGGTTGCAGATGGCCAGGCAGCAGGGCACTTTTGTGGCCGAAACCGTGCTGAATGGCCGGAACGGTGCTGAGAAGCGGGGAGTAGTCGGTCATATAACGTCTTTGCCTGCGTCAGAAAACATATCGTCAGTGTAGCCAGCTTTTTTACCCGTTGGCTAGGCCTGCCTTGCATCGTGCAGAAGCCTTCTTTAGACTACCTGCGCCGTATCTCTCTGGAATCCAACCATGTCTTATCAGTGCCCTCTGTGTCACCAGCCGCTTCTTCTTTCTCACTTGCAATGGCGTTGCGATGCCAATCATCAGTTTGACTGCGCCAAAGAAGGCTATGTCAATCTGCTGCCTGTGCAGCATAAACGTTCGAAGCAGCCGGGAGACAGCACGGAAATGATGCAGGCGCGGCGCGCTTTTCTCGATGCCGGATTTTATCGACCGTTGCAGCAACGGGTGGCGGAACTGCTGGAACAGGCGTTGGGTGGCGAGGCGCAGGCGCTGCTGGATATTGGCTGTGGCGAAGGTTATTACACCGCTGAAGTGGCGGCACGATTGGCGCCGCGCGACATCACCGTTTATGGGCTGGATGTTGCCAAAGTGGCGATCCGCTATGCGGCCAAGCGTTACCCTGCGGTGTCATTCTGCGTGGCGTCCAGCCACCGTTTACCCTTTGCCGACCGTTCTTTGGACGCGATCCTGCGCATTTACGCGCCGTGCAAAGCCGAAGAGCTGGCGAGGGTGGTCAAACCCGGCGGCGTCGTAGTGACGGTATCGCCTGGCCCGCGCCATCTGTATCAGTTGAAAGAACAGGTTTATCAGCAGGTGCAACTGCACGCGGAATCCGATGAGCAACTGACGGGCTTTGACTGCGAGCGGCTCGAGGCACTGGCGTACCCGATGACGCTGCCGGGCGAGCAGGCGGCCAACCTGCTGCAGATGACGCCTTTCGCCTGGCGGGCTTCTCCAGAGGTGCAACAGCGCCTGAGTGCCAGCGAAGCATTCGCCTGTGAAACGGATTTCGTTATAGGCCTGTACCGTCGCCAAGCCGATTAAACCACCGGATATGCCGCTTCGCCATTGACCGTATCGTCCTCCAGATCTGCGCGCTCAATGGCGAGGTGCGTTTTCAATGCCGTCCAGCCCCTTGGGGTAACCTTGAGCGCCCGGGTTTCCGGCAAGCGCTGCAGCCAGCCCCAATGGCAAAACGCGTCCAGCAGATAAGCCGCCAGCGGCCCGGCGAGGTGATATTGCCGCTCGGTCCAGTCCAAACATTGGCGGCCTTTGCCAACCCCCTCTGGCTCTACTGCGGCCGCCTCGGCGCCCAACGCCTGTAACCAATTGACGCCGGCCGGCGTCAGCACATATTCGCATGCGCCATTTTCGACGATTAGCCCTTGTTTCAGCAGGCTGCGCGTTACGGCGACGCCGACTTTCCCGGCCAGATGATCATAACAACAGCGCGCGAAGCGCATCTCACGCGCAGAACGGTTGGGCGTATTGCGCCAGGCCGGCGTTACCGGCCCGATCGACGCCAGACTTTCCAGCAGATGCGAGACGTGCGGCCCCGAGAGACGATAGTAGCGATAGCGCCCAATCTGTTCGACGCTAAGCAAGCCGCCGTCCAACAACTTTGCCAGATGCGAGCTGGCGGTTTGCGGGGTGACGCCTGCCGACTCTGCAAGCGCACTGGCTGATAGCGCGTTGCCGTCGGCCAGCGTGATCAACATCACCGCCCGCACCGGTTCGGCGATCAGATGCGCAACGGATGCAATATTATGTTGGCCCACGAGTTTCTCCTTTATCGATAGCAGGCGATGTTTTCATCGTTCAAGGTACACTTCGATATGCTTCGAAGTATTCCAGGCTAAGAGCGGCTTATAGTCAATGCCTGTTTCATCACCCTGGGTACGCAACGAGTGGCAAGCTTGAATAAACAACAAAAACGAGTACTGATGGCAACCAGCCTCAGCTATGTCATCGTCATCCTGGATACGTCGATCGTTAACGTCGCCTTGCCGCCGATCGCCGCCGATCTGGGTACCGGGCTTAGCGGTCTGCAGTGGGTAGTGAACGCTTATACGTTGGCGTTCGCCAGCCTGTTGCTCAGTGGCGGGATGCTGGGCGACAGGCTAGGAGGGCGGCAAGTCTACCTTGCCGGGCTGGCGATCTTTGCCTGCGCTTCTGCCCTTTGCGGGCTGGCGGGGGCACTACCCGTACTGGTCACCGCCAGAATATTGCAAGGCGTTGGGGCCGCTTTGCTGGTGCCCAGTTCCTTAACGCTGATTAACGCGGCCTTTCCCGAGGCGAAACAGCGGGCGGGTGCCATTGGCGTATGGGCCGGATGTGGCGGCGTAGCGATGGCGGCGGGGCCGCTGGCCGGCGGCGTGCTGATCCAATTGCTGGGCTGGCGTAGCCTGTTTTGGATCAATATCCCGGTGATTGCGTTGGGAATCGGGCTGACTCTGCGTATTGCGGCCGTTCGCCCGCCACTATCCTTGCGCCAGATGGACTACGCCGGGCAGGGGACGGTGATTGTGGCGCTAGCCACTTCGGTGGCCTTGTTGATTGAGGGCGCGCGGCTTGGCTGGCACTCTGGCTGGGTGTTGGGCGGTATCGCCGTGGCTGCCTTGAACTGGCTGATGTTTGTTGCGATAGAGCGACGAAGCCGGCAGCCGATGCTGCCGCCGGCGCTTTTCCGCAGCGTGGTTTTTTCCGCCTCGGCATGGGTTTCGCTGGTTTCTGCTCTGGTGTTTTACGGGGCGTTCTTTCTGCTGAATCTTTATTTTCAAGAGGTACGGGGTTGGTCGCCGCTGCAGTCCGGCCTGGCATTTCTTCCCCTGACCATTATGGTCACGCTGGGCAGCTTTCTTTGCGGCCATCTGGTTCAGGCGTTGGGTGCGGGGCGGGTAGTTTATTGCAGTTTGCTGCTGTATGCGTTGGGTTTCGGTGGCTTGCTGGCGCTGGCCGAAAGCCCGCCTTACTGGCGTATTGCGTTGTGTTTCCCCTTGCTTGGCCTGGCGGCCGGGATCATTACGCCTGCGGCCACGACGGCGTTGTTGAATGAGGTCGCGAGTGAACGGGCGGGCGTTGCCGCCGGCGTGCTCAATGCCGGCAGGCAAAGCGGCTCCGCGTTTGGCGTGGCGATTTTCGGCGCGCTAATGACGGCGTTTCATCCGCTGGAAAAGGGGATCCAGTTCGCCGTGTGCGGCGCGATAGGCCTGTCGTTGCTCACGGCTGTTCTATGGGGATTGGCGATCAGGTTTGCCGCGTGTGCAGGAGGCCGGCAACCGACCGGGCGATAGCTAAGGTGAATGCTTATGCCAGAAACGAAAAAACCTGCCATTGGCAGGTTTTTTTGCGTTCAGCGACAATCAGGCGAGGTAGCCCAAATGCTCCAGCAGAATATTGATGCCGATACCGATCAACACCACGCCGCCGATGATCTCTGCGCGTTTGCCCAACAGCGGCCCGATAAAGCGGCCAATCATCATACCCAGCGTTGCCATAATCATGGTGGCCATGCCGATGGCCATGGCGGTATGCACAATATTGACCTGCAGGAAGGCCAGACCAACGCCGATCGCCATGGCATCAAGGCTGGTGGCGATAGCGGTGGCCACCAACAGCCAGAAGCCGTGGCGCTTCACTTTTTCCACTTCGTCCGGCCGGTTTCTGATGCCTTCGACAATCATGCGCGTACCGAGAATAAACAGCAGCGAGAAGGCTACCCAGTGATCCCACTCCATGATGTATTGGCTGGCGAACAGGCCAATTGCCCAGCCGATGATCGGCGTAATGGCTTCGACCACGCCGAAGATGAGTCCGGTGCGCAGGGCTTCACGAAAACGGGGTTGATGCAGGCTGGCACCTTTGCCGATCGACGCGGCGAACGCATCCATAGACATGCCAAAAGCGAGAATGAGTGTAGCGGAAAGATTCATGTTAAATAGCCTCGGCCGGGCGGCTCCATATACACGTAACCCACCCCCAACCATACGACGGAGTTACGTGTCTATGGTCTCGCCAACCTTACCTGGCTGCCCGCACCACGTTTCAGAGTCCGAAACGAGTATGTTGATACGGGCGTTTCTGGCGTTTTATTGCCCAGAAACCGGCTACTCCCCAATGACGGCGCAACCATACCATAATATTTCTGACGACGACAACCTTAATTACTTGAGAATATTCTTTTTGGAATTGAGAATTGTTTTCATTAAAGAATTGCAAGAGGGAATATAATGTAGGCTGATGCAACAATGTTGCGTAAATAATAAACTGATAAGCGCTGGGGTTGTTGATTAATTATCCATATACAGCGCGTATTATCGGCAGGGATGAAACTTTAAGTATTATTTATTCATTGATTTTCAACGAAAAAATGATAAATCCTCTCCAGATCGTCTAATTGTGTAACCTGAATGAGTAACCGGCGCTGTTCCAGGTCGATGACCAGGATGCCATCTTCAGATAAATTCATGGCTTTAATGCGGTTATATTCAATGAAGGTGTTGGCATAAAAGAAACCCTGGGTTTTAAACAGTATCTTGGGCCAGCGAATATAAGAAATGTAGATGGCGATCAGCGCTAAAGAAATAAGCAGATAAGTGGTCAATATTGCGCCGTTGGTGGTGACGTTTCGGTAAATCAAAATGACAATCAGGCCGACAAAAATCAGGCAGTCGATCCGGTTGCGGCGCTTTAACTGCACTTTAAGCCGCGTTTTGCCCTTCAGCAGGTTCATGCCGAATTCGTCGTAAATCGCATACAGCAGCATCAGCGCGGTAAAAATCAGTAATACGCCATCGGTCAGTGACATCTTTCAACTCCACAAATAAAAAAACCGGGGGTTTCCCCCCGGTTGCGACTAGCTTTACAGGCCCAGCAGACCAATCCAGTAACCGAAGATGCCGATGGCGAAGAAGCCGATGATAATCCACAGCGCATTCACTTTTCTGCGCAACAGCCACATACAGCCGAAGGTCAGCAGCAGCGGCACCAGACCCGGCATCAACTGATCGAGAATGGTTTGCACCGTGGTCACAGTGGTATGCCCGGTCTGATCGGTGATCTTCGACACCACCAGCGGGATATTCACGTGCGTCCACTTGTTAACCAATGCTCCCATCACAAACAGGCCAAGAATGGACGCTCCTTCCGTCAGTTTTTGCAGGAAGCCGCCGCCCATGTCATTAACGATATCCACCCCTTTACGGTAACCGTAGGCCACGCCGTAATAGCGGGTCAACAGGCGTACCAGGTTGAACAAGACAAAGAACAAAATAGGGCCAAGCAGGCTGCCGCTCATGGCAATACCGGCGCCGAGCGCGGCGAATACCGGCCGTACGGTGCCCCAGAAGATCGGGTCGCCCACGCCGGCCAGCGGCCCCATCAAACCGACCTTGATGCCGTTGATGGCCGCATCGTCGATCGGCGCGCCGTTGGCACGTTGTTCCTCCATCGCCATGGTAACGCCAAGCACCGGCGCCGCCACGTAAGGGTGGGTGTTGAAGAATTCCAGGTGGCGTTTGATTGCCCGTTTGCGGTCGTCGTTATTTTCCGGGTACAGGCGGCGGATCACCGGCACCATAGAGAAGCAAAAACCCAGCGCCTGCATGCGTTCGAAGTTCCATGAGCCCTGGAACAGGTTCGAGCGCAGGAACACACCGCGAATATCGGCCGGCGTGAGTTTCTTTTGAGCTGTTGTATCAACCATGTCTCTCACCTATTCCTAATCGAGTTCGTTATCGAGATCGTTGGCATTAGCCGGACCAGCCTGTACAACCTGAGACTTGTTGTATTTCGGACTGAGCTGGATATAAAGCACGGCCATCACCACGCCGATGACGCCGAGCGCCACCAGGTTAAAGTTGGTGAAGGCGGCGGTAACGAAGCCGAGGTAGAAGAAAGGCATCAGGTAACCGGCGCGCATCATGTTGATCACCATGGCGTAACCGACCACCACAATCATCCCGCCGGCGATGTTCAGGCCGCTGGTGACGACTTCAGGGATCGAGTTAAGCAGCGCGTGAACGCCTGCGGTGCCCACCGAGATGGCCACGATAACCGCCGGGATGGCGATACGCATCGCCTGCAGCAGCAGGGCGGAGATGTGGATCCAGGTGATGGCACGTAAACTGCCGCGTTCCGCTGCGCTGTCCGCCGCGTGCTGGAAGGCCACGGTCAGTGTACGCACGATGATGGTCAGCACTTGCCCGGCCGCCGCCAGCGGTATGGCCAGCGCGATACCGGCACCGACGCTCTGGCCGCCGGCAATAACCAGAATGGTGGAAATGATGGAAGCCAACGCCGCATCTGGCGCGACCGCAGCACCGATATTCATCCAGCCCAGGGCGATCATCTCCAGCGTACCGCCGATGATGATGCCGGTTTTCATATCACCGAGAATAAAGCCAATCAGGGTACAGGCGACCAGCGGACGGTGGAACTGGAATTCGTCGAGGACGGATCCCATCCCGGCGATACAGGCAACGATAAATATCAGCACAATCTGAAGAGTGGTGATCTCCATTGCACTTCTCCTATGACCAAAGAGCTCTGAGTAAAATAATTATTGGCTTGCGCCATTAATTGAGTTTGTTAATCAGGTCCATCATTTTTAACCGGCTGTCGGACGAGACTTTGCGAACTTCCAGTTCGATACCGCGATCGTTTAATTTCTTAAACGCTTCGATATCTTTTTCGTCGACCGACACGGCGTTGTTGACCTGGGTTTTCCCCTGGCGAAACGCCATGCCGCCGATATTCACCGATGTGATATCTACGCCGGCCTCGACCAGGCGCCAAACGTCGGTCGGATTGGTGAACAGCAGCATGACGCGGTCACCGGCGTATTTCGGGTTGTTCCATACGCGGATGGCTTTCGCCACGTCGACCACGTGCGCGGTAACGCCCGGCGGGGCCACTTGGGTCAGTAAGGTTTTGCGGACGTGATCGGCGGCGACTTCGTCGCTGATGACAATGATGCGGCTGACGTTGGTTTCCTTGGTCCAACGGGTGGCAACCTGGCCGTGAATCAAGCGGTCATCGATGCGTGCCAGGCCGATCTTCATACGGTCATTGGGGCCAAGCGGTGCCTGCGGTGCGGCGGGTTTGGCGGCAGGGGAACTCTGTGGTGCCGCGGGCTTAACACTCTCTTCTTGCGGTTTTTTCAGCGCTTTTACGCCTTCACGGCCGGTTTCCAACGCCAGTGCGACCAATTCGTCGAAGCCTGGGTTATCGTCCCGCGCCATGAACGTTTCCACCAGCATGGGAATGTTAACCCCGGTGACGACCTCATAGTTTTCTTTATCGACGGCAATGCGGCTGGCCGCGTTGAATGGGCTGCCGCCCCAGGTGTCCACCAGAAACAAGACACCACTGCTGGTGTCTAGCTCGCTGATTTTCAGGTTATATTTCTCGATTAACGTTTCGGCGTTTTCACCGGGGACGAAGTCTATAAAAGCGACGTTATCTTGCTCGCCCAATAGCATTTCCGCCGTCTTCAGCAATTGTTCCGCTGCGGTCCCGTGTGTGCCGATGATAATAGCTATTGCCACTCGCTACCTCCTCATTGAACTTCATGCACGGATTGTGTCGTTCTTGATTTCCTTTCTGGCAGTCACTTCCGCGGTTCAGATACAGGTTCAGATACATTATGGTAGAAAATCAGAAACGCGGGCTTAACATTTCTCGCGCAGTTTCAAAAGCCTGTGCGCGTTAATTCACATTGGCGTCATTTATTTTAGTGAGTGAAAAAATAAATTTTGTGACATTGCTCTGTTATTGAGCGCTCAGATAACTCTTAATACGGCGTTTGCAGAATTAAACAACAGACCTGTTACAAGACGATGCTGAAGGTAAAAAAGCTTCTTTGCCGTAAAAAAAATTCCTGCTAGAGTATTTGCTCTTTCATATTTAGGAGTGAAGGGCCTCAGCCCACCCTATGGACTGTCACCGAAGTTACTGTTTTTCAAGGTTCCACCCGCCACCTGCTGGCGTAACACAAGTCACACGGCCGTTCGGCCATCCCCCGGTACTGCAATCCCGTTATCTTGCTGTTGTTGTCTGCGCGCCCTCTGCGTCAGCATCGTCACGCCTGAGCCCCGCTCGGCAATCCTGTCTTTTTTCCGGAGTCTGATATGGAATTTTTAATGGACCCCTCGATTTGGGCTGGGTTACTTACACTGGTGGTATTGGAAATTGTACTGGGCATCGACAACCTGGTGTTTATCGCCATTCTGGCCGATAAGCTGCCGCCGAAGCAGCGCGATAAAGCGCGCATACTCGGTCTGTCGCTGGCGCTGTTCATGCGTCTGGGCCTGTTGTCGGTCATTTCCTGGATGGTTACGCTGACTACGCCGCTGTTTAGCGTGGCGGATTTCAGTTTCTCCGGCCGTGATCTGATCCTGCTGTTCGGCGGTGTCTTCCTGTTGTTCAAAGCCACTATGGAACTGCATGAACGGCTGGAAGGGCAGACGCACCAGGATGGCGCCAACCGTGGCTACGCCAAGTTCTGGGCGGTGGTGGTGCAGATTGTGATCCTTGACGCCGTGTTCTCGCTTGATGCGGTGATTACCGCCGTGGGGATGGTGAACGACCTGCCGGTAATGATGACGGCGGTGGTGATCGCCATGGTGGTGATGCTGGTGGCGTCAAAACCGCTGACCAACTTCGTGAATGCCCATCCGACCATAGTGGTGCTGTGCCTGAGCTTCTTGCTGATGATCGGCCTGAGCCTGATCGCCGAAGGTTTTGGCATGCATATTCCTAAAGGTTACCTGTACGCAGCGATTGGCTTCTCGATCCTGATCGAGCTGTTTAACCAGATTGCACGCCGTAACTTTATCAAACACCAGGCGCACCGCCCGATGCGCGAGCGTACCGCCGAGGCGATTATGCGTCTGATGGGTCAACAGCGCGCACAGCAAACGGACGAAGCCGTACCGCAGCCGGTGAACGAGACTTTTGCCGCTGAAGAGCGCTATATGATCAGCGGCGTGCTGACGCTGGCTTCGCGCTCATTGCGCAGCGTGATGACACCGCGCACCGAAATCTCGTGGGTGGATTGCGATCGCTCACGTGAAGAGGTGCGCGAGCAATTGCTGGATACGCCGCACAGCCTGTTCCCGGTTTGCCGTGACTCTCTGGATGAGATTATCGGCGTGGTGCGCGCCAAGGATCTGCTGGTGGCGGTGGAACAGGGTGACGATATCGCCGAGTTTGCCGCACGCACGCCGCCGATAGTGGTGCCGGAAACCATGGACGTGATTAACCTGCTGGCGGTATTGCGTCGCGCCAAGGGGCGTCTGGTGGTGGTGACCAATGAATTTGGCGTGGTACAGGGGCTGGTAACGCCGCTGGACGTGCTGGAGGCCATCGCCGGCGAATTCCCGGACGAAGATGAGACGCCGGATATCGTGGTGGAAGGCGCAAGCTGGCTGGCGAAGGGCGGCACCGACTTGCACTCGCTGGAGCAGGCGCTGAACTGCGAAGATTTGGTCAGCCCGACGGCGGATTACGCCACACTGGCGGGTTTCCTGCTCTCTCATTACGGCCAGATGCCGGCTGCGGGGGATGTGGTGGAGCTAAACCAGCTGCGTTTCGAAGTTATTGAAGTGTCGGAGTACCGCATCGAGCTGGTGCGTATCACTAAAGTGACGCCTCACGACGAGGAACAGCAGTAACATGACGAGCCGGGGGCATCACGCCTCCGGCTTGTTTTCCCTTTCTTTCTGCCGCTCCTCACGCGCACTCATCGCTCGCAACTTCGATTCATACTGCTGTAACCACAGCGGAAATACGTTGATTGGCATCGGCTTGGCGAAATAGAAGCCTTGCAGCGCGTTCACGTCGTGTGAACGCAGGTAATCTGCCTGTTCCTCGGTTTCCACGCCTTCCGCCACCAGCTTTAGCTTCAACTTGTGCGCCAGAGTAATGATGGTATCGGTGACGGTGGCGTTGATCGCATCGGTACCGATGGCGGCGGTAAAACCGCGATCGATTTTCAACACGTCAGGGCTGAGTTTTTTCAGGTAACTGAGCGAACTGTGCCCGGTGCCGAAGTCATCGATTGCCAGCATGATCCCCATTTCTTTCAGCGTCTTGATTTGCTCATACTGAATTTCAGACAGTGCGGTGCGTTCGGTAAGCTCCAGCATCAACGAGGGCATCGGTTGGGCCGGTAGCCAGATGCGTCGAATGTCGTCGATGAGGGTGACCGCGTTGAAATGCTCTGCGGCGACGTTAATGCTGATGTAAAACGACGGACGTGGCGGGAACAACTGCAGGTTTTCCACCACGGTGCCCATCAGGTAGCGGGTCAGGGCGATGATCAGCCCATGTTGTTCCGCGAGGGGAATAAATACGTCCGGCGAGATCCAGCCCTGGCGTTTGTTTTTCCAGCGCAGCAGGGTTTCCACCCCGATGCAGCGGCCCGTTTCGGCGTTGATGATCGGCTGGCAGTAAACCCGGAATTCGCGATGGGTAATGGCGTGGCCAATATGGTAGGACAGGCTCATGCGGTTGGCGGTTAGCAGGTACACGACATAGGCCGCCAGCAGGCTGATCAGCAATGCCAGCGGAATATGGCGCGGTAGCGCAGCCAGGGCGAGCCGGCTTGCCTGCGGGCCAAACAGCGAGATGGAGAAAGGGTATTGCGCTGATTTTGCGGTATAGAGAAGGCCGGTAGTCAGGGTATCGCTGCGCAGGATCTCCCGTCGTCCGTATTCCAGGCTGTTGTCACCGACGTTCAGCACCACCCGTTGTGCGTAGGGTTCTTGCGGTTCCAGCAGGAAATTGGCCAACAACTCAATATTGAATACATGCAGCACGCCGTTGAGATTGTTATCGGCTGTTACCGGCGTCCACATGATCAGCGTTGGCACCCCTTTGGCGACCGAAAGAGAAGGGCGCAGGGCTAACTTCGCGCTACCGTCTGCCAGGGTAGGCAAAATGGCGCTGAAAACATAGTTACGCACGCCGAACAGGCTGGAACAGTAAATAACCCCGTCTTTGACCAACAGCATGGCCCGCAGCGCCTGATTTTGCGCAGCGCGAAAGCGCAGCGTCGGCATTGCGGTCTGGCAGGGTTGCTCCAGCAACGACATGGAGCGTCCGGCCTGGAGCTCCGCAGGCGCCAGCAGGTTATTGATCTTGGTGACGGTATGGGTGGCAAGTACCCGCTGGCTTTGCTCAATGGTGCCGAGCTCCTGATAGTAGCGGGTGTACAGCGAGAGCAGCAGAATAGCCAACCCAACCGCCCCGGCCAGAAGCCAACGGTAATAGCGGTATTTAGTCACGGCAAGTTGGGTCATCAACATCGGTAAATCCTTGTTCGGTAAGCTAGCCCAGAATCCTCGTCCGGCCAAACTGCCATGGGATGATACTCGGCTAATTCTAGCCTGTCGTTATACAAGAGTGATGGTAACCCAGTAAATTATTTAAATTTGGAGAAACAAAGGGCTAAATTGCAGGTTAACCGGTGGATCGGCGCGATATTGTAAAGGGAGTTTTGAGTGACGGTGTCACTTGTGACGAGTAGGGAGTTGATTATCAAGATCTTATACAAAGAAAAACCCCGCCGTGAAGGCGGGGTGTGGGGTCAATCGCACTGCACTTTTATTGCCAGGCCGCCGCGCGAAGTTTCGCGGTATTTGGCGTTCATGTCTTTACCGGTTTCGTACATGGTCTCGATCACCTTATCCAGAGAAACGCGTGGCTCACTGGTGCGACGCAACGCCATGCGCGCCGAGTTGATCGCTTTCACGGACGCAATCGCATTACGTTCAATGCAAGGGACCTGAACCTGCCCGGCAACCGGATCACAGGTCAGACCCAGATTGTGCTCCATGCCGATTTCCGCCGCGATGCAAACTTGCTCCGGGCTGCCACCCAGCAATTCAGCCAGGCCTGCCGCCGCCATAGAGCAGGCGACGCCGACCTCTCCCTGGCAGCCTACTTCGGCGCCAGAGATGGATGCGTTCATTTTGTAGAGTGCGCCGACGGCACCCGCAGCCATAAAGTAGCGGATGTAAATGTCCGGGCTGACGGATTCGATAAAGTGGTCATAGTAGGCCAGTACGGCAGGAACGATGCCGCAAGCGCCGTTGGTTGGTGCTGTGACTACGCGGCCGCCGGCGGCGTTTTCTTCGTTAACCGCCAGCGCGAACATATTGACCCAGTCAATAACGTTCATTGGGTCGCTGGACAGCTTATCGGAGGAAACCAGCAAACGGCGCAGCGCGGAAGCGCGACGCGGTACACGCAGCGGCCCAGGCAGCACGCCCTCGGTGTTCAAACCGCGATCGATACAGGCGCGCATGGTCTGCCAGATGTTGCCGAAGTAGGTTTCGATTTCCTGCTTGCTGTGCAGCGCCAGTTCGTTCTGCATCACCATGCCAGATAAAGACAGCCCGGTCTCGCGGCAGTGATCGAGCATTTCACGAGCAAAATTGAACGGGTAAGGAACGGTCAACTCATGTTCGTCGGCTTTGCCGAAGTTCTCTTCATCGACGATAAAACCGCCGCCGATGGAGTAGTAGGTCTTGCTGTAAACTTCTTTATCACCGGCGAAGGCATGGATCTGCATGCCGTTTTCGTGCAGCGGCAGGTTGTCGCTGCGGAAAACCATGCCGCCGTCGCGCGGGAAATCGACTTCATGCAGGCTGCTGGCCAGCATCAGGCGTTGACGTTGTTCTACATCGCGAATAAAACTCGGGATGCTATCGATATCAACGGTATCCGGCATATTGCCCGCCAGGCCGAGGATGATAGCGATATCGGTATGGTGACCTTTACCGGTCAATGAGAGTGAGCCGTAAACATCTACAGCTACACGCGTGATAGAAGGCATCAGGCCTTTATTTACCAGATCGTCGACAAACTGTTTGCCGGCTTTCATCGGTCCAACCGTATGAGAGCTGGACGGGCCGATGCCGATCTTAAACATGTCGAAAACGCTAATCACGCTAAAACTCCTTAGAGGCATATTGTTATGGCTGCATCGGTTAAAAACCGCGCAGGGAACAGCGATATTGTAAAAGGCCCGTACGGGTTCGGTTGCCTTTTTCGCATGAAATAAAATAATCCTTGGTGTTGGCTCACTTATTGATTGTCTCTGGCAGTCGGTCAGCCGTGGAACCTTCCGTTGCCCAAACTCAGTTAATGACAATCGCGCCAGCTTCCGTTGCGGGGCGCTGCCGGTTTAATCCCTATATTGATAGTGGTTTATTCCGGACGGCAGTATTTTACAGGTATTTCGTAAGGTTGAAGAGAGAGTTTACAGTTTTTTTAAAACTCTCATGGCCAGAAAGGTAGTTGAAAAAGCAGAGGAATGAAGTGATGCCGATCGCTTTACCCGCGCCTGTTGCGCGGGTAACCGTTTGTCTTGTGATCTGTGTCACGTATCTGGCGTTAAATACTCACCTGCTGCGCCAGCCGGCGAATGATGGCGGCGGTCAACCCCCAGACAAACTGACTCTGATACCAGGAAAGATAAATGCGGTGCGAGTGGCCTGCCCGGTGGATATCCAGCGGATAATAGCGCGACAGCGTCAACGCTTCATGCAGCGGAATCTCAAAGACGTCGGCCACTTCGTCTTCGTTGGCGCTGAATTGCACATCGGGCGCGATCAAGCCGACCACCGGCGTGACCTGGAACCCGGTGCTACTGTCAAGCGGCGCCAGTTGGCCAAGCACGGTCACCGACTGGGGCGGGATCGCCACTTCTTCGTGCGCTTCACGCAGTGCGGTGATAATCGCCGAGCCATCTTCGGCATCGGTTTTGCCGCCGGGAAATGCCACCTGGCCGGCATGTTTACGCAGTGAGTCGGCGCGGCGGGTGAGCAGCAGAGTGGGTTCGGGGCGGCAGACAATAGGGATCAGCACCGCCGCCGGGCGGGTATTGTGCGAAATCTGCGACGCCTGCGGCAACTGCAGTTGGAAGCGGCTGATAAAAGCGGCAAGCGATGTCGGGTAAATCGGTTGGCTCACGACGAGGTAACCTCTCCCAATTGCGGCAAGATACGGCCGACCTTATCAAAGGTTTCCTGATATTCCGCTTGCTCCTGGCTGTCGGCCACGATGCCGCCGCCTGCAGAACAGTAAATGCGACCGTTTTCGGTGATTAACGTGCGGATGGTGATATTGGTGTCCATGGTGCCGCAGGCGCTGATATAACCTATGCTGCCGCAGTAGGCATTGCGCCGCTGCGGCTCCAGCTCCTCAATGATTTCCATCGCCCGCACTTTTGGCGCGCCGGTAATGGAGCCACCCGGGAAGCAAGCGCGCAGCAGTTCGGTTGCTGCTGTGCGTTCCGGCAGGATGGCGGTGATGGTGCTGACCAAATGATGGACTGCGGGGAAGGGTTCGACCACGAACAATTCGGGGACGCGCACGCTGCCCGGCTCGGCAACACGGCCGATATCATTACGCAGCAGGTCGACAATCATCAGATTCTCCGCACGGTCTTTCGCAGAGTGTGCCAATCGCTGCGCCTGCTGCGCATCCTGATCGGCATCGTCCAGCCTCGGCAAGGTGCCTTTGATTGGGCGGGTTTGAATGTGTCGGTTCTCCAGCCACAGAAAACGCTCGGGCGAAACGCTCAGTACGGCGTTGTCCGGCAGGCGCAAAAAGGCGGAGAAGGGTGCGCGGTTGCTGGCGTTCAGTTGTTGAAAGGCTTGCCATTCATCGCCCTGATAATCTGCTGAAAAGCGCTGCGCCAGATTAATTTGATAGCAATCACCGCTACGCAGGTAATGCTGAATGCGCTGGAACTTTTCGCCGTACTGTTGGCGCGTCATATTGGCCTGCCAGCGGCTGGTCAACGCAAATGCCTGCTGCGGTTCCGGCCGTTGTGCGTTAAGCCACTGCCAGCGCTGTTCCGTGTCGCCGTAGCTGAGCAACGTCAATGTCTGCCGGTGATGGTCGGCAATCAGCGCCCAGTCATAAATGCCGATCGCCATATCCGGCAGCGCGATATCCGCTTGCGCCCATTGCGGCAGCTTTTCCACTCTGCGCCCCAGGTCGTAACCGAACAGCCCGAGTGCGCCGCCCTGAAACGGCAGGTTGGGATCTGCCGCGGGATGCCACTGTTGTTGTTCCAACTCTTCTTGCAGCAGGCTGAACGGATCTTCTTGCGACTGTCGGTCATCTTCACCGCGGCGAATCTCGGTGATTTGCCCTCGTGTGGTCAGCGTTGTGCAGGGATCTGCGACCAGGATATCGAAACGGTTATGCGAGTGTTCGGCAAAGCCGGAGTGCAGCAACATCGCCCACGGCTGCTGTGCCAGCGGAGCAAAATGCTCCAGCAGGGCGGTACGGGTGTAAGGCAAAGACTTAAGATTCGGTGCGGTTGCGCTCATGGGCCTCAATAAACCTGACTGACGGGAACGGCGGTTTCTGCCCGCTATTCTGCCATATTCGACCGGCGGGTGCATGTTCTGGCGTTGGGCGCCAGAGCACACTTCATATAAACGGTGAGTAAACGATTTTGTAATGAAGCATTTTTTGCGCCATTAACGACAATTTTATGTGTTAGAAAATAATAATTCAGGCTGAGGTTAAATCAATTTTAATCTGCAGGCGCTGATTGAAAATAAAACAATTTATTGTTTTTATCCTGTTATTGTTTCGGGGTGTCATCAAAAATAGTGAGGACGACATGCCTTATTGCCAACAACGTCACAAACGAAATTTTTCTGTCTCGTACTGTCGTGGCGTTCCCCTTTATCTGCTATCTGCGGGGAATGCAAATTAAAGAAAATTCGTTGGGAAAAAACGTACTCGGAGGCCTGGTTTGATTATTTAACCTCGAATCGCTCATTTAACTGCGCACCGTTTTTTTAGAAAATAGAACTATTTATTCGTTACTTTTTGCGAAGAGCTGCCTATGCCCTTAATCCTGAGTGTCATTGTCCCGTTGCATAACGTGGGAGCACTGTTTGAGCCTTTCATGGCGTCGTTGTTGGCTCAGGATGAGCGGCGGCTGGAGGTGATCATCGTTAATGACGGTTCCACCGACGGCTCTGGCGCTATTGCCCACCGCTATGCGCGGCAATACCCGCATATTACCGTGATCGATCAGCCTAATTCCGGCGTTTCCTGCGCACGCAATGCGGGGCTGGCTATTGCGCAGGGAAAATATGTGGCGTTTCCGGATGCGGATGATTTATTGGCGCCTGAAATGTATTCAACGTTAGTGGCCTTGGCCGAACAAGAACAATTAGATGTCATGCAGTGTAACGGCCAACGTTATTTTTCCCGAGAAAATGAACTGCAAGAGATTATTCCGAAAAAGCGATTGGGCGACACCGGCGTTATTAGCGGGGCACAATGGCTAGAGCGGGCGTTGAAAACAAGAAAATTTATTCATGTGGTTTGGTTGGCGGTGTATCGTCTTGATTTTATTAAGCGGCATCAGTTGTATTTCGAACCGGGGTTACATCACCAGGATATTCCCTGGACCACCGAGGTGATGTTTAATGCGCAGCGGGTCAAGTACCTCAGCAAAGCGTTGTACCGGCAACGGGTGCACGATCAATCCATCAGCAATCGCCGCCGCACCGGCAAGGCGAACGTGGAATACCAGCGACACTATATGAAAATAGTGGAAATGCTGGTGGTGCTTAACCAACGCTATGCCGGCAAAATGGTTATTCGACCGGCTTTTCACTGGCAGATCGCCCGCGAGGCGTTGGGTATTTGCCACAGTATTCGGCGGGAGCCTGAGCCGGCGGCGCAGTGCCAAATCACCGCTGAGTTTTATCAGCGTGGTATTGATAGAACGATGGCGGCTAACGCACGCGGCCTCAAGCAGATCTGGCACGTTACGTTGTGGTTGCATCGTCTGAAGCAGTGGCGGGATTGCGATCATTGCTCGCAGCCCGCCGCCGAATAACAGGCGTTGGGATCCGCCGGTTTAAGGCGTATAATCCCCCTCCATTTTGCCGGAGAGAAACACATGCTTGCAGGTATGCCGTCATTGAGTCACCAAGAGCAGCAGGACGCTGCGGACCGTATCCATCTGTTGATGGAACAAGGCATGAGCAGTGGTGAAGCCATCGCGCGCGTCGCGCAGGAAATCCGCGAAAAACACCAGGGCGACCAGGTTAGCGTTCTGTTTGATGATGAAGACGAAGACGAAGACGAAGACTATCAGGAAAGGCCGGACGAACAGGCTGACGACGATTCGGAAGAAGACGAAAACTATTGATGTTGCAGGGGCCGGCAAGCCGGCCCCAACGTTTTATCCCTCAATCACTACCGCAGCGGCAGCCTGCTTGGCTAACGCCACCGCCTCTTCCACATTTTCCGCCGTTGCCAGCGCCACGCCCATCCTGCGTTGCCCGTTAATTTCCGGTTTGCCGAACAGGCGCAACTGATTGTGGCCGCTCAATGCGCGATCCAAACCGCTGAAGCGCAGATCGCTGCTGGTCATTTGTGGCAGGATCACCGCCGAGGCCGAAGGCCCGAATTGGCGAATGGCGCCAATGGGCAGACCAAGGAAGGCGCGAACGTGCAGGGCGAATTCGGACAGATCCTGCGAGATCAGCGTCACCATGCCGGTATCGTGCGGGCGCGGTGACACCTCGCTGAAGATCACCTCATCGCCGCAGACGAACAATTCAACGCCGAACAGGCCAAATCCGCCCAATGCCTGCACCACGTTTTGCGCGATCTCCTGCGCACGGTTCAGCGCCAGTTCGCTCATCCGTTGCGGTTGCCACGACTCACGGTAATCACCGTCCTCTTGACGGTGGCCTATTGGCGAGCAGAAATGGACACCGTCGATCGCACTGATGGTCAACAGGGTAATTTCAAAATCAAATTTCACCAGACCTTCGACAATCACTCGGCCGCCGCCGGCGCGGCCGCCCTGTTGAGCGTAATCCCAGGCGGTTTTCAGCTGTTCCGGGCTGCGGATCAGGCTCTGGCCTTTACCGGAAGAGCTCATGACCGGTTTGATGATGCACGGATAGCCAATTTCGGCGACGGCCTGCCGGAAGGCTTCTTCACCGTCGGCGAAGCGGTAACTGGAGGTTGGCAGGCCCAGGGTTTCTGCGGCCAGGCGGCGGATACCTTCGCGGTTCATGGTCAGGCGCGTTGCTTCGGCACAGGGCACTACGCGGTGCCCTTGTTGCTCCAACTCAACCAGCATGCTGGTGGCGATGGCTTCGATCTCCGGCACGATGTAATCGGGACGTTCCTGTTCAATCAGGGCTTTCAGCGCGTTGCCGTCCAGCATGTTGATGACGTGGCTGCGGTGCGCCACGTGCATGGCCGGGGCGTCCGCATAGCGGTCTACGGCAATCACTTCCAGTCCTAAACGCTGGCATTCGATGGCAACTTCTTTACCCAGCTCGCCGGAGCCGAGCAGCATAACGCGAGTGGCGGACGGGCGCAGGGCGGTTCCAATAGTTAACATAGTCTCGTACCTGGATCTGTGGATTTAAGGCGGTCTGATAACGGGTGTGCAGTATATACGAAAACGTTTGCGCATGCAGGCGGGGGATGGAGTTGGCGATGTTATTGCCAAATAAATGCATCCGGCGGCTTTTTTTATGCGTGAAATCCGTAATCCCTACTATCTCTGTTATCATCTGCGGTTGATTCGGCGCCAGCCCGTGGGCGCGCCGCCATTCCATTTGCCATATAAGAGTTATCGCCGTGAGCACAGTATCTTTTTCTTCCCTGCCGCTGCCAGCCGAACAGTTGGCCAACCTCAACGAACTGGGGTATGCCGAAATGACGCCGGTGCAGGCCGCCGCGTTGCCCGCCATCCTGAAAGGGCAGGACGTACGAGCCAAAGCAAAAACCGGCAGCGGCAAAACGGCTGCGTTCGGTATCGGCCTGTTGGATAAAATCAATGTTTCCCAGGTGGCGGCGCAGGCGTTGATCTTGTGCCCGACGCGCGAGCTGGCTGACCAGGTAAGCAAAGAGTTGCGTCGCCTGGCGCGCTTTACCCAGAACATCAAAATCCTGACCCTGTGCGGCGGCCAACCTATGGGACCACAGCTCGATTCGCTGGTGCATGCGCCGCATATCGTGGTGGGCACGCCGGGGCGTATTCAGGAGCATCTGCGCAAGAAAACGCTGGTGCTGGATGAACTGAAAGTGCTGGTGCTGGACGAAGCCGATCGCATGCTGGACATGGGCTTTGCCGATGACATCGACGATGTGATCAGTTACACCCCACCGCAGCGCCAGACTCTGTTGTTCTCCGCGACCTATCCGAGCGGCATCGAGCGCATCAGCGCCCGCGTGCAGCGTGATCCCTTGAATGTGGAAGTGGACGATGGCGATGATCAGACCTCCATTGAACAACGCTTCTACGAAACCACCCGCGATCAGCGTCCGGCGGTGCTGGTATCCGCCATCCGCCATTACCAACCTTCTTCCTGCGTGGTGTTCTGCAACACCAAGCGCGATTGCCAGAGCGTATATGAAGCGTTGGAAGCCCGTGGCATCAGCGTATCGGCGTTGCACGGCGATCTGGAACAGCGCGATCGCGATCAGGTGCTGGTGCGTTTTGCCAACCGCAGTTGCCGGGTGCTGGTAGCGACCGACGTTGCCGCTCGCGGGCTGGATATCAAAGAGCTGGAACTGGTAGTCAACTATGAGCTGGCGTTCGATCCGGAAGTACACGTACACCGTATTGGCCGTACCGGCCGCGCGGGCCTGAACGGCCTGGCGATCAGCCTGTGTACGCCGCAGGAGATGGAACGTGCGCATGCGATTGAAGAGTACCAGCGCAAGGCGGTCAACTGGGCGCCGGTATCTGAACTGAGCGGTGCTTCCAATACCACGCTGGAGGCCGAAATGGTCACCCTGTGCATCGACGGCGGGCGCAAAGCCAAAATTCGCCCTGGCGACATTCTCGGCGCTTTGACCGGCGACGCCGGGTTGACGGCCGCTGAAGTGGGCAAAATCGACATGTTCCCGGTACACGCCTATGTGGCGATCCGCAAGGCCAGTGCTCGCAAGGCGCTGCAACAGCTTCAGCAGGGCAAAATCAAAGGCAAGAACTGCAAGGTGCGGTTGTTGAAATAATCCGCGTCAGGGGTGCGCTTGCATCCCTGCGTAAAATCACCTTGTACTGTATAAAAATACAGTATTCTAACCTTTGAGGAATGCACACATGGCCGTTGAAGTAAAATATGTGGTGGTGAGAAACGGTGAGGAAAAGATGACTTTCGCAACCAAGAAAGAAGCCGATGCTTACGACAAAATGCTGGACCTGGCGGACAGCCTGGGTGAATGGCTGCAGCAGGCGCCTTTGAACCTGGATGAGGAGCAGCGTGAAGGGCTGAGCTTCTTCCTGGCGGAGCATAAAGACGCGCTGGGGCAGATTCTGCGTGGCGCTGCGCCGGCGGAAGCACCGAAGAAACCGACCAAAGTGAAAACGGAAAAATCCGTCGCTACCTCAAAAGAGGGATCTGCGTCAGAAAAGCAGGCAGCATAATGACTTATGTTGCGGCAATGTGATGAAAAAGGATCTAGAATGACGCGTGGAATAACTTTCTTCAGTCGCTTTGAGCAAGACATTTTGGCCGGGCTCAAGACCATTACTCTCCGGGACGCCAGTGAATCCCACTTTCAGCCCGGTGAGGTATTGCGCGTTAGCCGTAATGAAGACGACGTATTTTTCTGTTTTATTGAAGTGCTGTCAGTCACGCCGGTTCACCTTGATGCGCTAACCGAACAGCATGCCAAACAAGAAAATATGTCGCTCAGCGAGCTGAAGCAGGTGATCAAGGAAATCTATCCGGGGTTGGATGAGCTGTTTGTCATCAGCTTTGTAAAACGCTGATCCTTTGCCAGACCTGTTGTGAGCCAGGGGGCAAATACCCATGGATAGTGTCAATCACAACTGGAGGGCATATGAAAAGAACGGGACTGAGTTTGGCCGTAGCGTTGTTGGCCATGGCGGGTTTGACGACGGCGGTACAGGCACAAGAGCAACGCACGGCCAAAGTGGCGCAATGCACCGGCCTGCAACCGGCAGACGTCGCCGCTCAGGTAAAACGCGATTATCTGCAGAACCGCATCACGCGCTGGGCATCGGATAAAAAGTTGCTGGGCACAGCCACCCCGATAGCCTGGATCAGCCCGGAAGCCATCACCGGCAAGGACGCGATCTGGCAGGTGCCGTTGACGGTACGGGGCACCAAGCAGGATAAAACCTATAACGTTACCCTTAACTGCAACACGGGTGAAATCAGCTACAGCGAACCGCAGTAACGCCACTGCTTTCAGGCTATCGCCTGTCTGAAAAATAATAGACCCGCCTTATCAGCGGGTTTCAGACCGCTGACAAAGCCTGTTATTAGGGAGAGCGTATCGAAGGGGTCGTAGCGGCTTGCTGCCGGAGCGCCTCTCGGTGCGCTAGGCCCGAGTCTCTCGGTCTCAAAGACAACGTTGTTATCAATCTCAAACCCACCTTATCAGCGGGTTTTTTAGTTTTAGCGGTTTGCCTTAGTCAGTGAACGGAATAACCAGTTCGCCGGGCTTCACTTCCAGCCCTTTTGCCAGCTTCTTCGCCAGCGCTTCGGTTTTGCTGTTATCCGGGTTCAACACGTAGGCCGGTTTTTGATCGAAGTAGGATTTCAGCGACTGATTCAGGTAAGGGGTCAGGGCCTTCATCACCGTCTGCATTTTCTCCGGTTGCACGCTATAGTCTGTCAGCTCCATGTCTTTCAGGAATACCGCACCTTGCTCACGGTCATAGACCGGCTGCGCTTTCAGCGTCAGTTTCAGGTCCGCAGTCTGCGGGCCGAGGATTGAGCTGATATTCACCTTGGCATCGCCGGAAAGGGTGACCTTACCCGGTTCACTGCGGCCAATCTGGCTTTTTAACTGGGTAAGCACAATATTGGCATCCAACAGCCCCGGCACGCCGATTTGCTTGCGATAATCGTTGTGCTTTTGCAGGTAATCGTTCACTTCCTGCTCGCTGAGCGTGTATTGGGTGAGTTGATTACAACCGGCCAAGACGCCGGCGAACAGCAGGGCGGCTGCGCCCATCAGAATTTTCTTCATTTGTGCCTCATAGCTACTGCCAACAACATGCTGCAGATAATTGATTTGTCATTATAAACGGCCACCGCCTGTGAGGGAAATCGCTGACGGTGGCAAGCGAAATGATAGTGCGCGTGAAAGACGGCATCACCTATCGGATAACGCTGAAACTGCTCAGCGCCGCAGACGCAGCGCCAGCAACAGCACGCCGCCCAGGCAGGCAAGCCCACCCAACGCAGGAAACAGCGGAATGCCCCAAAGCCGCGGCGAAGCGTGCATCAGATAAGGTGCCAGCCCCAGCGCGAAGGCTGCGGTGACAATGGCGATGGCCAGCGTGACAGCCGCTCTCTCCAGCGCCTTGCCCAATTGATCGATGTTCTTGACGTTGATGTCGGCACCGATTTGCCCGCGCTTCAAACGGCGCATCAGCAGCCGCAGGGTTTGCGGGATCTCTTCACCGGCATCCAGCGCTTCTGCACCCAACGCCAGCATGCGTCGCTGCACCGCATCGGGGGAATAACGCTGCAACATCACCTGCTGCAGCAGGGGTTTCAACGTGGCGATAATATCAAAGTCGGGATCGAGCCGGTGCAGCACGCCGTCAGCGGTAATCAGCGCCTTGAACAGCAGCACCAGGTCCGGCGGCATCGCTAACTGATGCTCACGTGCCATCACCAGCAGATCGGTCAACGCCTTGCCTAACGTCAGGGTGGAAGACGCCTGCTTATCGAGGAAGTTCTGCGCCGCCAACTCCAGATCCAACAGATCAAGCGGATCGCTGTCCGACCAGGCAATAAGGGTATTGACGATGCCGCCGGATTCGCGTTCAGCGATGGCTTGCAACAGAAGTAACAGTTGGTTGCGACGTCGTTCGGAAAGCTGCCCCACCATACCGAAATCGATAAAACCGACGCGGTTACCCGCTAGCGCCATGACGTTGCCGGGATGAGGATCGGCGTGGTAAAGGCGATGCTCCAGCACCATTTTCATAAAGGCTTGTGCGCCGCGCTGGGCCAGCAACGGGCCGTCAAAGCCGGCAGTTGCCAACTGTTGCGGGTTTTCCGGCGCGGTGCCAGGCAAGAATTCCTGGACCAACAGCCGTTTTGACGACCATTGCCAGTAAATTTTCGGAATTGCTACCTCAGGATGCTGGGTAAAGCATTCGGCGATACGTTCGCAGTTATTGCCTTCATGGGTCAGGTCCAGCTCGTGATTGAGCGCGGTCGCCAACGCTCGCACCATCTGGCGCGGGCGGTAACGGGCCAGCGCGGGGCTTTGCTGCTCTACGGTCTCCGCCAGATAAGTCAGCAGGCGCAGATCGGCGTGAATGGTTTTCGCAAGGCTTGGCCGCAGCACCTTGATCACCACCGCTTCACCGCTATGCAGGCGTGCACGGTAAATTTGCGCCATTGAGGCGGCGGCCAGCGGCGTGCTGTCGAACTCGGCAAACAGGCTGTGCGGATCGCTGCCCAGATCGGCCGTGATTTGTGCTGCCAGCTCGCTCCATGGCAGGGTAGACGCCTGACTGTGCAAGCGATCGAGCTCGTCGGTCCAACTTGAGTCAAGCAGGTCCGAACGGGTAGCCAGAATTTGACCGAGTTTGACAAAGGTCGGGCCCAGCGCCTCCAGCGCGGTGCGCAAACGCTCCGGCAGGGTTTGATTGTCTTGTTGAACATTGCCGCTTTCGGCCCCGCTCAGCAGGGATCCCAGGCCCAGCAGACGAATGATATCCTGCAATCCGTAGCGGATTAACACCGAGGAAATCTCTTTCAGTCGCACCCGATCACGGGCGGTGACCAACACCATTTTTAACATAGGCGCGCTATATCCTTATTGCGAGAGGTTTCACTGTTCCATATCGAGCAGCAGTGGAACATCGCTGAGTTGCGCCATACGGTTGCGGTAGGCCTCCACGTTTTCCGGTAGCGTAACCCCGGCGACAATCGACAGAGAACGCAGCAGCGGAAACAGCTGAATATCATCTTCCGACAGCGAGCCATTCACCGCATCGGAGGTGACGATCAGGCTGGAAAGCGCCTGGAGATCGGTTTCCAGCTCAGCAATGAGATCGGCGCTGTTGGCCAGGTGCTCGGAAAAATCACCTATTGAAGCTTGCTTCTTGTGGGTAAAGTATTGGCGCGCGCTGTCAGTGGCGAACTCTTCGAAATCGGCGTTGGCGATGCGCGGCAACAGTAATTTTGCGGAGTAACCGCCGACCCGTTGCAACCAGTCGGCGATCGCCGGGTTGGTCTTGCCGGTCAGCAGCGGCCGGCCGTCGAAATTATCGACATAGCGCACGATATCCATGCTTTCCGGCAGGTAGCTGCCATCGTCTTTTTGCAGAATGGGCGCCATTTTCTTGCCAATCATGCTGATGGGCGTAGCTTCATCATCGCTTAGCAAGGTGACAAGGCGGACAGGCAGGTTCTTCAGGCCGAAAATCATGCGGGCTTTAACGCAGAATGGGCAATGATCGTAGATAAACAGTTTCATGCTTGCTCCGGTTTTAGGTTTGAACAGCAATAGTTATCACAGCATACTGAGGCTGTCGCGAAGAGTTGTGTTGGAAGGTGCGTTATTGTGGCGTGGCCCGCGCATTACACGCGGGCCGGGGCAGAGATTATTTTTTTGTGGGCACGGAATTGATGACGTCTATCAGGTGCGTACGCGCCTCTTCCAAATCGATTTTATCGCGGTCGTTGGCTGCGTTGACTATTTGCAACTGTTTGATGATGTCACTCTTCAGCGTCGCATTTTCAGCAATGATGTGGGCCAGCGCTTTTTCTACCAACGTTGAGCGCGCGTAGATCATGCGCAGGTTCAGTACCATGTGTTCCAACAGTTGCGGTAATTTATCTTCGTCACTCATCGCCAACTTCTCCCGTTTATGTTTTTACTATCAGGATAGCAGCTCTGGGAAATTCGGCTGATTTTCTGGCAACTTAGAGAAGAAACTCAGCCGCCGCGCAGGATCGCCGGTGCGGCAGTGCGCGGATTGAACTGCCAGTACAGCGCTAACAGTGTCGTAAAACCCACGATACCTAGCAGGATCCACGGCAGTTCGGGCATGTTCAGCGTCCGGCCGGTGTCGTACATCCAACCGCCGCCGGTGTAACCGATCGCACCGCCCAAAGCCAGCCCCAGGCGGCTGAATCCCATGTAACTGCCGCGTGCGCGCGGATCCGCCAGTGAGGCGCTGAGGGTTTCCCGTGCAGGTTCGGCGATGATGGAACCTAGGTAGAAACAGCAGATCAGAGAGAAAACACCTTGCAGGCTGGTCGCCAGGCCGACGGGCAACAGGCTGAGGGTCATCAGCAGCAGGCCTGCCATCAGCCGTTGTTCCAGGCGAAAACGTTTTTCGCTCCAGCGCGCCAGCGGGTAGAGCAGTGACAGCGACAGCGCGGCTTCAATGGCATACATCCATTTTACCGCTGCCGGCGAGCCGGCGATTTCATTGACCACGATAGGCAGCATCAGCATTACCTGAACCGACAGCATGTAGTAGCCGGTCAGCGTCAGTACATAAGTCAGGAAACGCCGGTCGCGCAGCACGCGCATCATGCCTTCCTTCATCGGGGCGCGGACGGTGGAAATACGGTAAGCCGGCAACAACCAGGCGTTCCAGCCTGCCGCCAGCACGAAAATGGCTGCGCCAACCCAGCAGACAAAGTGGAAGTCATATTGCAGCAACCAACTGCCGATCAGGGCGCCAATCACCGCACCGGCGCTGTCTTGCATCATCAGCAGAGAATAAAAACGGCCGCGCTCATGCGGGCGGGTGAGCTTAATCACCAGTGCGGTGCGCGGTGGATCAAACAGGGTGCCGCCGAGTGCGGAAAGGGCGCAAGAGAACCACAACAGCCAGGGTTCATCGGCCATCGCCATGGTGGCGAAGCCTGCCGCGCGCATCAGCATGCCGGTGACGATCATCGGTTTGGCGCCGAACCGGTCGGCGATTGCGCCGCCGAAGATCCCCAATCCCTGCTGAATCAACTGCCGTAAGCCCAGAGCGACGCCCACCACTACCGCAGCCCAACCGAGTTGATCGACAAAGCGGATCGAAATAAGCGGGAAGACCACAAAGAAACCCAAAACCACTAACAGATTATCGAGTAACAGGAAATATTTACCCAAGCTCCGAGCTTGCGATACCAGAGACATGCTTCACCACGAGCAATTAAGAGGGAGAGGAGTGCAACCCGTTTAGTTTGTACCCAATCTCCGTCTACCGATAGGGGCCAGGTAGATAATATTTTTTTATCGTCAATACGTTACCTGCGCGACAAAATCGCACGAAAATAGCCGTAAAATGACTAATCGCTTATTTACTGAGCTGTCGGGATTTTACCTCCGGGGCAGGCTACGGTTATATTAAATGAGGGTAAGTGCGGTTCTGCGCCGGTCGTTGGAAAATAATGGCTCAGGATATGATCGTTACGGGATTATTATCCGGACGCGCCCCAATAAATACTTCTTATCGAACCGTTCTGACCGCGGGGGAAATGATGTTTGGCTACCGCTCTGCATCACCAAAAGTACGTCTCATCACCGATCGACAGGTCGTGCGTTTAGTCCATGAACGCGATGCCTATCGTCTGGCGGAATACTATGCCGAGAACCGGGCTTTCCTGAAACCCTGGGAGCCGGTGCGGGATGAAAGCCATTGTTACCCTTCCGGCTGGCAGGCGCGGCTTGGGATGATCACTGAAATGCAAAAGCAGGGCAGCGCGTACTATTTTATCCTGCTCGATCCGGAAGAAAATGAAGTGCGGGGCGTGGCTAACTTCAGCAACGTACTGCGCGGTTCGTTTTATGCCTGTTTCCTTGGCTATTCGTTGGCCGAAAAATGGCAGGGGCAGGGCCTGATGTATGAAACGCTGCAGTCGGCGCTCCGCTACATGCTGCGTCAGCAGCGCATGCACCGCATTATGGCCAACTATATGCCGCACAATCAACGCAGCGGCGCGTTGCTCGCTCGTCTGGGATTTGAACGTGAAGGTTATGCCAAGGATTATCTGCTGATCGACGGGCAGTGGCAGGATCACGTCCTGACGGCATTCACCAATAAAGAATGGCTACCGCCACGCTGAGGCCAAATAATGAAATACGAATTAAGCGCTAAAGAAGCCAGAGTGATTGGCTGCCTGCTGGAAAAACAGGTCACCACTCCAGATCAGTATCCTCTCTCCCTGAACGGCATCGCCTTGGCGTGCAACCAGAAAACCAACCGCGAACCTGTGATGGATCTGACGGAAAGCGAAGTGCAGCAGGTTCTCGACCTGCTGCTGAAAAAACATTTTCTGCGTACGCTGAGCGGTTTCGGTAACCGGGTGGTCAAGTATGAACACCGCTTTTGCAATTCTGAGTTCGGCCAACTGAAACTGTCTGCAGCCGAACTGGCGGTGATAGCCACGCTATTGCTGCGCGGGGCGCAAACCCCCGGTGAATTGCGTACCCGTACCAATCGCATGCATGAATTCAGCGATGTCTCTGAAGTGGAGCAGGTACTGCAGCAATTAAGCGCCCGGGAGGATGGCCCGTTTGTCGTGCGTTTGGCGCGGGAGCCAGGCAAGCGAGAAAGCCGTTTTATGCATCTGTTCAGCGGCCAGATTGATGAGACGACGGCGGAGGTTGCGCAGATTGACGATGCGGATTTGAGTGAACGCGTCAGCGTGCTGGAAAGCGAAGTCGCAGAATTGAAACGGCAGTTGCAGACGTTACTGGCCGGGGGGCAGCATGACTAAGTTACGCGTTGGTGTCGTAGGGCTGGGCGGCATCGCGCAAAAAGCCTACTTGCCCATCCTCTCACAGGCAGCGGATTGGGCGCTGGTCGGCGGTTTTTCCCCTAATCAGCAAAAAGCGCAGCCGATATGCGACAGTTATCGCATGGCCTGCTTTTCCAGCCTGGATAGCCTGGCGCAACAGTGTGACGCGGTATTTGTTCACAGCAGCACAGCCAGCCATTTTCAGGTGATAAGCGAACTGCTGCGCCATGGCGTGCATGTTTATGTCGATAAACCGCTGGCGGAGACCGTGGAGCAGGGCGAGCAGTTGATCGCACTGGCTGAGAAGCAGGGCAAAACGTTGATGGTGGGCTTTAACCGCCGTTTCTCCCCCTTGTATCTTCAGTTGAAACAGGAAATGCAACGGCCGGCGTCGATTCGCATGGATAAGCACCGGGCCGACAGCGTAGGGCCAAACGGCCTGCGTTTTACCCTGTTGGATGATTATTTGCACGTGGTCGATACCGCGCTGTGGCTGGGGGGAAGTGCGGGGCAACTACTCAGCGGCCACCTGCGCGCCACAGACGCCGGTGAACTGCTGTACGCTGAACACCATTTTGCCTGCGGCGAAACGCTGGTGACTACCAGTATGCATCGTCGGGCCGGCAGCCAGCGTGAAAGCGTGCAGGCGGTGGCCGAGGGGGCGGTGTATCAGGTGAACGATATGCGGCAATGGTTGCGGGAAGATCCACAGGGCGTACTGGAGCATCCGGCGCCGGGTTGGCAGACCACGCTGGCGCAGCGCGGTTTTGATGGCGCTATTCGGCACTTTATCGCGTCTGTCAGCAACCAGACCGTGCCGGAAACGGCCGGGGAACAGGCCATCGCCGCTCAGCGGGTGATCGAACGGCTGCTGCAGGATGCCGGTTTGTAAGGCGACGCCCCCGCGTGGAGCGCACGCGCGCTTATAACTCTATGTAACATATGGCGGTAGCTATTCTGCTGTGGATGCGTAAACTTATCCGCTAGTTTTACGGACGCCTGCTGATGCAGGCGTCGACATTTACGGGACACATCAGACAACCACATGAACCTACTAAAATCACTGGCCGCCGTGAGCTCTATGACGATGTTTTCACGGGTGTTGGGCTTTGCCCGTGACGCCATAGTGGCGCGCGTGTTTGGTGCCGGCATGGCGACGGATGCCTTCTTCGTGGCGTTCAAACTGCCCAACCTCCTGCGCCGTATTTTTGCCGAAGGCGCATTTTCTCAGGCCTTTGTGCCGATCCTGGCCGAATATAAAACCCAGCAGGGTGAGGAGGCGACTCGTACCTTTATCGCCTACGTTTCCGGCTTGCTCACGCTGGTGCTGGCGGTGGTCACCGTATTGGGGATGCTGGCTGCCCCTTGGGTGATCTACATTACCGCGCCGGGCTTCGTTGATTCGCCGGACAAGTTCGCGCTGACGTCGTCGCTGCTGCGCATCACTTTCCCTTATATTCTGCTGATTTCACTGGCTTCGCTGGTGGGCTCGATCCTCAATACCTGGAACCGTTTTTCGATCCCGGCCTTTGCGCCGACGCTGTTGAACGTCAGCATGATTGGTTTTGCGCTGTTTGCCGCACCTTATTTCAACCCGCCGGTGCTGGCGTTGGCCTGGGCGGTGGTAGTGGGCGGCGTGCTGCAACTGGGCTACCAACTTCCGCATCTGAAAAAGATCGGTATGTTGGTCTTGCCGCGCCTCAAGCTGGGCGATGCCGGCGTATGGCGTGTGATGCGCCAGATGGGGCCGGCGATCTTTGGCGTTTCGGTAAGCCAGATCTCGCTGATTATCAATACCATTTTCGCCTCATTCCTGGTCTCGGGCTCGGTATCCTGGATGTACTATGCCGACCGTCTGATGGAGTTTCCTTCCGGCGTGCTGGGCGTGGCGTTGGGTACCATTCTGCTGCCGTCGCTGGCCAGGAGTTTTTCCAGCGGTAACCACGATGAGTATTCGCGCCTGATGGACTGGGGGCTGCGTTTGTGCTTCCTGCTGGCGCTGCCGAGCGCTATCGCGCTGGGGATATTGGCGAAACCCCTGACCGTATCGCTGTTCCAGTATGGCAAGTTCAGCGCTTTCGACGCGGCCATGACCCAGCGTGCGCTGGTGGCGTACTCGATAGGTTTGATGGGGTTGATCGTGGTGAAGGTACTGGCGCCGGGCTTCTATTCGCGGCAGGACATCAAAACGCCGGTAAAAATCGCCATTATCACGCTGGTCATGACGCAGGTGATGAATCTGATGTTTATTGGCCCGCTAAAGCATGCCGGCCTTTCGCTGTCGATTGGGCTGGGAGCCTGTCTTAACGCTTCGCTGCTGTACTGGCAGTTGCGTAAACAGAAGATTTTTCACCCGCAGCCTGGTTGGGCAACGTTCCTCACCAAACTGGTGATTGCGGTAATCGTGATGTCAGTGGTATTGGTTGGCGTAATGTGGCTGATGCCGGCATGGGATCAGGGCAATATGCTGGAGCGCCTGCTGCGACTGGCGGTGGTCGTGGTGGCGGGCGTGATCGCCTATTTTGGTGTGTTGGCCGGTTTGGGCTTCCGCCCACGGGACTTCGCGCGCCGGGTGGCATAAACGGGAATTTCCGGTCGTCATTGCATAAAAAAAGGGTCACCTCGGCG
>NZ_BCTU01000035.1 GCF_001590925.1 Serratia plymuthica NBRC 102599
GCGCAGCATTAAACCGTATTGGGCGGGGGCCGTCAACGGCTTTATGCGTGAAATACCTGAAAAAGCATTCGGTTGCTGACTTTTCAGGCAAGGCGCGCAAAAGTACGCCCATTTTGGTTGCGAAAGTGCCTCGTCAGCCCAGCCTTTCGCCGTTCAATCAGCCTAAAGCACCGTTTCTGCGGCACTGCGCTACCTGCAAGATATCTTCTGCCAGCCGTTTGGCGACGGATACATCCTGGAGCTGGCGTTTTACCAGCAGTTTGCTCAGGCAGCCTTCCTGAATCAGCTCCATCTGCTGCGCCACCATATCGGCGTCGTCGGCGTCCATTTGGCGCAGCAGGTCGCGGGTCAGCTCCAGCGACGTCAGCTTTTGCTGCTCCGCCAATTGGTGTATCGGGTGATCCACCTCCGGGAAGAAGCTGCAGGCAGCAATAAACAGGCAGCCGGGATAACGATCGTGCCGGACGTACTCCGCCAGAACGTCATAGCGCGCCAGCAGCTTTTGCTGCGGGCTCAGGGTTTCGTCCAACAGCAGTTGGCGGCGCCAGGTGTCAATTTGCTGGCCGTGGTAGCGCAGGCTGTCGTACAGCAGCGCCTCGCGATCCGGCCAGAAGCGTTTAAGGTCGCCCGGCTGCACGTCGAGTTTGTTTGCCAGCATTTCCAATGTGGTGGTCGCCAGGCCCTGTTGTTCCAACAGCCCCAGTGCCGTATCAAGGACGTGTTCGCGTTGCACTTGTGCTCCCTCCAAATTCGGTTCTGATCCACAGTGTCGTTTACCGCACTGTTTTCTGCAAATGCGCGCTGAACGCAGGCGCATTCATAAATCCGGTGACGCGTGCGGCCGGCACTTCCTGGCCCGCGCCGTTAAAGAACAGAATGGTCGGCAGCCCAAGGACCTTCAGGTGCTTGAGCAGCGCCGCCTGTTCGGCGTTGTTGGCGGTCACATCCGCCTGCAGCAGTACGGCATCGGCCAGCTTAGCCTGAACTGCCGCATCGCTGAAAGTATATTTTTCGAACTCCTTGCAAGCGACGCACCAGTCGGCGTACAGATCCAGCATCACCGGTTTCCCCTGTGCCTGCTGCAGCGCCAGGTTGAGTTGTTCTACGTTATTAATCCGCGCGAAGTTCAGGTGCGCCGGTACCCTCTGCTGGGCGTCATTGGTGCCGAAGGCCCAGTCTTGCAGCGGCCTTGCGGCGATCACCGCCGCTGCCAGCAATAGCAACTGCAATGCACGCGCCCAGCCGCGCGAGGTTTTCAGGCTCAGCGCGAATGCCCAACCGAAGAATGCCACCCCGAGCAGGCTCCATAACCGCAGTCCCCAGGCATCGCCGATTACCCGCTCCAACAAGAAGACCGGCAGCGCCAGGATCACAAAGCCGAAGGCTTCTTTTACATACTGCATCCACGGCCCGCTGCGCGGCAGAAGACGATTGCCGAACAGGGTGACGAACACCAGCGGAATACCCATCCCTAGCGCGTACAAGTACAGCGTGCCGCCGCCGGCCCACATATTGCCGCTCTGGGCGATGTAAAGCAGAATGGCGCTGAGCGGCGCGGTGGTGCAGGGCGAACAAATTAATCCGGCCAGTGCACCCATCAGGAACACCCCAGGCAGCGAGCCGCCCTTTTGGGTGTTGCTCCAGCCTGCCAGCCGCGTTTGCAGCGAAGAGGGCAACTGCAGCGAATACAGGCCAAACATCGACAGCGCCAGCGCGATAAACAGCACCGACAGGCCGATCAGCACGTACGGGTGCTGCAACGCCGCCTGGAACTGCAACCCGGCGGCCGCGACCACCAGACCAAGCAGGGTATAGGTTAGCGCCATGCCCTGTACGTAAACCACCGCCAGCGCCAGAATGCGTCCGCTGCTGTGTGGCTTTTCGCGGCCCAGAATGATGCCGGAAATCAATGGGTACATCGGCAGCACGCAAGGGGTGAAGGCAATGCCAATGCCAATCAACAGGGCCCAAAGTGGCGAAAACGGCAGGTTGGCTGGCGCGGGTTCCGTTGGCGCGTCAGCGGGCGGGGTTGTGGCGGCACTCACCGCATCCAGTGGGATCACACGCGTTTCAGGCGGGTAACAGAAGCCGGCTTCCGCACAGCCCTGATAGGTCACGCTCAGGCTGGCCCCTTTGGACGCCTGTTGCAGGGGAATGTTCAGAGCGAGCTGTTGCTTGAAAATAGCGACTTCACCGAAGAACTCGTCCTTGTGGCTCAGCCCTTCGGGCAGCTCAACGGTGCCTAGCGCTGCCTGCTGCGGTACCAGTTTGATTTGCTGACGATACAGGTAGTAACCGGGACGGATTTGCCAGCTCAGGGCCAACTGGCGATCTTGCTGCTTAAAATCAAAGGCGAATGCCTGATCGACGGGCACGAACTGGCTGCCGCCGCTTTGACCGAACAGCGATGCCTGAGCCGCCTGCGGCAAAAAAAACAGGCTGCAGATCAGGAAGATTAATTTAATGAGGCGTTGATCCATAACAGGTAGTCTTTATCTCCAGCCATCACCGGCAGCACCAACAGCTCGGGCGTTTGATACGGGTGATGTTGTTTCAGGGTGCTGAGCAGGGCATCTTGATGGCGGCGATCGCTTTTGAACAGCATCTGCACTTCGTACTCCTGTTCCAGTTTCCCTTCCCAGTAATAGAGCGATGTCGCGCCGGGCAGCAACGTGGCGCAGGCTGCCAGCTTTTCCCCCAAAATCCGGGCCGCCAGGTCTTGCGCGGTAGCCTCATCGGGCGCGGTACAGAGTATGACGACAGCTTCGCAATCAGACATCTTCAGCCCTCTCATCCAGATTATCAGTAGGCACTATACCCTGAAGGCGAGTTGGCTAGAAGGCGAGTTTATCGCCAGTGAGGCGAGGTTCGGGGGAGAACCGGGGCCGCAGCCCCGGTCAAAAGATTACAGCATCACGCTGCCCAGCAGGAAACCGAACAGCACCGCCAATACTACCCCGATGGTGCCGGGGATAAAGAACGGGTGGTTAAACACGAAACGCCCGATGCGCGTGGTGCCGGTATCGTCCATCTGCACCGCCGCGACCAGTGTCGGGTAGGTTGGCAGAATGAACAGGCCGGAAACGGCGGCGAAGGACGCGATGGCGGTCAGCGGCGAGACGTTCAGCGCCAGCGCCATCGGCATCAGCGCCTTGGCGGTGGCAGCCTGCGAGTACAGCAGCGCAGAACAGAAGAAGAAAATCACCGCCAGCAGCCACGGATGGGATTGAATCACAGCGCCTGCG
Organism: Serratia plymuthica NBRC 102599; assembly: GCF_001590925.1. GTDB lineage: Bacteria > Pseudomonadota > Gammaproteobacteria > Enterobacterales > Enterobacteriaceae > Serratia > Serratia plymuthica. The sequence continues at coordinate 3,246 of NZ_BCTU01000035.1, forward strand.
GTCTCTTTGATCCAGTCGATGTTGGCCTGCACGAAGGTATCGCCCAACCAGGCCACGCCCAGGATACAGATACAGGCGCTCATGCCGGCTTTGAAGGTACTGGAGTTGAGCACCATATCGGTGTCGACGCGGCACAGCAGAGTGGTCAGCGTGGCGACGCTCAGCATGATGATCAAAATGGCATTGGTGGTGTTCATCAAAGGTTTTGCCACCAACCCAAGGCCCGGGCTGTTGATGATGGCGTAGGCTACCACGCAGACCACACCCAGCAGGAACAGCAGTACCGAGGCTTTGGCGCGCGGTTTGATGTCTATCGCCTTGTTGCCGCGCAGGGTAATCAGGCCTTCTTCCAGGCGTTTCAGGTAAACCGGGTCGTCAGACAGTTTGGAGTCAAACAGCCAGGACACCAGCAGCGACATCAACAGCACGGCGCAGAAGGTGGACGGCATCACCACCATCAGCATATGCAGATAGCTGACGCCATGACCTTCCATCACCGAAGACATATACACTACGGCGGCGGAAATCGGCGAGGCGGTGATGGCGATTTGCGCAGCTACTACGGCGGTAGACAGCGGTCGGCAAGGCTTGATGCCCTGTTCTTTCGCCACTTCGGCGATGACCGGCAGGGCGGAGAGGGAGATATTGCCGGTACCGGCGAAGATAGTCAGGAAATAGGTGACGATCGGCGCCAGAATCGTGATGTGTTTAGGGTTCTTGCGCAGCAGTTTTTCCGTTTGCTGCACCAGATAATCCATACCGCCGGCCACCTGCATGGCCGAGATCGCGGCAATCACCGCCATGATGATGGAAATCACGTCGAAAGGGATGCTGCCCGGCTTAACGCCAATCAACGCCAGGACCAAAACCCCCAACCCGCCTGCAAATCCGATACCGATACCGCCCAATCTGGCCCCTAAAAAAATGGCCAGCAGAACGATAACCAATTCTACGGCTAACATAGTGTCTACTCCTTAAAATAAGATTATTTGAAAATGAAAAGTTAAAAATTTGTGGGCGACAGAAAGTAAAAAGGCACGCTATCCAGAGGATTTAGCGTGCCTTTTAGGGCTACCGGGTGTATCTGTTATTGTTCATTTTCATCCGTATAGCGTTTGGCTTTATAGGCCGGGTGCATCAGGTTCTCCACGGAGAAGATGTCATCCAGCTCGGCTTCGGTCAGCAGGCCGCGTTCCAGTACCACTTCACGTACGCTTTTGCCGGTTTCGGCACAGATCTTCCCGACGATGTCACCGTTGTGGTGGCCAATGAACGGGTTCAGATAGGTGACGATACCGATAGAATTGAACACGTAGTGTTCGCAGACTTCTTTATTCGCGGTAATGCCGTTAATGCATTTTTCCAGCAGGTTATAGCAGGCGTTGGTCAGGATGTGGATTGACTCAAACATCGCCTGGCCAATCACCGGCTCCATCACGTTCAACTGCAGCTGGCCCGCTTCGGCGGCCATGGTAACGCAAGTGTCGTTGCCAATCACCTTGAAACACACTTGATTGACCACTTCAGGTATCACCGGGTTCACCTTGGCCGGCATGATGGAGGAGCCCGCCTGCAGTTCCGGCAGGTTGATTTCGTTCAGGCCGGCGCGCGGGCCAGAGGACAGCAGGCGCAGGTCGTTACAGATCTTGGACAGTTTCACCGCCAGACGTTTCAACGCGCTGTGTACCATCACGTAGGCGCCGCAGTCGGAGGTGGCTTCGATCAGGTCTTCGGCCGGTACCACCGGCAGGTTGCTGACTTCCGCCAGCTTTTGCACCGCCAACTGTGGGTAGCCTTCCGGCGTGTTCAGCGCAGTGCCAATCGCCGTGGCCCCCAGGTTCACTTCCAGCAGCAGTTCTGCCGTGCGATGCAGGTTGCGGGTTTCTTCTTTCAGCAGCACGCTGAACGCGTGGAATTCCTGACCCAGAGTCATAGGCACGGCATCCTGCAACTGCGTGCGGCCCATTTTCAGAATGGTTTCGAACTCTTTCGCCTTGCGATCAAAGCCTTCACGCAACTGGTTAATGGCGTCGATCAGTTTCTGGTTGGAGGCGTAAACCGCAATGCGGAAACCGGTGGGGTAGGCGTCGTTGGTGGATTGGCATTTATTAAGGTGATCGTTAGGGTTCAGATACTGATATTCGCCTTTCTGATGGCCCATCAGTTCCAGACCGATATTCGCCAGCACTTCGTTGGTGTTCATGTTCAGCGAGGTACCTGCGCCGCCCTGGAACACATCGACCGGGAACTGGTCCATGCATTTGCCTTTATCCAGCACTTCGTCACAGGCTTGAATGATGACATCAGCGATTTTACGCGGAATGGTTTTCAGTTCTTTATTCGCCATCGCTGCGGCTTTTTTTACCATTACCATGCCACGGACAAACTCGGGCACATCGCTGATTTTGCTGTTACTGATATAGAAGTTTTCAATCGCACGCAGGGTATGAACACCGTAATAGGCTTCTGCGGGGACTTCACGTGTTCCTAACAGGTCTTCTTCGATACGAATGTTGTTTGACATGAGAACCTTCTTTATATTGCTGCCGAATTAATTAATAGTCAGGGAATCAAATTATGTTGCCGAAGGCTTCAGGCATGAAACGATTAACCATAGCGCCCGTTGCAGCCCAGATCATATGCTGGTTAGTAATAAATGACTGAATCCAGATCACCTTCTGAGCCTTCTGGAATCACGCTTTTCCTGTTCTGTGATCTCATTCACGTTTGTTAACTTTAGCAATAAAAAAGGCCGTTGGTTGAAATGACGGCGGGATGACCCCATTGTAATGGTGTCGGCCGTTTACCGGCCCCCCTTTTCACCTTGCCGCCACCGTGCGGGAACGTGCCGTTACTTATAGGAGAACCAGGTGCGCTGGTTACCGTTACTGCTGATATTTCTGTTGGCTTACATCGAAATATCTCTATTTATCAAAGTCGCCGCCGTATTGGGCGTGGCGATAACCCTGTTGCTGGTGGTATTCACTTCCTGCGTCGGCATCTCGTTGGTGCGCAACCAGGGCATGAAAACCTTCGTGCAAATGCAACAGAAACTGGCCGCCGGAGAAAGCCCGGCTGCGGAAATGGTGAAAAGCGTTTCACTGGTACTGGCGGGCTTCCTGCTGTTGGTGCCGGGATTCTTCACCGATTTCCTTGGCCTGCTGTTGCTGCTGCCGCCGGTGCAAAAATCGCTGACGCTGAAATTGATGCCGCATCTTTCGGTCTACCGTCCCGGCGGCTGGAGCCAGGGCGGCGATGCCGCCAACGGCAACACCTTCGATGGCGAGTTTCAACGTAAGGACGACGATCGTTATACGTTGGATCATCAGCCGGACGATCATGACAAGCGCAACGATCGTTGAAAAAACGCGGCCTCGGCCGCGTTTTTCACATTTTGCTCCTCTGGATTGCCGTCAAAAGCGAAAATTTTTTTGACTGGCCCCTTGAAGGGGGATGGAATGCCCCCATTTCAAATCCCACGAGGCCGGTAACAACAATCCGGTGACAACCCTAAATCTGATAGAAACCTTCTTACAGGAGAGCGTTCAATGAGTATTCGTCCATTGCATGACCGCGTTATCGTCAAGCGCAAAGAAGTTGAATCAAAATCTGCTGGCGGCATCGTTCTGACTGGCTCTGCAGCGGGTAAATCTACTCGTGGTGAAGTTGTGGCAGTGGGTAAAGGGCGTGTTCTGGAAAGCGGCAACATCCAACCGCTGGATGTGAAAGTTGGCGATATCGTGATTTTCAACGACGGCTACGGCGTGAAAGCAGAGAAGATCGACAATGAAGAAGTGTTGATCATGTCCGAAAGCGACATTCTGGCAATTGTTGAAGCGTAATTACGCTTTATCTTCTGAACTGAACGAAACGAGTTGAAGGGAAATACCAATGGCAGCTAAAGACGTAAAATTCGGCAATGACGCTCGCGTGAAAATGCTCCGCGGCGTGAATGTTCTCGCTGATGCAGTAAAAGTGACCCTGGGCCCGAAAGGCCGTAACGTAGTGCTGGATAAATCCTTCGGCGCTCCTACCATCACTAAAGATGGCGTATCCGTTGCCCGTGAAATCGAACTGGAAGACAAGTTTGAAAACATGGGTGCGCAGATGGTGAAAGAAGTGGCCTCTAAAGCGAACGACGCTGCGGGCGACGGCACCACCACTGCAACCGTACTGGCTCAATCCATCATCACCGAAGGCCTGAAAGCAGTAGCTGCCGGCATGAACCCGATGGATCTGAAGCGCGGTATCGACAAAGCGGTTATCGCCGCTGTTGAAGAGCTTAAAAAACTGTCCGTACCTTGCTCTGACTCCAAAGCTATCGCTCAGGTAGGCACCATCTCTGCAAACTCCGACGAAACCGTGGGTAAACTGATTGCAGAAGCCATGGAGAAAGTGGGCAAAGAAGGCGTCATCACCGTTGAAGAAGGCACTGGCCTGCAAGACGAGCTGGACGTTGTTGAAGGTATGCAGTTCGACCGCGGTTACCTGTCCCCGTACTTCATCAACAAACCAGAAACCGGCTCTATCGAACTGGAAAGCCCGTTCATCCTGCTGGCTGACAAAAAAATCTCCAACATCCGTGAAATGCTGCCGGTACTGGAAGCCGTGGCGAAAGCCGGCAAACCGCTGCTGATCATCGCTGAAGATGTTGAAGGCGAAGCGCTGGCTACCCTGGTGGTCAACACCATGCGCGGCATCGTGAAAGTGGCTGCGGTTAAAGCACCTGGTTTCGGCGACCGTCGTAAAGCCATGCTGCAGGATATCGCTACCCTGACTGGCGGTACCGTTATCTCTGAAGAGATTGGTCTGGAGCTGGAAAAAGCGACTCTGGAAGACCTGGGTACGGCTAAACGCATCGTTATCAACAAAGACACCACTATCATCATCGATGGCAATGGTGAAGAACCTGCGATCCAGGGCCGCGTGTCCCAGATTCGTCAGCAGATCGAAGAAGCAACTTCTGATTACGACCGTGAAAAACTGCAAGAGCGCGTAGCTAAACTGGCTGGCGGCGTTGCGGTAATCAAAGTCGGTGCTGCTACCGAAGTTGAAATGAAAGAGAAGAAAGCTCGCGTTGAAGATGCTCTGCACGCAACCCGTGCAGCGGTAGAAGAAGGCGTAGTTGCTGGTGGTGGTGTTGCGCTGATTCGCGCTGCGTCCAAACTGAGCGATCTGCGTGGCGTGAACGAAGATCAGAACGTGGGTATCAAAGTTGCGCTGCGCGCAATGGAATCACCACTGCGTCAGATCGTTCTGAACTGCGGCGAAGAGCCATCTGTTGTTGCCAACACCGTGAAAGCGGGCGAAGGTAACTACGGTTACAACGCAGCAACTGAAGAATACGGCGACATGATCGCGATGGGTATCCTGGATCCAACCAAAGTAACCCGTTCTGCTCTGCAGTACGCGGCTTCTGTGGCTGGCCTGATGATCACCACCGAGTGCATGGTGACCGACCTGCCGAAAAGCGATGCGCCTGATTTAGGCGGCGCTGGCGGTATGGGCGGCATGGGTGGCATGGGCGGCATGATGTAATCATCCCCCACACTGTCTGTGTGCTGAGAACCCCGGTCAATTGGCCGGGGTTTTTTTATTCTGTGCTCTTTGCCGCACTGTATTTGATGATATTTTTGCAGCCCGGAGTGATTTAGCTGGTAAACTGATATTTCATCAGCTGTCGCTCAAGGCGTTGACCCGGTACCCGTGGCAACGGATGCTTAAGAGATAGCAACGCTTTCTGATAAGCTTGTGCAGAATTCTCAATATCATATGGGGAACAAGATGCGGATTAAAGCCTTACTGGGTCTTTCGGCAGCTATGCTGCTGGCAGGTTGCAGCAGCACCAACGAACTGTCCGCCGCAGGCCAGCAGGTCAAATTTACCGACACCAAACCGGCGGCTGAATGCCAGCTGGTGGGCGAAGTGACCGGCACCCAGAGCAACTGGTTGTCCGGTAACGGCGGCGAAGGCAGCTCTATGCGCGGTGCGGCAAACGACCTGCGTAACAAGGCAGCGGCAATGGGTGGCAATGTCATCTATGGCGCAACCAGCCCGACGCAGAACCTGCTTTCAAGCTTTGCCCCGCTGGACAGCAAAATGATTGGCCAGGTTTACAAGTGCCCCTAACGCAGTAACGAGCAGGGTATAACACAAAAAAGAGGCATGCCCAGGCATGCCTCTTTTTGTATCTGGAACGGGCAGTCGATCAGCTTTGCATCAGATGCAGATCGAGGGGGGTTTTGCTTGGCTTGCCGCCGACTTCACGCGTCAGACGCGGCACCATGTAGCCGGAAACTTTGCTCAGCAGCGCCTGCATGATCGCGCGCGCTTCGTCGTCGCTGACCATAAAGTGTGCCGCGCCCTGCACCTTATCCAGTACGTGGATGTAATAGGGCAGAATGCCGGCATCAAACAGCGCGTTGCTCAGTGTCGCCAGCGTGTCGGCGTTGTCATTGATACCGCGCAGCAGCACGCTTTGATTTAGCAGCGTGACACCTGCCAGACGTAGTTGCGCCATGCTGGCCTGCAGCTCGCGGTCAATTTCATTGGCGTGGTTGATGTGCGTAACCATCAGCACCTGCAGGCGCGAAGCGGACAGCCGACGGCACAGCTCCGGCGTAATGCGTGCGGGGATCACTACCGGCAGACGGGTATGGATACGCAGGCGTTTCAGGTGCGCAATGGCTTCCAACTCGCCGATTAGCCAGTCGAGTTCATGATCTTTCGCCATCAGCGGATCGCCGCCGGAGAAAATAATCTCATCCAGTTCCGGGTGTTGGCGGATATAATCCAGCGCCTGACGCCAGTTGGCCTTGTTGCCTTGGTTGTCCTGATACGGAAAATGGCGGCGGAAACAGTAGCGGCAGTTGACCGCACAGCCACCCTTGACCAGCAGCAGAGCGCGGTTACGGTATTTATGCAACAGGCCTGGCACCACGCTGCGCTGTTCGTCCAGCGGATCGGTAGTGAAGCCGGGCGCATTGATGAATTCTTCGCTAACGGTCAGGACCTGGCGCAGCAGCGGGTCATTGGCATCGCCGGGGCGCATGCGTGCCGCGAAGGCGCGAGGGACGCGCAGTGCGAACAATCGACGGGCCTCGCGGCCCTGCGGCAGGTCCGGATGCGTATTCAGTGATAAAAGCTGCAGTAATTCATCAGGATCGGTAATAACATCGGCGAGTTGATGCAACCAATCTTCTCTATATGCCGTATTTTGGGTTATAATGTGTGCCATTTTTTTGGCTAAGCTACCAGTTTAAATATTCAGAGGGGCCATCATGGCGACTTATTCTAGCAACGATTTCCGTCCGGGTCTTAAAATCATGTTCGAAGGCGAGCCTTATGCCATCGAATCCAGCGAGTTCGTTAAACCGGGCAAAGGCCAGGCGTTTGCGCGCGTTAAAATGCGCCGTCTGCTGACCGGCAGCCGCGTAGAAAAAACCTTTAAATCTACCGACTCTTGCGAAGGCGCAGACGTTGTAGATACCAACATGAACTACCTGTACAACGACGGTGAGTTCTACCACTTCATGCACCCTGAGACTTTCGAGCAACACGGGGTTGAAGAAAAAACCGTTTCTGACGCGGCAAAATGGCTGCAAGATAACGCGGAATGTATCGTTACGCTGTGGGACGGCCGCCCAATCGCCGTTCAGCCACCGAACTTTATCGAAGCAGAAATCACGGATACCGATCCTGGCCTGAAAGGCGATACTGCCGGTACCGGCGGCAAGCCTGCGACCCTGAGCACTGGCGCCGTGGTAAAAGTGCCATTGTTCGTACAGATTGGCGAAGTTGTCCGTGTTGATACTCGCTCTGGCGAATACGTTTCACGCGTAAAATAAGTTTCCAAACAAAGGAGCCCTGAGTGGCTCCTTTGCTTTATCCCTTTCCGCATATCGTTGGCAGACTCTGCATGATGAAGAAAACTCTGTTGGCCGTGATCTCCCTGTTGTTACTTGTCTCCCTTAGCGGTTGTAATACTTTCCGTGGTTTCGGTGAGGATGTTCAGCACCTCGGCGGCGCTATTTCACGGACGGCCAGCTAAAATCATTAATTTCAGTAATGTAATTGTGCAAAATAAACGCGTTTTAAACAGCAACTCTCGTTAATATTTACTAAGCTTAGAAAGCCGTACTTTTTCGTCACTGACAAATAAGGACTTTCATATGCTGAAGAAAAGTATTATCGCGATTTTCTCTTTGATGATCCTGACCTCATTGACCGCATGCAACACCACCAAAGGCGTAGGTAAAGACGTGCAGGCCGGCGGGGAAGCCATCCAGCGCAGTGCAGAATAACCTGCCTTTTTGCCTCTTGTGGTATTCCACGTAACCCTCCCACTGTGGGATACCGCTTCACCTCCGACCTTGGCAAACGCCACCTTTGTGCTGCTATCCTTCCCAGGCGCGGGTATAATTCCCGGGCATTTTCACAAGGCTAAACGGGACGACCTGTTTACGCATCAGCTTCCGGGGACGACCCCATCGTAACGGAGCCTGTTCATGGCTTGGATTATTCTGCTTATTGCCGGTTTGCTCGAGGTGGTGTGGGCTATCGGCCTGAAATATACCCACGGCTTTACCCGCCTGACACCCAGCATTATCACTGTCGCCGCCATGGTGGTCAGCATGCTGCTGTTGGCGCATGCCATGAAAACGCTGCCTGCCGGCACGGCTTATGCGGTTTGGACCGGTATCGGCGCGGTAGGGGCGGCAATTATGGGGATGGTGCTGCTCGGCGAATCGACCAATATCGCGCGTATTCTCAGCCTGTGCCTGATTGTCGTCGGCATCCTCGGGCTGAAGTTCAGCAGTCACTGAGTCGTGGCTTGTTGCACCCAGATTAGTTTATCGGTAGCAAACCCGTAACTCCTGGCGGTTTGCACCAGCCTGTCGCGCGTGGTGGCGTCCAATGTTGGCGTGCGCGACAGGATCCATAAATAATCTCGGTTAGGGCCGCAGACCAGCGCGTAGCGATATTCCGCATCCAGTTCAATCACGTTATAGCCGCCATAAAAGGGGCCGAAGAACGAAACCTTCAGAGCGGCCACCTGCGGCGAGCCTATAAAATAGGCTTTGCCTTCGCTTTCTTGCCATTGCTGTTTTTGCACATTAAAGCCGCGGTTGATCACCTTCAGGCCACCGTCAGCCCGTGGACTGTAGTTGGCGGTAACCTGTTGCAGGCCACGCTCAAAGCGGTGATCGAGACGGGCGATTTCATACCAGGTGCCCAGATAGCTTTTGCTATCGAAAGGGGTCACTACCCTGACGTCTTTGGGGGGTGTGACGCTGCAAGCGACGGAAAGAAGGGCGGAAAAAATCACGCAAAGCTTTGACCATAAACGCATTGGTTACTCCTGTATTACCGGGGTCAGATAAACAGTGTAGCCGAAAGAGAAGGTTGGCGGCCAACGTGGGCCGGCCGCCAAGGGGCTTACAGAGTGACTACCCCAATCAGCGTCACCACGCTGAGAATGGCCGCCAGGCCGTAGAACACCCATTTACCGGCCGGCACGTGAATTTTCAAATCGTGCATCGCATGGTGGATTCGGTGCAAACCGCACCACAGCGGCAGGATAATCATCAGCAGCAAGAACAGGCGGCCGATCAGGCTTTGGCAAAACGCCAGTACACGGTCATAGCCCAGCGCGTCGCCGGGGAACAGGCCCAGCGGCAGCAAAATGCCGACCAGCAGCACGATGGCGGGTGCGACAATGGCTCCCCACATGCCGCCTGCACCGAATAACCCCCAGAAAACCGGTTCGTCGGAGCGTTTAGGTGTTTGATTTATCATATTTCCTCCGGGTTACACCAAGGCTACGGCCAAAATGATCGCGCTGGCGACCAGCGTCACCGCCCACAGTGCTTTCACTATCGGCCCTGGTCCCATTTTCTCGTTGTTGACCACGATATTGGCGGCTTTCGGCGCCAGATCGAACCAGGTTTTGGTATGCAGCAGCGCCGCCAGCAGGGCGATAACGTTAATCAGCAGCACCAGCGGGTTTTGCAGAAAACCGACGAAGCCGGCCCAGCTATCCACACCGCCTTTCAGCGAAAAAATGCCGTAAATCAGTACGATGCTGAACCACACCGCCGGCACCGAGGTGCTTTCACGCAGCATATAGAAGCGGTAGAAACCGAGCTTTTGCCACCAGGTCGGCGTCATGGTGCGCACATAAGGCTTACGTTGTGTTGTCATTGCGGTTCTCTCCCTTATTGCGGCTTCAGCATGGCGATCATGAAGTCTTTGGCGCTTTCCACCTTGCCCTGCTGGATGGCAGCGGCCGGGTCGACGTGCTTTGGACACACTTCAGAGCAGTAACCGACAAAGGTACAGCTCCAGACGCCGTTCTGGCCGTTGAGTTGCGCCATGCGCTGCTTCTTGCCATGATCGCGGTTATCCAGGTTATAGCGGTGCGCCAGGGTGATCGCCGCCGGGCCGATAAATTCCGGGTTCAGACCGAACTGCGGGCAGGCGGCATAGCATAGACCGCAGTTGATGCAGCCGGAAAACTGGTGATATTTGGCCATTTGCGCCGGGGTTTGCACGTTAGGGCCATCTTCCGGCTTGCGGTTGTTGCCGATGATATAGGGCTTAATCGCCTCCAGGCTTTCGATAAAGTGGGTCATATCGACCACCAAATCGCGCTCGATCGGGAAGTTGCCCAGCGCTTCCACCTTCATGCCGCCGGTGTATTCGCGCAGGAAGGTTTTACAGGCCAGTTTCGGCACCCGGTTAACCATCATGCCGCACGAGCCGCAGATCGCCATGCGGCATGACCAGCGGTAGGAAAGGTCGGGCGCCAGGTTATCCTTGATGTAGCCCAGCGCATCGAGCAGCGAGGTTTGCTCGTCATAAGGCACTGCAAAGGTCTCGAAATGCGGCTCGGCGTCGCGTTCCGGGTTATAGCGCATGACCTCGATTTTCAGGGTGTTCATCTCAGCCATTTGCCTGCTCCTTGTCCTTTTTATCCTGCGCGTCGGCTTCAGCGCCGTACACACGTTTGGCCGGTGGCAATTTGGTGATCTTCACGTCGCTGTATTCCAGTCGCGGCGCACCATTCGGGTTATGGAACGCCAGCGTATGCTTCAGGAAGTTCACGTCGTCGCGTTCGGTACAGCCTTCGTCCAGGCGCTGGTGCGCGCCGCGCGATTCTTTACGGTTGAAGGCGGAGTGCGCCATGCATTCCGCCACGTCCAGCCCGTAGCCCAATTCGATGGTGTACAGCAGGTCGGTATTGAACACGCTGGATCTGTCGGCGATTTTGACGCGCTTGAAGCGCTCTTTCAGTTCTGCCAGTTTATCGATGGTCTTTTGCATCAACTCCGGCGTACGGTAGATGCCGCAACCTTCTTCCATCGACAGGCCCATTTCATCGCGGATTTTTGACCAGTTTTCGTTGCCTTCCTGCTTCATCAGGTTGCTCAACCGGGCTTCGACATCACGGCCCTGAGCATCCAGTGCGCTCCCATTGGCCGGGTTGCTTTCCAGCGCGCGGCGGGCGGCGTTCTCGCCGGCTACGCGGCCGAACACCACCAGTTCCGCCAGCGAGTTAGAGCCGAGGCGGTTGGCGCCGTGCAGACCGACGGAAGAGCATTCGCCGACGGCGAACAGCCCTTTAATGCGGGTTTCGCAGTTCTGATCGGTTTCAATGCCGCCCATGGTGTAGTGCGCGGTCGGGCGTACCGGGATCGGTTCTTTTACCGGATCGACGCCGACGTAGGCTTTCGCCAGTTCACAGATGAACGGCAGACGTTCCAGCAGTTTCTTTTCCCCCAGGTGGCGCAGATCCAGATAGACCACGTCGCCGCGCGGGGTGGCGATGGTGCGGCCGGCGCGCCATTCGTGCCAGAAGGCCTGAGAAACCTTGTCGCGTGGACCGAGCTCCATATATTTGTTTTTCGGTTCGCCCAGCGGTGTTTCCGGGCCCATGCCGTAATCTTGCAGGTAACGATAGCCGTCCTTGTTCACCAGAATGCCGCCTTCGCCACGGCAACCTTCGGTCATCAGGATGCCGGAGCCCGGCAGGCCGGTCGGGTGATACTGCACGAACTCCATATCGCGCAGCGGAATGCCGTGGTGGAACGCCATGCCCATGCCATCACCGGTGACGATGCCGCCGTTGGTGTTGTAGCGGTATACGCGCCCGGCGCCGCCGGTAGCCATGATCACCGCATTGGCGCGGATCTGCACGCGGGTGCCTTCCATCATGTTCATCGCCACCAGGCCACGGACCTGGCCATCATCCACCAGAATGTCCAGCACGAAGTGTTCGTCGAAACGCTGGATTTGCGGGTATTTGAGCGAGGTCTGGAACAGGGTGTGCAGCATATGGAAGCCGGTCTTGTCGGCGGCGAACCAGGTGCGTTCAATCTTCATGCCGCCAAAACGGCGTACGTTGACCGAACCGTCCGGTTTACGGCTCCACGGGCAGCCCCACTGTTCAAGCTGCGCCATTTCACGTGGGCAGTTGTGGACGAAATGATCGACCACGTCCTGCTCGCACAACCAGTCGCCACCGGCAACGGTGTCGTGGAAGTGGTAATCGAAGCTATCATGATCCTGAGTGACGGCGGCGGAGCCCCCTTCGGCGGCCACCGTATGGCTGCGCATCGGGTAGACTTTGGAAATCAGGGCGATTTTCAGTTGAGGGTTGGCTTCCGCTGCGGCTATCGCTGCACGTAAACCAGCACCCCCGGCCCCAATAATGGCAAGATCGGCGTTAAAGGTTTGCACTGCATTCCTCCAATATTCTTATTAAGAACGGCGAATTAAATATCTATGCTTAATATTTACAAAAACGCTTCGGGTACTAACTAATTGAACCGATTGATATTGCATAAAGACTGAGGATAGATATCTCCCACCAATTATGTGGAATTAACTATACCTAAAGTTAAGTAGAAGAAATTTGATGTGATCGATTGTTTTGTCTTTTAGCTGTTGGTTGGAGGAATTATTGCCTGCAAGGGATATTTAACGTTTATTCACCTTTTATTAACCTTGTGGCTACGCGTTTGTGAGGAATTACCGCCGTTAAAGGCACCCGGCTGTTAAGAATTTGTTTGCATGCCTGGATACGAGTAGACTGCATCCCCTGTTTGATTTCGGAGTAATTACCATGAGCGAAACGGCAAGCTGGCAACCAAGTGCACCCATCGCCAATTTGTTGAAACGCGCAGCGATCCTGACTGAGATCCGGCGTTTCTTCGCCGATCGTGGCGTATTGGAAGTTGAGACGCCAACCATGAGCCAGGCGACGGTTACCGATATCCACCTGTTCCCGTTCCAGACGCGTTTTGTCGGCCCGGGTGCGGCGGATGGCCTGACGCTGTACATGATGACCAGCCCGGAATATCACATGAAGCGCCTGCTGGCGGCGGGTAGCGGCCCGATCTATCAGATGGGGCGCAGTTTTCGTAATGAAGAGGCCGGTCGCCATCACAACCCGGAATTCACCATGCTGGAGTGGTACCGTCCACATTACGACATGTACCGGCTGATGAATGAGGTGGATGATTTGCTCCAGCAGGTGCTGGATTGCGGCAGCGCGGAAACCTTGTCCTATCAGCAGGCTTTCCTGCGCCATCTGGATATCGATCCGCTGTCGGCAGAGAAAGCGCAACTGCGTGAAGCGGCGGCCAAGCTCGATCTGAGCAACATTGCCGATACGGAAGAAGACCGCGATACGCTGCTGCAATTGTTGTTCACCGTCGGCGTGGAGCCCTACATCGGGCGTGACAAGCCGGCGTTCGTTTATCACTTCCCGGCCAGCCAGGCGTCATTGGCGGAGATCAGCACCGAAGATCACCGCGTGGCGGAGCGTTTTGAGGTGTATTTCAAGGGGATCGAACTGGCGAATGGCTTCCGCGAGCTGACCGACAGCCGCGAACAGCGCCAGCGTTTTGATCAGGATAACCGCAAACGTGCGGAACGCGGTCTGCCGCAGCACCCGATCGATAACAATCTGCTGGACGCTTTGCAGCACGGTATGCCGGAATCTTCCGGCGTGGCCTTAGGGGTTGATCGGCTGGTCATGTTGGCGCTGGGTGCCGAGAGCCTGAGCGAAGTGCTTGCCTTCCCGGTCGGGCGCGCGTAACCGTATATCCGTCGTCTTTCAAGCCGCAGCGCTGTTACCTGCACTCGCTCACCCCCAGTTACTTACTTAAGTAAGCGCCTGGGGATGAGCGAGCTGGGCGCCTAGCTGCAACTTGAAAGCCATAGGATATATTGTGGTGATAAAAGGGTTCGGTGTTGCATTGCACGCCGAACCCTTTTTGCATTATGCGCTTACAAGCCGCCCGATTCGCGCTTGGTATTTGGCGGCGGCGTTGACGGTGGGGTGCGGCCATTGCTGGTCAGGCGCGACAGCGTTTCGCTGCGAACCTGGAACGGCGGGTACGGCAGGGTAATGCCGTGTTCGCGGTAACCTGCCAGGATCAATTGGTGGATCTCGTGGCGCAACGGCATGCGATGGCCCATCTCGGCCGCGTAAATACGCATTTCGAAGATCTGAATACCCTGTTGCAGGTCGACCAGATAAACCTCCGGCGCCGGGTTGTCCAGCACCAACGAGCAGCGTTCGGCGGCGTTGAGAAGGATCTTGGTCACCTCTTCGCTGTTGGCCTCGCCCGGGGCAGGTACGGTCAGCACCACACGGGTCAGGTTATCCGACAGCGACCAGTTGACGAACTGCTCGGTGATGAACGCCTTGTTCGGCACGATGATCTCTTTGCGATCCCAGTCCGAAATGGTGGTGGCGCGAGTGTTGATCTTGGTGACGGTGCCGGTCAGGTTTCTGATCGTCACGGTATCGCCGATGCGGATCGGTTTCTCGAACAAAATGATCAGGCCGGAGATGAAGTTGGAGAAAATCTCCTGCATACCGAAGCCCAACCCGACGCTGAGCGCGGTCACGACCCACTGCAGCTTCGACCATTCGATACCGATCCAGGAAAAACTGAGGATGGCGCCGAACAGCAACAACAGATACTTGGTAATGGTGGTGATGGCGTAGCCGGTGCCTGGCGTCAGATCCAGATGCTGCAACACCGCCAGCTCCAGCAGCGCCGGCAGGTTACGTACCAGTTGCATGGTGACGATCAGCACCAGTATGGCTATCAACACTGCGCCGAGCGTGATCGGATGCGCCGTTTCCACCCCGTTGACCGTCGAGGTCACGTCCCACAGGGAGATGTTTTCCAGGAAGGCGAAGGCGGAGTGGATCTCTGACCACAGCACAATCACCGACACCAGCGCGATCATCGTCAGAATCGAACGTACCAACCGCAGCGACTGGGCGCTGATGGTATCCAGATCGATCTCCGAATCATCCACATCCATCGATCCTTCGGTGCTGTTTGGCGTGTGCGTCGTTTCCTCCTCGCCGCGTGCGCGCTGGGCCAGGATGTCGGCACGGCGCTGTTTGGCGCGGTCAAAGGCGATGCGTCGCCGTTGGATTAACATCCAGCGGCGAATAATGTGGTAAATCACCAGCAGGAAGAACCAGATCGCCACCGAAGTTTCCAACCGCGCCAGCAGCGCCTGTGAGGTGGTCAGGTAACCGACGGCGGAGGCCAGTGCGGCCAATAGCGGCGCTGAAAGCAGCAAACCCCACAGCGCGGTGTTGACCATGTTCTCGCCGGAGCCTTTCTTGTCCAGATACAGCGGAATGCCGGCGCGTTTGAGGCTCTTGGTGACGATGGCCAGCGCCAAACACAGCAAGATAAAGCACAGCCGCCCCAGGGTATTGGCAAACTCGCGCTCTTTCAGGCTGTCGAAGGTGATCAATGCCATGATCAACGGCACGATCAGCCAGATCGACATCTTGTAGTACCGCATGGCGCGCGAAACCTGTTTCACCGGCCAGCGGAAGTGCACGATAAACAGCCCTTGCGGATGGGCGAAGGCGGCGCAGATCATGCAGATCCACAAGATCGGCAGCGTTGCGGTGACCCCCTTGCCAATCGCCTCCGCCACGGGGTAGTTCCAGGCGCTCTGCAGGCCAAAACCGAGCGCGGCCCACAATACCGGCAGCGGTAATGCCACCAGAATCGACCAGAACACGGTGCGCATTGTCAGGAAGAATTCGTCCTGCGTTACCTTGCCGACCCGGCTGTTGGCGCGTTCCAGGAAGGCGTGATAGTGCTTGCGTGAGCTGATGCTGAAAATCACCAGTAGCAGGGCGCCGAAAATCGGGATCAACGTTTCTTTGCTGGTCACCATCATCATGAAGGCACCGCCCAGCTGTGCCAGCGTATCCAGCGACAGCAGACGTGTCAGATCGTGCGCCACGTTAATCGGATAAGACAGGGTGATCGGGTTGACGTCCGGAACCCAGAACAGATAACGGTGGGTGGCGTCTTTGATCTCGTTCAACGCCTCAATCAGCTGGGTGTTGGCCACTTTCAGCTTGGTCAGCTCGAGGATCTGGGTATCGCAGCCGGAAAGCAGCGAATTCAGCAGCTCACGCTGGGTGCGCAGCTGTGCCTCAACGATACGCCGTTCCGCGCTGGTCAGTTCGCTGCCGTCGTCACGTTTAAACTCGCGCTGCGACAGTTTCTCCAACTGGCTTTCAAACTGCAGGCGCTGTACACGCAGCTGGGCCATATCGCCATCCAGCTGCTGCGGCTTTGGCATTTCCGGCAGCGTCGCCACCTGGGCGCGCAGGGTTTCCCCCAACGCCGACGACGAACCGAGCCACTGCGCTTGTTCGATAATGGTGCTCAGCGCCTGACGTACCTGCAGCGTTTGCGCGGCGGCCTGGCGCTGCTGCGATGAGATCAGATCCATACGCTGCGCCTGATTGTTCAGGGCAGCGGAGAGTTCACGGTTGATCTGCAATTGTTGGCTGATGCTTTTCGGCAGGTCGCCGTTTTGTTCGGCCAGTTGCTCGGTTTTTTCGAGCGCCAGTTCGGCTTCGCGCTGGCGCTGGGCGTTAAGGTTGTTGCGCAGGGCCTGCAACTGAACGTCGATCTTCTCGTGGCGCTTTTTGTATACCTCGGCGCGCATCCGCGCCAACTCCTGGCGGTTGTTGGCCGACAGTTGCGCCAATTCCAACTCATCTACCTTGGCTTTGCGCGCCGCGGCTTCTGCCTGCAACAGCGCCAGAGCCGCCTGGGCATGCGGGGTCGTAGGGTTGGCGGGTTGGGCTTGCAGACGACGCTGTACTTCGGTGAGCGAGCGGCGGGCGTCGGTCTGCTGCTGCGGCAACTGGCCGAGCGAATCGCTGATCTCCCGCGTGCGCTCCTGTTCTTGTTGCAGCAGACGCGCCTGTTCCAGCAACAGGCTGCTGGTTTGCAGGATCTGTTGTTCCAGATCGCTGGCGGGCAGGTTGTCGCCATTTGGCAGGATTTTGTTGTCTTCCAGCGTCAGTTGACGGCGCAGTTCCTGCGTCATCTTCGGGAAATCATCGATCACCCGCTGATACTGTTCGGAGCGCGTCATCGACTCCTGGCGCTCCGACAGCCAGTTGAGGGCGCTCTGCAGCGCCTCGGTGGTTTCCGCCTGATTAGGCGCGTTTTTGTTGCTCTCTGCCTGCTTCAGCTCCTGTTTGAGCTGAGTCTCTGTGGGCACCGCAGCGGCCAGCACCGGTTGAGACAGTAAACAACCGAGCAATAGCGTGATAATCAGGCGCACGGCGTCAATTCCTTTAGATCTGCGGTGTTTCAGTGGCAGTTGGCGCAGCCGGGATTTCGGCGAAGGCTTCACCCATGCGGGTGACGGTACCGTTATTCAGCTGTGGAGCGAACTGCACGCTGCCTGGGGTAAACAGGTTGATGACCGTGGAACCGAGCTTGAAGCGGCCCATTTCAGCGCCTTTTTCCAGTGCGATTGCGCCTTCAGCGCCTTCTGCCGGATAGGTCCAGCGTTTGATGATGCCTTCTCGCGGCGGCGTTACGGTGCCGGCCCAAACGGTTTCAATGCTGCCGACAATGGTGGCGCCCACCAGGATCTGCACCATTGGCCCAATGGCGGTATCAAATACGCAGATCACGCGTTCATTGCGCGCGAACAGATTCGGCACGTTGGCGGCGGTCAGCGGGTTCACGGAGAACAGATCGCCCGGCACGTAAATCATTTCACGCAGCACGCCGGCGCACGGCATGTGGACGCGGTGATAATCACGTGGTGCCAGGTAAGTGGTGGCGAACAGACCGTTACGGAAGGGTTCCGCCAGCATGTAGTTGCCGGCCAGCAGCGCTTCCAGGCTGTAATGATGGCCCTTGGCCTGGAAGATCTGGTCTTCGCGGATCGGGCCGAGCTGGCTGATAGCGCCGTCGGCAGGCAGCGCCAACCAATTGGCTTCGCCGATGATGGGACGTGCGCCGTCACGCAACGGGCGAACGAAGAATTCGTTAAAGGTGGCATAGGAGGACAACTCTGGCTGTTGCGCTTCCTGCATATTCACGCGGTAGTAGCGGGCGAACCCCTTCAGGACAAGCTGGGTGAGCCAACCGGCCTGTTTGTCTGCGCCCCAGCCGGCCAGACGAGTCAGCGCCAGCTTCGGCAACCAATACTGCAATTTAATTTTGATGCTATCCAGCACGTTAACCTCTTGAATCAGGGTAAAGGGCGCGCATTGTAACGGTGGCGCCGCCACTGTCAACGCCCGCCCGCAACGATCAGTCTGCGGCGTCCGTGAGGTTTTTGCGAACCTTCACTTGCGCCATGCTTTCCAGAATGCGGTGGTAGTTGTCGAAACGCTCTTTTGCGATATCGCCTTTTTCCACCGCCGCGCGGATGGCGCAGCCTGGGTCGGTGTCGTGGCGGCAGTCGCGGAATTTACAACCGCCTAAATAGTCACGGAATTCGACATAGGCTTGGGTGATTTGTTCCGGATCCAGATGCCACAGGCCAAATTCACGGACTCCCGGCGAGTCGATCACATCGCCGCCGTGCTGGAAGTGGTACAGCCGCGCGGCGGTGGTGGTATGTTGCCCCAGGCCGGAGACATCGGAAACCTGATTTACCAGAATTTGCTTATCGCTTGGCGGCAGCAAGGCATTCAGCAGGCTGGATTTGCCCACACCGGACTGGCCGGCGAAGATACTGATACGATCGGCCAACGCCTGTTCAAACGCTTCCATGCCTTCGCGCGTCTGGCTGGAGACTTCCAGCACCCGGTAACCGATATGGCGGTAAATCGCCATCATGCCGTCGACCACCTTGCGTGCCGGCGGATCCAGCAGATCGATTTTATTCAGAACGATCAGCGGTTCGACCTCGAGCGTTTCACACGCCACCAGGTAGCGATCGATCATATTCAGCGAAAGCTCCGGCAGGATCGCCGAAACGATAACGATCTGATTGATATTGGCGGCGATCGGCTTCACGCCGTCGTAGAAATCGGGGCGGTTCAGCACCGAGGTACGTTCATGCACCGCCTCGACGATGCCCTTGACCCCTTCATGGGCCCCCACGCCGGGACGCCACACTACGCGATCGCCGGTTACCAGCGAACGTAACGTGCGGCGAATGTTGCAGCGATGCTGGGTGCCATCCGCGGCTTCAACATCGGCGTGCATGCCGAAACGGCTGATAACGATGCCGTCTTGCGGCTCGCCCAGTTGGGAATCATCCAGTTCCGGTTTGTTATCAGTGCGCTTCAGGCGACGCTGATGGTTCGCCTGTACGCGGCGTTGTTGACCTTTGGACAGTTTGTTCTTAGTCACTGCGCCTCACTTGAATCGGCTTTTATCGCTCGTGGCGACCAAAAAGGCTATGATACACGCTATTTTATATTAAATAACCGTTGTTAGCCGCTACGCACCGCGTATCGCCGCCGGCAAACAGCCAGCGCCGGTCGCCGCCTTGCCCACGCTTTGTTTATCTTTCGGCTTTTACGCAGGAAATATCATGACAGGAAACGAAAACAACCTGATTTGGATCGATCTGGAGATGACCGGGTTGGATCCGGAGCGCGATCGCATTATCGAGATCGCCACGCTGGTCACTGACGCCAATCTGAACATTCTTGCTGAGGGGCCGACCATCGCCGTCCATCAATCCGACGAACAGCTCGGCCTGATGGATGACTGGAACGTGCGTACCCATACCGGCAGCGGGCTGGTGGAGCGGGTGAAGGCCAGTCGCTTCGACGATCGCGCCGCTGAACTGGAAACCATCGCCTTCCTCCAGCAATGGGTGCCGGCGGGCAAATCGCCAATCTGCGGCAATAGCGTCGGTCAGGATCGCCGTTTCCTGTTCCGCTATATGCCCGAGCTTGAAGCCTACTTCCATTACCGTTATCTGGACGTCAGTACGCTGAAAGAGCTGGCACGCCGCTGGAAACCGCAAATTCTCAGCGGCTTTAAAAAGCAGGGTACTCACCAGGCGATGGATGATATCCGCGAGTCCGTGGCTGAACTGGCCTATTACCGCGAGCATTTCATCCAATTGTGATGGCGGCTCGGGCCCCTTTGGGGGCCCTATACTGTGAAAGCACTCGATTCCGCCGCTTAATTAGCCAGTTTGACGCTTTAATCGGCAATCAAACAAAAATCGCGTTTTTTTGCTTTTAGGGGCTTGCGACAAAAAGGATTTCTCGTATAATGCGCACCCCGTACCGATGAAGAATTTCGTTTAGTTCCGACATCGATACGCCGGGCGGGAATAGCTCAGTTGGTAGAGCACGACCTTGCCAAGGTCGGGGTCGCGAGTTCGAGTCTCGTTTCCCGCTCCAAATTCAACAATGCTGCTTATGCGGCGTGATGAATAAAAAAAGTATCAAGCAGTACCCATGCGACGCGGGAATAGCTCAGTTGGTAGAGCACGACCTTGCCAAGGTCGGGGTCGCGAGTTCGAGTCTCGTTTCCCGCTCCAAAAAATTCAAAGGCCATGTTGTTGTTTGATGGCCAGGTGCCCAAAGCATCTCAATGCGGGAATAGCTCAGTTGGTAGAGCACGACCTTGCCAAGGTCGGGGTCGCGAGTTCGAGTCTCGTTTCCCGCTCCAATTTTATCTTCGATTAAACTCAGTTCAACGCCTTTGCCGGCGGGGCTCTTTGTCTCTCCATACACACCCTGTCGAAATGTTGTGAACAGAGTTATCCACAGATAGCGCTCATAATACCCTCAGTTCAAAAAATCAACGCCACCGAAATGAAATATGTAATTTATTGATTTGTATCTATATTTTTTTATAAGAAAACGTTATGCCGATCACTTGCTCTTTTTGTTGCAGTTGAAAGACAAAGCATTTTTATTTTTATGCACAAATCCACAGAGCGACTATCGGGGTCTGGACAACGGATCCGGCAGGGGCTTTACGCATCCCTCGGTAATCCTTTTTCCACCGCCCGTATCAATCGTTTTTTCTGCGTTGTCTGCACTTCTATACCCTGCGCTTCCCGTCGCGCCAACTGTTGCTCAAGCGCCCAGTCAATATGCTCGTCCAGCATGGGGTTCTGGCTCAGCCTGGAGCGTAGCGCTATCACCACGGCATCCTGATAAGGGGCATTGCCCAGCGCTACGGCGATATTGCGCAGCCAGCGCAAATGGCCGATACGCCGAATGGCGGAACCTTCGGTAATGCGCAGGAATTTCTCTTCCGTCCAGCCGAACAGTTCAATCAACTGAGGCGCATGCAGCGCAGCGCGCGGGCTGAAATCATCTTCGTCGGTGAGCTGGGAGAAGCGATTCCACGGGCAGATAAGCTGGCAGTCATCACAGCCGTAAATGCGGTTACCCAGCAATGGGCGGAACTCTTCCGGGATGGCGCCCTCAAGCTCGATAGTCAGGTAGGAGATACAGCGGCGCGCGTCCACGGTGTAAGGCGCGACAATCGCACCGGTCGGGCAGGTGGTGATGCAGGCGACGCAGCGGCCACACTGTTCCGGCTGTGGTTCATCCACCGGTAGCGGCAGATCGATCAGCAGTTCTCCGAGAAAGAACCAGGAACCGGCTTCGCGATTGAGAATAAGTGAGTGTTTACCAACCCAGCCAATGCCGGCCTTGGAGGCCAATGCACGCTCCATCACCGGCGCCGAATCGACAAAGGGACGAAAGTTCAGCTCGCCGCAGTAGGCCTGGATCTGGTCGCCGAGCTTTTTCAGCCGCTGGCGCAGCAATTTATGATAGTCCCGCCCCAGCGCATAGCGGCTGACGTAGCCCAATTGCGGATTATTCAGGGTGCTGGCAAAGGCCGCTTTCGCCGGCAGGTAGTTCATGCGCACGCTGATCACCCGCAGCGTACCGGGCAGCAACTCATGCGGCCGTGCGCGCAGCATGCCATGGCGCGCCATCCACTCCATTTCGCCGTGGTATTGCTTGTCCAGCCATGCCTGCAACTTGGGTTCTTCGGCGCTCAGATCGGTATCACAAATGCCTACCTGCTGGAATCCTAGCGATTGCCCCCATTGCTTGATATGTTGGGCGAGTTGATTGAGATCGAGGGGGTGTGTCATGACGGGCCACAGTGAAAAACAATACACCGACAGTTTATCACACTCTGTCTGGTCTGCGGACGGGATCCGACAGGCAGAACCTGCCGCCGCCGCCTCGCTCGGCATTTCACTCTACGATTTGATGCAGCGTGCCGGTGAGGCAGCTTACGCCCTGGCACGCGACCAATACCCGGCAGGCAGCCATTGGCTGGTACTGTGCGGCCACGGCAACAACGGCGGCGACGGTTACGTGGTCGCCAGACTGGCTGCCGCCGCCGGTGTAAAGATTACGTTGATTGCCTGCGAGGGCGCGCGGCCCTTACCCGTTGAGGCCGCCGCCGCCCGGCAGGCCTGGTTGAACGCCGGGGGTGAAATTCATCCGGCTGACAGCCGCTGGCCGGAAAGTATCGATCTGATTATCGATGGCCTGCTCGGCACCGGGTTGGGGACCGCACCGCGAGCGCCTTACAATGCCTTGATTGAGGCCGCTAACCGCAGTTCAGCGCCGGTTATCGCACTTGATATCCCCTCAGGCCTGCTGGCCGAAAGTGGCGCTACGCCTGGTGCGGTCATCCGCGCTACGCACACCGTCACCTTTATCGCCCTAAAACCGGGCCTGTTAACCGGCCAGGCCCGCGATTGGGTCGGGCAACTTCATCAGAGTACGCTAGGATTATCTGGCTGGCTGGCGAGGCAACCGGCGCAGATTCATCGGGTTACCGCAGAGTCTCTGGCGTTGTGGCTGAAGCCGCGCCGCCCTTGTTCGCACAAGGGCGAGCAAGGGCGTTTACTGTTGGTGGGCGGCGATCACGGCTTTGGCGGGGCAATACGTATGGCGGCAGAGGCCGCACTGCGCAGCGGCGCAGGCCTGGTGCGAGTGCTCACTCACATTGAGCATGTCGGGCCGCTGCTTACCGCCCGTCCTGAGTTGATGGTGCAACGTCTGAGCGACGATACGCTGCAACAGGCGCTCAATTGGGCGGATGTGGTGGTGGTGGGGCCGGGACTGGGCCAGGGCGAATGGGGGCGGAATGCACTGAAAGTGCTGCAAGCCAGTGATAAACCGGCGTTATGGGATGCCGATGCGCTGAACTTGCTGGCATTAAATCCCGAGAAGCGTCAGAATCGCGTGATTACCCCGCACCCTGGGGAGGCTGCACGCTTATTGGGGTGCAGTACCGCTGATATTGAGAGTGATCGCTTACTTGCAGTGCGCAAACTGGCGGCGCATTACGGTGGCGTGGCGGTGTTGAAAGGCGCCGGTACGCTGATCGCGGATGAGCAGGGCCAGATGGCGATCGCGGACGTCGGTAATGCGGGCATGGCCTCCGGTGGTATGGGCGACGTGCTGTCGGGTATTATCGGTGGTTTGCTGGGGCAAAAGCTCTCGCTGTATGATGCAGCCTGCGCGGGGTGTGTCGTGCATGGTGCTGCGGCCGATCGCGTGGCGGCAAGACAAGGAACAAGAGGGATGCTGGCGAGCGATCTATTGCCGGAAATCCCTTATTACGTTAATCCTGAGTTGGCATAAATAGAAACTATCGAATGAAAGAACTCGTTTTACCTCTGCCGGATGAGGCAGCGACTGTCGCATTGGGCGCCGCCTTGGCCAAGGCGTGCGATCGCGCCAGCGTAATTTATCTTTACGGTGACTTGGGCGCCGGTAAAACCACCTTCAGCCGTGGTTTCCTGCAGGCTTTGGGGCACCAGGGCAATGTTAAAAGCCCAACCTATACGCTGGTGGAGCCGTATGCGCTGTCGCCACTGGCGGTATACCATTTTGATTTGTATCGGTTAGCCGATCCGGAAGAACTCGAATTTATGGGCATTCGCGATTATTTTGCGCAGGATGCCATTTGCCTGGTGGAATGGCCGCAGCAGGGCACTGGCGTGTTGCCGGATCCGGATCTGGAGCTGCACCTCAGCTATCAGGATCAGGGGCGAGAGGCAAAAATTCAGGCGGTTTCCGCCTACGGTAGCCAGCTTTTAGACCGTATCCACGGGCCACAGGAATGACGCCGCAATGACGTATGCGTTGAAGAAATTACTCGTAATCACCCTGATCGCCGTATTGGGGCCTTTTGGTGTGGCCAGTGCGCTGGCGGCATCGTCGCTGTCTGATATCAAAGTGTCCAATGCCCAGCGAGAAGCCACGGTATCGGTGAGCTTCAATGGTCCGCCGGATTACGCCTTCTTCCCGCTGCATGGCCCGGACCGCGTGGTCTTGGACGTTAACCAGAAAGGCAAGGTTGGCGGCCTGCCGCTGAGTTTTAGCGGACAGAACCTGGTAAAAAGCATCCGTTCAAGTACGCCGAAAGACGCTCAGAGCGTGCGGTTGGTGTTTGATCTGACTCAGCGTTCGAAAACTCGCGTCGCTACGCGCCAGAACGGCGGCATTTATACCGTCGTATTTACCATTGCCGCCGAGGGCAGCGCCAACACCAATGTGGTGCGCAGAACGCCGGCGGCCATTCCCGCGCCGGCCCCTGTAGTGGTCCGCGACCCGGTACGCAAAGCGCCGGTGATGAGTGAACCTGAATCCGAAGCTGAATCGGCACCGGTGCGAAGAGCGCCGAGCGGCTCGAATCCTTTCACCAATAAGCCGACTGTAGTATCGGGCACCGCATCGGAAATTACGCCGCGCAGCAGCCGCGTTTCCGTGGGGTCCGGCGATCGGGTGGTGGTGGCGATTGATGCCGGTCACGGCGGGCAGGATCCGGGCGCTATCGGCCCGAACGGCCTGAAAGAGAAAAATGTTACCATCGGCATCGCGCGCCGTTTGCAGGCCATGTTGGATGCCGATCCGCAGTTCAAACCGGTGCTGACGCGTACAGGCGATTACTTCATCTCGGTGATGGGGCGTTCTGACGTGGCGCGTAAACAGGGTGCCAACGTGCTGGTCTCCATTCATGCTGACGCCGCGCCAAACCGCAGCGCCAACGGGGCCTCGGTTTGGGTGCTGTCCAATCGCCGGGCCAACAGTGAGATGGCAGGCTGGCTGGAACAGCATGAGAAACAGTCTGAGCTGCTTGGCGGTGCGGGTGATTTGCTGGCCAACAGCCAGGCCGATCCTTACCTGAGTCAGGCGGTGCTGGATTTGCAGTTCGGCCACTCGCAGCGAGTGGGCTACGATGTTGCGGTAAAAGTCTTGCAGCAATTGCAAAGCGTGGGTTCATTGCATAAACGCCGCCCGGAACACGCCAGCCTTGGCGTGCTGCGTTCGCCGGATATCCCATCACTGCTGGTGGAAACAGGGTTTATCAGTAATAGCACGGAGGAGCGGCTGCTGGGCAGTAGCGCGTATCAGGATAAAATTGCCAGGGCGATCCACAATGGCCTGCGCAGTTATTTCCTGGCGCATCCGCTACAAGCCGACCCAAAGGTGGAAAACCGTCCGCTGGACGTCGCAGCGGCGGTTAACACTTCAGCCCCGGCCCCAACCCGCACGGTCGCCAAGGCGAAATCCAGCGTGAAGAAAGCGTCAAAACATAAAGTGACGCGCGGTGATACGTTGTCATCCATTGCTTCCCGTTATGGCGTCAGCGTCAGCGATCTGAAGCGCGTGAATAAACTGAAGTCGGACGTCGCGCCGCTGGATCGGACGCTGACCATTCCGCAGGCCTAGCGCCAACATGACAGGAGCCAGTATGCCCATCCAGGTGTTACCGCCACAGCTCGCCAACCAGATTGCCGCCGGCGAAGTGGTCGAGCGGCCTGCGTCTGTGGTGAAAGAGCTGGTGGAAAACAGCCTGGATGCCGGGGCGACGCGCATCGATATCGACATCGAACGCGGCGGCGCCAAGCTGATCCGCATCCGCGATAACGGCTGCGGTATTGGCAAGGAAGATCTGGCCCTGGCGTTGGCTCGTCACGCCACCAGTAAGATCAGTACCCTCGACGATTTGGAAGCGATTGTCAGCCTTGGTTTCCGCGGAGAAGCGCTGGCCAGCATCAGCTCGGTTTCCCGTTTGACGCTCACCTCACGCACGGCAGAACAAAGCGAAGCCTGGCAGGCTTATGCCGAAGGCCGCGATCAGGCGGTGACGGTCAAGCCGGCGGCACATCCGATAGGCAGCACGCTGGAAGTGCTGGATTTGTTCTACAACACCCCGGCGCGCCGCAAGTTTATGCGCACCGAGAAAACCGAATTTGGTCATATTGATGAAGTCGTGCGGCGCATTGCGCTGGCGCGTTTCGATGTGGCGATAAACCTCAGCCACAACGGCAAACTGATCCGCCAATACCGCGCAGCGAAAGACGAGAGCCAGCATGAACGCCGTCTGGGCAGCATTTGTGGGCCGGCATTTTTGCAGCATGCGTTGAACATCTCCTGGCAACACGGCGATCTGACCATTCGCGGTTGGGTGGCCGATCCCGCCGGCGCCCGCCAATTGGGCGAAATGCAGTATTGTTACGTCAACAGCCGCATGATGCGCGATCGCCTGATCAACCACGCCATTCGTCAGGCTTATCAGGATCAATTAAAAGATGAGCAGCAGCCCGCTTATGTGCTGTATCTCGAAGTAGATCCTCATCAGGTCGACGTGAATGTTCATCCGGCCAAGCATGAGGTGCGTTTCCATCAGGCGCGGTTGGTACATGATTTTATCTATCAGGCGGTAACCACCGTGCTGCAGCAGGTTGGCACTGCGCCGTTGCCGTTGGTGGATGAACAGGACCAGGAACCCGCTCCGGCCTGGCAGCCGGAAAACCGCGTCGCTGCCGGCGGCAACCATTTCTCGCAGCCTGCGCCACGCCGCGAGGTTCAACCGGCTGCACCTGCGGTTGCGCGCGAACCTGCGCCGCAGCCGGCCTATCACGCGGGCAGCGGTTATCAAAAGCGCGAAGGTGAGCTGTATGGCAAGCTGCTGCAGGCCGCTCCCGCCGCCGAACCGCACCAGGAAACGCCGAAACAGCCGCTGTTCCCACCGGTGAAAATCGAGCGGGAAACACCGCTGGCGGGCAGCCAGCACAGCTTTGGTCGGGTACTGATGATTCACCCGCCGTGCTACGCGCTGATAGAAAGCCGCCAGCAACTGATGTTGCTGAACCTGCCGGTGGCTGAACGCTGGCTGCGTCAGGCGCAGCTTAGCCCATCGGAAGATGGCCTGCGGCCACAGCCGTTGCTGATTCCCATCAAGCTGACGTTGAATAAAAACGAGGTGGCTGCCTGCGTACGCCACCAGCCGCTGCTGGTCAAAATGGGGCTGGATCTGCAGTCGGATCATGGGCGTGTGACGCTGCGCGCAGTACCTTTACCATTACGCCAACAAAATTTACAAAAACTGATACCCGAACTGTTAGGCTATCTGGCCGAGCATCAGGAGATGTCGCCCGCGGTGTTAGCCACCTGGATCGCCCGCCATTTAGGCAGCGAGCACGAACAGTGGAACACCTCGCAAGCGATACAATTGCTGACCGACGTTGAACGACTTTGCCCGCAGCTGGTCAAATCACCTCCGAGCGGACTTTTACAACCTGTTGATTTACAGGCTGCACTGACAGCCCTTAAGCATGATTGAAACTGAAATGACACCACGTCCCCCGGCTATTTTTATCATGGGGCCGACCGCCTCCGGCAAAACCGCTCTGGCGATCGCGCTGCGTGAGCGCCTGCCTGTGGAACTGATCAGCGTGGATTCCGCTCTGATTTATCGCGGTATGGATATCGGCACCGCCAAGCCGAGCGCCGAAGAGCTGGCGCAGGCGCCGCACCGGCTGATTGACATCCGCGATCCCGCAGAAGCCTACTCCGCAGCGGATTTTCGTGCCGACGCGTTGAAAGAGATGGCCGCGATTACCGCCGCAGGCCGCATCCCGCTGCTGGTGGGGGGCACCATGCTCTACTTCAAGGCGCTGTTGGAAGGATTATCGCCGCTGCCCTCCGCCGATCCGGCAGTGAGAGAACGCATCGAACAGCAGGCGGCTGAGCAGGGTTGGGACGTTTTACACCGTCAGTTACAAGAGATTGACCCGGTTGCGGCAATGAGAATTCATCCGAATGATCCGCAGAGACTGTCCAGAGCACTGGAAGTTTTTTTTATTTCGGGTAAAACTTTAACGGAACTGACTAAAATTTCGGGTGAATCGTTACCGTATCATGTTCACCAATTTGCGATAGCGCCGACCAGCCGTGAGTTGATCCATCAACGAATCGAGCTGCGGTACCATCAAATGTTGGCGGCAGGTTTTGAGACGGAAGCGCGTGCACTTTTTGCACGGGGTGATTTGCATACGGATTTGCCTTCCATTCGCTGTGTCGGTTATCGCCAGATGTGGTCATATTTGTCTGGCGAAATTAGTTACGATGAGATGGTTTATCGTGGTATTTGCGCAACGCGTCAGTTGGCCAAGCGCCAAATGACCTGGTTACGGGGCTGGAACTCGGTACATTGGCTGGACAGCGAGAAGCCGGGAGAGGCTTTGGACTCGGTAATACAGGTTGTTAGTGCATAGGTTGAGTGATTGTGTACAATTGATGAGTATTCAGCGCGCAAATTTTTTAGGTCGTTTATTTTAGAGCCGACAGGTTCTTAGTTACAAACAACAAGCAAATAAGGAAAAGATAGAATGGCTAAGGGGCAATCTTTGCAAGATCCGTTCCTGAACGCATTGCGTCGTGAACGTGTTCCGGTTTCTATTTATTTGGTGAATGGTATTAAGCTGCAAGGCCAGATTGAGTCTTTTGACCAGTTTGTCATCCTGTTGAAAAACACGGTGAGCCAGATGGTTTATAAGCACGCTATCTCTACCGTTGTTCCGTCACGCCCGGTTTCGCACCATAGCAACAATCCGAGCGCCGGCACCAGTAACTATCACCATGGTAACAACCCGTCTGCGCCGCAACAGCCGCAGCAGGAAAGCGATGACGCTGAATAAAGCGCGTTGCGAGTCAACCATGACGGGGAGCATAAGCAGCCATGGGCTGTTTATGTCCCCCAAACTCGCGGTATATGTCCGTTTGAGAGGTTGCACGCTTGTTTGACCGTTATGAAGCCGGTGAGCAGGCCGTCCTGGTTCATATCTATTTCTCGCAAGACAAAGATACGGAAGATCTCAGTGAGTTCGAATCCCTGGTGTCCTCCGCGGGGGTTGAAGCTTTGCAAGTGGTTACTGGTAGCCGCAAAGCCCCACATCCCAAGTACTTTGTCGGCGAAGGAAAGGCCGAAGAAATTGCAGATGCGGTAAAAGCCAGTGGCGCATCTGTTGTCCTGTTTGATCATTCCCTTTCCCCGGCGCAGGAGAGAAATCTTGAACGCCTGTGTGAATGCCGGGTGATCGATCGCACCGGGTTGATTCTAGACATCTTTGCCCAGCGTGCCCGTACCCATGAAGGTAAGCTGCAGGTAGAGCTGGCGCAGTTGCGTCATATCGCCACGCGTCTGGTTCGTGGCTGGACGCACCTTGAACGCCAAAAAGGGGGGATTGGCCTGCGCGGGCCGGGGGAAACCCAGTTAGAGACCGACCGTCGTCTGTTACGCGACCGTATCAGCTTGATTTTACGCCGCCTGGAGCGGGTAGCCAAGCAGCGTGAACAGGGCCGACGTGCGCGTACCCGTGCTGAAGTGCCGACCGTATCGCTGGTGGGTTATACCAACGCCGGCAAATCTACCCTGTTTAACCGAATAACGTCTGCCGATGTGTATGCGGCGGACAAGCTATTTGCCACCCTGGATCCCACTCTGCGCCGTATTGACGTGGTGGACGTGGGCGATACCGTGTTGGCGGATACCGTAGGCTTTATCCGGCACCTGCCGCACGATCTGGTAGCCGCCTTCAAGGCGACGCTGCAGGAAACGCGCCAGGCGTCTCTGCTGTTACATGTAATCGACGCCGCGGATACTCGCGTCGATGAAAACATTGAAGCGGTAAACACCGTGCTGGCAGAGATTGAATCGGATGAGATCCCTACACTGTTAGTGATGAACAAAATAGATATGCTGGATGATTTTGTCCCGCGTATCGACCGCAACGATGAAAACTTACCGATCCGGGTGTGGCTGTCCGCCGCCAGCGGTGAAGGTATCCCGTTGCTGTATCAGGCGTTGACGGAGCGCTTATCGGGGGAAATCGCGCAATATGAGCTGCGCTTACCGCCACAGGCAGGCCGTCTTCGTAGCCGTTTTTACCAGCTTCAGGCAATTGAGAAAGAGTGGAACGAAGAAGACGGCAGCATCGGCATGGTGATTCGTATGCCAATTGTCGAATGGCGTCGCCTCTGTAAACAGGAACAGGACCTGATTAACTTTATAGTATGATCATATCCTGTTACATTTGAGCTTCGCGTAAGCCTGAAGTACCCAATCACAGAATATGGAGCTAAAACATGGCGTGGAATCAGCCCGGTAATAACGGACAGGACCGCGACCCGTGGGGGAGCAGCAATAATAATGGCGGCAACTCTGGCGGTAACAATAAAGGCGGTCGCGAGCAAGGACCTCCTGATTTGGACGATATCTTCCGCAAGCTGAGCAAAAAACTGAGCGGCTTGGGCGGGGGCAAAGGTTCCAACAGCAATAACGGTGGCGGCACCGGTACCTCAGGTCCGGGTTTCAGCAGCCGTATTATCGGCATTGCTGCAGTTGCGGTGGTGGTGATTTGGGCCGCCAGCGGCTTCTACACCATCAAAGAAGCCGAACGCGGCGTAGTCACCCGTTTTGGCAAGTTCAGCCACCTGGTGCAACCGGGTCTGAACTGGAAGCCGACCTTCATCGACGAAGTTCGTCCGGTCAACGTGGAGTCCGTGCGTGAACTGGCGGCTTCCGGCGTGATGCTGACTTCCGATGAGAACGTGGTGCGCGTGGAAATGAACGTGCAGTACCGCGTGACCAACCCGGAAGCGTATCTGTTCAGCGTGACCAGTGCCGACGACAGCTTAAGCCAGGCCACCGACAGTGCCCTGCGTGGCGTTATCGGTAAGTACACCATGGACAAGATCCTGACCGAAGGCCGTACTATCGTACGTAGCGATACCCAACGCGTGCTGGAAGAGACCATTCGTCCGTACAACATGGGGATCACGCTGCTGGACGTCAACTTCCAGGCAGCCCGTCCGCCGGAAGAGGTGAAAGCCGCATTTGACGATGCGATTGCCGCGCGTGAGAACGAGCAGCAGTACATCCGTGAGGCAGAAGCTTACGCCAACGAAGTGCAGCCACGTGCTAACGGCCAGGCGCAGCGTCTGTTGGAAGATGCCAAGGCGTATAAAGATCGTACCGTCCTGGAAGCTCAGGGTGAGGTAGCGCGCTTTGCCAAACTGTTGCCGGAATACAAGTCCGCACCGGAAATTACCCGTGAGCGTCTGTATATCGAAACCATGGAAAAAGTCCTGAGCCACACCCGCAAGGTGCTGGTCAATGACAAAGGCAACAATCTGATGGTGTTACCGCTTGAGCAAATGCTGCGTGGCCCGGCCGGCACGGCGGGTGAAGGCAATAAAGACACCAGCCTGATTCGTCTCAACCCCGCTCCGTCCGCCAGCAGCGGCGCCAGCTCGAACAGCCAGCGTAGCAACAGCGGCTCGGTCATGGACCAACGCCGGGCGAATGCGCAGCGTGACGACACCACTCGCGTAGGGAGAGAATAATCAATGCGTAAGTCTTTTATAGTTATCGTCCTTGCGGTGCTGGTGGCGCTGTACGCATCTCTGTTCGTGGTGCAGGAAGGCCAGCGCGGCATCGTGCTGCGTTTCGGCAAGGTACTGCGTGACAGCGACAACAAACCGCTGGTGTATGCGCCGGGTCTGCACTTCAAGATCCCGTTTATCGAATCAGTGAAAACGCTGGACGCGCGTATCCAGACCATGGACAACCAGGCTGACCGCTTCGTAACCAGCGAGAAGAAAGACCTGATCGTCGATTCTTACCTGAAATGGCGTATCAGCGATTTCAGCCGTTACTATCTGGCAACCGGCGGCGGTGACGTTTCACAAGCCGAAGTGTTGTTGAAACGTAAATTCAGTGACCGTCTGCGTTCCGAGATTGGTCGTCTGGATGTGAAAGACATCGTGACCGATTCGCGCGGCAAGCTGATGTCTGACGTACGTGACGCGCTGAACACCGGTACCGTCGGTGATGGCGAAGAAGTGGTGACTACTGAAGCTGATGATGCCATTGCTTCCGCGGCGGCTCGCGTTGAGAAGGAAACCACCGGCAATCTGCCGAAGGTTAACCCGAACAGCATGGCTGCACTGGGTATTGAAGTGATCGACGTGCGTATCAAGCAGATCAACCTGCCGGCTGAAGTGTCTGACGCAATCTACCAGCGTATGCGCGCCGAGCGTGAAGCGGTAGCTCGTCGTCACCGTTCACAAGGCCAGGAAGAAGCTGAGAAGCTGCGCGCAACGGCGGACTACGAAGTGACCCGTACGTTGGCGGAAGCCGAGCGTACGGCGCGTATCACCCGTGGTGATGGCGATGCCGAAGCGGCCAAACTGTTTGCTGCCGCATTCAGCCAGGATCCGGACTTCTATGCCTTTATCCGTAGCCTGCGTGCTTATGAAACCAGTTTCAGCAGCAACAACCAGGACGTGATGGTACTGAGCCCGGACAGCGATTTCTTCCGCTACATGAAGTCGCCTGATTCCACGCGTAAGTAACAGCGACAGGTAAATTATTGGGGGCCCGTTTAATCGCGGGCCCTTTCTTTTTTGGGGTGAGGCATGAATTCAACGATTTGGCTGGCGCTTGGGCTGGTGTTGGTGCTGGAAGGGCTGGGGCCAATGCTGTTTCCACAGGCCTGGCGTAAAATGATACTGGCGATGACCCAGTTGCCTGACGCTACGCTGCGGCGATTTGGCGGTGGAATAGTGGTTGCGGGCTGCGTGATCTACTACATGTTGCGTAGCCGCGCGGGGGTTTAAAGTTTAGTCTAAAAAAGACGCAATCGTGTGCTGAAAGTGCTGAAAGTGCTGAAAATCGAAAATTACGGTGGTAGAATCCATTTTTAAGCAACCGGTGATTTTGAAAATGGGTAAGAACGTCGTCGTACTGGGCACCCAATGGGGTGACGAAGGTAAGGGCAAGGTCGTAGACCTGCTGACTGAACGGGCTCAATATGTTGTGCGCTACCAAGGTGGCCATAACGCTGGCCACACTCTGGTTATTAACGGTGAGAAAACCGTCCTTCATTTAATTCCTTCAGGCATTCTGCGTGATAACGTGACCAGCATCATCGGCAACGGTGTAGTTCTGGCGCCAGACGCATTGATGAAAGAAATGGGTGAACTTGAAGCGCGCGGCATCCCGGTACGCGAACGTCTGTTACTGTCCGAAGCCTGCCCGCTGATCCTGCCTTATCACGTTGCGCTGGATAACGCGCGTGAGAAAGCGCGCGGTGCGAAAGCTATCGGCACCACCGGTCGCGGTATCGGTCCGGCTTACGAAGATAAAGTTGCCCGCCGCGGTCTGCGCGTTGGCGATCTGTTCAATAAAGAAACCTTCGCCGTTAAGCTGAAAGAAATCATCGATTACCATAACTTCCAGCTGGTTAACTACTACAAAGTCGAAGCCGTCGATTACCAGGCGACTCTGGATTACGTGCTGTCCATCGCCGATATCCTGACCGCAATGGTTGTTGACGTTTCCGAACTGCTGGACGGCGCGCGCAAGCGTGGCGATCTGATCATGTTCGAAGGCGCTCAGGGTACCCTGCTGGATATCGACCACGGTACTTATCCGTATGTAACCTCTTCCAATACCACTGCTGGCGGCGTTGCTACCGGTTCAGGTATTGGTCCGCGTTACGTAGATTACGTGCTGGGCATCGTTAAAGCCTACTCTACCCGTGTAGGTGCAGGTCCGTTCCCGACCGAACTGTTCGACGAAACCGGTGAATACCTGTGCAAACAAGGTAACGAGTTCGGTGCCACCACTGGCCGTCGTCGTCGTACCGGTTGGCTGGACGCCGTAGCGGTTCGCCGCGCAGTACAGATCAACTCCCTGTCCGGCTTCTGCCTGACCAAGCTGGACGTGCTGGACGGCCTGAAAGAAGTGAAGATCTGCGTGGGTTACCGCATGCCTGACGGCCGCGAAATGGACACCACGCCGCTGGCTGCAGAAGGTTGGGAAGGCATTGAGCCAATCTACGAAAGCCTGCCTGGCTGGAGCGATACCACTTTTGGCGTGAAAGAACACAGCAAACTGCCACAGGCGGCGCTGGACTACATCAAGCGTATTGAAGAATTGACTGGCGTACCGGTAGACATTATCTCTACTGGCCCGGATCGTAGCGAGACCATGATCCTGCGCGACCCGTTCGACGCATAATCCGGCTTTGCTACACCAAAACAAACCGGGCATGTCCCGGTTTGTTTTTATCATTATTCTCCCCGATTGCGGTTTCACGTCAAAAAATCCTTTCTTTAACCCGCTCCAGAGCCTGAGATACGCTAAATAATTAGCGGCGAACTCTCCGGCTGGTTTATTATCCAATAAGTAATCTTTTGAATAATGCCGAAAATCGGCTTGTCAGACGGGTAGAAAGAGACCCAGAGGTAGATGTGCAGTTAACAAGTTTTACTGATTACGGCCTGCGGGCGTTGATCTACATGGCCTCGCTGCCACCGGACAAAATGACCAGCATTTCGGAAGTTACCGAAGTCTATGGCGTGTCCCGTAACCATATGGTGAAGATCATCAATCAGTTAAGCCGGGTTGGGTTTGTGACCGCAGTGCGCGGAAAGAACGGTGGCATCCGTTTGGGCAAACCGGCCGAAACCATTCGCCTCGGCGACGTGGTAAGAGCGCTGGAGCCGCTCTCGTTGGTTAACTGCAACAGTGATTTTTGCCACATAACCCCTGCCTGCCGCCTGAAGCAGGTGCTGCACCAGGGCGTACAGAATTTCCTTGAAGAGCTGGATAGCCACACGCTGGCCGATATGGTCGAAGACAATCCACCCCTCTACAAGCTATTGCTTGTCGAATAAAGCGTCGCTGAGAAGACAAGGCTCAGCGGCACCCTGCTGATGACAACGGAGGAACCGCAATGTCACAAGATCCATTCCTGGAACGAGAAGCAGAAAAATATGAGTCCCCAATCCCGAGCCGTGAATTCATTCTGGCCCATCTGGCGAAAAGAGAAACGCCAGCCAGTCGCGAAGAGCTGGCCAAAGAGCTGGATTTAACCGGTGAAGAGGCGCTAGAAGCGTTACGTCGTCGTCTGCGCGCGATGGAGCGTGACGGTCAATTGATATTTACTCGCCGCCAGTGCTATGCGCTGCCGGAACGTCTGGATCTGCTGCGCGGTACCGTAATCGGTCATCGCGACGGTTTTGGTTTCCTGCGTATTGAAGGCAGCAAAGACGACCTGTATTTGTCGGCTGAGCAGATGAAAATGGCGATCCACGGCGATGTGGTGCTGGCGCAAGCGATGGCTGCCGACCGTAAGGGCCGCCGTGAAGCGCGTATCGTGCGCGTTTTGGTGCCGAAAACCAGTCAAATCGTCGGCCGCTTCTTTATGGACGCGGGTACCGGCTTTGTGGTGCCGGACGACAGCCGCCTCAGCTTTGATATCCTGATCCCCGCCGAGGCCGTCAGCGGTGCGCGCATGGGCTTTATGGTGGTGGTTGAACTGACTCAACGCCCGACCCGTCGCACCAAGGCGGTAGGCAAGATTGTTGAGATCCTCGGCGATAAAATGGGCACCAGCATGGCGGTGGACATCGCACTGCGTACCCATGAGATCCCGCATGTCTGGCCGCCGCAGGTGGAAAAACAGGTTGCCGATCTCAGCGAGCAGGTACCCGAGGCCGCCAAGAAAGGCCGTGTTGACCTGCGTCAGCTGCCGCTGGTAACCATTGACGGCGAAGACGCGCGCGACTTCGATGATGCCGTCTACTGCGAGAAAAAACGCGGCGGTGGCTGGCGCCTGTGGGTAGCCATCGCCGATGTCAGCTACTACGTGCGCCCGCGTACCGCGCTGGATGACGAAGCGCGCAACCGTGGCACCTCGGTGTACTTCCCGTCGGAGGTTATCCCGATGCTGCCGGAAGTACTTTCCAACGGCCTGTGCTCGTTGAACCCGCAGGTTGATCGTCTGTGTATGGTGTGTGAGATGACCATCTCCGCCCAGGGCCGCCTGTCGACGTCCAAATTCTATGAAGCGGTGATGAGCTCCCATGCCCGCTTAACCTACAATAAAGTCTGGCACATTCTGCAGGGCGATGAGGAGCTGCGTGAGCATTATCACCCGCTGGTCAAGCACCTTCAGGAACTG
The DNA here is from genome assembly GCF_001590925.1 of Serratia plymuthica NBRC 102599. GTDB lineage: Bacteria > Pseudomonadota > Gammaproteobacteria > Enterobacterales > Enterobacteriaceae > Serratia > Serratia plymuthica. The sequence goes on from NZ_BCTU01000035.1 coordinate 39,849, forward strand.
CACACCATGTACAAGGTGTTGGATCAGGCGCGCGCCGAACGTGGCGGCATCGCCTTCGAAACCGAAGAAGCCAAGTTTATCTTCAACGCCGAACGTCGTATTGAGCGCGTTGAGCCAACGGTACGCAACGACGCGCACAAGCTGATCGAAGAGTGCATGATCATGGCGAACGTCGCCGCTGCACGCTTTGTCGAGAAGCATAACGAGCCGGCACTGTTCCGCGTGCACGATCGCCCAAGCGACGATCACATTACCGCACTGCGCAGCGTGCTGGGTGAACTGGGCCTGACGCTGGGCGGCGGTAACAAACCGCAGCCGAAGGACTACGCCACCCTGATGGATGAAGTGGCCGAGCGCCCTGACCGCGAAATGCTGCAAACCATGCTGCTGCGTTCGATGAAACAGGCGATCTACGATCCGGAAAACCGCGGGCACTTTGGCCTAGCACTGGCCTCTTATGGCCACTTTACCTCGCCAATTCGCCGCTATCCGGACCTGGCGCTGCACCGCGCGATCAAATATCTGCTGGCTAAAGAGCACGGTCAGCCGAAAGAGCGCTGGACGCCGACCGGCGGCTGGCACAGCGAGTTTGAAGAAATGCTGCAGCTCGGCGAACACTGCTCGATGACCGAACGCCGCGCTGACGAAGCGACGCGTAACGTTGCCGACTGGCTGAAATGCGACTTTATGCAGGATCACGTCGGTGAAGTGTTTAGCGGCATTATCGCCAGCGTAACCGGCTTCGGCTTCTTCGTGCGCCTGAACGATCTGTTCATCGACGGTCTGGTGCACGTCTCAACGCTGGATAACGATTATTATCGTTACGATAATATCGGCCAGCGCCTGATCGGCGAATCCTCGGGCATGGTTTATCGCTTGGGTGATACGGTGGAGATCCGCGTTGAAGCGGTGCATATGGACGAGCGCAAGATTGATTTTGCCCTGGTCTCCAGCACCCGCAAACCGCGCGGCGAAGGTAAAACCGAACGCGATCGCGCCAAGAACGGCGGCCAACGCACCTTGCGTGACGGTGCCGGTGCAGGCCGCGCCCCGGCATCGCAGCGCAACAAGCGACGTGGTGGCAAGCCACCGGCCAACTTTGAGCCGGACAGCGCCTTCCGCAAAAAAGACGACGCCAAACCGGCTGACCAGGTGAAGAAAGACAAAAAGGCGAAAGCCAAGAAAGCGTCTGACAAAACCCGGAAAATAGCGGCGGCCACCAAGGCCAAGCGCGCCGGCAAGAAGAAAGGTGCTGAGCAGGCTTAATCTGCCGCACGTTATTATCACCGGCAGGCATTTGCCAGCCGCACAGTAAAAAGAGCATCATGAGCGAAATTATTTACGGCATCCATGCCGTCAAAGCCCTGTTAGATAACGATCCGCAGCGCTTCCTGGAAGTGTTTATTCTGAAAGGGCGCGACGATCGCCGGCTGCAACCGCTGATCGCCGAGCTGGAAGCGACCGGCATTGTTATCCAGGTGGCGAACCGTCAGTGGCTGGATGAGAAAGTCGAGGGCGCAGTACATCAGGGCATCATCGCCCGGGTGCGCGAAGGGCGTCAGTATCAGGAAAACGATTTGCCTGGCCTGCTCGAAGGCATAGACACGCCATTCCTGCTGGTGCTGGACGGCGTGACCGACCCGCACAACCTCGGCGCCTGCCTGCGCAGCGCGGATGCGGCCGGCGTGCATGCGGTCATCGTCCCGCGCGATCGTTCCGCCCAGTTGAACGCGACCGCCAAGAAAGTGGCCTGCGGCGCGGCGGAAAATGTTCCGCTGATCCGCGTTACCAACCTGGCGCGTACCCTACGTTTGCTGCAGGAAATGAACGTCTGGGTCGTCGGCACCGCCGGCGAAGCCGACCATACGCTGTTCCAGAGCAAAATGACCGGCCCAATGGCGTTGGTGATGGGGGCTGAAGGCGAAGGCATGCGCCGCCTGACCCGCGAACACTGCGATGAGCTGATCAGCATCCCGATGGCGGGGACGGTTTCTTCTCTGAACGTCTCTGTCGCCACCGGCATCTGTTTGTTCGAAGCGGTGCGCCAGCGCAGCTGATTTATCCACGGGGGCGCTTGCGCCTCCGTCAATTTCCCACCTTGTGATCCCACCTCCGGCAAAAATCCCCCTTGTGACCATAATTACTCCTGAAGCCTTTATCAGGGAGCAAGCCGATGGTCTGGACAACGCATACCGTTTTCAATCAACCCAAGCCGCTGGGCAACAGCAATCTGTTCCTGTCTGATACGTCGCTGCATGAGGCGGTACAGCGCGAGCAGGCTGGCTGGGACACCGACGTACTGGCCTCGCTGGGCCAACAGCTGGGTACCCAGGAATCGCTGGAACTGGGGCGACTCGCCAACGCCAATCCCCCTGAACTGCTGCGCTATGATGCCACCGGGCAGCGCCTGGACGACGTTCGTTTCCATCCCGCCTGGCATATTTTGATGCAGGGGCTGATCGCCAACCGGGTGCATAACCTGCCGTGGCAGGAGGATGCCCGTATCGGTGCGTTCGTAGCGCGTGCCGCGCGCTTTGTGCTGCATGCACAAGTGGAAGCCGGCACCTTATGCCCAGTGACGATGACCTTTGGCGCTATTCCTCTGCTGCGACGCTTGCTGCCGTCAGAATTTCAATCCTGGCTGTCGCCGCTGCTTTCCGACCGCTACGATGCGCATTTGTCCCCGGGTGGGCAAAAGCGTGGTTTGCTGATTGGTATGGGAATGACCGAAAAGCAGGGAGGATCCGACGTGCTGAGCAATACCACCACCGCCACCCCGTTAACTGCTCGCGGTTCTGGGGAAGCGTACCGGTTGGTGGGGCACAAATGGTTCTTCTCGGTGCCGCAAAGTGATGCGCATCTGGTGTTGGCGCAGACCGAAGGCGGCCTGTCCTGCTTCTTCCTGCCGCGTATTTTGCCCGACGGTACGCGCAATGCTATACGGCTGGAACGGTTGAAAGATAAGCTGGGCAACCGTTCCAACGCCAGCAGCGAGGTGGAGTTCCAGGATGCCACTGCCTGGCTGCTGGGTGAGGAAGGGGATGGTGTGCGGCATATCCTTAAAATGGGGGGGCTGACGCGCTTTGACTGCGCGCTGGGCAGCCACGGCTTGATGCGTCGCGCGTTATCGGTAGCCTTGTACCATACCCTGCAGCGGCAGGCATTTGGCAAGACGCTTATCGAACACCCGATGATGCGTCAGGTATTGGGACGTATGGCGTTGCGGCTGGAAGGGCAGACGGCGGCGCTGATGCGCCTGGCTCGGGCTTATGACAGCGCCGACGATCCTCTTGAGCAGGCATTGTGTAGGGTACTGACTCCGGCGGCGAAGTTTGAGGTCTGCCGACAAGGGATCCCTTTTGTGGGAGAGGCCATGGAGGCGTTGGGGGGCCTGGGGTATTGCGAAGAGAGTGAACTGCCGCGACTCTATCGTGAAATGCCGGTGAACAGCATCTGGGAAGGTTCCGGCAACATTATGTGCCTGGACGTGATGCGAGCCTGGGGAAGATTACCGGTGGTACAGGAAGCGCTGGAGCGTGAATTTGGTGAGGTGAAGGGACAGAATCGACATTTTGACCTCCAGTGGCGACGCCTGAGCCAACTGATGCGTAAACCCCATGAAGAACAGGGGCGGGCGGTCACCAGCACGTTATTCAATTTGTTCGTGGCGGCACAGCTTCTGCGCTACAGTTCACCACCGTTGGCGGAAGCCTGGTGTCAAATGACGCTCGACGCCCGTGGCGAACGGATACTGCCTGATCGGTTGTGCGATATGCTGTTTGCCAGAGCGATGGGCGGCTAGGGAAAACAGTGGCGTCGCAACAGAAAAAGCTTTTTAATTCAGCACTTGACCCGTAAGGGATACTGACCTCTGACCAGGAAACATGACATGGATATTCTCAGCGCGTTGGCGGCATTCGCCTCTTACTTCTTCAGTGGCTTTGCCATGGTTCTGGTGTTCTTGTTTGTTTATACCCGTATTACGCCGCATGACGAATGGGCATTGATCAAGGCGGACAACCCGTCAGCCGCCTTCGGGTTCGTCGGTGCCTGCCTGGGGTATGTGATCCCGCTGGCCAGCGCGGCGATCAACTCGATCAGCCTGCTGGACTACCTGCTGTGGGGCGTAGTGGCGCTGGTGGTGCAACTGTTGCTGTTCGCGGCGGTGAAAATCTACATGCCGCGCATCAGCGACAAGATTGAGTCCAATCATCTGGCCGCCGGGATTTTCCTGGGGGGCGTTTCGATCAGCGGCGGCGTGCTAAATGCGGCTTGCATGAGTTATTAAAGATAAAAAATCGCCGAGGCGCGCCAGCCGGGCTGATGCGCCTGTTCCTCCATCTGCAGAATACGGTAATAGCTTGCCCCATGCTCATCAGCCTTGCGGGCAATGACCTGTTCGACGTCCTGAGGCGAGCCGGAAAGATTATTCAGGGTGATTTGCGCAATTTCACTGAGCGGTGTCACACGGTCCGCGGGCGCCAGTTCGGCAGACTGGGCGCTGACAGTGAGCAACCCCACGGAGAGCAGGAGGGCGGTGAGTGCGGCGGAGCGTTTCATGGCGTTCCCCTTCGTCGAACGACCGCAGATTGCGGCAGGTTGACCGCCAGTGTGCAATATCCAACTTCAGTCTGTGCAAAGCCATTGTAAATATGGTTAAAACGCCGCAGCTTACCGATACAGGATCGCCTGCGAATACCATTGGCCGGGAACGACGGTTTCGCTGTTCATGATGATCATGTAATAGCGTGCGCCGCTGGCGTTGGCCTTCCTGTTAATCTCCGCTTCCACATCCATCGGGCTGCCGTAAACCAGGGCGCTGGTGGTGCCTATCTTTACCAACTCAGAAGTTTGCGCTCGGGTGATCTCCTGCGCCCGATCGGTAGGCGGCGGCGGCGGCGGGGCTTTGGGTGTTGTGGTCATTATTCCGCAGGCGGAAAGCGATGCAGCCAGCGTCAGGAGCAGCAGCAGGCGGGAAAGTTTCATGGATACCTCGAGGAAACCGCTATCATGGCTTCAGTGTAACCCAATATAAAGTGGAACAGATTGAGCTAATGCTTTTAGCTCAAGTTTGCCATTATGAAGGCAACAGGTACGCAGAGGGAAAAACGGATGATTGAAATACATGACGAACGGGTGGGCGAGGTTGCGGTGATCCATGCTGTGCCGGCGGGGCAGTATCATCAGCCGCTGCCGACGGTGTTTTTCTACCATGGTTACACCTCGTCGAAAGAAGTGTACGCCTACTTTGCCTATGCGTTGGCCAGGGCGGGTTTTCGCGTGGTGCTGCCGGATGCCGATCTGCACGGCGAGCGCTTTGACGGTGATGAACAGCGGCGCTTGGCCAGCTTTTGGGAGATCCTCAAACGCAATATCGACGAACTGCCGGCGCTCAAAGCGCAGTTTGAGCAGCGTGGCCTGATTGCCGACGGGCGGATCGGCGTGGCCGGTGCCTCAATGGGCGGCATGACCACCTTGGGCTGTTTTGCGCGCTATCCGTGGATTAACGCAGCTGCCAGCCTGATGGGGAGCGGTTATTATACCTCGTTGGCCCAGACGCTGTTTCCGCCGTTGGATGAACAGGGCAATCTGTTGACGGCCGCCGGTTTTGCGGCGCGCATCGCCGTTCTGGCGGATTACGGTCTGGAGTATCAGTTGGAAAAGGTTACCGATCGCCCGCTGCTGCTGTGGCACGGTGAGGCGGACGATGTGGTGCCGGCGGCGGAAAGCCTGCGGTTGGCTACCGAACTGCGCCAGAGCGGTTGGGATCGCCAGTTGACGTTTATTAGCGAACCGGGCGTCAAGCACCGTATTACGCCGTTGGCATTGTCCGCGACCGCAGACTTTTTCCGCCGCGAGCTGTAAAAAAAGCCCCCTGAATAATAGGGGGCCAGGTATTACCATTCAGCGAGAGCGTCGCCTGTTCTCATTTGCCGCTTGTTGGCGCGGCTTCGTTCCCTGGTGCTGCATTTTCGCTTAGCGGTACAGCTCGGCGCTGACGTGAATGGTGCTGTTGCTGTCCGGCTCATGCAGGGCAATGATGCGGTAGGCGGTGGCACCCCGCTGGTCGGCTATTTTGCTCACCTGGCTGGTGGCGTCATCCGGTGATACCACGTTCTGGTTTAGAGTGACGAAACCGACGCTCTGGCGCTGGTCGGCCTCATGCGAAGTGATTTCGGTGGCGGCCATGACGTTGGTGGAAAACAGTAAAGCAATGGCGGTGGCGATGGTAATGCGTTTCATATTTGCCTCTCTTAACCGTTTGCTTCAACGGCCTGACAGCGGGTGCCAGTGCAGCAAAAAGTTATTTATATACATTGAATAACTTCAAATCTTTTTCGTCGCGCTGTCTGCGGCGGATAAGTACAATTTTAGACCTTCCGGCCGGATTAAAAAGTGTGTGGTTTTGATAGCCTATTTCAAAAAAAATGAATAAAATTTACGCGTCGATGATGATTTCATTGAAAGATTTTTGGAACTGATGGATCTGCATACATAGGTTCCGCAGAGAGCAAATCGTGCTATTTTTGAATTGGCCTCGCATTACCGATAATAAACCTCACGCTGTCCTTGAGTTTTTTAACCCCCGCAAGTATGATTACGCGTCATTTTTTCAGCCGTACACACATACACGTTCCTTGCTTCCATGGGCCACGGTTGACCCTGACAGGAGGCTGAATAATCCGTAAGGAGCAATTCGATGCGTCATTACGAAATCGTTTTTATGGTCCACCCTGACCAAAGCGAACAGGTTCCGGGCATGATCGAGCGTTACAGTGCTACCATCACTAACGCTGCTGGTCAGATTCACCGTCTGGAAGACTGGGGCCGCCGTCAACTGGCTTACCCGATCAACAAACTGCACAAAGCCCACTACGTTCTGCTGAACGTTGAAGCTCCGCAGGAAGCGATCGATGAGCTGGAAACAAACTTCCGCTTCAACGACGCCGTTATCCGCAGCATGGTTATGCGCGTTAAGCACGCGGTAACTGAAGCATCTCCGATGGTTAAAGCGAAAGACGAACGTCGTGGCGATCGCCGCGAAGACTTCGCTAACGAAACCTCAGATGATGCAGATGCTGGGGATTCTGAAGAGTAATTGCTGCTGTGACGTCTAATCGTCTGGTTTTGTCGGGCACTGTGTGCAAGGCGCCGGTTCGAAAGGTGAGTCCTTCCGGGATCCCCCACTGCCAATTTGTGCTAGAGCACCGTTCGCAGCAGGTTGAAGCCGGATTTAGCAGACAAGCATGGTGTCGAATGCCCGTGGTTGTCAGTGGACAACAGTCACAAGCACTAACTCAAAGATTAACGGTCGGCAGTCAGATAACCGTGCAAGGCTTCGTAAGTTGCCATCAAGGGCGCAACGGGCTGAACAAACTGGTTCTGCATGCCGAGCAGATTGAATTGATAGATTCTGGAGACTAGCCTAATGGCACGTTATTTCCGTCGTCGCAAGTTCTGCCGTTTCACAGCGGAAGGCGTTGTTGAGATTGATTACAAAGATATCGCAACGTTGAAAAACTACATTACCGAAAGCGGTAAAATTGTCCCGAGCCGTATCACCGGTACTCGTGCAAAATACCAGCGTCAGCTGGCTCGCTGCATCAAGCGTGCTCGCTACCTGTCCCTGCTGCCATACACTGATCGTCATCAGTAATCGGCCGCTGTCTATTAACGACTTTAAGAGGATAAGGTAATGCAAGTTATTCTGCTTGATAAAGTAGCAAACCTGGGCAGCCTGGGTGATCAGGTTAACGTTAAAGCGGGCTACGCCCGTAACTTCTTGGTACCACAGGGCAAAGCTGTTCCTGCTACCAAGAAAAACGTAGAGTTCTTCGAAGCACGTCGTGCTGAACTGGAAGCCAAACTGGCTAACGTTCTGGCTGCTGCTGAAGCTCGCGCAACCAAGATCAACGAACTGGGTTCAGTAACCATCGCGTCTAAATCAGGCGACGAAGGCAAACTGTTCGGCTCTATCGGCACCCGCGACATCGCTGACGCAGTTACTGCGGCAGGCGTTGAAGTTGCCAAGAGCGAAGTTCGTCTGCCGAACGGCGTTCTGCGTACCACTGGTGAACATGAAGTTGAGTTCCAGGTACACAGCGACGTGTTCGCTAAGCTGAATGTAGTTGTGGTTGCAGAAGCTTAATCGCTCCTGCCAGCCAAGTTAAAACGCCAGCCTTGTGCTGGCGTTTTGCTTTTCTGCGCCAGGTAAAACGCGCTACCCTGCGATTACCCTTGGCGAGGAGAAGCAGTAAATGACAGATATCAATTTACAGCGCGTGTATGACTTTACCGGTCCTGCGCCGGAGAACTGCTACCTGATTGATCGGCTGTGGCCGCGTGGGGTTAGCAAGGAACGGTTGCTGGGCGTGCAGTGGCTGAAACAGGTTGCGCCGGATAACGCACTGCGGCAGTGGTTTCATCAACACGTCGATCAGTGGGAAGAGTTTGAACGCCGCTACCGGTTGCAACTGGTGGAAAACGAAACCTGGCAGCCGCTGGTGACGTTATTGCGGCAGGGGCAGGCCTTGACCTTGCTGTACGGCAGTAAAGACACACAGCACAACCAGGGCGTGGTGCTGCGTGACTTCCTGTTGGCTCAACTGGCGGATTACCGCTCGCGGCGATAGCCGCCGTCGGCCTGACGGCGGAACAGGGCCTGGGTATTGTCTGCGGTGGTGACCGACAGCGCGGTAATCACGCCGTTGGCATCACGTTCGATACGCACTTCCTGACCTACCTTCATGTTGCTGAGCGGTTTGTCGCTCCCTTCCACTTGTGCCATGGCGAAGACTTCGTTCACCGGCAGGCTGTTATCGCGAAATAGCTGCGCCAGCGTTTGGCCAGGCTGGATCTGATAGCGTTGCCAATTGCCCGCAGGTTCCGGTTCGGCCGCTTGCTGCTGGCCATTATCTTGCAAATCGGCTTGCAGCGGTATGCCGTTGCCCTGCTGGGTGACCGGGAATGGCTGCTTCTCTGACGAGTAAGGCCATAACAGCGCCAACAGCAGAATCACGCCGAAGATAAGGGTCCAGCGACGATGGAAATAGGGCAGCGGTTCCATCCAGCCGAAGTTGTCCGGCAGGTGCCAGATCTTCAGCAGTAACGCTTTTATTCCCTGTCCTTTGCCGTTTACCGGCGGTTGCTCTGAATCCGGATCTTCTGCCGCCTCTGGCGCAGGGCCAGGTTTCAGGCGCTGGCTGAAGTTCAGCCAGGTGCGCAGCAACGGCTGGTAGATACGGGTGGTTTTCCTTCTCCTGGGCGAGATTCTGCCCATGGTGACCTCTCTTCAACTGCGTAAAAATGCCACAGTACAACATGGTGTACCGCCGGCCCGATTTCCTGCTTTCAGTATAGTCCGCTAACTGTTTGAAGTGAAAGGCAGCAGCAATTCAATGGCTGTCGCGGCAGGCGATGAGCCTGGGATCGCGGGAACGGGCGTTAACAGGGGGCCATTGTTTCTTTTTCTACGACAAAAGTCATCATTCTCCACACAAGATTTTACCCGGCTTTCCGGCACTGTTATGCTGCGCCTTCGACTTTTTACAGACTAAAGGAAAACCCCATGACAACCCCTTCTTTTGACAGCGTTGAAGCGCAAGCAAGTTACGGGATTGGTTTACAGGTCGGCCAGCAGTTGCAAGAGTCCGGTCTGGAAGGTTTGCAACCGGAAGCTTTGCTGGCAGGCTTGCGCGACGCGCTGGAAGGGAATGCCCCGGCGGTTCCGGTAGACGTAGTGCACCGTGCACTGCGTGAAATCCACGAGCGTGCGGATGCCGTGCGTCGTGAGCGCCAGCAGGCAATGGCCGTTGAAGGTCAGCAGTTCCTGGAAGACAACGCCAAGCGTGACGAAGTGACGCTGACCGAATCCGGCCTGCAGTTCTCAGTGCTGGAGCAGGGCAATGGCCCAATCCCGTCCCGTCAGGATCGCGTGCGCGTGCATTACACCGGTCGTCTGATTAACGGCGACGTGTTCGACAGCTCCGTAGAGCGCGGCCAACCGGCAGAATTCCCGGTTAGCGGCGTGATCCCAGGCTGGATCGAAGCGCTGACTCTGATGCCGGTTGGCTCCAAATGGCAGTTGTATATCCCGCACGATCTGGCCTACGGCGAGCGCGGTGCCGGCGCATCCATCCCGCCATTCAGCGCGCTGGTGTTTGACGTCGAGCTGTTGGAAATTCTGTAATTCAATAACAGATTTCTCTGGGCGCCTTAATGGCGCCCTTGTTTTATGCACCGCTCAGCGCACGTGGGAACAACAGGTTGTTCTCCAGATTGATGTGTTCCATCAGGTCGTCGATGAACTCGTCGATGCCGCCATACAGCGCCTGCCAGGTATTGCATGCTCCTTCCGGTGGCGTCACGTTATGGGTGAGAAATTTCACCACCTCAAGCTGTTCGCCCGCTTCGTCATGCTCATGCTCCATCACCGAGATCGGCCCGGCGGCCTGGCGTCCCATGCCCTGTTTGATCATCGGGAACAGGATCTGCTCTTCTTTCATCATGTGGTTTTCCAAATCCAGCCGGATCAGGTTCAGCTGTTTAGCCAAGCCGCGCGGGCAGGTGGGTTTATCTGCATGTACCCGCTCAACCTTTTCTGCCATCAGCACCAGTTCGGCCAACTGTTCACGGTGCCGTTGATGGAAGCGCGGCAGAATGTGGTCAATCACTTCGCCGAGCGGCGCAGTGCGCCAGTCGCGGGTTTGTTCCGGTTTGGCGGCGAGGGCGGCCAGCTCGGTTTCCAGCCGATCGATATCCAGCCCTCTGCGCTCGGCGGCGCGTTGCAGCGTTTGCTTGCCGCCACAGCAATAATCCAGATCGTTCAGACGAAACAAGCGGGATGCCCGGGGAATGGCGATGGCGAGTGCGCCGAGGGATTGATTGCGGTAATCCATGGTAGTGCCTCTTTAAATGAAGGAATTTTATAACATGCATTTTAAATGCAATTTAAAGGGCGCGCCAGAGAGAAAAAGAGGTAGGTAGCCGAGGGAAGGTATTTCCCCCGGCCTGGTGCTTATTTACTGCTCAAATCGATCTGATAAACCGCAAAACCGATGCTGTCCGTGCCCTCTGCCTTCATCGGGTACTGCGCATGCGCTTTGATAAACGCCGTGGCTTTCTCACTGGGTGAGGTTTCGAAGCGGATATCCAGCGGCTGTGCACTGCTGAACGTCGCCAGGCGCCAGTTATTGTCCACCTGTGGCCTTACCGCGCCGTGTTTTTTAGTCTCGGCACCGATATACGCCGCCAGTACTGAACGGTTCTCGTCCGGCGACGCGAAGGCGATGTGCTTGTCGCCGGTGCCGGCAAACTTGCCGCCGTAAGCGCGGTAGTTATTGGTGGCAACCAGGAAAGTGGCGTTCGGATCGATCGGTTTGCCCTTGAACGTCAGCTGCCTGATGCGTTCCGCCTTGTCATTGATTAACTGGCATTCGCCGTCGTAGCGCGCCGGTTGGCTGACGTCGATCTGGTAATTCACACCGTCAATCACGTCGAAGTTATAGGTGCGGAAGCCGTCCCAGTTAATCAGGCCTTGTGGTTTGTTGCTGGAGACGTCGATCTGATTGAACTGCCCGGCCGAGCATTCCAACCATTCCTTCACCTCTTTGCCACTGGCTTTCACCACCACCAGCGTGTTGGGGTAGAGATAGAGATCGGAAGCGTTGCGGAAGGTGAGCTGGCCTTTTTCCACTTCCACGAAGCTGGCCGGGTCGTTTTTGCGCCCGCCGACCTTGAACGGCGCTGCGGCTGACAGCACTGGCAGGTCGGCCAGATCCGGATCGCCTTGAATGTAGTGTTCAACATAGGCCTTCTGCGCATTGTTGACGATCTGCACCGTCGGATCGTCCTGCACCAGCGCCAGATAGCTGTACATGTTGTCGTCAGATTTGCCGACCGGCTGGCTGACGAAGTCTCGCGTGCCTTTATGATCCTCTGCCAGCACTTTCACCAGAGCCGTGTCTTCCGCGGCCAGTGATTTCTTGTTTTCTTTGTCGTAGATCGGTCGCGCTTCCGCTTCGGCGGAGGCCACTTTCCAGCTGCCGGAGTCGTTGTTCAGTTGCAGATCAACCACGCCGAGGTGATCGCCCCATTGGCCCGGCATGACCGCCGGTATGCCATTCAGCAGGCCTTTTTCAATATCTGCGCCTTTGATAGCGGCGAAGTCCTTGCTCGGGAATACCGCGTGGGCATGGCCGAACATGATGGCATCAATGCCCGGTACCTGGCTGAGGTAGTACACCGAATTCTCCGCCATGGCCTTATAGGGTTCGCTGGAAAGGCCGGAATGCGGGATTGCCACCACCAGGTCGGCGCCCTGTTTGCGCATTTCAGGCACGTAGCGTTTGGCGGTTTCGGTAATGTCATTAACCGTCACCTTGCCTTGCAGATTGGCTTTATCCCACACCAGAATTTGCGGGGGGACGAAGCCGATATAGCCGATGCGTAAAGTATGTTCCTTGCCGTCACGGTCTTTTACCGGCGTATCGACGATAATATAAGGGGTGAATAGCGGTTTTTGAGTTTTAGCGTCGATCACGTTGGCGTTGATATACGGGAATTTGGCGCCGGCAATGGCGTTTTTCAGGTAGTCCAGCCCGTAGTTGAATTCATGGTTGCCGATATTGCCGACCACGTAATTCAGCGTATTCATCGCCTTGTATACCGGGTGTACGTCGCCCGGTTTGAGCCCCTTGGCCGCCATATAGTCGCCCAGCGGGCTGCCCTGAATAATATCGCCGTTGTCCACCAGCACCGCATTGGTGGCCTGCTGACGCGCCTGCTCGATCAGGCTTGCGGTGCGCACCAGACCGAATTTATCGGTCGGTTTATCTTTGTAGTAATCGAAGTCCATCATGTTGCTGTGCAGGTCGGTGGTTTCCAGTACGCGCAGATCGACCGTTGCCGCCTGCGTTGAGGCGCAAACCAGCATAGCGAGGGCGGACAACGTCAGCGGACGCTTCATCATTTTTGGCTTTCTCCATTCTATTTTTCGAGTTTTATCGCAGAGGGACATGTAATTAACATTGGTTGTCTCACCAAACTGTGAAGTGTGGCAGAAAATTGGCCGAGGTTACGCAGGAAATGTCACAGTTGTGACGGCAAAGACTTGAATAAATACCGATGGTTAAACCGTTGTGATGGATATTCCATGCAAAAAAAACTAGGCTGCTAGCAATGAGGAAGGGGAAATGACCCACGGAACTGCATATCTGAGGTGAATGATGTTAGAGCAAATTTGCCAACTGTCCCGCGAGGCGGGGGCGGCAATCATGGCGGTGTATGACGGTGAACAACCGCTTGATGTCGCGCAGAAAAAAGATGATTCACCGGTGACGGCGGCCGATCTGGCGGCGCATCATATTATCAAACGCGGGCTGGCGGCGTTAACGCCGGACGTGCCGCTGCTGTCGGAGGAAGATCCGCCAGCCTGGGAGGTGCGTCGGAACTGGACGCGTTATTGGCTGGTCGATCCGCTGGACGGCACCAAGGAATTCCTCAACCGCAACGGCGAGTTTACGGTCAACATCGCGCTGATTGAAGACGGCCAGGCGGTAATGGGCGTGGTTTACGCACCGGCGATAGACGTGTTGTACCTGGCCGAGCGCGGTAAAGCCTGGAAAGAAGAGAAAGGACAACGCCAGGCGATCCGCGTCAGCAATGCTCATCCGCCGCTGGTGGTGGTAAGCCGCTCCCACAGCGACGAAGAATTGAAGGATTACCTGAACCAACTGGGCGAGCATCAGACTATTTCTGTCGGATCATCGCTGAAGTTCTGTTTGGTGGCGGAAGGAAAGGCGCAGCTCTATCCGCGTTTTGGACCGACCAATATCTGGGATACTGGCGCCGGCCATGCCGTCGCGGTGGCTGCCGGGGCGCAGATCCACGACTGGAAGGGCCAGCCGTTGCTTTATACGCCGCGTGAATCTTTCCTCAACCCCGGCTTCCGGGTTTCGCTGTTCTGATTCAGTTCAGGAGCTGGTGCAGTTGGGTCATGACCTGCTGCACCTCTTCCGGTGTCAGCGCGCCGTCTTTGGCGAATTGGATCTTGCCCTGTTTATCCAGCACCACAATGGCCGACCCTTTTGGCTGTAGATCCCAGGCTTTGCGAACGTTACCGTTGCTGTCGACCACAAACTGCGACCACGGAAACTCCTTCTTGCTGTCCTCAATGCTGTTGCGAACAAACATCGCGGTGCCGAGCAGGGCGTCGTCGGTATTGACTATTGTCGTCGTTTGGTAACGTTCGTGCGGTAGCTTAGCTTTTTTAATCGCTTCTATCAGTGGGTCGTTCATGTCCTTGGCGGAGCTGCGGCCGGCAATATGCTGAATCACTCGCACTTTCCCACTGAGCTGCGCGCTATTCCAGTTTTTATAGCTAAACTTATCATTAGCGTAATTTAACTCTCCTTTATCGCTGACGCCGACCGGCGCGACGCGTTGCTGGAGCTGGAAGTTGTGCGCAGAGGCCAAAAGGGGAGCAAACAGCAGGGATACAATGAGCATGCTACTTTTTTTCATGCCTTCTCCTTGGAAGGGGACGGTGCCGACAGCACCCAACAGCCTAAAGCATAGGTGGTGATCGGAGGTCTGTCCTGTTAGCCGGATCGCAGTTTTTCCTTCTGGTGGGTAATACCTTTATTTTGAAGGGATATACTGAGAAAGTTATATATTATCATATACAATTCTGTCAAAAAGTGTAAATCCAGTGAAGATGACCGAGCGGAAGTGAACGATATGGTCTTTACTAGGTCTACTACATGGCAATCAAGTTGCGTTCTTACTTTAGAGGCTACCACCTTGGCGGCTCGCTGAGCGCATGGACCAAACGGAGGAGAGTAAAAGAATGAGAATCTTCCAGCGTTATAACCCATTGAAAGTGGCGAAGTACGTAAAGACCCTGTTTCGTGGCCGGCTGTATATCAAAGATGTAGGCGCGTTCGAGTTCGACGAAGGGAAAATCCTGATACCGAAAATTCGTGACAGACGCCATTTCAGTGTGATGTCAGAGGTGAACCGGCAGGTGTTGTTGCTGCAATCTGAGATGGGTTAATGCGCTATACCCGTCGTATTTCAAGCGGCAGCGTTGTTTTCTGCAATTTGAAATTGATAGGGTAAATTTTGTGTACCTGCAAAAGCTCCAATTATCGCGGCCCCGATGGGGCCGCTGACGTTTTTGCCGGCAGGGGTCAGGCTGGGGAGTTGTCCCCCGGCGCTTTTGGCAGCACCGCGGCAGGTTTGTCGCTCAACCGGGTCACCAGCAACTGATCAATCTTGTAGCTGTCGATGTCCACCACCTCAAATTTATAACCGGCGTACTTAACGAAGTCAGTGCGTTTCGGGATCTTGCGCAGCATGTACATCATAAAGCCGCCAATGGTTTCGTAGTTGCCCGCCTGCGGGAACTCGTCAATGTGCAGCACGCGCATCACATCTTCGATCGGCGTGCCGCCCTCAATCAGCCATGAACTTTCGTCACGCGCCACGATCTGCTCTTCCTGGCCCTGGCCCACCAGATCGCCCATCAGCGTGGTCATTACGTCATTCAGCGTAATGATGCCCACCACCAGCGCATACTCATTAAGAATAACGGCAAAGTCCTCGCCGGCAGTTTTAAAGCTTTCCAGCGCTTCAGACAGCGTCAGGGTGTCGGGTACGATCAGCGCCGCGCGGATCTGTACGCCGCTGCTCAGTACCAGGCTCTGGTTGCCCAGAACGCGGTTCAGCAGGTCTTTGGAGTCGACGTAGCCAACCACCTGATCGATGTTGCCATCGCACACCAGGAACTTGGAGTGCGGGTGGGTCGAGACCTTTTGAATGATGCTTTCTTCGCTCTCGCGCAGATCGAAGTAAACCACGCTTTCACGCGAGGTCATCGAAGAGGGAACGGTACGCGATTCCAGCTCGAACACGTTTTCGATCAGCTCATGTTCCTGTTTACGCAGCACGCCCGCCAGGGCGCCGGCTTCCACCACCGCATAAATGTCGTCGGAGGTGATGTCGTCTTTACGTACCATCGGCAGCTTGAACAGACGGAAGATCAGGTTTGCCATGCCGTTGAAGAACCACACCAGCGGCCGGAAAAGCATGATCGAGAAACGCATCGGGTTGATGATCCGGACGGCGAACGTCTCTGGTGCAATCATACCGATGCGCTTCGGGGTCAAATCTGCGAACAGGATAAACAGGCTGGTCACCAACACGAACGAACAGATAAAGCTAACCTGCTCCGCCAGTTCCGGTGACAAAAAGCGATCGAACAGCAGTTTGAACGTCGGAGAAAAAGCCGCATCGCCCACGATACCGCCGAGGATGGCCACGGCGTTCAGGCCAATTTGCACTACGGTAAAATACAGGCCCGGCGTTTCCTGCAGTTTGAGCACCTTGGCGGCGTTGACGTTACCTTCGTCAGCCATCATTTTCAGTTTAATCTTGCGTGATGCAGCCAGAGATATTTCCGACAGTGAGAAAAACGCACTCACGGCGATCAGAAAAAGAATCAGTAAAATACTGTTTAACATATTCTATCCATACGTGCCGACGGGATGACGGCGCTCTTGAGGAAGGGTAGTACCTTGTAAAAAAAGAATTGTAGGGGGCCGCATATCGCGCCCGCCAGAGCTTTATCAAAAAGCAGGGCCGCAAATGCGACCCAGCACAGTATAGCAGCAGCCCCACAGGGGCCGCCAGCGGTTAAAAAATAGTAGGTTAGCCCTGTGGCGGCAGACAAACGCCGATCCCGCCCAGGCCGCAATAGCCCTCAGGATTTTTATACAGGTATTGCTGATGGTCGTCTTCGGCATAGTAGAACGGCAGCGCCGGCGTCACTTCGGTGGTGATGGTGCGCTTGTCGCCGGCTTCATCCATCGCCTGCTGGAAACGTTGCCGGCTGCTTTCGGCTTCAAGCTGCTGTTCCGGCGTCAGCGTGTAAATCGCCGAACGGTACTGGGTACCGACGTCGCCGCCCTGACGCATGCCTTGCGCCGGGTCGTGGTTCTCCCAGAATACCTGCAGCAGGTGCTTGTAGCTGACGATTTTCGGGTCAAACACTACGCGCACCACTTCGGTGTGGCCGGTCTGGCCGCTGCACACTTCGCGGTAGGTCGGGTTTGGCGTGTAGCCGCCGCTGTAGCCTGCGGCGGTGCTGTAGACGCCCTGTTGTTGCCAGAACAGGCGTTCGACGCCCCAGAAGCACCCCATGGCGAAGATTGCCACTTCCATGCCATCCGGGACATGAGTCATCGAATGATCGGTGACCACGTTGAGCGTCGCAACCGGCATCGGCGTAGTGCGGCCAGGCAGTGCGTTCGCCTTGTCGACGGTTTGGGTTTTATCAAAAAATGGCACCACGGTTGACTCCTGTTGTCACAGTAAGAATTGGCCCAAGACGCAGCGGTTCGGTTGTATCTAACCGTAACTTTGCTCACAATAAGCTGCATATTGAGATTAAGTGTAAGCTTAACGCAGTATTTTGAGCGCCAAAAGCGAAGAATGCGCCTGTTTACGGCGACAGTAAAACGGTAACACGCGGCGTCTGGAATAACGCTGAAGAGGGCTGCCGTCTTGATAGCGCGGAGTCTGCCCTGGCACCAGAGAGCGATGTTATACAGGATAGTAAAATAAATAAGGAGAACGCGTGCCACGATACCGTGCCCTGTGCTTTTTTTGTACTCTGCTCGCGACGCCCGCGGCGTTTTCGGTGAATGTGCGGCTGCAGGTTGAAGGACTCAGCGGTGAATTGGAGAAAAACGTCCGGGTACGGCTGTCTTCCATTACGCCGGAAGAGGTCGGCACCGATGGGCGGTTCCGTGCACGCGTGGATGAAGCCGTCCGTCAGGGGCTGCGTGCGCTGGGCTATTATCAGCCCACCATCGATTTTACGCTGGATGACCGCCCTCAGCTGGCGCGCCCCGTGCTGTATGCCAAGGTGAACCCGGGCGAGCCGGTACGGATTGCCGGTGCCAATATTCAGTTGGAAGGCGGTGCGAAAACCGACGAAGACTATCTGCAATTGGTCAAAAAGGGTCGGCCGACGATAGGCGAGATCCTTAATCACGGTCAATATGACAATTTCAAAAGTTCTCTGACCGGCATGGCGCTACGCAAAGGCTATTTCGATGCCGATATGATCAAGAGTCAATTGGGCGTGGCAGAGGATCTGCATAAGGCTTATTGGGACATCGACTTCAACAGCGGGCAGCGCTACCGCTTCGGCAAGGTGAAGTTCCAAGGTTCGCAAATCCGTGAAGACTACCTGCAAAATCTGGTGCCCTTTCATCAGGGGGATTATTACAGTTCGGAAGAGTTGGCCGAGCTGAACCGTCGTTTGTCCGCCACCAACTGGTTTAACTCGGTGGTGGTGTCCCCTGATTTCCAAGATTCCAAAGAGAACAAGATTTTGCCGTTAGATGCGCTGGTTACGCCACGCACTCGTAATACCATCGAAACCGGGGTCGGTTATTCCACCGACGTCGGCCCGCGGATAAAAGGTACCTGGAAAAAACCGTGGCTTAACGATCGCGGGCATAGCCTGGAAACCAGCGCCAGCATTTCCGCACCGGAACAGCAGCTTGATCTGACCTATAAAATCCCACTGCTGAAGAACCCGTTGGAGCAGTATTACCTGCTGCAGGGCGGCTTCAAGAACGTCGATCTCAACGATACCAAGTCCGTTACGTCAAAAGCGGTGGTTTCCCGCAATTGGGATCTCTCCAGCGGCTGGCAACGGGCGCTGAACCTGACCTGGCGTCTGGACCACTTTACCCAGGGTACCGTCACCGACACCACCATGCTGCTGTATCCCGGCGTCAGCGTTAACCGTACCCGCTCGCGCGGCGGTTTGATGCCGACCTGGGGCGACAGCCAGCGTTATTCTCTCGACGTGTCCGATACCACCTGGGGTTCCGGCGTCGACTTTGCGCTGATACAGGCGCAGAACGTCTGGATCCGCACCTTGGCCGACAAACACCGGTTTGTCGCACGCGGGCAGGTTGGCTGGATCGAAACCAATAACTTTGAAAAAGTGCCGCCGGATCTGCGTTTCTTCGCCGGTGGCGATCGCAGCATTCGTGGCTACAAATACAAAGGCATTTCCCCCCGTGACGATGACGGCAAGCTGACCGGCGCCTCCAAAATGCTGACCGGCTCTCTGGAATACCAATACAACGTGACCGGCAAATGGTGGGGCGCGTTGTTCGTGGATTCAGGCGAGGCGGTGAACGATATCAAGCAAAGCAACGTCAAGACCGGCGCCGGCTTCGGCGTGCGCTGGCAGTCGCCGGTAGGACCGGTGAAGCTGGATATCGCCGCTCCGGTTGGGGATAAAGACACCCACGGGGTGCAGTTCTATATTGGTTTGGGGCCTGAATTATGAGCCTGATTAAAAAGATTTGTCTGGGATTCCTGATCGTCTTGTTGTTGCTGATCGGCGGGTTGGCTTATTTGCTCGGCACCACCAGCGGCCTGCATACGGTTATCAACGGCGCTGCGCGTTGGGTTCCGGGGCTGGATATTGCCGGCGTCAGCGGCGGTTGGCGCGATTTGACGCTAAAGGGCGTGAAATACCAGATGCCGGGCGTGACGGTAAATGCCGGGCAGTTCCATCTTTCGCTGGATTTGTCGTGTTTTAAACGCAGTTCGCTGTGCGTTAACGCCCTGACTGCGCAGGACGTGGACGTGGTGGTGAAAACCAAAGAGATGACGCCGTCGGCGCCGGTGGAAGAGACCGGCGAGCCGACCACGAATCTGAGCACGCCGTATCCGATCACCCTGCGCATGCTGGCGCTGAACAACGTCAAGGTCAGCGTCGACGACACGGCGATTTCACTGGGTGAGTTCCGCACCGGTGCACAGTGGCAAGAGCGCGCGCTGACCCTGTTGCCGACTAAAATCAGCTCGTTGCTGATCGCTCTGCCGAAAACGCCGCAAAACCCATTGCCGGAAGCCGTGCAACCGGTTGTCGAGGTGGCGAAAAAGGTCGGTGAAAAAGTCGATGAGGCTGCCAAGCCTGCGCCACAACCGGAAGAGAAGCCACTGGGCGAAACGCTGAAAGAACTGTTTGCCAAACCGCTGTTGCCGGATCTGCCGGACATCCGTCTGCCGCTGGATATCACCGTCAAGGAAATCAGCGGTGAACAACTGCGGCTGACTGGCGACACCGAGGTGTTGATCACCAGCCTGCTGCTGCAGGCCAGCACTAAAGACCAGCATATCCAGCTGGACAACTTTGATGTGAAATCGCCGCAGGGCACGTTGTCCGCCCAGGGGCAGGCGACGCTGGCCGGCAACTGGCCGATGGAGATGGTGGCGAACGGCACGCTGAATATTGAGCCGCTGAAGGGCGAGAAGGTCAAACTGAACCTCGGCGGCGGGTTGCGTGACGAGCTGAAAGTGGCGCTCAATCTGTCCGGGCCGGTCGGCGCGCAGTTGGATATGCAAACTCAATTGGCTGAGGCCGGTTTGCCGCTGGCACTGACGCTGCAAAGCAAACAGCTGAAATGGCCGCTGAGCGGCGAGGCGCAATACCAAATCAACGATTTCCGCCTGCGCTTCAACGGCAAGGCGACCGACTATGCGCTGTCGACGCGTGCCAACATCAAAGGCCAGGATCTGCCGCCGGCGGTGCTGACGCTGGATGGCAAAGGCAACGTCGAACAGTTCAAACTGGATCGCTTGCGACTGGCCGCCTTGCAGGGCAATGCCGATTTGACCGCGCTGGTGGACTGGAGCAAGGCCATCAGCTGGAATTCACAGCTGATGTTAAGCGGTATTAATACCGCCAAACAGTGGCCGGAATGGCCGGCGAAACTGGATGGGAAGATCACCACTCGCGGCAGCCTGCACGGCGGCAGCTGGCAATTGCAGGTGCCGGTGCTGCAGCTCGACGGCAACGTGAAGCAAAATAAGGTCACCGCGCGCGGTTCGCTCAGCGGCAACGCTGCCGGGCAGTGGAAAATCCCCGGCATCGATCTGACGCTGGGGCGTAACCAACTGAACGTCAAAGGCCAACTGGACGAGAAAAGTTGGAATCTGGATGCGAACATCGACGCGCCGCGCCTGGACGGCGCGCTACCGGGGCTGGGCGGTACGGCGAAAGGCCTGCTTAAACTGCGTGGCAACCTGCAGGCGCCTCAGTTGCTGGCCGATCTGACCGCTTCCGGTCTGCAGTGGCAGGCGCTGCGCATCAATCGGGTTAAAATTGACGGCGACGTGCGCTCCAGCGATCAGATTCAGGGGCAACTGGCGGTTCGGGTTGAACAACTGAAGCAGGATGCTCTGGAGATCAGCCTGCTGACGCTGGATGCCAAAGGCAGCGAAAAACAGCATCAGCTGCAACTGAAGATCAACGGCAAGCCGGTATCCGGCCAACTGGCGCTGCAGGGCAGTTTCGATCGCCAGCAGCAGCGCTGGCGCGGCAACCTGAACAATACCCGTTTCGATACCCCGGTGGGCGAATGGCGGTTAACGCGCGCCATTACGCTGGACTACCTGAATACCGCGCAGAAAATCAGTATCGGGCCGCACTGCTGGCAGAACCCGAATGCCGAACTGTGCGTGCCGAAAACCATTGAAGCCGGCCCGAGCGGCCAGGCCAGCGTAGTGCTGAACCGTTTTGATCTGGCGATGGTGAAACCTTTCCTGGGGCCGGAAACGGCTCTGAGCGGCGTATTCTCCGGCCGGGCGGATGTTAGCTGGAAACCGGGCGGCGCACTGCCTGATGCGAAAGTCGCGCTGGTGGGCAACGGCGTGAAAGTGGTGCAGCAGGTGCAGGGCAATGCGCTGCCGATCGCCTTCGATACGCTGAATCTCAACGCCGGGCTGACCAACGGCCGCGCTCAGGCGGACTGGTTGATCAAGCTGCACAATAATGGCCAGTTTAACGGTAACATCCAGGTCACCGACCCGCAGGTGCGCCGCAATATCAGCGGTAATGTCAATATCACCAATATCTCGCTGGCGATGATCAATCCGGCGCTGATGGATGGGGAAAAAGCGGCAGGTATGTTGAACGCCAACCTGCGTTTGGGTGGCAGCGCGCAGAAACCGCTGGTGTATGGCCGGTTAGCGCTGGATAAGGTGGATATCGATGGCCACTGGATGCCGTTTGACATGACTGACGGCCGATTGGTGGTTAACTTCGATGGCATGACCTCGACGCTGGAGGGGCTGATCGGCACGACCCGCGGGCAGTTGAACCTGTCCGGTGACGCCGACTGGCGCGATATCAACGCCTGGCGCGCCCGTATCGCCGCTAAGGGCGACAAGCTGCGGGTGACGGTGCCGCCGATGATCCGCATTGATGTTTCGCCCGATCTGGTCTTCGAGGCGACGCCGCAACTGTTCTCGCTCAACGGCTCAGTCAATATTCCGTGGGCACGCATAACGGTGCAGGAGCTGCCGGAAAGTGCGGTAGGCGTCTCTTCCGATGAAGTGATGCTGGATGATCAACTGAAACCGATCCAGCCAAAAACCGCTGCGATCCCGATCAACAGCAACCTGATGATCCACGTCGGCAACGATGTACGCCTGGATGCCTTTGGCCTGAAAGCCAAACTGAAGGGCGACTTGAAAGTGGTGCAGGACAAGAACGGCCTGGGCCTGAATGGCCAGATTGACATCCCGTCCGGTCGCTTCCATGCTTATGGTCAGGATTTGATTGTCCGCAAGGGCCAACTGCTCTTCTCTGGGCCGCCGGATCAGCCGTTACTCAACATCGAGGCGATCCGTAATCCGGACTCGACCGAAGACGGCGTCACCGCCGGGGTTCGCGTCACCGGGTTGGCGGATGCACCTAAGCTGGAAGTGTTCTCAGACCCGACTAAATCGCAGCAGGAAGCCTTGTCTTATCTGCTGCGCGGGCAGGGTTTGGGCAGTTCCGGCGCCGACGGCAACGCCATGACCTCAATGTTAATTGGGATGGGGGTTGCACAAAGTGGTCAACTTGTGGGTAAAATCGGCGAGGCGTTTGGCGTAAGTAATTTGGCCCTGGACACTCAGGGGGTTGGTGACAGCTCTCAGGTTGTCGTGAGTGGCTATGTTCTCCCTGGCTTACAAGTAAAATATGGGGTGGGCATTTTCGACTCGCTGGCCACGCTGACGTTGCGTTACCGCCTGATGCCTAAGTTGTATCTTGAAGCGGTGTCTGGTATCGACCAGGCATTAGATTTGCTCTATCAGTTTGAGTTTTAGCGATGCGAATAATTGTCTACGGCAGTTTACGACGCAAACAGGGAAACAGCCATTGGATGACCAACGCCCAATGGCTCGGCGAGCATGAGCTCGAAGGCTATCAGATTTATAATCTGGGCCATTACCCGGCGGCGATCCCTGGAGAGGGCACGGTACATTGTGAGGTGTACCGTATTAACTCATCGATTCTGGCAGAGCTGGACGAACTGAAAAGCAACACCAAGGACTATAAGCGCGAGCTGATTCAGACGCCTTATGGGAGTGCGTGGATCTACCTGTATAAACACAGTGTGGACGGTTACCCGCGGATTAACAGCGGCGACTGGTTGAAGCGCCTCGACGAAAAGTAATAAAAAAACACCGCTCATTGAGCGGTGTTTTTTCATCGGACGGCGGCAAGAATTACTTCTTGGCAGCGCGTTCGAAAGAGGCAACGATTTCAGCTTTGGCAGCGGCAGCGTCTGCCCAGCCTTCCACTTTCACCCATTTGCCTTTTTCCAGATCTTTATAATGCTCGAAGAAATGGGCGATCTGGGCACGCAGCAGTTCTGGCAGGTCGTTCACATCTTTGATGTGATCGTACTCTTTGGTCAGCTTGCTGTGCGGAACGGCAACCAGTTTTGCATCTTCACCGGCTTCGTCGGACATCTTCAACACGCCTACCGGACGGCAGCGGATCACAGAACCCGGCTGCAGCGGATACGGGGTCGGTACCAGCACGTCAACCGGGTCACCGTCCAGAGACAGGGTGTGGTTGATGTAACCGTAGTTGCACGGATAGAACATCGCGGTGGACATGAAACGGTCAACGAACAGCGCGCCGGTGTCCTTGTCGATTTCATATTTAATCGGATCGGCGTTAGCCGGGATTTCGATAACAACGTAGATGTCTTCCGGCAGGTCTTTGCCAGCTGGGACCAGATTCAAGCTCATGTCGGTTTCCTTTAATCAAACCAGAAATGGAGTGGCGGCTATTATAGCGGACTCTTTTGCGATTTCCTGCCCTTTTCATCACCGACTCCCTCGAGGGGAGCCATCCGCCCCATTTCCAGATTAATCCTCCAACAAGGTTAAGTTTCTCCCGCGGTTGCCGATAACTTCATCAAATAATAATGAGCCGGCGAAGTCTGGCTCCGCGTTTTACCTCCCCTACGTTTGATCTCACAATTTCTGAAGCCGGGAAGAACTCATGCTAAAAAAGATTACGGTGAAGGCCGGGCTGATTGCCCTGCTGAGCCTGACGACGTTGTTGCTGATTATGGTCAGCACCATCGGCGTCAACGCGATTAATGAAGGGTCGCGCTCGCTACACACACTGAACCAGATCCTGGGGGAGGAACTGGGATCGCTGGCCAGCAGTTCCAACCTGACGCTGCGCGCCAGAACCGCCGCTTCGCTGGCGGTGCGTCAACGGGAAATCGGCCAGATTGAGGTTTCCGATGCCACGGTAGGCCGTATCTATGATTACCTCGAGCAGTCGAAGCGTGAAATGGCACGCTTCGTTAGCGTCGGCACCGTCACAGAAAGCGGGCGTGAACTGTCTACCCGTTTGCAAAACAGCTACCGGGCCTATCTGGAACAGGGGGTCAGGCCGATGGCTGACGCCATCAAGGCCGGCAAGGTCGATGACTATTACGATATTCAGGAAACCCGGATTTCGGCCCTGAGCATTGCCTTCGAAAAAGACCTCAGCGATTTCCGCAGCTTTGCCATGAAGGTGGGGCAGCAGCGGGTGGATGAGGCGGAGAATAATGCCAGCACCAAAATCACCCTGATCGTGGTCGCCGGTTTGCTCAGCGTGCTGTTGGCGGTACTGGCCTGGTTTGCGCTGCGAGTGATTATCCTGCGCCCCCTCGATGAGTCTATCGCCCAACTGGAATACATCGCCGGCGGCGACCTGACGCACCGAATTACCGGCGAAGGGGATACCGAGATGGGCCGTCTGGTGCGCGCCATGCAACGCATGCAACAGGCGTTGGTCGGCTCGGTCAGCAAGGTGCGCGATGCCAGCAGCCAGATTGATACCGGCTCACGTGAGCTGGCTGCCGGCAACCTGCATCTGGCGCAGCGTACCGAAGAGTCCGCAGCCTCGCTGGAGGAAACGGCGGCCAGCATGGAACAGCTGACCTCGACGGTGAAAATGAACGCCGAGAATTGCGAGCAGGCAAACCAGCTGGCGCTGAGCGTATCCGATATCGCCAACCAAGGCAGTGAGGTGGTCAGCCAGGTGATGGACAAGATGCAGGCGATTACCGACAGCTCGCGGCGCATCGCCGATATCATCAGCGTGATGGATGGCATTGCCTTCCAGACCAATATTCTGGCGTTGAATGCGGCGGTCGAAGCGGCCCGCGCCGGTGAACAGGGGCGCGGTTTCGCGGTGGTGGCCGGTGAGGTGCGCAGCCTGGCACAGCGCAGTGCGCAGTCGGCGAAAGAGATCAAAGGGTTGATCGAAGCGTCACAGAATCGGGTGCAGGAAGGCGAGCAAATGGCGGAATCTGCGGCGAAAACCATGAACGGCATTACCGGTGAAGTGGGCCGTGTGACGGCGCTGATGCGGGAAATTTCGGCGGCTACCCGGGAACAAAGCAGCGGTATTGAGCAGGTGAATCTGGCGGTGGCCCAGATGGATCAGGTGGCGCAACAAAACGCTGCGTTGGTCGAAGAGTCTGCGGCGGCGACGCGTTCGCTGGAGGAGCAGGCTCAATTGCTGGCGCAGAGCATGGCAGCGTTCAAATTATGATGGAGTGACAGGGGGCGGCATGCCGCCCCCTGAAGAGAGGCTTTACTCGTCCGGGTTTTCGGCGATAAAGCGCTCGGCGTCTTCAACCATGGATTTGGTGCCGACGAAGAACGGTGCGCGCTGGTGCAGTTTCACCGGGGTAATGTCCAGAATACGGTTTTTACCGTCGCTGGCTTTACCGCCGGCCTGTTCCGCCAGGAACGCCATCGGGTTGCATTCATACAGCAGGCGCAGCTTGCCTTGCGGGTGGCTGGCGGTGCTTGGATAAATGTAGATACCGCCTTTCAGCAGGTTGCGGTGGAAGTCGGCAACCAGTGAACCAATGTAGCGTGAGGTGTAAGGGCGTTGTGTCGCTTCGTCCTGCTCCTGGCAATACTTGATGTATTTCTTCACGCCGCGAGGGAACTTGATGTAGTTGCCTTCGTTGATCGAATACATGTTGCCGGTGGCAGGATAACGCACTTTCTCATGGGAGAGGCAGAACACGCCCAGAGACGGATCGTAAGTAAAGGCATGCACGCCATAACCGGTGGTGTACACCAGCATGGTGGATGAACCATAAACCACGTAGCCGGCTGCAACCTGAGCGCTGCCTGGTTGCAGGAAATCTTCTTCGGTCACGGGAGTGCCGACCGGGGTGATGCGACGATAGATAGAGAAAATAGTACCGACCGAGACGTTGACATCAATGTTGGACGAACCGTCCAACGGATCCATCAACACCACATACTTGCCATTTTCAGCCCGCTCGCCATCGAAAATCACGATTTCATCTTCTTCTTCAGAAGCGATACCCGCAACTTCACCGCGCGCTTTCAATGCAGCTTTCAGCTTTTCGTTGGCGAACAGGTCCAGTTTCATCTGGACTTCACCCTGTACGTTGGAAATGCCGCTGGTACCGAGGATATCAACCAGACCCGCTTTGTTGATGTCGCGGTGGATGATTTTGGCGCCCAGTTTAATTGCAGAAAGTAACGCTGTCAGCTCGCCGGTGGCGTGAGAGAAGTCGTGCTGTTTCTCGACGATAAATTCGCCTAACGTTTTCATGACACAATCCCTGAATCTACGGATGGGTAGCGGTTTGTTAACAAACCGCCAACGTATTCGCGAGCAGTGTAGCCCAAAGATGAGCGCTATTCATAGGCAAATCCATTTCTTCTGGACGATTCTGAGCGGTAGAATAAGGTAACATTCGACGTACTCAATTGAGAAAACTATGCGCATTCACATTCTTGGGATCTGTGGCACCTTTATGGGCGGGCTGGCGGTACTGGCTCGTTCGTTGGGACATGAGGTGACCGGCTCTGACGCTAATGTCTATCCGCCGATGAGCACGCTGCTGGAGAAAGAGGGGATCGACCTGATCCAGGGTTACGATCCGGCTCAGTTGGATCCCGTGCCGGATCTGGTGATCATCGGCAACGCCATGACGCGCGGCAACCCGTGCGTGGAAGCGGTGCTGGAGCAAGGCATCCCTTATGTTTCCGGCCCGCAATGGCTGCATGACTATGTACTGCGCGATCGCTGGGTGTTAGCGGTTGCCGGGACCCACGGCAAGACCACCACCGCCGGCATGGCAACCTGGATCCTGGAAGCCTGCGGTTATCAGCCCGGTTTTGTCATCGGTGGCGTGCCGGGGAACTTCGACGTTTCCGCACGCTTGGGTGGCAGCCCGTTCTTTGTGATCGAGGCCGATGAGTACGACTGTGCGTTCTTCGACAAGCGCTCCAAGTTTGTTCATTACAGCCCGCGTACGCTGATCATGAACAATCTGGAGTTTGATCATGCCGATATTTTCGACGATCTGAAAGCGATCCAGAAGCAGTTCCATCATCTGGTGCGCCTGGTGCCGGGCAAGGGCAAGATCATTTTGCCTGATAACGACAACCACCTGAAACAGGTGATGGCGATGGGCTGTTGGAGCGAGCAGGAGTTGGTCGGGGAAGAGGGCGCATGGCGGGCGCACAAGCTGACGCCGGACGCCAGCCACTATGAAGTGTTCCTCAATGGCGAAAAAGCTGGCGAGGTGAAATGGGCGCTGGTGGGCGAACACAATATGCATAATGGCCTGATGGCGATTGCTGCCGCACGTCACGTTGGTGTGCAGCCTGCGGACGCCTGCGCCGTGCTCGGCGATTTCATCAATGCCCGTCGCCGCCTGGAGTTGCGCGGTGAAGCCAATGGCGTCACGGTGTATGACGATTTTGCGCATCACCCAACGGCGATCCTGGCGACCCTGGCCGCTCTGCGCGGTAAAGTGGGCGGCACTGCCCGTATTCTGGCGGTGCTTGAACCACGCTCCAATACCATGAAAATGGGTATCAGCAAGAACGATTTGGCGCCATCGCTTGGCCGTGCCGATGAGGTATTCCTGTTCCAGCCGCACCATATCCCCTGGCAGGTGGCGGAAGTGGCGGAAGCCTGCGTGCAGCCGGCCCACTGGAGTGCCGATCTCGGCACCTTGGTGGATATGATTGTGAGAACCGCCCAGCCGGGTGACCATATCCTGGTGATGAGCAACGGTGGGTTCGGCGGGATCCACGATCGGCTGCTGGAGGCACTGGCCAACAAGCCAGAGCCGAAAGTCACCTACTGATCGACAGGGTTGATTCGAGAAAGGGCCGTTTGCGGCCCTTTTTTTCGCCTATAAAAAAGCCCTCGCGAGCGAGGGCAACGGGGTTCGTCGGATAGGACGACGAGACTTCTTCAGAGAATCAGCGGTTACCACAGAACTCGGCAGTGGCAGTGACGAGGGTAATCAGTTCGGCAACTGCGCTCTCTGAATTGTTATTTGTAGATTTCGGCAGTCGCGTGCCAGTTGCCGTTTTCGTAGGCTTCGATCACTCGGTACGCTTTAGCGCCTTGCTTATCGGCTTTGTCGGACAACGCCTGACGAATATCCGAAGGTGCGCCGGCTACGCCACTGGCGGTAATGGTGCCGACAGACTGAAGATCAGCGGCCTGGTCATTGGTGATCAACGTAGCGGCTGAAGCGCCGAACGAAAGGGCAGACATCAGGCTAATTGCAGCGAGGGTAATTTTCATGTTCATGGTCGTGGGTCCTGTTGCGATAACAGCCAGGAAGGGCTTTACAGCGTTTATTATTCTTGAAAGCTGTTATCGGTAATGCTGGTTTCCAGAGATTTATTGCCCGTTACCGGGTAATGCCGGGGTCTTATTTATAAATTTCAGCCGTAGCGTGGTAGTTGCCTTCGTTACGCGCTTCGATCACACGGTAAGCGGTCGCGCCACGGGCATCGGCTTTTTCAGACAGCGCCTGACGGATATCTGAAGGGGTGCCGGCAATGCCGCTGACGGTAATGGTGCCTGTGGACTGCAGTTTGGCTGCCTGATCTGCATCAACGGATTGTGCTGCAAATGCGCCAAAGGAAAGTACAGACAGGAGGCTTAGTGTTGCAACGGTAGCTTTAATTTTCATTATCTCACCTTATCGTATTCTTTTATCAGTTCCAATGAACTGTGATTTACGTCACGGAAATGAGTATACATCTAGTAACTCTAAAAATTAATAGCTAGCTAACAGTTTCTAGTGAAACTTTATTATGGCGCCTCTTATTTTTAATAACCATATGGAATAAAAAGCGCTCATAAAACGTTCTTTTGATGTTAAATTTATGTAATTTCAATAAGGTAAGTGTTTTTGACCAAATGTGCGGAAAAGGGCAGCAGCTATCGCTGGCTTTATATAAATGTCATTGGAATGTGTCGTAACAAGGCGGAAATCAGGTTTTAAACGTGGTAGGGCGCGGGGGAAAGGTAAAGACAGGGTTAAAGAAGCGCTAACAAAACGCGACTGTCAGCCGCATTTTGTTAGCGTTGAGCATCATAACTCTTGTTCGAACAGCGACAGAATGGCTTCGTACAGTTGGCGAGCGGTAAAGCTGCTGGCCGGGGTAACGAAAATGGTGTCGTCACCGGCGATGGTGCCGAGTATGCCTTCGGATTTACCCAGGGAATCCAGCAGGCGGGCGATCAGCTGTGCAGCACCGGGGCTGGTATGAATGACCACTACGGCATCGTTATGATCGACATCCAGTACCAAATTTTTCAGTGGGCTGGTGGTGGTCGGCACGCCGAGCTCGGCTGGAAGGCAATACACCATTTCCATTTTGGCATTGCGGGTACGCACCGCGCCGAACTTGGTCAGCATGCGCGATACTTTGGATTGGTTGATGTTTTCGAAGCCTTCTTCTTGCAGCGCCAAAACGATCTCGCCTTGAGAACTGAATTTTTCTTCTTTCAATAACGCTTTAAACGCCTTGATCAGATCTTCCTGCTTTGCGGGATTACGCATTTTGCACCGTGGAATGTTGACAATAGAAGTGATTATTATGCATATATATGAATTTTTATGCAATAAGAGGACGTCCGAAGAAAACAATGCTGCCCGGACAATGAGGAAAGGGCGGGATTTTAACAAAATCCGTACCCCATGAATATGCCCTTTCAGCGACCGAAAAAGCGGCCCGTGGCGGTAAAGAAAATGTTATTAAAATGATGTTGTTCTGATGTTGTGTAAGGGTGTAATGTAACCGCCGGTTAACTTGCTTGTGAATAACCTCGCACTATTTTTGATTAATGTGCGCTATGCCCTTAATGTGTAAGCCATTTAATTTAAAATGAGCGCGACATCGGCTGTTTTATTGCGCCAGCTCTCAAACAGACTGTTAAGAGATTGTTTTTAAAGGTGTAATAATTTAAGGTCCGTAACCAACATATTCACGGCGCTTTATATATTTAAGATAATAAAGGAGTATAGGATGAAAGTTGCAGTTCTCGGTGCTGCTGGCGGTATCGGCCAGGCCCTCGCCCTTCTACTCAAAACCCAGCTTCCTTCAGGTTCTGAACTCTCTCTCTACGACATTGCCCCCGTTACCCCAGGCGTTGCCGTCGACTTAAGCCACATCCCTACCGCAGTTAAAATCAAAGGCTTCAGCGGCGAAGATGCTACTCCGGCTCTGCATGGTGCAGACGTAGTGCTGATTTCTGCCGGCGTTGCGCGTAAACCTGGTATGGATCGTTCAGATCTGTTCAATGTCAACGCAGGCATCGTGCGTAATCTGATCCAGCAAGTGGCAACAACCTGCCCGAAAGCCTGCATCGGCATTATCACCAATCCGGTAAACACCACCGTGGCAATCGCGGCAGAAGTGCTGAAGAAAGCCGGTGTTTACGACAAAAACAAACTGTTTGGCGTGACCTCGCTGGATATCATCCGTTCCAACACCTTCGTGGCTGAGCTGAAAGGCAAGCAGCCGGAAGAGCTGAACGTGCCGGTTATCGGCGGGCATTCTGGCGTGACCATTCTGCCACTGTTGTCACAGATCCCGGGCGTGAGCTTTACCGAGCAGGAAGTGGCGGATCTGACCAAGCGTATCCAGAATGCGGGTACTGAAGTGGTTGAAGCCAAAGCCGGCGGCGGGTCCGCAACTCTGTCTATGGGTCAGGCGGCGGCGCGTTTCGGCCTGTCTCTGGTTCGTGCGCTGCAAGGCGAAGCGGGCGTGGTGGAATGCGCTTATGTGGAAGGTGACGGCAAATATGCCCGCTTCTTCGCACAGCCACTGCTGCTGGGCAAAAATGGCGTAGAAGAACGTAAAGACATCGGTACTCTGAGCGCGTTCGAGCAGAAAGCGTTGGAAGAGATGCTGGATGTTCTGCATAAAGATATCGAACTGGGCGAAAAGTTTATCAATAACTGATCAACCCAGGACGCATGAGTATGCACAAGCCGCCGGACATCGCACCGGCGGTTTTTTTATGCCCGAATCATGACCTGATACGGGCTTTTCGATTCAGCAGGTCGTTGGTGTGCGGGTCGAAATAGCGGCTTGGCCAGATCTCGGCAGGATGGATGTCCAGCGCCTCGGCAATCAGCCATTCCCCTTTTGGCCAGGGCCGCGATAGCGCGTTTGCCAGTGTTGATGAACTAAGCCCCGCTTTGCGGGATACCGCCGCCAGTGTCGTTCCCTTCTTACGTAAAGCTGCAATGATATCCGCCGGATGCCAGTCCTTGTTCCTTGAATTCATGTTTGCATTCCCTTTTTTGATTAGCGAAAGTTCTGTTAGTGGTATAACTAACAGGTCAAGATTAATCGTTTGAACAACATGAAACGCTTATACGGAAATTAGAATACCACTAAATTTCCAAAAAAAATATCTCATTAATTTCTAAAAAATATCTTTGCACATTTTCCTCAGAGATCATGGCTATGAAAAAAGAGTGGTTTGCCGCCAAGGAACTTACAGGCATTGCAGGATTACCCTCTTCACCACAGGGAATAAATTTGATGGCGCGTCGCGATGGCTGGATCAGCCGCCGGCGTAAAGGCGTGCAGGGAAAGGCGCTGGAATATCATATTGACAGCTTACCGTCAGGTACGCGCAACTTACTGATGATGAAAGAAGATCCTGCTGTTTATGACATCGAGCGAAAGGATCCGTTGGCGGTATGGATTGAATATTACTATCACCTGACGGAAACCGAGCGTGACAAAGTATTGGCGTTCCTGATGCGTGAAGGCATAGGTAGCCTGCTGGCGCGTATTACAGAGGGGAAGTGAAACAGACCCGCGCTGCGGGTCTGTAGAAACTGCTTAAGTTTTTTGTTTCTCAAAAGTCTCGCTGAACCGCAAGGTGCGCTAATCCTTCCAACGCGGAGCGATGAGGGGATTCCGGCAGAACCTGCAGCGCGGCAATCGCCTTATCGGCTTCTTCTTCGGCGCGTTGGCGGGTATATTCAAGCGAACCGCACTGTTGCATGGCCTGTAAAACCGGTTCCAGCAGATGACGGCCGCTGCCTTGCTCAATGGCTTCGCGGATCATGGCCGTTTGCGCACTGTTGCCGTTACGCATGGCGTGCAGCAAGGGCAGTGTGGGCTTCCCTTCGTTCAGATCGTCACCGGTATTTTTACCCAGGGTGCTGCCGTCGGCGCTGTAATCGAGCAGATCGTCGATCAACTGGAAAGCGGTGCCGAGATAACGGCCGTAATCCTGCAGCGCTTTTTCTTCTGCTTCGCTGGCCTCTGAAAGGATCGCTGACGATTGCGCCGCCGCTTCAAACAGACGAGCGGTTTTGCTGTAGATTACCCGCATATAGCTTTCTTCGGTGATGTCCGGATCGTTCACGTTCATTAACTGCAGCACTTCACCTTCAGCAATGACGTTGACCGCTTCGGACATCAGCGCCAGCACGCGGAGTGATTCCAGGCTGGTCATCATCTGGAAAGCCCGGGTATAAATGAAGTCGCCCACCAGCACGCTGGCAGCATTGCCGAACGCGGCATTGGCGGTAGCCTTGCCGCGTCGCATGTCGGATTCATCCACCACGTCATCA
This sequence comes from Serratia plymuthica NBRC 102599, assembly GCF_001590925.1. Taxonomy (GTDB): domain Bacteria; phylum Pseudomonadota; class Gammaproteobacteria; order Enterobacterales; family Enterobacteriaceae; genus Serratia; species Serratia plymuthica. The sequence goes on from NZ_BCTU01000035.1 coordinate 73,136, forward strand.
TGCAGCAGAGTCGCGGTATGAATGAATTCGATCAGCGCAGCAACGGTAATGTGCTTATCACCTTGATAATGCAATGCCCGCGCCGCCAGAACGGCGATCATCGGGCGGATGCGTTTACCGCCACCGCTGATAATGTAATAGCCAAGCTGATTGATGAGTGTGACATCGGAATTCAGCTGTTCGAGAATTGTTGCGTTCACGGCCGCCATATCTTGCGCGGTTAACTCGGTAATTTGCTCTAGGTTCATTGTATTTTTTTCAGCTGTGTTTCTCTTCACCGCGTTGAGATCGCTGCTCACATCGGTACATGGCGGTAACTGTCCTCCTGATTGTACTTGAAAAACGGCTCAGATAAACGCCATGAAAGAAACTGTGCTTTTTTTCTTCTTTTTTCTGCTTCTGGTCTTATTCTGCTCTTGTCATACGCGGGATTATTGCGTAGAATTCGCGCCCTATTGTGAATATTTATAGCGCGCTCTGTACTAAACAGTTGGGCACGCGGAAAGCGGAGTTTTATATGTACGCGGTTTTCCAAAGTGGTGGTAAACAACACCGAGTAAGCGAAGGTCAGACCGTTCGCTTGGAAAAGCTGGACATCGCAACTGGTGAAGCGGTTGAGTTTGACCAGATTCTGATGATCGCTAATGGCGAAGATATCAAAATCGGCGTTCCTTTCGTCGATGGCGGTAAGATCAAAGCTGAAGTAGTTGCTCACGGTCGTGGCGAGAAAATTAAGATTGTTAAGTTTCGTCGTCGTAAGCACCACCGTAAGCAGCAGGGCCACCGTCAGTGGTTCACTGACGTTAAAATCACCGGCATCAGCGCTTAAGTTAGGAGAGCGGATTAATGGCACACAAAAAGGCTGGCGGCTCGACTCGTAACGGTCGCGATTCAGAAGCTAAACGTCTGGGCGTAAAACGCTTTGGCGGCGAAGCAGTACTGGCAGGCAGCATCATCGTTCGTCAGCGCGGCACCAAATTCCACGCTGGTACCAACGTGGGTTGCGGCAAAGACCACACTCTGTTTGCTTTGAAAGACGGTAAAGTCAAGTTCGAAGTTAAAGGCCCGAGCAATCGTAAATTCATCAGCATCGAAGCTGAATAATTTTCCGAGCCTTACTAAATAGATGTAAGCCCCGCAACTCGTTGCGGGGCTTTTTACATTTATGGGCTGCTTATGTACCGGCCCGTCAGCGTTGGCAAAGGTAAGATGGAAACGAAACAGCAGGTCGGAATTGGCATTTCTCTGGCGGTGACTACGGCGATTTGCTGGGGTGCGTTGCCGATTGCGATGAAAGAAGTGCTGGTAGTGATGGATCCGTTTACCATCGTTTGGTATCGATTTACCCTTGCTGCACTCGGCCTGGGGACCATTCTGGCGATACGCGGCAGGCTGCCCCCGGTAAAAATGTTCCGTCAGCCGCGCTGGCTGTTAATACTGGCTGTCGCCACTGCGGGCCTGTTGGGGAACTTTATCTTCTTCAGTTCTTCGCTACAGTATCTCAGCCCGACGGCATCGCAGGTGATCGGCCAGCTGTCGCCGGTGGGTATGATGTTCGCCAGCGTGTTGATTTTAAAAGAACGCATGCGTATCACCCAAGTGATTGGCGCGCTAATGTTGATCTGTGGGCTGATGCTGTTTTTCAATGTCAGCCTGATTGAGATCTTCACCCGCCTGACGGATTACACCCTTGGGGTGCTGTTGGGCGTCTGTGCGGCGATGGTTTGGGTGACTTATGGCGTTGCGCAGAAAGTATTGCTGCGCCGATTGGCCTCGCCGCAGATCCTGGTAATGTTGTACACTTTATGTGCAGTGGCGCTGTTCCCTCTGGCCCGGCCAGAGCTGATTTCCCAGCTCAGCGGTTGGCAATTGGCCTGCCTGCTGTTTTGTGGCGCCAACACGTTGATTGGCTATGGCGCACTGGCGGAAGCCATGGCGCGCTGGCAGGCGGCGCAGGTGAGTGCGTTAATCACGCTGACGCCGCTGTTTACCCTGCTGTTTTCAGATTTATTGGCGCTGGCCTGGCCACACGTATTCGCCGCCCCGGCATTGAATGTCGTCGGCTATATCGGTGCTTTCGTGGTGGTAGCGGGCGCCATGTTTTCCGCAATTGGTCACCGGTGGTGGCCGCGACGGGCAGAAACCAACCTGGTTGCTCCTTTAAAGCAGCCCGGTGAATGATTTACGGAGACGGTAAATGAAGTTTGTAGATGAAGCAGCGATTTTGGTCGTTGCAGGTGACGGTGGTAATGGTTGTGTCAGCTTCCGCCGCGAAAAGTATATCCCGAACGGTGGGCCGGATGGCGGCGACGGCGGTGACGGCGGTGACGTCTATCTGCTGGCGGACGAAAACCTCAATACGTTGATCGACTACCGCTTTGAGAAATCTTTCCGTGCCGAACGCGGTCAGAATGGCCAGAGCCGTGACTGTACCGGTAAGCGTGGCAAAGACATTACCGTCAAGGTGCCGGTCGGTACTCGCGTGCAGGATCAGGGCACCGGCGAGATCCTCGGTGACATGACCCGCCACGGCCAACAACTGATGGTCGCTAAAGGCGGTTGGCACGGTTTGGGCAACACCCGTTTCAAATCCTCGGTTAACCGTGCACCGCGTCAGAAGACGCTGGGTACTGCCGGTGAAGCCCGCGACATCTTGCTGGAGCTGCTGTTGCTGGCCGATGTCGGCATGCTTGGTCTGCCGAATGCCGGCAAGTCGACCTTTATCCGCGCGGTTTCCGCCGCCAAGCCAAAGGTTGCCGACTATCCGTTTACCACTCTGGTGCCAAGCCTCGGCGTGGTGCGTATGGATCACGAGCAGAGCTTTGTGGTTGCCGATATTCCGGGGCTGATTGAAGGTGCATCCGAGGGTGCCGGTCTGGGTATCCGTTTCCTGAAGCATCTGGAGCGTTGCCGCGTGCTGTTGCACCTGGTGGATATCGCCCCGATCGACGAATCCAATCCGGTAGAAAATGCCAAAGTCATCATCAACGAGCTGAACCAATACAGCGAAAATCTGGCGCAGAAGCCACGCTGGCTGGTGTTCAACAAAGTTGACCTGGTAGGTGCGGAAGAAGCGGCCGAACGTGCCAAGGCTATCGCAGAGGGCATGGGTTGGGAAGGCAAGTACTACATGATCTCCGCCGCCAACCGCGAAGGTGTCAATGCGCTGTGCTGGGACGTGATGAACTTTATCAACACCCAACCGAAAGCTATGGCGATCGAAGAAAGCGCACCTGAGAAAGTCGAGTTCATGTGGGACGATTACCACCGTGAACAGCTCGCGGAAGTGGAAGCCGAAGCGGATGACGATTGGGATGACGACTGGGACGAAGATGACGACGAAGGCGTCGAGATCGTTTACCAGAAATAATCTTGCGAAGAGAAGGGCCCAGTTCACAAAACTGGGCCTTTTTTTATCGACT
>NZ_BCTU01000036.1 GCF_001590925.1 Serratia plymuthica NBRC 102599
CTTTCATTGCCGCTGAAGGTCACCCTGACCGTTTTGCCCAGGCTGAGATCGCACTGCGCCAGATGCAGCTCAAACGGCTGACCGTGGGTGCGGGTGTTCAGATACAGGTACTTGTCGATCACCGTGTCAAAATCCAGCACCACCGTTTCATCACCCGGCGGGATCACGCAGGGTTCGGCCACCAGCGCGCCATGCAGGCGCATATTGTCTGCCGCCATAACTGGCGAACTGCACAGCAGCAACGCCGCCAAGCAACAGGCTATGTTGTTAACCATCGCAAACCACCTCATTGGTACACCGCCAGCAGGGTGGCCGTGGCTTCAAACGCCCCTTCTTTCAGCGCTGCGCCCGGTCGCTTGATCGGCACTGCCTCCAGCGTTGGCGGTGCGTTCAGCTTGATGGGAATAGGCTGGTTGAGGGGAAATCGTTTGCCGTTTTGCAGCAGACGAACCGCCAGATCGTCCACGTTGCTCTCGATCGCCGCCTCGTCGTAGTCCGCCGGGGTGCCGACCACTGCCAGCGTCATGCTCCATGCCCCGGCACCGGGGCCGCAGGTAACCCGGTAGTTCACCGGTTGCAGGTAGTTAACGCCATCCACTTTGGTGATCCCAACCCGGTTGCCGAAATCGACATCTACCTCGCCACCGTCGTTGATGGTGCACGGCGGCGGTTCGATCAGGGTGCCGGAAAATTTCATATTTTCCGCCGCCGCTGCCGGGCCGCCGAGGGCCATTAACAGAAAAATGCTGCCGTATCGCGCCATTGCCTCAGCCCCTTTCACTGGTATTCCACCTTCATGGTCGCCCCGGCGGAGAAGGCCCCGCCGCTCAACGTCGCCCCGGCCTGCTTGACCGGCACCGCCTCAAACTTTGGCATATTGGGGTAGGTAAAATTCACCCAGGTGTTGATCGGCTGCCGATTACCGTTGCGTAACAGTGCCACCCCAAAATCGTCCTTGTTGGTTTGCAGCACCTCGGCGTCAAAGCCGGCGCCGGTCCCCTGAATTTGCATTTTCATTGCATTGTTCGGTGCGTTTTTGCACTCCACCGAATACGCCACCGGCTGTTTCTTGTAGCTGCCGTCGATGCGGGTGGTCATCACATCGTTGCCGAAATTCACTTCGATCAGGTTATTGTTGTTAATCACGCACGGCGGTGGCGCCACGATGGTCACCGTCACCTTGATGGTGGTGCTGGCCGCCTGCGCCTGCGGGCCGAACAACAACACCAACGCCGCCAGCCCACAGCCGGGCAAACACTGTCTAAACTTTGCCTTCATGCCCATTCCCTTAGTCATAGCTGAGCTGGAAATCCACCACCGCCGCATAGGCGCCGGGCAGCAATGGTGCACGGGTGCGTTCTGGCGTAATGCGGTAGTTCAGCGCGTTTTGCCCCACCGCCAGCGCCAACGGAGCACCACGGCTGCCGAGGCGGATATCCCTGCCGCGATCATCACTAATGCGCAATGCCAGCCCGGAAGCACCGTGCACCTTCACCAGTTCCGGGTTATCGGCGTCCGCTGGGGCGATAAAACTCACCGATACCGCCGGCTGATGGGCGCTCCACAGCAGGTTACCCGTATGCTGATCCCGATTAGCGGAAGGGCCACGCAGGCAGTCGCGCAGGTGCAGTTGCAGGTTCACTGGCGCACTGCGATCGCCCGCCTTCGCCAGTTGCGCCGTGGCGGTACTCCCCAACCACACTGCCTGATAAGCGCTCGCCATCTCCAGCCGACAGGCGCTTTCGGTCAGTTCACCGCGCACATGCAGCTCGCCATGGGCCCCTTCCACCTGCCAGTTATTCGCCGCTATGGCTGACGGCATCAGCCAGAGCATTACGCACAGGCACGCAGGTACCATCATCACCGCAGCCATAATTACCAGGGCATACAACCATTCATGGCGGTGGTAACCGCCGCCGTTCCATCGCCGGGATGTTCTTCGCATCGCTTATCCACCTGTTGTGTCAGTGAGCCTTACTTGCTGCCCGCCACCGCCTGGCAGCTTGCACCGTTACAGTTGAAACTCAGTTGCGGGCGGCCGCCGTAGTCATTGACGTAAGTCAGCACCGGCGCGTTGCCCAGTGAAGAGGCGGCGACCTTCAGCGGCGCACTGCCCTTGGGTGCCACCATCAGCGGTTCGAACCCTGGCGCGCTGGCACCGCCTTTTTTGCTGCTGGCATCCACCAGCGTCACGTAATACGGCGTCGGGTTGTTCACCTGGTAGCTGTCGCCCTGTTTGGTCAGGGTCAGTTTTTCCTGCCACGGCGCGCTGGATTCCGGGTTGGCTACCGCAATCGCCTTCGGCCGGTAGAACAACTTGATGCGGGTTTGCAGCGCCAGTTGCAGCGTGTTGGGTTTGTCGCTCTTCGGCGGGATCTCTCGCAGGTTGAAGTAGAACAGCGTTTCGCGGTCCTGCGGCAGCGTATTGGCGGCCGGCAACCCCTGCACTTTCACCTGGCTTTTGGCGCCCGGTTCCAGGCGTTGCACCGGCGGCAATACCGTTAATGGGCTGGTGATTTTTTTGCCGTTGGCGTCTTCGATCCAGCCCTGCGCCAGATAAGGCAGCTGCTTATTCTCATTGCTGATGCTCATGCTCACCGACTTGTCGCCGCCGCTGAAGATCACACGGGTGCGGTCCAGCGCGATGGCGGCCGTCGCCTGTTGGGCGCACAGCAGGCCCGCCAGGCCGCCGGCAATTAATGTCACTAGATTATTGGTTTTCATTGCTCTCTACTCTTCAATAGTTTTTAACGCTTTGCCGTTGGCCAGCGGGCCGCAAGGCAGTAACAGATTGGTTATTTCACTCGGCGACAGCGTCTGCGGCAGGGTAAAGCCGCACTGCTCCGCGCCGCCCCAGCTCACGCTCATGGCTTCCCCGGCGTTGATGCCGCTCAGGTAGACTTCGCCGTTGTCATTGATAATGCCCACCTCCTGCCGCTTGCCGTTGCGCACCGTGGCACCAAACGGCGGGGCAGAGCCGTCCGCCAGCCGCACGACCGCCATCGCCTTCTCGCCGGCGATCACCTCGAAGTGCCGGTAGCCGATGGCGCCTTCGGTCAGGGTGGCCTGCGCCACGCTCTGGCTGACTTCGGCGTTTTCCGGCAACGTGTTCAGATCGATACTGAACTGGTTGCGGTAGTAACTGCCGACGTCCACCACCACCGCTTTGCCGAAGGCATTGGTCAGAGTCGGTGAGCTGTAACCGCGGATCGGGATCCCCGGCACGCCGTCGGTATCCAGCAACATGCGGGTGCCACCGCTTATGCTGCTGCGGTGCAAGGCCGCCCCTTTCAGGGTGGCGGTCGCGCCGCCCTGCATCGACAGCCCCAGCGAGCTGTACTGCCCGGCCTGGTAGCTGGCGCTGGCGTTCACCTGGCTGAGATCGCCGCTGTGGCTGTAGTAGCCGCTGGCGGTCGCGCCGCTGCGTGCAGTACCGGCGCTCACCTGATAGGTGTCGCGCTCATTGAGCCGGTCGTAATAACCCACCTGATGGGTGTTATCGTTGCGGTTGTAACTGCCGCTGTAACTCAGCGAGCCATTGCTGCCCCACGGCAGCGACAGCGACAGGTACATGCCATCGTCGTTGGTGCCGTTATATTTGTTGCGATAGCCGGTCAGCGACAGGCTGATATTCCGGAAACGCCCCAGATCGAAATAGCGCGACAGCGTCAGGTTGTAACGGTCATTCGCCGGCCGGTCCCAGTAGGTCTGGTGGTTGTAGTTGAGATAGGCACTCAACCCCAGGTCACGGAACTGCTGGTTAAAGGTGATGGTGTACATCTCCTTGCTGCTGTTGGTTCGCGTACCGTCGCGGCGTGCATCCAGGTATTCGCCCATCGACATATAGTTGCGCTCCGAGAAGCGGTAGCCGGCAAAGGTCACCTGGCTGTCGTAGTCGTCAAAGCGCTTGGAATAGCTCAGGCGGTATGAACCGCCGCTTAGGGTGCCCTGTTGCGGCAAATTGGCGCGTGACTGGGTGGCGTCGAAAGACAGTGCGCCGAACATCATCAGGTCACGCCCCACCCCCAGCGCCAGCGCGTTGTAATCGCCGCCCGCCACGCCGCCGCCGTACAGCGACCAGCCGTTGCTCACGCCCCAGGAAAACTCGCCGGTGCCGAACATCGGCCCGTCGCTATGGTGCTCCCAGTCCGCCGGCCGGCCGGCCGCCACCTTGTAACGCACCGAGCCGGGCCGGGTCAGGTACGGAATGCTGGCGGTGTCCATCTTGAATTCCTGCACGCTGCCGTCCTGCTCTTCCACCCGCACGTCCAGCTGGCCGCTGACCGCGTCGTTGATGTCCTGAATGCGGAACGGCCCCGCCGCCACCTGGGTTTCATACAACACGCGCCCTTGCTGGCGAATAATCACCTTGGCGTTGCTGCGCGCCACGCCGGTCACCTCCGGCGCATAGCCGCGCAGGTTGGGCGGCAGCATGTTGTCATCGGTCACCAGGCTGGCACCGGCAAAACGCACGCTGTCGAAGATGTCGGAGTTTAAATAGTCCTCGCCCATCGTCAGCCTGGCACCCAGCTTCGGCAGGGCGCGGTAGGCGTAGTAACGGCTCCAGTCCCAACTGGTGCGGTTCGGCTCGCCCGAGCCCCCCTGGTGATCCAGCCGCGATTGCCAGTCTGCCCGCAGGCGCCAGGCCCCCAGGTTGCCGCCCACCGTGCCGTTGCCGCTGAGGTTATAGCTCTGCGTGCCCTGCTTTTGCTGGCGCTGGCTTTGCGCATTCAGGTTGTAATCAAACAGCACCCCCGGGATCCCCTCGTCCCAACGCGAAGGTGGGTCCCAGTTTTCTGCGGTGTATTCCAGGTACGCCTGCGGAATATTCAGGTACAGCGCCGCCGCGCCTAAATCGCCGCGCACTTCCATCCCCTCCAGGCTGCGGGGGTCCAGACACTGGTTTTGGTGCCACCAGGTCAATTTCAGTAATGCAGACTCTTTTAACCCCAGTTGTTCAACCAACTGCGGCGTAATACAGGCTTCACTGCCTTTGGCATCGCCATCCGGCGGGTAAAACGCCACCGGCTGATCGGTTAATGTCTGTTTATTGATATGCACGGCAAACAGATAATCGCCGGGCATAATAAAGTTACCGCGAGAAAACTGTTCCAGGTCAATATTGGCGCGATCCGTCACATCCAGTACGTCGGTATTGAATTCAATATCAGCAGCTGCGACATTGGCAGCATTCCCCGCCAGAATAAAGGCGATCAACAGCCCCAAAATTCGCGGTCGTATTTTCCCTATACAGCCATATGACGGAGTAGTTGACATCCGCAGACCCTTATCAATAATTATTTAATTCGCAGTTACCGCGTTCAGATAGGTTTAGTAGTAATCCATTTTAAAGCGCACGGTGGAGTAATAACTCCCGGCCTTCATTACCTGATCATTTCCAACCAACCGCAGGCCATAATTGAATTCCATAGTGCCGGGTTGAATTTCATTTTTTGCCATAGGCATACCGGGTGCGGCGACATTGCCCCGCGCATCGGATATTTGCAGAGCAATACCCTTCGCGTTGCCATCAATACCAAATAACCCGGCATCTTCTCTGCCGTCAAAGGTCACGGCAAAATATCGCCAGTCATCCAAGGCAGGATTGAATTTCTCTAACGTGCAATTTACCAACTTAATAGTAAACTCATGTAACTCGCCCTGGCCGTCACGAATAATCTGGCTGACGGGCAATGTCGCCATGGTAATGGTTTGGTCAAGGCTTTCGGTATCAATAGCGCAGGCGGAGGCGATAATCCTGCCATTCACGGTCACTTCGCCACGCCCCTGATTGGCCGATTGCGCCAAAGAGGAACACAGCAACAGATTAACGAACACCGCACTGTGCAATATCCTTTTGCCATGCTGCGAATGCATACCTTCTCCCCAGATAACAAGTTAATATACCCGTCATACTTCAACTTGCAGGTGTGTTGGCTGCCTTTACTCACCCGAATCACTTACTTGAGTAAGCTCATCGGGATTCGCTCAGTTGCCGCCTTCCTGCAACTCCAATTATTTTGGGTATAAGCAGCATGCGGGTTGCCCCGCATGCAATTAACTGTGCGAATTAATCGCCGTGGGCTTATTGGTACGCCAGGGTAAAGTCAGCAACAGAGTTGAATTCGCCCGGGGTGATGGCAGCAGAAGCACCGTCGCCCTGCAGGTGTGCGCTGAAGCGCAGAGTCGCCTGGCCGTCTTCAATTTTTTGCGCCTTGCTGGCTTTGGTCAGTGGCAGCAGTTTACCGTCGAGGTCGTTGATGGCGATGCTGGCACCGCGTGCAGTACCTTTCATTGCCAACAGGCCTGGTGCTGCTTCAGACTCGGTACCGCTAAAGGTGGTGGTCACGTCTTTAGCCGTTTGCACATCACAACCGACCAGCTTGATCAGAATATCCTGCGGTGTAGACTTGCCACCGTTTTTCAACTGTGCAGAGGCGATATCGCCCAGCTTCACGGTCTGATCCAGGCTGCCCGGTTCGATAGAGCATGGTGCATCAATGATAGAACCTTTAAAGGTCACGGTACCGGAACCCTGGTTAGCGGCGTTAGCCATAGAGATAGTACCCAGAGTCATTACGGCTGCCAGCATGATTTTGTTCAGTTTCATTGTGTTAATTCCATATATACAATTAGTTTAATAAAGAAAGAGTCCTTGTGCTTACGCAGCCACTCTTTATTTTTTCACGTTCGCCAATACAGAGAATCTTGCTACCCCCCTGTTTTGGCGATGTGAAAATGATACCCCCACCAAAAACAAAACAGCAAAATAAACTAAATAATTGATATTTTACGATATTAAAAACCATAAAATAAAATAAATTATATTTTTACACTGTAAATTATAAAAATAATGGCAGTAGCCAGATTATTGCACCAGAATAAAAACACTAAATTATCACCACTGGAAAAATCTTATACCGGCAATAAGATTTTTCTTGAAAACCAAGTCATCTTCGTTAGGATATCGGCTGACAACAACACCTGCTCATCCACATAAGACTTATAAATATGAAATACATAATAAATAAAATCGTTGTTTTTAACTCTGAAGAATTGACACTTTTTCTTTACGAGAATAACCAGGTTTTCACCAAACTGACTAAACCTGCAAGCCGGTTATTGCTGGAGTTAATACAGAACAACAAGAAAAACATTACCCGGGATGATCTCCTTGAAAGGGTATGGACCACTTATGGGTTCACCGCCTCCAATGCCGGATTAAATAATTACATTAGTGAATTGCGTAAGGCATTTGCACTTTTGGGGCTAGTAAACGAAATTATCGTGACCATTCCTAAACTGGGGTTTCGCTTTGAAGCCGAGATTGTTCTTACGGAAGCCATGTTGCAGCCCTCAGAACCGATGGTCAGCCAAGGGGACAGCCCCAATAGCGAAGTAGTAGAAGAAGAGAAAATGATTGAAATAGAGGGTTCAAAAAAAAAATTTCACCTTCGATCATTGCTGAAAAATAAAAAAATCACTGTCTTTATAGTGCTAGCCGTGGGTGCATTGCTTATAGCGATATCAAGGTATAAAGAACATCATAATAACGCCCTCTACACCAAGGTGTCTGAGTTGAAGAACTGTGAAATTTACGTTATTGGCAACGCTGAAATAGACCCGACTTCTCCAAAAAAAGTAATAGATATACTTAATGAAAAAAACATTTATTGTGTAAATAGTGATAAGGACGTTTTTTACTCAGAAGACAGATTTGATAGCAAATTACAAAGAGCAGAGCTGATTTCTGTTTGCAGTAAAAACAGCGAAAACCATTATGATAACTGCTTAAATATTAAACTACAGAGAGATGCATTAAAATGAAAATAATTCTCATTACCGTTAATGCCATTCTGTTTTTAGCGTTTTTTTCATTATCTCTTCGCGCAGACGAACCTTTTAAGTGCGCATCACAATATCAATTACATATAGAAAGGGATAACGACTTCACCTCATTTGTTGGACGGGTGAATTTGTTTCTAACCGATGATACGGAGGGTTTTTTCAACATCGTTGGTACGGTTAAAACGAGAGAACATAGCTACTGGCTCTCCAGAAGCAGCTACTTCTCGCTTTCACCTAATGAAACCAATAAGGTTAGAACCATCAAAATAACCAAAGTAGTCAAACACTCCATAGACACTACCCCGGAGGACATCTGGTCAAGGGATATATTGGTCGACTCACCTGGCGTTGAGTTTCATATAGAAATCGCGCACTTGAAAGATAATGCAATACTGGTAAAAACCATTAATACCCCGCATCTTATTTGTGCAAAAAAATAATAACGCCTACCAATGAAATAAATTATCGCGGGTTATCACCGAGGTAACCCGCCGCTTTTCTCACGTCAGCGGAAAATCACCCGCGCAATGTCCTTCGAGTTGGTCAGAGCGCGCACTTCGCCGAACAGATCGGTGGCCTCGGCATACTCTTTGCGTAAATACCCCAGCCACTGCTTGATGCGCGCCACATGATACAGGCCGGTATCGCCCTGCTTTTCCAACTGAACGTATTTTTGCAGCAGCTGTACCACCTGCGGCCACGGCATGCGCGGTTCGTTGTATTTCACCACCCGGCTCAGGTTCGGCACGTTTAATGCGCCGCGCCCCAGCATCACCGCGTCGCAGCCGGTAGTTTGCAGGCAGTCTTGCGCGCTTTGGTAATCCCAGATTTCGCCGTTGGCGATCACCGGAATGGTCAGCCGCTTGCGGATCTCGCCAATCGCCGCCCAGTTAATGCGCTCGGCCTTGTAGCCGTCCTCTTTGGTACGGCCATGCACCGCCAGCTCGGTGGCACCCGCCTGTTGTACCGCGTCGGCGATTTCAAAACTGCGGCTGTCGCTGTCCCAACCCAGGCGTACCTTTACCGTCACCGGCAGATGATCCGGCACCGCCGCACGCATCGCTTTGGCGCCCTGGTAAATCAGTTCCGGGTCTTTCAGCAAGGTTGCCCCGCCGCCGCTGCCGTTAACCAGCTTGGACGGGCAGCCGCAGTTGAGATCGACGCCGTAAGAGCCCAGTTCGACCGCGCGGGCGGCGTTTTCCCCCAGCCACTGCGGGTGCTGGCCCAGCAGTTGGATGCGCACCAGCGTGCCGGACGGGGTGCGGCTGGCGTGGTGCAGTTCGGGGCACAGGCGGTAGAAAGATTTGGCCGGCAGCAGTTGGTCAACCACGCGCAGGAATTCGGTGATGCACAGGTCGTAGTCGTTCACTTCGGTGAGCAGCTCGCGCACCAAAGAATCGAGAACGCCCTCCATCGGAGCCAATAATACGCGCATGATTACCCCAGCTAAAAAAGACGCGCAATGATACGGGGGAATGCCGGTATCAGACAAGCGCACGGGGGAATAAAAAGCCGCTTAGCCCAACCTGCGCAGGGGCTGCCCGGCGAGAAACGCCTCGATGTCCTCAATCGCCTCGCGGAAGTAGATACGGTAGTTGTCATCGGCCACGTAACCCAGGTGCGGCGTCGCCAGCACGTTGGGCAGGCGACGGAAGATATCGTCCATCGGCAAAGGTTCAACCTCGAACACGTCCAGCCCGGCACCGGCGATCCTTTGTTGTTGCAGGGCTTCTATCAACGCCGCCTGATCGACAATCGCCGCGCGCGAGGTGTTGATCAGATAGGCGGAAGGTTTCATCGCGGCCAGTTCATCGCGCCCCACCAGCCCGCGGCTGCGTTCGCTCAGCACCAAATGGACGGAGACAAAATCACTCTGCTCGAACAGCGCCCGTTTCGATTCGGCCAACGCAACGCCCTGTTGCCCGGCTCTTTCCGCCGTCAGGTTCTGGCTCCAGGCCAGCACCCGCATGCCGAACGCCTGCGCCACCCTGGCCATCTGGCTGCCAATCTTGCCCAGCCCCAGCAGGCCCAGCGTTTTGCCTTGCAGGGTGACACCAAGCGCCTGTTGCCAGGGGCCGTTATTACGCAGCCCGGCATTTTCCGCCACCGTGTGCTTTGCCAATCCCAGCAGCAGCGCCCAGGTCAGCTCCATCGGCGCGGCCGAACCGCTGGCGGTGCCGCAAACCACAATGCCGCGCTGCTCGGCGGCGGCCAGATCGATAGAGGCATTGCGCATACCGGAGGTGATCAGCAGTTTTAACTTCGGCAAACGGGCCAGCAGCGTGGCGGTGATCGGCGTGCGCTCGCGCATGATCACCAGCATGTCGCAGTCTTGCAGGTGCACCGCCAGCTCCGCTTCATCGGTAAAATGCTGGCTCATGGCGAACACCTCAACCCGCTCGGCTATCGCCGACCAGTCCGCCATGGCGAGCGCCACCTGCTGATAATCATCAAGAATTGCGCACTTCAGTTTCATCACCGGCTCCAGAGAAATTGAGTTACCCCGTCGATCCTAGTACGAAAATTCACTTCCGCCAGGCATAAAAAAAGCCACCTATAAAGGTGGCCTGATAGCGTCTTGCAACAGTGCGATATTATTCGCCCGGTTTGCGGCTGCGCGGACGGCGTGCCGGCGCGCCTGAACGCGGTTTGCCGTCACCCTGAGGGCGAGCACTGCCGCCGCCACGGTTTTCACGTTGGCCGCTATGGCCGCCGCCGTTACCGCTGCGTTGACCACCACCGTTACCGGAGCGTTGACCGCCGCCGTTGCCGCGCCCGCCACCCTGACGGCCGTTGATGATCGGCTCCGCCTTGATGCTTGGGTCCGGCTCGTAGCCTGGCAGGGCAATACGCGGGATTTCACGCTTCAGCAGGCGCTCGATGTCGCGCAGCAGTTTGTGTTCATCCACGCAGACCAACGAGATAGCCTCACCGGTACGCTCTGCACGGCCGGTACGGCCGATGCGGTGCACGTAATCTTCCGGCACGTTAGGCAGCTCGTAGTTCACCACGTGCGGCAACTGATCGATGTCCAGACCGCGCGCCGCGATGTCGGTTGCCACCAGCACGCGAATTTTGCCGTCTTTAAAATCGGCCAATGCACGGGTACGTGCGCCCTGGCTTTTATTGCCGTGGATCGCCGCGGCAGTGATGCCGTCTTTGTTCAGCTGCTCGGCCAGGTGGTTGGCGCCGTGCTTGGTGCGGTTGAACACCAAGACTTGCTTCCAGTCGCCTTCGCCGATCATCTGCGACAGCAGTTCCCGCTTACGCTTCTTGTCGACGAAGTGCACGCTTTGTTCGATCTGCTCGGACGCGGTGTTGCGGCGCGCCACTTCCACCGATGCCGGGTTGTGCAGCAGCTTGTTCGCCAACGCTTTGATGTCGTCGGAGAAGGTCGCTGAGAACAGCAGGTTCTGACGCTTGGCAGGCAGCTTGGCCAGCACGCGACGGATATCATGGATAAAGCCCATATCCAGCATGCGGTCAGCTTCGTCCAGCACCAGAATTTCAATTTTGGACAGATCAACCGCGTTCTGGTGTTCCAGATCCAGCAGGCGACCCGGTGTTGCCACCAGAATGTCGACGCCGCCGCGCAGTTTCATCATCTGCGGGTTGATGCTCACGCCGCCAAACACCACCAGCGAACGCAGGCGCAGGTGTTTGCTGTAAGCTTCGACGTTTTCGCCGATCTGCGCCGCCAGTTCACGGGTTGGCGTCAGGATCAGCGCACGTACCGGGCGACGGCCTTTGATCGGATGATCATGCTTACTCAGCAGCTGCAATAGCGGCAGGGTAAAGCCAGCGGTTTTACCGGTACCGGTCTGTGCGCTGGCCATCAGGTCACGACCTTCCAACACTACAGGGATAGCCTGGCGCTGAATTGGCGTAGGTTCGCGATAGCCCTGTTCTTCAACAGCGCGCAGAATTTCAGCACTTAAGCCGAGAGTTTCAAATGACATAGTAGAGAAAAGCTCCAGATCCCCCCTAACCTAAACTAATGTTCGGTGCAGTTTCCTGGGAGGATGATCAGACGGGGCATTAAGCATGACCACGAGGGATTTGGCACAAACTGCAGTGCACCAGCGCGGGAGTGTAGCAGAAGTCGCACAAGAAAACGCAATTTTACTGACTGAGAGCACAATATGCCGGAAATTCAGTATATCCTGAAAATAACCTGAATTAAAAAAGGGTTTCTGGTTGCATTTCACCCAATCTGGCATAAAGTTAATCATATGATTGATTAACTTTCGCGAGCACTGTCTATGCCGGGTAATCAAATTGCCAGCCGGGCGCGCGGCGAACAGGCGCGCCAGCAGCTGATCGCCGCCGCCATCGAGATGTTCGGCGAATACGGCATTCAGGGCGCAACCACCCGCGATATCGCCCAACGCGCCGGGCAGAACATCGCCGCCATTACCTATTACTTCAATTCCAAAGAAGGCCTCTATCTGGCCGTTGCGCAGTGGATTGCCGATTTTATCCAGCAGGCGTTCCGCCCGCTGGCCGAGGAGATTGACCGTTTCTGGCAACGACCAGCCGCCGAGCGCCGGCCGGAACAGTATCTCGCCTACCTGAAAAGCGGGCTGCTGGCGTTCAGCGAACTGATGACCCAACCGCACACGCTGAACCTGAGCAAAATCATGTCGCGCGAGCAGCTCTCGCCTACCGATGCTTATCCGCTGATCCACCAGCAGGTGATAGCGCCGCTGCATAGCAAACTGTGCCGCCTGTTGGCGGCCTATACCGGCATCGACGAACGCTCGACCAAAATCGTGCTGCACACCCATGCGCTGCTCGGCGAGGTGCTGTCGTTTCGCATCGCGCGGGAAACCGTGCGCCGGCAAGCTGGCTGGCAGCAGATCGGTGCGGCCGAAGCGGCGCAAATCAGCGAGGTGCTGGCGGAACACATAGATCTTCTGGTTAATGGGCTGCGCCAGCGTTATGGCGCTTAAATTCAGGCAGGGAGTGTTATGAACAAGAAACGCAGTGCCCTCATTGTGGCGGCTATCGTGCTGATCGCCGCCGCCGGTTACGGCTTTTGGTATTACCAACAGCAGCAAGACCAGCCGCTGACGCTGTACGGCAACGTCGATATCCGCACGGTGAATCTCGGCTTCCGCGTCGACGGGCGGCTGGCGTCGCTGACCGTGGACGAGGGCGACCCGCTCCAACCGGGGCAACTGCTCGGCAAGCTGGACGACGCGCCCTACATTAACGCACTGCAACAGGCGCAGGCCAACGTCGCCAGCGCCAAGGCCAAGCTGGCGCTGCTGATGGCCGGTTACCGCGCCGAAGAAATTGCCCAGGTGCGTTCGGAAGTGGCGCAACGCCTTTCCGCCTTTAACTATGCCGACAGCTTCCTCAAACGCCAGCAAGGATTATGGGCGAAAAACGCCACCTCCGCCGACGCGCTGGAAGATGCCCGCACCTCGCGCAATCAGGCGCAGGCCAACCTGCAAGCCTCGAAAGACAAGCTGTCGCAATACCTCAGCGGCAACCGCCCTCAGGAGATAGAAGAAGCCAAAGCCAACCTGGCACAAAATGAAGCCGCGCTGGCGCAGGCGCAGTTGAACTTGCATGACACCATTCTGGTTTCCCCCTCGGCCGGCACGGTGCTGACGCGCGCAATCGAGCCCGGCACCATGCTCAGCGCCGGCGGCACGGTGTTTACGCTTTCGCTGACCCGCCCGGTGTGGGTGCGCGCCTATGTGAACGAATCCAGCCTGGGTAAAGCGGTGCCGGGCGCCGAACTGGAAATTTATACCGATGGCCGGCCGAACAAGCCTTATCACGGCAAAATCGGCTTTGTGTCGCCGACCGCCGAATTTACACCGAAAAGCGTCGAAACCCCGGACCTGCGCACCGATTTGGTGTACCGCCTGCGGGTGATCGTCACCGACGCCGATGACGCGTTGCGCCAGGGCATGCCGGTCACCGTTCGTTTTGCCAAACCTTGAGGGGCCGGTGATGGAACAGGTCATTGAACTGGAGGCGTTGGAAAAACGTTTCCCGTCGTTGGCAAAGCCCGCGGTCGCCAGCCTGACCACCCGCCTGACCAGTGGCGCGGTCACTGGGCTGGTTGGCCCGGACGGCGCAGGTAAAACCACGCTGCTGCGCATGCTGGCCGGGTTGTTGAAACCCAGTAGCGGCATGCTGCGCGTCGCCGGGTTGGATCCGATCGCGCAAGATCGTCAACTGCACGCCATCCTCGGCTACATGCCGCAAAAGTTCGGGCTGTATGAAGATCTGACGGTCATGGAAAACCTGACGCTGTATGCCGATCTGCGCGGCGTCACCGGCGATCTGCGTAAACAAACCTTCGAGCGGCTGCTGACCTTCACCGATCTCACTCGCTTTACCACCCGCCTCGCGGGCAAGCTTTCCGGCGGCATGAAGCAAAAGCTCGGGCTGGCCTGCACGCTGGTGGGCCAACCGCAGGTGCTGCTGCTGGATGAGCCTGGGGTCGGCGTCGATCCGATCTCGCGCCGCGAACTGTGGCGCATGGTGCATGAGCTGGCCAACGACGGCATGCTGATCCTGTGGAGCACCTCCTATCTTGACGAGGCCGAGCAGTGCCGCGAAGTGCTGCTGCTCAATGAAGGGGAACTGTTGTTCAGCGGCGCACCTAAAGATCTGACCCAGCGCATGGCCGGGCGCACGGTGCTGATTGCGCCCCCCGCCGGCAGCCACCGCGCCCTGCTGCAACGGGCTATCTGCCTGCCTTCGGTCACCGACGGGGTGATCCAGGGTAAATACCTGCGGCTGATCCTCAAGCAGGGCGAAGATCACCGCCAGATACTGCAAGCGCTGGATCTGCCGGACGCGGAAATGACGGAAGCGGATCCGCGCTTCGAGGATGCGTTTATCGATCTGCTCGGCGGCGGGCCAAACAGTAAATCGGCGCTGGCGGAGATCATGCCGACCGTCGAGGGGGAAAGCTCGCAAACGGTGATTGAAGCGCAGGGGCTGACCAAGAAATTCGGCGATTTCGCCGCCACCGACCACGTGGACTTCAAGGTGCAGCGCGGTGAGATTTTCGGCCTGCTCGGCCCGAACGGCGCCGGCAAATCCACCACCTTCAAAATGATGTGCGGGCTGCTGGTGCCGACCGAAGGCAAGGCGCTGGTGCTGGATATGGATCTGAAAACCAGCTCCGGCAAGGCGCGCCAGCGTCTGGGCTATATGGCGCAGAAATTCTCGCTGTACGGCAACCTGACGGTGGCGCAGAACCTGAAATTTTTCTCCGGTGTTTACGGCCTGAGCGGCAAAGCGCAGCGCGACAAAATCAGCGAGATGTCGACCGCCTTCAACTTTGGGCCGATCCTCAGCCAAACGCCGGATTCGCTGCCGCTCGGCTTCAAGCAACGGCTGGCCCTGGCCTGCGCGCTGATGCACGAACCGGACATTCTGTTTCTCGACGAACCGACCTCGGGCGTCGATCCCCTGACCCGCCGCGAGTTCTGGTTGCACATCAACGGCATGGTGGATAAAGGCGTGACGGTGATGGTCACGACCCACTTTATGGACGAGGCGGAGTACTGCGATCGCATCGGGCTGGTGTATCGCGGCAAGATCATCGCCGCCGGCACGCCGGACGATCTCAAACAGCAAGTCGCCAGCGACGACAACCCCAATCCTTCAATGGAGCAGGCGTTTATCGATCTGGTGCAGGGCTACGATCGGGAGGAACAGCCGTGAGCGAGAAAGCAGCCTTGAGCGAAAAAATAGCCGTGAACGAGAAAACCACCCCCACCGACGCCAGCGGTTTCTCCTGGCGACGGCTGCGTGCACTGTGTCTGAAAGAGACGCGGCAGATTCTGCGCGATCCCAGCAGCGGGCTGATCGCCTTTGTGATCCCTTTGATGCTGCTGTTTATCTTCGGCTACGGCATCAACCTGGATTCCAGCAAGCTGCGGCTGGGCATTTTAATGGAGCAACAGAGCGAGGACGCCCGCGATCTGGCCCACGCTTTCGCCGGCTCACCCTACATTGAACCGACCATCAGCGATAACCGCCAACAGCTGATCCAACTGATGCAAGCCGGGCGCATCCGTGGGCTGGTGGTGATCCCCAACGACTTTGACAAACAGCTGGCGCGGCCGCACGACAGCGCGCCAATCCAGGTTATCACCGACGGCAGCGAGCCGAACACCGCCAACTTTGTCCAGGGCTATACCCAGGGCGTGTGGCAAATCTGGCAGCAGCAGCGCGCCACCGATCGCGGGCGCGAGGACAAACCACTGATTGACGTGCAGATGCGCTACTGGTTTAACCCGGCGGCCATCAGCCGGCACTACATCATTCCCGGCGCCATCACCATTATCATGACGGTGATTGGCGCGATCCTTACCTCGCTGGTGATCGCCCGCGAATGGGAACGCGGCACCATGGAGGCACTGCTCTCCACCCAGGTGACGCGCAGCGAACTGTTGCTTTCAAAACTGGTGCCTTACTACTTCCTCGGCATGATCGCCATGGTGCTGTGCATGGTGGTCTCGGTATTCGTGCTCGGCGTGCCCTACCGCGGTTCTCTGCTGATTTTGTTCGTGATCAGCAGCCTGTTCCTCGCCAGCACGCTCGGCATGGGGTTGCTGATTTCCACCATCACCCGTAACCAGTTCAACGCGGCGATGGTAGCGCTGAATGCCGCTTTCCTGCCTTCGATCATGCTGTCCGGCTTTATCTTCCAAATCGACAGCATGCCGGCAATCGTGCGCGCCGTGACTTATATCATCCCGGCGCGCTACTTCGTCAGCACGTTGCAGACGCTGTTTCTTGCAGGCAACGTCGGCACGGTACTGATGATTAACCTGCTGTTCCTGATCGCCTCGGCGGTGGTGTTTATCGGCCTGACGGCCTGGAAAACCCAGCGGCGGCTGGATTAAGGAGAAAGACAATGTTTTACCGTCTCTGGACGTTAATCATTAAGGAAATGCAATCGCTGCTGCGCGATCCGCAGACCCGCGCCATCCTGATTCTACCGGTTATTCTGCAGGTGCTGCTGTTCCCGTTCGCCGCCACGCTGGAGGTGACCAACGCCACCATCGCGGTGTACAGCGAAGACAGCGGTCATGCTTCAGTGGAGCTGACTCAGCGCTTCGCCAAGGCGAAAGCCTTTTCGCACGTCTTGCTGCTGCGCAGCCCGCAAGAGATACAAACCACCCTCGACAACCAGCGGGCGCTGCTGCTGATCCGCTTCCCGGCGCAGTTCTCGCGCGATATCGCCAGCGGCACTACCGCCCCGCTGCAATTGCTGCTCGACGGGCGCAATTCCAACAGCGCGCAAATTGCCGCCAACTATGTGCAGCAGATTGTGCAAGATTACCAAAACGAGCTGATCGGCAACCGCGTCAAACCCAACAACAGCGAGTTGGTGGTGCGTAACTGGTATAACCCGAATCTGGATTACAAATGGTTCGTGGTGCCTTCGCTGATCGCCATGATCACCACCATCGGCGTGCTGATTGTCACCTCGCTGTCGGTGGCGCGCGAGCGTGAACAGGGCACGCTGGAGCAGTTGCTGGTATCGCCGCTGACCACCTGGCAGATTTTTATCGGTAAAGCGGTACCGGCGCTGATTGTCGCCACCTTCCAGGCCAGCATCGTGCTGATGATTGGCATCTTTATGTACCAGATCCCGTTCGCCGGCTCGCTGCTGCTGTTCTACGGCACCATGCTGGTTTACGGGCTGTCGTTGGTCGGATTCGGTCTGCTGATTTCGTCGCTGTGCGCCACGCAACAGCAGGCGTTTATCGGCGTGTTCGTGTTTATGATGCCGGCGATCCTGCTTTCCGGTTATGTCTCGCCGGTGGAGAACATGCCGGTGTGGCTACAGGATCTCACCTGGGTTAACCCGATTCGCCACTTTACCGACATCACCAAACAGATCTATTTGAAGGACGCCAGCTTCGGCATTATCTGGCACAGCCTGTGGCCGCTGCTGGTGATCACCGCCACCACCGGCAGCGCCGCCTACGCCATGTTCCGCCGCAAAATGGCATAAAAAAAGGCTCTGCGTGTTGAATCGCAGAGCCTTTTCGATCACCAGATACCCTATGGATTTCAAGCTGCAGCCTGGCGCGTAGCAACAACGCTGCGGCTTGAAAAACGACGGATTTAGCGGCGGTTGCCGAAGATACGCAACAACATCAGGAACAGGTTGATGAAATCAAGATACAGCGTCAGCGCGCCGACGATGGCGTATTTGCGGAAGCTGTCTTTGTCATCGGCGTTCAGTTGTTCGCCCATAGCTTTCAGTTTCTGGGTGTCGTACGCCGTCAGGCCAACGAACACCAGCACCCCGATATAGGTAATCGCCCACATCAGCGCGGTGCTTTTCAGCCAGATATTCACCAGCGAAGCCAGCACGATGCCGATCAGCGCCATAAACAGCATGCTGCCGAAACCGCTCAAATCACGCTTGGTGGTGTAGCCGTACAGGCTCATGGCTCCGAACATCCCGGCGGTCACCACAAAGGTGCTGGCGATCGAGCTGTAGGTATAAGCAATGAAAATGCTCGAAAGCGTCAGCCCGGTCAGCGCCGAATAAAGCATAAACAGTGACGTAGCCACAGTGCCGCTCAGGCGGTTGACCATGCCGGAAATCACGAACACCAGCGCCAACTGAGCGATAATCAGGCCGAAGAAGGTGATCTGGCTGGAGAAAATAAAGTTGAGGATCGCGGGCGTGTTGGCCGCGTACCAGGAAACAAACGCCGTCAACAGCAGGCCACAGGTCATCCAGCCATAAACCTGCGCCATATAAGCCTGAATGCCGCTGTTGGCACGTTCAACGATTGAACCATTAGAGCGTGGATATCGGTCCATGACGGTTACCTTTTGCATGTGGAACAAGATGTTAAAGCCCCATCTGATGGGACTCAGCCTGTAATAAGCGTACCACAGAAACGGCAACGCGGAAGCGGCAAAGGTATTGATATATTTCTGCGGTTTACCCTTTATTTATTCGCATTATGCCAACGTTCCGCCGCCTGACGATCGCTGTCGCGCGCGTCGACCCAGCGCTCGCCCTGCCCGGTCGCTTCGCGCTTCCAGAACGGAGCACGGGTTTTCAGGTAGTCCATGATGAATTCGGTGGCGGCAAACGCCATGCTGCGGTGCGCGCTGGTCACGCCGACGAACACAATCTCCTCGCCGGGAAACAGTTCGCCCACGCGGTGGATCACCGTCGCCCGCTGCAATGGCCAGCGGTTGCGCGCTTCCTCCACGATCTCCGCCAGCGCTTTTTCGGTCATGCCGGGGTAGTGCTCCAGCGTCAACGCGCTGACGTCATCGCCCAGATTATGGTTGCGCACCTTGCCGGTGAAGGTCACGACGGCGCCGTCGTCATCGCACTGCGCCAGCCACTGATACTCATCGCCGACGCTGAAGGGCGCTGCGCCGACGCGGATACGGGTGTTTTCCACTGTTAACCTCCGGTTACCGGCGGAAAGAAAGCGACTTCATCGCCGGCGCGCAGCGGGTGCTCGGCCGCCACCAGCGACTGATTGACCGCCGTCAGCAGCTTGCCGGATTCCAGCGCCAACGCCCAGCGTTCGCCGCGTGCGCACAACGCCCTGCGCAGCGCCTCTACCGTGGGATAGTCCGCCGGCATCGACAAATCACCGGTCCCCACCAGTTCGCGCACTTGGGCAAAAAACAGAATGCTAATCATAGGTCCACCCTAAAATCACCGGACTTGCCGCCGCTTTTCGCCAGCAGCCGTACCGGGCCGATCACCATGTCTTTTTGCACCGCTTTGCACATGTCGTAAATGGTCAACGCGGCGACCGAGGCGGCGGTCAGCGCTTCCATTTCGACGCCGGTCTTGCCGGTCAGCCGGCAGCAGGTTTCAATGCGCACCCGGCTGTGTTCCGGTTGCGCCTCCAACTGCACTTCAACCTTGCTCAGCATCAGCGGATGGCACAGCGGGATCAGCTCCCAGGTGCGTTTCGCCGCCTGAATGCCGGCGATGCGCGCCGTGGCGAAGACGTCGCCCTTGTGGTGGCTGCCGCCGAGGATCATCGCCAACGTGGCGGGCAGCATCTCGACAAAGGCCTCGGCGCGGGCTTCGCGCACCGTCTCCGCCTTGGCGGACACGTCGACCATATGGGCTTCGCCCGCGGCGTTAATATGGGTTAACTGCGTCATGGATCTTATCTCTTCAAATGAGGCTGGAAGTTGCACGGGCGGTGGCGCGCGTCCAACTGCTCTTCAATAATGCGCTCCCAGGCGGTGCGGCAAGCGCGGGTCGAACCCGGCATGGCGAAAATCACCGTCCGGTTGGCGATGCCGGCCAGCGCGCGCGACTGGATAGTGGCGGTGCCGATTTCTTCGTAGGACACCATGCGGAACAGTTCGCCGAATCCTTCGACCTCGCGGTCGAACAGCGGCAGCAGCGCTTCCGGGGTGTTGTCGCGGGCGGTAAAACCGGTGCCGCCGGTGATCAACACCGCCTGCACGCCTTCATCGGCAATCCACGCGGAAACCCGCGCGCGGATCAGGTATTTATCGTCTTTGACGATGGCGCGATCCACCACCTGATGGCCCGCCTCCTGCGCCGCTTCCTGCAGATAATGGCCGGAGGTGTCTTCCGCTTCGCCCCGGCTGTCCGAGACGGTCAGAATGGCGATATGCGCCGGAATGAATTCACTGCTGGCATGACTCATTGTTAACGATGCTCCTCTTCGTTGGATGCCCAATAGATTTCAAGTTACAGCCAACAACGCTGTGGCTTGAGATATGCAGAGCATTATCCGCCGATAAACGACAGGTTCTGGGTAATGCCGGTGTTGTTCTGATGCAGGAAATGGGTCTGTTTTTTGCTCAGCAACCCGCCCTGGATACGTTGCTTCAATGCCTCGAGCTGGCCGTCGTCCGCCAGCAGATCGCGCAGCGTAATGCCTTGATCGCCGAACAGGCACAGATGCAGGTTGCCGATGGCGGAGACCCGCAGCCGGTTGCAGCTGGCGCAGAAATCTTTCTCGTACGGCATGATCAACCCCACTTCCCCCTGATAATCCGGGTGGCTGAATACCTGCGCCGGGCCGTCGCTGCGGCCGCGGGGTTGCCGTTGCCAGCCCTGCTGCTCCAGTTGCAAGCGAATCACTTCGCCGGACACGTGATGCCGGCGAAACAGCTCGCCACCCTCGCCGGTTTCCATCAGTTCGATAAAACGCAGTTGGATCGGGCGGTCCTTGATCCAGTGCAGAAATGCGCCCAGTTGCTGATGATTGACGTCACGCATCAGTACCGCATTGACCTTGACCTTGCTGAACCCGGCGGCAAACGCGGCATCGATGCCGTCCATCACCTGGCGGAACTTGTCCTGGCCGGTAATGGCATGAAACTGGCGGGCGTCCAGGCTGTCGACGCTGACGTTAATCGCCGTCAGGCCGGCGTCGCGCCACTGGGCGACGTCGCGCGCCAGACGGTAACCGTTGGTGGTGACCGCCAGCGTTCGGATGGCCGGGTTTTCACGCACGGCGGCAATGATCTCGGTAAAATCGCGGCGCAGCGAAGGTTCACCGCCGGTCAGGCGGACCTTTTCAGTGCCCAGTTCGGCAAATGCGCGGCTGACGCGCCGGATCTCATCCAGCGACAGGAAGGTTTTCGGGCTGCCGTTAGGTCGGTAACCGTCAGGCAAGCAGTAGGTGCAACGAAAGTTACACACGTCGGTGATCGACAGGCGCAAGTAATAGAACTTACGCTCATAAGCATCAATGAGTTGCGGCACCATAACACCTTTCCAAAGTCGGGAGATGCGAGCGTTTCCACTCTGCACCCTGGTGGCTGACTTCGCCACGGCCCAAGCACCATATTGTTCGCAGGAACAACGTAGGCCCAGAGGCTAGGAGTTTTGGTCTCAGTTCCCGCTGCTTAAATAGCCGGAACGAAACCGTGGTTTTCACCAGAATACTAGCGCTAAATAAACGCGATAGCCAACTCGCAATTTCGCTATATAATTGTGTATACAGCGCTTTTACGTAGCCGCGAGTCTGGTTAACCATGATAAACGCCCCTTGCGCAGGTGAATTGACCAGAATCACGCAAATGACACTCTTTTTCGCGTTTTTACGCCAAATCCGCTACTTTATGCGGGCAGTTTCAGCCCCCTTTGTAAGGAAATTTATGCGTAATCGTACCCTGGCCGATCTCGATCGGGTGGTGGCATTAGGTGGCGGCCACGGTCTTGGTCGCGTGATGTCTTCCCTGTCGTCTTTAGGCTCCCGTTTAACCGGCATTGTGACCACCACCGATAATGGCGGTTCCACCGGTCGCATCCGCCGCTCGGAAGGCGGCATTGCCTGGGGCGATACCCGCAACTGTCTCAATCAACTGATCACCGAACCGAGCGTCGCCTCCGCGATGTTCGAATACCGCTTCAGCGGCAACGGCGAGCTGTCGGGGCATAATCTCGGCAATCTGATGCTGAAAGCGCTGGATCACCTTAGCGTGCGCCCGTTGGAAGCGATCAATCTGGTACGCAGCCTGCTGAAAGTGGACGCGGCGCTGATCCCGATGTCCGAGCAGCCGGTGGATCTGATGGCGCACGATCACGAAGGCCACCAGGTTTACGGTGAGGTGAATATCGACCAGCTCACCCATATGCCGCAGGAGCTGATGCTGTCGCCGCACGTCCATGCCACGCGTGAAGCGCTGGACGCCATCGCACAGGCCGACGTGATCCTGATTGGGCCGGGCAGTTTTCTCACCAGCCTGATGCCGTTGTTACTGTTGGACGACCTCACCCAGGCTCTGCGTCGCAGCAGTGCCAATATGATTTACATCGGCAATCTGGGGCGCGAACTGAGCGTCGCGGCGGCGGCATTGTCGCTGAAAGACAAGCTGGAACTGATGGAAGAGCGGATTGGCCGCAAGATGATTGATGCGCTGATTGTCGGCCCGGCGGCGGATACCGGGGCAGTGCAGGATCGGGTAGTGATTCAGCAACCGCTGGAAGCCGCCGATATTCCTTACCGCCACGATCGTCAACTGCTGCGGCAGGCGCTGGATCAGGCGTTGATAGAACTGGGCACCCGCGCCTGAGTTAATCGCAGTCGGTTAATCGCGCCCGCGCAGCCAGGGGTTGTCGCTGGCGGCGCTGTTGACCATATCGATATAGAGATCTTCCACCTGCTTGCGCGCCCAGGGCGTGCGGCGCAAAAACTTCAGGCTGGACTTGATGCTGGGATCGCTGCTGAAGCAGTTGATGCGAATGCGTTCGGCCAACCCTGACCAGCCATAGCTCTCCACCAGCTTAGTTAAAAGTTGTTCCAGAGTGACGCCGTGCAACGGGTCTTTGGACTGGTGTTCGGTCATGGTCTTTGGCTCGCGTTAGTCAATTGGCCGCACACCATAATCAGCTTTGGCGCAGGCGACAAGAAATTTATACCCTTCGTCTTTCAAACCGCAGCGTTCACATCACCCCAGGGGGCGAAGAAATTCGCCCCGATGGATGCGGGCACCGAATACGGTGCCCCAACGGCTCATGAGATGGCGATAAACTGCTCGCGCAACTGGTGGATTTCGTCACGCAAACCGGCGGCCAGCTCGAACTCCAGGTTCTGCGCGTGGGTATACATCTGCGCTTCCAGCTCGCGGATTTTCTGATCCAGCGCTTTTGGCGTCAGGTGCTGATACTGAGCGGCGCTTTCCGCGGCCTTGCCCTTCCCTCGGCCCTTGCTGCGGTTGCCCGGCTGGCCCAACTGCAGGATATCGGACACTTTCTTGTTCAGGCCTTTAGGCACAATGCCGTTTTCTTCGTTGAACGCCTGCTGCTTGACGCGGCGGCGCTCGGTCTCGCCAATCGCCCTGGCCATCGAGTCGGTAATTCTGTCGCCGTAGAGGATTGCCTTGCCGTTGAGATTACGCGCCGCACGCCCGATGGTCTGGATCAGGGAGCGTTCGGAACGCAGGAAGCCTTCCTTGTCTGCGTCCAGAATCGCCACCAGCGACACCTCAGGCATGTCCAGCCCTTCACGCAACAGGTTGATGCCCACCAGCACGTCAAACTCGCCCAGACGCAGGTCACGAATGATTTCGACGCGTTCCACGGTATCGATGTCCGAGTGCAGATAGCGCACGCGCTCGCCGTGCTCTTCCAGATATTCGGTCAGATCTTCCGCCATGCGCTTGGTCAGGGTGGTAACCAACACGCGTTCCTTGACCGCCACCCGCTTGCGGATCTCGGAAAGCAGGTCGTCCACCTGGGTGGTGACCGGCCGCACTTCCACTATCGGATCCAGCAGCCCGGTAGGCCGCACGACCTGATCAATAATGTCGTCGCCGGATTTCTCCAGCTCATATTTGCCCGGCGTGGCGGACACGTAAATAGTCTGCGGCGCCAGCGCTTCGAATTCTTCAAAGCGCATCGGGCGGTTATCCAGCGCCGACGGCAGGCGGAAGCCGTATTCCACCAGCGTTTCCTTGCGCGAGCGGTCACCTTTGTACATACCGCCGATTTGCGGAATGGTGACGTGCGATTCATCGACCACCAGCAGGCCATCCGCCGGCAAGTAGTCAAACAGCGTCGGTGGCGGCTCGCCCTCGCTGCGCCCGGACAAATAGCGCGAATAGTTTTCAATGCCGGAGCAGTAGCCCAGTTCGTTCATCATCTCCAGATCAAACTGGGTGCGCTGCGTCAGACGCTGTTCTTCCAACAGCTTGTTGTTGGCCAGCAGCACCTTGCGCCGCTCGGCCAGATCCACCTTGATCTCTTCCATCGCCTGCAGGATCCGCTCGCGCGGCGTCACGTAGTGCGACTTCGGGTAAATGGTGAAGCGCTGTACCACCTGCTCGATCTGGCCGGTCAGCGGATCGAACAGCGAAAGCCGTTCGACTTCTTCATCAAACAGCTCGATGCGCAGCGCCAGCTCGTCCGACTCTGCCGGGAAGATGTCGATCACCTCGCCGCGCACGCGGAAGGTGGCGCGCTGGAAAGCCTGATCGTTGCGGGAATATTGCAGCTCCGTCAAACGCCGCAGGATCGAACGTTGATCGATGATCATGCCCTTGGTCAGGTGCAGCATCATCTTCAGATACAGCTCCGGATCGCCCAGACCGTAGATTGCCGACACCGATGCCACCACCACCACGTCGCGGCGTTCCAGCAGCGCTTTGGTGGCTGAAAGGCGCATTTGTTCGATGTGCTCGTTCACCGCGGAGTCTTTTTCAATAAAAGTGTCGGAGCTGGGAACATAGGCTTCCGGCTGGTAGTAGTCGTAGTACGAGACAAAATACTCAACCGCATTCTCGGGGAAGAACTCTTTCATCTCGCCATACAGCTGCGCCGCCAGCGTCTTGTTTGGCGCCAGTACCATGGTCGGCCGGTTTAGATCGGCGATGACGTTGGCGATGGTAAATGTCTTGCCCGAACCGGTAACGCCCAACAGCGTTTGATGCGCCAGGCCGTCTTCCAGGCCCTCTTCCAGCTTGCGAATGGCTTCCGGCTGATCGCCGGCCGGTTTGAAATCGGAATGCAGTTTGAAAATTTTACTCATTGACTCGGCTACCCTGTGGAGATGCGCGCGCTCAGGCGGCCATGGAACGGATGCTCGACGAATGGCCCCTAATTATGGAAAGCCCCGGCGATTTTCGCCAGTGCCTATGATACTGGATATAAAACCAGCTTCAAGCGATTCGTTACTCAAGATGGCGTAGCCCGCCATTGGCCCTGATGCTGACGCGCAATGGCAAAGCGCCGCCTGATGCGCGTCGGCGGGGCGTGGATGCACCGACAGGGTTACAGTCGCGTGACATTTTTATTGTCAATAACTGATTTATCCCCAAAATCCGTCAAAAATTAACTTATTGATAGCACTGCGGCGAAAAATCATACATAGCCACATCATCAATACATTCGTGTCTTGATTTTAGTTAATTTATTGATATTTAACATATTTAATAAAAAGATGAGAATGCGGCCAACGCGAACAGAACCCGCGCCCGCTCTCGCTTTAAACCGCTTTTCTAAATCTAATGCACAAGGTTATCCACAGGAATAGTGGATAACTCCCACCGCCCCGCCCGTGACGGGAGTTGCAGAAAGAACGCTTTTTACCGTTTCTCCTCGCCGAAACGGCTTTTTTAGTTATTTTTTCACAAAAAATTCGCTTTGTTTATGCCGATTAATGCTAAACAGCCCCATTGCCAAAAACACATTTATCCCATTTTTGCGCTCATGTGCTGCATCTTGCCGCAACCGGCGAAATAGTTTGCACCATCACTTTTCCTCACAGCACTGCAACAGTGCAAAAATCGTCCGCGTTAACTTTCCACCGTATTTTTGGCCGGGCCGCTGGGCCAGTCTACACCCGACAAACGGTTAACAAGACAATAACATTCCCCCTTTTTTCCCCGATTGTAAAAGTTGGCCTGAGAGTTGCAATATCGTTTAACGGCAAAAGTGAGACCAGGTGAAATATCCGCGTCGGTACGGCAGGATTAGCTGCTCTACGTTCAGCGTCAGCCTGGGGCTAAATAACTGGCAATGACACGACAAAGGCGAAAACACGCTGATAAAACGCCATTAACAACCATTTTTGCCTGTAAATCGTTTATTTTTCCTTAACCGTAACTACCTCGTTAAAGGTAGGCATACAGCATTTTATTCTGGACATTAAGACACTCGGGAAAGAAACCGCCAAGGCGGTTCAAGCAGTAAGGAGTGGATAACGCAGGGAAGTAGACGTTTGATGGCCGTTCCTGCTCTGATGCCGGCCGGTGAAATCGGTGTGGTTTTTAGCAGGAACGCGTTACGCCTGTGCCCATTTGGGCACACATCCACGAGTGGAATACGGGTCTTTGAGGAGAGTGCCGGATGTTGAGTTTAAGGTCAGTGAACCAGTTCTACGGGCAAAATCATACCCTGTGGGATATTAACCTGGAGTTGCCGCGCGGCCAGTGCACGGTGCTTATCGGTCGTAACGGCGTGGGCAAAACCACGTTGGTCAACTGCATTATGGGGCATTTGCCGGTCGTCAGCGGCAGCATGACCTGGCAGTTGGCGGACGAACCCCCGCAAAATCTGTTGCAGCAGCCGATGGAAAACCGGGCGGCGCTGGGCATCAGCTACGTGCCGCAAGGGCGACAAATCTTCTCGCAGCTCAGCGTGGAGGAGAACCTGCAGGTGGCGCTGATGGCCGGCCGGGACAAAACCCGGCGCATTCCGCCGCTTATTTACAGCCTGTTCCCCAACCTGCGGGAAATGCGCAGCCGCCGGGCCGGGGATTTGTGCGATGGCGAGCAACAGCAACTGGCGATTGGCCGTGCGCTGGTGCTGGAGCCGGAGCTGCTGATCCTCGACGAACCAACCAGCGGAGTACAGCCTTCGATCGCCGCCGATATCGGTAATGCGATCCGCAAACTGAACCGCGAACTGGGCATGACGATCCTGCTGGTGGAACACAAATTGCCGTTCGTACGCCGCGTGGCGGATCGTTTTTGCCTGATGGATCAGGGCCGCAGTGTGGCGAACGGCACGCTGGAGCAGTTGGACGAGGACTTGATCAATGCCTATCTGGCAGTGTAACTGGCGGGGCGCGGAGTATTGCGCCCCGGCTCTCTTTCGAGCCGGTTGATCCCCTTTCTCTGCTCCTGTGTTGTACCAGCCAGGACAGAGCCCGCATTGCTGTGAATGAGTCAACACGCCTTCCATACTCAACGGGCTTTCATACCTGATTGACCTTACTGAGGAGTGGACAATGGCCGATAACGACGCAGCATTTATTCAATATAGCGATCTGAACACGAAGATCTGGCCCCTAAAAGAACGTCTCGATATCGGGGGTATTTACGTCAAGTCTCGCGATGAGCTGATCAAAGCGCAAACCTTCATTAAAGACACATTAAAAAGACCGGCAATCGTCAAATTCACTGCGCCCTTTGAGGAATGGGTAGCGCCCAAGACCGATATCGACGTGGGCTTCGTTTATATCGACGGCAACGGCGTAAATATAACCACTAAGATTCCGAGTGGCACTGAAAGCGATCACAACTACTTTATGCGTTGCTACACAACCGCCCTCGCATTGGATAATGGTGTCCCAATTCGACCAGCGCCAATCTTAAAAAACTTTACCGTCAAAGGGATCGGTGCAAAGAAAAAATCCACACCGCCTACTGTGGCCGATGAAGAAAAAGTCGAATACAACTTTATCGACGGGATCCTGTTTGACTCGCCAGAAAGCCTGATGGGGAATTTTTCCGTTAATAACCTGTATATCTCCGGTTTTTATTACGGTATGTATTTTGGTACTAACGCTTATATTGCACATTACTACGCCTGTGAGATCATCCGCTGCTTTGAATGCGTGCACATGCCCTCTGCTGAATCCGGTGCTAAAAACTTTGGTGAAGGAATTAACTTCTTTGGTGGCACTCTCGGTAACTCGCAAGGGCTGGCCATCGGCAACCAGAACCCGAACGGCGCTTTTCGTTTCTTCGGTACATCAATAGATTACGCTGGTGCTATTGTGAATGTGCAAGCAGGGAGCGTCGAACTGCACGGTTGCCATATCGAGTTCAATAATGAAAATAGCCCGATTACAGATATTCCTTTCCGCTGCAGCGCCCACCAGAATGCTTCATTACTTATTCAGGGTGGAGAAATCATTACGCTTAAAGGCGTTCTGCCGCAAGACTATTGCTTCTACGCCGAAGCGGGCAGTAGCGGGATTATCGTCGAAAACGTTAAGTTTTACGGTGTCAGAACCGCGACAGGGCGTTATTTCGGCGGCACTGGCGACTTTGTGATTAGCCACAGTCGGCTTGATGGCGGTGGTGCGGGCGCCGGTATTCAAACGCTGACCACCGAGAATAATAATAAAATCAAGGACGGCAGTTTCGCATTCAGCACCAAACCCTTCGGTTGGGAGGTTTCCGGCGGTAACGTCAGCGATCCTTTTACCTCGGATGCCATTACCCTCGCCATTGAAGCCGGTGCGGGCGTTAACGGCAGCAATGCGTTAAAGGTGACCAAGCTGGGTAATACCAATTCAAACGCCGGTCTGAGGGTGGTTGTTCCGGTATCGCAATATGAACAGTTGGGCGCCTGCTTTACTCTGAAAGCGCTGAATGGCGGGTCCGGCAATTTATTTGCCACGCTTCGCTATGCCTGCATTCAGGAAACGGAAAGCAATGGCGTGTCGATCATCGCAAAATCTGATGCCGCCGCCTGGGATGGCACCCTAAATGCCAATGATTATGCTCAGTTCAAAGAGTACCGTTTTAACAGCAACAGACGCAAAGTGCCGGTTTGGGCAACCCACGTCATCCTGTCTTTCAATTTGTACGCTTTGGCGAAAAATGGCGTTCTGTACTTCGATAATGCCTGCGTTACTGCCATGTGAAAACGACAAGTCACATTATCTCCGTCCACGGTAAATGCCGTGGACGGACGACTCGACGATCAGTGGGATAAAACGCTCAAATCCAGATACGCCCCCAGCGCCTGCCGCTCAGGTTGCGGCAGATGCGGGATCTCCCCCAGCAATGGCGCAGGCAGCATACGGCGCAGCGTAGCCAAATATTCCTGATGACGGCGGCCCGGTGCGGTGACGTCGTTGGCAATCCACCCGACAAGCTGCAACCCCGCCTGCTGGATCGCCTGCGCGGTCAGCACGGCATGGTTAATGCAACCCAGTTTGATCCCTACCACCAGGATCACCGGCAGTTGCTCCTGCTGTACCCAGTCGGCGAAGGTATGCTGCTCGGAAAGCGGCGTAAACCAACCGCCTGCCCCTTCGACCAACAGCCAGTCGGCCCTTTGCTCCAGGTGGCGCAGGCCGGCGGAAAGCTGGGCCAGCTCGATTGGCCGCCCTTCGTCGGCACTGACAATGTGCGGCGACGTCGGCTCGGCAAACACATAAGGATTCACCTCCGCGTAGCTCAGCGCCACGGCGCTGTTGGCCTGTAATGCCAGCGCGTCGCCATTGCGCAGCCCCTCGGCCGTCATGTCGCTGCCGGAGGCAACCGGCTTGTAACCGGCCGTGCGATACCCCGCCAAATTGGCCGCCTGCAACAAGGCGCTGCTGGCCACGGTTTTGCCCACCTCGGTATCGGTGCCGGTGACGAACCAACGCTTAATCACGATAAATCACTCCATAAACCAGATGATAGCTGAGCGGGAATTGCCCACCCCGGCGTGGATAGGCAGCCTGTAAAGCGGCAAGCCGCCGACGGGACAGCAAACCGGCTTCGCGCCCCTGATGCAAATGGGTGGCACCAATCCCCTTGAGCGATCGCATCAGCGCCATCACGTCCGGGTAGTTCAAGGTTTGTCGCTCCGTCTCCAGAAGGTGGCGATAGCCGGCACAGGCCGCGTCGATCTGCGCCAACGACAGAAAGTCGTTCACGTGACGCTCGCCGTCTACCTGCTGCCAGGCGTCGCCCAATTCCGCCAGCGAGCCTTCCGCCAGCGTAGAAAACAAAATCACGCCACCCGGCCGGGTTACCCGGTACAGCTCCGCCAAAGCGCGCGGCAAATCGCTGCACCATTGCACCACCAGGCTGCTGAAACAGATATCTACCGCAGCCGCGGGCAGCGGCACATTTTCGATATCCCCCAGCAAATAGTGATCCGCTGCCTGCTGCTGGCGGGCGAATGCCAGCATGCCCGGCGCCAGATCGAGCGCGGTAACCTGCTTCCCCAATTCGCGCCAGCGGCGGCTGAAGTGCCCGGTGCCGCAGCCTGCGTCGAGCAACTGTTCGCCCCGATGCTTCGCCCCCATCCCCAGCAAGCGCTCACCAACATCACGTTGCAGTACCGCCGCCGAATCATAACTGCTCGCCGCACGGCTGAAGGCCGAGGCCACCGCCTGCTTGTTGACCGGCTCAAAGGCTGACGTCATGCAATACCTCCAGCAGGCGATCGATATCCTGCGGCTGATGCGCCGCCGTCAGGGTAATGCGCAGGCGCGCGCCGCCCGGCGGCACCGTTGGCGGACGAATGGCGCTCACCCACAACCCCTGGCCACGCAGCTGCTGCGCCAGATCGAGCGTACGCTGGTTGTCGCCCACCAGCAACGGCTGAATGGCGGTCACCGACGCCGTCAGGGCTAACGGTAACTGGGCCGCACCTTGGCGGAAGCGCTGAATATTGTCCTGCAGCCGGGCGCGTAATTCGTCCCCCTGCTGGATACGCTGCAACGCCGTCTGCAGGGCGCAAGCCTGCGCCGGCGGCATGGCAGTGCTGTAAATCAAATGGCGGGCAAACTGCAGCAGATATTCCGCCGTGGCCTCGTCGCACAGCACGGCCGCGCCGCTGACGCCAAAGGCTTTGCCAAAGGTGACCACCAACAGTTCGGGCCGCACGCCCTGCTGCCAGCAACTGCCGCGCCCCTGTTCGCCGTGAACGCCGATGCCGTGCGCGTCATCGACCATCAGCCAGGCCCCCGCCGCTTGGGTCAGGCGATGCAGCTCCGCCAGCGGTGCGCTGTCGCCGTCCATGCTGAACACCCCTTCGGTCACCGCCAGCATCTGGCCACCGCAGGATTTTGCCAGCAGGCCGGCCAGCGCCTGCGGCTGATTGTGGCGAAAACGCCGCAGTTGGGCCGGTGAATGGGCGGCCGCCTCCAGCAGCGACGCGTGGCTGAGCCGGTCCGCCAATATGCGATCGTCCGCCTGCATCAGCGCCGCCAGCAATGCCTGATTGGCGGCATAGCCGGAGATAAACAGCAGCGCACGCGGGTAACCGAGCCACTCCGCCAGTTGCTGTTCCAGCGCCTGATGCGCCGCACAGAACCCGGTGACGTGCCCGGAGCCGCCGCTGCCGACGCCATACTGCTGGGCGCCCTGCTGCCAGGCGGCGATCACCTGCGGATCCTGGCTCAGGCCAAGATAGTCGTTGCCGGAAAAGTTCAGGTAGCGCTCGCCGCCCAGCTGAATATGGCGGCCATTGCCGCCCTGGTTCACCTGGCGATAACGGTAAGCGGCATTCTGCTGCCGCTCCTCCAGCGCCTGTTCAATACGTTGTTGCCAGCTCATTACAGCGCCGCGTTGTAAAACTCAGCGGTATCGGCATGCAGCAGTTGCTCCGCCAGTACCTGTTGCTGCTGGTTGTCGCCGTGCTCGGTTTCGGTCTGCTGCGGGTTGAGGCCCAACTTGCGGAACAGTTGCAGATCTTTGTCTTCTTCCGGGTTTGGCGTGGTCAGCAGTTTGCAGCCGTAGAAGATGGAGTTGGCGCCGGCCATAAAGCACATCGCCTGAGTTTGCTCGTTCATTTGTTCGCGACCGGCGGAAAGGCGGACGTAAGAGGCCGGCATCATGATGCGCGCCACCGCGATGGTACGGATGAAATCGAACGGATCGACGTCATCGTTATCCGCCAGCGGCGTGCCTTTTACCTTCACCAGCATGTTGATCGGCACGCTCTCCGGCGGTGTCGGCAGGTTAGCCAGCTGCACCAGTAGCCCGGCGCGGTCACGCACCGTCTCACCCAGCCCGACGATGCCGCCGGAACAGACTTTAATGCCCGCCCCGCGCACCTTGTCCAGCGTGTCCAGACGTTCCTGATAGCTGCGGGTGGTGATGATGTTGCCGTAAAACTCCGGCGAGGTGTCCAGGTTGTGGTTGTAATAATCCAGCCCGGCATCCGCCAGCCGTTCTGCCTGGGTGTGGTCAAGCGTGCCCAGCGTCATGCAGGTTTCCATGCCCATCGCCTTCACCCCCTGCACCATCTGTTGCAGATAGGGCATATCGCGCTCGTGCGGGTTCTTCCACGCCGCCCCCATGCAGAAGCGGGTCGATCCATTCGCTTTGGCCTTGCGTGCCGATTCCAGCACCTGTTCCACCTGCATCAGCCGCTCCGTCTCAAGACCGGTTTTGTAGCGCGAACTTTGCGGGCAGTATTTGCAGTCTTCCGGACAGGCGCCGGTTTTGATTGATAACAGCGTGCTCACCTGCACCTGACGCGGGTCAAAATGCCGGCGGTGAACGGTCTGGGCTTCAAACAACAGCTCAAGTAACGGTTTATCAAACAAGGTCTGGGCGAGACCTACTGTCCAGTGAATGCGATCGGCCATCACGGCGTCTCCAAAAATGAAAAAAGTGTCGTCAGTGTAGATATTGTGGATATACTGTCAACCATTACGAATATGATTTGGTTTACAAGCATGTTTATCAGCGCCTCCGACCTTGAATTCGACCAGCGCCATATCTGGCACCCGTACACCTCCATGAGCCATCCATTGCCCTGCTATCCGGTAGAGGCCGCCAGCGGCGTCGAGCTGCAATTGGCCGACGGCCGGCGCCTGGTAGACGGCATGTCTTCCTGGTGGGCGGCGATCCACGGCTATAACCATCCGCAGTTGAACCTGGCCGCCACCCGGCAACTGGAAAAAATGTCACACGTGATGTTCGGCGGCATCACCCATCCTGCCGCTATCGCGCTGTGCCGCAGGCTGGTGGAGATGACGCCGGAGGCGCTGCAATGCGTTTTTCTGGCGGATTCCGGCTCGGTGGCCGTCGAAGTGGCGCTGAAGATGGCGCTGCAATACTGGCAGGCGCGTGGGGAACGGCGGCAGCGTATTCTGACCCTGCGTCACGGCTATCACGGCGATACCTTCGGTGCAATGTCGGTGTGCGATCCGGACAACTCGATGCACAGTCTGTATCAGGGCTATCTCGCGCCGCACCTGTTCGCCACCGCGCCGCAGTGCCGTTTTGATGAACCCTGGAATGAAAACGACATTGCGCCGTTCGCCGCGCTGCTGGAACAGCACGCCGGGGAGATCGCCGCAGTGATTCTGGAGCCGGTGGTGCAAGGCGCAGGAGGGATGCGCATTTACCACCCCACCTACCTCAAGCGGGTGCGCGAGCTGTGCGACCAGCATCAGATACTGCTGATTGCCGATGAAATCGCCACCGGATTTGGCCGCACCGGCAAGCTGTTTGCTTGTGAGCACGCGGAGGTGGTACCGGATATTCTCTGCCTGGGCAAGGCGCTGACCGGCGGTTATATGACGCTGTCGGCCACTCTGACCACCCGCCACGTAGCGGAAACCATCAGCAATGGCGCGGCGGGCTGCTTTATGCACGGGCCGACCTTTATGGGCAACCCGCTGGCCTGCGCGGTGGCCGAAGCCAGCCTGTCGCTGTTGGCGGAAAACCATTGGCAACAGCAGGTCGCCGCCATCGAAACGCAGCTAAAACAGCAGCTATTGCCGCTCCTGTCGCGGCCAAAAGTGGCGGATGTGCGAGTGCTGGGGGCTATTGGCGTGGTGGAAATGCGCGAACCGGTGGACGTGGCACAGTTGCAGCGCGGTTTTGTCGAGCGCGGAGTGTGGATCCGGCCATTCGGCAAGCTGATTTATCTGATGCCGCCTTACATCATTCAGCCTGATCAGCTCAGCCGGTTGACCGCCGCCGTGGCCGCAGCGGCGAGCTAACGGCTTACCAGTGCTGGTCCAGATAGCGGGCCAGCAACACCAGACACAGCACCCACAATAAAATGATCATCACCGCCGCCATGCGGCCGGTGGGATTATCGATACGCCGTTGCGCCTTCTCCCGCAGTTCCGCCATCAGCGGCTGGGGGATCAGGCGTACCGCCAGCATGATGCCCAACGGCACGATGATCACGTCGTCCAGATAGCCCAGCACCGGGATAAAGTCCGGGATCAAATCGATAGGCGACACCGCATAACCCGCCACCAGCAGGGCGATCAATTTGGCATACCAGGGAGTGCGCCGATCGCGGGCCGCCAGCCACAGCGCATAAATGTCGCGCTTGATGCCCTTGGCCCAGCGGCGCAGCCAACCAAACCACGGCGTGCGTTTTTTGAATGAAATCATGATTACTTTTATCGATCTGTGAATTATTGATGTCACGTATGTAGCTTCGGCGTTAACGAGGATAACTCATCGATGAGGCCGCTGGCGAGATGCAATGACGCTTGTGTTATCGCGCCAAAAAGGTCTAGCTTAGGCATTCAGCTTTTACCGACCCATGGAGTCATTATGAGCTTTCGTTTGTACAGCAACGATCTGCAAGACGGCGCGAAAATGCCGGAACGCCAGGTGTTTAACGGCATGGGCTATCAGGGCGATAACCTGTCGCCACATCTGGCCTGGGATGGCGTGCCGGAAGGCACCAAGAGCTTCGTGATGTCGGTGTACGATCCCGATGCCCCGACCGGCTCCGGTTGGTGGCACTGGGTGGTGGCCAATATCCCGGCGCAGACGCGCGAACTGCCGCAGGGCGCAGGCTCCGGCAAAGGCGGTCTGCCGGCCGGCGCTATCCAGACCCGCACCGATTTTGGTTCAGCCGGCTACGGCGGTGCAGCCCCTCCGCAGGGTGAAAGCCATCGCTATCACTTCACGATTCATGCATTGGACGTTGAGAGCATTGAGGTGGATGAAAGTTCCAGCGGCGCGCTGGTCGGCTTTAACGTACATTTCCACAGCCTCGGTAGCGCCACACTGACGGTTAAGTACAGCTGAGAACGCTCGGAGCAGGTGTATCCGCCCCGACGGAAAAGTTGATTCGGCGTAGATAATATGAGGCGGCGAAAGTCTATTTACACCGCCGCATACCACGCATTGAGTAATACCCTCTTTCTATACCCTAAATAATTGGAGTTGCATCACAACAGAACCAACGGTTTTGTTGAACAGCGCTTGCGCTGGCCCCTACGGGGCGAGGCTTTGCCGAGTAACGCGGCAAGTTTGTGAATCCCCAGGAGCTTACTCAAGTAAGTGACTGGGGTAAGCAAATGCAGCCAACACAGAGGCAGCTTCAAGTATGACGGGTATCTAACACGCTCACCCACATCGGGCCTTGACCCACCGGATAACGCGCCAGCGTGGTCAGTTTGCCGTTGGTCTGATCGATTTCATAGACGCCGATATGATCGGATTTCTGACCTGCGGCAATCACGAAGCGGCCGCTGTGGTCGATGTTGAAACCGCGTGGCTGTTCTTCGGTCGGATGATGGCCGACCGGCGACAGGGTGCTGCCGTCTTCGGACACTCTGAAAATCGTCAGGATGCTGGCGGTACGGTCGCTGGTATACAGGAAGCGGCCATTCGGCGTGATGTGGATATCCGCCGCCCAGCGGGTGCCGTCGAAATCGTCCGGCATGATATTCACCGTCTGCGTCAGGGTGTATTTGCTGCCGTTTTCAGTGATGACGAACACGTCTACCGTACCGTCCAGCTCGTTCACGCAGTAGGCATAGTTGTCATTGTGGTGGAACGCCATATGACGCGGGCCGGCGCCGGTTGCGGTAGCCACCGCGTCCTGTGCGTGCGGCGTCAGTTTGCCTTCCTGACTCAGGTTGAACAGGCGGATGCGATCTTCTTTCAGGCAAGGCACCAGCAGCAGCTGATTGGTCGGGTCGATGTTGGCCGAGTGCGGCGCGGTCAAACCGTCGATCTGCTGAAGGGGTGCCACAACCACGCCGTCACGGCCGATCGGGCTGACGCTGGTGCAGTTGCCGCTGTAGGACGCAGAGAACAGATAGCGGCCCTGCAAATCGGTGGATATATGGGTTGGGCTGCCCGGCAGCGGCGCCATGCCGGCCTGTTGCAGTTTACCGTCCGCCTCAATGCGGTAGCTGACGATCCCGAAGGCCGGGCGCACGCCGACGTACAGGTGCGTTTTATCCGGGTGGATCGCCATCGGCTGTACCTGGCCCGGTACATCGACGGTCTGCAGCAGCTCCAGTGCGCCGGTGTCATTTAACTGCCACACGTGAATTTGCTGGCTTTCCGGGCTGGCGACATAAACGATTTGCTTCATGTGTTCTCCTTGAAGAGAGTAAAAGAGAAACCGGTTTCAGGTTTTTCGGTTTCCCCTAGCTTACCTCACATCGGTGACATAACAACCCCGGGTTGCAGATGAAATCTGTGCAGTTTTATCCATCGCTTATCCGGTGTACCATCAGGTTAGTTTTGTTGCTAACGATAATGAGATCCCTATGAGCTACCGCGTCATTGCCCTCGATCTGGACGGCACCCTGCTGGACAACCAAAAACGCATTTTGCCGCAGTCGCTGGCGGCCCTGGCTGAAGCACGCGCCGCCGGTATCAAAGTGGTGGTGGCCACCGGTCGCCATCACGTGGCGATCCACCCGTTCTATCAGGCGCTGGAAATAGACACGCCGGCTATCTGCTGCAACGGCACCTATCTGTATGACTTCCAGCAGAAAAAGGTGTTGGCTGCCGATCCGCTGCCAAAAGAGCAGGCCAGGTTGGTGCTGCAAATGCTGAAACAAAGCGGCATTCACGGCCTGATGTATGTGGACGACGCCATGCTGTATCAGGATACCAGCGGCCACATCACCCGCTCGCTGGCCTGGGCGGAAACCCTGCCCCCGGCGCAACGCCCGACGCTGCTTCACGTCAACAGCCTGGTTCAGGCGGTGGACGAGGTGCAATCGATCTGGAAGTTCGCGACCTCGCACGACGATATTCCCGCGCTGCGCAGCTTCGCCGAAACGGTGGAAAAAGAGCTGGGGCTGGCGTGCGAATGGTCATGGCACGATCAGGTAGATATCGCCAAAGGCGGCAACAGCAAGGGCAAACGCCTGCAACAGTGGGTCGAGTCTCAGGGGCTGAGCATGGATCAGGTAGTGGCCTTCGGGGATAACTACAACGATCTCAGCATGCTGGAAGCGGCCGGTCTGGGCGTAGCTATGGGCAACGCCGATGACGCTGTCAAACAGCGCGCCGATCTGGTGATCGCCGATCACCTGCAGCCAGGCATCGCCGACGTGATCCGCACGCGGGTGCTGGGCCAGTAACCCCTTCGCCCTCCCCCTGCGGGAGGGCCGTATTCAGCGCGCCTCGCGGCTGATCGACACGCTTTTCACCTGCGCATAAAGCCACTGCCCCGGCCGGATCGCCAGTTCGTCACGCGCCCACGGCGTAATGCGCGCCCACAGCACGCTTTCCCCCACCGCCAGCTTCACTTCCACCTGCCCGTCGGCCTCCAGACACTCGGTCACCTTGGCCGGCAAGACGTTGCGAATGCTGCTGTTAACCGGCGGCTGCAAGATCAGCGAAACGTCGGCGGCATTGATGCGGATACGCAGTTGCGCCCCCAATGGGGCATCGACCCCGCTGACCCACAGGCGTTGATCGCCCAGCGCCAGCGCGGTCATGGCATAGCGGGAGTGATGTTCGATCACGCTGACGCGCAACACGCTGC
Organism: Serratia plymuthica NBRC 102599; assembly: GCF_001590925.1. Classification (GTDB taxonomy): domain Bacteria; phylum Pseudomonadota; class Gammaproteobacteria; order Enterobacterales; family Enterobacteriaceae; genus Serratia; species Serratia plymuthica. The sequence goes on from NZ_BCTU01000036.1 coordinate 38,000, forward strand.
TTTGATCTTCCCGCTGTAACCAGGGCCGCAGCGCACTGCTGGCCCAAACCTCTTCCAGCCCGCCGAATGCCCGCACCTGGCCGTTATCCAGCACCATCACCTGTTCCGCCAGACGCAGGATTTCGTCCATGCTGTGGCTGACGTAGAGAATCGGGATATTGACGTCCTGCGCCAGCCGCTCCAGGTACGGCAGCAGTTCGCGCTTGCGCGGCAGATCCAGCGACGCCAGTGGTTCGTCCATCAACAGCAGTTCCGGGGCGGTCAGCAAGGCGCGACCAATCGCCACTCGTTGTTTTTCACCGCCGGACAAGGTCAATGGCAGGCGGTTGAGCAAGGAGCCAATGCCCAACAGCTCAACGATGCCGTCGAACTGCGAGCGCATGCCGGCCGCCATGCCGTATTGCAGGTTGCCGCGCACCCGGTAATGCGGGAACAGGCGCGCGTCCTGAAACACGTAGCCGATGCGGCGTTTTTCCGGCGGCAGGCACAAGCCGCTGGCGGTATCCGCCAGCGTGCGTCCATTGAGCGCTATGCGCCCCTGTTGCAAACGCGTCAGGCCGCCAATGGCGTTGATTAAGGAGGTTTTACCGGCGCCGGACAGGCCAAAAATGGCGGTAATGCCCTGGGCGGGCAGATCCGCGCGCACGTTGAGGTTGAGATCGCCGAGGCGTTGGGAAAAATCCAGCTCCAGCATTTAGATACCCATCCGTTTGCGGCCCCAGCGGGCCAGCCACTCGGAAACCATCAGTGAAACCAGCGACAACGCTATGGCAATGACGCACAGACGCGCGGCGGCGGCTTCCGCTCCCGGCGTTTCAATCAGGGTATACATCGCCAGCGGAATGGTGCGCGTTTCTCCGGGAATATTGGATACAAAGGTAATGGTGGCGCCGAACTCCCCCAGCGAGCGGGCGAACCCCAGCACCACACCGACAATGACCCCAGGCAGCGACAGCGGCAGCGTAATGGTGAAAAACACCCGCCACGGGTTGGCACCCAGAGTGCGGGCAGCCTGTTCGAGGCGGGTATCCACCGCCTCCAGCGCCAGCCGGATGGCGCGCACCATCAGCGGAAACGCCACCACGGCGGACGCCAACGCCGCACCGCGCCAGCTAAAGCTGAAACTGAAACCGAACCAGTCATACAGCCATTCGCCAATCACCCCGCGCCGCCCCATGGCGATCAGCAGTATATAGCCGACCACCACCGGCGGCAGCACCAGCGGCAGGTGGATAATACTGTCCAGCAGCGATTTGCCGGGGAAACGGCAACGCACCAGGATCCAGGCCATCAGAATGCCGAAAGGCAAGCTGCAAACTACCGCCACGGCGGACACTTTCAGGCTCAGTTCAACGGCCTGCCACTCGTACTCACTCAGAATCATTTACGCGGGGAGAATCCATAATGGTGAAAAATAGCCGCCGCTTCCGGGCTTTTCAGATAGTTATAAAAAGCGCTGACGGCCGGTGTTTGATGGCCTTTAACCAACGCCATCGGGTATTCAACCGGTTTGTGGCTGTCTTCCGGGAAGACGCCCACCACGCTGACTTTATCACTGGCTACCGCATCTGAGCCATAAACAATGCCCAACGGCGCTTCGCCGCGCTCCACCAGCGCCATTGCGCTGCGTACGTTGTTGGCCCGCGCCAGTTTAGGCTCCAGCGCGGTCCAAACGCCGAGATTCTGCAAGGCTTCTTTGGCGTAGATCCCCGCCGGTACGTGGTCCGGATCGCCCACCGCCAGGCGGTCGCCGTTCAACAGTTTCGCCCAGTCGGTCTGTTTGTTAAGCGTAATTTTATCCTGTTTGCCGTCTTTGGCGGCGATCAGCACCAGTTCGTTGCCCAACAGCGTATACCGCGTCTCTTTGACCATCTGCTGTTTATCGATGGCGTAGTCCATCCACTGCTGATCGGCGGAAATAAACAGATCGGCCGGAGCGCCCTGCTCAATCTGGCGTGCCAGCGTTGAAGAAGAGGCAAATGAAGAAATCACCTGCACATCCTTGCCTTTCTGATACTGGGTCGCGATATCCTGCAGCGCGTTAGTCAGCGATGCCGCCGCAAAAACGGTAATTTTCTCTGCCGCAGACGCCTGCATGACCATACCGGATGCCAATACAATCCCGCCGACCCATTTAGTCCATTGCTGTTTCATGGTGTTCTCCGCAAGTTAATGTGCAATATCACTCTCGTTATATAAAAAATAATATAACGTTGTGCGGAAGCTTGTCATGCGGTTTATCGGCAGGGGAAGACATAACTTGAGACACCCGCCGAACGGCGCCGGCGGGCGTTGAGATGGGGATGGCTGACGATCAGTGCTGAGTGCGGTTTTCTTTCGAGCGGCCCACTTTGGAGAAAATGTTGAACACTTCCGCCAAACCGTAGATCAGGCCGAGAATGATCGCCATGACCACCGGCACCATTACCACAGCGAACAGCAAACTTTTCAATAATTCCAACATGGTAGCCTCACTTAACTGCCCATTGAGCGGCAATGAACACCGCTACGTAGCGCCATTTTAAACCAAAATAGCGGCTAAAACGGAGTTATTTTAAACATCAGGTGAAATTTGTAACCGGCCAAACGTGCCATTTTGGCGCTTTGCCGGTAAATCGGCGACAATAAGGCTTTTGCAGCCGACAGGACGCGTTATGCAGGCCGAAATCCTCCTTACCCTAAAACTCCAGCAAAAACTGTTCGCCGATCCACGTCGCATCGCGCTGCTCAAGCAGGTCCGGCATACCGGCTCCATCAGCCAGGGCGCCAAACTGGCGGGCATCAGCTATAAAAGCGCCTGGGACGCCATTAACGAAATGAACCAGCTGGCGGAGCAAACGGTGGTGGAACGCGCCACCGGCGGCAAGGGCGGCGGCGGCGCTCAGGTCACCCATTACGGTGAACGGCTGATCCAATTATACGATCTGCTGGGCCAAATCCAGCAAAAAGCCTTCGACGTATTGCAGCAAGACAACCTGCCACTCGACAGCCTGCTGGCGGCAATTTCCCGCTTTTCGCTGCAAACCAGCGCGCGCAATCAGTTCTTCGGCACCGTCATCGAACGCGACCACCGGCAGGTGCAGCAGCATCTGGAGATTTTACTGAGCGATGGAAAAACCCGTCTCAGCGCGGCTCTCACCCAACAAAGCGCCGACCGGCTGCAGCTCGCCCCCGGCAAGGAAGTGTTGGCGCTGATTAAAGCGCCATGGGTGAAGCTGAATACCGATCCGGCCCTCGTCGGGGCAGCGGACAATGCGCTGGCGGGCGTGGTGGCCAGCATCCAGCCAGGCGCCGATCACAGCGAAGTGCTGGTGACGTTGGCGGGCGGCGAAACCCTGTGCGCCACGGTAGCCAATCAGGAACTGCAACAGCTTAAATTGCAACCCGGCAGCGCGGTGCACGCCCTGTTTAACGCCGACCGGGTGATTGTCGCCACGTTGTGCTAAACGCAACGTAACGTTGCGTTTTTGCCGATTGACTTCACCCGCCAATACGCCTATTTCTAAATCAAATAATTGCACAATAAGGAATAGGTAATGTCATCGTTGCACATTTCGCAAGGTTCATTTCGCTTAAGCGATACCCGAACCCTGACGCTGGATGCGCTGGAGATTCGGTCTGGCGACAGTTGGGCCTTTGTCGGCGCCAACGGCAGCGGAAAATCCGCCCTGGCGCGCGCGCTGGCCGATGAGCTGGTGCTGCTGAGCGGCGAACGCCGCAGCGATTTCAGCCGCCAGGTGCGCATCTCCTTCGAACAGTTGCAAAAACTGGTCAGCGACGAATGGCAACGCAACAATACCGACCTGCTCAGCCCCGGCGAAGAAGACACCGGCCGCACCGCGGCGGAAATCATTCAAGAAGAAGTGAAAGACCCGGAACGCTGCGCGCAACTGGCCGCACAGTTTGGCATCACTGCGCTGCTGACGCGCCGTTTTAAGTACCTTTCCACGGGCGAAACGCGCAAAACCCTGCTGTGCCGGGCGTTAATGCCGCAGCCCGACTTGCTGATCCTGGATGAACCCTTCGACGGGCTCGACGTGAATTCCCGCGCCCAATTGGCCGCGCTGCTGAACGATCTCTCCGGGCACGGCTATACCCTGGTACTGGTGCTCAACCGTTTTGACGAGGTGCCGGACTTTATCCGGCAGGTGGGGGTCCTGGCAGATTGCACTCTCGCAAGCCAGGGCACGCGCCAACAGGTGATGGCGGACGCGCTGGTGGCGCAATTGGCGCACAGCGAGAATCTGGATGGCCTGGCGCTGCCGGAAACCGAGGATCCGGCCCAGAAAACCACCTTGCCGACGGATCAACCGTTAATCGTGCTGCATGACGGGGTGGTCAGTTACAACGATCGCCCCATCCTTAATCATCTCGACTGGCAGGTTAACCCCGGTGAGCATTGGCAGATCGTCGGTCCTAACGGTGCCGGTAAATCCACCCTGCTCAGCCTGATCACCGGCGATCATCCACAAGGTTACAGCAACGATCTTACCCTGTTCGGCCGCCGCCGCGGCAGCGGAGAAACCATCTGGGATATCAAACGCCACATCGGCTACGTCAGCAGCAGCCTGCATCTGGACTACCGCGTCAGCTCAAGCGTACGCAACGTGATCCTGTCCGGATTTTTCGACTCCATCGGCATCTATCAGGCCGTGTCTGACCGGCAGCAGCAATTGGCCGACCAATGGCTGGCGCTGTTGGGGTTGGGCGGTTCCCGCGGCGATACGCCGTTTCACAGCCTGTCCTGGGGCCAGCAGCGGCTGGCGTTGATCGCCCGTGCGCTGGTCAAGCATCCGGCGTTGCTGATCCTCGACGAACCTTTGCAGGGGCTGGATCCGATCAATCGCCAACTGGTGCGCCGCTTTGTCGACGTGCTGATCGGCCAGGGCGCCACCCAACTGCTGTTTGTTTCCCACCATGCGGAAGACGCGCCGCAGTGTATTACCCACCGCCTGAGCTTCTTGCCCGACGGTGACGGTTACCGCTATCAGCAGGATCAGCTTGCCTGACATTCTGGATAATCCTGCGGAGGGATGGCCCTGCCACTCATCCGATGACATATCCGGCAACACTTCCTGCGTAACACATCTCAGTGGGCCTTTTATCATAAAGGGATGAAGGATTCATTTTTGGAGAGGCTATGTCCGCCGCACTGATTATTATCGATCTGATCGAGGATCTGATTGGCCCCAAGGGGCGCGCGAATCACTGTCATGAACAGGTGGTGGCGCATAACCTGATTGCCAACACCAATGTCGCTGCGGCCTATGCGCGGGTACGCAAAATTCCGGTGATTTGGGTGCGCGTGGGTTTTGCCGACGATTATCACGATATCCCGCCCCACTCTCCGCTGTTCAACCACCTTAAGCAGATCGGCGCTCTGCGTTTGAGCAGCCCCGGTTGCCAATGGGACAAGGCTTTACAGGTGTTGCCGGTGGATTTTCAGTTCGAAAAGAACGCCGTTTCCGCTTTTGCCGGTAACAATTTGTTAGCCTGGTTGCAGCAGCATCGTTGCCATCACCTGTTGCTGGGAGGCGTCAGCACCCCGCTGGCGATTGAAAGCACCGCGCGGCAGGCTCACGACGCAGGTTTTCAGGTTACCGTATTGCAGGATTTGTGCGCGGCGCCGAGCGAGGAGATACACCAGCAAAGCCTGGATATTTTGCAAAACCTGGCGGAAATCACCCGCTCACAGGCCTGGATGAAAGGGTAAATCAGACAGTTGCCGAATAAACTCACTTCAGATCACTGTCCGGACCTTTGCTGTAACCTCTCTATGTTACTATTCGTCATAGCGCTCAACTTCGCCATACTCACACGCCGCACAGGCACTGAGCGCCGTGTGCATATTTTAAAGGGATAGAGTTATGTGGGGCGTACTTTCGATTTCGTTATTCTTTTTGCCATTTAACCGGCTGATTGCCTGGTTATTTCTGGCCGCATCGGCGGGCATGGGGATGTACCACGGGGTATTGACCCCGCTCAGCCTGGGCTGCGTGTTGGTCATTGCTGCACTGGCCGGCCTGCGGCACCATTACCGCGCCCAACGTAATCTGGCAATACCGCTGGAAGTGCTGGTGGTGGCAAGCTGCGTGGCGCTATTCCTGCATCTGGTGCCGGGGTTCCATAACCAGTTGATGATCGACGGTGAAAAACCCGGCCCGCTCAGCGCGCCGTTCACCATGTATTACAATTTCGACAAAGCGCTGGTGCCATTCCTGCTGTTCGCCTGCCTGTCGACGTTGTTTGCCGCTGAAACCGGTAAAAGCGCCGGTAAAACCGGTTGGATCGCGCTGATACTGGCAGTGCCTGCCTTACTGCTGGTGGCCGTAGCCCTCGGTGGCCTGAAGATTGAGCCGCACGCACCGGACTGGATCCTGGCGTTTGTGATGGCCAATCTGTTCTTTGTCTGTATGGCGGAAGAAGCACTGTTTCGCGGTTATCTGCAGCAACGCCTCACCCAGTGGTTGGGCGCCTGGCCCGCATTGATTATCGCAGCACTGGTGTTTGGCGCCGCACACCTGGCCGGCGGCATGCTGATGGTGGCATTCGCCACGCTCGCCGGGTTGATTTACGGCCTGGCGTGGATGTGGAGCGGCCGCCTGTGGGTGCCGATCCTGTTCCATTTTGGGCTTAATCTGACGCACCTGCTGTTATTCACTTATCCAGTGTATCAACATCCCTGACCTTCTCAGCCGGCAGGAGTCCTTCTGCCGGCGCTATGGATGAAAACGCTATCATCCAACTTATTGCCCTGCTTTCTCTGTCCTAAACCCTCTGCCGTACTGCCTGTGTTCCTTATTACTGCCTCAAGTGTAAACGATTCCATTTTTCGCTCTGGATCACCTTTTTACTCCGTCGGGCATGCTATCTTTTTGCGCATCGTTATCCATTTTAATCTGTAAAGGGCGCGCCTGGAGTGGATGAAAGCGATTACACTCGCCGCGCCGGACAAGAAAAAGGAACCGTAATGACGGATTTTAATCCCATCGATCATCCCCATCGCCGCTATAACCCGCTGACCGGTCAATGGGTATTGGTGTCGCCGCACCGCGCCAAGCGCCCATGGCAGGGCCAACAGGAATCCGCGCAGCAGGAAACGCTGCCGCAGCACGATCCGGACTGCTTCCTCTGCCCAGGCAATACCCGCGTTACCGGCGATAAAAACCCGGATTATCAGGACACCTATGTGTTCACCAATGACTTCGCCGCGCTGATGACGGATACGCCGCAGGCACCGGAAAGCCAGGATCCGCTCATGCGCTGCCAGAGCGCGCGCGGCACCAGCCGGGTCATCTGCTTCTCCCCCGATCACAGTAAAACCCTGCCGGAACTGACGCTTGCGGCTCTGGAGCAGGTGATTGCCACCTGGCAAGAACAAACTGCCGATCTCGGCCGCAGCTATCCGTGGGTCCAGGTATTTGAAAACAAAGGGGCGGCCATGGGCTGCTCAAATCCGCACCCGCATGGGCAGGTATGGGCCAATAGCTTCCTGCCGAACGAAGTCGAGCATGAAGACCGCCTGCAGCGCGAGTATTTCCAACAGCACCAATCCCCTCTGTTACTGGATTACGTGCAGCGTGAACTGGCTGACGGCAGCCGTACGATCGTTGAAACCGAACACTGGCTGGCCGTAGTGCCCTACTGGGCCGCCTGGCCGTTTGAAGCGCTGCTGCTGCCGAAGGCCGCAGTGCAACGCATTACCGATCTGAGCGCCGCGCAGAGCAGTGACCTGGCCGTAGCGCTGAAAAAGCTGACCAGCCGTTACGACAATCTGTTCCAGTGCTCTTTCCCCTATTCCATGGGCTGGCACGGCGCACCTTTCAACGATGCGGATAACCGTCACTGGCAGTTGCACGCCCATTTCTATCCGCCACTGCTGCGCTCCGCCACGGTGCGTAAATTTATGGTGGGTTACGAGATGCTGGCGGAAACCCAGCGCGATCTGACTGCAGAACAGGCCGCAGAGCGTCTGCGCGCCGTTGACGACATTCATTACCGTGAAGCCGGAGCCAAACAATGAGTTTGAAAAATATTACCCATACCATTTTTACCGAACGCTTTGGCTACGCGCCCGCGCTGACCATTCAAGCGCCAGGACGAGTGAATTTGATCGGCGAACATACCGACTATAACGACGGTTTCGTATTGCCGTGCGCCATTGATTACCAAACGGTGATCGCCGGAGCCAGACGTGACGATCGCCAGATCCGGGTGATCGCGGCCGATTACGACGGCCAGTTGGATCAATTCTCTCTCGACGATCCGATCGTCAGTCACCCGGACCAGCTTTGGTCCGATTACGTGCGCGGCGTGATCAAACACCTGCAACTGCGCAACGTCAATTTTGGCGGCGCGGATCTGGTGATCGCCGGCAACGTACCGCAAGGCGCCGGCCTCAGCTCTTCCGCCTCACTGGAAGTGGCCGTTGGCCAGGTGATGCAGGCGCTGTATGAACTGCCGCTGGATGGCGTAGCCTTGGCTTTGAATGGCCAGGAGGCGGAGAATCAGTTTGTCGGCTGCAATTGCGGGATCATGGATCAGCTGATTTCCGCCCTCGGTGAACAGGATCATGCCTTGCTGATCGATTGCCGTTCACTGGAGACCCGTGCGGTGTCGGTCCCGGAAAATATTGCCGTGGTGATCATCAACTCCAACGTGAAGCGCGGGCTGGTGGACAGCGAATACAACACCCGTCGCGAACAATGCGAAGCCGCCGCGCGCTTCTTCGGCGTCAAGGCACTGCGCGACGTCAGCCCGGAGCTGTTCTTCCCGATCCAGCATGAATTGGATCCGATCGTCGCCAAGCGAGCGCGCCACGTAATCACCGAAAACGATCGCACCCTGGCCGCCGCAGATGCATTGGCGGCGGGCGATATGAAACTGATGGGCAGGCTGATGGCGGAATCTCACGCTTCAATGCGGGATGATTTTGCCATTACCGTGCCGCCGATCGACCAGTTGGTGGAGATAGTCAAAAAGGTTATCGGCGATCGCGGCGGCGTGCGCATGACCGGCGGCGGTTTTGGCGGCTGCATAGTGGCGCTGATGCCGCAAGAATTGGTGGAACAGGTACGCGAGACGGTTGCGCGGGAGTATCCGTTGCAAACCAACGGACTGCGAGAAACCTTTTACGTTTGCAAGGCATCAGCGGGGGCCGGAATATGCTGACAGACAGCCTGCAACTGGCCCCTGATGGCCAGCCCTACCAGCTAACCCGGCTGCAAAACGCCGGCGGGATGACGGTCACGCTGATGGATTGGGGCGCTACCTGGCTTTCCGCCGTGCTGCCGCTGAAATCGGGCAAAACGCGTGAACTGCTGCTGGGCTGCCGGACACCGGCGGATTACCAGCGGCAAGCGGCCTATCTTGGCGCCACCGTCGGACGCTATGCCAACCGTATCGCCTACGCCAGTCTGCTGGTCGGCAACAAGCCGCATCCGCTGCTCGCCAATCAAGGGGAACACCAATTGCACGGCGGGCCGGAAGGCTTCAATGCCCGTCGCTGGCGGATTGTTCAACAAGATACGCAGCAGGTGAGTTACGCGCTGCATTCACCCGACGGCGACCAGGGATTTCCCGGCAATCTTGAGGTTCAGGTCAATTACCGGCTCACTGCCGATAACCGGCTGGAAATCAGTTACCAGGCCCGGACCGATCGCGCCTGCCCGGTCAATCTGACCAACCACGCCTATTTCAATCTGGACGGCGCCGACACCGACGCCCGTCGGCAACGGCTGCAGCTGTTTGCCGACCGTTATCTGCCGGTCGACAGCGAGGGCATACCCAACGCCGAACTCACGCCGGTGGACGGCAGCGGCATGGATTTTCGCCACCCGAAAACGCTGCTGCAGGATTTCCTGCGCGACCGCGATCAGCAGCGGGTAAAAGGGTACGATCATGCCTATCTGCTGCACCGTACCTGCGGCGCATTGGACTGCCCGGCGGCACACCTGTGGTCGGCGGACGGTCAGGTGCAGATGAGCGTCTTCACCAGCGCGCCGGCGCTGCAACTGTACAGCGGCAATTATCTGGACGGCACACCGGCACGTGATGGCGGCAGCTACGCCAGTTACGCCGGCATAGCGCTGGAAAGCGAGTTTTTGCCGGACAGCCCGCACCACCCGGAATGGCCGCAGCCGGACTGTTGGCTCAAGCCGGGGCAGCAATATCAAAGTGCCACCCATTATCAGTTTTATCCTATCTGAACCACCACGCCCCTTGCCATGCGGCCGGGGGCCGTTTGTTATAAATGCTTACCTTTTTACACGCCGGCCCCACCGGCACCTGCCTTTCCTTATTCCAAAGCTCACACTAGAATCAGGCTACGGTGATAAGCACAACACCTTGTGCTGCGTCACAATTTTCGGCCATCTCTGGCCGGTCAATAGCTGAAGGAACACCTATGCGTCTGATTACTGCACTCCCATTACTGGCGGGTTTACTGCTGAGCACCAACCTGATGGCTGCCGATACCGCAACCGCAACAAAAACGCCTTCACCGGCGCAGGCTGCTCAGCAGAAGCGCATGACTGATTGTAATCAACAAGCCTCCACCAAAACGCTGAAAGGCGCGGACCGCACGACCTTCATGAGCACCTGCCTGAAGGCAGAAGGTTCCACTTCAGCGAAAACCCTGACGCCGCAACAGCAGAAAATGAAAACCTGTAACGCCGATGCAAAAACCAAAAGCCTGAAAGGCGACGAGCGTAAAACCTTTATGAGCAACTGTCTGAAAAAATCTGCCTGATTGCCCTTCGCCAGCGGCACGGCCGGATCTCATTCCGCCGTGCCGATTTCCCCGTGACGCCCGCCTGATCGATTCAGCTTTTCCTCAGAACAGCACTTACTTTGCGGCAAGAAATTGGCTATGGTTAGACACTATCGATTGCCGAGCCACCGGCCGCGGCAATATAATGATTTTCGTTATCATTGAAATGTCAGATTATTAAGGAGTTAAGCTATGGCTGTAACTAAGCTGGTTCTGGTGCGTCACGGCGAAAGCCAGTGGAACAACGAAAACCGCTTTACCGGTTGGTATGATGTTGATTTGTCCGACAAAGGTCGCACCGAAGCGAAAGCAGCAGGCAAGCTGTTGAAAGATGAAGGTTTCTCTTTTGACTTTGCTTACACCTCCGTCCTGAAGCGTGCGATCCATACCCTGTGGAACATCCTGGACGAACTGGATCAGGCTTGGCTGCCGACTGAAAAATCCTGGAAGCTGAACGAACGCCACTACGGTGCGCTGCAGGGTCTGAACAAGGCTGAAACCGCTGAGAAATACGGTGACGAGCAGGTTAAGCAATGGCGTCGCGGCTTCGCCGTTACCCCACCAGAGCTGACCAAAGATGATGAGCGTTACCCGGGCCACGACCCACGTTATTCGGCGCTGACCGAAAAAGAGCTGCCGCTGACCGAAAGCCTGGCGCTGACCATCGATCGCGTGATCCCTTACTGGGACGAAGAAATTCTGCCACGCATCAAAAGCGGCGAGCGCGTTATCGTTGCCGCGCACGGCAACTCGCTGCGTGCGCTGGTGAAATACCTGGATAACCTGAGCGAAGATGAGATCCTCGAACTGAACATCCCAACCGGCGTGCCGTTGGTGTATGAATTCGACGAAAACTTCAAGCCAATCAAACGTTACTACCTGGGCAATGCCGACGAGATCGCTGCTAAAGCGGCCGCCGTGGCAAACCAGGGTAAAGCGAAGTAATTTTCGCCCGTTGATCCCGGTTTGGCCGGTAATGCAGATCGTTTAAGAGCACATAAACAATCCTGTAAATAAGAGAAAATCCGGAGTCAGTCCCCTGACTCCGGATTTTTTTATGTCTAAACCCGGTAACTTTCTCAGCATGCAAGCGTGGGATCGCTGTTATCGAGCTCTAGACACGGGCCACCGATGCAAGGACCTGCCCCTCGAATACCTGATGGCATTTTGATGATGGGCCAAGAACGTAGCGGTTATCTCCGTTATTACTTTCACCCCGGAAACGGCCAAAAATCCGAATTTTGGCAGGGAGAGCTGCTCAACATTTACACCGCAGCCGGTCATGACCTATTATCCATAGATAAGGACCGCAATGGACGACGACACAAGGAATGTATCACGATGTCAGCACTAGAGTTTCCCTGCACTATATTCAAAACCCAAAAACGAATGGACGACTATGGCGCGGAGGATATGCGCTGCGGTGATTTAAGT
>NZ_BCTU01000037.1 GCF_001590925.1 Serratia plymuthica NBRC 102599
ACAGGATCCGCGCTTTTTGCGGGTTCAGCGTACCGGCGGCGACAAAGCCGAATTTAGCGTCATCCACTTCCGCGTCTTCCGTGGTGGAACCGGTCGGCACTCTGGAAGATCGCACTACGGCCACACCGTTATGTGCGGCCGTAGCCAATGTATCAAACACCGTTTTGTACAGGTTGCCGTTACCGACCCCGGCGCTGACAATGCCCTGATAACCTTCAGCGATCAGCGCCTTGGCCGGCGCATCGGAAGCGTTGGCATAGTTATAGACAATGCCGACTTTGGGCAGCTCGGTCAGGCTGGATACGTCAAAGGGGGTATCGGTAGTATGCTTGCGCTGCGGTGAGCGCTGATAGTCTACCTTGCCGTTATGGATATAACCGAGCGGACCGAAATTGGGCGACTGGAATGTCTGCACCGAGGTGGTATTGGTTTTGGTCACGTCGCGCGCATCCAGCACGCTGTCGTTCATCGCCACCAGCACCCCGCGTTTGGCCGATTGCGGATCCGCCGCCGTCACCACGGCGTTATACAGATTGAACGGGCCGTCGGCGCTCATCGCCGTTGCCGGGCGCATTGCTCCGACGATCACTACCGGCTTGTCGCATTTGACGGTCAAATCGAGAAAATAAGCGGTTTCTTCCAGCGTGTCGGTGCCGTGGGTGATCACAAAACCGTCCGTTTTGCCGCAGTCAGCGTTGATTTTCTTCACCAGTTTCAGCCACACCTCATCGTTCATGTCTTGCGAACCGATGTTCACCACCTGCTCACCCTGCACATTGGCGACGTTTTTCAGCTCCGGCACCGCATTCACCAGCGCATCGACGCCCAGTTTGCCCGCCGTATAGTTGGATTTTGTCGCCGATTCGCCGCCGCCGGCAATGGTGCCGCCGGTCGCCAACAGAGTGATGGAAGGCAATGCCAGCGCAGAACCGCTTACGCCCGCCAGGAATAGCGCCACAACGCTGAGTTTCACTGATTTCATTAGGTTTCTCCTTGATAGATAACCCGCTGAATTATGGCCCTTATCCTTAAAAAAACTGTGACTTTACCGTCGCTTTAGGAATACATGGAGCTTGGGCGTAAAACCCCGTATCATTGCGCGTTTTTAGTACGCTCAAAAAGTGAAGACAATGACGCAAACTTTTATCCCTGGCAAAGACGCCGCGTTGGAAGACTCCATCGCCCGTTTCCAACAGAAATTAAGCGATCTGGGTTTTAATATCGAAGAAGCCTCATGGCTGAACCCGGTACCGCACGTATGGTCAGTTCACATCCGCGATCGCGATTGCCCGCTGTGCTTCACCAACGGTAAAGGCGCCAGCCAAAAAGCCGCGCTGGCTTCCGCTTTGGGCGAATACTTCGAGCGCCTTTCCACCAACTATTTCTTTGCCGATTTCTATTTGGGTAAGCACATTGCCGAAGGCGATTTCGTACATTATCCGAATGAGAAATGGTTCCCGATCCCGGCCGACAATTCGCTACCGGAAGGCATCCTCGACGAACGCCTGCATGCGTTCTACGATCCAGAGCAAGAACTGACCGCCGGCGATCTGATCGATCTGCAATCCGGCAACGGCGATCGCGGCATCTGCGCCCTGCCGTTCTCCCGTCAGTCAGACCAGCAGACGGTCTATATTCCGATGAACATCATCGGCAACCTGTACGTGTCCAACGGCATGTCCGCCGGTAACACCGCGAACGAAGCTCGCGTGCAGGGCCTTTCCGAAGTATTCGAGCGTTATGTGAAAAACCGCATTATCGCCGAATCCATCAGCCTGCCGGAGATCCCGAGCGAAGTGCTGAACCGTTATCCAGGCGTGGTGGAAGCCATTGCCCGCCTGGAACAGGAAGGCTTCCCGATCCTGTCCTATGACGCCTCATTGGGCGGTAACTACCCGGTAATCTGCGTAGTGCTGTTCAACCCGGCCAACGGCACCTGTTTCGCCTCGTTCGGCGCTCATCCCGATTTCGGCGTGGCGCTTGAGCGTACCGTGACTGAACTGCTGCAGGGCCGTAGTCTGAAGGATCTGGACGTGTTCACCGCGCCAACCTTCGATGACGAAGAAGTGGCCGAACACACCAATCTGGAAACCCACTTTATCGATTCCAGCGGTTTGATCTCCTGGGACATGTTCAAGCAGGATGCGGATTACCCGTTTGTCGACTGGAGTTTCAGCGGCAGCACGCAGGAAGAATTCGCCACGCTCATGAGCATTTTCGACAAAGAAGGCGCCGAAGTGTACATCGCCGACTACGAGCACCTGGACGTTTACGCCTGCCGTATCATCGTACCTGGCATGTCCGACATCTACCCGGCGGAAGATCTGTTGCTGGCCAATAACAGCATGGGCGCGCACCTGCGTGATACCCTGCTGGCACTGCCGGGCAGCGAATGGGAACCACAAGAATATCTGGCGCTGATTGAGCGACTGGATGACGAAGGGCTGGACGATTTCACCCGCGTGCGCGAGTTGCTGGGCATTGCCTCCGGTAAAGACAACGCCTGGCACACCCTGCGCGTGGGCGAGCTGAAATCCATGCTGGCACTCGCGGGCGGCGATATGGAACAGGCTCTGATCTGGACGGAATGGACCCAGGACTTTAACGGATCGGTGTTAAGCCCGGCGCGCAGCAATTACTACCGTTGCCTGCAAACCCTGCTGCTGCTGACGCAGGAGCCGGATCGCGATCCGGCGCAGTACTACGGCGCCTTCGTGAAAATGTACGGTCAGGAAGCGGTCGACGCCGCCTCTGCGGCCATCAGCGGCGAAGAGCGCTTTAACGGCTTGTTCGCTGTCGACAGCGATCTGAAAGCGTTACCGGCGCATCAGGCGCTGCTGGCGGCCTACGAAAAACTGCAAAACGCCAAGCGCCGCCACTGGGCACAGGCATAACCGCAGTCTTAATGCGTCGGCAGCTTGCCTGCCGGCGCCACTCCTAAAGGGATAGTTTGCTGTACATCGCATTCGTAAACGCAGCAAAGAAAATAGCCAGATCTTATTTTGACGGTTAAATCACCGTTTTCTTCTTTTATTTTTTCCGGTTAATTACGCACTTATCAACAAACAAGACGTTAATTGTTGCAGGTTGGTGAAATAATAATTAACCGATAAGTCAACTTTAGCCGTCAAAAATAGACAATACCCGTAAATATTTAACCTTTATTAAGGGTATTTACCCCACCAATTCAAAATTATTTGCAAACATTAAAAAATAGTTTTCACTTAAAAATCAAATAATTAATTTAATTAACCCTGCGATTTGTCTGGTTTTGTACCCCTCTAGTTCCTCGCCTTATGATCCAAATCAATTTTTACCCTATACTGCTTTGCTAGTATCTCATTGCGTTGTTTTAACCCTTAAGAGAGAGAGTTAGTGTGAAAGCTGACAACCCCTTCGATCTGATATTACCTGCGGCAACGGCGAAAATCGCTGAAGATGCAGGTGTGTATAAAGCCACCAAGCATCCGCTGAAAACTTTTTATTTGGCGATCACTGCCGGCGTCTTTATTTCCATCGCGTTCGTATTTTATATCACTGCGACTACCGGCACTGCCGGTGTGCCCTTCGGCCTGGCAAAATTGGTCGGCGGCATCTGTTTCTCTCTGGGGTTAATGCTGGTCGTGGTCTCAGGTGCAGACCTGTTCACCTCAACCGTGCTGATTGTGATTGCCAAGGCCAGCGGCCGTATCAGTTGGCCCCAACTGGCAGCCAACTGGTTGAACGTCTATATCGGTAACCTGATTGGCGCCCTGTTATTTGTGGCACTCATCTGGTTTTCCGGTGAACACATGGTGGCCAACGGCCAATGGGGCCTGAACGTCCTGCAAACCGCTGACCACAAGCTGCACCACACTTTTATTGAGGCGGTCTGCCTCGGTATTCTGGCTAACCTGATGGTTTGCCTGGCCGTGTGGATGAGTTATTCCGGCCGCAGCCTGATGGACAAAATGTTCGCCATGATCCTGCCGGTCGGCATGTTCGTCGCCAGCGGCTTCGAACACAGCATCGCCAATATGTTTATGATCCCTATGGGTATCGTGGTTAAACACTTCGCCACGCCGGAGTTCTGGCAAGCCGTAGGGGCAACACCCGAGCAGTTTGCTCATCTGACCGTAAGCAACTTCATCATCGACAATCTGATCCCAGTCACCATTGGCAATATCATTGGCGGCGGCCTGCTGGTTGGGTTGACTTACTGGGTAATTTATCTGCGTGGTGGTGAACAACAGCATTAAGCTGTTAGTGACCGTGCGCCGAGTTAGAAATCCACAATTAAAGGTAGGTGTATAATGACCGAACTTAACGAGAAGTTAGCCAAAGCTTGGGAAGGTTTCAGCAAAGGTGACTGGCAGAATGAAGTCAACGTTCGTGACTTCATCCAGAAAAACTACACTCCTTACGAGGGTGATGAATCCTTCCTGGCTGGCGCAACTCAGGCCACCTCCACCCTGTGGGACAAGGTTATGGAAGGGATCAAACTGGAGAACCGCACCCATGCGCCAGTTGATTTCGACACCAACGTTGTCGCTACCATCACTTCCCATGACGCAGGCTACATTGCCAAAGAGCTGGAAACCATCGTTGGCTTGCAGACCGACGAGCCACTGAAACGCGCGCTGATCCCATTCGGCGGCATCAAAATGGTTGAAGGTTCTTGCAAGGTTTATGGCCGCGAACTGGATCCACAGCTGAAAAAAGTCTTCACCGACTACCGCAAGACCCACAACCAGGGTGTATTCGACGTTTACACCAAAGACATCCTGAACTGCCGTAAATCCGGCGTGCTGACCGGTCTGCCGGATGCCTACGGCCGTGGCCGCATCATCGGTGACTACCGTCGCGTTGCGCTGTACGGTATCGACTTCCTGATGGCCGACAAGCTGAACCAGTTCAAGTCATTGCAGAACAAGCTGGAAAACGGCGAAGATCTGGAAATGACCATTCAGCTGCGTGAAGAAATCGCTGAACAACACCGCGCACTGGCCCAGATTAAAGAAATGGCCGCCAAATACGGCTGCGACATCTCCAGCCCAGCGACTACCGCGCAAGAAGCCGTGCAGTGGACCTACTTCGGCTACCTGGCCGCGGTGAAATCCCAGAACGGCGCGGCAATGTCCTTCGGCCGCGTGTCCACCTTCCTTGACGTGTTCATCGAACGCGATATCAAAGCGGGCAAGCTGAGCGAAGAGCAAGCGCAGGAACTGATTGACCACCTGGTAATGAAACTGCGTATGGTGCGCTTCCTGCGTACCCCTGAGTATGATGAACTGTTCTCCGGCGACCCAATCTGGGCGACTGAATCCCTGGCGGGTATGGGCGTTGACGGCCGTACGCTGGTCACCAAAAACAGCTTCCGTTTCCTGAACACCCTGTACACCATGGGGCCGTCTCCGGAGCCGAACATGACCATCCTGTGGTCTGAAAAGCTGCCGTTGAACTTCAAAAAATACGCGGCGAAAGTGTCTATCGACACCTCATCCGTACAGTACGAAAACGACGACCTGATGCGCCCTGACTTCAACAACGATGACTACGCCATCGCCTGTTGCGTCAGCCCAATGATCGTCGGCAAACAAATGCAGTTCTTCGGTGCCCGCGCCAACCTGGCGAAAACCATGTTGTACGCCATCAACGGCGGCGTTGATGAAAAACTGAAAATCCAGGTAGGCCCGAAAGAAGCGCCAATGATGGACGACGTGCTGGACTATGACAAAGTCATGGAACGCATGGACCACTTTATGGACTGGCTGGCCAAACAGTACGTGACCGCGCTGAACATCATTCACTACATGCACGACAAGTACAGCTATGAAGCTGCGCTGATGGCCCTGCATGACCGTGACGTTTACCGCACCATGGCCTGCGGCATCGCCGGTCTGTCGGTAGCGGCCGACTCCCTGTCTGCCATCAAGTACGCCAAAGTCTCCACCATCCGTGATGAAGACGGCCTGGCGACCGACTTCAAAATCGAAGGTGAATACCCGCAGTTCGGTAACAACGATGCCCGTGTTGATGACATCGCCTGTGACCTGGTAGAACGTTTCATGAAGAAAATTCAGAAACTGCGTACCTACCGTAATGCGGTACCGACCCAGTCCGTACTGACCATCACCTCTAACGTGGTGTACGGCAAGAAAACCGGTAACACTCCAGATGGTCGCCGCGCAGGCGCTCCATTCGGTCCTGGTGCCAACCCAATGCACGGCCGCGACCAGAAAGGCGCTGTAGCCTCCCTGACCTCCGTAGCCAAACTGCCGTTTGCTTACGCGAAGGACGGGATCTCCTACACCTTCTCCATCGTGCCAAACGCCCTGGGTAAAGATGACGACGTGCGTAAAGCCAACCTGGCGGGCCTGATGGACGGTTACTTCCATCACGAAGCCTCCATCGAAGGCGGCCAGCACCTGAACGTCAACGTGATGAACCGTGAAATGCTGCTGGAAGCGATGGAAAACCCTGAGAAATACCCTCAGTTGACTATCCGCGTATCCGGTTATGCCGTACGTTTCAACTCGCTGACCAAAGAACAACAGCAAGACGTGATTACCCGTACTTTCACCCAGTCGATGTAATTGCCCCATCCGGGCGGGGTTTCCCGCCCGGTGGTTAAGCTGAATACCGGGGCCGGATCTTTCCGGCCCTTTTAACAAACGCAGTTTCCCTGACTCATCACGAGTCTGTTTTGCCAGATAGCTATACTGAATGAAATTGATGGATATCCGGCAAAACAGTTATCCGGCGCAATAACCGGCCAGCAGGAATCGTTCCACCCCAGCCGCCGGGCCTATCCGGTAGCTGCATCGCTGATCCCTGGCCGGCGGTTATGAGCCTACTTTTAGACTGCGTTTGACAGTCAATATTGGAGAACCCCCTGCAATGTCAGTGAAAGGTCGCATTCACTCCTTCGAATCCTGTGGCACCGTTGACGGTCCAGGGATCCGCTTTATCGTTTTCTTCCAGGGTTGCCTGATGCGCTGCCTGTATTGCCATAACCGCGACACCTGGGACACCCATGGCGGCAAAGAAGTGACCGTAGAAGAGCTGATGAAAGACACCGTCGCTTATCGGCACTTTATGAACGCTTCCGGCGGCGGCGTGACGGCCTCCGGCGGCGAAGCCATCTTGCAGGCCGAATTTGTCCGTGACTGGTTCCGTGCGTGCCAGCAGGAAGGTATCAATACCTGCCTGGATACCAACGGTTTTGTGCGTCGTTACGATCCGGTGATCGACGAGTTGCTGGACGCCACCGATCTGGTGATGCTGGATCTGAAACAGATGAACGACGACATTCATCAGAACCTGGTCGGCGTCTCCAACCACCGCACGCTGGACTTCGCCCGCTATCTGGCGAAACGCAACCAGCGCACCTGGATCCGTTATGTGGTGGTGCCTGGCTGGTCCGACGATGACAAGTCAACGCACATGCTGGGTGAGTTCACCAAGGACATGACCAACATCGAGAAAATCGAGCTGCTGCCCTATCACGAACTCGGCAAGCACAAATGGGTGGCGATGGGGGAAGAGTACAAGCTGGACAGCGTCCATCCTCCAAAAGCGGACACAATGGACCGCGTCAAAGGCATTCTGGAAAGCTACGGCCATAAAGTGATTTATTGATCTTTTTGTCGAGATAAAAAAACCGGCGCAATGGCCGGTTTTTTTGATCTCAGGCAGCAGCCAGCGGAGTCTGGTGATGGTTTGGCTTTTTCAGCAACATCATCAGGTACACCAGCGCAACGGCAGCAATCATCACAAACAGCAGGCGGTCGGAATAATTCTGCATCAACAACGCCGTCATTGACGGGCCAAGCAGGCTGCCGATTGTGTAGCTCATCAGCAACGCCTGATTCATCGCCACCAACTCATGCGGCAGCGCTTTCTCGCAGGCCCAGGACATCGCCACCGGGTACAGCGTGAAACCGGCGCAGCCGAGAATAAACAGCGCCGGCGCCATGGCATAGTTGCCGAGCATCGCCACACTGGCGAGGATCACCACAAACACCTGAATGCGCAGCACCAACAGACGACCATAGCGATCGGCCAGGCGCCCTACCGGCCACTGCCCGACAATACCGGAGCTGACCAGCAGAGCCA
This sequence comes from Serratia plymuthica NBRC 102599, assembly GCF_001590925.1. Lineage (GTDB taxonomy): Bacteria > Pseudomonadota > Gammaproteobacteria > Enterobacterales > Enterobacteriaceae > Serratia > Serratia plymuthica. The sequence goes on from NZ_BCTU01000037.1 coordinate 8,098, forward strand.
TCCAGTAACCGACGTTGGCGTCGCTCATACCCTGATGGGATAAATACAGCGGCATCAAGCCATAGAGTGAACCCAGAACAATACCGGAGATAATGCAGCCATTGATGCCCAGCCGCGCGCTGCGGCGTTTCAGCATTGGCCATACCGCCGCCTGCTGCGGTTCGTCATGCTGGCTGTTAACCCGCGCAAACAGCATGGGCAGCATGGCGCAGATGATGATGGTGGCCACCCACGGCACCACGTTCAGCAATTCGGTCGATACCAGGCTCAACAGCAGTTGACCAATCACGGTGCCAAGATAGTAAACCATCATATAGGCCGCCAACAGTTGCCCGCGGTTGGACAGATTACCACTGCGCAGTAAGGCGCTTTCGACGATCACCCAAATCCAGGCGCAGCCAATGCCGGCAAAGAAACGCCAGCCCATCCAGCTCCAAAAATCGAGCGACAGCGCCATACCGGCCGTCGCGACGGCAAACACCACGCAGGCAAGATGATAGCTGCGGGTAAAGCCGATGCGTTTGATCAGTTTGCCCGCTATCAGCGTGCCTACCAGGTTGCCGGTAAAGTAAGAAGAGCTCACCATACCCACCTGGCCGGTTGACAACTGAGCGTGAGTCAACCAAAGAGGGACTAACGTATTCAATACGGCAATAGAAACCGTGAGCAATAACAAGCCACAGAGCAGCAGGAGCACTGGGCGGGAATATGCGGACATAGTGAAATTGAAACCGAACGCGCGATGAGAGTGCGCGCATCATGCCACTGGCGATAAAAAAGTCAATCCGCTCTTATCTATGCACCGCACAATTTGTTTCACTCCCGGCAACAGGGGCAACGCGCAGCAAAAAGGGCTATGCTGACGGCAGAAGAAATTCGCTCTCGCAGAGGCATAATGAAACAAACTATCGATAATGCCGTCGGCACTTTGCTGGCGGATATAGGCAGCACCCATGGTGAACTTCTGGACGTCGTGCAACGTGTTCGCCAGGTGGTCACGGCAACCGGTGGCGGCGTCAGTGAATCGGTAAAATATGGCGGCATCATGTTTGCTCATACGGCGTTTTTCTGCGGCGTGTTCGCCTACAGCGGCCATGTGACGGTTGAGTTTGGCCGGGGCTATCTGCTCGAAGACCGCCACCGGATGCTGGAAGGCGGGGGTAAGTATCGCCGGCATATCAAGCTTTATTCGGTTGCCGATGTAGAGGCAAAACATCTGGCAGATTACGCCAGACTGGCCTATGAGCTTGAGCCTCCACGCTAAAACCGGCGTACATCTGCAGCGCACCCTAAGGATAAGATGATGAAAAAGCGTGCCATTCAGATCGTCCCCAGCCGCCTCCAGGGTATGGAAATGGTAACGGCGGACACGGATTTTTCCTTTGGCCGCCATACTCACGACCAGTTTGGCATTGGCCTGATGGATCGCGGCGCCCAGAAATCGCTAAGCGGCAGAGGCCGCGTTGAATCATCCGCAGGGGACATCATCACCGTGAACCCCGGAGAAGTGCATGACGGCTCTCCCCTCGCCGGTGCCAGAGCCTGGCGCATGATCTACTGCCACCCGGAACGGCTCAATCAATGCTTCGCGGATATCAGCGAGGGGAGATTTACCTCCGGGGAGTTCAGCCACCCGGTTTTCAGCAATCATCACCTGGCCGCCTACTTTAACCGGCTGTTCTGCGCCGTAACGCAAAGCGATGCGCTGGCCGCCGAAGAGGCTTTGCTGGTTATCGCCGCAGCCCTGGCTGAGATCCCGCATCCCCCTTTAGCCTTCCCTCAAGATGGCATTGTCCGCGCACGGGAAATGATTGACGACGAGCCAGGCAGCCCGCTGACGTTGGCCGAGTTGGCCACCGAAGCCGGCCTGAGCCAATACCAACTCTTACGCGGGTTCAAACGCCGCACCGGTCTGACGCCACATGCTTACCTGCTGCAACGCCGCCTGTTGCTGGCGCGCCGGCTTATTCTCGCCGGTGACGGGCTGGCTGAGGTGGCCGATGCCTGCGGCTTCGCTGATCAAAGCCACATGACACGCCTGTTCGTCAGGAGCTTTGGGTACACTCCCGGCTCTTTCTCCCGGCAATCCGCCTGAACGTTGCCGCTGCAAAGGCGGGCTGCAATTTCGTTCAAGACTGTATGGCTCTTTCACCTGAAACTGGGTGCCAATTATCGCCAAAAGGAGCCTTACCCGTGAATGCAGATTTCCTGTTCACCTCATTACTGATCGTTATTTCGCCGGGGACCGGCGCGCTGATTACCTTGTCCACCGGGCTGCAGCAGGGTACGCGCAGCGCCCTGGTGGCGGCTGCGGGCTGCACCTTGGGCGTATTGCCCCATATGCTGGCTGCGGTGACCGGATTGGCCGCACTGTTGCAAACCAGCGCCCTGGCCTTTGACCTGGTGAAGTACCTTGGCGTGGTTTATTTGTTGTTTATGGGGTGGGAAACGCTGCGCGAAAAAGGGCCGCTGGCCCTGTCTCAGGCCAATTCGCCTTCCACAGACGGCGCTCTGGTGCGGTATGCCGTCGTAGCCAACGCGCTCAACCCCAAACTGTCCATTTTCTTTCTGGCGTTTCTTCCACAGTTTATCACCGTGGGAGATGCGCACCCTGCCCGTACCATGCTGCTACTTTCTGCGGTATTCGCCGTAATGACGTTCGTGATTTTCTCTCTTTATGGCGCCTTTGCCGCACGCGTCCGGCATCGCATTCTGGGAAATGCTCGCGTGATGCACTGGATACGCTGGTCGGTTTCCCTGGCATTTATCGGTCTCGCCATCAAATTGGCGTTGACCAGCCACTGACCCTCTGATTTTCAGACATAAAAAAAGCGCCCGCAGGCGCTTTCTTGCTGACTAGCTTTTCTAGCCGATATATTCCAGGCCATTCATGTAAGGGCGCAGAACTTCCGGCACCTGAATGCGGCCGTCGGCCTGCTGGTAGTTTTCCAACACGGCTACCAGCGTACGCCCCACAGCCAAGCCAGAGCCGTTCAGCGTGTGCACCAAACGCGGCTTCTTCTCGGTTTTGCTGCGGCAGCGTGCCTGCATGCGGCGCGCCTGGAAATCCCACATGTTTGAACAGGAAGAGATTTCACGATAGGTATCCTGAGCCGGCAACCACACTTCCAGATCGTAGGTCTTGCAAGCGCCGAAGCCCATGTCACCGGTACACAGCAAGACTTTACGGTATGGCAGATTCAGCAGTTGCAGCACTTTCTCCGCATGGCCGGTCAGCTCTTCCAGCGCCGCCATGGAATCTTCCGGGCGAACGATCTGTACCATCTCGACCTTGTCGAACTGGTGCATACGGATCAAACCACGGGTGTCACGCCCATACGAACCGGCTTCTGCACGGAAACATGGCGTGTGCGCGGTCATCTTCAGCGGCAGGGATTCTTCTTCCAGGATCTCGTCGCGCACCAGGTTGGTCAAGGGCACTTCCGCCGTTGGGATCAGCGCATAGTTGCTGCTGTCTGACTCTTCTTCCAAGGGTTTGGTATGGAACAGATCATCGCCAAACTTCGGCAACTGACCGGTGCCATACAACGTGGCATGGTTGACCAGGTACGGCACGTAGGCTTCCAGATAGCCGTGTTGTTCCGTATGCAGATCCAGCATGAACTGCGACAGCGCGCGGTGCATACGGGCGATCTGCCCTTTCATCACCACAAAGCGCGAACCCGTCAATTTTACCGCTGCGGCGAAATCCAGCCCACCGGCCATTTCGCCCAGATCAACGTGATCGCGTACCTGGAAATCGTACTGGCGCGGTTCGCCCCAGCGGCACACTTCCTGGTTCTCGCTGTCATCTTTGCCGTTCGGCACGGCATCGTCAGGCAGGTTCGGCAACGTCAGGGCGTAATCGCGGATTTCGGTCTGCAAGGAATCCAAGGCGGCCTTGGCAACATCCAGCTTATCACCCAGTTCGTTCACTTCACGACGCAGCGGCTCAATGTCTTCCCCGCGTGCTTTAGCCGCGCCGATGGATTTCGATCGGGAGTTACGTTCTGCCTGCAGCGTTTCGGATTCTACCTGCAGAACTTTGCGGCGCTCTTCTTGCGAACGCAGCAGATCCAGATCGAGTTTAAAGCCTCGGCGAGCCAGTTTGACGGCGACTGCGTCTAGCTCATTACGCAGCAGATTGGGATCGAGCATGCTAATCCTGTGCTTATTGTTATTGAAAGAAAATTTGTCGTTTTATACGGCTGAATATAAGCCGCATAAAGAAAGAGTGATACCCGGTAACCTTACCGCAACGGCAACGCTAGCGGTAGCGTTTTGTCGGGCTATTTTGATCCTGCTCAGCCAGCCATGCCAGCTTTTCACCGATTTTGCCCTCCAGCCCGCGTGCGGTCGGATGGTAGTAACGGGTCTTGGCCATTTCAGGAGGGAAATAGTCCTCGCCGGCGGCATAAGCATTGGGTTCGTCGTGCGCGTAGCGATACTCCGCGCCCAAGCCCATTTCCTTCATCAGCTTGGTCGGCGCATTGCGCAGATGCTCCGGTACGTCGTAATCAGCCATCTCTCGGGCGTCGCGCATCGCCGCTTTGAAAGCGGTGTACACGGCGTTGCTTTTCGGCGCGCAGGCCAGATAGACGATGGCCTGGGCAATTGCCCGTTCGCCCTCCGCCGGGCCGACGCGGGTAAAGCAATCCCAGGCCGCAATCGCCACCTGCATGCCGCGCGGATCGGCATTGCCGACATCCTCGGACGCAATCGCCAACAGGCGACGCGCCACATACAGCGGATCGCCACCGGCGGTAATAATGCGCGCATACCAGTACAGCGCGGCATCCGGTGCCGAACCGCGCACCGATTTATGCAGCGCCGAGATCAAATCGTAATAACGATCGCCTTTATTGTCGAAGCGCGCACTGCGCTCACCGGAGACCTCTTTTAACAATGACGGCGTCAAAACGCGGATGCCTTTGGCGTCGATTTCCGCCATATCCGCCATCATCTCCAGGCTGTTCAGCGCCCGACGCGCATCGCCGCCCACCAGCTCCGACAGCATGCGGCGCGTCTCTTCGGGCAACTCGATATTCTGGCCGCCGAACCCCCGGCTAGTGTCTTTCATCGCCTGATCCAGCACCTGGCTGATATCTTCGGCGGTCAGTGCTTTCAACAAATATACCCGCGCGCGCGAAAGCAGCGCCGAATTGAGCTCAAAAGACGGGTTCTCGGTCGTCGCGCCGATAAAGGTGATGGTGCCATCTTCAATATGCGGCAGGAAAGCATCCTGCTGGCTTTTATTGAAGCGGTGCACCTCATCGACAAACAAAATAGTGCGGCGACCGGCGTCACGGTTCTGACGTGCGCGCTCGATCGCCTCGCGGATCTCTTTGATGCCGGACGTGACGGCGGAAATCCGTTCGACGTCCGCCTGGCCGTAACGGCCGATCAGCTCTGCCAGCGTCGTTTTCCCGGTGCCCGGCGGCCCCCACAGAATCATCGAATGCAGTTGCCCTGCCTCGATGGCACGCGGCAAAGGCTTGCCGGCAGCCAGCAGGTGTTGCTGGCCGATATACTGCGCCAGCGTGGTTGGCCGCATCCGCGCGGCCAACGGCTGGAACTCATTCTGGGAAAAATCGAGCGACATATTACTCACGCGGACCTCACTGGCGCTGGTCGTCCAGCGTCACCCCCTTCGGCGGGGTAAATTTGAATTTGGCAGCGTCAACCGTGGTGTTCTGCTGGCTTTTCAGTGCGTAAGAGCTGCGCTGGCCGTCCTGCTCAACTGCGGCAAAACTGCGGATAGTACCGCTGTTGGTCACAGTAATGGCGAACTGTTTCAGGTTACCGCTGCTGGATTTTGGCGTCAGCTCAAAATCGTCGCCTTTCTGCTTCACATTATACTGTTTCCAGTCATTGGCATCGTTGCGGGTGATCAGCATAAACGGCGTGTTGCCGGTGGCATTTTTCAGCCAGGTGGCAGTGACCTGCTCGACAAACGGGTTATAAAACCACAGGGTTTGGCCATCCGATACCAGCACGCTCTCGTCAGGTGAGGTCATGTGCCAGTTAAACAGATTCGGGCGTTTCACCCACAATTCGCCTTCGCCCTGCTGTACCGCAGCGCCGTCGCTGCTGGTCACGGTCTGGGAGAAACTGGCGTGGAAACTGTTCACTTTCGCCAGACGACTTTGCAGATCCTGTGCGGCGTCGGCCAGCACAGAGGTGGAAGCGAATCCCGAAAGCAGACAGCAGGCAACCAACAGTTTTTTCATTATTCCAGATACCTTATGAAATGCGTTAACCGCAAGGCGGTGCCGTGCGGGTCAAATTAACCCTTAACCAACGTTACTTTACCCGAAGCCACAAGCCGGCAGATAGGCCAATGTTCCGAGAAGCAGACGGGTTTACGCTTCTTTGCACAAGGGCCGCTAAGCGGCCCTTTATTATTGAATAACAACGATTAAAGCTTCATCAGTCATGCCTTGGCGGTGCCAGCACCTCGCGGTTGCCGTTATGCCCCTGCTCGCTGACGATGCCCTGCGCTTCCATCTGTTCGATGATGCGCGCAGCGCGGTTATAACCGATGCGGAACTGACGCTGCACGCCGGAGATAGAAGCGCGGCGTTTATCCACCACAAACTCCACCGCCTGGTCAAACAACGGATCCAGCTCTTCGTCACCTTCCAGGCCGCCGCCAGCGCCACCCTCACCGTCGTCACCGGCGCTGAGGATACCCTCTTTATATTGAGGCCGCTCACGCGCTTTCCAATCCTTGACCACCGCATGCACTTCCTGATCGCGCACAAATGCACCATGCACACGTACAGGAATGGAGGAGTTAGGCGCCAGATACAGCATGTCACCCATCCCCAGCAGAGATTCTGCACCGCCCTGATCGAGGATAGTGCGCGAGTCAATCTTGCTGGATACGGTAAAGGCGATACGGGTTGGGATGTTGGCCTTGATCAGGCCGGTGATCACATCCACCGACGGACGCTGGGTCGCCAGCACCAGGTGGATCCCCGCAGCACGCGCTTTCTGTGCCAAACGAGCGATCAGTTCCTCAACCTTCTTGCCCACCGTCATGATCAGGTCGGCGAATTCGTCCACCATCACCACGATGTAAGGCTCTTTCTCCAACACCGGCGGCGTAATGTCCATACTGTCAGTCGGCTTCCAGAAAGGATCCGGGATCGGGCGCCCCATCGCTTCAGCCTGATCAACGCGTTCGTTATAACCGGCCAGGTTACGCACGCCGAGTGCAGACATCAGCTTGTAGCGACGCTCCATCTCCGCAACACACCAACGCAGGGCGTTAGCGGCGTCTTTCATATCGGTCACAACGTCCGTCAACAGGTGCGGAATGCCTTCATAAACCGACAGCTCCAGCATTTTCGGGTCAATCATGATAAAGCGCACTTCTTTCGGCGTGGCCTTATACAAGATGCTCAGGATCATGGCATTGACCCCAACCGACTTACCGGAGCCCGTAGTACCGGCCACCAGCAGATGTGGCATTTTAGCCAAATCGGCCACCACCGGCTCACCGGAAATGTCTTTCCCCAGGACGATCGCCAGCGGCGACGGATTGTCGCGGAACGCTGGGCAATCCAGCACTTCGCGCAGATAAACCGTCTGACGTTTAACGTTAGGCAGCTCCAATCCGACATAAGGCTTGCCGGGAATGACCTCTACCACACGCACGGCGGAAGTTGACAGGGAACGCGCCAGATCGCGTGACAGGTTGGAAATACGCGCAGCCTTGACCCCCGGCGCCAAATCCAGCTCAAAGCGGGTAATAACCGGGCCAGGTAAAATATCCACTACGTCGGCTTTCACCCGGTAGTCGGCCAAACTCGCTTCCACCAAACGCGCCTTCTGCTCCAACGCGAAAGAGTCCACCGGCTCCACCTCTTTCGGGGCTTCGGTCAGCAGATCCAGCGTCGGCAACGGCGTGGTCGGTTTTTGCAGCGGCATATCGTTGCGCATCAGGAACGGGTGAATCAGGCTGTCCATCGCCGGCTGCTGCGGTGCAGCCGGAGCCGGTTGCGCCACAGGTTGCTGATAAGCTGGCGGTTGCTGCTGTACCGGTTGCTGCTGTGGCGCCTGCTGGTAAGCAGGTTGAGCGGGCTGCTGATAAACAGGTTGAGCAGGCTGCGGCGCCGGAGTCTGAGACGAATAAGCCGGTGCAGCAGGCTCAAACTGGCCAAAGGGGACATCGTCTTCACGTTCGCTTTGCTGCTCGATACGTTCTTCAAGCTGCGGCGACAGAGTGAACAGGGGTTCACTCGGGCTATCGTCGACCAAATCATCCATCGGCGAGAAGCTGAACGCGTTGCGGGTATCTACCGGATTGGCGATCGGCGACGATGGCACAGGTTCCTGCTGGCCATAGCGTGCCTGCTGTTGCTCGGCAAACGCCTGACGCAACGCCGCTTCCTGCAGGGCTTGCTCATCATCTTGATTATCTTGCGGATATTCCTCACCGTAACGCTGGCTTTGCTGTTCGGCAAACGCCTGGCGCAGCGCCGCTTCCTGCAAGGCTTCTTCATCTTGCTGATGGCTTTCCGCAGCTTGCAGCGGTTGATCATCGCGGGGACGCTGTTCCTGCTCGGCTACACGCTGAGAAGGCAGCTTGATACCGTAAGACGCCAGCTCGCGCCGGGTAGGAATACGCACCGGATTCGGCCGTGGCAACTCAGGGCCAATGCCCTGTTTCACCTGCGAGTTACCGTCGCTGGTGGCCGTAAAGGCCGGCATAAAGGTATTGGCGACAACGGCCGCCGCTGCGGCTTCCGCCTGCGGTTTCATGCTGCCAAATGGCGTAACCTCAGGCTCGCCGGCACTGAAGCCGGTAGAGCTGCCAACGTCAACGCTGTCGCGCTGAGCCGCAGAGAAATCAAACGGGGAGCGATCGTGTGGCTGAGATACGGTCGGTGCGTCCCAATTGCCCAAACGCGGTTCATCATCGTCCCGGTAAGGATCGGCCGGGCGCGTCATTTTCGGCGCTGGCGTCTCTTCAGGGATTTCAAACGAATACAGCGGTGGCGCGGCGTTCTCCACTGCAGCACTCATCGGATGCTGGTTCACCGAGGCCGGAGCCGTTGGCGCTGCCGTTACCGCAGGCGCCGTCACCGGGGCCGCTATCGGCGCGGGAACAGGCGTTACCGGCGTGTTGACAGCCGCCGGCGCGACAGGTGCCACATCGGCATCGTCGTTAGCCCGCAAGCCGTTGAGCAGCGGATCTTCAGCCTCTTCTGCCGCGGCGTTGGCGGCATCCGTTACCGAAGGTGCAGAGAACAGTACGTCATCTTCTGCTTCTGCCGCATTGGCAGCAGCCGCAGAGGCGGCTACAGCAACGGCGGCTCCCTTCCCTGCCTGCTCCGGCTCGTCGTCGACATAGCGATCGTCATCGTCGTGATAACGCTCCTCACGGCGTGAACGGTTGGTCATGAAAGTGGCCGTACCCAGCACCACACCGCCGATTCTCTCGGCGATCACCAACCAGGACCAGCCGGTAAACAGCGTGAGCCCTGCGGCCCATACGCACAATAATGCCAGCGTTGCGCCAATGCCGTTGAACCACGGCAGCATAGCGTTGCTCAGCAAGCTGCCGATAACGCCGCCGGAAGCGAAGTAATAGAGATCGTCGACATTCAGTGCCGCCAAGCCACACGAGGTGAGCACCAGCGCCAGCGTGCCGATAAGGCGCAGTGAGAGCGCAAAATAGTCGATGTAATCGCCGCTGTCGCGCTGACGGTAAGCCGCCCAGCACAAAACCAGCATGATCGGCGGTATTGCGTAAGCAAGTACCCCGAAGGTGAAGAACAGCGTGTCGGCCATCCAGGCTCCGACGCCACCGCCCAGGTTATGAATCGGCTCATGCCACGCGGTCTGCGACCAACTTGGGTCAGACGGATTGAAACTGACCAAGGCAGCCATGAGGTAAACGGCAAAAATGGCTACCACAATCAACACAGCTTCAAGCAAACGGCGGCCACTGCTGAGTTTTTTCAGGGTAACTTCTTTATCTTCTGTATATTCCTGGCTCAAGAAAGGCTCTCCAGGTTCCTGTTAGCTGACATAGCAACAGCGCCGAGAAGCTTCCCCGGCGCCGAAACTGTATGAATAAACAGGAGTGTAACCAATTTAATCAGGTTTTGCACCTGCACCTTACCGTGTTTTGATAACCAGACGGTTACTCTGTTTGACTTCTTCCATGACCACGTACGTACGGGTATCGTTAACCCCCGGCAGACGCAGCAAGGTTTCACCGAGCAACTTACGGTAAGCCGACATATCCGGCACGCGGGTTTTCAACAGATAGTCGAAATCACCGGACACCAGATGACACTCCTGAATTTCTTCAAGCTTTTGAACTGCTGAGTTAAATTGCTCAAACACATCCGGCGCGCCGCGGTTCAGCGTGATTTCCACGAAAACCAGCAGAGATGCATCCAGATAATGCGGGTTGAGCAAAGCGGTATAGCCATGAATAAAACCCTGGCGCTCGAGGCGGCGCACACGTTCTAAACATGGGGTTGGGGATAACCCCACGCGCTTCGAAAGCTCAACGTTCGAGATACGCCCATCCTTCTGCAGCTCATTCAGGATATTGCGGTCGATACGGTCGAGATCTTTACCCGGGCGTTTCTTATTGTCTGCCATTATTATTGTCTCTCTTATTTTCTTCCCTGCACTTGCCACACCCTAGCCAACGTCAATGTGTAAGGGCTTGTTCCAAGCGAAGACCCGATGCCTGTCATATACTTCACTACCATCATTCATCGTTGTGCAACCTGTCTGTCAACCCTGCACAACGGATTCAAATGACGTTCATCTCAAGAAGGAAATTGCCATTCGCTGACGCGATGTTCCCCTCACCTGCCGCTCTCCGCTTCGACAATGGCGCAAAATCCTGCACCGCCGCCGCAAATACGTACGATTTACTGTAGGTAGGGGGATAATTTCTTCTTCCTATGATGTTTTCGCAAATGCGCAGCGGATTGTCAAAGTAAAAGAAGCAAAATCAGAAGAACCTGTCGTCATGAAAAGTCAGCACCCCATTTTTAGTTATGAATCGCTGGCTTAAACCCCGCAGAGCAAAACGGCTTAAACCCGGTAAACGTGGTGTCTCAGGCAGAACGAACGCATAACGTCGGCCAGTGGCTTCCATAAGTTAAATTGCTGCGTTTTACGCTCGTTTTGGTGGCAAAACAATAATTAATAGGTCACGGCTATCAAACAAATCGTTAACAACATCTGCTGACGCTTTTTTTAATGCTGCATTTTCCCTACAATCGGTTTCATTGTCCGCATTGTGGGAAAAGAGGGTATTCATGGGCACGGCTAAACATAGCAAATTACTGATCCTGGGTTCCGGCCCGGCCGGCTACACCGCCGCGGTTTACGCAGCGCGCGCAAACCTGAGCCCGGTACTGATTACCGGTATGGAACAAGGTGGCCAGTTGACCACCACCACCGAAGTGGAAAACTGGCCTGGCGATGCCGAAGGCTTGACCGGCCCGGCGCTGATGGAGCGCATGCGCGAGCACGCAGAAAAATTCCAGACCGAGATCGTGTTCGATCACATCAACAGCGTCGATCTGCAGAACCGTCCGTTCCGCCTGTTCGGCGACAGTGGCGAATACACTTGCGATGCTTTGATCATCGCCACCGGCGCATCTGCCCGTTACCTGGGCATGCCTTCCGAAGACGCCTTCAAGGGCAAAGGCGTTTCCGCCTGCGCGACCTGTGACGGTTTCTTCTACCGCAATCAGAAAGTCGCGGTAGTCGGCGGTGGCAATACCGCCGTGGAAGAAGCGTTGTATTTGTCCAACATCGCCGCTGAAGTTCATCTGATCCACCGCCGCGACAGCTTCCGCTCAGAGAAGATCCTGATCGACCGGCTGATGGAGAAAGTGAAAAACGGCAATATCGTGCTGCATACCGACCATACGCTGGATGAAGTGCTGGGCGATCAGATGGGCGTTACCGGCGTGCGCATTCGCAGTACCAAAGCGGATAATGCAACGCAGGAACTGGCGCTGGCCGGCGTATTTATCGCCATCGGACACAGCCCGAACACCAGCATCTTCGGTGGCCAACTGGAGTTGGAAAACGGCTATATCAAGGTTCAGTCCGGTATTCACGGCAACGCCACCCAGACCACCATTCCTGGCGTATTCGCCGCGGGTGACGTGATGGACCATATCTACCGTCAGGCGATCACTTCCGCCGGCACCGGCTGTATGGCGGCGCTGGACGCTGAGCGTTACCTGGACGGCATCGCTGGCGCAGAAGTGCTGTAACGGCACGTTCTGTTATCCTGAAAAGCGGCTGCTTCAGCCGCTTTTTTTGTACCTTAACGATGAGCGGACGGGCATAGGATGCAGAACCTTCTCCACTGGCGCTTGCTGGTCGCCGTGGCCGACAGCGGCAAAATTACGCTGGCGGCAAACCAGTGCGGCATGACCCAGTCCGGCGCCAGTCAGGCTATCGCTCAATTGGAAAGCGCCCTAAGCACGCAGTTGTTTGTCCGCCTGCCACATTCAGTGACTCTGACACAAAGCGGGGAACGAATTGTCATCCACGCCCGCGCCATGCTCGCCGAACTCGATGCGATCCAAAACTACGCGCTGCAGGCGAAAAGTGCGCACTCGGGCAAAATTCGGCTGGCCAGCTTTCCCTCGGCATTTGCCCTCTTGCTTCCGCCGCTATTGCGTAAATTCCGCCGCCTCTACCCCGCCATTGAGCTGATTCAGTTGGAAGGCACCGATCAAGAAGTGGAGAACTGGCTGGCGCTGGAAACCGTCGACGTCGGCGTGGTGCTGAACCCAAAGGAAGAAAGACAAAGCTATCCTCTGGGACAAGATCTGTGGCTTGCGGTTACCGCCAGCGGCCACCCGCTGGCCAGGGGCCGGCAACCGGTGGATTTTAAAGCGCTGGCCGGGTTACCCTTTGTGCTGGCTACCGGCGGCTGCAGCCTCAACGCGCAACGGTTGGCACAGCAGGCCGGTATTGCGCTGGCTGACATACGTGTGACCGTCAGCGACTGGAGCACCGCACTGACGCTGGTGCGTGAAGGCGTCGGCGTTTCGTTGATGCCTGCCTCGGTGATACCGACCGACGCCGCCGGCATTTGCGCTCTGCCGTTGAGCGTCCCGCTCTACCGTTATTTTGGCCTGGTCTGTTCGTTCACTGGCGCAAGCTCTGCACCGGTACAAACCCTGCTGGATTACCTGCGAGATCATCTGCCGCAGCCCGTCAGTAGCTGAACTGATGACGGGTTTCTGACATTCTAATTTTTCTGCAGGCCCCCCCGGCGCCATGCTGTCGGTCAAGCGATATCGCTTTTTGCCTCAGGAACTCTCATGAAACTCTATTTTGCGCCCGACACCTGTTCGCTATCCCCGCATATTGTCCTGCGAGAGCTGGAATTGCCGTTTGAACTTATCCGGGTGAATAACCGCAGCAAACGCAGCGCCGACGGCGGTGATTTTTATCAGATCAATCCCAAGGGTTATGTCGCGGCGCTGATGCTGGAAGACGGCCGGGTGATTACCGAAGGCGCAGCCATCGTGCAATATTTGGCGGATCTGCGCCCTGACGCCGCACTGGCCCCTCCGAGCCATACTTTCGAGCGGGTGCGCTTGCAGGAATGGCTGAATTTCATCACCGCCGAGATCCACGCCGGAGCCAGCCCGCTATTCAATGCAACCCTGCAGGAAGAGGTCAAAACACTGTTCCGCGACAAGCTGTGCCGCCGTCTCGATTATGTCGCTCAGGCACTGGATGGGCAGGATTTCCTGTTGGGGGATCGCTTTAGCGTGGCGGATGCCTATCTGTTTACCGTACTACGTTGGATGGCCCAATTTTCCATCGAGTTAAAATGCTGGCCTACGTTAACCCGGTATATGGCGCAGATCGGTCAGCGTAAATCGGTGCAAGCCGCCCTGGCGGCGGAAGCGGCCAGCCGGGAGGTGGAATAACCCTCGCAACCAGAGTCTGTTATAGGGATATTTGACCGCTTTATTATTTTCAGTCTGCCGGGTGAAGAGGTAACATTAGCCTTCGCTTGTTCGCTTCAGGTTGAGGCAAACACTTTTTTTAACAGTACGTTAACCTTGCTTGTAACAACAGGCACCGGCGACGCAGACTCATATCTGATGAAAAAAACCAGACAGCAACAGTTAACCCGTTGGCTCAAAACTCAGAGCACGTTGGCGCAGCGTTGGCTGCGCCTTTCCATGCTGTTGGGGCTGATAAGCGGCATTCTGATTGTCGTGCAGGCATGGCTGTTGGCCGCCCTGCTCCACGCCCTGATTATCGAACACGCCCCGCGCGAACAGTTGATCCCCTCGTTTATCTGGTTGGCCGCCACTTTCGCGCTGCGCGCGTTGTTGAGCTGGCTGCGTGAACGCGTTGGTTTTATCTGCGGCCAGGTGATCCGCCAGCGTATGCGTCGGCAGGTGCTGGACAAACTTCAGCAGCTCGGCCCCGCCTGGATCCAGGGGAAACCGGCGGGCAGTTGGGCCAGCATCATCGTTGAGCAGATCGAAGACATGCAGGATTATTACTCCCGCTATCTGCCGCAGATGTATCTGGCGGTGTTTATCCCGTTGCTGATCCTGATAACCGTATTTCCGATCAACTGGGCCGCCGGTCTGATTCTGTTGACGACCGCCCCGCTGATCCCGCTGTTTATGGCGCTGGTCGGCATGGGCGCCGCCGATGCCAATAGGCGCAACTTTGTGGCGCTGGCGCGGCTGAGCGGCAATTTCCTCGATCGCCTGCGCGGGTTGGATACGCTGCGTCTGTTTAACCGGGCTGAGGCGGAAACCGCGCAGATCGCCAAGTCGTCCGAGGATTTCCGCAGCCGCACCATGGAAGTGCTGCGGCTGGCGTTCCTGTCATCGGCGGTGCTGGAGTTCTTTGCCTCCATCTCCATCGCCGTGGTGGCGGTCTATTTTGGCTTCTCCTTCCTTGGCGAGCTGAATTTCGGCAGCTACGGCACCGGCGTTACGCTGTTTGCCGGCTTCCTGGTGCTGATTCTGGCTCCGGAGTTCTTCCAGCCGCTGCGCGATCTGGGCGCTTTCTATCATGCCAAAGCGCAGGCCGTGGGCGCCGCAGAAGCGTTGGAAACTTTCCTCGGCGCCGAAGGCGAGCAAAGGGGCACTGGCACGCAGGAGCTGAATACCGATGCACCGCTGGAGTTAAAAGCGCAGGATCTGGAAATTCTGTCGCCAAACGGCGTGCTGCTGGCCGGCCCTCTGAGTTTCACCCTGTCCGCACACCAGCGCATTGCTCTGGTCGGGCTGAGCGGCGCCGGCAAAAGCTCCTTGCTGAATCTGCTGCTCGGCTTCCTGCCCTATCGCGGTTCACTGACGGTCAACGGCACCGAGCTGCGTGAGCTGGCGGCAGAAGGCTGGCGTCGGCAGCTCGGCTGGGTGGGACAAAACCCGCACCTGCCGGCGCAAACGCTACGAGCAAATATTCTGCTGGGTCACCCGCAGGCGAGTGAAGCCCAATTGCAACAGGCGGTGGAGCAGGCTTACGTCAGCGAGATCTTGCCGCATTTGCCGCTGGGCCTGGACACTGAGGTCGGCGATAGCGCCGCACGTCTGTCCGTCGGCCAGGCGCAACGCGTGGCGGTCGCCCGGGCGCTCATCAGCCCACGCCGTTTGCTGTTGCTGGATGAGCCTGCAGCCAGCCTCGACGCTCACAGCGAGCGACGAGTCATGCAGGCGCTCAACGCAGCCTCGCATCAGCAAACCACCCTGCTGGTCACACACCAGTTGGAAGACACCGAAGATTACGACCAGATCTGGGTTATGGAAGGCGGGCGGATCGTGCAGCAAGGCGATTACGCCACGCTGAGCGCCCAACCTGGGTTGTTCGCCAATCTGATCGCACACCGCAGCGGGGAGCTATAATCATGCGCGTTTTGCTGCCGTTCCTGGCGCTATACCGTCGTCACAGCCTGCTGATCTGCCTGGGCATCCTGCTGGCCATCGTCACGCTGCTGGCCAGTATCGGCCTGTTGGCGCTTTCCGGCTGGTTCCTCGCCGCATCGGCGCTCGCCGGGCTAGCGGGCCTGTTTACCTTCAACTACATGTTGCCGGCTGCCGGCGTGCGTGGCGCGGCGATCTTCCGCACCGCCGGGCGCTACGCAGAGCGCGTGGTCAGTCACGACGCCACCTTCCGCGTTCTTTCTCATCTGCGGGTATTTACCTTTAAAAAGATCCTGCCGCTGTCACCGGGCGGCATCGCCCGTTTCCGGCAGGCCGACCTGCTTAACCGGCTGGTGGCGGACGTCGATACGCTGGACCATCTGTATCTGCGGGTGATCTCGCCGTTAGTCAGCGCCGCGGTGGTGATCATCGTGGTCACCTACGGCCTCAGTTGGCTGGACAGCTCGCTGGCCCTGACGCTGGGCGGTATTTTGTTGCTGCTGCTGCTGTTGGTACCACCGGTATTCTACCGCGCCGGCAAACCGATTGGCGGCCAGCTGACCGCCCTGCGCGGCCAGTACCGCACCGATCTGACCACCTGGCTGCAGGGCCAGGCAGAACTGGTGGTGTTCGGCGCAGTCAATGATTTCCGCGCCAGTCTGGATGCCACCGAACGGCACTGGCAGCGCCGCCAATGGCAACAGGCTTCGCTGGGGGGGATCGCGCAGGGGGTGATGATCCTGGCCAGCGGCCTGACGGTAACGCTGTTGCTGTGGCTCACCGCCGGCGGCATAGGTGGCGATACCCAACCCGGCGCGCTGATTGCGCTGTTCGTGTTTGCCGCGCTGGCCTCGTTTGAAGCGCTGATGCCGGTCGCCGGAGCCTTCCAGCATCTCGGCCAGGTCATCGCTTCCGCCACACGGGTAAAACAGGTTATCGATCGGCAGCCGGAAGTCACTTTCCCGGCCAGCGGCCCGGCGGCCGGGAACGGCGCTGCGTTAAGCCTGCAACAGCTCACCTTTAGCTATCCCGACCAACCTCTGCCGGTGTTGCAAGACGTCACGCTGGAGATTGCCACCGGGGAACACATTGCGCTGCTAGGGCGAACCGGCTGCGGCAAATCTACCCTGTTGCAGTTGTTAACCCGCGCCTGGAACGCCGATAGCGGCAGCATGCTGCTCAACGGCCAGCCGCTCAGCGCCTATGATGAAACTACGCTGCGCCAGATGACCACCGTCGTCAGCCAGCGGGTGCATATTTTCAGCAACACGCTGCGGGAAAACCTGCGCATCGCCGCCCCGACGGCGGCCGACGAACAGTTACGCGACGTGTTGTGCCAGGTCGGGCTGGAAAAGTTGTTGGAAAACGAAGGGCTAAACGCCTGGCTTGGGGATGGCGGCCGCCAGCTTTCCGGCGGTGAACAACGTCGCCTGGGTATTGCCCGCGCGTTGTTGCATCAGGCGCCTCTGCTGTTGCTCGACGAACCGACCGAGGGCCTGGACGCCGAAACCGAACAGCAGATCCTGGCGCTGTTGCGCCGGCACTGCCAGGGTAAAACGCTCATCCTGGTGACTCACCGCCTGTATGGGCTCGAACATCTTGACCGCATCTGCGTGATGGACGGCGGCCGGATTGTCGAACAGGGCGACCACCTTACCCTGATGCGCCGGCAAGGGCGTTATGCCCGTTTCCGCCAGCGCATCAGTGGGATACCGCTTTAAAATGGCCTGTAGAGGACGCTGAGACCTTTTATGCGTATTGTTAAGCTGTCACCACAGTCACTCGCGTTTCCCTCGCCAGAGGGCGCACTGCGCGATCCTAACGGCCTGCTGGCCATTGGCGGCGACCTGACGGCGCCGCGTTTGCTGGCCGCCTATGAGCGCGGTATCTTCCCCTGGTTTTCGCCGGGGGAGCCCATTCTGTGGTGGTCGCCTGACCCGCGTGCCGTGTTGTTCCCGGCGCAATACCATATCAGCCGCAGCCTGAAACGCTTTCTGAGCGGCAATCCCTTTCGCATTACGCTTAACCACGACTTTGCAGCGGTAATAGCCGCTTGCGCCGTTCGGCCGCATGAGGGCACCTGGATCGGCCCGGAGGTGCAGCACGCCTATCTGCATCTGCACCGCCTCGGTTTCGCCCATTCAGTCGAGGTATGGCAGGATAAAGAGCTGGTAGGCGGCATGTACGGCGTGGCGCAGGGCGCGCTGTTCTGCGGCGAATCGATGTTTAGTCGCACCACCAACGCCTCCAAGTGCGCGCTATTGGCTTTTTGTCGGCATTTTGCCGCTTATGGCGGAGAATTGATTGACTGTCAGGTGCTTAACGCTCACACTGCCACGCTGGGAGCGAGAGAAATCCCCCGCCGCCAATTTTTACAACAGCTCAGTAACCTCCAACGCAAGCCGTTAGCACCGGAATGCTGGGCAGCGCAAGTGTTACCCCCACAGCAGGCTGAACCACCCTCCCCAACAAACTAATTTTGCGGAAACGGTGCAATGTTCACCGACACGTCTTTACATAATGTGGGTTTTTCGGCATTATCTTGCCGGTTAAAAACTAAGGTAGTTAGACCTAGAGGATTCGATGGCCAAAGAAGACAATATTGAAATGCAGGGCACCGTTCTTGATACGCTGCCGAACACTATGTTCCGCGTTGAATTGGAAAACGGGCACGTAGTAACCGCACATATCTCCGGTAAAATGCGTAAGAACTACATCCGCATCCTGACGGGCGACAAAGTCACTGTAGAGCTGACCCCGTACGACCTGAGCAAAGGCCGCATTGTCTTCCGTAGCCGTTAATCGGCTCACTCGTCGCCAGCCGATGGCGGCACCGAGGATGTAACCCCTCCGGAGCCCTTTCCGTTTACCCCCGTAGCAACGTTCAACATCGAGTTGCAAGAGCGCAGGTAAACCGAGAGGGCTCGCTCATTTTTGTAGTGGTGATGAAATACTTTCACCCATAAAAAAAGCGATGCCGAAGCATCGCTTTTTCATTATCTGGACTGGCCGGCCTTTAGTGCACCGCACCTTCATCCGCTTTGCGTTTCTGCGCACTGAGGAAGTGGTAAGTCAGTTTCTGGTTGTCTTTGTCCAGTTCGACCTTCACCGAGCCGCCGTCCACCAGTGAACCGAACAGCAGTTCGTTGGCCAACGGTTTCTTCAGGTTTTCCTGCATCACACGCGCCATCGGACGAGCGCCCATCGCACGGTCATAGCCTTTCACCGACAGCCAGTCACGCGCTTCGTCGCTCACTTCCAGTGACACGCCCTTCGCATCCAACTGTGCCTGCAGTTCGACAATAAACTTATCGACAACCTGCTGGATCACCGTGGTCGACAGATGGTTGAACCAAAGAATGTTGTCCAGACGGTTACGGAACTCCGGCGTGAACACTTTTTTGATCTCTTCCATCGCATCGGTGCTGTTGTCCTGCTGCACCAGACCGATCGATTTGCGTTCGGTTTCACGAACCCCGGCGTTGGTGGTCATCACCAGGATCACGTTGCGGAAGTCCGCCTTGCGACCGTTGTTATCGGTCAGGGTACCATTGTCCATAACCTGCAACAGCAGGTTGAACACATCCGGATGCGCCTTCTCGATTTCATCCAGCAACACCACAGAGTGCGGATGTTTGAGCACCGCATCGGTCAGCAGCCCGCCCTGATCGTAACCGACGTAGCCCGGAGGCGCACCAATCAAGCGGCTGACGGTATGACGTTCCATATATTCGGACATGTCAAAACGCAGCAGCTTGATATCCATCGCCTTCGCCAACTGCACCGTCACCTCGGTTTTCCCGACGCCGGTTGGCCCGGCAAACAGGAAGGAACCGACAGGTTTGCGATCGTGGCCCAGACCCGCACGGCTCATTTTGATCGCTTCGGTCAGCGCTTCGATCGCCTGATCCTGACCGAACACCAGCATTTTCAGACGGTCGCCCAAGCTTCTCAGCACATCGCGATCGCTTGCCGATACGGTTTTTTCCGGGATACGCGCAATGCGCGCAACCACGGACTCAATGTCCGCAACGTTGACGGTTTTCTTGCGTTTGCTGATCGGCATCAGCCGGCTGCGAGCGCCCGCCTCGTCGATCACGTCAATAGCCTTGTCCGGCAGGTGACGGTCGTTGATGTACTTCACCGACAGCTCAACAGCCGCACGCACCGCCTTGGCGGTATAACGCACATCATGGTGCGCTTCGTACTTGGTTTTCAGACCGTTGATGATCTGAATGGTCTCTTCCGGCGTCGGCTCGGTAATGTCGATTTTCTGGAAGCGACGGGCCAGCGCACGGTCTTTTTCGAAAATGTTGCTGAATTCCTGATAAGTGGTGGAGCCAATCACCCGGATCTTGCCGCTGGAGAGCAGCGGTTTGATCAGGTTGGCCGCATCCACCTGCCCACCGGAAGCCGCACCGGCACCGATGATGGTGTGGATCTCATCGATAAACAGGATGCTGCTCTTGTCCTGCTCCAGCTGTTTCAGCAACGCCTTGAAGCGTTTCTCGAAGTCGCCGCGGTATTTGGTACCGGCCAGCAGCGAACCGATGTCCAGGGAATACAGCGTGCAATCCGCCATCACTTCCGGGACGTCGCCCTGCACGATACGCCAGGCCAGCCCTTCGGCAATGGCGGTTTTACCCACGCCGGACTCGCCGACCAACAGCGGGTTGTTTTTACGACGGCGGCACAGCACCTGAATAGCGCGCTCCAGCTCTGGGTCGCGGCCAATCAGGGGATCGATTCCGCCCACACGGGCCAACTGGTTGAGGTTGGTGGTGAAGTTTTCCATACGGTCTTCCCCTCCGGACTGCTCTTCGTTCACCGGGTTTTCCGCATTTGGCGCTTGGCCCGGCTCGTCTTTACGTGTGCCATGTGAAATGAAATTCACTACGTCAAGACGGCTGACGTCGTGTTTGCGCAGCAGATAAGCCGCCTGCGACTCCTGCTCGCTGAAAATCGCCACCAGCACGTTGGCACCGCTGACTTCGCTGCGGCCGGAAGACTGCACATGGAATACGGCACGCTGCAGCACGCGCTGGAAGCTTAGCGTCGGCTGAGTGTCGCGCTCTTCTTCGCTGGCAGGCAACGTCGGCGTGGTTTGTTCGATAAAGGCTTCCAGTTCCTGGCGCAGTGCGGCCAGGTCTACCGTACATGCCTCAAGCGCCTCTCGCGCGGCAGGGTTGCTGAGTAACGCCAGCAACAGGTGCTCCACGGTCATAAACTCGTGTCTGTGCTCACGCGCTCTGGCGAAAGCCATGTTGAGACTGAGTTCCAGTTCTTGATTGAGCATAAGCACCTCCCCAATAGTTGCCAAAATCTAGGCTTTTTCCAGCGTACAGAGCAACGGATGCTCGTTCTCCCTTGCATAACGGTTCACGTGTACGACCTTGGTTTCCGCCACCTCGGCGGTAAAAACACCGCAGATCGCCTTGCCTTGATAGTGGACCGTGAGCATCAGTTGCGTTGCACGTTCAATATCATAAGAAAAGAACTTTTGCAGAACGTCAATCACAAATTCCATCGGTGTGTAATCGTCGTTGTTAAGTATAACTTTATACATAGACGGCGGTTTTACCGCATCGATTTGTTTTTCTTCGGCCAAGTGTTCAAAATTCAGCCAATCGTTGTTATTGCCCATTGCTGCTCATCTTCTCTGCTCTGTCCTCTGATATGGGGACAGGTTCCGGTTATTCAAAGTGGGGTATCACTACTATTTTATCATCTTCGTCATCATCTCGCCGTACTGGAACGTGCGCAAAAATCTCTGACAAATTGTTACCAAACAATGTCAATAGCGTTAACTGCTTCAAACTTTGATGAACTGCTTCCTGCGGACAAAAGCCGATCCCTTGACGTGATGATCATTTGCTCTAGAGTGTAAATTCGTGAGCTGGTGGTCTTTTAACCGCCCCGTGCTCATCTGCTACCTGCCTTTGGCGGGTGCGAATTCAGTTATTCATCTCACCTAAAATAGCGTTGCGAGGGATGTAAAAGCATGGAGACGGGTACTGTTAAATGGTTCAACAACGCCAAAGGGTTTGGGTTTATCTGTCCTGAAGGCGGCGGCGAAGACATATTCGCCCATTATTCAACGATTAAAATGGATGGGTACAGGACACTAAAGGCCGGCCAACAGGTCAGTTTTGACGTGCACCAAGGGCCGAAAGGGAACCATGCGAGTCTTATTGTGCCGCTGGAAAGCGAGGCACTGGCCTAAACGCCGATGCAGAGCCAGCCTAAAGCAACCCGCTAAAAATGCCAGCCGCCGTGTGACTGGCATTTTTTATTATACGCTATAATGTCGAGTTGCCACTAATCACGCCGCAGCGTCAAATACCACGGAGATAGGCTATTACTCGCGCGCCAGTGCATCGATCGGGTTAAGCCGGGCAGCACTGCGTGCAGGCAGATAACCGAACACCACGCCGATACCGGTAGAGCACAAAAACGCGCTCAACAACGCCGCCGGCGGGAAGTTAATCTGCCAACCTGGCAGCACCAGTTGCACCAGCAACCCGATGGCGAAGGACAGCGTAATCCCCAGGGCACCGCCAACCAGGCACACCAGCACCGCTTCAATCAGGAACTGCTGCAATACGTCGCCGGAACGGGCGCCCACCGCCATACGGATGCCAATCTCGCGCGTACGCTCCGTCACCGACACCAGCATGATATTCATCACGCCGATCCCGCCGACCACCAATGAAATCACCGCCACCAGCGTCAGGAACAGCTGCAGCGTGCGCGTGGTTTTCTCCGCGGTCTGCACCAGGCTGTCCATGTTATAGGTGAAGAAGTCTTTCTTGCCATGGCGCAGCGTCAGCAAACGCGTCAACTGCTGCTCCGCTTCCTGGCTATTGTAATCGTCACGGATACGCACGGTGATCGAATCAAAATAGGCGTTGCCCATCAGCCGGTTGGCCATGGTGCTGTAGGGAACCCAAACGTTCAGCGTCTTGCTGCTGCCGAACATCGACTGTTTCTCCTTCGCCACCCCGACCACCGTTGCCGGCATGTTACCCACCAAAATCACCTCACCCACCACGTTCTTCTGATGCGGGAACAGCCGGCGCTGGGTGTTGGCGTCGATAACCACCGTTTGCGCCTGCGACTGCACCTGGAACGGATCAATACCGGCCCCTTGGGTGAAGGTCATGCCGTAGACGCGGAAAAACTGCTCGCTGACCCCGGTCACATTGGCCGCCACATCGACGTTGCCCAACCGCAATCGCATGCTGCTGGCGATGCTCGGTGACAGTGCGCTGATATAAGGCTGCTCGCGCAACGCATCAAGATCATCATATTTCAACGACTGACGAAAGGTGGGATCGTCGTCGCCAAAGTCCTTGCCGGGGTAAATATCCACCGTATTGGTGCCGATGGATTTGATATCCGCCAACACCATCTGCTTGGCGGCGTCGCCGATCACCAGGATCGAGACCACCGAAGCGATGCCGATAATAATGCCCAACATGGTGAGCGCAGTGCGCATTTTATTCGCCGCCATCGCACGCCACGCCATCACCAGCGCCTCGCGGAAGCGGCCGGCCATCTGCTGCCACGACGGTGCCGGCGCGGCCAGTTCCAGCGGTTTGGCATTCGGATTGCCCTGCTGCGCCGGGCGTGAATCGGCAATGATCTCGCCGTCGCGGATTTCAATGATCCGCTCAGCCTGCCGAGCGACAGCCGGATCGTGAGTCACGATGATCACCGTATGCCCCTGCTCACACAGTTGCTTGAGGATAGTCATCACCTCTTCACCGGAATGGCTGTCGAGAGCGCCGGTCGGCTCATCCGCCAGGATCACCTGGCCGCCGTTCATCAGCGCGCGGGCGATACTGACGCGCTGCTGCTGACCGCCGGAAAGCTGGCTCGGCCGGTAGCTGACGCGTTCACTCAACCCAAGGCGCTGCAGCAGCGCGACTGCCCGTTCCCGCCGCGCTGCCTTGCCCAGCCCGGCGTAGACCGCCGGTACCTCGACGTTATGCGCCGCGCTCAGATGAGGCAGCAAATGGTAGCGCTGGAAGATAAAACCAAAATGCTCGCGCCGTAGCCGGGCCAAGGCATCGCCATCCAGCGTCGCCACATCCTGGCCTGCCACCCGGTATACGCCAGCGCTGGGCTTGTCCAGACAGCCGAGAATGTTCATCAGCGTAGACTTGCCAGAACCGGAGGCGCCCATGATTGCCACCATTTCACCGGCGTCGATGCTCAGGCTCACGCCTTTCAACACGTCCACCGTCTGATCGCCCGACTGATAGCTGCGGCGGATGCCGCTCAGTTGTAACAGCGCCGCCATCAGTTGGCCTCCGAGCCGCCACGGCTGACAATAACTTCATCCCCGATGCTCAAGCCGCTCGTAATTTGTACGTCAATATTATTACGCAGACCTATGGTCACCTCGCGTTTTTCTTCCTTGCCCTGTTTCAATACCGCGACGTGGTAACGGTTATCGGCGATTTGGTCGCCCAGCGCCGCCAGAGGAATGACCTGCGCCTGGCTGACGCCCGCCAGTTGAATATGCACCTGCGCCGTCATCTGCAGACGCAGCAGACCTTCGGGGTTCGGCACTTCGAAACGCGCATAGTAAAAGATGGCGTTGTTAACCTTTTCCGGCGTCGGCTGAATGTCTTTCAGCACGCCGTCAAAACGCCGGTTAGGATCGCCCAACACGGTAAACCAGGCCTTCTGACCCGGTTTGAGGCTGATAACGTCCGCTTCCGAGACCTGCGCTTTCACCAGCATGGTGCTGAGATCCGCCAACGTCAGAATGTTCGGTGCCTGCTGCGCGGCGATTACCGTCTGGCCTTGCAGCGTGGTGATCTGCACCACATCGCCGTCCATCGGCGCTTCAATACGGGTAAATGCCAGATTGATTTTAGCGGTGTCCAGGCTGGCCTGATTGCGGGCAATCTGCGCATTGATGGTGCCGACCTGCGCCTTCTTCACCGCCAGTTGCGTCGCCGCCTGATCCAGATCCTGGCGCGATACCGCTTGCAACTTCGCCAGTGCCTGATTGCGCTGCAGCGTTACCGCCGCCAGTTGTTGTTCGGCCTGGGCCTGTTGCAGTTGAGCGTGCAGTTCACGCAGCGTCGCCTCACCCTCGCGGATACTGTTTTGTGCCTGCTGCGGATCGATCACGCCAAGCAACTGGCCTTTTTTCACCTTATCGCCGATCTCAACATACAGACTTTCCAACTGCCCGCTGACCTGCGCACCAACGTCAACCTTGCGCACCGCGTCAAGCTGGCCGGTCGCCAGCACATTTTGCTGCAGGTCGCGCTTGGCCACCTTCACCGTTTTAAACTGGGTTGGCGCCGGGCGGCTGAAATGCCAGATCGCCAGCGCGGCGATCGCCGCCACGACGATCAGTGCGATGCCCCAGCGTCGCTTATGTCCTTTAAACATCATTGATGCCATCATCCTTTTGTTTTTTATCACTTACTTCAAATAACCCAGACGGTTTACCCGGCATCTCATCCGGTGTAAATCCGTTATTCATCATGCCCATAGTAAGTTGAACGGGATTATAACCTTCACGGACTATGTACGCATTAAGTCAGAATTAAGAGCAAACCATGAGGGAAACTGGCAGCAATAGATGAAATTATCCCCGGCATCTCCCGCTACTTAACGTCCGATAAACGTTGCAGCAGAGAATGGTTTGGGAAAAGCAACCTGGCCGCTCGTTTTGGCGCGAGGCTGCTTTTCGCAAGCAAGAAGGTAATTTCAGGCGGAAACGGAGCAAAAATGCCGTGTACAGCAATAGGGTGTAACTAAACCTTAGCTCAACACAATGTGTAGACACCCTTGGTTACAGTTAAGCATTGAACTCCCGTTTAGCGAAAGCTTGCTGAAATAGCGCTATTCGACACTGCCAAGGATTTCATCATGTCTCAGCTCAGCTATCCACTCGTATCTGCACGCCCGCTTAACGGTTGGCAACTGATGACGGCACTGATTAATGGCGATATGGCGCCGAGTAATGCCTGGAAAAAAACCTCATTCCGCCTGAAGTTTCTCAGCCGCTCGCTGTTTTGCTGGCGCACTACCGGCGCCCTGCTGAACACGCTGGCGTCCAATCCTCTGCGGGATGAGATTCTGAGCGCGCAGCCCAATCTGCCCTGCAAGCTGCATCGCCCCTATCTGGCGGCGAACATGAACAAGATCGAGTGTCTGTTCGCCCTGCGCGATCATTACGCTCTCAGCGCGCAGCGCATGCCGCTGAAAATGCGTATCGGTCATCTGAAGAAACCCTTTGTGCTGGCCACCGCCAGCGGCAAAAGCGGCGAATCGGTTTCGCTGGAGCTGTCGGCCATCGATAATTTGAACAAAGAAGGGGAAGCCACCCTGCTGCTGCGTAACGCCAACGGCATTATGCTGGCGGAAATCACCTTTGCGCTGATGCACTATCAGCAACAGCCGACGCTGTTCATCGGCGGCTTGCAGGGGGCCAACAACCAGGTGCCGCACGCGGAAATTCAGCACGCCACCAAGGAATGCCACGGGTTGTTTCCGAAACGGCTGGTGCTGGAAGGCATCTGCACGCTGGCTCATCACCTGGGCATCCGGCAAATAGTGGCGGTTGGCAATACCACCCATATTTATCAGAATTGGCGTTATCACAGTAAAAAGAAAGCCCAACTGCACGCCGATTACGATCAGTTCTGGAGCTCAATGGGCGGCAAGATGCTCGACAGCGGCTACTTCCTGCTGCCGGAGCGCATCACGCGTAAACCGATCGATGAGGTGGTCAGCAAGAAACGGGCAGAATACCGCCGTCGTTATCAATTGCTGGATGAACTGGAACAGGGAATGGCTGAACATTTCAGTACCCGATAAGACTGCCGGGCGCCTAATCCGCCCGGCCCCGCGCCAGCCAGATCACACGCGAGAACATTTTCTTCAGCAATGGCGGCACGGAATCGGTGCCCCACTCGCCGGCCTGCATCGCCACTTCGATAGCCAAATCGGGTTTCGAAGAGTGATGCACCGCCTTCAGGATCACCTTACGTATCGGCATCTGAGCATTTTTCGGCACAGAAGCGACGCGGTGATACACCGGGCTGAACCCCTCGCGGAACATAAAGTGCTCCATATCCGGCGCCGGCAGCGCGGTTAGGCGGTCACGCTCGCTGTCGCCGTGGTTATCCAGCAAACTGCGCACGGTGTTGGCGTATTTCTTCCCGGCCTCGTCGCCGTCCACCAGCGCATGCCATTCAATGCCCATACGGCGAGCAAACCTCAGCAACGGCTTCAGGCCGCACTGGGCAAATTCAATCACCCGTACCCCTTCCGCTTCAAAGTGATAGCCGCACTGGCGCGCCAGTTCACTCAGCAGCCAAACCTCTGTTTCGCCTTCCACTAGCAGCCAACAGCGGGCAAACAGCGATGACGGTCGGTTAAAGCGAATATGAAAAGCAATCCGCCGCCCGTCCTCCGGCCCCAGCCCGCGTGGCCCAAGCCGATAAGTGGCAACCCGTCCCGACTCGCGCACCAGCCGGCAAACGTGTTCCACCGGAACCAGCGACACCAGCTCACTGGAGTTGGTGGTGGTGATGCGCTGCAGCGGCAACTGGTTGAGCAGCCCCCAGGCCACCGACAGCATGATCGGGTGCAGCCGGGTTTCCGGGTCCTCCACCAACAGCAACGGCCGGGCGTGCGGATCCAACTTGACGTTGCCCTTGGCCTGCAGCAGCGTAGAAAACATGCCCAGCAAAATCAGCCGCATGCTGCGGCTGTTCGGCTCAGCGACCATACGGTTGATGCTGTCCAGCGAGCGCCACGCCTGCTGGTCCTGATCTTGATCCAACCGGTGGCTGCGCGGGCGCGCCACCTGCGATCCCTGCTCAGCGAAGTAGTGTTCCAGCAGTTGCTGCATCGCCGCCAGCCCCTGACGCAGCTCGCCATTAGTCAGCTTTTGCGGATTGCGCACCAGTTCGCGCGTCAATTGATCCAACTGCTGAGCCAGCGCCTGATTATCCGCAGGGTGCTCGTCATTGAGCGTGCTGGGCCGCAAGCGGCGAATAAAACGCGCATCGCGCAAACGCAATACCGGGTGAATACGGATAATGGCGTGCGCCAGTTGTTCAATATGATGCAGTTGCATCGCATTGCCCTCGGCGTCCAAAAAACTGCGCCAGGTGCACACCGTATCGTCATCGTCCAGTTCACCTTCGCAACGGTAATAAATACGGTTCAGATTATCATCGCCCTTGACCCACAGCGGCGACAGATGGCGATAACGGGGGAGATGAGCGTGCCCGAGGTCTTTCTCGCAAAAGGTAAACACCACCTGCAAGTGCCGGTCTTTGGCCGCCTCTTCGCCGGGAGGAAAATGGAAGTCGTGCACTTCAAAACGGTATAGCTGTTGCTCCGGCGCCAACAGCAGGGTCAGCGCGTCAAGCAGGCTGGATTTACCCCAGGCGTTTTCGCCGAGCAGCAGCGTGTTGTCGTCCAGCATCAGGGACAGCCGATTAATGCCGCGGAAACCTACAATCTCGATACGCTCTAAGAACATCTGCCGCCTCCCGTGCGTGCCGTCACCGTCCTCAATGAAGGTGACCTTTCCAGAGCATGGTCAAAAAACCCCTTGCAGGTCAAGCAGACTGCATCAAATCTGCCGCTTTACTCCGGCCACCGTTTTGGTTAGCGTGTGGGCCTCGCCGGTCATCCGCGCACCGCCCCCAGAACAAAGGACGCAAGCTTCACCATGTATTCAGGACTGTTGATTATTCTGTTACCGCTGATTGCCGGTTATCTCATCCCCTTACGCAGCCGGACGTTACTCCAGGCCATCAACCGCCTGCTGAGCGGGATGGTTTACGTGATCCTGTTTTTTATGGGCATCAGCCTGGCATTTCTGGAAGATTTGAGCAGCAACCTGTTGCTGATATTCCAGTACGCCGCGGTGTTTTTCCTGTGCATCCTGGCCGCCAGCTTGCTGATGCTGACACTGCTGGAACGCAAAATGCCCTGGCGCAACAGCCATAAACAGGAGCGGTTGCCTTCGCGCCTGCATATGGCGCTGGAATCATTCAAACTGTGCGGCGTGGTGCTCGGCGGTTTCCTGCTCGGTCTGACACAGTGGCCGTGGCTGCAGTTTGCCGGAAAGGGCAGTGAATATGCGTTGATTTTCCTGCTGCTGCTGGTGGGTATCCAACTGCGCAACAGCGGCATGACGCTGCGTCAAATCGTGATTAACCGGCGCGGCATGATCGTAGCGGTGGTGGTGACGATCAGCGCACTGGCCGGCGGCGCGCTGGCGGCACAATTGCTGGGGCTGCCGATCAAAGCCGGGCTGGCGATGGCTTCCGGTTTCGGCTGGTATTCGCTTTCCGGTATTCTGATCACCGACGCTTATGGCCCGGTACTGGGCAGCGCGGCCTTCTTTAACGATCTGGCGCGCGAGTTGGTGGCAATTATGCTGATCCCGACCCTGGTACGCCGCAGCCGTTCCTCGGCGCTGGGTCTGTGCGGGGCCACCTCGATGGACTTTACCCTGCCGGTGTTACAGCGCAGCGGTGGGTTGGAAATGGTACCGCCCGCCATCGTGCACGGGTTCCTGCTGAGCCTGCTGGCGCCGGTACTGATCGCCCTTTTCTCGTGATTTCTTCCGGGGGCTATGCCCCCGTAAAGCGTAATAATTCCCATCCGCAGGGTAAAATTGCGCTAAATCAAACTTGCCCACAGTAGTACCACAAAAGCCTTTTTAAGCTCCGGTTGCCGATCTATGCTCATAAACAAGCATTATAAATGCAACTTTAAAAAAGGAAGCGATTATGTTCTGTGTGCAATGTGAACAAACCATCCGTACTCCGGCAGGCAACGGCTGCTCGTATGCTCAGGGCATGTGCGGCAAAACGGCGGAAACCTCCGATCTGCAAGATCTGCTGGTAGCAGCGTTACAAGGGCTGTCCGCCTGGGCTCTGCTGGCTCGCTCGCTCGGGATTATCGATCACGAGATCGACAGCTTTGCCCCCCGCGCCTTCTTCTCCACTCTGACCAACGTTAACTTCGACTCTGATCGCATTGTCGGCTACGCGCGGGAAACCCTCCTCCTGCGCGACGCGCTGGCCACGCGCTGCCGGCTGCTGGACGCCAGCGCACACGTCGATCATCCGCTGGCCAGTCTGCAACTCGACGGCGACGACATGCCGACGCTGTTGCAGCAGGCGGCGCAGTTCGCCCTCAACACCGACAAGGCCGAGGTGGGTGATGACATTCACGGCCTGCGCATGCTGTGCCTGTACGGCCTGAAAGGGGCGGCAGCCTATATGGAGCACGCCCACGTGTTGGGCCAGTTCGACGACCAAATCTATGCCGATTACCATGCCTTTATGGCCTGGCTCGGCACCCAGCCGCGCGACGTGGATACCCTGCTGAATAACGCCATGGGTATCGGTAAAATGAACTTCAACGTGATGGCGATCCTCGATCACGGTGAAACCCAGGCCTATGGCGATCCGATCCCCAGTGCGGTGAATGTACGCCCGGTAGCGGGTAAGGCGATTCTGATCTCCGGCCACGATCTGAAAGATCTGCGCATGCTGCTGGAGCAAACCGAGGGCCAGGGCGTTAACGTCTATACCCACGGTGAAATGCTGCCGGCGCACGGCTACCCGGAACTGAAAAAATTCAAACATCTGGTCGGCAATTACGGCAGCGGCTGGCAGAACCAGCAAATCGAGTTCGCCAAATTCCCCGGCCCTATCCTGATGACCTCCAACTGCATTATCGATCCTAACGTCGGCAACTACGGCGATCGCATCTGGACACGCAGCATCGTCGGCTGGCCGGGCGTTAACCATCTGGAAGGGGAGGACTTCACCCGCGTGATCGCCCAGGCGCAGGGCATGAGCGGTTTCCCTTATACCGAGATCGAACATATGATCACCGTCGGCTTTGGCCGCCAGACGCTGCTCAACGCCGCCGATACGGTGATCGATCTGGTGGCGCAGAAGAAACTGCGCCACGTGTTCCTGGTCGGCGGTTGTGACGGCAGCCGCGATGAGCGCAGTTATTTCACCGACTTCGCCCGCAGCGTGCCGCAAGATTGCCTGATCATGACGCTGGCCTGCGGCAAATACCGCTTCAACAAGCTGGACTTCGGCACGCTGGAAGGCCTGCCACGCCTGCTGGATGTCGGCCAGTGCAACGACGCCTATTCCGCCATCATGCTGGCGGTCAAACTTTCCGAAACGCTTGGCTGCACGGTCAACGAACTGCCTCTCAGCCTGGTGCTGTCGTGGTTTGAACAAAAGGCGATCGTCATCTTGCTGACGCTGTTGTCGCTGGGGGTAAAAAACATCGTCACCGGCCCGACCGCACCGGGCTTCCTGACCGACAACCTGATGGCGATCCTCTACGACAAGTTCGGCATGCGCCCGATCACCACCGTTGAGCAGGACCTGCAAGCCTTGCTCGGTTGATGCCGTTGTTTTTCGGGGCCGCGCCTATGCCGGCCCCTTTGCCTTTGAGGTGCTCTATGACCCAACCCACTCCCCTTTGCCCCAATCGCATGCAGGTACACTCGATCCGGCAAGAAACTGCCGACGTTTGGACGCTGAACCTGATCTGCGACGTTTTTTACCCTTATCAGGCCGGCCAGTTTGCGCTGGTCAGCATCCGCAATACCGAAGAAACGCTGCGCGCCTATACGCTGTCTTCCTCACCCGGCCAAAGCCGTTTTCTCAGCATCAGCGTGCGTTGCCTGCCGGACGGCGCGGGCTCGCGCTGGCTGACGCAGGAGGTCAAACCCGGTAACACCCTGTGGCTGTCCGATGCGCAGGGAGAGTTCAGTTGCGAACGGCACCCGGCCGATCGTTACCTGATGCTGGCGGCCGGCTGTGGCGTTACGCCGATTATCTCCATGTGCCGCTGGTTGGTAGCCAATCGTCCGGCCTGCGATATTGCCGTGATCTTTAACGTACGTACCCCTGCCGATACGATTTTTGCCGAACAATGGCGCGAGTTGTGCGCCGCGTATCCTCAACTGCAACTGACGCTGATGGCCGAACAGGATGCTCAGCCGGGCTACCTCAACGGGCGGATAACGTTAGAAGCCTTGCGACAGGCCGCGCCGGATATTGTCGAACGTACGGTGATGACCTGCGGCCCCGCGCCTTACATGACGCAGGCGGAGCAACTTTGCCGCCAGCTTGGCGTGCCGGCAGCCCGCTTCCACAAAGAACAGTTCCATACGCCGGCGGAAACGGACTCCGGGCAAGGCGAAGGGCTAACGCTGCGCGCCGCCCGGCCGCTGCGCGAGTTCCGCGTACCGGTCGGTAGCTCGCTGCTGGCGGCAATGGAGACCCACGCGCTGCCGGTTAACGCCGCCTGCCGCGCCGGGGTGTGCGGCTCGTGCAAAACCCGCATTCTCGACGGTGATTACACCACCACCAGCAGCATGACGCTCACCCCGGCCGAGATCGCCCAAGGGTATGTGCTGGCGTGCAGTTGCCAGTTGCAGGGCGACGTCACCCTCGCCTGATGCTTGCTGCCCCATCTCGCCGATGGGGCATTTATCGGCAAGCACGTCCCGCACACCCCTTCTACACTTTCCCCTGTTCCGTGCGTTTTATTACGTCCATCTGAAAAAGACTTAACGATTCATACCCACTGGATTTCAAGTCGCAGCCCACAACGCTGTGGTTTGAAAGATGAGGGGCCTTTACAACGCTTGGGGGAATTATGAAGCAAACCGTAGCCACACTGGTCGCCAAAACGCTGGAGCAGGCTGGCGTGAAACGCATTTGGGGCGTCACCGGCGATTCGCTCAACGGCCTTAGCGACAGCCTGCACCGCATGGGCACCATCGAATGGCTGGGCACGCGCCACGAAGAGGTGGCCGCGTTTGCCGCCGGCGCAGAAGCCCAGCTCACCGGGCAGTTGGCGGTTTGCGCCGGCTCCTGCGGCCCGGGCAACCTGCACCTGATCAACGGCCTGTTCGACTGCCACCGCAACCACGTGCCGGTATTGGCGATTGCCGCGCATATTCCCTCTAGCGAAATCGGCAGCGGTTATTTTCAGGAAACCCACCCGCAAGAGCTGTTCCGTGAATGCAGCCACTACTGTGAACTGGTCTCCAATCCGGAACAGCTGCCGCGGGTGCTGGAAATCGCCATGCGTAAGGCGATCCTCAATCGTGGCGTGTCGGTGATCGTGCTGCCGGGCGACGTGGCGCTGCGCATGGCGCCGGAAGACGCCAGCATGGTCTGGCACACCCCGGCACTGCCGTTGGTTCAACCGCCGATGAGCGAGCTGAACAAGCTGGCGGCCATACTGAATCAGGCGAAGAACATCACGCTGATGTGCGGCAGCGGCTGCGCCGGTTCGCATGACGAAGTGGTCAAGCTGGCCGAGCTGCTGCAAGCGCCGGTGGTCCACGCACTGCGCGGCAAAGAGCATATCGAATGGGACAACCCGTACAGCGTCGGCATGACCGGGTTGATCGGCTTTTCGTCCGGCTACCACGCGATGATGAACGCCGATACCCTGGTGCTGCTCGGCACCCAGTTCCCGTACCGCGCGTTCTACCCGACCAACGCCAACATCATTCAGATCGACATCAACCCCGGCAGCATCGGCGCGCATTGCCCGGTCAACATGGCGCTGGTGGGCGATATCCACACCACCCTCACAGCCCTGCTGCCGCAACTGGAACCGAAGAGCGACCGCGCGTTTCTTGACAAGGCGCTGGAGCACTACCGCACCGCGCGCAAGGATCTCGATGGGTTGGCGAGCGCCAATGACGATCAACCGATCCACCCGCAGTATCTGGCGCAGCAGATCAGTCAATACGCCAACGACGACGCCATCTTCACTTGCGACGTCGGCACACCGACAGTGTGGGCGGCACGCTACCTGAAAATGAACGGCAAACGCCGCCTGCTGGGTTCGTTCAACCACGGTTCGATGGCCAACGCCATGCCGCAGGCCATCGGCGCACAAGCCACCGAGCCGGGCAAGCAGGTGATCGCCCTGTGCGGCGACGGCGGTTTTACCATGCTGATGGGGGATTTCCTGTCGCTGACCCAGTTGAAATTGCCGGTCAAGATTGTGATCTTCAACAACAGCGTGCTGGGTTTTGTGGCCATGGAAATGAAGGCCGGCGGCTACCTGACCGACGGTACCGATCTGCACAACCCGGATTTTGCGGCGATTGCCAATGCCGCCGGCATCAAGGGCATTCGCGTCGAGAAGGCTTCGGATCTGGACGCTGCGCTGCAAGAAATGCTGGCGCACCCCGGCCCGGCCCTGTTGGATGTGGTGACCGCCAAACAGGAACTGGCGATGCCGCCGCAGATCAAATTCGAACAGGCCAAAGGCTTCAGCCTGTATATGCTGCGCGCCATTATCAACGGCCGTGGCGACGAAGTGGTCGAACTGGCGAAAACCAACTGGCTGCGCTGATCCTCTGCGGGCGCGGCAACCGCTGCGCCTGCCATTTTCCGCTTTTGCCACGCGATAATCCGGCTATGATGGAAGCCATTTTCCGGATTGATGCTGAGGAGTTGTATGCTTATCGATTTACGCAGTGACACCGTGACCCGCCCTTGCGCCGCCATGCGCCAAGCCATGGCGCAGGCCGACGTGGGCGATGACGTTTATGGCGATGATCCCACGGTAAACGCGCTGGAGGCGGAAGCGGTTCGTCTGTCCGGCAAGGAAGCGGCGCTGTTTCTGCCGAGCGGTACCCAGGCCAACCTGGTAGCGCTGTTGAGCCATTGTCAGCGCGGCGATGAGTATATTGTCGGCCAGCAGGCGCATAACTATAAATACGAGGCCGGCGGCGCGGCGGTGCTCGGCAGCATCCAGCCGCAGCCGATTGAGGCGAACCCGGACGGCACCCTGCCGCTGGACAAGGTCGCGGCGGCAATCAAACCCGATGACATTCACTTCGCCAGAACCCGTCTGCTGAGCCTGGAAAACACCATCAGCGGCCGCGTGCTGCCGCAGGAATACCTGCAGCAGGCCTGGCGGTTCACCCGCGAGCATCAATTGGCGCTGCACATCGACGGCGCGCGCATCTTCAATGCCGCCGTCGCGCTGAACCTGCCGCTGAAAGAGATTGTGCAATACTGCGACACCTTCACCATCTGCCTGTCGAAAGGGCTGGGCGCGCCGGTAGGTTCGCTGCTGTGCGGCAGTGAAGCCTTTATTCAGCGCGCCGTGCGCTGGCGCAAAATGACCGGCGGCGGCCTGCGCCAGGCCGGTATTCTGGCGGCAGCGGGTTTGTATGCGCTGGAGCATAACGTCGAACGGCTGCGCGATGACCACGACAACGCCAAATGGCTGGAACAGCAATTGCAGGGGATGGGCGTGGAGGTTGCTGAGCCGGGTGCACAAACCAACGTGCTGTACCTGCGCCAATCGCCAGAGCTGGCGGCAAAGCTGGGGCCGTGGATGCGAGAGCGTGGCGTGCTGATCAGCAGCGGGCCGCTGACGCGCATTCTGACCCATCTCGACGTCAGCCGTCAGGATCTGCAGCAAGTCGTCGATTTATGGCGGGAGTTCCTACGGCAGCATGCCTGAATCCTGATCCGAACGGGGCGCCACTGCGCCCCGCCTTCAGATAATCCAGCGGCCGTAAACCCAGTACCAGATCCCCAGCGTCGCCACCAGGTTCAGCACCACGCTGAGGATGAACCAGGTTTTGAACGGCTGTTTCTGGGTTTTATGGCGAAACAGCTGCTGTGCGACTATCGCGCCAATCCATCCCCCCACCAGCCCAAACACCAACAAGGTGCTTTCCGGCACCCGTTGCCAACCCTTGCGCGCAGCAAACTTATCCGCGCCGTACACCAACAACGTCAGCAAGTTGGCCAACAGCCACCACATCCCAATCGGATGCAGGAAAAACAGGCTGGCGATTAAAGCCAGGCCCAACAGGGCATAACAAACAGCATTCAGTTTCATATCATCCGGCTTATCACAGGCAAACGGCCCGTAGTGTGACCCCGCCTCTTGGCGGATGCAACTCCCTCATAACCACACAAAAAGTGCATTTAAACGCCAGGTTTGGCATTCTGTCATCGACTTTCACTGCATAAGGCAGCGCTGATGACACCCCAACGCGTATTGGTTCTCGGAGCCAGCGGCTACATTGGCCAGAATCTGATCCCTCACCTGATCGAGCAGGGACATACCATTACCGCCGCCGCGCGCCGTCTGGAATGGTTGCAAGACCAGAACTGGCCGCGGGTTAACTGCCACTATGTCGACGTTTATCGCCCGGAAACCCTGGGCGCCGCGCTATGGGATATAGATACCCTTTATTATCTGATCCACGGTATGGGCGACGGTGATGACTTTATAGAAAAGGAACGCCAGGCGGCGGAAAACCTGCGCGATGCGCTGCGCAGCTCCGGCGTCAAACAGGTCATTTTTCTCGGTGCCCTGCAGCCGACCGGCGACAGTTCGCCGCACCTGGTGGCACGCAAGCTAACCGGTGAGATACTGCGCCAAAGCGGCATCCCGGTCACCGAATTGCGCGCCAGTATTATCGTCGGCCCAGGTTCGGCGGCGTTCGAAGTGATGCGCGATATGGTCTACAACCTGCCGGTGCTGACGCCGCCGCGCTGGGTGCGCTCTAAATCTTCGCCGGTGGCGCTGGAAAACCTGCTGGTGTATCTGGCCGACCTGCTGGCGCATCCGGCGGAAGAAAATCGTATTTTTGACGTCGCCGGGCCGGAATATATCAGCTACCAGACGATGTTTGAGCGTTTCATCAGGATCAGCGGCAAGAAGCGCTGGCTGATCCCCATTCCCCTGCCCACGCGCTTTATTTCAGTCTGGTTTATCAGCCTGATCACCTCCGTGCCCACGTCCATCGCCAGCGCGCTGATTCAAGGCCTGAACCACGATCTGCCCGCCGACGGCAAACCGTTGCAAGCACTGATCCCGCAAACGCTGCAAACCTTCGATGAGGCGGTACGCGAAACCCTGTGCCGCGAGAAGGAGGTGGTCGACTCCGCCGACTGGGGCTACGATCCGGAGGCGCGGGCGCGCTGGCGGCCGGGCTATGGTTTCTATCCCAAGCAGGCGGGTTGCACGCTGGAAACCCACGCGTCCAGCCAGGCCTTGTGGCACGTGGTGCAGCAATTGGGCGGCAAAGAGGGGTATTTCTATGCCAACCTCCTGTGGCAGATCCGCGCCCGCATGGACGATATGATCGGCAATCGGGTGGTGTATGGCCGCCCGCCGCGCGATACGCTGGCAGTGGGCGATCTGGTCGACGGCTGGAAAGTGATCACCCTCAAGCCGCTACGTCAACTGGCGCTCTTGTTCGGCATGAAAGCGCCCGGCCTGGGGCGTTTAACCTTCACTATCAAAGATCACGGCGATCGCCGCAGCCTTGATGTCCGCGCCTGGTGGCATCCCGCCGGTTTCAGCGGGTTGCTGTACTGGTTCGCCATGATGCCTGCCCACCTGTTCATTTTTCGCGGCATGGCACGGCGTATTGCGAAGCTGGCCGAAGAGCACGAATACAATCTACCGTGACCCGCTGCACGGCCTGATGTTCATTTGTCGATCAACCGCACAGTTTGCTGCTGCGGTTAGGCCCTTTCCGATTGCATAGCGCACGAAATCACGGAAGAATGGCATCTTATTTGCTGGGGTGCCGCTGACGGCCTTCAGCATTCTGATTTTTGGCGAGAATAGAGTTCGTTATGAAGGTATTGGTCACCGGTGCAACCAGTGGGTTAGGCCGTAACGCCGTTGAATATCTCCGCCGCCAGGGCATAAAAGTACGCGCCACCGGCCGTAACCAGGCCATGGGCAGTTTGCTGGAAAAAATGGGCGCGGAATTCATTCATGCCGATCTCACCAACCTGATCTCGTCGCAGGCCAAAGCGATGCTGGCCGAGGTGGACGTGCTGTGGCATTGCTCCAGTTTTACCTCCCCCTGGGGCACCGAAGAGGCGTTTGAGCTGGCCAACGTGCGCGCCACCCGTCGCCTGGGCGAATGGGCGGCGGCCTACGGCGTTTCGCAGTTTGTCCATATCTCTTCGCCGGCGATTTATTTCGATTATCATCACCATCGCAACATTACCGAAGATTTCCGGCCGGCACGCTATGCCAACGAGTTT
This sequence comes from Serratia plymuthica NBRC 102599, assembly GCF_001590925.1. Taxonomy (GTDB): domain Bacteria; phylum Pseudomonadota; class Gammaproteobacteria; order Enterobacterales; family Enterobacteriaceae; genus Serratia; species Serratia plymuthica. Next base: position 46,109 of record NZ_BCTU01000037.1, read on the forward strand.
GCGCGCAGCAAGGCCGCCGGCGAGCAGGTGATCCAGCAACTGGCGCTGTCCAACCCGCAGACCCACTTCACCATCCTGCGCCCTCAGGGGCTGTTTGGCCCTCACGACAAAGTGATGCTGCCACGCCTGCTGCAGATGATTAAGCATTACGGCAACCTGCTGCTGCCGCGCGGCGGTGAAGCGCTGGTGGACATGACCTATCTGGAAAACGCGGTACACGCCATGTGGCTGGCGACCCAAAAAGAGGATACGCCGTCCGGGCGCGCCTACAACATCACCAACCAGCAGGCACGCCCGCTGCGCAGCGTGGTACAGCAGTTGATCGACGAACTGGGCATGAAATGCCGGATCCGCTCGGTGCCCTACCCGATGCTGGATATGATGGCCCGCGGCATGGAGAAGCTCGGCAGTAAAAGCGAGAAAGAACCGGTGCTCACCCATTATGGCGTCGCCAAGCTCAATTTTGATCTGACGCTGGATACCACCCGTGCGCAGCAGGAACTGAGTTATCAGCCGATTGTTTCGCTGGATGAAGGCATTACCCGCACCGCCCGCTGGCTGAAAGAACACGGCAAGCTGTACGGCCTGTAATCAACGCGCCGCACCGTACTTCTGCAGCAACGCATCGACAATCGCCTCGCTTTCAGCATCCGGCTCACCGCGAAAATCGCTGGGCCGGAAATGCATCTGGAACGCCGCCAACAGGTTTCGTTGTTGCTGTGCATCCCACTGCGCATCGACGCCATACCCGTAGCGCGCCAGCTTTTCCAGCAGCGGCGCCAACGGTACCGCCGCATGGCGGTCACGCCCCGCCAATCGCCTTTGCACCTCTGCCGCGTCCGGCCAGGCGCCGATCCCCGCTTCTGCCAGTTGCTGCCAGGGAAAGAGCGGGCCGGGATCCTGCTTGCGTTGCGGCGCTATATCGCTGTGCCCCACCACGTCGGTCGGCTGAATGCCGTAGCGCTGAATGATATCCCGGCTTAGCGGGATCAACAGCGCGATTTGCTCCGGCGTATACGGCTGCCAGTGGGTAAACAGCATGCGGCGGCTGAACCCGCGATTGACGATTTCAATGCCTATAGAGGTGTCATTCAGGCTGGTACGACCGCGCCAATAGCTGGCCCCGGCGTGCCATGCGCGCAACGCTTCCGGCACCAGTTGAAAGGCAACCGGTTTGCCCTGTTCGCGCAGCGGATGCGCCGGCAGCAGGTAATGTGCGCTGACGTGTTCATCCGTCAGGATTTTCAACGAAGAATGAAAATCTTCCGCCGTGTAGTGCATCACCAGAAAACGGATGCGCTGGTCGGCACCTTGCGCCTGATGCAGAGTTTCAAGCTGGTAGCCGCCGCGATCGACGGTGGTACCCTGCGGTGCAGTTTGGCAGCCGGCAAGCAGCGTGACGGCGATGATCCCTGGCCAAATTTTCACGTCTCCCTCCCTTGGTTCAGGTTCCCAAATTTGTAACTCAGGTTGATTAACTTGTATCCAATAATCAAGTTAATCAATAAATGATGACAGACCCGCCAGATGTGCAAGCGAGTATTGCTCAGCACTGGCAGCCCGCCCGCCAGGTGTTAGCCTCATCATATTACCTGTGCCGAAATAAGCGAATAAACCATGCGCAAATCGAAGTGTTTAACCGGGTTGATCTGTCTCGCTCTGCTGCCGCTCAGCGGTTGCGATCAGAAAAGTGTCGCCGGCGTAATGGGTGTAACTCAGCCCGCCGCTGCACCTGCCTATACGCCGCTAAGCGCCGATCAACTCTATCAGTTGGTGAGCCCGGTAGCGCTGTTCCCCGACAAGCTACTGGCCCAGGTGTTGGCCGGTGCGGGTTATCCCGATCAAATCAGCGCCGCAGATAATTGGCTGGCGCAGAACCGCAGCCTGCAACCGGCGGCGCTCGCCACGGCCGCAGACGCCCAACCCTGGGATCCCAGCGTTCGCAGCCTGGTGCAATTCCCTGACGTGCTGGACCAGATGGCAAAAAATATCCCCTGGACCAGCGCCTTGGGCAACGCTTACGTCAACGATCCCACCGACGTAATGAACGCTATCCAGGTAATGCGCCAACGTGCGGCGAATAAAGGCACGCTGAAAAACTCCCCTCAACAACGGGTGGTACTTGCACCGGCTACGCACGCTCTCCAGCAGCAACCCTATCAACAAACCGTGGTCGCCGCGCCCGATCGGGTGATTGTGATTGAACCCAGCCAGCCGGATGTAGTTTATGTGCCGCGTTACGATCCCTGGGTGGCCTACGGCGAAACGGTGCCGAGCTATCCCGGTTATCGCTATCAACCTGCCTCCGGCTACAGCGGTGGGGATATGCTGGCAGCCGGCGTTATCAGCTTTGGCGTCGGCATCGCAGTCGGCGCCTTGATCAATCAGCATAACGATGGCTGGCATAGCTGGGATGTGCATTGGGGCGACCGGCGTCAACCGGTGATTTACAACAATGCGCCTTATATATCGCGCTCCACCACTGTGATTAACCGCGTCACTAATATCAATCAGTACAATAATGTGAACCGCCCCAATACAGTGAATAACTATAATACGCAGGTGAATCAGGCACCGCATTTCGTTCCGACCATGCCAACGGCAGAGCACCCGGCGCCGAATTTTGCCACCATGGCAAAACCGCACTTTGCCCCCCAGCAGGCAGGCAACGCTCATCCACCGGTGGGAATGCCGCCCTTCCCCCCTTCAGCGCCTCCGGCACCCCGCCCGGTAACGCAGCCCTCCGTCGTCCATCAGCCGATGAGCATGCCAAACTTTAACCATTCTGCCCCTACGGCAATGCCACAACATCCGCGGACGGAAACGCCACCACCGCGTCAGGCGGATAACCGGGCAACGCATCAGCCTGCGCCATTGGCAGCGGCTCCTCATCCGGCCTACGCGCCTTCACCGACGGTCAGGCCGGTGAATCATGCTATTGCGCCACCGGTAATGAATCGACCTACGCCGATGCAACAGCATCAACCCCCGTTGCGTCAACCGCAGGAGCAACACCCAATACCCGCGGCAAAACCACAGGAACA
>NZ_BCTU01000038.1 GCF_001590925.1 Serratia plymuthica NBRC 102599
GGGGGCAGAAAACTCCGGGCGCAGCTACGCTGCGCCTTTCAACCACTCGACGATAAACTCAGCGATTGCCTCAGGCTGGTTAATATCCAGGCATTTAACCCCTGTAACAGGCCGATCGCTGGCTACGGCAATGACAAACTTATCCAGCATATCCTCCAGCGGCCTGCCTATATCTTCACGATACAGAATGATCTTACTCACTGATTCGTGTTTAAACCCTTCCACTAAAATCACATCTACCTTGTCACGATCAAATCGGCTGGCCAGATAGTGCAGATCAAGCGGCAATTGCTCCGGTGTTTCTGTCATTAGTGCCCAGCGACGATCGCTGGCGACCAATGTTTGATCGGCGCCTGCTTTACGTAATTCATAACTGTCTTTGCCTGGCGTATCTACATCCATATCATGATGCGTATGTTTAATCAGTCCTACTCGGATTTCCCGCTGTCTCAATAACGGTATTAGCTGCTTAAGCAGGGTAGTTTTACCTGTACCGCTATAGGCAGCAATGCCCAGCAAAGGAGGGTGGGGGTTATTCATGGGGGAATCCTTTTTCCTGCTGCCAGCGCAGGCAGTCTTCTCGCGTATTAAGGTTGTGGAATGCGGCTTGCTGACCAGTGAACGTTACCTGGCGCGCGCCTGCTGCATCCAGAAACAGCATTAGCTTGCGATCCCCTCTAGCCAGATAGCCTGCTAACTGGGGCGCCAGGCTGGTGTGCAACAGTGCCAGCGTTGGATGTGCCCGCTCCCCATCGCTGGCATAGGCGGCCAGTGCCGGGCCTTTTTGCTGCCAGAGCTGTTCGACCAACGTGGTGGGAAAATCGGGCACATCGCAGGGAACAAATACTACCCATTCAGTGGCGGCGTATCTCAGCCCGGCCAATATACCGGCCAGAGGACCGGAAAAATCAGTGGTCAGATCGCCGATCGCCGGCAGGCCGCTTTCCTGATAACGGGCCTGATTGCGGTTGGCGCTGATGGCAATCGAGCCTACCTGCGGTTGTAATCGGGCAAGCACGTGCTGATACAACGGTATTCCGGCAACCTGAACCAAGCCTTTATCTTCCCCACCCATTCGCGTGGCGCGTCCCCCGGCCAGAATAATGCCGGTAATGTCCTCGTGCATATTTTTCATCCTGCATTGTGGCTAACGTCCTGATTGTAGCGCTAAAGCCGGTGCGGCATCAGGATTTACCTTTATTGACAAGCTGCTTCTTTCACTGCGTTGGTAAGCCTGTTACTTTGTGTGCTTATTCATTCTATTGGACGGTATTGCGATGAAAACGCACCGCGTAAACGAGCTGATTGAGCTGTTACACCCGGCCTGGCAGGAAGATCCTGATCTCAACCTGATTCAGTTTTTGCAAAAGTTGGCGCAAGAAGCCGGTTTTCAGGGGGATTTGGCTGAACTGAGTGATGATATTCTTATCTACCATCTGAAAATGCGCGGCAGCGCCAGCACGGAACAGATCCCAGGGCTGAAAAAGGATTACGAAGAAGACTTTAAAACGGCCTTGCTGCGCGCCCGTGGCGTTATAAAGGATTAGCATTTGTGCGGTACGGTGAACCAGTGCTCGTGAAATTTGTCATTAATGCTACTATTTCTCATTCCCGGCACAGTGCTGTCACCCAATGAAACTGAATGTTGTTATGAACAACTCCGCTTTTAATTTTCAAACCCTGTCGCCCGACCTGATTATGGACGCGCTGGAAGGGGTTGGCCTGCGTGTAGATTCCGGGCTAACGGCGCTGAACAGCTATGAAAACCGCGTCTACCAGTTTATGGACGAAGATCGTAAGCGCTACGTGGTGAAGTTTTACCGGCCCGAACGTTGGAGTGCGGCGCAAATTATTGAAGAACACCAGTTCGCCGGGGATCTTGCTCAGGCGGAGATCCCTGCAGTTGCGCCACTGGCCCTGCAGGGCAATACGCTACATACGCACAGCGGTTTCTTTTTTACCGTATTTCCCAGCGTTGGCGGGCGGCAGTATGAGATAGACAACCTCGATCAACTGGAGTGGGTTGGCCGTTTCCTGGGGCGTATTCATCAGGTGGGCAGTGAAAGCCTGTTTGTGGAGCGTCCTACAATGGGGATTGAAGAATATCTCACCGCGCCGCGTGAAGTGCTGGCTGGCTGCGAACTGTTGCCCAATGCACAGCGCGACAGCTTCCTGACTGCGACGGACGCTCTGATTGAGGCGATAAAACACCATTGGCATCTGGACTGGCAGCCGCGGCGTTTGCACGGTGACTGCCACCCGGGCAATATCCTGTGGCGTGATGGCCCACTGTTTGTTGATCTTGACGATGCGCGCAATGGGCCGGCGGTACAGGATCTGTGGATGCTGTTGCACGGTGAGCGCCGTGATCGCCTGATGCAGCTGGATGTTTTGCTGGAGGCTTACTCAGAGTTTGCCGAGTTTGATCAGAGTGAGTTGGCGTTGATCGAACCTTTGCGTGCCATGCGAATGGTGTACTACCTGGCATGGGTAGCTCGCCGTTGGCAGGATCCCGCATTTCCTAAAAGTTTTCCGTGGATGGCGGAGTCTGATTTCTGGTTATCTCAGACCGCGGCATTCACTGAACAGGTTAAGCTGTTGCAGGAACCTCCTCTGCAGCTGATGCCAATGTATTGAAGCTTTAACACAATGGAGAGTTTAGTCTTATGAAGAAAATATGGTTGGCGCTCGTTGGCATGGTAATGGCATTCAGTGCCTCGGCTGCGCAGTTTAGCGATGGTTCTCAGTATGTAACCCTGGACAAACCGGTGACCGGTGAACCTCAGGTGCTGGAGTTCTTTTCCTTCTATTGCCCGCACTGCTATCAGTTCGAGCAGGTTTACCACGTTTCCGAGAACGTGAAAAAAGCGCTGCCTGCAGGCACCAAAATGACCAAATACCACGTTGAGTTTCTGGGGCCGCTGGGTAAACAGCTGACTCAGGCCTGGGCGGTTGCGATGGCGCTGGGTGTGGAAGATAAAGTGAGCCCACTGATGTTTGAAGCCGTACAAAAAACTCAGACCGTGCAAACCCCTGATGATATCCGTAACGTGTTTGTCAAAGCCGGCGTGAGTGCGGAAGACTATGATGCGGCCTGGAACAGCTTTGTGGTGAAATCCCTGGTGGTTCAACAGGAGAAAGCTGCGGAAGATCTGCAGCTGCGCGGTGTTCCGGCAGTATTTGTGAACGGTAAGTTTATGGTTAAAAATGATGGCCTGGACACCAGCTCGATGGATGCCTACGTGAAGCAATTCGCCGACGTGGTTAAATTCCTCAGCCAGCAGAAATAACTGAGATTGAAAGTGAAGAACGCCGGCTGAGCCGGCGTTTTTTTTAACTGTATTGCCGCTTTAACTTATCCAACAGCCTGTCTTTTTCCTGCCATAGCGTATTCAGCCACAGTTGGAAACGCCGTTTAAAGAGCTTGTCGTTAAAGTAATCGCCATGCAGGGTTTCATCGATCGGCAGCAGCTCGATTCTCACCACAATGCGCTTTAATCGGCCGCACAGCATATCCCTAAAAGGCCGTTCGCTATTCTCCGGATAAAGCAGGGTGACATTTAACACTTTATCGAACTGCCTGCCTAATGCACTGAGCGTAAAAGCAATACCGGCGGCCTTTGGGGCCAGTAAATTGCGATAGGGGGAGCGGGTTTTAATTTTCTTGGCTTCAGTAAAGCGGGAACCCTCCACAAAATTGACGATAGTGGTCGGACGTTTTCGGAATTTCTCGCAGGAGCGGCGTGTGGCTTCGATATCCCTGCCGCGTTTTTCCGGGTGCTTGAGCAAATAGGCGCGCGAATAGCGTTTCATAAATGGCATATCCAGTGCCCAACAGGCGAGGCCGACAAAAGGCACCCAGGCTAACTGTTGCTTGAGAAAGTATTTATTCATGGGAATATGGTTACGGAGCAGCACGCACAGCACGACAATATCCGACCAGCTTTCGTGATTGCTGATAAGCAGATACCAGTTTTTACGGTCCAGCCCTTCCAGCCCCTCAATATCCCAACGTAGCTGCCAGTTAATGCGCAATAACAGCGACAATCCCTGACACCAGCACCACATCATAAAATCGGCAAAGGCGGAGGTCTGTCGCCAGATGACAGGATAGGGGATCAATAGCTTAACGATACCGGCCAATGTGATGGGGATCGAACACAGCATGGTCACCAAAATGGCGAGCAGTGCCGAAAATATAAAAATAACAGGGGATAGCAGTCTAAGCATGATTATGGGCTGATGGTCGGTGGGAACAGCGTTACATGCCGATATGCATGAACAAAAAAATATTTTAACAGAAATTATGGGGGGAAAGCGCTCACTAACAGCAACAGTTGTTATAGATGAATAAATAATCATTTGCTGCGTTTTCGTGCAACTTGCTCATCTTGTGCTAGGGTAATTGAGTTGCCAAATTTGATTAATAGTGCGATTAAAATCGAGCGCAAGTTATATCCACAAATTGTGTAAAAGTCGATAAATACCCTTCTTCAAAATAACACCATTTAACACGGTGATTTCAATAGGAATTTTATTTTCAATTATAACGATAAATGCATTGTTATAATCTGTTGTCTTTTCTATGCACAAAGTTATCCACAGGTAGGATCTTGCGGATCGCTTCGCATAATCACATCATTTTCATCCGTAATGCACGCTAAGGTTCGTCTCAGGCGGCCAGCTATGGCATGCTTACTGCTATGTCCGATCACGATAAAGAAACGCTATGGCCCAGATTGCAGAAAACCCATTAATCCTGGTTGACGGTTCCTCTTACCTCTACCGTGCTTATCACGCCTTCCCTCCGCTGACCAATTCCGCGGGCGAACCGACCGGAGCAATGTACGGCGTACTGAATATGCTGCGCAGCCTGCTGTTGCAGTATCAGCCAAGCCATGTTGCGGTGGTGTTTGATGCCAAAGGAAAAACCTTCCGCGATGAGCTGTTCGCAGAGTACAAATCACATCGGCCACCGATGCCGGACGATCTGCGCGCTCAAATCGAGCCACTGCACAAAATGGTCAAGGCCATGGGCCTTCCGCTTTTGGTCACGCCTGGCGTAGAAGCGGATGACGTTATCGGCACGCTGGCTCTGGAAGCCGAAAAGGCCGGCCATGCGGTGTTGATCAGCACGGGCGATAAAGATATGGCGCAGTTGGTCACACCGAACGTGACGCTGATCAACACCATGAATAACACCATTCTTGGTCCGCAAGAAGTGTGCGATAAGTACGGCATTCCGCCGGCGCTGATTATCGACTTCCTGGCGCTGATGGGCGACTCCTCGGATAACATCCCAGGTGTGCCAGGTGTGGGTGAGAAAACCGCGCAGGCGCTGTTACAGGGGCTTGGTGGGCTGGATGCACTCTATGCCAACCTGGACAACATCGCCACGCTCAGCTTCCGTGGCGCCAAGACCATGGCAGCCAAGTTGGAACAGAACAAAGAGGTGGCGTACCTCTCCTATAAGCTGGCGACGATTAAAACCGATGTCGAGCTGGATCTTTCCTGCGCAGAACTCGAAGTCTCTCCGCTGGACGTTGACGCACTGCAACAGTTGTTCAAACAGTACGAATTCAAACGTTGGCTGGCGGATGTTGAAGCCGGCATCTGGCTGGAAGGCAAAAAAGGCACCGGCGCGAAAGCGGTCAGTGCGTCGAAACCTGCCGGCGTAGTGGCAGACACCCCAAAAGTGGCTGCGGAAGCGACGCTGTCGCAAGAAGGCTACGTCACCATATTGGATGAGAAGACCTTCGCTGATTGGCTCAAAAAGCTGAAAAACGCCGAAGTATTTGCCTTCGATACCGAAACCGACGGTCTGGATACCCTAACCGCCAACCTGATCGGCCTGTCCTTTGCCGTTGCGCCGGGCGAAGCCGCTTATTTGCCGGTGGCGCATGACTATCTCGATGCGCCGGCGCAGTTGGATCGCGCTTATGTGCTGGAAACGCTGAAACCGTTGCTGGAAGACGAGAAGGCGCTGAAGGTTGGTCAGAACCTGAAGTTTGATATGGGTTTGTTGGCGCGTTACGACATCACCCTGCGCGGCATTGCCTTCGACACCATGCTGGAATCTTATGTGTTGGACAGCGTGGGCGGTCGCCACGACATGGACAGTTTGTCCGATCGCTATCTCGGCCATAAAACCGTTACCTTTGAAGAGATCGCCGGTAAGGGCAAAAAGCAGCTCACCTTCAACCAGATTGCGCTGGAGCAGGCGGCGCCTTACGCGGCCGAAGATGCCGATGTCACGCTGCAGTTGCATTTGGCGATGTGGCCGCAGTTGAAAGAAAGCGCCGAGCTGTTGACGGTGTTCAATGAGATTGAAATGCCGCTGGTGCCGGTACTGTCGCATATCGAGCGCACCGGGGTGCTGATTGACCAAAGTATTTTGGCCACCCACTCGATCGAGTTGACCAAGCGTCTGGCCGAACTGGAAATTCAGGCGCACGAACTGGCGGAAGAGCCGTTCAATCTGGCGTCGACCAAACAACTGCAGGCGATCCTGTACGAAAAGCAAAAGCTGCCGGTCCTGAAGAAAACCCCTGGTGGCGCACCATCGACCAACGAAGAAGTGTTGGCCGAGCTGGCGCTGGATTATCCGTTGCCGAAGGTGATTCTGGAATACCGTGGGTTGGCGAAGCTGAAAACCACCTACACCGATAAGCTGCCGTTGATGATTAACCCGTTTAGCGGGCGGGTGCACACTTCCTACCATCAGGCGGTGACGGCCACCGGACGCCTCTCCTCCAGCGATCCTAACCTGCAGAATATTCCGGTGCGTAACGACGAAGGACGCCGCATCCGGCAGGCATTTATTGCCCCTGAAGGCTACCGCATCGTCGCGGCCGACTATTCGCAGATTGAACTGCGCATCATGGCCCACCTGTCGCAGGATGAGGGGCTGCTGAAGGCATTTGCCGAGGGTAAAGACATCCACCGCGCTACGGCAGCCGAAGTGTTTGGCGTGCCGTTGGACAAGGTGACCGGCGAACAGCGCCGCAGCGCCAAAGCGATCAACTTTGGCCTGATTTACGGCATGAGCGCATTCGGCCTGGCGCGTCAGTTGGGGATCCCGCGCGGCGAAGCGCAGCGCTATATGGATCTTTATTTCGAGCGTTATCCGGGCGTGCTGGAGTATATGGAGCGCACACGCCAACAGGCTGCCGAACAGGGTTATGTCAGTACATTGGATGGTCGTCGCCTGTATCTGCCGGACGTCAGTTCCAGTAATGGTATGCGTCGCAAGGCCGCCGAACGTGCGGCGATCAACGCTCCGATGCAGGGGACGGCAGCCGATATCATCAAGCGCGCGATGATTGAGGTGGATGCCTGGTTGCAAGGTCAGGATGAGCCATTGGTGCGCATGATCATGCAGGTGCACGATGAACTGGTGTTCGAGATACATGAGTCAGTGATTGAAGCGTCCAGCCAACGCATCCGCGAGTTGATGGAAAACAGCATGACGTTGGCGGTACCGCTGAAAGTGGACGTCGGCGTGGGCGCCAACTGGGATGAAGCCCATTGATAATGCGGCCGCTTACCCGTTAATCATCATCGCTGATGAGCTAACTGGTGATAACCTAAGCACTTTTCGTAATTTAGCTACAAGATACGGCGATTGTTTCCCCAACCTCGCCGTTATTACGCGCTAAGTTGTGTAAGTAAACTACAAAAAATTCTTTTGCACTGCGAAAAAATCATGTAGAGTTACAGGCGTAGGGTACAGAGGTAAGATGTTCTATCTTTCAGACCTTTTACTTCACGTAATCGGATTTGGCTGAATATTTAGCCGCCCCAGTCAGTATTGACTGGGGCGTTTTTTATTGTAAAAACAACGCCAAACCATAGTTTTTTCTTATTCATCCCCCCGTTTTTCTGCCTGACGATCTTCTGTTATTGCCCGCTAACTCTGCCGTTGCCAATAAGTCATCATAAGAATTTATGATGGTTTTTTGTCAAAACTGTAATTAGATAACGAAAACGCCAAAGGCTTTGAAAATTGGGCATAAAAAAACCGATGTGTTTCCACATCGGCTATCTCGGCACCTGCGGCAGATTACTCGCCGGCGGCGTCGTCTTCCGGCAGAACTTCCGGCGGGATCTCGTTAAACCAGGTATTCAGCTTCTGGCTCAGCTTGTCGACACCGATTTTTTTCGGTGAGGAGAAGGCTTCTACCTGGATATCGCCCATAAATGGCACTACCGCTTCACGCACCATATTGAGCTGCGCTTTACGCGCGCCGGAGGCCAGTTTGTCCGCTTTGGTCAGCAGAACCAGCACCGGCGTGCCGACATCCACCGCCCATTGAATCATCTGCTGGTCGAGATCTTTCAGAGGGTGGCGGATATCCATCAGCACCACCAGGCCTTTCAGGCAGTTGCGCATCTGCAGGTATTCACCCAGCGCCCGCTGCCACTTGCGTTTCATCTCTTCGGGAACTTCGGCGTAGCCATAACCCGGAAGGTCGACCAGGCGAATGCCTTCTTCCACTTCAAACAGGTTGATGAGCTGGGTACGGCCCGGCGTTTTACTGGTACGTGCCAGGCTTTTCTGATTGGTCAGGGTATTTAACGCGCTGGATTTACCGGCATTGGAACGACCGGCGAACGCAACTTCAATACCTTCATCCCCCGGCAGATGGCGAATATCGGGCGCACTGGTGACGAAATGGGTCACATGATAATTGTAATTCTTGCTGGTCAAAATTTTTCGTCTCCGCGAGGATGGCTAACTGGTTGGCGATTATAACTGCATCAGCGGCAAAAATGGTGTGTTTCTCTGTTTTTAAGCGCCGGGCCAGCAGGGCGTGGCAGTCACGCCGCATTGAGCGTGTGAGACATTTGCCATTCGAATAGTGGGCAATGTCGCTTTATTCGAAAGTGATTTTTGTTCTTTTTATTAAAAAACAAAAAGTTAACATTTTTTTGTGTTATTGAGGGTTGGCATTCCACGGCAGATACCTTGAGCGTCACCTTTGATCGCGTAAAGTAGATCGCAGCACAAGGCTGTGCAGGAGTAAGGAACATCCGGGAAGGGTGACAAACCTCAGGGAGCGCACGGGAAGTGCAATGAGTGACAGGATGACCCCAGCAGGAACGCCTTGTTTGCACCTGAATGTGTGAACAGCATAAGGATGGTGAAGTTATTGCAATCTGGATGCCCGCAGGAAGCGCGCTCAGGGAGAGCGGATGCGAACGGATTGCGCCATGGACGATTTCCCTTTCAGGATGAAGGACGTAGTAGCAGGGAATGCGTTTATAGCAGAGGGAAAAACCAGGATGTTGAGTGTGCGCACGGAGCGCGTGGCAGGAATATCCTTCGAAAGAGGGTGAGAAATAGGCGGCAGGTTTAACCTGCCGCCTTTTTTCTTTGTCCGCTTTCTGCTAGATTCCGCCGCAATCGTATAGCATCTCTATACTGAATCTACATACCTAAGAGCGTACGCTATGAACCAACCATCAAAAGCACCTCGCGCCCCACGCAGCAGCGCGGCGACGTCGAAATCGAAAAAGAAAAGCCGTGTGGAGCTCGATCAGGAAGCCCGTGAGCGCAAGCGCCTGAAAAAACGCCGTGGTCTCGCTTCCGGTTCTCGCACTCAGGTTGAGTCCGCTAATCAGAAAAACAAGGCCGAAGCGCAGGTCAAAGATCCGCGTATTGGCAGCAAAGTACCGGTAGCGCTGGTGGCTGAAGCTAAACCAAAAGCCAAACCGCAGCCTAAGCCGAAGGCCGCAGCCAAACCGCGCCTGTCGCCGGAAGAAGAGCTGGCGAAGTTGGAAAATGACGAGCGTTTGGATGCATTGCTGGATCGTATCGACGACGGTGCGACGCTGAACGCAGAAGACCAGGCTTACGTTGACCAGACGCTGGATCGCATCGATGCGCTGATGGAGCAATTGGGCATTGAGCTGGGCGACGACGAAGACGATGAAAAAGAAGAAAAGCAGGAAGACATCCTGAAACTGCTGAAAAGCGGTAACCCGAAAGACGTATTTTAACGTGCCATGTGGCCGATCCTGGCAATAGCCCTACTCTTGATGTGTTATCTGCTGTGGTTATTCGGTAAACTATGGCGGCTGTCTAAACGCAAAACGCGTTTTCGCAGCGCTTCCGCGGCCAGACAGCGTAGACAACTGCCCATTTCCCGGCCCGGTAGGAAAAAATATCGGAAGGAGTGAGCATGTCAGAGCAGGCAATCGTCTGGGATCTGGCCCTGATCCAGAAATATAACTATTCAGGGCCGCGTTACACCTCATACCCCACGGCGCTGGAGTTTAACCAGGGCTACGACGAAGCGGCGTTTCAAAGCGCCGCGGCGCGTTATCCTGAACGTCCGTTGTCACTGTACGTACATATTCCGTTCTGCCATAAACTCTGTTATTTCTGCGGCTGCAACAAGCTGGTGACGCGTCAGACCCACAAGGCTGATGAGTACCTGGCGGTACTGGCGCGTGAAATCGCCGAGCGCGCTCCGCTGTTTGCCGGGCGCAAGGTTGGCCAGATGCACTGGGGCGGTGGTACGCCTACCTACCTAAGTAAGTCGCAAATCAGCAGACTGACGGCGATGCTGCGGCAACACTTTGATTTCTTGCCGGATGCGGAAATGTCGATCGAGGTTGATCCGCGTGAAATTGAACTGGATGTACTCGATCATTTACGCAGCGAAGGTTTCAACCGCCTGAGCATGGGGGTGCAGGACTTCAATAAAGAGGTTCAGCGGCTGGTTAATCGTGAGCAGGATGAAGAATTTATCTTTGCCCTGATCGCCCGCGCCAAGGCACTGGGATTTAACTCCACCAATATCGATCTTATTTACGGGCTGCCAAAACAGACGCCGGAGAGTTTTGCTTTCACCCTGGAGCGGGTGGCGGAGCTAAGCCCGGATCGCCTCAGCGTGTTCAACTATGCGCATTTGCCGAGCCTGTTCGCCGCACAGCGCAAGATCAAGGATGCCGACTTGCCGAGTGCGCAGCAGAAACTGGATATCCTGCAGCAGACCATCGCTTCTCTGACTGAGGCCGGTTACCAATTTATCGGCATGGATCACTTTGCTCGCCCGGAGGATGAGCTGGCGGTAGCCCAGCGCGAAGGCAAGCTGCACCGCAATTTCCAGGGTTATACCACTCAGGGCGACAGCGATCTGCTGGGGTTGGGTGTTTCCGCCATCAGCATGTTAGGTGACAGCTATGCGCAGAACCAGAAAGAGCTGAAGGCCTATTACAGCAACGTTGAGGCGCAGGGCAATGCGCTGTGGCGTGGCTTGGCGATGACGGAAGACGATTGCCTGCGGCGTGAAGTTATCAAAACGCTGATCTGCAACTTCAAATTGGGCTATCGCGCGATAGAACAGCAGTACGCTATCGACTTCGCCGCTTACTTTGCCGAAGACCTGCAGTTGTTGGCGCCGTTTGAACGTGATGGACTGGTGGAGCGTGATGAGCGGGGAATTCGCGTAACCCCGCGCGGCCGTTTGCTGATCCGCAATATTTGCATGTGCTTTGATCTCTATCTGCGTCAGCAGGCGCGCACTCAGCAGTTCTCGCGGGTGATTTGATGCATAAAAAAACGGCCGCTGATGCGGCCGCTTTTTCAACTGAAGAAATTAATCAGTGCTGCGCACAGCACCGCAGCAACGGCTGCCTGCGGCGTGTGGCTGGCGGAAGAGCCAAGCTCTGCGCCTTGGGAAATAAATACGATGAATGAGTCCAACATCCTGAGCCTCCAGAGTGTGCGACCCGATCATACTGCGACCATGCAGGCTGTAAAGCCTGAAATAGCCGTTTTTTTGTGCGCTTGATTGTATTTTTTATAATCAATGACGCAAGCTATTCCATTCCCAACTCTTTCAATTTCCGCGTTAAGGTATTGCGGCCCCAGCCAAGCAGCCGGGCGGCTTCTTGCTTATGTCCCTGGGTGTGGCGCAGCGCGGTCGTGAGCAGCGTACGCTCCATCTCCGGTTGTGCTTCCGACAACAGGTTTTGATGACCGGAACGCAGGGCGCGATCGGCCCACTGCGCCAGCAGCGTAGCCCAGCTGTCCGGCAGGCTGTGGCCGGCGGTTTCCGGTACGGAGGTTTCAAACAGCTCGCTCGGCAGATCCTGAATTAACACTTCCTGTCCGGCGGCCATCACGGTTAACCAGCGACAGGTATTTTCCAACTGACGCACATTCCCTGGCCATGGCAGGCGGGTCAGCGCGGTTTCGGTTTCCGGATGCAGATTCTTCGCTTCAACGCCAAGCTCTTTTGCCGCTACCTGCAGGAAGTAGCGTGCCAGGCGTGGGATATCCTCGCGGCGCTCGCGCAGCGGCGGCAGGTGCACGCGGATCACGTTCAGGCGGTGGAACAAGTCCTCGCGGAATTTGCCTTCCTGTACCCGCAGCTCCAGGTTTTGGTGCGTGGCGGCGATGATACGCACGTCCACCTTCACCGGCGCATAACCGCCGACCCGGTAGAATTGACCGTCTGCCAGCACGCGCAGCAAGCGCGTCTGCACGTCCAGCGGCATATCGCCGATTTCGTCCAGGAACAGCGTGCCGCCGTCTGCCTGTTCAAAACGCCCCTGACGGATCTGATTGGCGCCGGTGAACGCGCCTTTCTCGTGGCCGAACAGTTCGGATTCGATCAGGTCTTTGGGGATTGCCGCCATGTTCAGCGCGATAAAAGGCGATTTGGCGCGCGGGCTGTGGCGATGCAAGGCATGGGCCACCAACTCTTTGCCAGTCCCCGATTCGCCGTTGATCAGCACGCTGATCGACGAGCGCGACAGGCGGCCGATGATGCGAAACACATCCTGCATCGCCGGCGCTTCGCCGATGATGTCCGCCGCCGGATCGTTGGCCGGCTGGCTACGCGCCGGCTGCTGTTGTTCCTGATAATGGCTGATGGCGCGTTCGACCAGCGCCACCGCTTCGTCGATATCAAACGGCTTGGGCAGGTAATCGAACGCCCCTTGCTGATAGGCGCTGACGGCGGCGTCCAGATCCGAGTGCGCGGTCATTATGATGACCGGCAGCATAGGATGGCGCTGTTTGATCTGCTTGAGTAACGCTAAACCATCCATACCCGGCATGCGGATGTCAGACAGCAACACGTCGGGAGTTTGCGTGGCCAATGCTTCCAGCACTGCATTGCCACTGTCGAAGGTGGCGCAGCTCACACCCGCTCCAGTGAGCGCGCGTTCAAGCACCCAGCGGATGGAGCTATCGTCATCGACGATCCAGACTATCCCTCGTTGCATAGAAAACCTCACTGGCGAATAGGCAGGTAAACCGAGAATTCGGTATGTCCTGGCCAACTGTTAAATTCAATTTTTCCGCAATGCTGATCGATAAGATTACGGGCGATGGATAAACCCAGGCCGGTGCCGCCTTCGCGGCCGCTGACCATCGGGTAGAACAGGGTGTCCTGCAACTGCGCCGGTACGCCGGGGCCGTCATCTTCGATATCGATACGTGCCGCCAATCGGTAGCGAGTGCCGTGCAGAGTGATCTGGAACGCGGTGCGGGTGCGCAGTGTAATAGTGCCACCTTCAGCGCCCAGAGCCTGCAGGGCATTGCGGGTAATGTTCAGCAGCACCTGTTCTATCTGATCCGGATCGTGCGCCATTTCCGGCAGGCTGGGGTCATAGTCGCGCACCAGCGTCACGTTGTCCGGTTTCTCCAGCGACACCAGTTGGCATACCCGTTCCGCCACCTGATGAATGCTCTGGGTAATGTGCTGGCCGGGCCGCTGAGGCCCCAGCAGGCGATCGACCAGGTTGCGCAGGCGATCGGCCTGTTCAATGATCACTTTGGTGTATTCGGTCAGCGCCGGATCGGGGAGTGCCTTGGCCAGCAACTGTGCAGCGCCGCGCAGGCCGCCAAGCGGATTTTTGATTTCATGCGCCAGGCCGCGGACCAGATCGCGGGCCGCCACCTGCTGGGCGTGTTGCAATTGTTCCTGGCTCAGACGGCGTTGGTTATCCATTGGCGCCAGCTCGACCAGGATATAGCCTTCAGGCAGCGCCTGAGCGGTCAGGGAGAGGATATGCGCACGGCCGTCAACCACCAGGGTCACTTCACTATCGGTAAAGCCCTGGCCAGCTCGTAGGCTCTCGCGCATCAGATCGACATTCAGCGAGAAATAGCCGAGCAGCTCGGGTAACGGTGTACCGAAAAGTTTACGGGAACTTTGCGCCAGCAGTTGTTGTGCTGCCGGATTGGCGTAATGAACCGCCAGATCATCATCCAACAGCAGGATGCTGTTGATGAGAGAATTGAGGATCTGCCCAGCATCGGGCAGCTTGCCAGTTGCCATACAGCAGACTCCTGCACCTTTTTAGTGCATCTATGCTACTCCATCCGTGATGCGAGCGGTATGGAATAGTGTTGCAGAAAATACGGTGGAGAAAAAAACCCATCCGAAGATGGGCTGAAAGTTTCCACGGCAACAAAAAAACGACAAATAAAATTTGGTGCGCCATCCGCAGATGGCGCGGTAAAGGCTTAAACGCTGTAGTACAGTTCGAACTCAACCGGGTGTGGCGTCATGCGAACGCGGTCCATTTCTTCTTTACGCAGGTCGATGTAAGCGTCGATTGCGTCGTCGGTGAATACGCCGCCACGGGTCAGGAACTCGCGGTCTTCGCTCAGTGCAGCCAGCGCTTCGTCCAGAGAGCCTGCAACTTTTGGAATTTCAGCTTCTTCTTCCGGTGGCAGGTCATACAGGTTTTTGTCCATGGCATCGCCAGGGTGGATTTTGTTAATCACGCCATCCAGGCCTGCCATCAGCAGAGCCGCGAAGCACAGGTATGGGTTAGCCGCTGGATCCGGGAAACGGGCTTCGATACGGCGCGCTTTCGGGCTGGCAACCACTGGGATACGGATGGAAGCGGAACGGTTACGGGCTGAGTAAGCCAGCATGACCGGCGCTTCGTAGCCTGGGACCAGACGCTTGTAAGAGTTGGTGGTCGGGTTGGCCAGGGCATTGATCGCTTTAGCGTGCTTGATGATACCGCCGATGTAGAACAGGGCAGTTTCAGACAGGCCGCCGTATTTGTCGCCAGCGAACAGGTTAGTGCCGTTCTTGGACAGTGACATGTGGCAGTGCATACCTGAGCCGTTATCACCGTACATAGGTTTCGGCATGAAGGTCGCGGTTTTGCCAAATGCGTGAGCCACGTTGTGAACCACGTATTTGTAGATTTGGATTTCGTCGGCTTTCTTGGTCATGGTGTTGAAGCGGGTTGCCACTTCGTTCTGACCTGCGGTTGCCACTTCGTGGTGGTGCGCTTCGACCACCAGACCCATTTCTTCCATGGTCAGGCACATGGTAGAACGGATGTCCTGTGAAGAGTCGACCGGAGGAACCGGGAAGTAACCGCCTTTTACTGCCGGACGGTGGCCTTTGTTGCCGCCATCGTATTTGGTGCCGGAGTTCCATGCGCCTTCGATATCGTCGATAGCCACGTGGGAACCACGGATGCTGCTGCCGAAACGAATATCGTCGAACAGGAAGAACTCAGGCTCTGGCCCGAACAGCACGGTATCCGCGATGCCGGAAGAGCGCAGGAAGTCTTCTGCACGCTTGGAGATGGAACGCGGGTCACGGTCGTAGCCCTGCATGGTGCCTGGCTCGAGAATGTCGCAGCGAATAATCAGGGTGGATTCTTCGAAGAACGGATCCAGCACCGCAGTGCTGGCGTCTGGCATCAGCACCATGTCAGATTCGTTGATGCCTTTCCAGCCGCCGATCGAGGAGCCGTCAAACATTTTACCTTCTTCGAAGAAGTCGGCATTCACCTGATGAGCAGGGATGGTGACGTGTTGCTCTTTACCCTTGGTGTCAGTGAAACGCAGGTCTACGAATTTCACTTCATGCTCATTCAGCATCGTCAAAACGTGTTCAGCGGACATACTTAACTCTCCCGGATTTATTATTGTCGTCGTCGTGGAACGAATCTGTGGAACTGGCTGTTTTTGCCTTGAATAGACTAAAGCGAAAACTGTGCCAACTTTGCAAAAGCGCTTTAATCGCCTTCCTGCGCGGGTTTTGCACAGAATCAGTATGCACCATCAGTGACGCATTGCACCTATATGGTGCAAATAACGCAGTGTGGGGCACTGTAATGGTGCAAAAGTGCACCAGCTGCTGCTTTTTGCACCGTGAAAGGGATCACAAACTGACCTGTACACAGTTGTTTATAAGAGACTGTTGTGATCTTGTTTAGTACCTCGCTTAATACGTGTACAATAGCGCGCTATTTCTAATGCCTGAGGCAAAGCTGTGATCGAAAATTTGCGTAACATCGCCATTATTGCCCACGTTGACCATGGTAAAACCACCCTGGTTGATAAGCTGCTGCAACAATCCGGTACTTTCGGAGAGCGTGTAGAAGCCACCGAACGCGTAATGGACTCCAACGATTTGGAGAAAGAGCGTGGGATTACCATCCTCGCAAAAAACACCGCCATTAATTGGAAAGACTACCGCATCAACATCGTGGATACCCCAGGACACGCCGACTTCGGCGGCGAGGTTGAGCGTGTGATGTCAATGGTTGACTCGGTGCTGCTGGTTGTGGATGCAATGGATGGCCCAATGCCGCAAACCCGCTTCGTGACCAAAAAAGCCTTCGCTAATGGTCTGAAGCCGATCGTGGTAATCAACAAGGTTGACCGTCCGGGCGCACGTCCTGACTGGGTTGTCGATCAGGTCTTCGACCTGTTCGTTAACCTCGACGCGACCGATGAGCAACTCGACTTCCCAATCATCTATGCTTCTGCATTGATGGGTATCGCGGGCACCGACCACAACGAGATGGCGGAAGACATGACCCCGCTGTATCAGGCGATCGTAGACCACGTGTCTGCGCCGCAGGTTGAGCTCGAAGCGCCGTTCCAGATGCAGATCTCTCAGCTGGACTACAACAACTACGTTGGCGTTATCGGTATCGGCCGTATCAAGCGCGGTAAGGTTAAACCTAACCAGCAGATCACTATCATTGATAGCGAAGGCAAAACCCGTAACGGTAAAGTCGCTAAGGTTCTGACCCACATGGGCCTGGAACGTATCGAAGCTGCCGTGGCTGAAGCTGGCGACATCATCGCTATCACCGGTCTGGGCGAGTTGAACATCTCTGACACCATCTGCGACACCAACGCCGTTGAAGCGCTGCCGGCGCTGTCTGTTGATGAACCGACCGTAACCATGTACTTCAACGTCAACACCTCTCCGTTCTGTGGTAAAGAAGGCAAGTACGTGACTTCACGTCAGATCCTCGACCGTCTGAACAAAGAGCTGGTGCACAACGTGGCACTGCGCGTTGAAGAAACCGAAGATGCTGACGCATTCCGCGTATCGGGCCGTGGTGAACTTCACCTGTCGGTTCTGATCGAAAACATGCGTCGTGAAGGTTTCGAGCTGGCGGTTTCCCGTCCTAAAGTTATCAACCGTAAAATCGATGGCCGCATGCAAGAGCCATTCGAGAACGTGACGCTGGATATCGAAGAACAGCACCAGGGTTCAGTCATGCAAGCCATGGGTGAGCGCAAAGGTGACGTTAAGGACATGATCCCAGACGGCAAAGGTCGTATTCGCCTGGATTACCTGATCCCTGCGCGTGGCCTGATCGGCTTCCGTACCGAGTTCATGACCATGACTTCCGGTACCGGTCTGCTGTACTCCACCTTCAGCCACTACGACGATGTACGCCAGGGCGAAATCGGCCAGCGTCAGAACGGCGTGCTGATCTCCAACGGCCAGGGTAAAGCGGTAGCGTTCGCCCTGTTCGGCCTGCAAGATCGCGGCAAGCTGTTCCTGGGCCACGGTGCGGAAGTGTATGAAGGCCAGATCATCGGTATTCACTCACGTTCCAACGACCTGACCGTAAACTGCCTGACCGGTAAGAAGCTGACCAACATGCGTGCTTCCGGTACTGACGAAGCCACTACTCTGGTTCCGGCTATCAAGATGTCTCTGGAGCAAGCTCTGGAATTCATCGATGATGACGAACTGGTAGAAGTAACGCCAACGTCCGTACGTATTCGTAAACGTCACCTGACGGAAAACGATCGTAAGCGTGCAAGCCGCGGTCCTAAAGACGCTTAATCGCTGACTTAGTCTGCAATGCTTAGGGCGCGTTCTGCGCCCTGAGTTTTTTCCTCTGCCTTTCCCCATTTCTGCCGTGCGCTATGCGCTTTTCCGTCGGCTCTCTGTTCAGCCCCCCCTTTTCCCGCTACAGTGAAATCTCACCGGCCCATCAGGAGAGGACTATGTTGTATATCTTTGATTTAGGTAATGTGATTGTCGATATCGATTTCAAACGTGTACTGGGTGTATGGAGCAATTTGAGTGGCACGCCGCTGGCGGTATTGTCCGAGCGTTTCACCCTGGGTGAGTTGTTCCAGCAGCATGAGCGCGGTGAAATCAGCGACGAAGATTTTGCCGAACGGCTAAGTGATGAAATGGGTATCGCCCTCAGTTTTGAGCAGTTCGCTACCGGCTGGCAGGCGGTGTTTGTCGCCCTGCGTCCGGAGGTGATCGATATCATGAAGCGCCTGCGCAGCGAAGGTCACCGGGTGGTGGTGTTGTCGAACACCAATCGTCTGCACTGCAACTATTGGCCGCAGCATTATCCGGAAGTGGCCGAGGCCGCCGATCATCTGTATCTGTCTCAGGACATCGGCATGCGCAAACCGGACGCCAACATCTATCTGCACGTACTCAACGCCGAAAATACGCCGCCGGAAGCCGCAGTGTTCTTCGACGATCATCCGGATAACGTCGCCGCCGCACAGGCGCTGGGAATCAAAACGGTGCACGTGACCGACCGTAACGTGGTGCCGGCTTATTTTGCCCAATGACCGCGAAGGGTTAAGCTTAAGGCGTACAAACTGACATCAAGGAGTGACCATGTCGTTTTTCCGCCGTAAAAAGTTGTCTTCTGCGATCAAACCCAGCGTCACCTTCGGGCGGCTGCTGTTCCAACGCGTCGATAACGATGGCCTGACCATGCTGGCGGGCCATCTGGCCTATGTTTCCCTGCTGTCGCTGGTGCCGCTGATTACCGTGGTGTTCGCGCTGTTTGCCGCGTTCCCGATGTTTTCCGACATCAGCGTCCAGTTGAAAAGTTTTATCTTCTCTAATTTCATGCCTGCCGCCGGCAACGTGATCCAAAGTTATCTGGAGCAGTTTGTCGCCAACTCCAACAAAATGACCGCCGTCGGTACCTGCGGGCTGATTGTCACCGCGCTGCTGCTGATCTCCTCGGTGGACAGCGTGCTGAATACTATCTGGCGCAGCAAGAACAAACGGCCAATCGTATTCTCGTTTGCGGTGTATTGGATGGTGCTGACTCTGGGGCCGTTGTTGGTAGGTGCCAGCATGGCTATCAGCTCCTATCTGCTGTCGCTCAATTGGCTGGCGCAGACCGGTGTTAACAGCCTGGTGGATCAGGTACTGCGAATTTTCCCGTTAATTCTGTCGTGGGTATCGTTCTGGCTGTTGTATTGCATCGTGCCAACGGTGCGTGTGCCACCCAAAGATGCGCTGATCGGCGCGCTGGTGGCCGGGGTATTGTTTGAGCTCGGCAAGAAGGGCTTTGCGCTGTATATCACCATGTTCCCGTCTTATCAGCTGATATACGGCGTGCTGGCGGTGATCCCGATTTTATTCCTGTGGGTCTACTGGAGCTGGTGTATCGTGTTACTCGGCGCTGAAATCACCGTTACCCTCGGAGAATACCGTGACTACCGCCGGCAAAAGACGGAGCAACAGGATCAGACACAAGAAGGGCAGTTATGATTGCGTTAATACAACGGGTGTTAAACGCCAGCGTCACGGTCAAGGGAGAGACGGTAGGCAAGATTGGCCCCGGTTTGTTAGTGTTATTGGGCGTGGAGCAGGACGATAACGAGCAAAAAGCCGTGCGCCTGTGTGAACGCGTGCTGGGGTATCGCATCTTTGGCGACGAGAACGACAAGATGAATCTCAATGTCCAGCAGGCGGGAGGCAGTCTGTTGGTGGTTTCGCAGTTCACGCTGGTGGCCGATACCCAAAAAGGCATGCGCCCGAGTTTCTCACGTGGTGCAGTACCGCAGGAGGCCGATCGGTTGTATCAATATTTTGTTGGTCAGTGCCGCGAACGCGGTGTAGAAACACAGACCGGGGAGTTCGCCGCCGACATGCAAGTGGCGCTGGTGAACGACGGGCCGGTGACGTTTTGGCTTCAAGTCTAAGTATTTTGAGAGAGAAGGCGTCTATGTATCACCTACGAGTACCCGTAACAGAACAAGAGCTGAAGGATTATTACCAGTTTCGTTGGGAAATGCTGCGCAAGCCATTGCACCAACCGGTGGGTTCGGAAAAGGATGCCTACGACGCCATGGCGCACCATCAGATGGTGGTGGATGAGGGCGGTAAAATTGTCGCTATCGGGCGGCTGTATATCAATGCCGACAACGAGGCGGCGATCCGCTTTATGGCGGTAGACCCTACGGTACAGGACAAAGGCCTCGGCACGCTGGTGGCGATGACGCTGGAATCCGTGGCACGTCAGGAAGGGGTAAAGCGGGTGGTGTGTAGCGCCCGTGAGGATGCGGTGGAGTTCTTTGCCAAGCTGGGTTTCGTCAATCAGGGCGAGATCACCGCGCCGCAAACTACCCCGATCCGCCACTTCCTGATGATTAAGCCGGTGGCCACGCTGGACGATATTCTGCATCGCCCCGATTGGTGCGGCCAGCTGCAGCAGGCCTGGTACGATCATATCCCGCTCAGCGAGAAAATGGGGGTGCGCATCAGCCAGTATACCGGCCAGCGTTTCGTCACCACCATGCCGGAGATTGGCAATCAGAACCCGCATCATACGCTGTTTGCCGGCAGCCTGTTCTCTCTGGCCACGCTGACCGCCTGGGGGCTTATCTGGCTGCTGCTGCGTGAGCGCCATCTGGGCGGCACCATTATTCTGGCAGATGCGCATATCCGCTACAGCAAACCTATCACCGGCAGACCGCGCGCGGTGGCGGATCTCAGCTCGCTGAGCGGCGATCTGGCACGTCTGGCGCGGGGCCGCCGCGCACGGGTGCAAGCGGAGGTGCATCTGTTCGGTGACGACGATAAAGGCGCGATATTTGAAGGCACTTATATGGTGCTGCCGGCCGAGTCGGACGCGCCCCTGGAGCAGGGCGGCTCTGAGGCGATAGAAAGCTGAGTTATCGGCCCTCTTCCCTGGGAAGAGGGCGTGAAAGCCTAGGGTAACTGTTGGTCGACCGTACGGCCATCGCCGGCGGTGGCCTGCAGTTCGCCCTTAAGTGAAGATTTAAACGGGCCATCGCTGTTCAGCAACCCTTTCAACTGCAACTGCAGATTTCCGTCACCTTCCAGCGGAACCGACTGCCATCCCCATTGCTGCAAAGTATTCACCGGCACCGAGCGGCCGTTCAACGACAGCGTAAAGGGTTTGCCCGGCAGTTGTTCGACCGTGGCTTTGGCTTCCAGTAATCCTTTTGGCATAAAGGCGCTTAGGTCGGTGACGTTGATCTGCCCGTCGTTAGCGTTTAGCGCCAGCGATGGGCGTCTAACGTCAATCTTGTTGAAGGTGGCTTCGCTGCCGTTCAGGTTCAGCGTGCCGGACCAAATGCCCCACTGGTGGTCACGCGCCAACAGCAGATTACCGCCGTAGCCGTCCAGCGCGGTGATCTGGAACGGGAAGTCCGGATTAATATCGATGATCAGGTTGCGATTGGTGGTCAGCTTGTTGACGTAAACCTCCGCCAGCCAGTGCGGCAGCGGTTTCAGCCACAGTGCGCGCCAATCTGAAGGTAAAGTGTATTCCAGTGCGGCGACGGCCACTTCGTCCAGTTGCAGGCGATTGTTGGCGCGCAGCCAGTTGCCGGAGGTGCGCAACAATCCGCCTTCCCAGCGGCTGGTGAACTGCTGAATGGCGATACCGGCCGGTGAAAGCCGCATATTCATGATCGGGTCGATCAGGTGGAAACCCCCGTTGATCAGATCGCTGGCGTTGAAGTTCAGCGAACCGTCCTCGCTGCGCCAGTCGCCCTGCTGGACGGTGATGTTCTGCAGCGACAGATCGAGATCGTTGAACGCCCACTCCTTGCCTTCCAGTCGCGCGTCGATCAGATCAAAACGTTTGAGAGTGACCGGTGGCAGGGCGGTAAAGCGTTGCCAGAATTCGGCCAGCGTCAGCGGAGTTTGCATGCGCACACCGCTCAGCCGCAGGCGTTCCACCTGCCAACTGCCGTCGGCGGCGCGGCTGGCAACCCCGGTCAGGTCACCCTGAGCCAGATCGGCACCGAAGTTGTTGAGCTTCAGCTGGTTCTGTTTAAGTTCACCCTGTACCAGCACCTGCGAAGCCGGGATACCGTTCAGCGTCATCGAGCCGGCGCTGAACTGGAACTGATTGTTTTCTCCCAGCGGATGGCCGGCTTTGGGTTGCCAGGGCGTAATGCCGGCATTGACCTGCTGCGCATTGAGCTGCCAGGTTTCATCGCTGGACTGCAGCGCCATATTGCTTAACTGCAACACATCGGCCTGCACCGGCAGTGTCGCGGCTTGCGGCTGAACGGTAAGCGTGCCGTCGCGCAGCGTTACGCTGTGAAAATAGCGCGGTTCAGTGATTTGGCGCAGGCTCAGGCCGAGATCTACCCGTTTGGCGACCAACGCCTGCGGCTGGTTATTTTTGGCCAGTTGGACGTCTTCCAGGCTGATTTGGCCCGGCTGATTCCATGAGTGCGAGATTTTTGCCACCGACAGGCGATATTCGCTGTTGTCGCTGATCCAACGGCTAAGCCAGCCCGCCGCCCAGCCGGTTTGCCCCACGACGTATAACAGCACAATGGCAAGCACTACCAGCAGCAGCAACGTCAGCAACAGTTTTCCGATAAATTTCATCGTCTACATCCGCGTCGGTCAAAAAAGATACCCTGTTTATGCCGCAATTGGCCGGGCATCTCAAGTGCAATGGTCTGATAGGCAATAAAAAACGGCCGCAAGCGGCCGTTTGAGGTTGATGACAACGTTGCCTTTGAGCCCGAGATACCCGGGCCTATGGCACCGAGGGGCGCTCCGGCGGCAAGCCGCTACGACCCCTTCGGCACGCTCTCCCTAATAACAGGCTTTGTCAGCAGTCTGAAACGGCCGCAAGCGGCCGTTTGTGGCAGGCAGCGCGGCGGATTATGGCTTCTCGTGTTCGTGCGGGAACACCAGGTTGAGCACGATGGCGGTGATGCCGCCGGCGGCAATGCCTGAGGAGAGCAGGGTTTTCAGCCAATCCGGTGCGAACTGCAGGATCAGCGGTTGCTGAGAAACGCCCATACCGACGGCCAGCGACAGCGCCATGATCATGATCGCGCGGCGGTTCAGCCTTTCGCGTGACACGATACGCACGCCGGAGGCGGCGATGGTGCCGAACATCACCAGGGTAGCGCCGCCAAGCACCGGCTCAGGAATATGTTGCACGAAATTGGCCACTGCCGGGAACAAGCCCAGCGCGATCAGCATCAGCGCCACCACAAAACCGACGTAACGGCTGGCAACTCCGGTCAGTTGGATCACGCCGTTGTTCTGACCAAAACAGGAGTTGGGGAAGGTGTTGAACACCGCCGACAGCATCGAGTTCAGGCCGTTGGCCAGCACGCCGCCCTTCAGGCGCTTCATATACAGCGGGCCGCTGACCGGCTGTTCCGACACGTCTGAGGTAGCGGTGATGTCGCCGATGGTTTCCAGCGAGGTGACCATAAAGATCAGCATCAGCGGCAGCAGCAGGCTCCAGTCAAAGCCCAGGCCGTAATACAGCGGGATCGGCAGGGTGACTGTCGCCGTTTGCGGAGCCGGTTGGCTTGCAGGCAGCATGTCCATCGCCCAGGCCAGCAGGTAGCCGACCGCCATGGCGATCACCAGCGAGGCGACGCGCAGGTACGGGTTGCGCTGACGGTTAAGCAGAATAATCACCGCCAATACCGCGCCGGCCAGCAGCAGATTTTTCGGTGCGCCGAAGCTGCCTCCGCTCATCGCGGCATAACCGCCGCCGATGGAGGTCAGCCCAACCTGAATCAGCGACAACCCGATAATCATCACCACAATGCCGGAGACCAGCGGGGTGATGATGCGTCGCGCCAGGTGCAGCACGCGGGAGAGCAAGATCTCGGTGCAGGAAGCGACCATCAGCGTGCCGAATAGCGCGGCCATCATGGTGGGGACGTCGGCACCGCCGTTCTTCAGCGCCAGCCCGCCCATAATCAGTGGCGAAACAAAGTTGAAACTGGTGCCCTGAATCGACAGCAGGCCGGAACCGATGGGTCCCCAGGTTTTAATTTGCAGAATGGAGGCCAGACCGGAGGCAAACAGCGACATGCTGATAATGTGCTGAGTATCCTGTGCCGGCAGACCGAGCGCCTGACAGATCAACAGAGCCGGGGTGATGACCGCCACGAACATCGCCAGCAGATGCTGACCGGCGGCAAACAGCGTTTGCGGCAGCGGCGGCCGGTCTTCCAGGCGATAAATCAGTTCGCTGGTGTGGGGCGTTACGGCGGCTTTTTGCACGGCATCAAGCTCGGTGGATGGCATGGTCATGATGTGACATTTCCAGAAACGGCAAAGCAGGCATTTTAATGATCCACCCCGCAAAAGCAAACGGTTGCGCCCTAATGTTACGTCGGGGTTATCAATGCTTATGTCGTATTTTTGTTCATTTTTTCTTGTCTTCTCAGCATTTTTTACTTCTAATCCCACCCTCATCAAGTTTTAAAAACTAAGCGGTTTTCTATAACTTATTATTTCTTATTGGATCTTTTCCGTTACAGGGAGTACCCGGATGTTTCATCTTGATACTTATGGCACGTTAGTCGCGGCAACGCTGGTTTTGCTCCTTGGGGGCAAATGCGTCACAAGCATTCCGCTGTTGCGAAAATACACTATTCCCGCACCTGTCGCCGGTGGTTTGCTGGTGGCGCTCTTGTTGTTAGCCCTGAAAAAGTTCGCTAACTGGGAAATCAGCTTCGATATGTCGCTGAAAGACCCGTTGATGCTGGCCTTCTTCGCCACCATCGGCCTGAATGCCAACCTGGCGCGGCTGCGCGCGGGTGGCAGAGCGCTAATGGTGTTCCTGTTTGTGGTGCTGGGCCTGCTGCTGGTGCAGAACGCCATTGGCATCGGCATGGCGAAAATACTGGGTCTGGATCCGCTGATGGGTCTGATCGCCGGTTCAATTACGCTATCCGGCGGTCATGGTACCGGCGCAGCCTGGAGCAAGCTGTTTATCGAGCGCTATGGGTTTGAAAACGCGACCGAAGTGGCGATGGCCTGTGCGACTTTCGGCCTGGTGCTGGGCGGCCTGATCGGTGGTCCGGTGGCGCGTTACCTGGTGAAACACTCCTCTACGCCGGAGGGCACACCGGAAGATAGCGTGCAACCGAGCGGTTTTGAAAAGCCGGAAAGCGGTCGACTGATCACGTCCTTGGTGATGATAGAAACTATCGCGATGATCGCCATCTGCTTGAGCCTGGGGCAGTTTATTGCCGGCCTGTTGAATGGCACGGTGTTTGAATTGCCAAACTTTGTTTGCGTGCTGTTTGTTGGCGTGATCCTCAGCAATACGCTGGCGTTCAGCGGTTTTTACACCGTGTTCGAACGGGCGGTGTCGGTGCTGGGGAACGTCAGCCTGTCACTGTTTCTGGCCATGGCGCTGATGAGCCTGCGCCTGTGGGAGCTGGCGTCGCTGGCGCTGCCGATGCTGGCCATTCTGGCTGTGCAGACACTGGTGATGGCGCTCTACGCGATTTTCGTCACTTACCGGGTGATGGGCAAAAACTACGATGCGGCGGTACTGGCTGCGGGTCACTGTGGTTTTGGCATGGGCGCTACGCCAACGGCGATCGCCAATATGCAGGCGATTACCGATCGCTTCGGTCCCTCGCATCTGGCGTTTCTGGTGGTGCCGATGGTGGGTGCGTTCTTTATCGATATCGCCAACGCGATCGTGATTAAGCTGTATCTGCTGTTGCCGGTGTTCCCGGCGGTGGGCTGAATAACGTTCGAGAGGTAAAGCAAGGGCGCCATTGGCGCCTTTGTCTATGGCTGAGGGTCAGGCGTTGGAGTAGCGCGCTTTCTCCGGTAGCCAGCGTTCAATCAGGGCGCGGGCATGTTCCGGGTACTGCTGATGAATATGACGGGCGACGCGTTGCACTTCCGGTATCAT
Organism: Serratia plymuthica NBRC 102599; assembly: GCF_001590925.1. Taxonomy (GTDB): domain Bacteria; phylum Pseudomonadota; class Gammaproteobacteria; order Enterobacterales; family Enterobacteriaceae; genus Serratia; species Serratia plymuthica. Next base: position 26,200 of record NZ_BCTU01000038.1, read on the forward strand.
TGCCTGGTCGCGCAGCAAGTCGGCCACCTTGAACTCCGCGCTGCCGGTCTGGCGCGTCCCAAGCAGCTCGCCTGGGCCACGAATTTCCAGATCGCGCTGGGCAATCACGAAGCCATCGTTACTGTCGCGCAGTACCTGCAGACGTTTCTGCGCAGTTTTACTCAGCGGGGTTTTGTACAACAGCACGCAATGCGATGCCACAGCGCCACGGCCAACGCGGCCGCGCAACTGATGCAGTTGCGCCAATCCAAGCCGCTCCGGGTTTTCGATGATCATCAGGCTGGCGTTCGGTACGTCGACGCCCACTTCGATCACTGTGGTTGCCACCAACAGCTGTAACTCACCCTGTTTAAAGGCCTGCATTACCGCCTGCTTTTCCTGTGCTTTCATGCGGCCGTGAACCAGAGCGACTTTCAGTTCGGGCAGCGCAGTCTTCAACTCTTCCCAGGTGGCTTCTGCCGCCTGCGCTTCCAGCAACTCCGACTCTTCGATCAGCGTACAGACCCAGTACGCCTGCCGGCCTTCTTCCATACAGGCGCTTTTTACCCGCTGGATAATATCGGCGCGCCGGGTGTCAGGAATGGCGACGGTGGTGACCGGCGTCCTGCCTGGCGGCAGTTCGTCGATCACCGAGGTATCGAGATCGGCATAGGCGGTCATTGCCAGCGTGCGTGGGATTGGCGTGGCGGTCATGATCAACTGGTGGGCATGGAAGCCTTGCTCCTCGCCCTTTTCCCACAGAGCCAGCCGTTGGTGCACGCCAAACCGGTGCTGTTCGTCGATGATCACCAGCGCCAGGCCGGAAAACTGTACCTGTTCCTGGAAGATGGCGTGCGTACCGACCACCATCGACACTTTTCCGCTGGCGATCGCTTCCTGCTGAGCAATGCGTGCCTTGCCTTTTTGCTTGCCGGCCAGCCAGCCGACTTCAAGCCCCAGCGGTTCAAACCACTGGCGGAAGTTATTGGCGTGTTGTTCGGCCAGCAGTTCGGTGGGCGCCATCAATGCCACCTGTTTGCCGTGGGCGATGGCGCGTAGCGCCGCCAGCGCTGCTACCAGCGTTTTGCCTGAGCCGACATCACCTTGTACCAACCGCATCATCGGGAAGCCTTTTTGCATATCGGCTTCGATATCGGCCACCACGCGCTCTTGCGCGCCGGTCGGCGAGAACGGCAATTCGGCGAGAAATTGTTGTTTCAGACGGTCATCCGGCATCAGCGGCAGCGCCTGATAACTCTGCGCGCCGGCGCGTACCGCCAGCATGCTGAGGTTATGCGCCAGCAGCTCTTCCAGGATCAGGCGTTTTTGCGCCGGATGCTTGCCCTGTTCCAAATCTTCCAGCTGGATATCCGGCGGCGGGCGGTGCAGGGTGTGCAGTGCCTGCGGCAGGCTCATCAGCCCGCCACTGAGTTCCGGTGGCAGCAGTTCGGCGATGGCGCAGGTGTCCAGCAGCTCCAGCGCCTGATCGGTCAGCTTGCGCAGTGTGGCCTGCCTGATGCCTTCGGTGGTCGGATAAACCGGCGTCAGTGATTCTTGCAGCTCAACCTCGCTGCTTTCCCCCTGAATGCGGTATTCCGGGTGGATGATTTCTGCGCCGAGGTTACCGCGTTTGATCTCACCGTAAGCGGTCACGCGTCGGCCTGCGGCCAGGCTGTTTTTCATCGCTGCGTTGAAGTTAAAGAAACGCATGGTGAGCAAGCCGGTACCGTCGCTGATTTGGCAGGTCAGCATACGCCGATGGCCAAAACTGATATCGCTACGCAGCACTTCGCCTTCCACCGTGGCAAAAATGCCCGGCAGCAGATCGTTGATCGGATAGAGACGGGTGCGGTCTTCATAACGCAGCGGGAGGTGCAGCAGCAGGTCCTGAATGGTTTCCAGGCCAATTTTGGCCAGCTTGCCCGCCTGGCTGGCTCCAACCCCGGAAAGCGTGGTGAGAGGGACGGCGTCCAGCAGGCGGCCTTTCATCGGCGTACCGTTGCCTGCATGGTTGCCCACCATTCGGCGTCGGCGACCACCTGGCCCTGTTGGTCAATCTGCGGACGCGGCAGCCCTTTGCGCTTGGCGACGTTGGCCAGCACCGGGTAACCGCCCTCGAACAGCAGGCGTTGTTGTTCTTCTTCGTCCAGCGCGCTGTGGGTGCGCAGGTACATACCGGCGTTGTGGCGTTGGCGCTGCGCTTCGTACAAGATCAAGGCGGAGGCGACCGACACGTTGAGGGATTGCACCATGCCGATCATCGGAATGATGATGTCCTGGTCGGCCAAGGCCAGCGCTTCTTCGGTGATACCGGTTTTTTCCTGGCCCAGCAGCACGCAGGTTGGGCGGGTGTAATCCACCTCGCGGAAATCAACCGCGCGGGCGGAAAGGTGGGTCGCCAGAATCTGCATACCTTGATCTTTCAGGTGGGTCACTGCGTCAGAGATGGTGCGGTGGGTTTTTACGTTGACCCAGCTGTTGCTGCCGGCAGCGGAGGAAACCAGGGTGCGCATGCGTGAGGTCGGCCACACGGCATGCACCTGGTGCACGCCGACGGCGTCGGCGGTGCGGATAATGGCGGAGACGTTATGCGGTTTGTGTACCTGTTCCAGGCAGACCGTCAGATCCGGCTGCCGGGTTGCCAGCATTTCACAAATCCGCGCATAGCGTTCAGGGCTCATAGGCGCTAATTTCGGTTACGGTTAACTTTAATCACATCCGGCATGATACGGATTTTACGCATAATATTTGCCAGATGGATGCGATCGCGGGTGGTCAGGCGAATAAAGGCGCTATAAACCCGGCCGTCTTTCTCTTCGGTATTCAGGCTCTGAATATTGGACTCGGCCGCGTTGATGGCCGCCGTCAGGTTGGCCAGCGCGCCCTGATGGTTAAACATGTCCACTTTGATCTCGGCGATGAACTCCTGCTCGATGTCCTTATCCCACTCTACCGCCATGAATTTCTCAGGCTCTTTCTGGTAGCCGCGGATATTTCGGCAGGATTCATGGTGGATCACCAGCCCTTTGCCCGGGCTGACGTGGGCAATGATCGGGTCGCCCGGAATAGGTCGGCAGCACTTGGCGAAGGTGATCAGCACGCCGTCTGCGCCCTTGATCGCCAGGTTACGAACCCCGGAGGAGGTGCCCAGGTTGGATTGGTCACCCTGCAGGTTTTTCGCCACCACCACGCTCATGGCGTTGCCGAGGCCGATTTCAGCCAGCAGATCGTCCAGGGTCGCCAGTTTCATGCGATCCAGCTCGTGCTGGATATTTTCCGGTGGAATTTCTGCCAGTTTGCGGCTACCGCCCAACGCATGGTTCAGCAAGCGGCGGCCGAGGCCGACCGAGTCATCGCGCTTGAGGTTTTTCAGCATCTGGCGGATTTTGGCGCGCGCTTTCGAGCTGACGACAAAGTTCAGCCAGGCGGCGTTTGGTCGGGCACCCGGTGCGGTGATGATTTCCACCGTCTGACCGCTGCTCAGCGACTGCGACAGCGGATAGGGCTGTCGATCGACGCGGGCGCCAACGCAGGCATGACCGATATCGGTATGCACTGCATAGGCGAAGTCGACCGGCGTTGCGCCCGCAGGCAGTTCAACGATGCGGCCTTCCGGGGTGAAAACGTAAATCTCATCCGGGAACAGATCGGATTTCACGCTCTCGATAAATTCAAATGAACTGCCGGCGCTTTGCTGCAACTCCAGCAAGCTTTGCATCCAGCGCTGGGCGCGGATTTGTGCGGTGGTGCCGGTTTCGCCCTGTTCTTTTTCTTTATAAGCCCAGTGCGCGGCCACCCCCATTTCTGCCATCTGATCCATATCTTCGGTACGGATCTGCACTTCAACCGGCACGCCGTGAGGGCCGATCAGGGATGTGTGCAGCGATTGGTAGCCGTTGGCCTTGGGAATGGCGATATAGTCTTTGACCCTGCCCGGGCGCGGTTTATACAGGCTGTGGGCCTGGCCCAGCACGCGGTAACAGGTATCGACTTCCTTCACGATCACCCGAAACGCGTAGATGTCCATAATCGAATGGAACCGCTGTTCTTTCAGGTGCATCTTGAGGTAGATGGAATACAGATGCTTTTCTCGCCCACTGACGCGGCAAGGAATGCCGGCTTCGTTCAATCGGCCTTCGATCTCGGAGAGAATCTTTTGGATCATCTCCTTACGGTTACCGCGAGCGGCTTTCACCACTTCTTTGATTACACGGTAGCGGTTCGGGTACAACGCCTCAAAACCCAGCTCTTCCAGCTCGGTCTTCAGGTGGTGAATACCCAGGCGATGGGCCAAGGGGCTGTAGATTTCCAGGGTTTCACGCGCGATACGCCGACGTTTGTCAGGACGCAGCGAACCCAGGGTACGCATATTGTGCGTGCGGTCGGCCAGCTTGATCAGCACGACGCGGATATCCTGCACCATCGCCATGATCATTTTGCGGAAGTTTTCCGCCTGGGCTTCTTTCTTATCCTGGAACTTCAGCTTGTCGAGCTTGGATACGCCTTCAACCAGTTCAGCGACGCTCTTGCCGAACAGTTGTTCCATATCCTGGTAGGTGGCCGGGGTGTCTTCGATGACGTCATGCAGCAGCGCTGCCATCAGCGTCTCATGATCGAGACGCATTTCCGCCAGAATGCAGGCCACGGCGACCGGGTGAGTAATGTAGGGCTCACCGCTGGAGCGTGTCTGTCCCTCGTGAGCATCACGTGCAACGAGGTATGCCTGTTTGAGGCGCTTAATCTGCTCCTCAGGCAGGTAACGTTGAATCAGCAGATTCAGGCTTTCAAACAGGTACAAGGCAGACTCGCAGTCTAATTAACGACGACCTTCAGCAATTGCGGTAACCGCTTGAATTTCTGCGGCTTCCTGCTCTTGCTGCTCCTGACGATCACGAACATCGAGGATCTGGCTGGTGATCAGGCCTTCTTCGATTTCGCGCAGAGCGATAACGGTGTACTTGTCGTTTTCTTCCGGAACAAGTGCATCTTTACCGCCAGTCTGGATTTGACGTGCCCGACGAGCAGCGACCAACACCAGGTCAAAACGGTTACCAATTTTCTCTACAGCGTCTTGAACAGTTACGCGTGCCATATTTGTGCTACTCCACAGGTGACGAAAAGACTGGGCATAATACTGAAACTGTCTTCAGTCTGCCAATAGTTTGCTGATTAAAGCGTCATGCCGCAGTAATTGCCGGCCTAAACGCAGGCGCTCGGCGCGAATAATGGTTTTCAGATCGGACAGGGCCAGATCGAAATCATCGTTCACGATTAAATAATCATACTCCGCGTAGTGCGTCATCTCCGCTACGGCTTGCGCCATGCGTTTGGCGATCACGTCTTCGGAGTCTTGCCCGCGGCCACGCAAGCGACGGCCAAGTTCATCTTTCGACGGCGGCAAAATAAAGATGCTGCGCGCCTGCGGCATTTTAGCGCGGATCTGCTGCGCACCCTGCCAATCGATATCCAGGAAGACGTCTACGCCGGTCGACAGCACCTGCTCAATGGCGGCGCGTGAGGTCCCGTAATAGTTGCCGAACACTTCGGCATGCTCAAGAAACGCATCCTGCTCAATCATCCGGCGGAATTCATCTTTTGAGACGAAGAAATAATGTTCGCCGTGATGTTCACCCGGGCGGCTGTCGCGCGTGGTGTGCGAAACCGAAACCTGCGTGTCGTACAGCGGTTGCGTCTTTAACAAAGCCTGAATCAGACTTGATTTCCCTGCGCCACTGGGGGCAGAGACAATAAAAAGCGTGCCTTGAGCCATGATGATGTTCGTTGATAGCGGTTGATGTGCCAATAACAGCGGATGTGTATTTTCTCCGCACAGTATACACGGCTAACGCGCCGGGTGCAGCGTTAGCTCGCATTTTGCCCGCCGCTTTGTGCTGAAAAAACCGCTAAACGGCGGATTTGCGCAGCGGATCGGTAAATTTCCGCGATTTCATGTAACGCAGTCACCCTTTCTCGAGCCGCTAGGCAGTTCGGAAAACTGCCCGTTGCCGAGGCGCCGCTACCCGGTTTTACTGCCGGTTATCAGGGAGGTGCGCTATGCGAAAATGTGGAATACGGGTCGGGATGACGCTGTTGGTCGGGGTAATGTTCTGCGGTGCGCTGCGGGCAGAAAGTTGTCCGGCGTGGCGACCGGAGCGGCTGCAACTGGAGATAACCACGTTAAAAAACCAGCTTGAACGCTGGGATGTGGCTTATTACCAACAGGGCGACAGTTTGATTGAGGATGAGGTCTACGACAGCCTGCGGCAAAAGCTGCAGTTGTGGCACCGTTGCGCCGGGCTGGAAAGGGTCGAGGAGCCCAGCCCGCTTTTACCGGCGGGCAAGACGCCTCACCCGGTGGCGCACACCGGGCTGCATAAATTGGCGGATCCTGCAGCCGTGGGCCAATGGTTGCGAGGCCGCAGCGATGTCTGGGTTCAGCCAAAGGTGGACGGCGTCGCTATTACTTTGGTGTATCGCGATGGGGAACTGGCGGCAGCGGTCAGCCGGGGAAACGGGCTACAGGGGGAAAACTGGCTGGAAAAGGTGCGGGCTATTCCGGCGATACCGGCGGCGGTGAAGGGCGCGCCGGCGACGTTGATTCTGCAGGGCGAACTCTTTCTGATGGTGAACGGTCATCAGCAAAAGATTCATGGCGGCATCAATGCCCGATCCACGGTAGCCGGTGCGCTGATGAAAAACCGGCTTTCGCCGGTCTTGCAACAGATAGGTCTGTTTGTCTGGGCATGGCCGGATGGCCCGCAGGAAATGACTCAGCGTTTGCAGCAGCTTGCCGCAATGGGATTCCCTCTCGCGTTGGCTTATTCACAGCCCGTGAGTTCACTGGACGACGTGCGGCAATGGCGTGAGCGTTGGTATCGCGAAGCATTGCCCTTCGTCACGGATGGCGTGGTGATTCATCAGGCGCGCTCACCGCAAGGGCGCTACTGGCAGGCAAAGCCCGGCGATTGGGCGGTTGCCTGGAAGTATCCGCCGGTGCAGCAGGTCGCCAGGGTCAATGATGTCGAGTTCAGTGTAGGCCGTACCGGAAAGATTGCCGCGGTGCTGAAACTTGATCCTATCAGGATGGATGATAAGTGGGTCGCGCGGGTTAACCTGGGATCGCTGTCCCGCTGGCGGCAGTGGGCGGTTGTGCCAGGTGACCAGGTGGCTATTAGCCTGATGGGGCACGGGATCCCGCGTCTGGATAAAGTGGCCTGGCGGACCACAGAAAGAATCGAGCCCAGTGCGCCGGCTGCCGATCGCTACCATGCTTTGAGTTGTTTTACCTGGCTGCCGGAGTGTCGCCAGCAGTTTCTGGCGCGGCTGGTGTGGTTGGGTGGTCCACAGGGACTCGGCCTGCACGGCGTCAGTGAATCCACCTGGCAGGTGCTGATTGATCAGGGGCTGGTGCGGCACTTGCTGGATTGGCTGGTTTTGACGCCGGAGCAACTGATGTCAGCGCCCGGCATCGGTGATAAACGCGGACGAAGCATCCACCGGCAATTTCAGCAGGCGCGACAGCAACCGTTTGCTCGCTGGCTGATAGCCTTAGGCGTGCCGCTGAGCCTGCAACAAACGCCGGCGTTGAAAAGCTGGCATCAGATACGGCAACTCCCCGTAGGAGAGTGGCGAAAAATGACCGGGATAGGCGCGAAAAAGGCCGAGCAAATCATCGGTTTTTTGCAGCATCCGCCATTTCTGACGCTGGTCAGCACGCTGGAGGCACAGGAAATAACAGGTTTTGTCGGAACCCGGTGAAGTGCTGTTACTCCGTCGATCTCTCGACAAGTGAGTTTGCGTCTGTGGTCTGTGGATGCGTGATCGGCGGGGGTGAGGCATGACGCAGGAAAATAAAAACGATGCCTGCGGAAATCGCCGTCATTAACGCCAGAATATACAGCAGGTTATGAAATGCGGCTTCGTAGCTCTGTTTCAAGGCCGCAGTATCGACATTCAGCAGTGCCGCCGCTTGTTGCAGGTCGCCCATTGCCAGCCGATGGGCGCCGGCGGCCGCATTGGCCAGCGGAGAGCCCGGTAGATGCTGTTCAACCAGGGTGGCCAGCAACGCACCCACCACGGCGAGTGCGATACCTTCGCCCGCCACGCGGACGGTGCTAAAAATGCCGGTAGCCATGCCTGCGCGATCCTTCGGCACCACGCTGACTGCCAGGCCGTCCATTAATCCCCAGGGCAAGCTGATGCCGCAGCCAATGGTCAACAGCGGCAGAATCAATAGCACGAAGGGCTTCCCCGGCGCATATTGCGCCAGCCATAGCAGGCCGAAGGCGCAGATCAGTAAACCCAGGCTGGAAATGATACCGGCGGAAAACCGGTGCGCCAACATGCCTGCCAGCACAGGCAATACCAGCATTGGCGCCGAGAGTGCGAACATAACGATACCCGCCTCCAGGGTGCCGTAACCTTCGATGCCAATAAAGCGCAGCGGGAGTAAAACCAGCAGCACCACGTAGGAATAGGCCGGGGCGGCCGCCAGAAACTGTACGCCGACAAAGCGCGGATAGCGGAATAAAGACAGATCAAGCATCGGCCTGCGCACGTGATTCTCGATCGCGACAAAGGCAATCATGAAAAGCAGCGCGCCGCTGAACAGAGCGATGACTTCACGGCTGCCCCAACCGCTGTCGGGGGCTTGCAGTACGGCATAAGTCAATAATGTCAGAGCCAGCGTAAAGGTGGCCGCGCCGGGCCAGTCGAGTTTGGCCGCTGCGGGATCGCGCGACTCATGCATATAGCGTATACCGGCGAACAGGGCGATGGCGCTGAACAGCGACACGCTGATAAAAATCGCGCGCCAATCAAAATGCTGTACCAAAAAACCGGCCAGCAGCGGGCCAAATGCCAGGCCGATGCCAAAGGTGGTTCCCAACAGGCTGAAGGCTTTGGCGCGTTCTGCGCCATCGAATACCTGAGCCAGGCCGGCGGTTCCTCCGGCAAACGCCGCTGCGGCGGCAACACCCTGTAGCGCACGTATTAAATCAAAGGCGATGATGTCCTGCACCATCAGCATAACCATCGAGCTTAGGGTAAGCACCGCCAGGCCGCTGATGAACACGCGTTTGCGGCCAAAGCGATCGGCGAGCGCGCCGGCAATCATCAGGCTGCAGCCAAAGGTCAGCATAAAGGCGTTGGTGACCCAACTGAGGGCGACTACGCTGCCGCCAAGGCTGGCGGCGATAGCGGGTAAAGAGACTGCCGGGCCGGTAAAGTTAATCGGCATAATCAACCCCGCCAGGCAGACGGAGAACAGGATAATCCAGCGTTGCGGATCGGGAGCGGGGTCTGGAAGACGGTAAGGATGGTTCATGATGAGCTCCAGCGGCAGTATTGTCGGTTGGGATGGATGATAAAGTGGATTTAATTGGCTAAAAATGGGGCTATATTCCACTCTTTAAGGACAATAACGCTCTAATTGGAGATCCTATGGACAGCCTCAGTGGCCTATTGGCCTTTGTGCGCGCTGCCGAGCTACGCAGTTTTGTCGCCGCAGGTGAGCGGCTGGGCGTGTCCGCCTCTGCCGTCGGAAAAAGCGTGGCCAGGCTTGAGGAGTCGTTGGGCGTCAGGCTGTTTAACCGCAGCACCCGGCGTATCAATCTCACCGATGAGGGGACATTGTTTTTTGAACGCTGCCAACGCATCGTCAGCGAAATTGAAAATGCCGAAGCCGAAATGGCGAGGATCTCCGACGCGCCGCGCGGCAAGCTGCGCGTGAGTATGCCGGCTATCGGCTATCGAATGTTGGTCCCTCTGCTTGCTGATTTCAGCGCGCTTTATCCCGAGGTTGAGCTGGACGTGGACTTCAATGACCGGATGGTGGATCTGATCGCCGAGGGAATCGACGTGGCGGTTCGCAGCGGTGAGTTGGCGGATTCCCGGCTGATGGCCCGGCGGCTGGGGCCGTTCCGGTTGATACTGGCGGGTGCGCCTGAGTATTTACAGCGTCGGGGCGTGCCGCAGGGGCCGGAAGATTTGCTCGAGCATGCCTGCCTGCGCTACCGCTACCCGGGGGGTCAGCAACTGCAGGAGTGGAGGTTGTTTTCTGATGGAGAGCCGGTTTCCCAACGAATCCCGGTGACGCTGAGCTGCAACAGCATTGAAGCCCTGATCCACGCCACCCAGGAAGGATTGGGCATCGCTTACCTGCCGGATTTTACGCTATGTTCGGCCATTAACGCCGGGCAACTGGTGGCGGTGTTGGATCAACATACGCAGGAGCAGGGATTTTTCTCAGCTCTGTGGCCGTCAAGCCGGCATATGCTGCCCAAGGTGAGGGTCTTTGTAGACTACCTGGCGCAGCATATGTTGCCTCTGAGATGAGCCGTATTAATGGTCTGGATGCTGGTAGTTGAATACCGGTAGCCCCAGGCGAAAGCGCAGGGCGATCAAGCGGGCGCTCAGGCCGGCGACCAGCGTGATGATGACGACCAGGTTATGCGGCAGGCTGAAGTGTTGCAGGCCGATGTACAGCCAGGCGGCGGCGAAGGAAATACCGGCATAGATTTCCTTCTGGAAAACCAGAGGGATGCGGTTGCAAAGCATATCGCGCAGCACGCCACCGAACACGCCGGTGATGACAGCCGCAATGGCGGCGATGATAGGGCCGTGGCCCATATCCAGAGCGACCTGCGCCCCGATGATTGAAAATACAATCAGGCCAACGGCGTCCAGCACCAGGAACAGGCGACGCAAGTGGCGCATCAGCGGCGCTACCCAGGTAGTGACAATCGCGGCAATGGCGACAATCACGATATATTCAGGATGCTTGACCCACCCCAACGGAAAGTGCCCGAGCAGCATATCGCGCACCGAGCCACCGCCAATAGCTGTGGCCGAAGCGATAATAATCACGCCAAACATATCCATCTGGCGGCGGCCGGCAGCCAGCGCGCCGGTCATGGCTTCGGCGGTGATGCCGATAATATAAAGAATGCTCAGTAACATAAGGTATTCACAGGGTGGGCGGGAGTGAGTGTAAGGCCGAAAGGGTAATCGCCGACGGTGCATATCGCTACTGAGTTTTTCTAACCAATGCCTATTCGGATTACTTTAATTAATCTGGCAGTGGTTTATCTGACTTGTTGTTGGCCTTTTTTAACCTTTCAATGACCATACAGGTATTAGATATTTCGTGTTAGTTTCTAGAGCTGACTATGCTTTTTGCATTCTATCTTTACGCTGCGCATCGGCGGTGTATTTCAGGCTGATGACGGGTGTGCCCACCGAGGAATATGAATATAAAATGAAAAATACTCCCATGCTGGCGGCGGCCTTGGTTACCGCCCTGTTGTTGAGCGGCTGTGTTGCAACGGCCCAAAATGCCACGCAGCAAAAGCCGAGGGTTTGCGGCACCGGCGATCCGATGGTCCAAACCACGCTTTATTTCGGTTTGAACCGCCCAACCGGACCGGTGATTACCGCAGCAGAGTGGCAGGGTTTTGTCGATCGGCAGGTGACGCCGCGCTTTAAAGACGGCCTGTCGGTGTTTGATGCCAAAGGGCAGTGGCTGGGCAATGATGGCAAGCTGGCGCGCGAGAACAGCAAGGCATTGATGCTGATTCATGCGCCGGGCAAGGACAGTGAAACCGACATCGAGGCGCTGCGCAGCAGCTATAAGCAGCAGTTTGCGCAGGATTCGGTGATGCGCGTTGATGCGCCGGTGTGCGTCGCGTTCTGAGGTGATCCCGGCCGGGGCCGGGATATTGCTTACAGCACCAACCCTGCGATGGCTGCCGAGAGCAGGCTGACCAGCGTTGAACCATAGACCAGCTTCAGGCCAAAGCGGGATACCACGTTGCCTTGTCGTTCATTCAGCCCTTTGATCGCCCCGGCGACGATGCCGATAGAGGCAAAGTTGGCAAAGGAGACCAGGAACACGGACAGAATACCCAGGCCGCGCGGCGACAGTTCCGCCGCAATTTTCTTCAACTCGATCATCGCCACGAATTCATTGGCCACCAACTTGGTCGCCATGATGCTGCCGGCCCGCAACGCATCCTGCGCCGGGATGCCGATCAACCAGGCCAGCGGATAAAACACGTAGCCCAGAATTTGCTGGAAGCTGATGCCGAACACGGCGGAGAACAGAGCATTTACCGCAGAGATCAGCGCAATAAAACCAATCAGCATCGCGGCGATAATCATCGCAATCTTGAAGCCCGCCAGAATGTATTCGCCCAGCATTTCAAAGAAGCTCTGATCTTCATGCAGTTTGTTCAGTTTCAGCTCAGGCTCATCGTCCAGTTGATAAGGGTTGATGATCGACAGAATGATAAAGGTGCTGAACATATTGAGGATCAGCGCCGCAACCACGTATTGCGCATCGATCATCGACATGTAGGCGCCAACGATGGACATGGAGACCGTCGACATGGCGGTTGCGGCCATGGTGTACATGCGGCGCGGCGAAATATCGCCGATGATTCCCTTATAGGCGATGAAGTTTTCCGACTGACCGAGTACCAGCGTGCTGACGGCGTTGAAAGACTCCAGCTTGCCCATGCCGTTAACCTTGGACAGCAGGGTGCCGACCAGGCGGATAATCAGCGGCAGAATACGAAAGTGCTGCAAAATACCGATTAGCGCGGAAATAAAGATAATCGGGCACAAAACGCCCAGGAAAATGAACGCCAGCCCGTCCTTGCTCATGCCACCGAAAACAAAGTCGGAGCCTTGCGCTGCGTAGGTCAGCAGCGTTTCAAAGAAGCCGGCGACGTGCCTGATTACGCTGAGGCCACTTTCTGAATGCAGGAAGAAATAGGCGAGTGCACCTTCAATGACCAACAGCTGAATAATATAGCGCAGGCGGATTCTCTTGCGATCGTTGCTGACCAGCAACGCCAGGGCGATGATCACCACCAGGGCGAAAATAAATTGCAGAATTTGCGGCATAAAGGGTCCGTACGGCTTGCGGGCATGAAAAAAACACATTTAGCCACAGCTTAGCCCGCCTTTCATTACCTTACGTGATAATTAGAACAAAATACTTCGGGCGGCTGGTATGGGTTATGGATTGTCATTCTCTGGGTGATCGTCGCAGTTTTTCGTAAAAGCCTCGCTTTTACGGCGAAGATGCCTGTAAACCCATCGCCGATGGAGCGGGCCGGCTGGAATCTGTCCCGCATAATCTGAACGTCATCCCGCTTAACTATTGATTTTTTCCGCGCTGAGAGAGAAAAAGAGTTCACTATTTCGCCGCAAAAGACGGCCTACTTTCTCAGGATGAGGATGCGGATATGAAGACACAGGCAATGTTGCGGGCGTTGGCAAATGGCATTAACCCCGAGACGGGGGAGTTGCTGGGTACGGCGTCAATGACCGGCTCGCCGGAGGCGATTCGGCTACTGTTTGCATTGGCCGAGGAGTTTCAGGTTGAGCCGGAGCGCCAGAAGAAAGTAAAGCTGTCACCGGAAGAGCGGCAGCAGAAAAATATTGCCGAGGGACGGCCGGCGAAATCGCATTTCCCTTGGGCAGAGGAGGAAAAACAGCGGCTGCAGGAGAGCTATGCAGAGGGCGGAACGCTTGAGGCATTGAGCAGCGAATTTGAACGCACCACTTGGGCCATCGCCGTTCAACTGCAAAAAATGGGGCTAATTACCGAACAGCAGGCGGCCAGGTATATATAGGGTTAGTTCATAAAAAAACCCGCATAGCGCGGGTTTTGGTTAGTGAAGAAAATATCACTCGATGTTCTGGATCTGCTCGCGCATTTGCTCGATCAGCACTTTCAGTTCGATAGCGGAAGTGGTGACTTCGGCATTAATCGACTTGGAGGCCAGCGTGTTCGATTCGCGGTTAAACTCCTGCATCATAAAGTCGAGGCGGCGGCCCACGGCTTCTTTCTTCTTCAGGATGTTATGCGTTTCTTTTACGTGGGCTTCCAGACGGTCCAGCTCTTCGGCAACGTCAATACGTTGCGCCATCAACACCAGCTCCTGTTCCAGGCGAGTGTTTTCCAACTGCACCTGAGCTTCTTCCAGCTTGCTGACCAGGCGCTCACGCTGCCATTGCAGGATGTTTGGCATCTGGGCGCGCACTTTGATCACTTCGGCGCTGACGCCGTCGAGGCGCTGTTCGATCAGGGCTTTCAGCGCGGTGCCTTCGCTTTCGCGAGCGGTGATGAAATCATCCAATGCGCTGTCCAGAGCCTGCATCAGCTGTGCGCTGATGGCGTCCAGATCCTGCTCCTGAGCAGACATCACGCCCGGCCAACGCAAGACGTCGATAGGATCGATTTCCCCTTCGTCGCTCTGCATTTTTACCCAGTTGGCGGCTTCAACCAGCTGTTTAGCCAGTTTTTCGTTCAGGATCAGCGAGCTTTGCGCGCTCGGGTCCAGCTCGAAGCGCAGGTTGCATTCCACTTTGCCACGGGTCAGACGGCCACGGATACGTTCGCGGATCACCGGCTCCAGGCTGCGGAATTGTTCCGGTAAACGGATGTAGGTTTCTAGATAGCGTTGGTTAACGGAACGCAGCTCCCAAGCTGCGCTGCCCCATTCACCCTTGATTTCACTCCGTGCGTAGGCGGTCATGCTGCGGATCATTGATGCGTACCCGTAATAGGAAAAGATGGAACGATTATAACGTTGGACCTCCGGGCAGGATAGGCATTACGTCACGAAGCCCGTATAATGCGCAGCCAATCGTAGATTAGAAGCCGGAGAGAACCCATGCGTCCTGCAGGCAGAGCACCACAACAAGTTCGCCCACTGACATTGACCCGTCACTATACCAAACACGCTGAAGGTTCAGTGCTGGTTGAGTTTGGCGATACCAAAGTTTTGTGCACCGCCACGGTAGAAGAGGGCGTTCCGCGCTTCTTGAAAGGTCAGGGCCAGGGTTGGATCACCGCCGAATACGGCATGCTGCCGCGCTCCACCCACAGCCGTAACGCTCGCGAGGCCGCAAAAGGCAAGCAGGGCGGCCGTACGCTGGAAATTCAGCGCCTGATCGCCCGTTCGCTGCGTGCGGCGGTCGATCTGAAAAAACTGGGTGAGTTCACCATTACCCTGGATTGCGACGTACTGCAGGCTGATGGCGGCACCCGTACCGCCTCCATTTCCGGTGCCTGCGTTGCGCTGGCTGATGCGCTTAATGCATTGGTTGCTGCGGGCAAACTGAAGGCCAACCCAATGAAAGGGCTGGTGGCTGCAGTGTCTGTCGGTATCGTCAAGGGCGAAGCGCTGTGCGATCTGGAGTACGTCGAAGACTCTGCGGCAGAAACCGATATGAACGTGGTGATGATGGAAGACGGCCGCATGATCGAGGTGCAGGGCACCGCCGAGGGCGAACCCTTCAGCCACGACGAGCTGTTGGCGCTATTGGCGCTGGCTCGAGGGGGCATCGAAACCATCTTCCAGGCGCAGAAAGCGGCGCTGGCAGAGTAATTTTTAAGGCGACTGAAGAGTCGCCTTTTTTACGCCCGACTATCGGGTGGCAGTAATAACAGATCTAACAGACCCAGACGAGGAGAAGCAGTAATGAAAGCCTATCAGCGCCAGTTTATCGAGTTCGCGCTTAACAAGCAGGTATTGAAATTCGGTGAGTTCACTCTGAAATCCGGCCGTACCAGCCCGTATTTCTTTAATGCCGGCCTGTTTAATACCGGGCGTGATCTCGCGTTGTTAGGACGCTTCTACGCCGAAGCGCTGATGGACTCCGGCATCGATTTTGATCTGCTGTTTGGCCCGGCATACAAAGGTATCCCGATCGCCACCACCACGGCGGTAGCGCTGGCGGAACACCATGAACGCGACGTACCTTACTGCTTTAACCGTAAAGAAGCCAAAACCCACGGCGAAGGCGGCACTTTGGTGGGCAGCCCGCTGCAGGGCCGAGTGATGCTGGTGGACGATGTGATCACCGCCGGCACCGCAATCCGTGAGTCGATGGAAATCATCGGTGCCAGCGGTGCGACGTTGGCTGGGGTGTTGATCTCCCTGGACCGTCAGGAACGCGGGCGTGCGGAGATTTCGGCTATTCAGGAAGTCGAGCGCGACTATCACTGTAAGGTGATTTCCATTGTGACGCTGAAAGATCTGATTGCTTATCTGGAAGAGAAACCGGAAATGGCGGCGAGTCTGGCGGCGGTGCGCGCCTATCGTGAACAGTACGGAGTTTAACGCGCTATTCACGTTGTCAGGCGCGCCAAAACGCGCCTGACAACGGTTTATTGCAGCTGTGCCGCCAGCAGCGGCCAGCGGCCGTCGAAGTCTTGCGTAGGACGGTAACGGAACTCGGAGCGCACGTAGCGTGACAGCATACCTTCGCAGAATGCCAGCAGTTGGCTGGCCAGCAGTGTTTCATCCACGACAAAGCCTTTGCCTTCCCGCAGTTTGCGCTCTTTCAGTACCTGCCGCAGCTGCGCCTCTATACGTTCAAACAGCTGGCTGATCCTTCCCTGCAAGCGGTCCTGCTCAAACATCAGCGCATGGCCGGTCATGATGCGCGTCAGGCCAGGGTTACGTTCGGCAAACCCCAAGATCAGCAACAGGATCAGGCGCAGGCGGTTAAAGGTTTCTTTTTCGTCCTGCAGGATCAGGTTGATGCGCGTTATCAGGCTGTCTTCAATAAATTCGATCAGACTGTCGAACATCCGTGTTTTGCTGGGAAAATGCCGATACAACGCAGCTTCGGAGACACCGACGTTAGCGGCCAGTTTCGCAGTGGTGATACGCTGGCTGCCGTCGCTGGATTCCAGCATTTGGGCTAACGCCTGCAGTATTTCCTCGCGCCTGTTCCTTTTGGTATTTTCTTTTTCTGCCATGTCTGATTAGACCCTTGCTAAAACTGCTTAGACTTTCGGAAACCCGCGCACCGGCCATTGCAGAGAGATCTCTGTGCGGCTTATGTGATAGCTTTTTTACGATGCTGGGGTCAGCGGCCTTAACGACCTGTGTTCTCCGCGCGACCTGGTGTGCGCTGTAATCGTTGCCGGACAAACCTTGCCATAGAAATGTCCTTCTCTCTGGGCGGCAAGGTTTCGGACGACATTTCCCTGCCGACCATCAAGTCTTGGGCTGCGCTTAGTGGCGACCCGAGTGGCCAAAGCCACCTGCGCCACGTTCGCTGCTGTCGAACTCTTCTACCAGATTGAACTCAGCTTGCACAACAGGCACAAAGACCATTTGCGCGATACGTTCGCCGGGTTCAATGGTGAAGGATTTTTGGCCGCGGTTCCAGACGGAAACCATCAACTGACCCTGGTAGTCGGAGTCGATCAGGCCAACCAGGTTGCCCAATACCACGCCGTGCTTATGGCCCAAACCTGAGCGTGGCAAGATCACCGCCGCCAGATCGGTATCGGCAATGTGAATAGCCAGACCGGTAGGCAGCAGCGTGGTTTCACCTGGAGCCAGTTCAACCGCGCTGTCCAGACAGGCACGCAGATCGAGGCCGGCTGAACCTGGGGTGGCGTAGGTCGGTAAAGGGAAATCCTGTCCGATACGCGGGTCGAGGATTTTAACGTCGATTTTTTTCATCATAACGGCTGACTATCTCGTCTATTAAACGTTGGCCAAGGAGTGCCTTATCGCTCAGCGCCAGGCGCTTTTCTCCATTCTGCCAAAAAAGGTGCAAGGCATTGGTGTCACTGTTAAACCCATGCTCTGCAAGCGATACATCATTAGCGCAAATTAAATCCAGTTTCTTACGCGCCAGTTTTTGTCGCGCGTATTCTTCCACATTCTGGGTTTCGGCGGCAAACCCCACGACAAAGGGGCGATTTTTAGTCATTGCGGCGACGCCGGCAACGATGTCGGGGTTTTTTACCATTTTGAGGATGATTTCATCACCCTGTTTTTTTATTTTTTCACCGGCGATCTGCCCGGCACGGTAATCGGCTACGGCAGCACAGGAAATGAAAATGTCCTGCTGGGCGGCGCGCTGCTGCACTGCGTGTTCCATTTCCAGCGCACTGATGACGTCTACCCGGGTTACCCACGGCGGCGTCGGCTGGTTGACCGGCCCGGCAATCAAGGTGACCTGCGCACCGCGTGCGGCGGCGGCTTGGGCGATAGAGAAGCCCATTTTACCGGAACTGTGATTGCTGATGAAACGCACCGGGTCCAGCGCTTCACGCGTTGGGCCGGCGGTGATCATAATCTTTAAATGTTGCAAATCTTGTGAAGCGGAGAAATAACCGTTCGCCAGATCGACGATGTTCAAGGGATCGAGCATGCGGCCAGGGCCAACATCACCACAAGCCTGGCTGCCGCTGTCCGGGCCCCACAGCAACATGCCGCGTGCCTGCAGCGTTTGCAGATTGGCCTGGGTGGCTGCGGCGCGATACATCTGCTGGTTCATGGCGGGCGCTGCGGTTATCGGCGCGTCGGTCGCCAGGCAAAGGGTCGTCAGCAGATCGTTGGCCATGCCGGCGGCGACGCGTGCCAGCAGATCGGCGGTAGCGGGGGCCAGGATCACTAAATCCGCCCATTTGCCGAGCTCTATGTGACCCATCGCGGCTTCGGCTGCGGGATCCAGCAGATCGTCGGAGACAGGGTAGCCGGAAACCGCCTGCAGCGTCAGCGGCGTGATGAACGCTTTCGCCGCGCCGGTCATTACCACTCGCACTTCCGCGCCTCTGTCACGCAGGCGGCGCACCAGTTCTGGGCATTTGTACGCAGCGATACCGCCACTGATGCCAAGCACAATATGTTTGCCGGAAAGTCCCGTCATCATGATTGTCCGATTGAAAACCGAAAGATGCGCCATTTTAGCATAACCGCCAGACAGGTGAGCGATTCCGCTGTCTCTGCAGCTTGTTACATTGCGCTTTGCGCAGTACTTCGCAATGTTATCAAACACCTGTCGTTCCCCTTTGTTCCGCATGGCATGCTTGGACGCTTTCGGGGGGTGATGATGAGCAGTCAGGTAATGACCTTGTGGCCGGGAGCGCTTGCGCCCCGGGAAAAGTTACTGCGGTACGGCGCGGCGGCGCTGTCCGATGCGGAGTTGCTGGCGATTTTTCTGCGTACCGGCTTTCCCGGCCTGCATGTCATGCAACTGGCGGAGCAGTTGTTGGGGCAGTTTGGCTCGCTGTATCATCTGATGTCGGCAGACCATCAGGTTTTCTGCAGCCACAAAGGATTGGGTAATTCGAGCTATGCGCAGCTTCAGGCGATTTCAGAATTGGCGTTTCGCTTCTTTTCCGGCCATCTGGCGCAGGAAAACGCCATGCTCAATCCCAAAATAACGCAGCATTATCTGCAAAGCTTACTGGCTCACCGTGAGCGGGAGGTGTTTTTGGTATTGTTTTTAGACAATCAGCACCGCGTTATTCGCCATCAGGAGATGTTTGCTGGTACCATCAGCAGCGTCGTCGTGCACCCGAGAGAAATTGTGCGTGAAGCGTTGAAGGCTAATGCGGCCGCCATTATTCTGGCGCATAATCATCCTTCGGGTAAGGCTGAACCCAGTCACGCTGACCGTTTGATAACAGAGCATGTGGTTAATGCCTGCCTGTTATTGGAGATCCGAGTGCTCGATCATTTGGTGATAGGTCGGGGTGAATGCGTCTCTTTTGCCGAGCGCGGATGGCTTTAAGCGATTTTTTCGCGATCCTTCGGGGATCTTTAGCTGTTCGGGACTTGAGCACTTACGCCTCAGAGCGTATACTACGCCACCTTTGAGAATCTTGGGTTTGGCGTAAGAGCCTATCTCAGCAGGTTTCTAACCTGATGTGTGGTTTCTGACCTGATGACGGGAGTCTCCTCAGTATGGAGTTTGCTGAGATGGGCTCTAAAAGCCTGACGAGGCGGCCATACCCTATACGAAGCTCGAGCTGATTTGATTTTTGGAGAATAGACATGTCCCGAGTCTGCCAAGTTACTGGCAAGCGCCCGGTGAGCGGTAACAACCGTTCCCACGCAATGAACGCGACCAAACGCCGTTTTCTGCCGAACCTGCACTCACACCGTTTTTGGGTTGAGGCTGAGAAGCGCTTTGTAACGCTGCGTGTATCTGCTAAAGGTATGCGTGTTATCGATAAGAAGGGTATTGAGACGGTCTTGGCCGATCTGCGTACCCGTGGTGAGAAGTATTAAGGAACTGCATCATGGCTAAAGGTGTTCGCGAGAAGATCAAGCTGGTTTCTTCTGCTGGTACTGGTCACTTCTATACCACCACGAAGAACAAGCGTACTAAGCCGGAAAAATTGGAACTGAAGAAATTCGATCCAGTTGTCCGTCAACACGTACTGTACAAAGAAGCTAAAATTAAATAATTTTAGTGGATTAATAAAAACCCAGCTTAGGCTGGG
>NZ_BCTU01000039.1 GCF_001590925.1 Serratia plymuthica NBRC 102599
CACCCGAAGGTACTGGATATCGTCTTGTGGAGTGCCCACACAGATTGTCTGATAAATTGTTAAAGAGCGTTCGTTACTGAGATAACTCTCGGTAACGCGGGAGGTGCATATTACGCTTTCCCGCTGAAGAGTCAAGCTTTTTTCTTATTAAGAAACGGTGTTTTCACCGGCTTGCTTCTTCCTGGCTGGGCGACTGGTTCTCGTTAGAGGAGTCGTTGTTCCCGGTCAGTGGAGGCGCATTATAGGGAGTTCTCAGAAGCCCGCAACCCCTAATTTCAATATTTTTTCCAACCGTTGAATGTTTAACCAAAACCCTGTTAAAGAGGCAGTTTTTTCAACGATTTAAAGCCATACCCCTGCAAAACGGGCAATAAAGCGTCAGTGTCTTCATTCAACGCCATGCAATACGCCAGATTATCTTCCTGAGTCGACACCAGATTTTCCTGCGAAGAAATAAGCCAAGCGGTGCGACGAGCAATAGCCGCGCCGGAATCCACCAGTCGGGTTCCTTCAGGCAACACCTGCATTAACTCTTCTGCTAATAGAGGGAAGTGGGTGCAACCGAGTACCACGGTATCCGGCGGCTCGCGCATGCTCAGCCATGGATGCAGAATTTTCTTCAGCGTGGCCAGCGGTACGGCTTCACCGTGCAGCTTGGCTTCCGCCAGTTCCACCAGCTCTGAAGATCCCAATAGCTCGATCTTGCAATCGGTAGCGAAGCGGGCAATCAACTCATGGGTATAGGTGCGCTGTACGGTACCCCGGGTAGCCAACAGCCCGACAACGCCATTGGCGGTCAAGCGGGCAGCAGGTTTAATCGCGGGCACTACGCCCACTACCGGGAAGGTAAAGCGCTCGCGCAGCGCCGGTAGCGATACGGTACTGGCGGTATTACAGGCGATGACGACAATCGCCAGAGGATGCCGCTGTTGTACCGCGCTGACAATCTCCAGCACGCGTTCAACGATAAACTCTTCGGATTTCTCGCCGTAGGGGAACGCCACGTTATCGAAGGCATAGATATAGTGGAGGTCCGGCAGCAATTGCCGAACCTCCTGATACACCGACAGCCCGCCGACGCCGGAATCAAATACCAGCACCGTCGGGCGGGGCGTCGCAGTGGTGTTAGAAGGTATAGCTTCCAGTGAGGTAGTATTCTCTTCCTGGAGTAGCGTAGCCATAAGCCGTCTCATAATCTTTATCAAACAGGTTGGCAATTCTACCACGAACTGTCAGATGAGATGTGACCGGATACGAAACTGCGAGATCCCACAGGCTGACGCCACCAAGTTTAACTGTTCGTGTAGTGTAACCACTGTAGTCGCCGTCGTAGCGTTCACCCAGATAATGGTAGGTTACAGCCCAATCGAAGTCATATACCTGCCAGTCCAGCTCATATTTTACCTGCTGCTTGGCACGACGCAGCAACACTTCGTTGGTTTTTGCATTACGTGGATCAACATAGTCATAACCAATTTGGTGGGTCAACGGCCCGGTATCAAAGGAAGCCGTAGCTTCAACACCTTTAATGGTTGCTTTATTGACGTTGTAGTAAGCAGAACCAGAACCGCTGGATGCATAGCCGATCAAGTTATCTATATCGTTACGATACCCGGTGACACGCCAGGTAACCGGCCCGGTTAATCCCTCAAAACCACCTTCCCACTGTTTACTTTCTTCCGGTTTCAAATCCGGGTTGCCGCCAAAGCTACCGTATTGTTGCCCCAGATTCGGTGCTTTAAACGCAGTGCCATACGAAGCAATCGCGCGATAACCCTCAACAAACTCCCAAGCAGCACTGGTTTGCCAGGTACCGTGCCAGCCAAATTGCGAGTTATCGTCACCGCGTACAGCCCCTTCCAGAGTAAAGGCATCAATCTGTTGCTGCCCCGTCAGATAAATCCCGGTATTACGCTGGCTCTTGCTATCGGTAATATAAGCTGTGCCTGGCTCAATTTTCTGATCCTGCCAATCGATACCCGTACTGATATTGCCCTTGGCAACCTGGAACGTATTGCCCCACTGCACATTATATTGTGTGGAATCATCCAAGGTTGCAGAAGCAGAATAAGGACCATACTTGGGATCATAGTTATAGTCTTTACTGTGGCTATAGCTGGCAATTAGCTGACTGGCATAAATACCGTCCTGGTAACGCAGGCCAGTATCCCAACTTTGGCTATAGAGTTGACGAGTATCAGGCAGTGCATCTAAATGAGCCGAGTCGGAATAACTGTAATTACCGTCATAAGCCGTACGGTTGTCATAACCGTAGCCACGAACAAAACCGCTGAACACATCATTAAACTTATGATCTATGCCGCCATACAGAGACTTGCTCATGAAACCGTCGCGGTCGGATTGCGCCGGGTTGCCGAAACTGTCCGGCAGGTTGGCCACCACATCATAGCCTTTGGTATAGGTATAGTTGCCTGCAACCGTCGCGACCGTACGCTCGCCCAGTTGTTGCTGAGTAGACGCGTCATAGGCTTGATAACCGTTTGAACCGACACCGGCGGAAAGTGTGGTGCCATTCTTCTCGCGGGTAGTAATAATGTTGACCACCCCGCCGATGGCATCAGATCCGTATGCTGCCGAACGCGGTCCGCGGATATATTCGACTTTTTGCACCAGCGAGATCGGGATCTGGCTGAGGTCGGAAGAGCCGCTGACGCCAGCCTGATTAAGGCGAATGCCGTCAATCAGCACCAACACATGGCTGGAGTTGGTACCACGGATAAACAGCGAGCTTTGCTGCCCCAAACCGCCGTTTTGCGCAATATCCACACCCGGTAAACGACGCATCACGTCGGTCAGGCTTTTGGCCTGCCAGCGATCGATATCATCACGGGTAACCACAGAGGTGGGCGCCAGCACGGAAGAAACCGGCTGCGGGAAGCGGTTGGCGGTAACCACCAGGTTATCGCTGTTATTGGCTGTGGTGTTGTCTTGCGCCCATCCAGAAAAAGCCGTGATGGAGGAAACCACCGCCAGCAGTGTATTTTTTGTAATTGTCATGAAAAAGCATCCAAACTTAATTGGCGGATGCCGCAGGATCATGGCCGGTAATTCGCGACAGCCACGGACATTGCGACGTAATACCGGCAGGTCTTCGGGCTTGGGAGTTACAAGTTGCACAGGCAACCTGCACCGGGCGATGACTTCCCATCCTGCAGTGGACAGTGTCTGCGTAAAAACGCTATCGCCGTGACTTCCCCTTACCGCTGCGCGTCAGCTCCGGATTCACACCGGATTCCCTTTTCACTCGCTGCTTGAGGCCGGACGGCAATGCTACGATCAATGTAAATAGATGTCTAGACTTCCACTAATGTTACAAATAATAAACACGACAAAACTGGACTTCACGGGCTGATTCCCTACAATCCCCGCTGATCAAATTTGCCTGACGAGAAGAAACATGACGCCCGAGAATTTGCCTATTGAACGTTACGATGACCAACTGGCGGAGAAAACTGCCCGGCTGAAGACACTGATGTCACCGTTCACGGCACCCGAGCCGGAAGTGTTCCGCTCGCAAGTCGAACATTACCGTATGCGCGCCGAATTCCGCATCTGGCATGATGAAGACGAGATGTATCACATCATGTTTGACCAGCAGACCAAGCAACGTATCCGCGTCGATCGTTTCCCGGCCGCCAGCGAATTGATTAACCGCCTGATGAGCGCACTGATCGCCGCTATCAAGCCAGAGCCCATCCTGCGCCGCAAGCTGTTCCAGATTGACTATCTGTCGACCCGCAGCGGCAAAATCATTGCTTCGCTGCTGTATCACCGCAAACTGGATGAGGCCTGGCAACAACAGGCGGAAAAGCTGCGTGACAGCCTGCGCGCACAGGGCTTTGATTTGCAGTTGATTGGCCGCGCGTCGAAAATGAAAATCATGCTGGATCAGGATTATGTAGACGAAGTCCTGCCGGTCGCCGGCCGCGACATGATCTACCGCCAGGTGGAAAACAGCTTCACCCAGCCGAACGCGGCAATGAACATACAGATGCTGGAGTGGGCGCTGGACGTAACGGCAGGTTCTCAAGGCGATTTGCTGGAACTCTACTGCGGCAACGGTAACTTCTCGCTGGCGTTGGCGCGTAATTTCGAGCGGGTGTTGGCCACCGAAATAGCCAAACCTTCGGTCGCGGCGGCGCAGTACAACATTGCGGCCAACCATATCGATAACGTGCAAATTATCCGCATGGCGGCGGAAGATTTTACCCAGGCGATGAACGGGGTACGGGAGTTTAACCGGCTGAAAGGTATCGATCTGAGCAGCTATAACTGCGAAACCATTTTTGTCGATCCGCCGCGCAGCGGGCTGGACGATGAAACGGTAAAAATGGTGCAAGCCTATCCGCGTATTTTGTATATCTCATGCAACCCGGAAACGCTGTGCGCCAATCTGGAAACGCTGCAGGAGACTCACCGCGTCAGTCGTCTGGCGCTGTTTGATCAGTTCCCGTACACCCATCATATGGAATGCGGTGTGTTGTTGGAAAAACGCGTATAACCTGACAGGGGCGCCGTTGCTGCGCCCCTGCCTAACCTTTACGCCTGCGTATTCCCCTCCAGCGCCTTGCGCGCCTTCAGCTTCACGCCAATCCAGAGCACCAGCGCCACTGCGACAATCGCAGGCAAGAAGTTAGAGCCAATCTGCGGGTATTCCGCACGCACGATCGCACTGTATAACAACACCCCCAACAGGAAACAGGCTGCGGCCAGTTTCGGCATGCCATCCGGCATGGCGCGGTGCTGATAACGTTGGTGCAGGCAGTACACCGCCAGAGCCAAAGCGATTATCGGGAAAATAGAAAACGGCACTACCGAGCTGAACAACGCGGCAAACGAACCGTTGATTGAAAGGCCGGCAATCAACGCCAGCAGTAAAGTGCCATTCTCACGGCCTGATTTTTCCATCATTTTCTACCTTTATACGTGGGACACAGAAGCTTTTTCTTGCTCGCGGCGATACCAGTAATAAGCGCCCTTGGAAATCATCCGCAGTTGCAACACTAAACGTTCCTCAAGCCGACGCCGTTGGTCGATGTCAATATCCAGCGCTTCGGCACCGGCGCTGAACACGATAGTCACCATGGCTTCCGCCTGCGCTTCGGTGAAGCTGCGCGGCATATGGTTTTCCAGCTCAAGGTAATCCGCCAGTTCGGCGATAAAATGTTGGATCTCGCGCGCCACCGCCGCACGGAAGGCGGCCGAGGTACCGGAACGCTCACGCAACAACAGGCGGAAGGCGTTGGGGTTATTGCCGATAAACTCCATAAAGGTGGAGACCGAGGTGCGGATCACACTGCCGCCCTTGGCGATACGCTGGCGCGCCTGCCGCATCAGTTGGCGCAGCATCAGGCCACTCTCATCGACCATGGTTAGCCCAAGCTCGTCCACATCACGGAAGTGTCGGTAAAATGACGTTGGCGCGATGCCCGCCTCGCGTGAGACTTCGCGCAAACTCAGGCTGGCAAAGCTGCGTTCGGCGCTTAGCTGGCTGAATGCTGCCTCAATGAGGGAACGACGAGTCCGTTCTTTTTGTTGTGCTCTGACGCCCATATGCATATCCAGATAAGATCCATTCATTGAGTCTAACGCCGTGGAGTCGGCAATATAGCAAATTTTATTGCAACAGCATTTATACAAACGCGTCCTGTCACAGTTTCA
Organism: Serratia plymuthica NBRC 102599; assembly: GCF_001590925.1. Taxonomy (GTDB): domain Bacteria; phylum Pseudomonadota; class Gammaproteobacteria; order Enterobacterales; family Enterobacteriaceae; genus Serratia; species Serratia plymuthica. Next base: position 5,683 of record NZ_BCTU01000039.1, read on the forward strand.
GCCTGTACCATTTGTGCTTTGCCTCAAAAAGCCTAATGGTGATTGGGCGCTCAGCGCTATGATGTTAAGATACCGTTGTAATTTTGTATAAGAACAGGTCTCTCCTACATGCAACAGCACTATCAATTTGATGCCATTGTAATTGGCTCGGGCCCTGGTGGTGAAGGTGCCGCTATGGGGCTGGTGAAACAGGGCGCCCGCGTGGCCGTTATCGAACGGTACAATAATGTGGGCGGCGGATGTACTCATTGGGGTACCATCCCGTCCAAAGCCCTCCGCCACGCCGTCAGCCGCATTATCGAATTCAACCAGAACCCGCTTTACAATAATTCACGCACGCTCAGTGCAACCTTCCCTGACATTTTACGCCACGCCGATAACGTCATTAATCAGCAAACCCGAATGCGCCAGGGTTTCTATGAACGCAACCAGTGCAAACTGTTTGCCGGCGATGCGCGCTTTATCGATGCCAACACCGTCAGCGTCAGCTACATGGATGGCACCCAGGACACCATCCGCGCCGATCATATCGTGATCGCCTGCGGCTCGCGCCCTTACCACCCGGCCAGCGTCGACTTCAATCATCCGCGCATCTATGACAGCGATTCCATTCTCGAACTGAGCCACGAACCGCGGCACGTAATCATTTACGGCGCCGGGGTGATCGGCTGTGAATACGCGTCGATCTTCCGTGGCCTGAACGTGAAGGTGGATCTGATCAACACCCGCGATCGCCTGCTGGCATTCCTCGATCAGGAAATGTCGGACTCGCTGTCATACCACTTCTGGAACAATGGCGTGGTGATCCGTCACAACGAAGAGTTCGAGAAGATCGAAGGCACCGAAGACGGCGTGATTGTTCACCTGAAATCCGGCAAGAAAGTGAAAGCGGATTGCCTGCTGTACGCCAACGGGCGTACCGGTAACACCGATTCACTCGGGCTGGAGAATGTCGGTCTGGAGTCAGACAGCCGCGGCCTGCTGAAAGTGAACAGCATGTACCAGACCGCGCTGGCGCACATTTACGCCGTGGGTGACGTTATTGGTTATCCGAGCCTGGCATCCGCCGCTTACGATCAGGGCCGCATAGCCGCACAGGCGATCGCCTCCGGCGAAGCCAGCGGGCATCTGATCGAAGACATTCCGACCGGTATCTACACCATTCCGGAAATCAGCTCCGTCGGTAAAACCGAGCAGGAACTGACGGCAATGAAAGTGCCGTATGAAGTGGGCCGCGCCCAGTTCAAGCATCTCGCACGTGCGCAGATTGCCGGGATGAACGTCGGCAGCCTGAAGATCCTGTTCCATCGCGACACCCTGCAGATCCTCGGGATCCACTGCTTCGGCGAGCGTGCGGCGGAGATCATCCACATCGGCCAGGCGATCATGGAACAGAAAGGTGAAGGCAATACTATCGAATATTTCGTTAATACGACCTTCAACTATCCGACCATGGCCGAAGCCTACCGGGTGGCAGCGCTAAACGGCTTAAACCGCCTGTTTTAACGTGGTACTGAAGTAGTTCTGCATGTGCTCGCGGATCGCCTCGGCCAATTGCTCATAACGACTGCGCAATGGGGAGCCGGGGCGGTACACCAGCGCAATGGTGCGCTTCGGTTCCGGTTTATAACAGTCGAGGTAGCAGACGCCGTCTCGCTCACGCTGTGGCGGTACCGCAAGCGTTGGCAACAGGGTAATGCCGCTGCCTGCCGCCACCATATTGCGCAGCGTTTCCAGACTGGTCGCGCGGAAGTGAGTATCCTCGTCCGCCCCCGCCTGGAAGCAAAAACCCATCGCCTGATCGCGCAAGCAGTGGCCATCTTCCAGCATCAGCAGTTTTTCGCCCGCCAAATCCGGCATCGCTACGCGATCGCGCTGCGCCCATGGGTGATCGGAATACACCGCCAGCTTCATCGGCTCATCAAATAGCGGCACTTCGATAAAGGCTTCCGTTTCCTTCACCAGCGCCAGAATGGCGCAGTCCAGCTTGCCGCTGTCGAGTTGCGCCAGCAGTTGATGGGTCTGCGCTTCATGCAGGTACATTTCCAGCTTGGGAAAGGTTTTATGCAGGGTAGGAATGATCTGTGGCAGCAAATAAGGCCCAACGGTAGGGATCAAGCCGATATGCAGCGGCCCCGACATAGCTTCCCCTTGTTGGCTGGCCATCTCTTTCAGGACTTTGACTTCGCGCAGCACGGTACGCGCCTGCTCCACCAGCAACAAGCCCGCCTGGGTGAATAACACCTTGCGGCTGGTACGTTCGAGCAGCATCACGCCCAGTTCGTCTTCCAGCTTGCGGATCTGCCCACTGAGCGTGGGTTGGCTAACATGGCATGAATCGGCGGCACGGCGGAAATGCCGATGCTCGGCCAAGGCGACCAGGTACTCTAAATCACGAATATTCATTTTTTCCCTCCAGACCATGATAGCTCATGGCGATAGATAAGATAGCAATGAGCGATTAGATCTATCAAGCCCCGACGTCAATAATGTGTCCCAACGAAGCGATACAGCGCTAACAGCCAAAAATTATTTTCCTAATTAAGGGGTTAATCCATGTTTACCAGCCAAGAAGGCAAAAAAGTTCCTCAGGTTACTTTCCACACTCGTCAGGGCGACCAATGGATTGATGTCACCACCAATGACCTGTTCAAAGATAAAACCGTCATCGTATTTTCTCTGCCGGGCGCGTTTACCCCGACCTGCTCTTCCAGCCATTTGCCACGCTACAACGAGCTGTCCAGCGTGTTCAAACAGCACGGCGTTGACAGCATCTTGTGCGTCTCCGTGAACGACACCTTCGTGATGAACGCCTGGAAAGCCGATCAGCACGCGGAAAACATCACCTTCGTGCCGGACGGCAACGGAGAGTTCACCAAAGGCATGAACATGCTGGTCGAGAAAGCCGATCTGGGCTTCGGTCCACGTTCATGGCGTTACTCGATGCTGGTGCGCAACGGCGTGGTGGAAAAAATGTTCGTCGAGCCCAACAAACCGGGCGACCCGTTTGAAGTCTCTGACGCCGACACCATGCTGAAATACCTGGCGCCGGAATTCAAAGTGCAGGAATCGGTTTCGCTGTTCACCAAGCCTGGCTGCCCGTTCTGCGCCAAAGCCAAACAGATGCTGCAAGAACGCGGTATCCAGTATGAAGAAATCGTGCTGGGCAAAGACGCCACCACCGTCAGCCTGCGTGCCGTCAGCGGCCGCGCCACCGTACCTCAGGTGTTTATCGGCGGCCGTCACATCGGCGGCAGCGATGACCTGGAAAATTTCCTGTCAGCCTGATTAATCAATAATAACGAAGACAACGTGAACTTTGGCGGGCTCCGGCCCGCCCTTTTTTTACCTTTAAGGAGCGGATATGAAACAGTTGAATGTTGACGTCGCGGTTATCGGTGGCGGCACCGCCGGTCTGGGCGCCTATCGCGCTGCCAAACTTTCTACCCCCAGCGTGGTGATGATCGAAGGCGGGCCTTATGGCACCACCTGCGCACGCGTTGGCTGCATGCCATCCAAATTGCTGATCGCCGCCGCCGAAGCGGTGCATCAAATCGAGCGCGCACCCGGCTTTGGCGTGTATCCCGCCGGTAAAACCACCGTTAACGGCCGTGAAGTGATGGACCGCGTCAAACGCGAGCGTGACCGCTTTGTCGGCTTTGTGCTGGAAGGCGTCGACGAGATCCCGGCCGCCGACAAGATTCACGGCTACGCTCGCTTTATCGACGACAATACCCTGCAGGTCGATGAACACACGCGCATCGTGGCGCAGCGGATCGTTATCGCCACCGGTTCCCGCCCAAGCTGGCCGGCAGCATGGAATGCACTGGGCGACCGGCTGATCGTCAATGACGACGTGTTTAACTGGGACGATTTGCCGCAGTCCGTCGCGGTGTTTGGCCCCGGTGTCATTGGCCTGGAGCTGGGTCAGGCACTGCACCGCCTGGGCGTCGACACCAAAGTGTTTGGCGTCGGCGGCGCCGTCGGCCCATTAACCGACGGTGCAGTGCGCAGCTATGCCGCCAAAGCCCTGGGCGAAGAGTTTTATCTTGATGCCGACGTAAAGGTCGAGATGATGCAGCGCGAAGGCGACAAGGTGTTTATCCGCTACCAGGATCTGCAGGGTCAGCCGCAAGAAATCATGGTGGATTACGTACTGGCCGCCACCGGCCGCAGGCCGAACGTCGATAAGCTGGGCCTGGAAAACACCGGCCTCAAACTCGACGCTCGAGGCGTGCCGCAGGCCGATCGTTCGACCCTGCAAACCAACGTGCCGCATATTTTCATCGCCGGCGACGCCAGCAACCAGCTGCCGCTGCTGCATGAGGCCAGCGATCAGGCACGCATTGCCGGGGCCAACGCCGGCAGCTTCCCGGAAATCACCCCAGGCCTGCGCCGCAGCGCGATTTCGGTCGTATTCTCCGATCCGCAGATCGCCATGGTCGGTTCGACCTTCCGCGAACTGAGCGAGAAATTCAGCGCTTGCGGCTGCTTCGAAGTCGGCGAGGTTTCGTTCGAGAATCAGGGGCGCTCTCGCGTGATGCTACGTAATAAAGGCCTCTTGCACGTCTACGGCGAGCAAGGCACCGGGCGTTTCCTGGGTGCGGAAATGATGGGGCCGGACGTGGAGCATATCGCTCACCTGCTGGCCTGGGCGCATCAGCAGCAGATGACCATCAACCAGATGCTGGATATGCCGTTCTACCACCCGGTGATCGAAGAAGGCCTGCGCACCGCACTGCGCGACCTGCAGGCCAAGCTCAAACTGGGTGAGGCCGAGGCGGAACGCTGCCAGCGCTGCCCGGGCGAGTAAACCACCATAAAAAAAGCGCGGCTCACACTGTGAACCGCGCCTTTATGAACCGGCTAACTTAACTTAAAACAACCGCTGTTTCGCTTCGGCGATCGCGCTGGCGACCTGCTGAGGAGAAACGCCGCCCTTGGCCGAACGCTTGTCCAGGCAAGATTGCAACGCCAGAATCGGGTACACGTCGTCGCCAATCACCGCGCTGAACTTCTGCAATTCGGTCAGCGTCAGCGCCTCAAGCGCCTTGCCCTGTTGGATGGCTTCTACCACCGCTTCACCGACGATATGGTGCGCCTCACGGAACGGCACGCCTTTGGCGACCAGATAGTCCGCCAGTTCGGTCGAGTTGGCGTAACCCTGCTCAGCCGCCTCTTTGCAGCGTGGGCGTTTCACCTGAATGCCGTCCAGCACCAGCGCCGCCATCTGCAGGCAATCCATCCAGGTATCCAGTGCGTCGAACAGCCCTTCCTTGTCTTCCTGCATGTCTTTGTTATACGCCAGCGGCAAGCCTTTCAGCGTCATCATCATGCCGGTCAATGCGCCCTGTACACGGCCGCATTTGCCGCGGATCAGTTCCAACGCATCCGGGTTTTTCTTCTGCGGCATCAACGAAGAGCCGGAGGTTACGCGGTCGGACAGATCGACAAACGCCGCTTCGCCGCTGTTGAAGAAGATCAGGTCTTCGGCAAAGCGCGACAGATGCACCATGCTGATGGAGGCATTCGACAGCAGCTCCAGCACGTGATCGCGATCGGAAACGCTGTCCAGGCTGTTGCGGGTGGCCGAGGCAAAACCCAACCAACCGGCAAGCTGCTCACGATCGATCGGATAAGCGGTACCGGCCAATGCGCCGCTGCCCAGCGGGCTGACGTCCAGGCGCTTGAGCGTATCTTGCAGGCGGCTTTCATCGCGCGCCAGCATTTCCACATAGGCCAGGCACCAGTGGGCGAAAGTGACCGGTTGCGCACGCTGCAGGTGGGTATAACCCGGCATCACCGCATCCTGATTGGCTTCGGCAGTTTCCACCAGCGCCTGCTGCAGTTGCACGATGGCCTGATGCAGTTCGCCGATTTGCTGTTTGCACCACAGTTTCAGATCGGTCGCGACCTGATCGTTACGGCTACGGCCGGTATGCAGCTTCTTGCCCAGATCGCCGACTTTGTCGATCAGCTTCTGCTCCACCCAGCTGTGAATATCTTCCGCATCGCTGCTGACAATCGCCTGCGGGTCAGCCTGCACCTCTTCCAACAACACGCTCAAGGCCTGCTCAAGCTGTTGCTGCTCGGTTGCCGTCAGCACGTTGACGGTGACCAGCGCTTTCGACCAGGCCACAGAGCCAACAATGTCCTGTTCCGCCAGGCGATAATCAAAGCGCAGAGAGTCGTTTAACTGTTTGAACCGCTGATCTGCCGCCTGACTGAACCGTCCGCCCCAAAGTGCCATACCTTTACTCCTGAATTTTATGCAAATAAGGGCGCAGCACGCTGCGCCCTTAACAAGTCACGCCGAATAATGAAATTACTTGTTCTTTTTCTCGTTCAACGCGCGAATGCGTGAAGAGAGCGAGAACAGGCGGATAAAGCCGCCCGCGTGGCTGTGATCGTAAACCTCATCTTCGCCAAAGGTAGCAAACTCTTCAGAGTAGAGGCTGTTGGCGGATTTCTTCTGAATCGCCGTCACCTGGCCTTTGTACAGCTGCAGCACCACTTCGCCGTTCACTTCTTCGGCCAGCGCTTCTGCAGAGGCCTGCAGAGAACGACGCAGCGGAGCAAACCAGCGGCCGTCGTACACCACGTAGGACATTTCCAGGCCCAACTGCTCACGCCATTTGAAGCTGTCGCGATCCAGAACCAGTTGCTCAACGCCGCGCAGTGCCGCCACCATGATGGTGCCGCCCGGAGTTTCGTAGCAACCGCGAGATTTGATGCCTACCAGACGGTTTTCCACGATGTCGATCCGGCCCACGCCATGTTTGGCGCCCAGCACGTTCAGGGTTTCCAGACATTTGTATGGGCTCAAGGCTTCACCGTTAACCGCCACAACGCGGCCTTTTTCTACGGTGATGGTCACTTGCTCAGGCTGGTCCGGCGCTTCCTGCGGATCTACGGTCCAAACCCAGCAGTCTTTGTTCGGTGCATTCCACGGGCTTTCCAGCACGCCGCCTTCGGTAGAGATATGCCAGGCGTTCTCGTCGCGGCTGTAGATTTTTTCCAGCGACGCCGTCGTTGGGATATTGCGCTCTTTCAGGTAATCCAGCAGCGCTTCACGGGAACGCAGGTTCCACTCACGCCAAGGCGCAACCACTTTCAGGTGTGGCGCCAGCGCGGTGTAGGTGGTTTCGAAACGCACCTGGTCATTGCCTTTGCCGGTTGCACCGTGGCACAGCGCATCAGCACCGACCTTCAACGCCAGCTCAACCTGCGCTTTAGCGATAATCGGGCGCGCCATTGAAGTGCCCAACAGGTAGCTGCCTTCATACAGCGCACCGGTCTGCAGAACCGGATAAACGTAATCGCGGATGAATTCTTCACGCAGATCAACCACGTGACACTCAGAGGCACCGGATTGCAGGGCTTTTTGCTCCACGCCTTCCAGATCGCTGCGCTCCTGGCCGATATCCGCCACGAACGCCACCACTTCGCAGCCGCCGTAGTTTTCTTTCAGCCAAGGAATGATGGCCGAAGTATCCAGGCCGCCAGAGTACGCCAGAACGATTTTTTTGATGCCTTGGTTTTGCATGGTCTTTTCCTTTTTAATTCTAAATTTAAGCGAGGATCCGGGTGCCAATCGACACGCCGTTAAACAGAGCTGGAAGCTGATCGGCATGGCGCCAGCTGGCGATATCCACCGGCCGGCCAAGGGTGCGGGCCGCGTCGAGCGCCGCATTCACCTTCACCACCATACCATCGGTGATGATGCCTTGGGCAATCAGTTGTTCCGCTTTTTGCGCCGTCATTTCTGCAATGCGTTGCCCTTTCCCGTCGAGAATGCCACTGACATCCGACAGCAGGATCAAATCCGCACCCAGCGTGGCGGCCAGGGCCGTCGCCGCCTGATCGGCGTTCACATTCATTAATTCCCCTTCGGCAGTGATGCCGATAGAGCTGATCACCGGCAAGTAGCCGGCGCCCAGCAGGGTATTGAGCAACACCGGTGAACCCGGCTGCGCGTTGCCTACATGGCCCAGCGCCGGATCGAGTTGGGTCACGGAAACGCTGCCGCCGTCCGCCAGGCTCAGGCCCACCGCATTGATCCGGTGCTTGATGGCCCACGCCAGCAGGGTCTTGTTGGCAGTACCGGCCAGCGCGCCGGTAATGATGTCGATCTGGTCAGCAGGGGTCACCCGCAGGCCGTTTTTCTTCACCACCGGCAGAGAAAGTTGTTTCATCAGCTCATCCACCAGGCAACCGCCGCCGTGAACGATAACCAACGGGCGCTGATGCTGCTGACGGTAGCTGTCCAGGGCGGTGAATAAACGCTCCAGCGCCTCTTCACTGTCTAATAACACGCCACCTAACTTGATAATTAACGGATTCATCGCTGTTTACATCCCACGCTGGTTATTCATTAAAGTAATGACTGGGTTTCCGGGAACCCAAAACGGATATTCAGGCATTGCACCGCCTGAGCGGCTGCGCCTTTCAACAGGTTGTCTTCCGCCGCTACGGCGATCAGGTGTTCGCCCTGAACGGCAAAGCCGATATCGCAGAACGGCAGGCCCACCACCGCTTTCAATGCCGGCACGCCTTTGTCGTACAGCCGCACCAGCGGTTTGTCGTCATAGGCGGCGTGATAGGCTGCGGCCACGTCCTGCGCGGTAACGCCGGCTTTCAAACGACAGGTGATAGTTTCGAGAATACCACGCGGGAAGTTACCCAAATGTGGCGTGAAGATGACCGGTACACCCAGATGCGCAACGATTTCCGGGTGATGACGGTGGTTGAAGATGCCGTACGGCTGCAAGCTCACTTCACAGAAGCTGGTGGTCACGCTGGCTTTGCGGCCCGCGCCGCTGACGCCGCTGGTGGCGTTGATGACCGGCCATTGGTCAAGATTCAACAGCTGTTGATCGATCAAGGGTTTCAGCGCCAACTGCGCCGCCGTCGGGTAGCAGCCCGGTACGGCGATCAGTTGCGCCTGCTTGATTTTTTCGCTCTGCCACTCCGCCAGGCCATACACCGCCTGATCCAGCAGCTCAGGATGCTGATGCTCGAAACCGTAGTACTGGGTATAGAAACCGGCGTCTTTCACGCGGAACGCACCGGACAGATCGAACACCACACAGCCCGCAGCCAGGAACAAAGGCGCGATATCGTGGCTGACCTCGTGCGCCGTGGCCAGGAACACCACGTCGATGCCATCGGCGGCGGCAGCCACGTCAACCAGCGGTTGTAACGGCAGATCGACGATGCCTTTTAACTGGGGATGCAAATCAGAAAGCAATTTTCCTGCATCTGCACTTTGCGCTGAAACCGCTAATGCGGTTATGTTCATATGTGGGTGACGATTCAGGTAAGCCGTGAGCTCCGCTCCGGCGTAACCGCTGGCACCAACGATCAGCGTATTCAACATGTGGCCTTTCACCTTCTTGGCTTACGAGTGGTCGTATTCGACTCAGGTAACCGGGCTCACCAGCGTTGTTTCGCCGTTCACCCACGTGGTCGAGCGTTGATGTTTTTATAATCATCCGGGAATCGGGTTCCCTTACGCTCTAGCTTACTGTATTTTTATTCAAAATAAATGCATGAATATTGATACTACCCTAACCAAAGGCTGTCAACAGTGAAGATGAAATTACCTCCATTTATTGAGCTGTACCGGGCGTTGATCGCCACTCAGTCGATCAGTGCCACCGATGGCGCCCTCGATCAGAGTAATGAAGCGTTAATCAACTTGCTGGCCGGATGGTTTGCCGATTTGGGCTTCCGCGTCGACGTACAGCCGGTGCCCGATACCCGCAACAAATTCAACCTGCTCGCCAGCATCGGCGAAGGCAGCGGCGGCCTGCTTTTGGCGGGCCACACCGACACCGTACCTTATGACGAAGGCCGCTGGACACGCGATCCCTTCACCCTGACCGAGCACGACAATAAGCTGTACGGTCTGGGTACTGCGGACATGAAAGGCTTCTTTGCCTTTATTCTGGATGCCGTGCGCGACATCGATGCCGGCAAACTGACCAAGCCGCTGTACATTCTGGCCACCGCAGATGAAGAAACGACGATGGCCGGCGCACGTTATTTCGCCGCCTCGACCGCCATCCGCCCGGATTTCGCCATTATCGGCGAGCCCACCTCACTGCAACCGGTGCGCGCGCACAAAGGGCATATGGCCAACGCCATCCGCATTGTCGGCCAGTCCGGCCACTCGAGCGATCCGGCTCGCGGCGTCAACGCCATCGATTTGATGCACGACACCATTGGCCGCCTGATGGAGCTGCGCAAAACGTTGCAGGAGCGCTACAACAATCCGGCATTCGCCGTGCCTTATCCGACGATGAACTTCGGCCATATCAGCGGCGGCGACGCGGCCAACCGCATCTGCGCCTGCTGTGAACTGCACCTGGATATTCGCCCGCTGCCGGGCATGACGCTCGACAATATCAACGAGCTGATGCACCAGACGCTGGAGCCGGTCAGCCAGCGCTGGCCGGGCCGCCTGAACATTGAGGAACTGCATGCCTCGGTCCCGGGCTACGAGTGCCCGACCGATCATCATATGGTGGCGGTGATTGAGAAACTGCTGGGCACCCGCACTCAGGTGGTCAACTACTGCACCGAGGCGCCGTTCGTCCAGCAGGTGTGCCCGACGCTGGTGCTTGGCCCGGGGTCAATCAACCAGGCGCACCAGCCGGATGAATACATCGATACGGCGTTTATCGAGCCGACGCGCAAGCTGCTGGGCCAGTTGGTCGAGCACTTTTGCCATCAATAAACCTGACACAAGGTAGGGGTAATGATTTATCATCGTCCCTACCTATTAAGAAGTATCAAAACAATATAATAAGCCAGACTGATAACCGGCGCGCCGTAATTAAATTTCAGAAAATGCGCCGATTTTGATGTTTTTTTGCTAAAAATAGTGTCAATTGACGATTGGACAGGAACGTGGCGAGATGAAACAGGCGCTCTTCGCCTGACACGTGAAATTTACTTACAAGATAAAAAATCATACAGAACTGGGCCAGGGGTTATATGAACGAACAATATTCGGCAATGCGAAGTAATGTCAGTATGCTCGGCAAATTGCTCGGCGATACCATCAAAGATGCGCTGGGCGAGCATATTCTCGATCGCGTTGAAACTATCCGTAAGCTTTCCAAATCTTCACGTGCCGGTAACGAGGCGCACCGTCAGGAGCTGCTTTCCACCTTGCAGAACCTGTCCAACGACGAGTTGCTGCCGGTCGCGCGCGCCTTCAGCCAGTTCCTTAATCTGACCAACGTCGCCGAGCAGTACCACAGCATTTCGCCCAATGGCGAAGCCGCCAGCAATCCCGAAGCGCTGGCCCAGCTGTTCACCCGGCTGAAAGACAAAAAGCTCAGCACCAAAGAGCTGCAAAATGCGGTCTCTCAGCTCTCCATCGAGCTGGTGCTGACGGCGCACCCGACGGAAATCACCCGCCGCACCCTGATCCACAAGCTGGTTGAGGTCAACACCTGTCTGAGCCAACTCGATCATAACGATCTGGCCGATTACGAGCGCAACAAGATCATGCGCCGCCTGCGCCAGCTGGTTGCCCAGTCATGGCACACCGACGAGATCCGTAAAAACCGCCCTTCGCCTATCGACGAAGCCAAGTGGGGCTTTGCGGTGGTGGAAAACAGCCTGTGGGAAGGGGTGCCTGCCTTCCTGCGCGAATTCAACGAGCAGTTGGAAAACTCCATCGATTACAGCCTGCCGGCGGAAGCCGTGCCGGTGCGTTTCACCTCCTGGATGGGCGGTGACCGCGACGGTAACCCGAACGTGACCGCCGAAATCACCCGTCACGTGCTGCTGCTCAGCCGCTGGAAAGCCTGCGACCTGTTCACCCGCGATATCCAGGTGTTGGTGTCCGAGCTGTCGATGACCGAATGTACCCCGGAATTGCGCGCCCTCGCCGGTGGCGACGAAGTGCAGGAACCGTACCGCGAAATCATGAAACAGCTACGCGGCCAGTTGATGCGCTCTCAGGCCTATCTGGAAGGCCGCCTGAAAGGCGAACGCGTGCTGAAGCCGAACGACCTGCTGGTAAGCAACGATCAGCTGTGGGAACCTTTGTTCGCCTGTTATCAGTCGCTGCAGGCCTGCGGCATGAGCATCATTGCCAACGGTCAGTTGCTGGATACCCTGCGCCGCGTTCGCTGCTTTGGCGTGCCGCTGGTGCGTATCGACGTCCGTCAGGAAAGCAACCGCCATACCGAAGCCATCGCCGAACTGACCCGTTATCTGGGCCTCGGCGACTACGAAAGCTGGTCGGAAGCCGACAAACAGGCATTCCTGATCCGCGAACTGAACTCCAAACGCCCGCTGGTGCCGCTGAAGTGGGAACCGAGCGCCGATACCCAGGAAGTGCTGGAAACCTGCCGCGTGATCGCCGAAGCGCCGCAAGGCTCCATCGCCGCCTACGTCATCTCCATGGCACGCACCCCTTCTGACGTGCTGGCGGTCCATCTGCTGCTGAAAGAAGCCGGTTGCCCGTTTGCGCTGCCGGTCGCGCCGCTGTTCGAAACCCTCGACGACCTGAACAACGCCGACGACGTTATGACCCAGTTGCTGAATATCGACTGGTATCGCGGCTTTATCCAGGGCAAGCAGATGGTGATGATCGGCTATTCCGACTCGGCGAAAGACGCCGGGGTGATGGCCGCTTCCTGGGCGCAGTACCGCGCGCAAGATGCCTTGATCAAAACCTGTGAAAAGGCCGGCGTGGCGTTAACGCTGTTCCACGGCCGTGGCGGTTCGATTGGTCGCGGCGGCGCGCCTGCGCATGCGGCGCTGCTGTCGCAGCCACCGGGCAGCCTGAAAGGTGGCCTGCGCGTGACCGAGCAGGGTGAGATGATTCGCTTCAAATTTGGCCTGCCGGAAGTGGCCATCAGCAGCCTGGCGCTGTATGCCGGCGCGGTTCTGGAAGCCAACCTGTTGCCGCCGCCGGAGCCGAAGAAAGAGTGGCGTTCGCTGATGGACGACCTGTCGGAGACATCGTGCAAAATGTACCGCGGCTACGTGCGCGAGAATCCGGACTTCGTGCCTTACTTCCGCGCCGCAACGCCGGAGCTGGAACTGGGTAAACTGCCGCTGGGTTCACGCCCGGCCAAGCGCAAGCCAAACGGCGGCGTAGAAAGTCTGCGCGCCATTCCGTGGATCTTCGCCTGGACGCAGAACCGCCTGATGCTGCCGGCCTGGTTGGGCGCTGGCGCAGGTTTGCAGGAAGCGGTGAAAGCCGGCAAACAGAATCAGTTGGAGGCCATGTGCCGCGACTGGCCGTTCTTCTCTACCCGCATCGCCATGCTGGAAATGGTCTTCGCCAAGGCCGACCTGTGGCTGGCGGAATACTACGATCAGCGCCTGGTCGACAAATCGCTGTGGCCGCTGGGCCAGCAGCTGCGCGATCAGCTCGAAAGCGACATCAAGGTCGTGTTGACCATCGCCAATGACGCTCACCTGATGGAAGATCTGCCGTGGATCGCCGAATCCATCGCGCTGCGCAACGTGTATACCGATCCGCTGAACGTGCTGCAGGCAGAACTGCTGCACCGCTCGCGCCAGCAGGAACATCCTGATACCCGCGTTGAACAGGCACTGATGGTCACCATTGCCGGCGTCGCCGCCGGCATGCGCAACACCGGCTAGGTTGCGCGTCAAAGCACGGCTCCTGTTCACAGGAGCCGTTTTTCTATGTGTCGCTGACGGGCGCGGAGGTGCGCGATGGCGTTATCCCTCTCGGACTGGTTTGTTGCCAACGATATCGAGTGCTCGCGCCTGACGGCGATCAATGCCTCCTTCCCCCGTCACACCCACGATGAATACGTGATCAGCGCCAATTTGAGCGGTACCGAACAGATTTGGCTGGACGGCAAAACCTCGCTGGTACGCGGTGGCGAAATCACCGTTTACAACCCGGCCAGCATTCAGTCCTCGCAATTTGGCAGTGAGAAAGTCGAATTCTGCAGCGTGCATTTGCCGCAATCACTGCTGCGCAACCTGGCCAACAACCATAACCTGAGTTCCGATCGCCAGGCGCCGGTGCTGACCGAAGGTGTGCTGCGCAACCCGGCGCTGTTCGATGCCATTTGCCGCTACGCCTGCACTGCGCACGACGCCGTTGAACAGGAGCAAAATCTGCTGTGGCTGCTGGGTACCCTGCTGGACGATCGCACAGCGGATCACCCGCAACCGACGGAAACCGTCGGCCGGGCGCTGGAATTCATGCGTGACAACCTGACGCTGAAAATCAGCCTGGACACGTTGGCCCAGGTCAGCGGCATGAGTAAATATCATTTTGTCCGGCTGTTCCGGCAACGCGTCGGCATGCCGCCGCTGCAATATCACATGCAGCTGCGGCTGCTGGAGGCGCGTAACCTGTTGCGACAGAATCAACACACGCTGGACGTGGCGCTGGCCTTGGGTTTTTACGATCAAAGCCATTTTATTAACGCTTTTCGCAAAACGATGGGCATCACGCCGCATCACTATCTGCAATCCTTCACCCGCTAAATAAACTCACGGTAGCCCGACACCACCACGTACAGCGCGAAGTAGCCAAAAATCACCGCCGAAGCAAAGTAAGAATATTTCAGCAGGCGTGCCCCCAGCATTTTGCCGCCCAGGCTGCCAACGGAACAAAGCACTGCCGTCCACACCACGCCGGCAATAAAAAAGCCGGAAAGGAACCACGACGTTGCCGCCGGCCCCCCCTGACCCATACGTGAAATCAGCGCACCGCCCACCGCCGCAAACCACAGGATCGCCGTAGGAGATGACATAGCCAGCACCACGCCGCGCAGAAAGTTGCGCGGCACCGAGCGTGGCGTCTCCGGCTCAGCCACCGCCAGCTCAGTCGCCCTGGCGAAGGCCGCGCGCAGCATTTTGTAAGCGAACCACAGCAGCATCATTGAACCGCCGATCCACAGTACCCAGCGGACACCTTGGTATTGCAACAGCACCGCCATGCCCGCCAGCGCCAGCACCGCATAAATCAGGTCACCCACGCAGGTACCGATCCCCAGCCAGAAGCCGTGAAAATAACCGCGTTGCATCGCCAGCGTGATCATGGCGATATTGGCGATGCCAATATCCAGACAAAGCGACAAACTGAGTAAAAAACCATTGGAAAACGGCATCATGGTGACGAGCTCTTTTCATGGGGATGATGCGTCATCTCACCATGCCGCTAAAGAGGGGTATTGGAAGAAATTGCGCCCAACAAAAAGGGCGCCGTTTTTACGCAGCGCCCCTCCCGATAGCGAATGGATTATGCAGCGGCCGGGCGCACACCCAGCGTATGACAGATGGCATAGCTCATCTCGGCGCGGTTCAGCGTGTAGAAGTGGAAATCTTTCACCCCCTCGCGGCTGAGGATCTTCACCATGTCCATCGCGATATTGGCGCCGACCATTTTGCGGGTTTCGGCGTCGTCGTCCAACCCTTCAAACATGCTGGTCATCCAGCTCGGTACGCGTACGTTGGTCATGGTGGCGAAACGCTGCAGTTGCTTGAAGTTGGATACAGGCAAAATGCCCGGCACGATTTCTACATCAATACCGGTGGCGACACAGCGATCGCGGAAACGCAGATAGCTTTCCACGTCGAAGAAAAACTGGGTGATCGCGCGGTTGGCGCCGGCATCGATTTTACGCTTCAGGTTAATCAGATCCGCCTGCGGGCTTTTCGCCTCCGGATGCACTTCAGGGTAGGCGGCAACGGAGATATCGAAATCGCCGACTTCTTTCAGCAACTTAACCAAATCGGTCGCGTACATGTCCGGCTTGCCGCCACCCGGAGGCAGATCGCCGCGCAGCGCCACGATATGACGAATGCCGTTGTTCCAATAATCGGTGGCGATTTCACGCAACTGCGCCGGGCTGGCGTCGATGCAGGTCAGGTGTGGAGCCGCATCCAGACCGGTGCGCTCCTTGATCCCTTTGATGATGCTGTGGGTGCGATCGCGCTCGCCGGAGTTAGCGCCATAGGTTACAGAGACAAATTTAGGTTTCAGGCTGCTCAGACGATCAATGGACTGCCACAGGGTATCTTCCATCTCGCTGGTGCGTGGCGGGAAAAACTCAAACGATACGTTAATCTGGCCGTTTAATTCCGCCAGACTCTGATTCAGCGCTTCCCGCTGGTTTGCGTGAAAAAAACTCATACCCTGTCCGCCTCTTATCGATCACTGTTTTGCATTTTGCTTTATTTTAATAAGCGTCTATACGTTTAGACGTCTAAATAGAAAATGCCGTATGTTGGCTAAAGAGTCAACAGGAAACTGGGGGAATAAGATGATTAATCCTCACCCGCAAAGAGAAAGAATTTCATGTTCGAAACAAGATGAATTATGGCAGGAAAAACGAGGGGCGCGGTGAACCCGCGCCCGCAAGAAAATTAAAGCAGTTGCGCCAAACGGTTAAGGTCTGACTGGATCGCCCCGGCCGTGACGTCGCGGCCGGCACCCGGCCCACGGATCACCAAGGGGTTATCGCGGTACCAGCGGCTTTCGATAGCAAACACGTTGTCGCACGGCAACAGCGCCGCCAGCGGGTGCTCAGGACGCACCGCCTCTACCCCGACACGCGCCTTGCCGTTGGCATCGAAGCGCGCCACGTGCCGCAGCACCAGCCCCATTTCACTGGCAGCCTCAAAACGCTGCAGCATCTGTTGGTTCAGCGCATCGCCGTTCTCGAAGAACTGATCGACAGAGCCCTGCTCGGCACCGGCAGGCACCAGCGACTCTACCCGCACCTGATTCGGTTCAATGTCATAGCCCGCTTCGCGCGCCAGAATGACCAGCTTGCGCATTACGTCCTGGCCGGAGAGATCGACGCGCGGATCCGGTTCTGTCAGCCCCTGCTGCCAGGCCTGATCCACCAGTTCGGTGAACGGCACCGTGCCGTCGAACTGCAGGAACAACCAGGAAAGCGTACCGGAGAAGATACCGCTGATCGCCAGAATGCTGTCGCCGCTGTCGCGCAAATCACGCACCGTATGGTTGACGGGCAGGCCCGCGCCGACGGTAGCGTTATACAACCAATGGCGGCCAGTTTTGGCGAAGGCATCGCGGATTTGGCGGTAGTTATCACCGCACGACGCGCCCGCCAGCTTGTTGGCGCTAATCACGTGGAAGCCGTAGCTGGCAAAGTCCAGATACTGCTCGGCCAGATTTTCACTGGCGGTAACGTCAAGCACCACCAGATCGTCGAACGGGTGCGCACGCATCCACAGGAACAGAGACTCTTCGTCCAACTCCTGCGCTTCGTCCTCGAAGAATGCCAGCGCACGGCTGGCGTCCAGCCCGTCGTAATCCAGCAGGCTGCGGCGGCTGTCCACCACCCCGGCCAGAGTGAATTCAAAACCGCTGCGGGCGGAAATATTTTTCTGCTCGCGGGCAAACAGTTCCAGCCAGCGTGCGCCAATGTTGCCTTTGCCGAACAGCACCAGACCGATGCGTTTTTCAGCGCGGAACAATGACTGGTGCAAGCCCTGAATCAGCAAGGCAGTCGGCCCCTGACGCAGCACCGCCACCAGGCTGATGCCGTCTTCCGCCTGCCAGATAAACTCAACCGGCTGGTCTTTCAACTGTTGGTAAAAACGATGGCTGTGCAGCGGGTTTTTGCAAACCCCCGCCCCCACCAGCGCCACCAGCGCCAGCCCTTCGCGCAGTTTCAGTTCCCCCGGCAACCCGGCATCCTGCAAGGTACGCAGCACGCTGTTCACCACTTCCGAGGTGTAACACAGCTGAACCAGGTTGCGGTCCGGATGAATACCCACGGCCAGCGGTTTGATCTGCGCGCGCTTCAGCACCAGATCCAGATCTTTCTGCGCCAGCTTGAAATCATGCTGGCTGGCGACGCGCAGCTCAATCAGGCACACGTCATCATGGCTGGTGACAATCTTGGCGCCCGTACCGGAAGCCAGCACGCGCTCGATGCGCGTTGAACCCTGTTCCGGCTGGTAACTGCATCGCAGCTGGAGATCGATATCGCTGCCGGAAACCGGCTGCAAGGTGCGGGTATGCAGCACCGGTGCCGCCAGACGCGCCAGTTCGCTGGCTTCATCCAACCGCAGCAGCGGCAGCAGGCAGGCATCTTTCACTTTACGTGGGTCGGCGCTGTACACCCCGGCCACGTCGCTCCAGATGGTCACGCGCTCCACGCCGGCCAAAGCGCCGACCTGGGTTGCGGAATAGTCACTGCCGTTACGCCCCAACAGCACGGTTTCACCGGCGTCGTTGCGTGAAATAAAGCCGGTCACCACCAGGCGTTTGCCTGGGTGCTGAGCCAGCAATTGTTGCAGTAGCGGGTAAGAACGGCCTTCATCAACCTGCGGCTGAGCAGAGCGTTCCGTACGCAGGAAATCGCGCGCATCCAGCCAGGCCGCCTGCATATCCAACTTGTTCAGTACCGCAGCCATCAGCCGCGCCGACCAGATTTCGCCGTGACCGACGACCTCGGCATAGGTCACGTCGTCAATCTTGTCATCCAGCAAGACCGCCAGACGCTCCAGATCCTGAATAAATTCGGCGATCAGCGGTTCGGCGGTTTCCGGCGGCAATAAACCGCCGATCAATTCACTGTGATAACGGCGCAGCGTCTGCTGAACCTGATGCGCAGAAAGGCGATCGCTCTGGCTGAGCTTCAGCCAGTTAATCAGTTGGTTGGTGGTGCTGCCGGCAGCCGACACCACCATCATATCGCCCGGCTGGCTATATTCGGCCATGATCCCGGCCACACGCAGATAACACTTCACGTCCGCCAGGCTGCTGCCGCCAAACTTGTGCAGTTGACGCCCGCTCACCGGCCCTGCTACCGCAATTGCATTCATGCTTACCTCGTTGCCGCCGCCTGGAAAGCACGTTCCAGATCGGC
Source organism: Serratia plymuthica NBRC 102599 (assembly GCF_001590925.1). Classification (GTDB taxonomy): domain Bacteria; phylum Pseudomonadota; class Gammaproteobacteria; order Enterobacterales; family Enterobacteriaceae; genus Serratia; species Serratia plymuthica. The sequence goes on from NZ_BCTU01000039.1 coordinate 24,549, forward strand.
AATCAAATCTTCGCTGTCTTCAATACCCACGGAAATACGCAGCAAGCTCTCGGAGATACCGGCCGCCGCACGTGCTTCCGCTGCCATACCGGCATGGGTCATGGTCGCTGCATGCGAAATCAGGCTTTCTACGCCCCCTAAGGATTCTGCCAGAGTAAACAGCTCAAGGGCAGAGAGGAAACGGCGAAGAAGCGCCTCATCACCATCCAGTTCAAAACTGAGCATCGCGCCAAAGCCGCGTTGCTGGCGGCGCGCAATCTCGTGCCCTGGGTTCTGTGGCAGAGATGGATGATACAGCTTTTTCACCAGCGGTTGCTGCTGTAAATAACTGACAATCGCTTCGGCGTTTTGTTGCGCCGCCTTGATGCGTGGCGACAGGGTGCGCATGCCGCGCAACAGCAAATAGCTGTCGAACGCGCCGCCGGTGACGCCGATATTATTGGCCCACCAAGCCAGCTCCACCGCCAGATCCTTATCTTTGGCGATCACCGCGCCGGCCACCACATCGGAATGGCCGTTGAGGTATTTGGTGCAGGAGTGAACCACCAGATCGGCTCCCAGTCCAATCGGCTGCTGCAGCGCCGGGCTGAGGAAGGTGTTATCCACTACCGTCAGCGCGCCTGCCGCATGCGCCGCCTCGCAAATCGCCGCAATGTCCACCACGCGCAGCAGCGGGTTGCTCGGGCTTTCTATCAGCACCAGTTTTGGCTTTTGCGCCAACGCCTGCGCCAACGCCTCTTCATTACCCTGATCGACAAACAGCACGCGGTAAGCGCCTCGCTTGCTCAGGCTGTCGAAAAGACGGTAGCTGCCACCGTAGCAATCGTGCGGCGCCACCAGCAGATCGCCGGGTTTCAGGAACACGGTGGTCACCAGATGGATCGCCGACATGCCGCTGCTGGTCATCACTGCGCCGGCGCCGCCTTCCAGCTCCGCCAGCGCACGTTGCACCACATCGCGCGTCGGATTGCCGCGGCGCGAGTAGTCATGAGCGCGAGGCTGGTTGAAGTCGGTGAAATTATAGGTGCTGGAAAGATGGATCGGCGGGACAACGCAGCCGTACTGTTCGTCATCGTTCAGGCCGCTACGTACGGCAATCGTGGCTGGTTTACGCGTCATAGGGTCGCTCGGCTCTCAGGATTCGGATGAATGAGGGCTAAAGATTAATCGCAGCGGAGATGGACGTCAATACATCTGGACATCTAAACTTCTTTGCGTATAGATTGAGCAAAGCAGTAATACCCGCTAAAATTATGCCGGTTTGATATGACGATACGATGTTAACGCGAAATGCATAGGCGACACCTATTGATCCTGAGCATACAGTGACCCTGGTCGCGTAAAATTGACATTTATTTAGTGAGAACAGTGAAGATCGGGCATAATTGGCCGGTTTTTAGAATTTTGTAATTTTTCTGACAAATTTAAGGTGTCCCATGGCTGAGTGGAACGGCGAGTATGTCAGCCCTTACGCTGAACACGGTAAAAAAAGCGAGCAAGTAAAAAAAATCACGGTATCCATTCCGCTGAAGGTCCTGAAAATCCTCACCGATGAGCGGACTCGTCGCCAGGTCAATAACCTGCGCCACGCCACCAACAGCGAATTGCTGTGCGAAGCATTCCTGCATGCTTTTACCGGCCAGCCGCTGCCGAACGATGAAGACCTGCGCAAAGAACGCAGCGATGAAATCCCGGAAGCCGCAAAAGTGCTGATGCGTGAATTGGGTGTGGATCCCGATACCTGGGAATACTGACTCGTCGGCCTGCGAAAGCAGGCGGCAGAAACGAAAAAAGGCGCCGAAGGCGCCTTTTTCATCTGACGGTAAGAAATATTATTTCTTAGCGCCTGGTACGCTGAAACGCTTGTTGAAGCGGTCAACGCGGCCACCGGTAGCAACGTCACGCTGCTTGCCAGTGTAGAACGGGTGGCATTGACCACAAACGTCCAGGTTCAGATCGTGACCCACGGTAGAGCGGATTTTGATCACGTTACCGCAAGAGCAGTTAGCAGTAACTTCTTCGTATTTTGGGTGGATACCTTGTTTCATGGGAAACCTCAGTTAAGGCCGTGTCGCTATCCAGCCCTGTTTCGCCAGACACCACACGTGGTTGATAATATATTTTGGTATCGGATTATACCAAAGGCGGCAAACTATACAGAAATTCAATGTGGCGCGCAATTGGAACCGTACATTTTGCGGCCCGCAGTGTAAACTACCCGACACTTTTTCCATCTGGATGGCCGCCACATGCCCGTTGTACACGTTGCTTTACCGGTTCCCCTCGCCCGCACCTTCGACTATCTGCTGCCGCAAGGCTTGCAGCCGGTAGCCGGCGCGCGCGTTTGCGTACCCTGGGGTAAGCAACGGGCAATCGGCATCGTCACCGGCAGCAGCGACACCAGCGAACTGCCGCTGGATAAGCTTAAGCCCATCGACAGCATCATCGACAACGCCTCCCTGTTCTCCCCCAGCCTGTGGCGCATTCTTCGCTGGGCCAGCGACTATTATCATTATCCTATCGGCGAAGTGCTGTTCCACGCGCTGCCGATCCTGCTAAGGCAAGGCAAACCGGCGGAAGCCGCGCCGCTGTGGCAATGGTTCGCCACTGAACAGGGCCGCGCCACGCCGCCGGAAAGCCTGAAACGCGCCCCCAAACAACAGCAGGCACTGGCCGCGCTGCTGCAACGCCCGGTTTATCGCCACCAGGTCAGCGAACTTGAACTGACCGAGAGCGCGCTGCAGGCATTGCGCGCCAAAGGGCTGATCGACTTACGGGCTCAGACTTTGGCGACGCAGGACTGGCGACCGGGTTTTGAAGTGCTCGGCGAACGGCTGCGGCTGAATACCGAGCAGGCCACCGCCGTGGGTGCGATCCGCAGCGAAGACAATCAGTTTGCCGCCTGGTTGCTGGCCGGGGTCACCGGCTCCGGCAAGACAGAAGTCTATCTCAGCGTGCTGGAAAACATTCTGGCCATGGGCAAACAGGCGCTGGTGCTGGTGCCGGAAATCGGCCTGACGCCGCAAACCATCGCCCGCTTTCGCGAGCGCTTCAATGCGCCGGTAGACGTACTGCACTCCGGCCTCAACGACAGCGAACGGCTGGCGGTATGGCTGCGCGCCCGCAGCGGCGAAGCGGCGATCGTCATAGGTACCCGCTCTGCGCTATTTACCCCGTTCTCACGCCTGGGCGTGATCATTATCGACGAAGAGCACGACAGCTCCTATAAACAGCAGGAAGGCTGGCGCTACCACGCACGCGATCTGGCGGTGTTCCGCGCCCGGGAAGAGAACATCCCGATGGTCATGGGTTCCGCCACGCCGGCGCTGGAAACGCTGCACAACGTGCAACTGGGTAAATACCGTCAACTCAAGCTCACCCAGCGCGCGGGCAACGCCAAACCGGCGGCGCAGCACCTGATCGACCTGAAAGGCCTGCCGCTGAAGGTGGGTCTGTCGCAGCCTTTGCTGAAAAGCATGCAGCACCACCTGAAAGCCGGCAATCAGGTGATGTTATTCCTTAACCGCCGCGGCTATGCGCCGGCGTTGTTGTGCCACGAGTGCGGCTGGATTGCCGAATGCCAACGCTGCGATCATTACTACACCTTCCATCAGAATCATCGCCAACTGCGCTGCCACCACTGCGACAGCCAGCGGCCGGTACCGCACCAGTGCCCGCAATGCGGTTCAACGCACCTGGTCTCGGTCGGCGTCGGTACCGAGCAATTGGAAAACGAACTGGCGCCGCTGTTCCCGGAAACGCCGATCACCCGTATTGACCGAGACACCACCAGCCGCAAGGGCTCGCTCGAGCAGCATCTGGCGGATATTCACCGTGGTGGCTCACGCATACTGATCGGCACCCAGATGTTGGCAAAAGGTCACCATTTCCCGGACGTGACGCTGGTCGCCCTGCTGGACGTCGACGGCGCGCTGTTTTCGGCTGATTTCCGTTCCGCTGAACGCTTTGCCCAACTGTATACCCAGGTCTCCGGCCGTGCAGGCCGCGCCGGCAAACAGGGTGAAGTCCTTTTGCAGACTCACCACCCGGAACACCCGCTGCTGCAAATTCTGTTGCAGCAGGGCTACGAGGCCTTTTCCAAACAGACGCTGGCGGAACGCAACAGCGTCTTCCTGCCGCCCTACACCAGCCATATCATCGTGCGTTCGGAAGATCACGATAACCAACAGGCGCCGCTGTTCCTGCAGCAGCTGCGCAACCTGCTGGAAGCCAGCCCACTGAAAGACGACTCGTTGTGGGTCATGGGGCCCGTCCCGGCATTGCAGTCAAAACGCGGCGGCCGCTTCCGTTGGCAACTGCTGTTGCAGCATCCTTCGCGACGCGTGCTGCAACAGTTGATGAAAAGCTCGTTGCCGTTGATCGGTACACTGCCACAGGCACGTAAGGTGAAATGGACGCTGGACGTCGATCCGATAGATAGCTGAACCCGGAAAAGTCTGATTCAGTTCAGGCAAGGCAAACGTTTACCCTTGAAATTGCGAGCGAACGCTAAAAAACCTTCCCGGGTCACACTTTTTATGCAAATTAGGTAACAAAGGCGGGACATATTCTGTTTAGAATGTCTGCCAAGGCAATTTTGGCACCTAAAGTAGCACCGTGACAGAATGTTCGAATGCGGATGGCGCTAAATGATAACAACACCACCGTACGCCAAAATTTGTGAGCAAACTGCAGTAGTCGCGTTGGCATGGGGCTAACGCAAGGAGAAAGGCGTTGGAACACAAGAAAGAATTACCCATGGCAACCATGAAAGACGTTGCCGAGATGGCGGGCGTTTCAACGGCAACCGTGTCGCGCGCGCTGATGAACCCGGAGAAGGTGTCAACGCCGACGCGTCAGAAAGTAGAGCAGGCCGTTTTGGCCGTGGGCTACTCTCCTCATGCCCTCTCGCGCAATATCAAGCGCAATGAATCCCGTACCATTCTGGTGATCGTCCCCGACATTTGCGATCCGTTCTTCGCCGACGTGATCCAGGGGATCGAGCAGACCGCGGCGCAGCAAGGCTATCTGGTGCTGATTGGCGATTGCGCTCAGCAAAACCAGCAGGAACGAACCTTCGTCAATCTGATTATCACCAAGCAAATCGACGGCATGCTGCTGCTCGGCTCCAACCTGCCCTTCGACGCCAGCAAGGAAGAGCAGCGCAATCTGCCGCCGATGGTGATGGCCAACGAGTTTGCCCCGGAGCTGGAACTGCCGACGGTACACATCGATAACCTGACCGCCGCCTTCGAGGCCGTACATTATTTGCACCAGCTCGGACACAAGCAAATCGCCTGTGTCGCCGGACCGGAACAGATGCCTCTCAGCCATTATCGGCTGCAAGGTTACATTCAGGCGCTACGTCGTAATGGCATTAACGTCGAAAGCAGCTATATTACCCGGGGTGATTTCACGTACGAAGCCGGTGCGCAGGCGCTGACAGCGCTGATGGCGCAACCAAAACCCCCGACGGCAATATTCTGCCACAGTGACGTCATGGCAATCGGCGTGCTGTCACAGGCGAAAAAAATGGGGCTGCGAGTACCGCAGGACCTTTCCATCGTTGGCTTTGACGACATCAAGCTGACGCAGTATTGCGATCCGCCGTTAACCACGGTGGCTCAACCGCGCTATGAGATCGGCCGGCAAGCGATGCTGCTGTTGTTGGAACAACTGCACGGACAGGCAGTACCAAGTGGCTCCCGGCTATTGGACAGTGAGTTAATTATCAGAGGCAGCACCGCTGCCCCTAAACGCTAGTCAAATATTTTAGGGTTCAGTAACATGCAGGACTTATCTCCTCATCAGGACACAGCGGAATAATAGTGGCACAAAAAGACTATGTAGGCCGTGGGCGCACAGGAGCGCGGCGCAAAACCCCCAGCCGTAAAAAGAGCAGTTCTCCGAAAGTATCCAAAACCGTGCTGGCGCTAGCCGTAGCACTTCTGGTGATCTTTATCGGTGGCCTCTATTTCATTACGCACAACAAACCGGACGATGTGCCGCTGTTGCCTGCACACAGCAATCGCCCTGGCAATGGCCTGCCGCCGAAGCCGGAAGAGCGCTGGCGCTATATCAAAGAGCTGGAGAACCGCCAGATTGGCGTACAGACCCCGACCGAGCCAACGGCCGGCGGTGAAGTCAACTCCAAGACTCAGTTGACCACCGAACAACGCCAACTGCTGGAACAAATGCAGGCGGATATGCAACAGCGCCCAACGCAGTTGAATGAAGTGCCGTATAACGATCCTTCGCAAGCCGCAGTGCGCGGCAACAGCCGCCAACAGCAGGTGCAGCAACAACAAATACAGCAGCAAGTTCAGCAACAGACGCAGCAACCACAGGTTACCCAGCCGCGTAATCCGTTTAACAGCGGTGCAACGACGGCGCCGGTGCAGCAACAACAACAGCACCAGCAGGCTCAACCCAAACCCAAGCCGCAGCCGCAGCCGCAGCCGCAGCCGGTCCAGGTTAAACAGCCTGAGCCTAAACCGCAGCCAAAACCTGAGCCAAAACCTGAGGTAAAACCGGAAACCAAGCCGGAAGTGAAACAGGAAACGGCCAAGCAGGAAACCAAGCCTGAGCAGAAACAGAAGTGGATGGTGCAATGCGGTTCGTTCCGTGCCACCGATCAGGCGGAATCCGTCCGTGCGCGCCTGGCGTTTGAAGGTATCGAAAGCCGCATCACCGCCGGTGGCGGTTGGAATCGCGTGGTGCTCGGCCCCTACAGCAGCCGCGCAACAGCGGACAAAACCCTATCGCGTCTGAAGGGCGCTGGCATGTCAAGTTGCATTCCCCTCGCCGTTGGGGGTTGAAAAGCGTCAATCCCCCCCCATCTATACTCTCAATATGCCTCGTAGTGTCTGCGCAAGCAGACGCTGCGAGGGCTTCTTTCCGTCTTCAACGAGGGTCTGCTCGTGACAACAATTGTAAGCGTACGCCGCAACGGCCAGGTAGTGATCGGTGGCGATGGCCAGGCCACCTTGGGCAATACGGTAATGAAGGGCAACGTCAAGAAAGTGCGTCGCCTGTATAACGACAAAGTGATTGCCGGTTTCGCCGGTGGCACTGCGGATGCCTTCACGCTGTTTGAGCTGTTCGAGCGCAAGCTGGAAATGCACCAGGGCCATTTGGTTAAAGCGGCCGTTGAGTTGGCTAAAGACTGGCGTACCGACCGCATGCTGCGCAAGCTTGAAGCGCTGCTGGCCGTGGCGGATGAACACTCTTCGCTGATCATCACCGGCAACGGTGACGTGATCCAGCCTGAAAATGATTTGATTGCGATCGGTTCCGGCGGCCCATACGCCCAGGCTGCCGCTCGTGCGATGTTGGAAAATACCGAACTGAGCGCCCGCGAAATCGTTGATAAATCCCTCAACATCGCCGGTGACATCTGTATTTACACCAACCATTTCCACACCATCGAAGAATTGCCTTCCAAAGCGTAAGGATCGAATACTATGTCTGAAATGACCCCGCGCGAGATCGTCAGCGAGCTGGACAGCTACATTATCGGCCAGAACAAGGCCAAACGTGCCGTTGCCATCGCCCTGCGTAACCGCTGGCGCCGCATGCAGCTCGACGAGATGCTGCGTCATGAAGTCACGCCAAAAAATATTCTGATGATCGGCCCGACCGGCGTCGGTAAAACTGAAATCGCCCGTCGTCTGGCGAAGCTGGCCAATGCCCCCTTCATCAAGGTAGAAGCCACCAAGTTCACCGAAGTAGGCTATGTCGGTAAAGAAGTGGATTCCATCATCCGCGATCTGACCGACGCCGCGATCAAAATGGTGCGTCTGCAGTCGATCGAGAAAAACCGCACCCGCGCCGAAGAGATGGCGGAAGAACGCATTCTCGACGTACTGATCCCACCGGCCAAAAACAACTGGGGCCAGCCGGAAGAACATCAAGAGCCGTCGGCCGCACGTCAGGCATTCCGCAAGAAACTGCGTGAAGGCCAACTGGACGACAAAGAGATTGAAATCGATCTGGCTTCTGCGCCAATGGGCGTGGAAATCATGGCGCCTCCGGGCATGGAAGAGATGACCAATCAGCTGCAGTCGATGTTCCAGAATCTGGGCGGCCAGAAGCACAAACCGCGCAAGCTGAAGATCAAAGAAGCCTTCAAGCTGTTGATCGAAGAAGAAGCCGCCAAGCTGGTGAACCCGGAAGAGCTGAAAGAGCAGGCGATCGAAGCGGTTGAGCAACACGGCATCGTGTTTATCGACGAGATCGACAAAATCTGTAAGCGCGGTGGCCAAAGCTCCGGCCCGGACGTGTCACGCGAAGGCGTGCAGCGCGATCTGCTGCCGCTGGTGGAAGGCTGTACCGTTTCCACCAAGCACGGCATGGTGAAAACCGATCACATTCTGTTTATCGCCTCCGGCGCATTCCAGACCGCCAGCCCGTCGGATTTGATCCCGGAACTGCAGGGCCGCCTGCCGATCCGCGTTGAATTGCAGGCGCTGACCACCGAAGATTTCGAGCGTATCCTGACCGAGCCAAGCGCCTCGCTGACCGAGCAGTACAAAGCCTTGATGGGCACCGAAGGCGTCAATATCGAGTTCACCGCCGAAGGTATCCGTCGCATCGCCGAAGCCGCGTGGCAGGTTAACGAAAGCACCGAAAACATCGGCGCGCGTCGTCTGCACACCGTGCTTGAGCGTCTGATGGAAGATATTTCCTACGATGCGAGTGAAATTAACGGCCAATCCATTACAATTGATGCGGATTACGTGCGTAATCATCTGGATGAACTGGTAGCGGATGAAGATTTGAGTCGTTTTATCCTATAATCGCTCAATCATGTCCTGTCGGTCATCTGTGTGGGAGGCATTGCCTCCCACAATTATTTCTAACGGACACAGCCACTTACTCTGAAGCGAAAAATGAGCTCATCAACCTCCACCTCCCCGGCCAGAGCCTGGCTTGAAAGTTTACGACCACGCACCCTGCCGCTGGCCTTTGCCTCGATCGTGGTCGGCTCCGCCATTGCCGCCTTGCATGACAGCCTGAAACCCGGCGTGGCGCTGCTGGCACTGCTGACCGCCGGTCTGCTGCAAATTCTCTCCAATCTGGCGAACGACTATGGCGATGCGGTAAAAGGCAGCGACAAGGAAGATCGTATCGGACCGCTACGCGGCATGCAGAAAGGCATGATCACCCAGGCACAGATGAAACGCGCGCTGGTCGTGACGGTGGTATTGATTGCCATCGCCGGTTGTTCGCTGATCGCCGTGGCCTGTGAGCAGCCCAGCGACGTCATAGGCTTCCTGGTGCTGGGCGGGCTTTCTATCGTCGCCGCCATTACCTACACCGTAGGTAACAAGCCTTATGGTTATCTGGGATTGGGCGATATTTCGGTGCTGGTGTTCTTTGGTTGGCTGAGCGTAGCGGGCACCTACTACCTGCAAACCCACGCTTTTGACAGCATAGTGATGTTGCCGGCCACCGCCTGCGGTCTGCTGGCAACCGCGGTACTCAATATCAATAACCTGCGCGATATCGAAAGCGATCGCGCCAACGGCAAAAATACCCTGGCGGTGCGGCTCGGCCCGCAGAAGGCGCGCTACTACCACGCCCTGCTGCTGATTGGCGCGGTGGCGTGTTTTGCGCTGTTTACGCTGCTTAATCTGCATAGCCTGTGGGGTTGGCTGTTTGTGCTGGCTATCCCGCTGCTGGTGCGTCATGGCCTGCGCGTGCTGCGCGATCCGACCCCGGCCGGCATGCGCCCGATGCTGGAACATATGGTCAAGGCGGCGCTGCTGGCCAACGTATTGTTCGCCATCGGCGTGGCGCTCAGTTAAAAACTGATGATTTTGCCAACAGGGCGAATAAAGGGATATACTGATTATTCCAGCGGCAAACAGACGTAAAATCCTATGAAATACGATACTTCCGAACTTTGCGACATCTATCATGAAGAGGTGAACGTTGTTGAACCTCTATTCTCCAATTTTGGCGGGCGTACTTCATTTGGCGGGCAAATCACTACGGTGAAATGCTTTGAGGATAACGGCCTGTTATTCGATCTGCTCGAGGAGAACGGCCGTGGCCGCGTCCTGCTGATCGACGGTGGCGGCTCGGTGCGTCGCGCACTGATCAACGCTGAGCTGGCGCGTCTGGCAACCCAGAACGAATGGGAAGGCATCGTGGTTTACGGTGCAGTGCGCCAGGTAGACGATCTGGAAGAGCTGGACATCGGCATTCAGGCGATGGCGGCCATTCCGGCGGGCGCCATCAGCGAAGGCGTCGGCGAAAGCGATATTCGTGTTAACTTTGGCGGCGTCACCTTCTTCTCCGGCGATCATCTCTACGCCGACAATACCGGGATCATTCTGTCTGAGGACCCGCTCGATATCGAGTAACCCACAGAGATGAAAAAGGGTGCCTAAGGCGCCCTTTTCGATTCTGGCATCAGGGAATCAAACTTCTTCCATTTTGCCCAGCAGCGCGCGCAGGCGATCTTGCCATACATGCTGCTCTTCTTTCAGTTGCTGATTTTCACGCACCAGAGATTCGTGGTTGCCTGAGGCAGCCTGAACTTCGTGAGACAGAGTATTGTTTTTGTCTTTCAGTTCTTCAATTTCCATCTGCAGCAGGGTGATGGTATCGATCGCCTGCTGAACTTTTGCTTCCAATTTCTCAAATACTTCAAATGACATTCTTCAGTCCCCTCATGATAGCAAGGCGTACATCTATAGCTAACGGCCGCAACTCAGGTTGCAACCGCTGCGAATATGCATCGCGCCAAGTGACACGCGCTTTTATTGAAAAAAGCGCGCCTGTCTCGATAAAACGTTTCTTTCGATAAAAACGATTGTAAGTAGCCTGTCCCCGACTGTCTAGCAACATACCGGCTCATCGCGCAGTCTGTTGCAATTTTCCTGCCCTCACTATCAGCAAAAACTGAAAATGCCCATCGGACAAAAAAGGGTTTGTTAACAATTGGTGGGAAAACCACTGGTCAGATCACACTTTCATGGCGCAGAAAGAACACCGGACGACGCGAATTCGCTCAATTTTATGACGAAGCACACACATTTTGATTTCGCTATTTCTCGTTTATGTTCGTTAACGATAAATTTACATCACGTCCTCAATTAATAATTGGACGAGATGAAAAAAACTGTACCCATAGGCCAAGTGGATTAGCACAGTGAGCCTATAAACCTATAACCGCCGTTTTGCAGGACAACAACATTATGAGCCAAACCACCAGTCCGACCCTAAAAGGCCAGTGTATCGCCGAGTTCCTCGGCACAGGTTTGTTGATCTTTTTTGGCGTAGGCTGCGTTGCCGCACTGAAACTGGCGGGTGCCAGCTTCGGCCAGTGGGAAATCAGTATCATTTGGGGCCTGGGCGTTGCCATGGCCATCTATCTGACTGCTGCCATCTCCGGTGCGCACCTTTAACCCGGCCGTCACTATCGCGCTGTGGTTGTTCGCCTGCTTTGACGGACGCAAAGTACTCCCTTACATTGTCGCGCAGATCGCCGGAGCCTTCTGCGCAGCAGCCCTGGTCTACGGGTTGTATTACAACCTGTTCTTCGATTTCGAAGCGGCCAACCATATGGTCCGCGGCAGCGACGAGAGCCTTGCTCTGGCCGGTATCTTCTCCACTTATCCTAACGCGCACATCTCCGTCGGCCAGGCCTTCCTGGTGGAAACGGTGATTACCGCAATTCTGATGTGCCTGATTCTGGCGCTGACCGACGACGGCAACGGTATTCCACGTGGCCCGCTGGCGCCGCTGTTGATCGGTATTCTGATTGCCGTTATCGGCGCCTCCATGGGACCATTGACCGGCTTTGCTTTGAACCCGGCGCGTGATTTCGGCCCGAAACTGTTCGCTTATCTGGCAGGCTGGGGCAAAGTGGCCTTCACCGGCGCGCGTGACATCCCGTACTTCCTGGTGCCAATCTTTGGCCCAATCCTCGGTGCCGGCCTGGGTGCCTTCGGCTACCGCGCACTGATTGGCCGCCATCTGCCGTGCGACGTCTGCGTAGAGGAAGAAGAACCCGCTACCAAGGCCCAGCAGCGCAAAGCGTGATTGACACAGTTTTAAAACGGTTAACAACAGCAGGATTAAGATCATGACAGTAGAAAAAAATACATTGTCGCTCTCGACCAGGGAACCACCAGTTCACGTGCCGTAGTGCTCGATCACGATGCCAATATTGTTGCGGTATCTCAGCGCGAGTTCACGCAGATTTACCCGAAAGCCGGCTGGGTTGAACACGATCCGATGGAGATCTGGTCATCACAAAGCTCCACGCTGGTGGAAGTGCTGGCAAAAGCCGACATCAACTCCGATCAGATTGCCGGCATCGGCATCACCAACCAGCGTGAAACCACCATCGTCTGGGAAAAAGAGACCGGCAAGCCGATTTACAACGCCATCGTCTGGCAATGTCGCCGCACCGCCGACATCTGCGAAAAGCTCAAGCGCGATGGCCTGGAAGAGTACATTCGTCACAACACCGGCCTGGTGGTCGACCCGTACTTCTCGGGCACCAAGGTGAAGTGGATCCTCGATAACGTTGAAGGTGCCCGTGAACGCGCCAAACGCGGCGAGCTGCTGTTCGGCACCGTCGACACCTGGCTGGTGTGGAAAATGACCCAGGGGCGGGTGCACGTAACCGATTACACCAACGCCTCGCGCACCATGATGTTCAATATCCATGAGCTGGACTGGGACGATCGCATGCTGGAAGCGCTGGATATTCCGCGCGTCATGCTGCCGAAAGTCCGCCCATCCTCCGAGGTGTACGGCCAGACCAATATCGGCGGTAAAGGCGGCACGCGTATTCCTATCGCCGGTATCGCCGGTGACCAACAGGCGGCGCTGTACGGCCAACTGTGCGTTCAACCTGGCATGGCAAAAAACACCTACGGCACCGGCTGCTTCCTGCTGATGAACACCGGCAAAGAAGCGGTGCGATCCAGCCACGGCCTGCTGACCACCATCGCCTGCGGCCCGCGCGGTGAAGTGAACTATGCGCTGGAAGGCGCGGTATTTATCGGCGGTGCCTCTATCCAGTGGCTGCGCGATGAGCTGAAACTGATCAGCGATGCGGCCGACTCCGAATACTTCGCCACCAAGGTGAAAGACAGCAACGGCGTCTACGTCGTACCGGCCTTCACCGGCCTGGGTGCCCCTTACTGGGACCCGTATGCCCGTGGCGCCATCTTCGGCCTGACCCGCGGTGCGAACAGCAACCACATCATCCGCGCCACGCTGGAGTCCATCGCCTACCAGACGCGCGACGTGCTCGACGCCATGCAGGCCGACTCCAACACCCGCCTGCAATCGCTGCGTGTGGACGGTGGCGCAGTGGCCAACAACTTCCTGATGCAGTTCCAGTCCGACATCCTCGGTACCCGTGTTGAGCGCCCTGAAGTGCGTGAATCGACGGCTCTGGGTGCAGCCTTCCTGGCGGGCCTGGCCATTGGTTACTGGAACGATCTGGATGAGGTGAAGAGCAAAGCCGTTATCGAGCGTGAGTTCCGCCCAAGCATTGAAACCACCGAGCGTAACTTCCGCTACAGCGGCTGGAAAAAAGCGGTTGCCCGCGCCCAGGCATGGGAAGATCACGACTAACACCCTTTTGCTTTGTTGACCGAATCACGCGCTGCCCCCGGGCGGCGCGTTTTTTTTGCCCCGCCCGCTGCCGCCCTGCTGTGATAAACTTTGCCGATATTTTCTTCCTTTCTCACAACGGGTTTTGCCATGAAACGTGAATTAGCCATCGAATTTTCCCGCGTTACCGAAGCCGCCGCGCTGGCGGGCTACAAATGGCTGGGACGCGGCGACAAGAATGCCGCCGACGGCGCTGCGGTCAACACAATGCGCATTATGCTCAATAAAGTGGATATCGATGGCCGCATCGTGATCGGCGAAGGCGAAATTGATGAAGCGCCCATGCTGTACATCGGCGAGCACGTTGGCAGCGGCCAGGGCGATGCGGTAGATATCGCGGTCGACCCCATCGAAGGCACCCGCATGACCGCCATGGGCCAGCCCAATGCACTGGCCGTGCTGGCGGTGGGCGATCGCGGCACTTTCCTGCACGCGCCGGACATGTATATGGAAAAGCTGGTGGTGGGCCCGGCGGCGCGCGGCGCTATCGATCTCAACCTGCCGCTGGCAGAAAACCTGAACCAGGTCGCAGCCCGACTGAACAAGCCGCTGGCGCAGCTGACGGTGGTCATTCTGGCCAAGCCGCGCCACGACGGCGTTATCGCGCAGATGCAACAGCTCGGGGTGCGGGTCTTCGCTATCCCCGACGGCGACGTGGCGGCCTCCATCCTGACCTGCTTGCCGGAAAGCGAAGTCGACGTGATGTACGGTATCGGCGGCGCACCTGAAGGGGTGATTTCCGCTGCGGTGATCCGCGCGCTGGATGGAGATATGCAGGCGCGACTGCTGCCGCGTCATCAGGTGAAAGGCGACAGTGCCGAGAACCGCCGCATCGGCGAAGAAGAACTGGCGCGTTGCAAAGAGATGGGGATTGAGGCCGGCCAGGTGTTGGTATTGGACCAAATGGCGCGTAACGACAACGTCATTTTCTCCGCCACCGGCATCACCAAGGGCGATCTGCTGGAAGGCATTAGCCGCCAGGGCAATATGGCCACCACGGAAACCCTGCTGATCCGCGGCAAGTCCCGCACTATCCGCCGCATTCGCTCAACCCATTATCTGGACCGTAAAGATCCGGCGCTGCACGAGTTCCTGCTGTAATTAAACAGGGCGCCATTGGCGCCCTCAGATTGCTGACAAAGCCCGCTATTAGGGAGAGCGTGCCTAAGGGGTCGTAGCAGCTTTAGCTGCCGGAGCGCCCCTCGGTGCGCCAGGCCCGGGTATCTCGGACTCAAAGGCCACTTTGTCATAAACCAACAGGGCGCCCTGTTGATTTATGCGGTATGTCCCTGATGCTGGAGACGATTTGACAACGGCCACCAGCACAGCAAAATCAGCAGCGCCATCGCAAACATCAGCAGGCCGAGGCTGAACTGCCCGGTCTGCGGCAGCATGGCGGAAAGCCAGGTCGCCAGACCCGATCCCATATTCTGCATACCGCCCACCAAGGCGCCCGCCGCGCCCGCCAGATAGGGGAAAGGCTCCATCGCACCGGTGGTAGCCAATGGGAACAACATCCCGGCGCCGAAAAAGAACAGCGCCGCCGGCACGATCAGCGTCCAAATGTTCATCACACCAAACCAACCCGGGATCCACATCATCAGGCCTGCCAGCAGACAGCTGATAACCGAATGCCACATCAGGTTGTGGAAGGTTTTGCCGTCACGGCCGGCGTACCAGGCGCCAAAAAACGCCGCAGGGATCGGCAGGATAAACAGGATACTGACGGTCAGCCCGCTCAGGCCCAACACGCCCCCCATCAGCACGCCACAGCTGGCTTCAAATACCGCTATCCCCGCCAGCGCTCCGATCAGCATCACCAGGTAACAGCTGAAAGTGCCGTCGGCCAGCAGCTTGCCGAAACTCGCCAGCATGCGCCGTTTTTCTGTCTGCTGAGGCCGGGTTTCCGGCAGCCAACGGAACATGGCGAAGGCGACGCCGGCGCAAAGCGCCAACAGGAAAGCGTAGCAAGCACGCCAGCCGAATATCATCGCCAATGCCCCACCGATAATCGGCGCCAGCAGCGGGCTCACCAGAATGCCCATATTGAGCAGGCTGTTGGCATAGCGCAGTGAGGTCCCGGCATACAGGTCACGCGGCATGGTACGCGCCATCACCCCCGCCACGCCGGTGCCCATCCCCTGAATGGCGCTGGCGGCAACCAACATCGTCAGGCTAGTGGACAAGAACGCGCCCAGGGCACCAATCAGGAAAATCATCATCCCGGCGAGGATCACCGGGCGGCGGCCAATGCGGTCCGACAGCGGGCCGTAAATCAGCTGTGAAAAGCCATAGGTCATCAGATACGCCGCCATCACGCGCTGCACCGCACCGGTGCGCACCGACAGATCTCGGGCAATGTCAGCAATGACAGGAACATAAATGGTTTGCGCCATCTGACCGACGGCCACCAACAGGGTGAGCATCACCAGCAGGTGAAAATTGTCTATTTTTCTCATTGTCTTCGTTAGCGTATTAACTCGTCACAGCGTCCCGGCATGACTCCGGATTGAGTCAGAACGGCGAGCAGCCCTCTATGGCGGCATAAGCTAACAAATCTGATTTTTTTAGCGAGTTTCAGACAGATATTGATCCCGGTCACACTGGCAGCAAAGGCAACCAACCTCGTAAATTAAACTGTACGTCTAACGCTTAAGGGGTAAAAATGGCGAGATTGCCGTAATTTGGCTTTAGCATTTAATCGATAATTATTTTCATCATCTTGAAATAAAATAACACCATAGGGATTTGGTTCATGAAAACACCAGAGCTGATTTTATTGCAGTTGAAAACCTTGGGGCCGCATTCCGCCAAAATGCTGGCTGAGCGTCTGGACATCACCCCAATGGGTATCCGTCAGCATCTGCAATCCCTGGAAAGACGTGAGCTGGTTTGTTACGAAGAGGCGCGTACCAAAGTAGGCCGCCCAACGCGTTACTGGTCGCTGACCCAGCAAGGCCACGCTGAGTTCGCCGATTGCCACGATACGCTTGCCACGGCGTTACTGGAGTCTGCCCATCAGTTGTTTGGCGCCGAAGGTGTGGAACAACTGATTAGCGAACGGGAAGAAAAGCTTTATCAGCGCTATGCCAAAGAGCTGTCGGAAGAACGCAGCCATCAGGGCAGACTCGCCCGGTTGGTGCGCCTGCGGCAGCACGATGGCTACATGGCCGAACTGTTCGAACATCCACAGGGCATGCTGCTGGTGGAAAACCACTGCCCGATCGGCGTGGCGGCCACTGTCTGCAGCAACCTGTGCAACTCGGAACTGCGGCTGTTTCACCGCCTGTTTGGCCACGGCTACCGAATAGAACGCGCTGCGCATGCCATTTCCGGCTCACGACATTGCGCTTATTTGATTCGACCATTGGAGCTTTAGAGTATGGCTGACTGGGTTAATGGCAAGGTTACGCAGGTAGAGCAATGGACCGACGGGCTGTTCAGCATTACCGTCCATGCCCCTATTGATACCTTTACCGCCGGGCAATTTGCCAAACTGGCGCTGGAAGTTGACGGTGAGCGCGTGCAGCGCGCCTATTCCTACGTCAACGCGCCCAGCGATCCGAATCTGGAGTTTTACCTGGTCACCGTGCCGGAAGGCAAACTGAGCCCGCGGCTCAATCAACTGCGGCCGGGATCGGAAGTGATGGTGACCAAAGAGGCCGCCGGTTTCTTCGTGCTGGAAGAAGTGCCGGAGTGCGACACCCTGTGGATGTTGGCGACCGGTACCGCCATCGGCCCTTACCTGTCCATCCTGCAGGAAGGCAAAGACCTGGAACGCTTCAAAAATTTGGTGCTGGTGCATGCCACCCGCTTTGCGCGCGATCTCAGCTACCTGCCGCTGATGCAGCAATTGCAGCAGCGCTACAACGGTAAGCTGCGCATTCAGACCGTCGTCAGCCGCGAAGATGCCGCAGGTTCACTGACCGGGCGCGTGCCGGCGCTGATCGAAGACGGCCGGCTGGAAGCGGCGGTGGGGCTGCCCCTCGATGCCGAAACCTGCCACGTCATGCTGTGCGGTAACCCGCAGATGGTGCGAGACACCCAGCAGACGTTGAAGGATCAGCGGCAGATGCGCAAACACCTGCGCCGCAAACCGGGCCATATGACCAGCGAGCATTACTGGTAACCGCAGGCTTATTTACTGCGGAACCTGACCGGCTCGGCTTCCGGGCCGAAACGGTTATTCCCTGGGGTGCCGACAAAAGCGCCCAGATCAATCATCATCATCACGAGAATCAGCGTCGGGATAAAACGCCCGACGCCCCACTGCCAGATTGGCGCTAGCATCTGCCAATTGCCCGCCGCCAGCATCCACGCCAGAATCAACAGCAGCGCCCACCAGCCGGCCTTGTTGCGATCGTGCAGGCGCTTGATCAGCACCGCCGCAGTTGGCCACAGCAACGCAACGATAAAGAACGCTATCGACTGGATAGCCACCAGTTGGTAATTCGCCAGCGTAAAGGCGACGGCCATCAATACCAGCCAGGCCCCCATCCAAATCCAGAAGTCACGCCGCCCGATACGGCCCTTAAAAGAAAAACACCACTGCTGTAACGTCATCGATTCCTGCGCTCTTAGCCTGCCCATATTCTGTCGCGCAGTGTAACATAGGCGCCGCCGGGCAGAGATTTCCGCCCTGCATTACGCGGAGTAACGCACAGCTTTCCTGTCAGCGAGCGATAATAGCGCGGGATCTTTGACAATCCCCCTCGGTTATCGCTTTAATCGGAGCCATCTTTGTTCTTGATGCCGTGTATGCCATGCTGAGAAAATCCATCGCCATCGCCTGCCTGTTGCTGGGTATCAGCAGTGCCTGGGCCGATCCACCGGATGCCGCCGCCAGTGCGTCGCCCACCGCACCTTATCTGCTGGCCGGCGCGCCGACGTTTGATCTGACGGTGGTAATATTCCGCGAAAAATACAACCGCGATAATCCAACGCTGCCGATCGGCGAATTTCGCGCCATTGCAACCGCAGAAGACGACTCGCCCCTGCTGACCCGTGCCGCCAGCAAGCTGAATGAAAACCTCTATGCCTCCACCGCACTGGAAAAAGGCACCGGTAAAATCAAAACGCTGCAGATCACTCACCTGCCGCTGCAGCAAAGCAGCGAAGAGAAGGTTGCTCGCAGCGTTGCCGTCAACTACATGGCTGCGCTGATGCGCCAATTTGAACCGGCATTGACGGTGGAACAAAGCCTGGCAAAAGTGACCAGCCTGCTGGAAAAGGGCAAAGGTTCACGCTTCTACCAACAGCAGGTCGGCGCGATCCGCTACGTGGTATCGGACAACGGCGATAAAGGGATAACTTTCGCTGTTGAACCGGTTAAGCTGGCGCTATCCGAGCCTTAACAGCACGGTATTTAATGACGAAAAGCAAAGCCTTCGCGCTTAATCATCTCTATACTGTTGGGCAGGTAAACTGCCGGTCCGGCAGTGGTTATTTCGACTCTCGCGTTCCCTTGTTGGAGGAAAAAACATGCGTCATCCATTAGTTATGGGTAACTGGAAGCTTAACGGCAGCACTCACATGGTTAACGAACTCATTGCCGCTCTGCGCAATGAACTGAGCAGCGTTGACGGTTGTGGCGTGGCTATCGCACCGCCGGTGATGTACCTGGATCAGGCCAAGCACGCTCTGGCCGGCAGCCGCATTGCTCTGGGCGCTCAAAATGTAGACGTGAACCTGTCCGGCGCATTCACCGGCGAAGTTTCCGCTGACATGCTGAAAGATGTAGGCGCGCAATACATCATCATCGGCCACTCCGAACGTCGCACTTACCACAAAGAAACCGACGCTGCGATCGCCGAAAAATTTGCCGTGCTGAAAGCGGCCGGTCTGATCCCGGTGCTGTGCATCGGTGAAACCGATGCAGAAAACGAAGCGGGTAAAACCGAAGAAGTTTGCGCACGCCAGATCGACGCCGTGCTGAAAACCCAGGGCGCTGAAGCGTTCAAAGGGACCGTTATCGCTTATGAGCCAGTTTGGGCCATCGGTACCGGCAAATCAGCTACGCCTGCGCAGGCACAGGCAGTACACAAATTTATCCGCGATCACATCGCCAAGCAGGACGCAGCCGTAGCTGCAGAAGTGATCATCCAGTACGGCGGTTCTGTAAACGATAAGAATGCTGCCGAGCTGTTCACCCAGCCGGACATCGACGGCGCGCTGGTTGGCGGCGCATCACTGAAAGCTGACGCTTTCGCCGTGATCGTCAAAGCCGCTGCAGCCGCTAAAAAAGCCTGATTTCATTCGGCTCAT
>NZ_BCTU01000040.1 GCF_001590925.1 Serratia plymuthica NBRC 102599
AGGTGTTGGCACCGGTCAGCACCAGGGTGCCAACACCCTGCTTGGTCAGGCCGCCGTGGCCTGAGATAGCATTGCTCCAGACGTCCAGCCCGCAGTGAATATCGTCACACACCCGTTCGGTCGGTTTGCCCTTGTCCAGTACCGCGCCGATGCCCGGTAAATTCACCACAAACTGCTCGGGACCATAGGCACCACTGACGCGAAATTCCTCCGGAATGTCCTGTTCAGTGACGAACATGCCCGGACCGCGAATCGCTTTGCCCAGATCGATCATCCCCCAGCCAAACAGCGCATCGATACCCGGCGCGCCCATATCGACGGTGGTGGTCTTCAGTACCGAAGCGACCTGTGCGCCGGTCATGTACGGGAAGCGCTCCATCAGCACCGCAATGCTGCCGGCCACGTGCGGAGCCGCCATCGAGGTGCCGCTGTATTTGGCGTAACCCGTGGTCAGATTCTCCAGGCTGTTGCCTTCGATGATCGAGCTGTAAACTTTGCTGCCCGGCGCGGCAACGCAGAAGCTGGCGGTATAACCGCAGCGTGAAGAGAAGGTGCTGATGCTGTAATCGCCGCTATTGTTCGGATCTTGCAGGCTGGCGACGGAAAGCCAGTTGGGGGCAATCTCCGGCACGAAATAGGCCAGGCCGGCCATCGCATCCGGGTTATTCAGGTTGTAGTCATTACCGGCGGCAAAAATGGTGACGATGCCGCTGCGCGCCGCATCGATAGCGCCCTGATAGGCGCCGCCGGCTTTGGTGCCCAGTATCTGTTTGATTTGATCGAACTGTTTCTGCGCGTCGGCGAGCGTGAAGTGAGGGTAAGCCGGATCCTTGCCACCTTCATCGAACTTCTCGGTGATGCCGATACCCCAGCTGTTATTGATGATGCGCGCACCGCTGGCGATCAGCGCATCCCAACCGGCTTGGTATACCGCGCCGTCGTTGCCGAGAATGATGCCGTCTTCCGGCCCCGGGTCACCGTTTTCCGCGCTGATGATTTGCGCATTGAACGCCACGCCATGCATTTCGCCGCCATCGCGGTTGCCGGCTGCGATACCGCCCACATGGGTGCCATGTGAGCCGAGCGTGCCGTCTGAATCCACGCTCGGCGTGCCGTCATAACGGAATGCGTCGCCTTTCTTCACCGGGATGTAAGGATCGGTGTACTCGCGGATGCCGGTCGTGACCAGGTTGATCACCTTGCCCGGGCTGGCGAACTCCGGATGTTGGGCATACACCGGCTGATCGAAAATACCGAGCTTAACGCCTTTTCCAGTATAACCGGCGGCGTAGGCCTGCTCTGCATGGATCGCCCCCAGGCCCCATTCAGCGTTGAATTCATTACTGCGCCAACTGGCCGGATCGCCCTGCCTGCCGCTCTCGACATAGGGTGCGGCCTGCGCTCCGCCGATCGCCGCCAGACATAAAAGCACTGCGCTCCATTGCGCACGATTCACGCCAATTTCAGGCCAGCCAAAGGCCGCCTGAACAGGCTTGGGTCCTCTACGTTTATTTTCCATCCCAGATACCATCCATTGTTGTTTGCAAATGTTTTATTGGTTTTTTTGTGTAACAGTTTCGTAACACCAAATAAATAAAGCACAACAATCTCAAGCACGCCTAATGGGTCAATAGCGAGACAGCCTGATTGGGACCGATAAACGTTATGTCAAGGAGAGGGGATGCATAAGGATTTCAAATGACCATAAATGGCCGGAGAGAGCGTTTTAATTGCGGTGGATAAAAATATAATCCAATGATAAATATGGATAATATAAAAACAAAAAGGCCGAGGGCTATTTTCCCTTAGGCCTATTAAAAATAGCTTGCCAGCCCCTCTTATCACTTTAAATTATAAGAATTGCCGATATTTACTCAGTGAAATGTGCTGGTTTTGACCGAGAAGAACGTTGAAAATTGGATTATCATGCTAACGGTTTTCTGCTGTTCATCGCATCTTCTTCGGCCTGCCGAATAATGGCCTTCGCCATCCACTGCGTCACATCCTGAATGCCGCCGAGATCCAAACCCCAAATATCTTTCAGTACCAGAAAAACTTCCGAACCATAAATCAGTGAAAAAGAATGAATCACCCTCTGTAACGCCTCTGGCGGCAGTTTATCCTGTAACGGTTCTACCGCCAGCTTCAGCAGACGTTTGCGGTTGCCGCGTACCAGCTTTTCTATCGGCTTAATGGTACTGGAACGCGCCTCGGCCCATTGCTGGAGCGAAAGTTGCAATGCGGCACGCAAAGCACCTTCATGTTGCTCCATCTGTGGATAAGCAAAACTCAGCAACTGTTGAATGCGCGCCCGAGCGTCATTGTCCGTTGGTTGCCACTCCAGAATAGGCCCCAAACTCTCCGCAACCACAGCAGCGACTAACGCACTCTGCGTAGGAAAATAGCGATAAGCCGTAGCACGCGAAACCTGCGCATGCAGGGCCAGTTCGGTAATTGAGGGAAAAGTCCCACCGTCAAACAACACCATCGCACTGTCAAGTAACAGCTTGCGGGTTCTTGCGCGAGTATGGGTCAGATTTGGGGATACATTTAATGGCACGGCGACCTCTTTCACCAAGATAACGCTTGCCAGAACAATAGCTCAGGCGAATAAACACCACTGTAACAAACTTGGCTAGCGCTACGCCACGCAGGAAAAGGCGTTAATTTTTCCGTTCTTTCATAATATGAGACGCTAATCTCATTTTTGTGCTCAAACCTCTTGCACAAATGATACGGCAGTCTCATTATGATGATGAATTCACCGACTACGCTCAGTAATATTAGTCAACACCAGGGATTCAATTTAGTTAACTTATTAAATTATAATTAATATAGCGTGGCGGCCATCCGAACCTATCATTCAGGAACAGGCTAATGAACAATAATCAGGCGACGATCTATATCGCGACAACGGCGGATACGAAAGGACGAGAATTGGCCTATGTCCGCAGCCTTATCGCCGATATCGGGTTACCCACGCTAACCATTGATTTATCCACCCATCACGTTCCGGCCCGCTACCCTGCCGATATTTCCGCCGCCACCGTCGCCAGCTACCACCCAGAAGGCGAAAACGCGGTATTCTGCGGAGATCGCGGTAAAGCGATTGCCGCTATGTCCATCGCCTTTGAGCGGTTTATGCTTTCGCGTCAGGATGTTGCGGCCTTACTTGGCCTCGGCGGTTCCGGCGGCACTGCATTGATTACACCCGCCATGCAGCAATTACCCATTGGCCTGCCAAAGCTAATGGTTTCGACCATGGCATCCGGTGATACCTCCGGCTATGTTGGTGCAAGTGATATTGGCATGCTGTACTCGGTTACCGACGTAGCCGGTCTCAACCGTATTTCCCGTATCGTTTTAGGAAATGCCGCCCATCAAATCGCCGGCGCCGTTCGCTTTGCCACTCCGGCAGATACCGACAGTAAACCTGCCGTTGGGCTCACCATGTTTGGTGTCACTACTCCTTGCATTCAGGAGGTGACAGCCGCAATTGAAAAGGAATGGGATTGTCTGGTATTCCATGCAACCGGCAGCGGCGGCAGGGCGATGGAAAAGCTGGTTGATAGCCACCTGTTAAATGGCGTATTCGATTTAACTACTACTGAAGTCTGCGACTACCTGTTTGGCGGCGTGCTGGCCTGTAACGAAGATCGCTTCAATGCCATAGCCCGTACTGGCATTCCTTGTGTCATGTCTTGCGGTGCCCTAGATATGATCAACTTTGGCCACCCAGACACCATCCCCGCTCGTTATGCTGAGCGTCAGTTCTATAACCATAATGCCCAAGTGACTCTGATGCGGACTACGCCAGAAGAAAATGCCCAAATGGGCCGTTGGATTGGTGAAAAGCTGAATACGTGCACCGGGGAGATTCGCTTTCTGATCCCTGAAGGTGGCGTTTCCGCTCTCGATGCCCCTGGGCAAGCATTCTGGGATCCCGAAGCTTTGGCAGCCTTCGTCAACGCGCTGGAAATGACATGGCGACCCACGGAAAAACACCGTCTGATCAGAACCCCTTATAACATCAACGATCCCCGCTTTGCCGACATCGCCGTGCAACAGTTTAGGGAGATATCTCGTACTTATTGATTGGAGTTAAAAATGGCCAAACATACCCGACAGGAGCTACTTACTAAATTCAGGGAAATGATTGCCCGCCGTGAACCTATCATTGGCGGAGGTGCCGGCACCGGGCTCTCAGCCAAATGCGAAGAGGCCGGCGGCATCGATCTGATTGTCATTTATAACTCGGGCCGCTATCGCATGGCGGGTCGAGGCTCCCTGGCAGGTTTGCTGGCCTATGGCAACGCAAACGAAATCGTCATGGATATGGCCAAAGAAGTCTTGCCCGTGGTCAAACACACTCCTGTTTTGGCTGGAGTTAATGGTACGGATCCTTTCTGCCATTTTGACAAGTTTCTTGATGAGATTAAGAACACGGGCTTCGCCGGGGTGCAGAACTTTCCAACGGTGGGTCTTATTGACGGCAACTTCCGCGCCAATCTGGAGGAAACCGGTATGGGATATGCGCTGGAGGTGGACATGATTCGTCTGGCGCATGAAAAAGATCTGCTGACCACACCTTATGTTTTCAATGCACAAGATGCGGTAGCGATGACTGAGGCAGGTGCCGATATCATAGTACCGCACATGGGGCTAACTACCGGCGGCAATATTGGCGCGGAAACGGCTCTGACCCTGGCCGATTGCATCCCGTTGATTAACGATTGGGCCCAGGCTGCCAAACGGATCCGCGAAGACGTGATCGTCCTTTGTCACGGAGGTCCAATAGCCACGCCTGAAGACGCCGCATATATCATGCGGCACTGTCCTTTGGTGGATGGCTTCTACGGTGCCAGCTCCATGGAGCGTTTGCCTACTGAACTAGCGTTAACCGAAACCACTCGTCAATTTAAAAAAATTAACCGGGATTGACAGGAAGCTCACTCACTCGCACGCAATACCAAGGGAAACCCGTTGTTTAACGGGAAGGTAAGTTGAAGTGAGATAAGCAAAAGGGCCAGATGAATAATCTGGCCCTTTTTATTTACCCCATGACGCTATTACTGCTCGGTCGCCATTTTCGATTTCATTTTATTCATGTGGTCCATCATTTTCTGTTCGCGTTTCTGATAATTCTCATTGTATTGTTTTTTCTGCTCAGGGGTCAGCAGGTTATACATTTTATTTTCCGCTTTGGCGCGTTCCAACATATGTTCGGACTGCGCTTTGCTGATGGCATCAATTTGGGATTTTGCTTTTGCTTCATCGAAGCTGTCGCTAGCCACCAGGTTGTGCAACGCCTGACGCTCCTCTTTTACGCCCGCACCGCGATTCTGGTGTGATTCTTTCATGATGTCGCGCATTTGCTGGCGCTGCTGTTCAGTCAGGTTCAGGCCGGCAAACGGCCCGCCTTTACCTTCGCCTTTATGGTGCATCATTTTCATCGGGGCGGCATCCGCAGCAGTTGCCGGCGCCGCCGTGGTGTCCGCAGCGAAGGCCATGGAAGCAGAGCCCAGCGCCAGAGTAGAAGCTACAAATAAAGCGGTCAGTTTACGCATAATCATTTCCTTAAAATTATTCTTCATCAGGAGCGCTGTACGTGAACAGGCTCTTCTTTCGTTCGTCGGGGATAATAGTAGGCCGTTAAACATAGAGTAATGCGATGCTGTGTAAATTTTTTAAAACCCAAAACAGGTTTATTCGACAACTTTGAGTAAATTATGGAGATAGTGTCTAGGGTCCGGAAATTTTGATTGCCTGAGAAAATTAAAATTCACCCCAATGGGGTTATTCCTGCCGTCCGCCGCCTTTATTATAATTTAGCCTCATCCAGTACAACCGCCCTTCAACAATATGGCGGTATCCAATGCGCAAAAATCGTACGAATGTCCCTTGATTGAAGATTTTTCTCTTACACTCAAAGCAACCGGCAACAGTGGGACATTTACACAGCAAAACTAATTATTGCTTATATAATAGTTTCATCACCCATGCCCGCCCGTGAAAAACGTGTTATATGATGGAGATACGTGCACTGCGGCCGCTACCGAGCCTGAAAACTGCGGCTACGCTCATTGCGGAAACCTGGCTGTCGTGCCCTTTTGAGGAATCATCATGTTCGCAGACCAAGGTCCTATGCTCCTGAACGCCCACTTTGGCACCAGCAGCCCCTACTGGCGGCTGGCATTCGACAGCAATGCCCTGGAGCTGTCCGCAGTCAAAGGCAAAGCCCATATGGCCGTGGCGCTCAGCGCCATACAGGCGGCAAAAATACGGCGTCTGAGCGGCATTACCGCCAGCCTGGATATCTCTATTTCGCTGGTCGGCGAGCCGATACATTTGCATCTGGTGGGCCGCCGGATCAACAAACTGGAATGGGCCGGCACCGCCTCCGCTTTCAGCGACACCAAGTCGGTCGCCCGTGACCTGGTGCATGGGCTTTCCTTTGCCGAGCAAGTGGTATCCGAAGCCAATTCGGTGATTGTGATTGTCGATCAGCATGGCCGCATCCAGCGTTTCAACCGTCTGAGCGAAGAATACACCGGTCTGCATGAACATGATGTCATTGGCAAAAACGTCTTTCAGCTGTTTATGAGCCCGGAAGAAGCGGCGGCCTCGCGGCGAAATATCGCCGGTTTTTTCCGTAATGGTTCGTCCTACGAGGTGGAACGTTGGGTCAAAACGGTAAAAGGCGAGCGGCTGTTTTTGTTCCGCAACAAATTCGTCCACAGCGGTAGCGGGAAAAACGAAGTCTTCCTGATTTGTTCCGGTACGGACATCACCGAAGAACGCCGCGCCCAGGAACGCCTGCGGATGCTGGCCAATACCGATATCATCACTGGCCTGCCCAACCGCAACGCCATTCAGGACAAAATCATCCAGGCGATCGCGGAACGCGGTGACAGCAACGTTGGGCTGGTGTACCTCGATCTCGATAATTTCAAAAAGGTGAACGACGCCTACGGGCATATGTTCGGCGACCGTTTGCTGGTTGAGGTGTCGCTGGCGGTGCTCGGCTGTCTGGAGCCCGATCAGGTTCTGGCCCGTCTTGGGGGCGATGAATTCCTGGTGCTGGCCCGACAGGCCGACCGCGAGGTGCTGCAACAGCTTGCCCAGCGTATTATCGACCGATTGAAAACGCCCTTCCGCATCGGCCTTATCGAAGTCTATACCGGTTGTTCGATTGGCATCGCGCTGTGCCCGGAACACGGTAACGATCTCGACGGCCTGATCCGCAGCGCCGATACCGCCATGTACGTCGCCAAAGAGCGCGGCAAACGCACCTTTACCGTATTCTCGCCGGAAATGAACAAACGCGTCGCTGAATATATGTGGCTGGACACCAACCTGCGCAAGGGTCTGGAGCAGAATCAACTGGTGGTTTATTACCAACCGAAAATCGATGCGCTCAGCGGCATGGTGCACAGCGTGGAAGCCCTGGTACGTTGGGACTCGCCCGAACGCGGTCTGATCCCGCCGTTACAGTTTATCTCTTACGCTGAAGAATCCGGGCTGATCGGCCCGCTCGGTCGATGGGTGCTGCAGACTGCGGCCAAACAGGCCGCCCAGTGGCAGCAGCAAGGGCTGGCGCTGCGGGTCGCCGTAAATCTTTCCGCACGGCAGTTGGTCGATGATTCCATCGTGGAAGATCTTATCGACGTGTTGCAGCACAACCAGTTGACGCCGTGCCTGCTGGACTTCGAACTGACGGAAAGCAGCCTGATTGAGGATGAGAGACGCGCACGCGCGGTCATCACCCGGCTGCGTGAACTGGGCGCGCAAGTTCATCTCGATGATTTTGGCACCGGCTACTCCTCGCTGGCGCAGCTGGCGCGTATCCCGCTGGATGCCATTAAGTTGGATAAAAGCTTTGTGCGCGGCGTGAATTTCAATCCGGTTTCGCAATCGCTGGTGCGCGCCATCGTCGCGGCGGCCGAGGCGCTGAAATTCCGGGTGATCGCCGAAGGCGTTGAGACAGAAAGCGAGAACAGGTTCCTGGATGAGGTTGGCGTGGACGAGAAACAGGGGTTCCTGTTTGCGCGGCCAATGCTCCCGGAACAGCTGGAACATTGGCTGCGGTCTTATTGCCCGTCACCACCCTCAGCGTGATGCGGGCAGGTTTACATTAGCCGGCACGGCGCAGGTTCAGCGTATGACGATCCTGCAGCATGACCAAACGTTCAATATAGGCGCGGTCTTTCTCCTCGATAGTGAAAGCCGAATGCACCCAATCTTCGGTGATGTCCATCAACTCCGAACGTGTAAGCTGCAATACCCTCTGGCGAGCGCGCAGCATGGCGCGCATGCCGTTCAGCTTGGGCCGGATGGTATCGATAAAGGTACGGGTGGCTATATAGGCGTCACCGGGCTGGAAAAGTTGATCGACCAGGCCACGGCTTTCAAACCATTCGGCGGTGTGCGACTCGCCGCTCCAGATAAGCTCCTCGGCCAAGCGCATGCCCGCTTTGCGCGCCACCAGCGAATAACCGCCCATGCCGGGGAACAGATTGAAGGCAATTTCCGGGAAGCCCATGCGCGCATTGTTCTGCGCCAGAACGAAATGGTGCGCCAGCGCCGCTTCAAACCCCCCGCCCAGCGCGCTGCCCTCCACCATCGCAATGCTAACCGCCCCGGTATCGAACCCGCGCGCCGCCGCGTGCACACAATCAATGCAGGCGCGCGCGTAAGCCATCATCGCTTCACGTTTGCGGTTTTTAATCGCTTCGGCAAAGAATTGCAGATCGCCGCCAACGTTGAACATGTTCGGCACCAGCGAACCGGTCACCCAAAAATCAAACTGCAGCGACGACTCTTTCGCCGCCTGCGCCAACGTCATGATGTCCTCGATCAGCGCCTGATTGAAGCAAGGCCGCGGCTCGGCGCGCAGCAGCATCCACATGATGTGCCGCTCTTCCTCATAGTAGGCGGAAATCTGTGTCAAAGTGCCCGCTTCGGTAAACGGACGACAGGTGGGATGATTAAGTAATTTCATATGACCTTCCATTTTATCTATTGATAACAGGTGAAACCGTTCCAGCCCCTACGGCTGCAGTAACGCTGCGGTTGAACCACCGCAGCGCCACCTCATGAGTAAACGCTTTCTTGGTGATGAAATAGATAAAAATTGGCGGCCGACGAATGAAAAAAGCCGCTCTGGCAGAGCGGTTGATATAAGAATTTTACCTATCGGCAAGCAATAAGATTTCACCCGGCAGGCAACGCGATAAGCTCACAAATTGCCCGGTTGCCGCCCCGACGGCCAATCGGCGAGCATTTTGGCTATAATCAAGACTGAGACAGCCTATTTATCGTTAAGGAAATCGTGACGTAATGCCTACAGGATCAGATAAAGAACCCCGTCAGCCCCACAATGAAACGCCGCAAAAAACCCTGATCGGTATCAAAACCGGCCACGGAAAAATTGACCGGCACATTTCCGGCTTTTCACGGCTGGTCGAGCGCATCCAGGCCTGGCCTAGCATCGCTCATCTGCTGCGCGCCACCGAGCGCTTTAACGATCGTCTGGGCAGCCAGTTTGGCGCCGCCATCACCTATTTTTCGTTTCTCTCACTGATTCCGATTCTGATGGTGTCGTTCGCCGCCGTCGGCTTTGTACTGGCGTCCAATCCTGACCTGCTGGCCGGGTTGATCAATAA
Source organism: Serratia plymuthica NBRC 102599 (assembly GCF_001590925.1). GTDB lineage: Bacteria > Pseudomonadota > Gammaproteobacteria > Enterobacterales > Enterobacteriaceae > Serratia > Serratia plymuthica. The sequence continues at coordinate 9,666 of NZ_BCTU01000040.1, forward strand.
AATTGTCGGCAGCATCAGCGATCCTACGCTGGCCAGCACGCTGAAAAATACCGTTAATACCGCCATTCAGCAACGCACTACGGTGGGGCTGACAGGCCTGGCGCTGGCGCTGTATTCGGGGATCAGTTGGATGGGCAATCTGCGTGAGGCGATCCGGGCACAGTCGCGTGACGTGTGGGAACGTAATCCGCAGGATCAGGAAAAGCTCTATTTCAAATATACCCGCGACTTTATCTCGCTAACCGGCCTGGTGGTGGCGCTGATTATTACCCTGACGCTGACCTCCATCGCCGGTTCGGCACAGGCGGCGATCGTCAGCGCGTTGGGCCTGGAAGGCATAGAATGGCTGCGGCCTGCGATGACGCTGATTGCGTTGTCGATCTCCATTCTCGCCAACTACCTGCTGTTCCTGTGGATCTTCTGGATGCTGCCACGCCATAAGCCAAAGAAAAAGGCGTTGCTGCGCGGGACGCTGCTCGCCGCCATCGGCTTCGAAGTGATTAAGTTTGTGATGACCATGACGCTGCCGCAGGTGGCCAAATCCCCTTCCGGCGCCGCCTTTGGCTCGGTGATTGGGCTGATGGCGTTCTTCTATTTCTTTGCCCGCCTGACGCTGTTCTGCGCCGCCTGGATCGCCACCGCGCAGTATAAAGAAGATAAAACCCTGCCGACGTCCGAGCAGCCGGCCCCCTGAAGCAATGCAATCATACCGGCCATCATTCGATGGCTGGTGTTTTATTCTGAGATAACACTAAAACACCAGCACACACCACCAAAATCAAACCTTTCACTGTCTCAAAACCAGCATAACAAACTACCGACTAACTTTTCTTTACGATTTTTACAGCAATTAAATCTGTATATTATTCATTTTGCAACGTTAAAACCTAAAGGGAGTTACAGTACTGAAACATTAAGCTTTTTAACCGGTCAATGACGGTATTGTACAAAGTTTCATCATTGAAAAGGCATTTTGCTATGACTAAGATGGATTTTTACAAATTCAAAAAATAAGAAACACTATGCAAGCATCCATCGCACCAACTCTGGACGCCGACGAGGCGTCAACACCGGTAAACTCACGCGGAAAAGTGATTGTCGCCTCGCTGGTCGGTACCGCCATCGAGTTTTTCGATTTCTATATTTACGCCACCGCCGCAGTGATCGTCTTCCCGCATATCTTCTTCCCGCAGGGCGACCCGACCACGGCCACGTTGCAATCACTGGCCACCTTCGCCGTCGCCTTTATTGCACGCCCGATTGGTTCGGCGCTGTTCGGTCACTTCGGCGATCGCGTGGGCCGCAAGGTGACGCTGGTCGCCTCGCTGCTCACCATGGGGATTTCTACCGTGCTGATCGGCCTGCTGCCGAGCTATGAAACCATTGGCATCTTTGCGCCGCTCCTGCTGGCGCTGGCGCGTTTTGGCCAGGGGCTTGGTCTGGGCGGTGAATGGGGCGGCGCGGCTTTGCTGGCTACCGAGAATGCTCCTGCTAAAAAGCGCGCGCTGTACGGCTCGTTCCCACAATTGGGTGCGCCTATCGGCTTCTTCTTCGCCAACGGGACCTTCCTGCTGCTCTCCTGGCTGCTGACAGACCAGCAGTTTATGGAATGGGGCTGGCGCGTGCCGTTTATCCTGTCCGCAGCTCTAGTGCTGATCGGCCTGTATGTCCGCGTCTCGCTGCATGAAACTCCGGTGTTCGCCAAGGTGGCGAAAGCCGGCAAACAGGTAAAAATCCCGCTCGGCACCCTGCTGAGCAAGCATTGGAAGGCGACCATACTCGGTACCTTCATCATGCTGGCGACCTATACCCTGTTCTACCTGATGACGGTTTACTCGATGACCTACGGCACCACGGCGCAGCCGCTGGGGTTAGGGTACTCACGCAATACCTTCCTGTGGATGCTGATGGTGGCGGTAATCGGTTTTGGCGTGATGGTGCCGATTGCCGGCCTGTTGGCGGATGCCTTTGGCCGCCGCAAGACCATGATCGCCATTACCCTGCTGATGATCGCTTTCGCCTTCCTGTTCCCAAGCCTGTTGGGCTCCGGCAATCAGGTGCTGGTGATGGGCTTCCTGCTGTGCGGTCTGAGCATCATGGGCCTGACCTTCGGCCCGATGGGGGCGCTGCTGCCGGAGCTGTTCCCGACCGAAGTGCGTTATACCGGCGCGTCCTTCTCCTACAACGTGGCGTCAATCCTCGGGGCCGCCGTGGCGCCTTATATCGCCACCTGGCTGGCAACCCACTACGGTCTGTTCTACGTCGGTCTGTATCTGGCAGCGATGGCCAGCCTCACGCTGATCGCCTTACTGCTGATGAAAGAGACCCGGGATATGTCGCTGTAACCCTTGTTTTGCGGCCCCCCGGCGGGGCCGCACTTCCCGCTTTGTCTCCTGTCATAAATTCAGACTATGCTGTGCGCTCCTCCCGTTGAACGGAAATCGATGATGTCTCTGCGCCGCAGGCTGTATTGGTACCTTGTTCCCCTGATCGTTGCCGCCCTTGCATTGGGTGCCTGGTTCGGGCTGAAATCATCCCATCCGGACGCGCTTTGGCGCATCGTCAGCCAACAGTGCTTGCCCAACCAGCAGGCGTACAATAACCCGGCGCCCTGCGCACAGGTTGACACACAGGCCGGTTTTGTCGTGTTTAAGGATCGCAACGGGCCGCTGCAATATCTGTTGATGCCAAGCGCTAAAATTACCGGTATTGAAAGCCCTACGGTGCTGGAAGCCACCACCCCGAACTTCTTTGCGCAGGCCTGGGCGGCGCGCCATTTTATGGCGGATAAATATGGCAAAGAGATTGATGACGCTGATATTTCGCTGGCGATTAATTCCGAGTATGGCCGCAGCCAGAATCAGCTGCACATTCATATTTCCTGCCTGCTGCCGGCGGTAAAAACGCAGTTGGCGCAGTTTGCGGCGGATTACACCGAACAATGGCAACCGCTGCCCGGTGGCCTACTGGGTCATGATTATCTGGTGCGCCGGGTCGCGCCTGACGAATTGGCCAGACAAGGTGCTTTCCGCCTGCTGGCCGAGGGCATCCCACGCGCCAATGGCCGCATGGGCAGCTTTGGCCTGGCGATGACCGCACTCCCAGGTGGCGATTTCCTGCTGCTGGCCACCGAACGCAGCCTGCTGCCCTTTACTCTGGCCTCGGCGGAAGAAATTCAGGATCACGACTGCCGGGTGTTGAATTAAAGATGGCCCGCTCGGCGGGCCATACAGATCATTTCTTTTGCTTCATCTTTTGCAGGATTTGCCCGCATTGGTTTTCATCGCCGCCTTCGCTCGGAGAAACCAACGCCAACAAGGCTGCCGCCGGCGTCAGCACCACGCCCAGCGCCACCGCAGCCGCACCGCGCGCAATCAGCGGGCCGGCTTTAACACCGGCATCCGGGTTCTTGAAGGTCCCTTTCACATACAAGGGGGAACGCAGCGTCAGCACGCGCATGCCCTTACTTTCCGGATCGATGGACAGATCCAGCCGCTCGGTAGCCAAATTGGTGTTGCCGCTGATATTGATAATGGCGTTCTCGGTGTCAAACACGAACAGCCGCGGCGCGGCGACGCCATTGCGAATACCGACATCCGCCGCCGCACAGTTGATGCCCACGACGTCGTCACCAAACAGCTTCGCCACCAGATAATTGCCCACATTCAGACCGAGGATCTCCATCAGTCCGCGGCTGATCACGCCGTTGTTAACCACCATGCGCAGTTCGCCGCTGCTGGTTGCCAACAGATCGGCCACCGAATTACCGCTGCCGGTCAGTTTGGCATCCCCGTTCATCTGCCCCAGGCTGCGCTTCATCGACGCCACGTTAGGCAACAGCTGCTGAAGCTGGAATTTACGCGCATGCATATCCACCCGGCCCTGCATCGGATTTTTACCGCCGTCCAGACGAAGGGTGGCGTTGAGGTTGCCGCCGGCCACGCCGAATCGCAGCGGGTCCATCAGGATCACGCCGTTATCCAGCTGTAAATGGGTAGAGAGATCGCTCAGCGGCAGCGAGTTGCCGCGCTCGATGCGTTTCGCGGTAAATTTCACGTCCGCATCCATCAGGTTCCAGCTTTTGGTGTCAAATTTCTCAACCGGTAACACCTTGTCGGCAGGCTGACGGCTCTTCTCCCCACGACCGGCTTTTTCCGTATTGGAATCCGCACCAATCAACGGCACCAAATCGGCCAGGCGCAGCTGTTTCGACAGCACTTCACCGCTCAGTTTGGGCCGCGGTTTACTGGCGATATATTTCAAATTGCCGTGGATATCGCTGTCGCCGATTTTGCCGTCGAACTTCTGGTACTGGAACACCGCGCCGCCTTTCTCGTGCAACCGGGCGATCAGGTGCCCATCGGTAGAGTACGGCGGGGTATTCGGCAGCAGAACGCCAGTCAGGCCATACAGATTGCCCAGGCTATCGCCGGATAATTTTACCCGCAGATCCAACCCGCCGAGGTTCATCGGATCGGACAGCGTGCCAACCACCACCACCCGAGCTGCACCAGAGCGCACGTCGGCTTGCAGCGGGAAAGGCACCTCGGCATTCTGCAGCGACAGCATGCCGCCCATCTTGCCGCTGCCCGACAGCGGCTCGCCGTTGTATTTGCCCTTCACCTTCCAGCCAAAAACATAGTCGGGGGTGATCGCACTGCCGGCGTCTTTTTTTCCTGTGACCTCGCTGAACGGCAGCGGCTTGCCAAGCGGGTCAATCAGCGCACGGAAATCTGCCTTCAGCGTGGCGTCTTTAACATCAATCTGACCGCGATCGAAGACGACGTCATGAATATTCACCGACCAGTCGGACGTCGGTTGTTTGGGATCGCCGGCCAGGTTGAAGGTCCAGTTATTGTCGCCGTTCGCTAGCCGCTGCAAGGTGGCGTTCGGCTGTTTCAGCCAGATACGCGGAATCAACACCTCTTTACCGAGCAGCGCCAGCGGCGCGATGCTGACATCGACGCGTTGCAGTTGGACCATGCTGTCGCCGGGAATATTTTTGGGATTGCCCAACACAATGTCTTCGGCATGAATGTGCGGCCACGGCCCCCAGGCACGCCAGCCACCCTCATCTTTCTCACGCGCCCAGTCCACGCCCAGTTCGCCGCGGATCGCGAACGGCCGCTGCAACTCGGCAGACACCTTGTCATTGATGGTCGGTTTAAGGCGATTCCAGTCGAAGGTCATCACAAAGATCACCAGCGCGGCAATCACCAGCAGCACGATGCCGCCAACCCAGCTGAAAGCTTTTCCCGTTCTTGTCATATCGGCTCCCTGAACACGCTAATCTGCCAGTAAAATTGATAAGCAGGCTTTACCAAGCCTAGCCGAGGATAGGCAAGAGTTCACGCTTTAGGCGGGCAGAGAGTCAGGCGGGCGGCGAGGAAAACAACACAGGCAAGGTTTGCAGCGTTTCAAAACGGGCCGGGCGGGAAAGGTAGTAACCTTGCGCAGCCAATGCGCCGGAACGCTGCACCAGCAACCATTCCTGCTCGGTTTCCACCCCTTCGACGATCACCCCTTCGCTGAGCTGGTTCATTATTTTGATCAGGGTGAAAAGCAACTCGATGCCGTCTTCCGTCTGCTTCAACAGGGTGAATAACTCACGCGCCACTTTAATGTATTGGTAACGCCAGGTGCTGATGGCACAGAAGTTCGCCAAGCCGCTGCCGAAATCATCCAGCCACAACCGCTCCGCACCCGTAATTTGCTGCAACGGACAGCCCAGCGCCATCCCGGCGTGCTCCACCAGCTCAAAGCGCAGATAGGGCATCGCGGTAATCTGCCTTTGCAACTCAGCATGTCGCTGCAACGCCTGCAGCGCAATACCGTCGATATTGACCGACACCATCAACGCATGGCGGATAAAATGCGGCTGCCAGCCTTGCAGGAAGCTGAGTTGTTCCTGAATGATCCGCAGGCGCGAGCGAACGTCGAGGGCGGCGAAATAGCGCTCCGGCGATTGCGGCTTGTCCGGCGCACTGGGGTGATACACCACCGTTAACAGCTCTATCGCCAGCAAAGCGCCGGAGGTGCGGTAGATAGGCTGAAAGGTGTACAAACGCCGACATTGTCGCCAGTAACGTTGCGTTTTTACGCGCATGCAGACGGCAAGGAATGGCGCCAGCAGACCAGAGTTCGTCTTGGTTGTCATGGGTACTATCGCCATCGAAGGAGAATGAAAACGCTCAGGCTGCGGTAGTGCTGCTCTTAGTTTATCGGCAAGATGCGATAAAGCTTTAAGCGATAGCGAAAGCCTTTTACATTGATAACAGATCAATAACAGAGGAAAAGACATGCCCTACGTAAATATCAAAATTACCCGCGAAGGCGCGACGCCGGAGCAAAAGAAACAGCTGATCGCCGGCGTGACGCAACTGTTGGTGGATACGCTGGGGAAAAACCCGGCGACCACCGTGGTGGTCATTGATGAAGTAGAAACCGACAATTGGGGCATCGGCGGCCACAGCGTCACCGACCTGCGCGCAGCCGCTAAATAACGGCCGGCAGCTCGCGTCGCGTCGGGAAACTTTTCTATTTCCCGATAGCGATCATAAATTAATTAAAACGTTGTTTTATTTTCATTGACTCCTCCCCGCCCTTGCGTTGAGACTGAAGGCATTGCGCATCCCTTCGTTTTCTTCTTCCAGCCAGGGCCGTTGACTATGACCACCCAGAATCTTGCCGTGATCGGCGAATGCATGATTGAACTGTCGCAAAAAGGCGCGGATCTCAGCCGCGGCTTTGGCGGCGATACCTTAAACACCGCCGTCTATATCGCCCGCCAGGTGCCGGAAGCCGCGCTGCAGGTGCATTACGTCACCGCCCTCGGCACCGACAGCTTCAGCCAGGAAATGCTGCAGGCCTGGCAACAGGAAAAGGTTAAAACCGATTTGATCCAACGGTTGGAAAACAAGCTGCCGGGGTTGTATGTGATCGAAACCGATGACACCGGCGAGCGCACCTTCTATTACTGGCGCAACGACGCCGCCGCACGCTACTGGCTGGAAGGACCCCAGGCGGAAAGCCTGTGCGAGCATCTGGCCCACTTCGATTATCTGTACCTCAGCGGCATCAGCGTGGCCATTCTCAACCCAGCCAGCCGCACCCGATTGCTGGCGTTGCTGCACCAGTGCCGCGCCAACGGCGGGAAAGTGATTTTCGACAATAACTATCGGCCGCGCCTGTGGCAGAACCGTGAGGAAACCCAACAGGTTTATCGCGATGTGCTGGCCTGTACCGACATCGCCTTCCTGACCCTGGACGATGAAGACTTGCTGTGGGGCAACCAGCCGGTGGAACAGGTGGTCCGCCGCACGCAAGCACTGGGCGTGACGGAAATTGTGATCAAACGCGGCGCAGATGCCTGCCTGGTATTCAGCGCCGAAGGCACCGAGCTTGAGATCCCGGCGGTACAGTTGCCGAAAGAGAAGGTGGTGGATACCACTGCCGCAGGGGATTCCTTCAGTGCCGGTTACCTGGCAGTACGTTTAACCGGCGGTGATGCCGTGCAGGCAGCACAACGCGGCCACCTGACTGCCAGCACGGTGATTCAGTATCGCGGGGCGATTATTCCACTCGCAGCCATGCCGCAATAATTCCGTCACCGTAAAAATGCGAAAGGCCAGCACTGATGCTGGCCTTTTTATTGGACTCGAAAACCCATCTTAATACCCTATAGACTTCAAGTTGTAGCCAGGCGCCAAGCTATCTCATCCCCAGTCACTTACTTTAGTCAGTGACTGGGGTGTGATAGTGCAGGTAACAACGCTACAGCTTGAAAGACGACGGGTATTTAGCCTGCCACCGCGATACGTTTCATATCAGTCATATAACCACGCAGTTTGCGGCCAACGGATTCGATTGGGTGATTGCGCACCGCTTCGTTCACGTCACGCAGTTGCGCGTTGTCTACAGAAGTACCGGCCACGGATTTACCCAAATCACCGGCCTGCAGAGTTGTCATAAACTCTTTCAGCAACGGCACTGCGGCGTTAGCGAACAGGTAGTTACCGTATTCGGCGGTATCAGAGATAACCACGTTCATTTCATACAGACGCTTACGCGCGATGGTGTTGGCGATCAGCGGCAGCTCATGCAGTGATTCGTAGTAAGCGGACTCTTCGATGATGCCCGCGTCAACCATGGTTTCGAACGCCAGCTCAACGCCTGCTTTCACCATAGCGACCATCAGCACGCCGTTATCAAAGTATTCCTGCTCGCTGATTTTGCCTTCGAACTGCGGCGCATTCTCGAATGCCGATTTGCCGGTCTCTTCACGCCAGTTCAGCAGTTTTACGTCGTCTTCTGCCCAGTCTGCCATCATGCCGCTGGAGAAGGCGCCGGAGATGATGTCGTCCATGTGTTTCTGGAACAACGGTGCCATGATCTCTTTCAGTTGCTCGGACAGCGCATAAGCACGCAGTTTGGCCGGGTTGGACAGGCGATCCATCATCAGGGTGATGCCGCCCTGCTTCAGCGCTTCGGTGATGGTTTCCCAGCCGAACTGAATCAGTTTCTCTGCGTACGCCGGCTCGGTGCCTTCAGCAACCAGTTTGTCGAAGCACAGCAGCGAACCCGCCTGCAACATGCCGCACAGAATGGTTTGCTCACCCATCAGGTCAGATTTCACTTCGGCAACGAAGGAGGACTCCAGCACGCCGGCACGGTGGCCGCCAGTCGCTGCTGCCCAGGCCTTGGCGATCGCCATGCCTTCGCCTTTCGGGTCGTTTTCCGGGTGAACCGCAATCAGGGTCGGCACGCCGAAACCGCGTTTGTATTCTTCGCGCACTTCGGTGCCCGGGCATTTCGGCGCCACCATCACTACGGTGATGTCTTTACGTACCTGCTCGCCCACTTCAACGATATTGAAGCCATGGGAGTAGCCCAGCGCCGCACCGTCTTTCATCAGCGGCTGTACTGCGCGAACCACTGAGGTGTGCTGTTTGTCCGGCGTCAGGTTAACCACCAGGTCCGCCTGCGGGATCAGATCTTCGTAGGTGCCCACTTTGAAGCCGTTCTCGGTCGCTTTACGCCATGAAGGGCGCTTCTCGTCGATGGCTTCTTTACGCAGGGCATAGGCAACGTCCAGGCCCGAGTCACGCATGTTCAGCCCCTGGTTCAGGCCCTGTGCGCCACAGCCGACGATCACCACTTTTTTGCCTTTCAGGTAGCCGGCTTCATCCGCAAATTCGTCGCGTGCCATGAAACGACACTTACCCAATTGCGCCAACTGCTGACGCAGGTTCAAGGTGTTGAAATAGTTAGCCATGGTGGTACTCCAGTTAGATGTTGTGTCGATTTAGCTTATCGATGTTATTTTCATTCCCCGCCCTGTCTGTGCGGAGATTCGTTAAACTCAATGTATAACAGGAAACGCGTTGCTTAAATTGATATATTACGAATGTGATATTGCAATTTATGCAACACTCTTGCTGCGAGCATACCGATATGGATTTGCGTGATTTAAAACTGTTCCTCCATCTGGCGGAAAGCCAGCATTTTGGCCGCACCGCCAAAGCGATGCACGTCAGCCCGTCGACGCTATCCCGCCAGATCCAACGGCTGGAGGAAATCCTCGGGCAACCGCTGTTTTTGCGTGATAACCGCACCGTGCAGCTCACCGATGCCGGTGAACAGCTGAAAGAGTTTGCCCAGCATACCCTGTTGCAATACCAGCAGTTGAAACATTCGCTGGGCCAGCACGGCCCTTCGCTGAGCGGCGAATTGCGGCTGTTTTGCTCGGTTACCGCCGCCTACAGCCATCTGCCGCCAATCCTCGACAGGTTCCGGGCGCAGCATCCGCTGGTGGAAATCAAACTGACCACCGGTGACGCTGCCGACGCGGTCGACAAGGTGCAGTCCAACGAGGCTGACCTCGGCATTGCCGGCCGGCCAGAAACCCTGCCCACCAGCGTAGCGTTCACTAAAATCGGCGAAATCCCGCTGGTGCTGATCGCCCCTGCGCTCCCCTGCGCGGTACGCAGCCAGGCGTTTGCCGAGAAGCCCGACTGGGCCACCATTCCGTTTATCCTGCCGGAGCACGGCCCGTCGCGAAAACGCATCGAACTGTGGTTCCGCCGCCAACGCATCGCCAACCCGCTGATTTACGCCACCGTCGGCGGCCACGAGGCCATCGTTTCGATGGTAGCGCTGGGTTGCGGCATTGCGCTGATCCCCGGCGTGGTGGTAGACAACAGCCCGGAACCGGTGCGTAACCGCATCTCGCAGCTGGAAAATATTTCGATGGTCGAACCCTTTGAACTGGGCGTTTGCGTACAGAAAAAGCGCCTTAGCGATCCGCTGATCGAAGCTTTTTGGCGTTTACTTTAAACAACAGCGGATTTGTTGCCGTGTGAAAGATAAAAATCAAAATACCCTATGGATTTCAAGTTGCAGCCAACAACGCTGCGGCTTGAAAGACGGCGGATATTCATAAATCAGCCGGATCGATTTGCTTCATCGTCTCCACCTGCATCAGCCAGTGATACAGCGGCTCAAGCTGTTGGAAACCTTGTGTCAGCGTCTGCACCAAACCGGCGCTGAACAACTTTTCTACCTGGCTGTCGCTGACCATCACCGCGAAAGATTTGCGGTTGTACCAGGTGGCGATCTCCGCCACCTGCTCTTTCACCAGCGGGCGTTTGTAGCTTTCCCCCACCAGCTCGAACGGTGGCCGACAGCAGGCCGCTACCTCTAAAAACGGCTGCGGCCGGCGCAGCAGCGTATGGCGGAACAGGTCCATCGTCGGCTTGTTGGCGCTGTAATAGCCCAGACCATAGCGCAACATATCCGGCCCCAACTCGAAGAAATACACCGGCGCGTCCTTCCAGTCTTTACTCGGCCGTTTAAACGTCAGCCACATGCGGCTGCGATAGCGCGATTTGTCATGAGAGAAACGCGTATCGCGGTGGAGCCGAGACAGCGTTTTACCGATCGCCGGCCGGGTTTCAAACTGCGGATCGATCGCCAGCATGGCCGGGCTCAGCTCGGCCACCAGCGTACGGAACGGCGTCAACAGCTCCCGCTCGTAAACGTTACGATTGGCTTCAAACCAGTCTTTGTCGTTCTCGATACGCACCTGTTGGAGAAAATTCAGCCCCTGTTGGCTGAAACCGGTAAAACTGTCTGTCATACGCCGTCCTTGTCGATTCCCTTAGCCCTGCAAGAAAAAGCGGAACGCCGGGTTATCGGTTTCATCGTGGCAATCGTAGCCCAGCGCCTGCAAGTGCTGCTCAAACTCGGGTTCGGTCTGCGACAGCTCGAAGCCCGCCAGCACGCGGCCAAAATCGGTGCCGTGGCTACGATAATGGAACAGCGAAATATTCCAGTGAGTACCCAAGGTCTGCAGGAACTTCAGCAGCGCACCCGGCGACTCCGGGAATTCAAAGCTGTACAGACGTTCGCGCAGCGGCTTCGAAGGACGCCCGCCCACCATGTAACGCACGTGCAGCTTGGCCATTTCGTCATCGGACAGATCTACCACCTGATAACCGTCGGCATTCAGCTCGTCGATGATCTCCAGCCGTTCCGCATGACCGCGCGTCAGACGAACACCGACGAAAATGCAGGCGTTATCCGCATCGGCATAGCGGTAGTTGAACTCGGTCACCGAGCGGCCGCCCAGCAGTTGGCAGAACTTCAGGAAGCTGCCTTTCTGCTCTGGAATAGTCACCGCCAGCAGGGCTTCACGCTGTTCACCCAATTCGCAGCGTTCGGACACGTAACGCAATCCGTGGAAGTTCAGGTTAGCGCCAGACAGTACGTGCGCCAGGCGCTCGCCCTGAATATTGTGCTGCTGCACGTACTTTTTCAGCCCGGCCAGCGCCAGCGCGCCGGAAGGCTCGGCAATGGCACGCACGTCTTCGAACAAATCCTTTACCGCCGCACAGATAGCGTCGCTGTCGACGGTGATCACATCGTCCAGGTATTCCCGGCACAGGCGGAAGGTTTCATCGCCGATGCGCTTCACCGCCACACCTTCGGCGAACAACCCGACGCGCGCCAGATCCACCGGGTGCCCGGCATCCAGCGCCGCCCGCAGGCAGGCGGAATCTTCCGCCTCCACGCCAATCACTTTGATTTGCGGCATCAGTTGCTTAATCAGCACCGCCACGCCGGCCGCCAGGCCACCACCGCCAACCGGCACGAACACCCGGTCAAGATGCGCGTCCTGCTGCAGCAGTTCCATCGCCAACGTGCCCTGCCCGGCAATCACCGTGGGATGATCGAACGGCGGTACGAAGGTCATGCCCTGTTTCTGCGACAGCTCAATCGCCCGCGCCTTGGCTTCATCAAAGTTGGCGCCGTGCAACAGCACTTCGCCACCGAAACCGCGCACCGCATCCACTTTGATGTCTGCGGTGGATACCGGCATCACGATCAACGTTTTGATCCCCAGCCGTTTGCCGGAGTAGGCTACGCCCTGCGCATGGTTACCGGCGGAAGCCGTCACCACGCCGCGCGCCTTTTGTTCTTCGTTCAGACTGGCGATCATCGCATAGGCCCCGCGCAGCTTGAAGCTGTGCACCGGCTGACGATCTTCACGCTTCACCAGAATGGTATTACCCAGTCGCGAAGAGATTTTGCTCATGGCCTGTAACGGGGTGACCTGAGCCACCTCGTAAACCGGCGAGCGGAGCACCGCTCGCAGATACTCCGCGCCGCCGGGGGCGTCGGATAGGGGTTGTGATTCCGCCATGATGCTTAGCCTCCCAGCTTGCTCTTGTCGCGCACCGCGCCTTTGTCGGCACTGGTCGCCAGCGTGGCGTAGGCGCGCAGGGCGTAAGAAACCTGACGCTCACGATTTTTCGGTGTCCAGGCACGATCGCCACGCGCCAGCTCAACCTCGCGGCGTGCCGCCAGTTCGCTGTCTGTAACGTCCAGCACCATGCTGCGTTTTGGAATGTCGATGTCGATCATGTCGCCATCTTCGATCAGTGCGATCAGGCCGCCGCTGCCCGCTTCCGGAGAAACGTGGCCGATAGACAGGCCCGAGGTGCCGCCGGAGAAGCGCCCATCGGTAATCAGCGCACAGGCTTTGCCCAGCCCCATAGATTTCAGGTAGGTCGTCGGGTACAGCATTTCCTGCATGCCCGGCCCGCCTTTTGGCCCTTCGTAGCGGATGACCACCACGTCGCCGGCAACCACTTTACCGCCGAGAATCGCTTCCACCGCCGTATCCTGGCTTTCGTAGACTTTCGCCGGGCCACGGAAGGTCAGGTTATCTTTGTCGACGCCGGCAGTTTTAACGATGCTGCCGTCCAGCGCCATGTTGCCGTACAGCACGGCCAATCCGCCTTCCAGGCTGAACGCATTTTCCAGCGAGCGGATACAACCCTCTGCGCGATCGTCGTCCAGCGTATCCCAGCGGCAATCCTGCGAGAACGCCTGAGTGGTGCGGATACCCGCCGGGCCGGCGCGGAACATTTTCTTCACGGCTTCATCTTTGGTCAGCATGATGTCGTACTGTTCCAGCGTTTCCGGCAGCTTCAGGCCCAGGATGTTATCGACGTCGCGATTCATCAGCCCCGCGCGGTCCAACTCGCCGAGAATAGCCAGTACGCCGCCGGCTCGGTGCACGTCTTCCATATGGTATTTCTGGGTGCTTGGCGCCACTTTGCACAGGTGGGGCACCTTGCGCGACAGGCGATCGATATCTGCCATGGTGAAGTCAATCTCGCCTTCCTGCGCCGCTGCCAGCAGGTGAAGTACGGTGTTGGTCGAGCCGCCCATGGCGATATCCAGCGTCATGGCGTTTTCGAATGCCGCCTTGTTGGCGATGCTGCGCGGCAGCGCGCTTTCGTCGTCCTGCTCGTAATAACGTTTGGTCAGCGCAACGATGCGCTTGCCGGCGTTGAGGAACAGATCCTTACGGTCCGCGTGGGTTGCCAGCAGCGAGCCGTTACCCGGCTGAGACAGGCCCAGCGCTTCGGTCAGGCAGTTCATCGAGTTGGCGGTGAACATGCCGGAACAGGAGCCGCAGGTCGGGCAGGCGGAACGTTCGATTTGCGCGCTGTCGGCGTCGCTGACGTTCGGGTTGGCCCCCTGGATCATCGCATCGATCAAGTCCAGCTTGATGATCTTGTCGGACAGCTTGGTCTTGCCGGCTTCCATTGGGCCGCCTGAAACGAAAATCACCGGAATATTGAGGCGCAGTGACGCCATCAGCATCCCCGGGGTGATTTTGTCGCAGTTGGAGATACACACCATCGCATCGGCGCAGTGGGCATTCACCATGTATTCAACCGAATCGGCGATCAGTTCGCGCGACGGCAGGGAATAGAGCATACCGCCGTGGCCCATGGCGATACCGTCATCCACCGCAATGGTGTTGAACTCTTTGGCGACGCCGCCGGAGGCTTCGATCTGCTCTGCAACCAGTTTGCCCAGATCGCGCAAGTGCACGTGGCCCGGCACGAACTGGGTAAATGAGTTGACCACCGCAATAATCGGCTTGCCGAAATCGTCGTCGGTCATTCCGGTCGCGCGCCATAATGCGCGGGCACCCGCCATGTTGCGGCCGTGGGTGGTGGTGGCGGAACGGTACTTAGGCATGCTCTTCACTCCAAATGTATTTATTACAGGCGGCGAACGAACCGCCTAGATATTCTTATCTGTCTGTCGATTGACCCTATGGATTTCAATCTGCAGCTAACATCGCTGCAGGTTGAAAGGCGACGGGTAAATTATGGATTTACCGGATCCAGCCAACCGTACTTGTCTTCGGTCTTGCCGGTAAACAGGCCAAAGAATGCCTGTTGGATCTGTTTGGTCACCGGGCCGCATTTGCCGATACCGACCTGGATGCCGTCAACGCTGCGCACCGGGGTGATTTCCGCTGCGGTGCCAGACATGAACACTTCGTCGGCCAGGTACAACGACTCGCGCGACAATACCTGCTCACGCACTTCGAAGCCCATGTCTTTCGCCAGTTTGATAATGGCGTCACGGGTGATGCCCGGCAGCGCGGAAGAGGTGAACGGCGGGGTAAACAGCACGCCGTCTTTCACTTCGAACAGGTTCTCGCCCGCCCCTTCGGAAATATAACCGTGCACGTCAAGCGCAATCCCTTCCTGATAACCGTGGCGGCGCGCTTCGCTGCCCACCAGCAAGGAGGAAAGGTAGTTACCGCCGGCCTTGGCCGCAGTTGGAATGGTATTCGGCGCTACGCGCTGCCAGGAAGAAACCATCGCATCGATGCCTTGCTCCAGCGCTTCTTCACCCAGATACGCGCCCCAAGGAAACGCCGCGATAATCACGTCGGTATTGTAACCGGCCGGCGGGTTAACCCCCATGCCGACATCGCCAACAAACACCAGCGGACGAATATAAGCACTGACCAAATTGTTTTTACGCAGCGTGGCACGGCAGGCTTCCATCAGCTCATCGACGCTGTGCGATACCGGCATGCGATAGATTTTTGCCGAGTCGTGCAGACGCTGCATATGTTCGCGGTGGCGGAATACCACCGGGCCTTTATGGGAGTCGTAGCAACGGACTCCTTCAAACACCGAAGTGCCGTAGTGCAACGCATGCGACATCACGTGCACTTTGGCGTCAGCCCAGGGAACCATCTCACCATTGAACCAAATGTAATCGGCTTTCTTCGTCATTATTCTTTATCCTTCTCGCGCCTTAGGCGCGTATTTGTTGTGATGTTGGTTGCTGGATCTCAACGCAGGAGACGTCCATCAGTTTGCTTAACTGTGATGACAGTAGATCCACCGGGCGCTGGCTGGCAACGGTCAATTCAATATTGATGTTGTCGGTATTCACCGCTGAAACCATATTCATAGCACAAACCTGAAAGCCGCGATGACGCACGACGCGCAATACGCGCTCTAACATTTCAGGACGAAAACGTGCCTGGATCGAGAGTTGATGCTGCATCATGACATTTTCTCCAACATGGTTTCGTTGCCGGCGCCCGGCGGTACCAGCGGCCAGACGTTTTCGAGTTCATCAATGGACACATGCAGCAGATAAGGCCCTTCGCTGTTGAGTAAGGCGTCGAGAGCGTCTGCCACTTGGTCTTTGCGGGTAATGCGCTGGCCGGGAATACCGAAGGCATTGGCCAACATCAGGAAATCGGGGTTATCGGACAGGTTGGTTTCACTGTAACGACCGTCAAAAAACAGCTGCTGCCACTGTCGAACCATGCCTAAACGCTGGTTATCCAGTAAAACGATTTTCACTGGCAGCTGTTTTCGTTTTATGGTACCCAGTTCTTGCACGTTCATCATGAAGGAACCGTCGCCCGACACGCAGATCACCGTATCCTGCGGCCGTGCCATTTGGGCCCCCACCGCGGCCGGCACGCCGAACCCCATGGTGCCCAGACCGCTGGACGTGATGAAGTTTTCCGGGTGTTCAAAGGTCATGTGCTGGGCGGTCCACATCTGGTGCTGGCCCACGTCGGTGGTAACCACAGTATTGGCCGGTTTGCGCTCGGACAACTGTTTCAGCAGCAGCGGCGCGTAGATCGGCTGGCCTGGGTGATCGTAACGCCAGGTATGGGTTTCTTTCAGCTCAGCGACCCGCTGCTGCCAGGCGCTGATATTCAACGGCTGTTGCAGAGCCGGCAGCAAAGCTTTCAAATCGCCCTGCAATGCCACGTGCGCCTGACGCAGCTTGCTCATCTCCGCCGGGTCGATATCCATGTGGATCACCTTGGCGTGCGGTGCGAACGCGTTCAGTTTGCCGGTCACGCGATCGTCAAAACGCGCGCCGACGGCGATCAGCAAATCGCATTCCTGCACCGCCAGGTTGGCGGCCTTGGTTCCATGCATGCCCAGCATGCCGAGATAATAGGCGTGTTCCGCGTCTGGCGCGCCCAGCCCTTTCAACGTGGCGACGCTTGGCATCTGAGTCACGGCGATAAACTCGCGCAACGCCGGCACCGCCTGCGCCATGCCAACTCCACCGCCAACGTACAGCATCGGTTTGTGCGCCTGCGCCAACAACTCCGCGGCTTGCACCAGCTCTGCCGCCGGGTAGTTCAGTTCTTCCACTACCGGCATCAGGTGAGGATGCAGATCACCCTGTGCCAGCTGGATGTCTTTCGGGATATCGATCAGCACCGGGCCTGGACGACCGCTGCCGGCGATGGCGAAGGCTTCCGCCATGATGCCCGGCAGCGCGTCCAGTGATTCCACCAGGAAGCTGTGTTTGGTGCAGGCCAGAGACAGGCCGAGAACATCGATCTCCTGAAAAGCATCGGTGCCGATCAGCGCAGAACCTACCTGACCGGTGATAGCCACGACCGGCACAGAGTCCAGCAGCGCATCGGCCAGGCCGGTGATCAGATTGGTGGCGCCAGGGCCGGAGGTAGCGATACAAACGCCGACTTTGCCGGTTGAACGGGCATAGCCGATGGCGGCCATTGCGGCGCCTTGTTCGTGGCGGCACAGCAGGTGTTCCACCCCGCCGTCATACAATGCATCGTAAACCGGCATGATTGCGCCACCCGGATAGCCGAATACCGTATCAACTCCCTGCGCACGCAACGCTTGTACTACCCACTGAGCCCCATTCATGGTTATTTCCTCGCCTTACTTCGACAACTACAGAATTTTGTTCTGTTATTCATTCTCTGATCCTTGCTTCACTTTTCTTATGCCAATAAAAAACCCCCGGACCTTACGGTGCGGGGGTTCTCTTGCGATTCCGGCTTGTTTTCTAAGCCTTTCTTCGTCCAAGTGCAGCCCCGCACGGTGGGATAATAATCACCACCACGCTAATCACGACTAGGCTAATCACTTGGGCAAAGGCTTTCATAATAGGTTTGTTCACTGTGCTCGTTTCGAACTAATGCCTACAGAGGTACCATAGTCACGCTCGACATGACAACACTTTTTTTGCGTTATTATTCGACGCAATCTGGTCATACCTCACGCAAACTACCGCGATTTCAAACGTTAGCATGCAGGCTTGGGGTTTTCACCTCACCAGAGATTGCCTTGCCGCGCGTATCCTTGCCGAAGAACACCAACAGTGCGATAACAATCGCCACCGTGCCGGCAATGATCGCCATCGCCAGCCCATAGTTGTGGCCATTGTGAGCGGCAATCGTTGCCTGCAATGTCGCGTTCACCGACGCAATCAGATTGCCCAACTGGTAAACGAACCCCGGCAGCACCGCACGGGTGTTGGCCGGTACCAGCTCGGTGAGATAGCTCGGAACCACGCCCCAGGCGCCCTGCACCATGAATTGCATCAAAAATGCGCCAATCCCGAGCATCAGCGAACCGCTGGAAAACGCCCACAGCGGGATCACCGGCAAGGCCAGCAGCGCAGCGATGATAATCGCTTTCCTGCGGCCGATTTTTTCCGACAGCGCACCGAAGAAAACCCCGCCGATAATTGACGCGATATTGTAGCTAATAGCGATGATGCTGACGGTTTTAGCATCAAAACCATGCTGAACTTTCAGGAACACCGGATACATATCCTGGGTGCCGTGCGAGAAGAAATTAAACGCGGCCATCAGCAGCACCAGATAGCCGCACAGTTTCCAATGGCTCTTCAGCACCGGCAACAACGCGCTGCTTTCCTTGCGTTCACGCGCCGCCAGCCACACCGGCGATTCCTGTACGCAATAGTAAATAAACGGCAACAGCAAAACCGGCGCTGCACCGATAACAAACATGCCACGCCAACCCACCACCTCAAACAGCAGGCCGTATACCACTGCCGCCAACAAATAACCAAACGGATAACCAGCCTGGAAAATCCCCGACATCAGGCCGCGTGAACGGTCCGGGATGGTTTCCATCGCCAGCGATGACGCCACACCCCAGATCCCGCCCATAGCCACGCCGTACAATACCCGTAACAGCAAAAATACCGTCAGCGACGGCGCCGCAGCGGACAGCAGCTCAAACACCGAGAAGAACACGATATTCAGCATCAAAATCGGTTTGCGGCCGTATTTTTCCGCCGCGCGGCCGAAGATCAGCGCGCCGATCGGACGTACTGCCAGCGTCAGCAGGATCGCCAGCGTCACTTCTTCCATGCCGACATGAAAAGATTGCGCGATATCGCTGAGCAAAAACACCAGCACGAAGAAATCAAACGCATCGAGCGTCCAGCTTGAAAAGCTGGCGATAGCCGCATTGCGTTGCTGCGGGGTCCAACCAAACATAGTGTTATCCCTACTCTCGCGTACGAAGTCATGAGGTTTAGCGGCTGCCGTGGCGGAACGCGTCGGCGGTCGGAGTTTGTTAATTAAAGGGATTTTATTTTAACTAATTGTTAAATACACCCATCCCACCTCCGTCTGCAACAGGGCTAGCCCGCTAATGTGTTGCAGCGTTCGCGTAATTGTTAAGGGGTATTGCCATCACTTGCGATGCGCTTCGCAAAATATTTATATCCAATTGAAATAAAAGATCTAAATTACGAGCCTTTACGCAAACTCTTTAACGCTGCCGCGCTCCGGGGGCGCGAATCCCGCATCATGTTGCCTTCAGAAAGGAGAGCAATATGTCACTGGCGGTTATCTATACCCGGGCAACGATGGGCGTTCAGGCCCCTTCGGTGACGGTCGAAGTACATATCAGTAACGGGCTACCCGGCCTGACGATGGTCGGTCTGCCGGAAACTACAGTGAAAGAAGCCCGCGATCGGGTACGCAGCGCGTTGATCAACAACGGTTTCACCTTTCCCGCCCGACGCATCACCGTCAACCTGGCTCCAGCCGATCTTCCCAAAGAGGGCGGCCGTTACGATCTGCCTATTGCCCTGGCAATCCTCGCCGCCTCCGAACAGTTGCCGGCCGATCAGCTGGCGCGCTATGAGTTCCTTGGGGAGCTGGCGCTCTCCGGCGCTCTGCGGGGAGTAAGCGGCGCGATACCGGCCGCGTTGGCGGCAATGGATGCCGGAAGACAGCTGATTCTGGCGTCAGCCAATGGTAAGGAAGTGGGTCTGATTGCACAGAGTGAAAGCCGGGTTGCGGAACATCTGCTGGAAGTGTGCGCCTTTCTGTTGGGCAAAGGCGATTTACCGGGGGCCAGCGCCCCGGCTCCCGCCGAACCCCGGCAGGAACCCGCCGATTTGCAGGATATTCTGGGCCAGGAACAGGCCAAGCGTGCGCTGGAGATCGCCGCAGCAGGGGGGCATAACCTGTTGCTGGTCGGCCCGCCGGGTACCGGGAAAACCATGTTGGCCAGCCGCCTGAACGGCCTGCTGCCACCGCTGACCGACCGGGAGGCGCTGGAAAGCGTGGCCGTAGCCAGCCTGCTGCATCACCCTGCCGAAACGCTGCCATGGCGCCAGCGGCCATTTCGCGCACCGCATCACAGCGCCTCAATGGTTGCGCTGGTCGGCGGTGGCTCACTGCCGCGGCCGGGGGAAATCTCCATGGCGCACAACGGCGTACTGTTTCTGGACGAGTTGCCGGAATTCGAACGGCGCGTGCTGGATGCCCTGCGTGAACCGCTGGAGTCTGGCGAAATCGTCATTTCACGCGCCAGCGCCAAGGTTTGTTTCCCGGCCAGGGTGCAGTTGATCGCCGCAATGAATCCCAGCCCGACAGGACACTACCAGGGCATGCATAACCGCGCGTCGCCGCAACAGGTCCTGCGCTATCTCGGGCGGCTTTCAGGGCCGTTTCTCGATCGTTTCGATTTATCGATTGAGGTGCCGTTGCTGCCGCCAGGCGTGCTCAGTAAAAAGCGCGCCGGAGGAGAAAGCAGCATTCAGGTACGTGAACGGGTATTGCAGGCGCGTGAAAGGCAACTCTGCCGAGCAGGAAAAATCAACGCCCTGTTGAGTAATCCCGAAGTCGAACGGGATTGTACGCTCAGCGCACCGGATGCCGATTTTCTTGAGACGACGTTAAACAAGTTGGGATTATCGGTTCGTGCCTGGCAACGAATTTTAAAAGTGGCACGCACGCTCGCGGATTTGGCGGGGGATCGGGATATTGATAAGCGCCACCTGAGCGAAGCGCTTGGCTACCGTTGTATGGACCGACTGTTGCTGCAGCTGCACCGCAGCCTGGAATAAAAATGGGGCCCGCAGGCCCCATCGTTATCAATCGTCGCTTTCGGTGTAGTCTTCCACCGCATCAGCCTGCGGCTTGCCACCAGACAGGGTATGGAATTTTTTCGGGCGACGTGTGCGCGCCAGATATTTAGCCCATACTTTTTCCTGCTCGGTTACCGGCTCACGCTCACCGTGGCACACTGCGACGAACAGCTGTTCTTCTTCAGTGGCTGGCTGGCGTTTGCCTGCGTCCAACTCGTTGAACGCATACCCGAAGCGCTCTAGCAATTGCGCCTCTTTAATGGTGAAATCGCCGTGACGGGAGAACCCGCGAGGATAATGTTTATTATCAAAAAAACGATTGGTCGTGGTGAAGCTATCCGCCATCTGACACGCTCCTAATTCTCTCATGGCCGTGCTGTTTATGGCGCGGAGTATTAGATAGGCTTGACATTGTGTAAAACAAAACATTTAAATCTTAACGATAAAAATTTCTGGAGATAGGTGTGGATACCGAATTACTGAAAACCTTTTTGGAGGTCAGTAGAACGCGTCACTTTGGCCGAGCCGCGGAATCCTTGTACTTAACGCAGTCTGCGGTCAGTTTCCGCATCCGCCAGTTAGAAAACCAATTAGGCGCGAATTTATTCACCCGTCACCGTAACAATATCCGCCTGACGCCAGCCGGAGAGCGGCTTCTGCCCTATGCTGAGAGCCTGATGACAACCTGGCAATTGGCAAAAAAAGAGGTGGTGCGTTCGTTGCAGCATACCGAGTTATCCATCGGTGCCACCGCATCTTTGTGGGAGGCCTACCTAACCCCGTGGCTGCAATCGCTCTATCAGCAACGTGAAGCGTTACAACTTGAAGCCAGGGTTGCGCTACGGCATTCTTTGGTAAAACAGCTGCATGAAAGACAGCTCGATTTGCTCATCACGACCGAGCCGCCAAAGATGGATGAGCTGGCCAGCCAGCTGCTGGGTAATTTCTCGCTGAGGCTGTTCTCTTCTACCCTACGCGATAAGCATGCGCCGATGCCGTATATCAAACTGGAATGGGGGGCCGACTTTCATCCGCAAGAAAGCCGCATGTTGGAAAGCGATACTCTGCCGGTGCTTACCACCACCTCGGCACACCTGACCCGCCAGTTACTGGAAACCACCGGCGGCTGCGCCTTCCTGCCCAGCCAGTGGGAG
Organism: Serratia plymuthica NBRC 102599; assembly: GCF_001590925.1. GTDB lineage: Bacteria > Pseudomonadota > Gammaproteobacteria > Enterobacterales > Enterobacteriaceae > Serratia > Serratia plymuthica. The sequence goes on from NZ_BCTU01000040.1 coordinate 31,853, forward strand.
AAGGACTATCCACAGTTGGTCGCAACCCCCGAAATCCCGGCGATTATCCGCCCGCTGTACGCTGTGTGGCTGCAAAATAGCGACCAGCAGCCACTCATCCGGCAATTGCTGAAAATACCTTTAAACACCGCAGCCTAAGACGCTATAACGGCTTTAGTCGGGGATGGCGTGGTTTGGTTCGTCTGTTGAGCCAAAATGCGCTCATCGCCTTCTGGAGGCCGATAAAGCAGAACAGCAGGATACCGATGACGATTTTGGTCCACCATGAGCTAAGCGTACCGTCGAAGGTAATATAGCTCTGAATCAGCCCCTGGATCAGCACGCCAAACAGCGTGCCCAGCACGGTGCCGACACCGCCGGTCAACAAAGTGCCACCAATCACCACGGCGGCAATGGCATCCAGCTCCACACCGCTTGCCGCCAGCGCATAGCCCGCAGAGGTATATAACGAGAAAATAATCCCGGACAGCGCCGCCAGCGTGCCTGAAAGCATATAAATCAGCACAGTGGTGCGTTGTACCGGCACACCCATTAATGCCGCAGATACCCGATTGCCGCCGATGGCATAGACGTTATGGCCGAAGCGCGTGCGGTGCGCCAGTACCATGCCAACCGCCACCACCAACAGCATCACCAGCGCTAACAGCGTGAAGCGACCACCACCCGGCAGTTTCCAGGCGTAGTTCGCCAGCGTCGCATACAGCGGATGATCAATGGGTATCGACTCTTCCGAAAGGATAAAACTCATGCCGCGTACGAAGAACATCCCAGCCAGCGTGATGATAAATGCCGGTAGCTTGAGCGCATCAATGATCCAGCCCATCAGAGCGCCAAACGACGCCCCCATCAACAGAGCAATGACGAACGCATAGCCCGGTGCAATGCCGTAAACGCCGATCAGCTTGGCCAACAATACGCCGGTGAAGGCGATCACCGAGCCAACCGACAGATCGATACCGCCGGAAAGGATCACAAACGTCATCCCCACCGCCACAATGCCGAGAAACGCGTTGTCTGTCAGTAAATCGCACCATACCCGTGTTGACGCAAAGCTGGGGAACTGGGTGAGACAAAACCCGTAGCCCAGAAGAAAGACCACGAGGGTAATCAACAGTGACAGATTACGTTTGATCATGGCTTTCGTCTCCTTAACAGCCGATGCAACGATACGCTCGGCGATTGAATCATCAGCACCGCCAGCACCACTATCGCCTTCAGCACCAGATTGAACTCCGGCCGGTAGCCGGACAGTAGAATGCCGGTATTCATCCCCTGGATAATCAATGCCCCCACTACCGACAACAGAAGATTAAAACGGCCGCCCAGCAAAGATCCTCCGCCAATCACCACCGCTAAAATCGCATCCAGCTCCAGCCACAGCCCGGCATTGTTGGCATCTGCGCCACGGATATCCGCAGTCACAATAATCCCCGCCACGGCGGCGCACAGCCCGCAGATCACATAGACCGCCATGACCACCCAACGCGTACTCACCCCCGCATTGCGCGCCGAACGCAGGTTAATTCCCACCGCCTCGATAAACAGCCCCAGCGCGGTTTTGCGCGTCAGCAGCCAGATCAACAACAGCATCACGGCGGCAATGATCGCCGGCATCGGCAAATACATCAGCGCGCCGCTGCCCAGTTGCGCCAAACCTTCACGTTCGAAAGTGACGATTTGCCCTTCGGTGATCAGTTGTGCAATACCGCGCCCGGCCACCATCAACATCAGCGTGGCGACAATCGGTTGTATCTGCAGCACCGCGACCAGAAATCCGTTCCACAGGCCACACAATGCCCCCACGGCCAGCGCAGCGGCAAGCACGTAACCCAGTGGATAGCCCGCGCTGGTCAGCGTTGCCGCCGTAGCACCGGCGATTGCCATCACGGCCCCCACTGAGAGGTCGATACCACCGGTGGCGATCACCAGTGTCATGCCCAAGGCAAGCAACGCGACCGGCGCTCCGCGATTAACGATGTCGATCACGCTGCCAAACAGACGACCATCCTGAACGTGAATGGAAAAGAAATTCGGGGCGACCAGGCTGTCGATCAGCAAAATCGCCGCCAACGCTCCCAACTGCGTCGCCCCGGCCGGGAATACCCATTTGACTTTGCGTGGTCCACCGGTCATGGAGAAGCTCCTGTGGTTCATCCTGCCCCCTGTTGCACAGCAATAGCCTGCATAATCGCAGGTACCGTAATAGCCGTATGCTCAAGCTGCGTAACGTGTTTTCTGTCGCGCAATACCACGATGCGGTCGGCATATCCCGCCAATTCCTCCAGCTCAGAAGAGATCACCAGCAGCGCTAATCCTTCATCACACAACCTTTCAATCAGCCGGATAATTTCTGCATGCGCACCAACGTCAATCCCGCGCGTCGGTTCATCCAGGATCAGAAAACGGGGTTTGGTTGCCAACCAACGCGACAGCAGCACCTTCTGCTGATTCCCTCCGGACAGGTATTGGATCTGTTGCTCCGGACCCGGCGTGCGAATGCCCAATAATTGGATAAAACTCTCGGCAATGCGGGTTTGCTCTCGTAGCGAGAGCGGCTTTAACCAGCCGCGCTGAGCCTGCAGAGCCAGAATGATATTTTCTCGCACCGTCGCAGCACCGATAATTCCGTCGGTTTTACGATCCTCCGGGCAATAACCGAAGCCGAGACTGGCAGCTTTGCGCGGCGTACGAATATTCACCGCGCGGCCCTCCACTTTCGCACTACCGCTATCATGCGATTTGATGCCAAATATCAGTTGGGCCGTTTCGGTACGCCCCGAACCGAGCAGGCCTGCCAATCCGACAATCTCACCCGGCCTTATTCTCAGATCGAAGGGTTCAACCATGCCACGACGCCCGTAGCCGTTAAATTCGACCAGCGGAGACGCATCCGTCGGCACATGCTCGCCCCGCTTGAGCAACGACTCGTCAAAGGCGTGACCGAGCATCATCTGGACCAGCTCCAGCCGTGGCAAGTCGTTGGCTGGCTTGGTGCCCACCAACCTACCGTTGCGCAGCACGGTAATGCGATCGCTGATGCGGTAAACCTGATCGAGGAAATGGGTGACAAAGATCATGCCTATACCCTGCGATCGCAGTTGACTGAGAATATCCAGCAGCATGGTGACTTCTTTAGCATCCAGGCTCGCAGTAGGTTCATCCAGGATCAGGACTTTGGCTGAAAGATCGACCGCCCGTGCGATAGCGACAATCTGCTGGATCGCAATCGAATAATTGCCTAATGGCTGGCTGGCATCCAACTGCAACCCATAACCCTGCAAAAGTTGCTGGGCCCGCCGCAGCATGGTTTTTTGATCGACCAGGCCGAAACGGGTAGGTTCGCGGCCGATAAACAAATTGGCGGCCACCGAGATATTCGCCAGCAGGTTAACTTCCTGATAAACCGTACCAATCCCCAGCGCCTGCGCTTGCGCGGTGCTTTGCGGCGCAATGGCTTTGCCCTCCAGCAGAATTTCACCGACGGAACGCTGATAAACCCCGGTCAGCGCTTTGATTAGCGTGGATTTTCCCGCGCCGTTTTCACCCAACAGCGCCATGATCTCTCCGCGCTGTAGCGTGAAATCAACCTCTTCCAGCGCCTTTACGCCAGGAAACTCGACGGATAATCCCTTAATCGCCAATAACGTGGTCTGCGATGCGGCCATCTTTTGTCCCGTCGGTGAGTGGATTAATAACCCATGCTTTTCTTCAGCTCGAATTCCTGTTTTGCGGTATCAGGCTGCAGCAGTTTCGATTCGGTCTGAATAAACTTCGCGGGTTGCGTTCCGTCTTTTTTCATCGCCAACAGCGCGTCGAACGCAGGGCCAGCCATATTCGGTGTCAGTTCGACCGACGCATTGGCCTCGCCATTGATCATCGCTTTGAAGATATCGGGAACACCGTCAATGGAGACGATTTTAATTTGTGAGCCTGGTTTCAAGCCGGCTTCTTTGATCGCCTGAATAGCACCTATCGCCATATCGTCGTTGTGAGCGTATACGGCGCAGATATTTTTGCCGTTCTGCTCAGCCTTGATGAAGCTTTCCATCACTTCTTTACCCTTGCTGCGGGTGAAGTCACCGGATTGCGAACGGATAATTTTGACGTTGGCGGCGCTGGCGATACCGTCAGCAAAGCCTTTCTTGCGGTTGATTGCGACGCTGGCGCCCACGGTGCCTTGCAGTTCCACTACGTTACAAGGCTTACCGGCTACCTCTTTGACCAGCCACTCCCCCGCAACTTTGCCTTCATGCACACTGTCCGATGCCACAGCCGCGGTATACAGCGAGGGATCGTTCACTTCTATCATCCTGTCGAGCAGGAATACCGGGATTTTGGCCTCTTTCGCCTCTTGCAGTACCGGGGTCCAGCCGGTAGCGACAACTGGCGCAATGAAAATAGCGTCAACACCCTGGGCAATAAAAGATCTGACCGCTTTGATCTGGTTTTCCTGTTTTTGCTGCGCATCGGCGATTTTCAGCGTAATTCCGCGCTTTTCCGCTTCTTGTTTCGATACTTTGGTTTCCGCCGAGCGCCAGCCCGATTCAGAACCAATCTGAGAAAAGCCGACGACCAGCGGTGCTGCCTGTGCCGAACCGATCAATGCGCCAGTAATGGCGGCCGCTAACAGCAGACGTTTAACCATGTTGTTCTCCTCGCTTTGCCCAGGGATGTGACTCCCTCCGACAGGGGTAGTCGTTGTTGTATATGCTGCCTATTTTTCTGGTGGAGTTGGCGGCCAAAAGATTGGGCGCTACTTAGTTGTAGTTGAAAATCAGGCAGGAATAATGAGCAGCATCACATCGCGGTAGAACAACCATTTTGTACATGGATTCAGCTAAAAATGTCTAAATTGGGAACGATTTCAGAGGGGTTTTTAAGCAACTTTTCAGAGGGGTAGCGAAAATTTAGAAAATGTAGAAAGCAAAAAAAAACCCTTCGCTTTCGCGAAGGGTTTTCAATATGGCAGGGGCGGAGAGACTCGAACTCGCGACACCCGGTTTTGGAGACCGGTGCTCTACCAACTGAGCTACGCCCCTAAATCTCGCTTAACATTATGCCTGCTAAAATTAGCAGGCATAATTT
>NZ_BCTU01000041.1 GCF_001590925.1 Serratia plymuthica NBRC 102599
CCCCGGCATGCCGGGGTTTTTTATTGCTGTCACAAAAGCATCAGCGCTTGCTGATCTCATCGAACACGCCGCCGGTAGCAAAGTGCACCTTCTGCGCTTCGGTCCAGCCACCGAAGGTATCATCCACGGTAAACAGTTTCAGTTTCGGGAACTGGTCGGCAAACTTGGCCGCCACTGCCGCATCACGCGGGCGATAGTAGTTTTTCGCCGCGATGGTCTGCCCTTCCGGCGTATACAGGTACTTCAGGTAAGCCGTAGCCACATCGCGGGTCCCGCGCTTATCGACCACTTTATCCACCACTGACACGGTTGGTTCAGCCAAGATCGATTCGCTCGGAGTGATAATCTCAAACTTGTCTTTACCCAGCTCTTTTTCCGCCAGCAACGCTTCGTTTTCCCAGGCAATCAGCACGTCGCCGATACCGCGTTCAACGAAGGTATTGGTTGAGCCACGCGCACCGGAATCCAGCACTTCAACGTTTTTATACAGGTTTTTCACGAACTCCTGCGCCTTGGCTTTATCGTTATTGTTGTGGTGCAGCGCGTAACCCCAGGCAGCCAGATAGTTCCAACGAGCACCACCGGAGGTTTTCGGATTCGGTGTAATCACCGACACGCCCGGTTTAATCAAATCGGCCCAGTCGTGAATTTGTTTTGGGTTGCCTTTGCGCACCAGGAACACAATGGTCGAGGTATAAGGCGCGGAGTTGTCCGGCAGACGTTTGATCCAGTCTTTGTCGATGCGCCCACGCTCGGCGATGGCATCCACATCATAGGCCAGCGCCAGTGTTACCACGTCGGCCTCAATACCGTTAATCACCGAGGTGGCCTGCTTACCGGAACCGCCATGCGACTGACGCACAGTCACTTTATCGCCGGTTTGCTGCTGCCAGTACTTACCGAATGCGGTGTTGTATTCCTGATAGAACTCACGCGTCGGGTCGTACGAAACGTTCAGCAGTTGGATATCTTTCGCCATGGCACCGGACGCCAGCAGCATTATTGTCAGACCTACACCCCATTTACGCATCGACTCGTTCTCCCAGGAAAATAATCGCAACCTCAATCGGTTGATTTAGCATCAGAGCCTGCCAGAAACTCTCTCACCAATTAAAGAATTAAAAATTTTGGGCTAGACGATTATGGAATATAAACGCGCCGGACAAAAAAAAGCCCCCGCATGCGGAGGCTGTGACTGCCGGGCTGGATAGGGATCAGTACAGTTTTTTCGCCGTATCCAACCAGTCGCCCTTAAACGGACGCTTCATGTTTTCGATCGCATCGATGATGTCGTGATGCACCATCTTCTCGTTCTGGATACCGACGCAACGGCCACCGTAACCCTGCAACAGCAGTTCGATGGCGTAAGCGCCCATGCGGGAAGCCAGAATACGATCGTAAGCCACCGGCGAACCGCCGCGCTGAATATGCCCCAGCACGGTAGCACGGGTTTCGCGCTTGGTTTCTTGTTCGATATGGCGCGCCAGTTCATCGATATCGCAGATGTGCTCGGTGATCGCCACGATCGCGTGTTTTTTGCCTTTGGCGATACCGGCCTTGATTTCACAGACCAGGTCTTCGCGGTTGAATTCGGTTTCAGGCAACACGATAAATTCACAGCCACCTGCGATGGCCGCCGCCAGCGTCAGATCGCCGCAATAGCGCCCCATCACTTCAACGATGGAAATACGCTGATGCGAAGATGAGGTGTCGCGCAGACGGTCAATCGCTTCGACCACGGTTTCAAGCGCGGTGAAGAAGCCGATGGTGTAGTCGGTACCGGCCACGTCGTTATCAATGGTGCCCGGCAGGCCGATACAAGGGAAACCTTCTTCCGTCAGGCGCTTGGCCCCCATATAGGAACCGTCGCCGCCGATCACCACCAATGCATCGATACCGCGGTTTTTCAGGTTTTCAATCGCCTTGGCACGCACGCTGTCGTCTCTGAACTCAGGGAAACGCGCTGAACCGAGGAAGGTGCCACCGCGGTTGATCATATCGGACACGCTATAGCGGTCCAACCGTTCCATGCGATCTTCGTACAAACCAAGGTAGCCATCGTAAATACCAAAAACTTCCAGACCTTCCGAAAGCGCGGCACGCACAACGCCACGGATCGCAGCATTCATACCCGGCGAATCACCGCCACTCGTCAGTACACCGATTTTCTTGATCATGACTACCTCTGAACTGTAGATGCAATTTCTTAAGAATTCTGTATTCGCCGATTGCCTTGGAACCTCTCCGGCTGCAGAAAACCAGCGTTACGGCTTTATTGCTGGATATTATAACAAAAACACCCAGCTGAATTGATTCAAGTCACGCAATATTACGGTAAAAAATCGACATGGCACGCTGAGCTAACTCGTTATTCGCCTGCCGTACTTATCCTGACCGCCCTGCATGAATTATAGCTCCCAATGCCCCTGCCGGCCCGATGGCACCACGGAACAAGGGTCCTGGTGGATGAGGACATCCGCCCCCGGAAAACGATGCAACAGCGCCTGCTCCACCTGTTCGGCCAGAATATGCGCCTGCATCAACGGCAGCTCATCGTCCATTTCCAGATGCAACTGGATAAAACGCGTCGGGCCGGACTGGCGTGTGCGCAGATCGTGCGCGCCTTTCACCCCCGGCCAGGAAGAGATTACGTCGATAATCGCCTGGCGCTCGTCATCCGGCAATGCTCTGTCCAGCAGCGATTGTACCGCTTCATAGCCCATCCGCAGCGCGCTATAGAGAATGTAGACGCCAATTCCCAATGCAAACAGCGCATCTGCCCGCTGGAAACCGTACCAGCTTAGCCCAAGCGCAATAAGAATAGCACCATTCATCATGACATCTGACTGATAATGCAGCATATCTGCTCGCACGGCCTGGCTGCGAGTTTTTCTTACCACCCAACGCTGATATGTGACCAGGATCAGGGTGCTGACCAGCGCAACGATTGTCACGGCAATACCTATGCCGGGGTCACGCAAGGTTTCCGGCGAATACAGATGCTGAAAACCGGTCAGAAACAGAAAAAGCGCCGAGCCGGAAATAAACATGCTTTGCGCCAGCGCCGCCAGCGACTCCGCCTTACCATGCCCGAAGGTGTGCTCCTCATCGGCCGGTTGCAGCGAGTAACGCACCACCAGCAGGTTAGTCAGCGATGCGGCAACATCCACCAGGGAATCCACCAGCGCAGCCAGCAGGCTCACCGAACCGGTGCGATACCAGGCAACAATTTTTATCAGTAACAGCGTGGAGGCCAACACGGTGGCAGCTAACGCGGTGGACTTCACCAAACGCGCATATTGCGGTTCCATAACCCACCTTGGGTAAAACATGAGAGGGTCAGTATAACGGAATGACGGGCAAAAAAAGCCCCGCCATCATGGCGGGGAAGACAGGGATGGTGTCTATGGCAAGGAAAAACAGGGGACTACTCAGTCATACTCAACTTCTGGGCAGAAGTTTGCTGCAAACCAGAAATTTGTTGCTCCATCTGCTGCATTCGCTGCTGATGTTTCTGGTCTAAAACGCTTTTTTGCTGTGGCGTCAGCAGGTTATACATTTGATTACGCACCCGGGCCATTTCGACCTGGCGCTTAACCTGTTGCTGAGCCATTGTTTCCGCCTGAGCATACACGGCGGCTTCATCAAATTTGTCTGCGGTCACCAGTTTATGCATGGCTTCCATTTCAGCTACATTGACACCAGGCAGATCGTGGCGCGCCTGGCGCATTAAATCGCGCATTTGCTGGCGCTGCTGCTCAGTCAGGCTGACACCGTCAAACATGTGGTGCTGGCCAGGGACTCTGGTTATCGCATCATTTCCGGGAGTCGGTGCAGTTTCCGAAGTAGTGTCAGCAGCAAACGCAGCGGTAGAACCTATTGCCAGCATTGATGCCATAACTAATGCGGTTACCTTACGCATTTTAACTCCTCGTTCTTTCTCACTTTGCGAATCAACGAGGAGCAGTGTACTGCTGCACCTGCAAACATGCGTCAGTGCATGTAAAACTACGTAAAGTCATGGAATGCCAACAGTTGATGACGTATTTTGCGTCAGGAGGTAAAACATAATGAATAAAATTCTGTTAGTTGACGACGACCGCGAGCTGACCTCGCTGTTAAAAGAACTGCTTGAAATGGAAGGTTTTACTATCGTCGTTGCTTACGATGGCGAACAGGCGTTGTCGCTGCTCGACAGCTCCATCGATCTGCTGCTGCTCGATATCATGATGCCGAAGAAAAACGGTATCGATACCTTGAAAGAGCTGCGCCAGCATCACCAGACGCCGGTCATTATGTTGACTGCCCGCGGCAGCGAACTGGATCGCGTGCTGGGGCTGGAACTGGGTGCCGATGACTACCTGCCGAAACCCTTTAACGATCGTGAATTGGTGGCGCGTATCCGCGCCATCCTGCGCCGTTCCAACTGGAGCGAACAGCAGCAAAATGTCGATACCGGCGCACCGACGCTGGACGTTGACGGCCTGCAGCTCAATCCGGGCCGCCAGGAAGCCAGCTTTGACGGCCAAACGCTGGATCTCACCGGTACCGAATTTACCCTGTTGTACCTGCTGGCGCAGCACCTTGGCCAGGTCGTGTCGCGTGAGCTGCTGAGCCAGGAAGTATTGGGTAAGCGCCTGACGCCATTCGATCGCGCCATCGACATGCATATCTCCAACCTGCGACGTAAACTGCCGAACCGCAAAGATGGCCATCCGTGGTTCAAGACCCTGCGCGGTCGGGGTTATTTAATGGTATCTGCAACATGATCAACAGTTTGACGGCACGTATCTTCGCCATTTTTTGGTTCACATTAGCCCTGGTGCTGATGCTGGTGTTGATGGTGCCCAAGCTCGACTCCCGCCAAATGACCTCGCTACTGGACAGCGAGCAGCGGCAGGGGTTAATGCTGGAACAACACGTCGAGGCCGAGTTGCAAAACGATCCGGCCAACGACCTGATGTGGTGGCGGCGCTTATTTCGCGCCATTGAAAAATGGGCCCCGCCAGGGCAACGCCTGCTTCTGGTCACCAGCGAAGGCCGCGTGATTGGTAACATGCAGCGCAACGAAATGCAGCTGGTGCGTAACTTTATCGGCCAGTCTGATAACTCTGATCATCCGAAGAAGAAAAAATACGGCCGCGTCGAGCTGGTCGGCCCGTTCTCCGTGCGCGATGGCGAGGACAACTACCAGCTGTATCTCATTCGTCCCGCCAACAGCCCACAATCCGATTTTATCAACCTGATGTTCGACCGGCCGCTGTTGCTGCTGATCGTCACCATGCTGATCAGCGCCCCCCTACTGTTGTGGCTGGCCTGGAGCCTGGCCAAACCGGCGCGCAAGTTAAAAAACGCCGCCGATGACGTCGCCCGCGGCAACCTGAAACAGCATCCGGAGCTGGAATCTGGGCCGCAAGAGTTTCTGGCCACCGGCGCCAGCTTCAACCAGATGGTTAGTGCGCTGGAGCGCATGATGACCGCCCAACAGCGGCTAATCTCCGACATCTCGCATGAGCTGCGCACACCGCTCACCCGCTTGCAGTTGGCTACCGCGCTAATGCGCCGTCGTCACGGCGAAGGACATGAACTGGCGCGCATCGAAACCGAGGCGCAGCGTCTGGACTCGATGATCAACGATCTGCTGGTGCTGTCGCGCGGGCAGCAGAAAAGCGAGTTGGCGCGCGAGCGGCTGTTGGCCAACGAACTGTGGGCCGACGTGCTGGATGACGCCGGATTCGAAGCCGAGCAAATGGGCAAACACCTGGAAGTCAGCTCCCCTCCAGGCCCCTGGGCGCTATTCGGCAACGCCAGCGCATTAGACAGCGCACTGGAAAACATCGTGCGTAACGCCCTGCGCTATTCGAACACGCGCATTGCCGTGGCGTTTAGCGCCGACAACCAGGGCATCACTATTGTGGTCGACGACGACGGTCCTGGCGTCAGCGAGGAAGATCGCGAGCAGATTTTCCGGCCGTTCTACCGTACCGACGAAGCACGCGATCGCGCATCGGGCGGCACCGGTCTGGGCCTGGCGATTGTCGAGGCTGCGGTCAATCAACACCGCGGCTGGGTGAAGGCGGAAGACAGCCCGCTCGGCGGCCTGCGGTTGGTACTGTGGCTACCTCTGCACCAGCGTTGATCGCCTAAGACAGATCGGCAAGATTTTGTTATTCTGCGCCCCTCTTCATGAGGGGCTTTTTACATGCTGAACATCGTTTTATTTGAACCTGAAATTCCACCCAATACCGGCAATATTATCCGTCTGTGCGCCAATACAGGCTTCCAGTTACACCTGATAGAACCGATGGGTTTTCCATGGGACGACAAACGGCTGCGCCGCGCCGGGCTGGATTATCATGAATTCGCCAATATCCGACGTCACGCCGATTACGCCGCCTTTATCGCCAGCGAAAACCCGCAGCGACTGTTTGCCCTGACCACCAAAGGTACCCCAGCACACAGCGCGGTCAGCTATCAGGCCGGCGACTACCTGCTGTTTGGGCCGGAAACTCGTGGCTTGCCCGCCGAGATCCTCGAGGCCTTGCCTGCACAGCAGAAAATCCGCATCCCCATGCAGGCGCAAAGCCGCAGCATGAACCTGTCGAACGCCGTCGCGGTGGTGGTGTACGAAGCCTGGCGGCAGTTGGACTATGCCGGCGCACTGATTAAACCTTAAGCGGTGACAACCCGTCCTGCGGGGAGGATAATCTGAACAGATCACCTCTCCGGGGACATCGCATGGCTTTCACAGAGAGTATTATCGCCCACTTCCGCAGGCTCGAGAATGCGCTGAATCAGGCGCTGGCGCGTTTGCAGGACACGACGGACACTGAGGCTCTGCACAACGTACGCATCAACCTGCGGCGAATCAGGAGCCTGCTGAGACCATTACGCGGCACACCCGGCGTCGCACAACTCGACAACGCCGCCGCCAGCCTGGGGAAACTCACCACGCCGATACGCGATTTGGAAGTGTTGATCGCCGATTTGGCGCGACATCCGCTAGAGTGGCAGACCAACGTCCGCAAAACCGAATTGCAAAGCCGCAACCTCGCCCTTGCGTCACATCCCTTGCTGTTCCGCTTTCCCAACTTGCTGCACGACTGGCCAAAAAGCTTCCATAGAGCCAAACGCCGGCACGCAAAACGCCGCGTTGCCCATCGCCTGTCCCGGCAGGTGAAACAGCTGCGTCTGGCGCTGGCCGACGGGCACTACGATCGCCACCGGCTGCGCCTGCTGATCAAGCGGCTGCGCTATGTTACCGACGCCTACCCACAGTTCTCGCTTATCACTCCGGAAGCCACCGCCAGCCTGAAAGTGGCGCAAAATGCACTGGGAGAGTGGCACGATCGTTTTGTCTGGTGCCGGCAAGCCGAAAATCAGCAAGATCTCTGGCCGCTGCTGCCAGAATGGCAAGACGCTCAGGAAACAGCGCTGGAGAGGGCTGAAGCAGCATTATTTGCGCTTTCGCGGGCGCTCACCTCTAAAACCCGCGACGCATCACGATCCTGACAAAGTATGCAAAGACAGTGCACGTCTGGCCCCAAAACATTCGCTGCAATAGAAGATAATGAGCTATGTTTTGTAAGGGTAATAGACATTCATCATAGGAAATCGTATGAAAAAAAAACGCTTGAGCGTTGCCATGGCGGTGCTGGCAACAGGCCTGTTGTTGGCGGGCTGTTCGTCTAAAGTAGCAAATAAGCAGCAGTATTCAGGTTTTCTGAGCGATTACAGCAAGCTGCAGGAAACTGAATCGGCCACCGGCCATAAAACGCTGCGTTGGATCGATCCTACCTTTAAAGAATCCAATTACCGGGGCGTCTATTTTTCTCCTGTGACCTATTACCCGGCGGCCAAACCGACGGCACGCGTCAACCAGGATACGCTGAACAAAATCAAAGACTACGCCAATCAGCGAATCAACGCCGCACTGAGCGAGCGAATGACCGTGCTGCAAAGCCCGTCAGGATCGCGCGTGCTGCTCGCCAAAGTGGCGATCACCGCCGTGTCGGCTGAAAATGAAGATCTGAAGTTCTATGAAGTGACCCCGGTTACCGCGGTGATCGCCAGCACCATGGCCGCCAGCGGGCACCGCACGCAAAACACCACGCTGTTCCTAGAAGCGCAACTGATCGATCAGGATACCGGCAAAACGGTGATGGAAGTGGTGCGTAAGGGCTATGGCAAGACCGTCAGCAATGACTCAGCGCCGGTGACGGCGAACGAGGTCAAAGCGGCGATCGATAGCATGGTTACCGATATCGTGAAATTCCCGAAACAGGGTTAATTCTCTGCCGGAAAACATCGGGGGGAGCCTAAAGCTCCCCCCGATTTTATCCATCAGCAAACCGGCTTAAATGCCGTCGCCGAACTCAAAACCCTGATTGGTGCCGTTGAAGTACTGATCCATATCCATCGAAGGCGTATCGCTTTCCGGTCGGCCGACGATGCGCGCCGGCACCCCGGCGGCAGTGGTATGCGGCGGTATGGATTGCAATACTACCGAGCCGGCACCGATTTTTGCGCCTTTGCCCACCTCGATATTGCCGAGAATTTTAGCCCCGGCGCCAATCATTACGCCCTCTCGGATCTTCGGATGACGATCGCCGCTGGTTTTGCCGGTACCGCCAAGGGTGACCGACTGCAGGATGGACACGTCGTTTTCCACTACTGCGGTTTCACCAATAACGATGCCCGTGGCATGGTCGAGCATAATACCGCAGCCAATAGTGGCCGCAGGGTGAATATCCACGCCAAAGGCGACCGAAATTTGATTTTGCAGGTAAATCGCCAACGCCTGGCGCCCCTGCAACCACAGCCAGTGGCCGATACGGTAAGCCTGCAGCGCATGGAAACCTTTCAGATACAGCAGCGGCGTCGAGTATTTATCTACCGCCGGGTCGCGCAAACGCACCGCCAGGATATCGCGCGCTGCCGAGACGATCATCTGCTTATCGGCAAGGTAGGCGTCTTCCACCACTTCACGCACCGCAATAGCCGGCATAATCGGATTTGCCAGCTTGTTTGCCAGAATATAGCTGAGCGCACTGCCCAGGTTTTCATGCTTGAGCAACGTCGCATGGAAAAAGCTAGCCAGCATCGGTTCACACTCAGCCAGCTCTCTCGCTTCTGATTTGATGCTCTTCCAGACCTGCTCTAACTCTTCTGACGACATCAGGTTCCTCTCCACCTTGCAAAACAGGCTGCCTCACCGCATCTCGGTCAGGCAGCCCAAATCAATTGCCGGGGTCAGCTCGCTGCCCCGCCTATCGGTTTTATACTTGTCGCCCTTCAAGCCGTAGCACCGTTGGCTGCAACCTGAAATCCCCAGGGTATGGGGATCAGATGCTGTGCTTTTCGTCTTTTCTGGTGCGCCCTAACAGGCTCAACGCGGCTTCCCGGGCATTTTTATGGCAGTACAGCACCTGGTAAATCTGTTCGGTAATCGGCATTTCCACACCGTGTCGCTGCGCCAGCGCCAACACCTCTTTGGTATTGCGATAGCCTTCAACCACCTGACCGATACTGTCTTGCGCTTCTTGCACGCCTTTTCCCTGCCCCAGCATAATACCGAAACGGCGGTTGCGCGATTGATTATCGGTGCAGGTCAGCACCAGATCACCCAAACCGGCCATGCCCATGAAGGTCGAGGGATCGGCGCCCAACGCCGAGCCGAGGCGGCTCATTTCCGCCAGGCCACGGGTAATCAATGCAGTACGCGCATTGGCGCCAAAGCCGATGCCGTCTGACATCCCGGCGCCGATGGCAATCACGTTCTTCACCGCACCACCCAACTGCACGCCGATAAAATCGGGGTTGCTGTAAACGCGGAAGCTTTTACCGCAGTGCAGCAGCTGTTGCAGATCTTCCGCAAACTGAGTATCGGTGGAAGCCAGCGCAATAGCCGTCGGCAGCCCGGCGGCCAGCTCTTTGGCGAACGTTGGCCCTGAGACTACCGCCAGCGGGATATCATCGCCCAGCGCTTCGCGCGCTACGTCCTGCAACAACCGGCCGGTCTCCGCTTCCAACCCTTTGGTCGCCCACACAATGCGGGCATCCGGGCGCAGATGCGGCTTTAGTTGGCGCAATACGTCACCGAACACATGGCTTGGCACCACCACCAGCACATCGCGACTGGCAGCCAGCGCACGTGCCAGATCGGCTTCTAACAGCAGCGTGTCGGGGAAGGCAACGTCGGGGAGAAACGCCTGATTGCAGCGGTCACGCTGCAATTTTTGAATTTGCTCTGGGTTATGCCCCCACAGCACCACGGGGTGGCCGTTACGCGCCAGCGTAATGGCTAATGCGGTGCCGTACGAGCCGGCACCGATAACGGTCATTGAAGCATTGACGGTGTTCATCAGGCATCCTGATGTGGTGCGGCACCTTCGCCTTCCGCCTGCTGTTGCAGATAGTTCATGAACAGCGCGTCAAAGTTAACCGGTGCCAGGTTCAGTTGCGGGAATGTGCCGCGAGAAACCAGGCTGGTGATGCACTCACGCGCATACGGGAACAGAATGTTCGGGCAGTATGCACCCAGGCAATGCGCCAGCTGCGTGCCGTCGATGCCTGCAACGGAGAAGATGCCCGCCTGCTGCACTTCACACAGGAACGCAGTTTCTTCGCCCAGAGACGCAGTCACGGTTACGCGCAGTACAACTTCATACACTTCGTCAGCCAACTGGCTGGAAGCGGTATCTAGATCCAGTTTAACTTCTGGCTGCCATTCCTGCTGGAAAACCTGCGGAGCGTTTGGCGCTTCGAAGGAGATATCCTTGGTGTAAATGCGCTGAATCTGGAAAGCCATCTCTGTGCTGTTTTGTTCTGACATGTGTGTAATACCCTTGGTTAAACGTCCTTATTGACACTCAGTAACCGGCAGTGGTCCGCTTATAGCAACGGATCCAGACCACCACGAGCATCGAGTTCATATAAATCATCGCAGCCGCCGATATGCCGGTCGTCGATGAAAATCTGAGGCACGGTGGTGCGCCCACTGCGCGCAATCATCGCTTCGCGTTTTTCATTATCGCCATCAATGGCGATTTCGTTAAACGCCGCACCCTTACTGTTCAGCAGCGCTTTGGCGCGATGGCAGAACGGACAGGTCGCTTTGGTGTAGATATCAATGTTAGCCATGGATTACCACCTCAAATACATTAAAGAATTACTTACCGCGCACTAACGGCAGGTTTTCCCCGCTCCAGCCGGCAATACCGTCTTTCAGCATGGCCACGTTTTCAAAACCGGCCTTGCTCAGGTTTTCCGCCGGCTCGCGAGAGGCAGTGCCGTTGGCGCAAACCACGATGATCGGTTGAGCCTTGTGTTTTTCCAGCTCGCCCAGGCTGCCGTTTTTGATTTCGCTCGCCGTCAGGTTGATGGCGTTGGCCAGGTGGCCTTTACGGAAATCATCACGGCTGCGGGTATCAACCACAACGGCATCTTCTTTATTAATCAGGCGAGTGGCTTCACCACGAGCGATCTCTTTCACCTTGGAGAAACGGCTTTTGAACGTCATGACGATCACGGCAACCAGCAAGCCAATCCACGCCAGGCTCAGTATCGGATGCTTGCTAACGAATTGCATAATTTCTTGCAGCATGGGGTGTAACAACTCCCGTCAGTTAAGGGATAAATAAGTCAAGGTTCCAGAGTATACCTGCCGAGTGCGGCAAATACAGCCAATAAGCAAGCGCTATTGCAGAAACTGCGGAGTGCGCTGAGAAATTCCTAACGTCAGAGCATAAAAGCCGGTCTTGTTCGCCGCAACTTTGATCTCTCGAGGCTCTTTTTAATCGTACGCGTTGTAAAATCGGGCGGTTTTAAGGTGAATAGCCATCATTCCGATTGCGGGCCGATGGCTATTCACAACTTAAAAGTTCATAACGAGGTTAATGCAATGTCGAGTAACAAAAAGCCGATGGTGCTGGTGATCCTGGACGGCTACGGCCATCGGGAGGAGCAACAGGACAATGCCATTCTGAACGCCAAAACGCCGGTGATGGATCGCTTGTGGCAACAGCAGCCGCATACCCTGATCGCCGCTTCCGGCCTGGACGTGGGCTTGCCTGATGGCCAGATGGGCAACTCGGAGGTCGGCCACGTCAACCTGGGCGCCGGACGCATCGTTTATCAGGATCTGACCCGACTGGATAAAGAAATCAAAGACGGCGACTTCTTCGCCAACCCGACGCTGACGGCAGCGGTCGACAAGGCCGTACAGGCGGGAAAAGCGGTGCATATCATGGGCCTGCTGTCGCCGGGCGGCGTGCACAGTCATGAAGACCACATTTTGGCCATGATTGAACTGGCCGCTCAACGCGGCGCGAAAGCCGTGTACCTGCACGCCTTCCTGGACGGCCGCGACACTCCGCCGCGCAGTGCAGAAAACTCGCTGCAACGCTTTAGCGACGCCTTTGCCAAACTGGGCGCCGGGCGCATCGCCTCGCTGATTGGCCGCTATTACGCCATGGACCGCGACAATCGCTGGGACCGTGTTCAACTGGCTTATGCGCTGATGACTGAGGCTCAGGGCGATTACGTGGCCGATAACGCCGTTGCCGCACTGCAAGCCGCTTATGAGCGCGGCGAAAACGACGAGTTCGTGAAACCGACCGTGCTTCAGGCCGCCGGTGAAGCCTCCGCCGCTCTGCAAGATGGCGACGCGCTGATTTTCATGAACTTCCGCGCCGATCGCGCACGCCAGATCGTGCGCGCCTTCGTGAATGCCGATTTCGACGGATTCCCCCGCGCCAAAGTGGTGAACTTCGGTGATTTCGTGATGTTGACCGAATATGCCGCCGACATCAAAACTCCTTGCGCCTACCCGCCGGCGTCGTTAAACAACACCTTCGGCGAATGGCTGATGAAGCACGACAAAACGCAGTTGCGCATCTCGGAAACCGAAAAATACGCACACGTCACTTTCTTCTATAACGGCGGTGTGGAAGAACCGTTCAAAGGCGAAGAACGCGTGCTGGTCAACTCGCCGAAGGTCGCCACCTACGATCTGCAACCGGAAATGAGTTCGGCGGAGCTGACCGACAAACTGCTGAGTGCCATCAGCAGCGGCAAATACGACGCCATTATCTGCAACTACCCGAACGGCGACATGGTGGGCCATACCGGCGTCTATGACGCGGCGGTGAAAGCGGTGGAAACCCTCGATAGCTGCATCGCACAGGTCGTGGAGGCCGTTAAGGCCGTTGACGGACAGCTGTTGATCACCGCCGATCACGGCAACGCCGAACAAATGCGCGATCCGGCCACCGGTCAGGCGCATACCGCCCATACCAGCCTGCCGGTGCCGCTGATTTACATCGGCAAGCCTGCTCACGCGGTCAACGGCGGCAAGCTTTCCGATATCGCGCCGACCATGTTGACGCTGATGGGAATGGAAATCCCGAAAGAGATGACTGGTAAGCCGCTGTTCATCGTGGAATAATCCTTCTCCATGAGGGAGAAGGCGTTTTTTGCACTATCAAGGGTAACCCGAAGCGCAAACGCAGGCAGCCGGCCGCTGCCTGAACGCACAGCGCCAAGGAAGTTGACCGCCATGTGCGCCAGCGTATTTTGCGCTGGCGTCTTGCTGTTGCCGTTAGCCGGACAGGCGGCGGAAGACAACAAATCCCAGCTCAAAGACATCCAGCAAAGCATCGCCGAAAAAGAGAAGGCGGTTAAACAGCAGCAGCAGCAACGCAGCTCATTGCAGGATCAGCTTAAACAGCAGGAAAAAACCATCGCGCAGGCCAGCCGCCTGTTGCGTGACACCCAGGGCACGCTAAGCCAACTGGGGAAAGACATTTCCGGCCTGAACGCCTCCATCGCCAAGCTGCAAAAGCAGCAGTCTACTCAGCAAGAGATCCTCGCCAAACAGCTCGACGCCGCTTTCCGGCAGGGGCAACACAGTGCAGTACAACTGATCCTCAGCGGTGAGGAGAGCCAGCGCAGCGAGCGTATTCTGGCTTACTTCAGCTATCTGAACGAGGCGCGTCAGCAAACTATCGAAGAACTGAAGCGAACCCGTGTCGAGCTGGCAAAGCAAAAAACCACGCTGGTGGCCAAACAGGGCCAGCAAAAATCGCTGTTGGGCGAACAGCAAACGCAACAACAGAAGCTGGAGCAGGCACGTGGCGCACGTAAGCAAACGCTGACCGCACTGGAAGCCTCGCTGGAAAAAGATCAGCAGCGGCTGGTGGAACTGCGTCAAAACGAAACCCGCATGCGCGATAAAATTGCCCGAGCTGAACGCGAAGCCCGCGCCCGTGCCGAACGTGAAGCGCGTGAAGCCGCCAAGGTGCGCGAGCAAATGCGCGCCAAAGAACAGCAGGCGAAGAAAACCGGCACCAGTTACAAACCTAGCGAAGCTGACCGCTCGCTGATTGCCCGTACCGGCGGCCTTGGCAGACCGAGCGGACAAGCGATGTGGCCGGTTCGTGGCCGCACCTTGCACAGTTTTGGTGAACAATTGCAGGGTGAGTTACGCTGGAAAGGCATGGTTATCTCGGCTGCCGAAGGTAGCGAAGTGAAAGCCATTGCCGACGGCCGCGTATTGCTGGCCGACTGGCTGCAAGGCTATGGTCTGGTCGTCGTAGTCGAGCACGGTAAGGGCGACATGAGCCTGTATGGCTACAATCAGAGCGCGTTGGTCAACGTCGGGGCGCAGGTCCGCGCCGGGCAGCCGATAGCCTTGGTAGGCACCAGCGGGGGTCAGGGAACGCCGGCGCTTTATTTCGAAATCCGTCGTCAGGGTCAGGCGGTTAACCCACTACCGTGGTTGGGAAGATAGATTTGCGCTATATCAAAACCCGTACTGTCGTATTGATTGGCTGTCTGTTGCAGGTTTGCGCCGCGCAGGCGGGGAAGTTGTCCATCGTTATCGATGACGTGGGTTATCGGCCGCACGAGGAAGACGCCGTGCTGCAAATGCCGACGGCGATCTCCGTTGCCGTGCTGCCCAATGCCCCTCACGCCCGTCTAATGGCCACCCGCGCCCACAGCCAGGGCCGCGAAGTGTTGATTCACATGCCAATGGCCCCGCTCAGCAAACAGCCGTTGGAGCGCGATACGCTGCAGCCTTCCATGAGCAGCGAAGAGATCCAGCGCATCATCCGCAATGCGGTGAATAACGTGCCCTACGCGGTCGGGATGAACAACCACATGGGCAGCGCCATGACCTCCAGTCTGCCGGGCATGCAGAAAGTCATGCAGGCGCTCGAAAGTTACCGCCTGTACTTTCTCGATAGCATGACCATTGGCAATAGCCAGGCCACCCGTGCCGCTGCAGGCACCGGGGTGAAGGTCATCAAGCGTAAAGTGTTTCTGGACGATACCGCCAACGAGGCCGATATTCGCCGCCAGTTTAACCGTGCGGTCGATCTGGCACGCCGCAACGGTTCCGCCATCGCGATTGGCCATCCACGTCCGGCAACGGTAAAGGTGCTGCAGCAAATGCTGCCGACGTTGCCGGCCGATATCGTGCTGGTGAAACCCAGTTCGCTGCTGAATGAACCGCAGAGTAACAGCGGCGGCGGCAGTTACGTTCCACCGCCGGTCAAGCCGCAGAAACCGCAGCCGAAGAACCCGTTCACCGGCGGTATCAAGCAGTGCAAGGTCAAGTTGCCGAAGGAAAAAGTCAACGCAGGCAAGGCGATAAGCGTGATCGGCGAAAGCGTAACACAGTCGCCGGCGGCAGAGTTTATCAAACGCCAGTGGCATCGCTGGGTCGGCTCAGCGCCAGACAAACCGAAAGCATAAAATCAGGGCCGGAATCTTCCGGCCCTTTTTACTGTCAATCCCAGCTCAAAACCACTTTTCCGGACTGCCCGGAGCGCATGGCGTCAAAGCCCTGCTGGAACTCATCGATCGAGAAACGGTGGGTGATGATAGGTGTCAGATCCAGACCAGACTGGATCAGCGCCGCCATCTTATACCAGGTCTCAAACATCTCACGGCCATAAATCCCTTTGATAAACAGCCCTTTGAAGATAACCTGATTCCAGTCGATCGACATATCCGACGGTGGAATACCCAGCATGGCGATGCGGCCGCCGTGGTTCATCGCATTCAGCAACGTACGGAACGCCGGTGGTGCACCGGACATTTCCAGCCCCACGTCGAACCCTTCGGTCATGCCCAGTTCGGCCATCACGTCGTTCAGGTTTTCTTTGCTGACGTTCACCGCACGGGTCACGCCCATTTTACGCGCCAGTTCCAGCCGGTATTCGTTAACGTCGGTGATCACTACGTGGCGGGCACCAACGTGCTTGCACACCGCAGCGGCCATAATGCCTATCGGGCCGGCACCGGAAACCAACACGTCTTCGCCAACCAGATCAAACGACAGCGCCGTATGAACCGCGTTGCCGAACGGGTCGAAGATTGACGCCAGCTCATCGGAAATATTGTCCGGGATCTTGAAAGCGTTAAACGCCGGGATCACCAGGTATTCAGCAAAGGAGCCTGGACGGTTCACGCCCACGCCAATGGTGTTGCGGCACAGATGAGTACGGCCGCCACGGCAGTTACGGCAGTGGCCACAGGTGATATGGCCTTCGCCGGAAACGCGGTCCCCGACGTTAAACCCTTTAACTTCCTGACCCATGGCAACCACTTCGCCCACGTACTCGTGGCCGACCACCATAGGGACCGGGATGGTTTTCTGCGACCATTCATCCCAGTTATAAATATGAACATCGGTACCGCAGATCGCGGTTTTACGGATTTTAATCATGATGTCGTTATGGCCCAGCTCCGGCTGAGGCACATCCGTCATCCAAATCCCTTCTTCCGCTTTCAGTTTTGACAATGCTTTCATGGTTTTACCTTATGCAATAACGCCAAGATCCTTACCGATACGAATGAACGCCGCGACCGCACGCTCAATTTGCTCCGGGGTGTGGTCAGCAGACATCTGGGTACGGATGCGCGCCTGGCCTTTCGGCACCACCGGATAGAAGAAACCGGTCACATAAATGCCTTCCTTGAGCAGCGCGTTGGCGAATTCCTGCGCCAGCTTTGCTTCACCCAACATCACCGGGATGATGGCGTGATCGGCCCCGGCCAGCTCAAAGCCCGCCGCGGTCATTTTTTCACGGAACAGGCTCGCATTGGCCCACAGACGATCGCGCAGCGCATCGCCCTGCTCCAGCAGTTCCAGCACTTTGATCGAAGCGGCGACAATCGCCGGCGCCAGCGAGTTGGAGAACAGATAAGGCCGTGAACGCTGGCGCAACCACTCCACCACCTCTTTTTTCGCCGCAGTATAGCCGCCGGACGCGCCGCCCAGCGCTTTGCCCAGCGTACCGGTAATGATGTCGACGCGGCCCATCACGTCACAATACTCATGGGTGCCGCGCCCATTGGCGCCAACGAAACCTACCGCATGGGAATCATCCACCATCACCAGCGCCTGATACTGGTCCGCCAGGTCGCATACCCCTTTCAGGTTGGCGATCACGCCGTCCATGGAGAACACGCCGTCGGTTGCGATCATGATGTGGCGCGCGCCATCGGCCTTGGCCTGTTTCAGCTGCGCAGCCAGCTCGTTCATGTCGTTATTGGCATAGCGGTAACGCTTCGCCTTGCACAAACGTACGCCGTCGATGATCGACGCGTGGTTCAGCGTGTCGGAGATAATCGCGTCTTCCGGCCCAAGCAGCGTTTCAAACAGCCCGCCGTTGGCATCGAAGCAAGAGGAATACAGGATGGCGTCTTCCATACCGAGAAAATCGGCCAATTTCCGCTCCAGCTGCTTATGGCTGTCCTGGGTGCCGCAAATAAAGCGCACCGACGCCATGCCGAACCCGTGGCTGTCCATACCGGCCTTGGCCGCCGCGATCATCGCCGGATGGTTGGCCAGGCCAAGGTAATTGTTGGCGCAGAAGTTGATGACATGGCGGCCGTCGGCAACGGCGATATCAGCCTGCTGAGCGGTGGTGATAATGCGCTCTTCCTTGAACAACCCTTCGCTACGGGCGGTTGCAAGCTGTTGTTCCAACTGCTGATAAAAAGACGCGGACATTCGGTTATCTCCAGGATGGGTCTGTTTTCCACATATTTTACTGATTTGTAACCAAACTGACGACAATACACAGGAGAGAATATGAAAATTGCAGCAGATATCACGGCAAAGTGCTTTGATGCTCGACATCGCGGGATATTCGGAGCCCGTCCGATGTTTGCGGCGGCATGAAATGCTATTATAAGCGGCATTGAGCGTGGGGCACCCTGTCCCACCGGGCAGAATAATAGGGGTAACCCAATGATTATCGTTACTGGTGGCGCCGGCATGATCGGCAGCAATATCATTAAGGCGCTGAATGACACAGGGTATCGCGATATCCTGGTGGTAGATAACCTGAAAGACGGCACCAAATTCGCCAACCTGGTCGATCTGGATATCGCCGACTATATCGATAAAGAAGATTTTATCGCCAACATCGTGGCCGGTGACGATCTGGGTGAAATCGACGCGGTGTTCCATGAAGGTGCCTGTTCATCCACCACCGAGTGGGATGGCAAGTACATGATGGACAACAACTATCAGTACTCCAAAGACCTGCTGCATTATTGCCTGGATCGCGAAATCCCGTTCCTGTACGCCTCATCGGCAGCCACCTACGGCGGCCGTGAAGAATTTATCGAAGAGCGCCAGTTTGAAGAGCCGCTGAACGTGTACGGTTACTCCAAATTCCTGTTCGATCAGTACGTGCGTGAAATCCTGCCTGAGGCGGATTCACAGATCTGCGGCTTCCGTTACTTCAACGTTTATGGCCCGCGCGAAGGCCACAAAGGCAGCATGGCCAGCGTTGCATTCCACCTGAACAGCCAGATCAACCGCGGCGAGAACCCGAAACTGTTCGACGGCAGCCAGGACTTCAAGCGTGACTTTATCTACGTCGGCGACGTGGCCGCGGTAAACCTGTGGTTCTGGAAAAGCGGCGTGTCCGGCATTTTCAACTGCGGCACCGGCCGTGCAGAAACCTTCCAGGCGGTGGCCGACGCGGTCGTCGATTTCCACCAGAAAGGCGCGGTGGAAAACATCCCGTTCCCGGAAAAACTCAAAGGTCGCTACCAGGCGTTTACCCAGGCCGACCTGACCAAGTTGCGCGCTGCCGGCTATGACGCGCCGTTCAAAACGGTCGCCGAAGGCGTGAAAGAGTACATGGCCTGGTTGAACCGCACCGCTTAAGCTGAAGGAAATCATTCAGGGTATGAAAATACTGGTTATCGGCCCTTCGTGGGTTGGCGATATGATGATGTCGCAAAGTCTCTACCGCACCCTGAAGGCCGAGCACCCGACAGCGGAAATTGACGTGATGGCGCCCGCCTGGTGCCGTCCGTTGCTGGCGCGTATGTCGGAGGTCAATCAGGCTCTGTCGATGCCGTTAGGCCACGGCGCGCTGGCGCTCGGTGAACGCCGGCGCTTGGGGCGCGCCCTGCGCGCCAACGGCTACGATCGCGCTTACGTACTGCCGAACTCGTTCAAATCCGCATTGGTGCCGTTCTTCGCCCAGGTGCCACAGCGGACCGGCTGGCGTGGCGAAATGCGCTACGGTCTGCTCAATGATATCCGCGTCCTGGACAAAACCGCCTTTCCATTGATGGTACAGCGCTATGTGGCGCTGGCTTACGACAAGCAACGCATCCATCGCGCCGAAGATCTGCCGCAGCCGCTGCTGTGGCCGCAGTTGCAGGTAAGCGACGAAGAAATTGCCGAAACCACCGCGGCCTTCAACCTGACCGGGAGCCGGCCGATTATCGGTTTCTGCCCAGGGGCCGAATTTGGCCCGGCCAAACGCTGGCCGCACTACCACTACGCCCAGTTGGCCCAGATGCTGATCGATCAGGGTTATCAAATCGCGCTGTTCGGCTCGGCCAAGGATCATGAAGCGGGCGAACAAATCCGCGCGGCGCTGGATGACGACGCCCGAGTATTTTGCATGAATCTGGCCGGGGAAACTCAGTTGGAGCAGGCAGTGATCCTGCTGGCGTCCTGCCAGGCCGTGGTCAGCAACGACTCTGGCCTGATGCACGTTGCAGCGGCATTGAACAAACCGCTGATAGCATTGTACGGCCCAAGCAGCCCGGATTTCACGCCGCCGCTGTCCGATAAAGCCAAAGTGATCCGCTTAATCAGTGGTTACCATAAGATACGCAAAGGCGATGCCGATCAGGGTTACCATCAGAGCCTGATCGATATTCAGCCACAGCAGGTGTTGGACGCGCTGACGCCGTTACTTGCCGCCAGCGAGGAATAAGTAAGCATGCAGGTGTTGATTGTAAAAACCTCCTCGATGGGAGACGTGCTCCACACGCTACCGGCGTTGACCGACGCCATGCAGGCCATTCCCGGCATTCGCTTCGACTGGGTGGTGGAGGAAGGTTTCAGCCAGATCCCCACCTGGCACCCGGCAGTAGACCGCGTGATCCCGGTGGCGATCCGCCGCTGGCGCAAAAACTGGTTTGGCAGCGAGACCCGTCAGGAGCGTTGCGATTTTAAACGTCTGGTGCAGGAGCGCACCTACGACGTGGTGATCGACGCCCAGGGGTTAATCAAAAGCGCCGCATTGATCACCCGCATCGCCAAAGGCAGCAAGCACGGCCAGGATGCCAAGAGCGCCCGCGAGCCGTTCGCCAGTTGGTTCTATAACCACCGTCATGACATCGACAAACAGCAACACGCCGTGGAGCGCACCCGCGAGCTGTTCGCCAAAAGTCTGGGCTACGACAAGCCGGAAAGCTACGGCGATTACGCCATTTCGGCGCGCTTTCTCAGCCACCTGCCAGCCGATGCCGGGCAATACCTGGTGTTTTTGCACGCGACGACCCGCGATGAGAAACATTGGCCTGAGTCGCACTGGCGGGAATTGATTGGGCTGATGGCGCCAAGCGGATTGAAGATAAAATTGCCGTGGGGCGCGGAACACGAACGCCTGCGCGCGCTGCGTTTGGCGGAAGGCTTCCCGCACGTCGAGGTGCTGTCAAAACTCAGCCTGCAGCAGGTCGCCGAGGTGCTGGCCGGCGCGAAAGGCGTGGTCTCGGTCGATACCGGTCTCAGCCATCTGACCGCTGCGCTCGACAGGCCTAATATCACGCTGTTCGGCCCGACCGATCCGGGATTGATCGGCGGCTATGGGCAAAATCAGCATTCCCTGATTTCTCCGGAAAAAAGCATGGCGACGCTCAGCGCTGACGCAGTCTGGGCAGAGTTGCAAAAGGTTATTTGATGAAAAAACTGCACATTATCAATTTAGGGAAAATGGGTGGTGTCGAACGTCTGTTCCTGCAGTATATCAACGACACGACCGATGGCAGCAACGACGTCATTTGCATCAGCGGTGAGGTCGGTGAAGAAATCCGTCGGCAAATGCCTGACCAGAAGATCACCTTTGCCAACAGGTTGATTAACGCGTTCCCGCTGCGTTGCCCGCAATTCTTGCGCAAATACCTGCTGAACAGAAAAATCGAGAAAGCCAACGCCGACGTAGTGATTGTCTGGGATCTTGTACCCGGCCTGGCAGCGAAACCTAAACGCGGCAAACTGATTTATTATGATCATGGCTGCTCCTGGCGCTATCCGAAAAATCCAAAGACATTACGATTCCTCGCCATGCTGGACGGCTGCATCTCCGCGTCTTACGCCTCAAAGCGGGTGATGGCGCTGCGGTTTAACCTGCCCTGCCCCAATCACGTGGTGATTAACCGGCTTAAAACCCCTATCGGTATTCATGATAGTTTGAAGCCACTGAGCCAGCCGGTGAGGATAGGCACGGCGTCTCGTCTGGTGAGCCTGAAAGGCATCAGCGTTTCATTGCTGACGCTGCAAGAGTTGCTGCGCCGCGGGCATGATGTCACCCTGGAAATCGCCGGCAAAGGGCCGGATCGGGCGGCGTTTGAAGCACTGGCAGAAAAACTCGAACTGGGCGATCGGGTCACTTTCAGCGGCTTTCAGGATAACGTGGCCGACTTTTTCAACCGTACCCATATCTATATGAGCACGCCGATTACCGAACCCTTCGGCTTATCCTGTATGGAAGCGTTGTATTTTGGCGTGCCGGTGATTTTCCCGCAGGTGGATGGCCAGCCTGAAGTGATCAAGGACGGGCAGTGCGGTATTGGGCTGACGCCTACAGTGACAATCGAAGAACATTGCCGACTGACCGGTATCAAGGTGGATTTCCCTCACGATGTTTACGATCCGGCTACCGATGCCCTGGTGGTGCCAAAGCTGCTGTCGCACCTGGAATGCGCGGATGCGGTCGAAAGGCTGATGGTACCTGAAACCTACCAAACCATGAGCCGAAATGCGCAGCGTTACCCCGTCGAACATTTCAGCTACGCTATGTTCAAGACCGAGTTTGATGATTCGCTGAAATCATTTATTACCCAAACGTAATATGAGCAGGAAACCCAGCCCCATGCTGCTAAAAGAAACAACTCCACATCCCGCCTTCAGCTATCTTATTTATTTGGGATGCGCTATCGCTTTTTGCACGATCCCCTTTGGCTCCGCCACCGGGCGCAATCTGTTTTATATTTCCAGCTATATCTCGTTCATCGCCGTCTGCCTGAACATAAAGTATTTTGTTAAAAACAAAAAAAACTTAATTCTGCCGATTCTGTTTTTCTGCGTAGGTATGGGAAGCATTTTCTGGTTGCAGCACTTCAAACAACCGGGCGAGTACATCAATATTTACCGTTCCTATATGTCGACCGGGAAATTGCTGATCGCCACCGCGTTTATCCTGTTGATTGCGTTAAATGAACGGCTTTGCATGCAGCGCGCGTTTGTTGTCGTCGCGCTGGCGACCGGCATCGCGGTCAACGGTTATTCGCTTTACCAAGGGCTGTGGCTGGATATTCCGCGTATAGAAATCAACTTCGATCGCGCCACCGTCGCCGCCTACCTGATTACCGCCATCAATCTGGTGATGCTGCAGGCGATACTGATGCTACGCAGTAAGTACCGTATTCCTTTGTATATCATTGGGTTCCTGGTTACGTTCTCCACGCTGGTGCTCACTGGAACGCGGGCGGCCATGTTGGTTTACCCGGTTGTTATCGCCTTGTCGATACTGGCAACGAAGAACCTGATATCCCATAAGCACAAGATGCTACTGATAGCTTCGGTACCTGTGCTGCTACTCGTCAGTGGTCTTGTCTTCAAATCACAGATAGAACAGCGCATTGATGATTTTAAAACCAACATGAAGCTGGTCAGTACGCCGGAAATCGACAATTCCATCATATCCCGTATTACGATGCAAAGAATCGGCTTACGTACCGGTACGATGGCACCGTTGGGACAATCTGCAGAGCAGCGCGGCGAGGAAATCAAGGCCATTGTCGCCAAGCAACCCGAACTGTACGGCGTTATGCCTTATATCAATGTGCATCTGCATAACGAACTGCTGGAAACCTACTCGCTCAAAGGTGTTTGGGGTGTGCTGTTTTTATTCGCGCTCTACGTTGGCTTATTCGTCAGTTCTCTTAAGCCGCACCGTAATGCGTTATTGTTAGGGGTGACATTCAGCCTGTTTGTTTACGGGCTCAGCGACGTTCTCTTCTTCAGCACCGAAGGCACGGCAATATTCTGCCTGGCGATAATTGCCAGCGTGCTGTCGATGAAGAAAATGCCGGTTTCCCAGGATTGAACGATATGAACTCATCACCGCCGCTGCTCAGTTTTATTGTGCCTTTTTACAATAATGAGGATTTCGTTGTCGCCAGCCTGAGTTCACTGTTCGACCAAATCGGCGATGATATTGAAGTGGTCATCATTGACGACGGCTCAACCGATGCTTCCGCCGATCGGGTACGCCAGTTGTTGGCAGAGATCCCACACCCGCATGTGACCTTTATCTCGCAGAAAAATGGCGGCATCGCCTGTGCCCGGAACATCGGGCTGCAACACGCGCGTGGGCGTTACATTACCTTCCTTGACGGGGACGATTTGCTGAGCGGTGACTACCTGGCCATTCTGCGGCCATTGCTACTGGCGGATGAAGATGACCTGATCGACTTTAATTATCAAAAGTTTATCGATACCCCGCCAATGCTGCCGCACCAGACAACCGCCCGCCGCAGCGTTTATGATTTTGACAACCAGGGCCTGTCCTGCCTCACTCCGCTGTTTGCCCGCTCAATGTGGCATCTCTGGAGCCGGGTCTATCGGCGTACGCTGTTGGAAGGGGAATCATTCGAAAACGGCCGGCGCTATGAAGACGTTATCTTCACGCCGTTCCAGTATTTCAAAACCCGGAAAATCGCCCATCTCGACCATGAGCTTTATTTCTATCGGGATAACAGCCAGGGCATCACCCGCAACGTCAAAGCCAAAGATATTGAAGATATGCTGTTTGCCATCGGCAAAACGCTGCGTTTTATCGATCAGCGCCCGCATGATGAGCCCTTGCGACAATTGGCGGCCTTAATGCTCGCCAACTGTTTCTCGGAAGTGAAAAGCATGTCGAAAGCGCTGTACGGCTACTACCATTATGAGCCGGAAGCGCTGCGCACCTTCAACCGCGTGGCTGAGGTATGCCGCAACAGCGGCGTACCGCGAAAAAAAATCCGGCAAATGCGCTACGCCCGGGTCGATACCTGGTTGTCAAAAATCCGCTGGCGACTGAGAACGCGCGAAAAACACGCTTAATTCAATGACAGATGCTCCACCACCTCAGCATAAATACGCTGCGGTTGGATCACGCCCATCGGGCTTTCAGCTTCCAGCGGCATAGTGTAACCGGTGCGGGAAACCTGAATAATCCGATGAAGCTCCGGATCCTGAATGGGCCCGGTAGAACGTGAATCAGCCGTGACGAACAGGCTGATGGTTTTTACTTTCAGCGCGACCGCCAGATGCAGCGGCCCGGTATCGCCGGTGATCAGCACATGGAAGCTGTCGATCAGCGTCAGCAGCGCCTGCAATCCCGTTTTACCAATCCGGTTGTCCACGCAAACCCGGGTTTCAGGGTTCACCTGGCTCAGGAACTGCTGCGCTTTCCCCTCATCAAAAGGGCCGCCAATCAGCACAATACGCACCTTGCCGTGTTTGGCCACCAGTTCGTCCGCCAGCCGGACGAAATGCGAGACCGGCCAGCAGCGTGATTCGGTAGAGGCGCCCAGTTGAAAACCAACAGTACAGTGCTCGCTACTTTTGATACCCGGCTGATAAGGCGCGGGGATTTCCATGGTGGGATCGTCACTGCGACAACCCAAAATTGAAATCAGCTCCAGCTTGCGGCGAATAAAATGACCGTAATAATGGAAGATATAATTGGTTAGCCAAGGTTCAAGCCCGCAAATCCCGGAGCTGTAGTTATCGCGGATAATATATTTCGCACCGGATAATACCGCGCTGATGATGTCGTACGGCAGATGCGAATGCAGGATCAGCGCCAAATCCGGCTGATGCTCGCGCAGTGACTTCAGCAGCGGCCGCATACTCTTGATTTTACTGTCCCAATACACCACGCGATCGTAGTAGCGGCCGTTCTCCACCAGTTCCTGATTCTTCTTGTGCACCACCAGCGTAATGTGCGCATCGGGATAGCGTTCCCGCAGCGCGGGGGTGTTGAACATAAAATCACCCAACGCCGTGGTCGAATAGATGACGATATTGTCAAACTGAAGCCGACTGTCGAAAGTCGCCTTATCCTGGAAACGGCCGGACTTTGCGGTATAACGTCGCAAAAACCAATCCGCGACCTTAATTTTCCATTTTTTCGACATGTCAGTTCACTTTAAGTTGATAATATTCGGCCAGCGTCATGCCCACCGTACGCTGCTGTAGCCAGGCGAACAACTGCTCTAAATCGCGATACAGCACTTCAATATCCTGCTCGGTTTTAAACGTCGGGCTGCCGCCGGGCATAAACTCGGAAGAGTGCAGCATAAACTCGACGTAGTCATGTCCCTGCAACAGGCAACGTTCGGCCACCTGCTGCATTTTTTCCAGATTGCCGCCGCTTGGCCGCAACCAGTTTACCGACGGCGAACGCTGCTTGCCACGCAACCGATCATAACCCTGCTTGAGCGTATTCATCAGCGCAGAATGCTTATACTGGATGCTCATCGGCACTTCCAACAGCGTTGAGGCTCCCGCTGCGGCGATATTTTCCGGATCGATAAAATAGGCCTGCGACGGGAAGTGCCGGTAGTCGGTACCGCCGTTCCCTTGCGGGTTGCCCGGCGAATATTGCCAGTTGACGCGTGGCGTGACCGAGCAATCTACCTGATAACCATATTCCAGCAACAACGCCGCATAGTACTCGTTAAACGCCCAGCGCCCGGCGCGATGGCTGAGCATTTTGGTCTGGAAGGCATCTTCCAGCAGCTTGGTCATATGATCGACCTTGGCGCGAATTTGTTCGGCCGGGTATTCGATCAGATAAGGTTTGTGCCGCCAGTCATCGTCGGTCAACGGCGTCAGAGGCGGGCTGTTCCAGGCGTGCAGGTGCATTCCTACTTCCCCGGTACCGCGCGCAATCACATCGCGGGCAAACTCGACGTATTCGGCATCTACCGCCATTTCATAGTTGGTAAGATACACCGGCTTGAAGCCATATTTCTCACACAACGCCTGAAAGCGCGGCAAAAAGCGCGTGTTTTCGGTCGAAATACGATCGTGGTTTTGCCACAGATTGTCGCCTTCGGTATCAATGGTGATGAGAAACGCCGGTTTAGTCATAAATATCGAGCCTGATATCAACAGAATGCATTATGTTACGCAGGGCGTTTCGCCAGGGCAAACGACTTTACTGCCTGGTTTGGACAACGTTGAAGACCTTTTGTCTCTCCTTCGCGCTATTTTTTCACTTCGCGGCAAGAAAACCGTGCAACAGTAGCCACATGCGATCGGGTCATTTAGAATCAAATATTGGTTTCCCTGAAAGCGACTCATGATGAACGACGCGCCAGCCCTAGCTCCTGATACTTCGATACAGCGTATTCTGATCGTTAAACTTCGCCATCACGGCGACATGTTGCTGACCACGCCGGTCATCAATACCCTGCGGCAAAACTACCCGCAGGCGCAGATCGACGTGCTGCTGTATAAAGAAACCCAGGATATGCTGGCCAGCCACCCGGCGCTGTCGAATGTCTTCGTTATCGATCGCCAGTGGAAAAAACAGGGTACGAAAGCTCATCTGCGCCACGAACTTAACCTGATCCGGCAGCTCAAAGGCCAACGTTACGATCTGGTGGTCAATCTGGCCGATCAATGGCGCAGCGCCATTATCGCCCACCTGACCGGCGCGCGCATTCGGCTGGGTTTCGATTTGCCCAAACGGCGAGGCTTCTTATGGCGCCATTGCCACACGCATTTGGTGCCGGTAAGCGATCACGCGCGGTTGCATACCGTTGAACAGAACCTGTCCCTGTTGCGGCCGCTCGGTCTGCCGACCCTCAGCCAGCAGGTGACCATGAGCTATCCGCCGCAGGACTGGCAGACCTGCGAGCAGTTGTTACGGCAGCAGGGCATTACCGGCGATTATATCGTGGTACAACCTACGTCCCGCTGGTTCTTCAAATGCTGGAGCGAAGAAAAAATGGCCGCCACTGTCAGCGCGTTGCAGGCCGACGGCCACCGGTTGGTGATCACCTCTGGGCCGGACAAAAAAGAGCGGGAAATGGTGGAGCGCATTCTGGCGCTCTGCCCGCCGCAGGGAGTCGTTTCGCTGGCCGGCCAGTTAACGCTGCGTCAGCTTGCCGCCCTGATCGACCACGCTAAACTGTTTATCGGTGTAGACTCGGTGCCCATGCACATGGCCGCTGCGCTGCAGACACCCTGCATTGCACTGTTTGGCCCTTCCAAGCTGGTGTTTTGGCGCCCATGGCAGGTTAATGGCTGCGTGATATGGGCCGGGGACTTCGGCACCTTACCCGATCCGGACGCCATCAACACCGGCACCGATGAACGTTACCTGGACCTTATCCCTACAGACGCGGTGATTGCAGCCGCGCGGAGCCGGCTAGCATGAAAGCATTTCGTTTGGCGATCGTTCGTCAAAAGTATCGCCCGGACGGTGGCGCCGAGCGTTTCGTCTCACGCGCTCTGGAAGCACTGGAGCAACAGAACCTCGATCTGAACGTTATCACCCGCGAATGGCAGGGTGAAACCCATCCGAACTGGCATATTCATTTGTGCAATCCGATAAAGCTTGGGCGCATCAGCCGTGAGCGCGGTTTTGCCGAGGCCGCCAGAGCGCTGTGGCAGAAAGAGAAATTTGATCTGGTGCAGAGCCACGAGCGTATCCCCGGCTGTGATATTTACCGCGCCGGCGATGGCGTTCACCGCCGCTGGTTGCTGCAAAGAGCGCGTTTGCTGCCCGACTGGCGCCGCAAATGGCTGTTCTCCAACCGCTATCACCGTTACGTAATGTGTGCGGAACGTGCGATGTATGCCGCGCCGGAACTGAAAGCGGTCATCTGCAATGCGGAAATGATTAAACAGGAAATCATCGACGACTTTGGGGTTCCGGCCGATAAAATCACGGTGATCTACAACGCCATTGATAATCAAAAATTTCTGCCGGCCACGGCCGAGCAGCGGCAGCAATTGCGTCGGCAACACCAGATCCCTCAACAGGCGCACTGCCTGATTTTTGTCGGCTCCGGCTTTGAGCGCAAAGGGCTGGCCGCCGCCATCCGCGCTGTCGCGGCCACGGACAGTTATCTGCTGGTCGTCGGTAAAGATAAGGCTGAAAAGCGCTATCAGGCGCTGGCACAGTCGCTAGGGTGCGGCGATCGGGTGCGGTTTATGGGCGTGCAAAAGCAGACGCTGCCGTTCTATCAGGCCGCCGATGCACTGCTGTTGCCAACGCTGTACGACCCGTTCCCTAACGTGATTCTGGAGGCAATGTCCTGCGGTCTGCCGGTCATCACCAGCACCACCTGCGGCGGCGCGGAATTTATCGCTCAAGGGCAAAACGGCTTCGTTACCGATGCTCTGGATGTCCCCGCCCTCGTCACGGCGATCAAGGCATTGCCACGCCAGGCACTGGGTTCCGCCATGGGTGAAGCCGCGAGAGCACGTATCATGTCTGCCACCCCGGCGCACCTGTCGGAACAGTTGATCTCCCTTTATAACCGGCTGCTGGATTAACTATGCGTATTTTGATGATTATCGATGGCCTGCCCGGCGGCGGCGCAGAAAAAGTGGTGCTGACGCTGTGTCAGGGCATGCAGGAAATGGGCAATGACGTCAGCCTGATTTCGCTTCGCGACGTCTGTAACTACCCTATCCCGGCCGGCGTTCATTATCAGGTGGTTGCGGATCACAGCCGCACCCCCTGGCGAAAACTGACCGAGCTGTCACGCCGCGCCGCCGCGCTGGATCGGGTGATCGCCGATAACGAACGCCAGCAGGGTGCCTATGATTTGGTGTTCTCGAACCTGCATAAAACCGATCGCATCGTCAGCCGCAGCAAGCTGCTCTCCTCGGATCGCCTGTGGTTTTGCATCCACGGCATGCTATCGACTTCTTATCTCGGCCATCGCAAGGGCCTGGATCGCTGGCTGAAACAGCGGAAAATCGCCGGCGTTTATCAGGGCCAAAATATCGTCGCCGTCTCACAGGCCGTCGGGGACGATCTGCAACAAAACCTGCCTATCCACCCGAACCGGTTGGCAGTCATCAACAATCCGTTTGATATTGCCGCCATCGAACAACAGGCGGCGGAACCCTGTGAACTGGCGGGTCAGGAATATCTGGTGCACGTCGGGCGCTTTCATCCGCACAAGCGGCACGATCGCCTGTTGAAAGCCTATGCGCAATCGGGCATACAGGCGCCATTGGCACTGATTGGCGCCGGCAGCGAAGCCAACGTAGGGGAAGTGAAACAGCTGGCCAATCAGTTGGGCATCGCCGACCGCGTACTGTTCCTCGGCTTCCAGGCCAACCCTTATCCCTTTATTCGGCACGCATCGCTGCTGGTGCTCAGCTCCGACAGCGAAGGCTTTGGCAATGTGCTGGTGGAAGCGTTGTTATGCGGTACGCCGGTGGTCAGCACCCGTTGTCCAGGGGGGCCTGCGGAAATTCTGGAAAAAGCCGGAATGGATAACGCACTGGCAGACCTCAATGAAAAATCGCTGGCGGAAAAAATGGCAAAAATTTATGCCCAACCTCCGGAGATTAATCACCAGCAGTTGCTGAACTATGGACTAAAATCTATTTGTCAGCGCTATTTGGCGCTCAAGAAATAAATAAGGGCAGGGAATTCCCTGCCCTTACTTTAATTAATCGAACGTTTGTATTTTTTGCCAGACATCGTCAACGGACACATCAATACAATCACCCGATTCGGTCTGCAGAATGTGATAACGCCCCGTCCAGGGATGCCAGGATTCTTTATCCGTATCGCCAAAAAAGACCACCATATCTTTATTCAACGCCGCAGCCAGATGCATCTGCCCGCCATCGCTGCACAATACCCTGTCGCATAAATCAAAACCGGCCAGTAATTCCCTCACCGAGGCCGTCGGGTAAAGCGCCACGCGTTCATTCTGACACAGCGCCAACAACTGCTCTGCACGTTTTTGGTCACCGATATCATCAGGCGTCAGCGTGCCTTGCGGGGACCAGAAAATCAGCACTGCGGTGTTCTGATCGGCGACTAAGCGATTGATAATTTCGGCATAGCGTTCTATCGGCCAACGACGTTTAGGGCTGCGACTGCTGATATGGACCGCGCAAACTCGCCCGACAGGCGGCAAGAGTTTCTGCAAACGTTGCGCCGCCTGCTGACGCTCTTCCGGGGCCAAAAACACGCGGACCGGCGGGATCGGGATGCGCTGTTCG
Source organism: Serratia plymuthica NBRC 102599 (assembly GCF_001590925.1). Lineage (GTDB taxonomy): Bacteria > Pseudomonadota > Gammaproteobacteria > Enterobacterales > Enterobacteriaceae > Serratia > Serratia plymuthica. Next base: position 30,812 of record NZ_BCTU01000041.1, read on the forward strand.
GTAATCGCCGATAAGTAGCTGTAAGTATGCTCTACCTGATGCTTGCCGCTGAAATTTTCCTTACGGAAAGGATGATGAATATCAGACGTACCTAAATCTGCGCCGATAATATTGCTTACCCCCGCCATTTTCGCCAACCGCAGGCTGTACTTGCAAGGAACCGGGTTGGCCAGGATCGCCGCGTCGAATTTTATTTTTCGCAACTTAATAAAAATCATCAAACGCTCAAAATAAACCCCTAATGTCGTTTCATTTTTCGCCTTGTGCTTTGCCTTTTTATAGACGAAAACCTTTTCAAGGTGCGGGTTGTTTTTAACGACATCCTGGCTGACTTTATTGATTAACAGATAAAGTTTGGCATCCGGATAGGCAATTTTCACCCCTTCAATCAAAGGAGTCGTACAAACAAGATCGCCAATATTGTCACGGCGAATAATTAAAATATTCTTCATTCCAAGCCTATCAGCGAAATCTCTCGCCTGTTGTCTAAAACTGACACCAAAGGTTACCAAATTAGCGCCTTTCCCTTCCAGTTATGGTACTATTCTGACTAACCCATATAAATGAAATTGATAGAATGTTGCTGCGTTTATATCAGGTACTACTCTACCTCATCCAACCCCTGATCTGGCTCCGCTTACTGCTGCGTAGCCGCAAAGCTCCAGCCTACCGTAAACGCTGGGCAGAACGCTATGGCTTCTGCGCCGGAAAAGTGGTGCCGGGCGGCATCATGCTGCATTCCGTCTCCGTGGGGGAAACGCTGGCAGCCATCCCGTTGGTCCGCGCGCTGCGCCACCGCTATCCCTATTTACCGATTACTGTGACCACGATGACGCCAACTGGTTCAGAGCGCGTTCAGTCCGCTTTCGGTAAAGACGTTCATCATGTTTATCTGCCTTACGACCTGCCCGGCTCCATGCGCCGTTTCCTCGATCAGGTGAACCCCAAGCTGGTTATCATCATGGAGACCGAGCTGTGGCCAAATCTGATTAACGCACTGCATCAGCGTCAGATCCCGCTGGTGATCGCCAACGCACGCCTTTCCGCTCGCTCTGCCGCCGGTTATAAAAAAATCGGCGGTTTTGTCCGCGATATGCTGCGCCGCATTACGCTAATCGCCGCGCAAAATCAGGAAGATGGCGAACGCTTTATCGAACTTGGCCTGAAACGCTCGCAGCTGACCGTGACCGGCAGCCTGAAATTCGACATTTCCGTCACTCCCGAGCTGGCTGCACGCGCGATCACGTTACGCCGCCAATGGGCGCCGCGTCGCCCGGTGTGGATCGCGACCAGCACTCATGAAGGAGAAGAAACCATTCTGCTGGCGGCACACCGCAAGCTGCTGGAAAAACATCCCGACCTGCTGCTGATCCTGGTGCCGCGTCACCCTGAACGTTTCTCTACCGCCAAAGAACTGGTGCAGAAAGCCGGTTTCAGCTACACCCTGCGCAGCAGCGGTGAAATCCCCTCCGGCAGCACCCAGGTGGTGATTGGCGATACCATGGGCGAACTGATGCTGCTGTACGGCATTGCCGACCTGGCCTTTGTCGGCGGCAGCCTGGTGGAACGCGGCGGGCATAATCCGCTGGAAGCCGCTGCACACGCCATTCCGGTGCTGATGGGGCCGCATATCTTCAACTTTAAAGATATCTGCGCCAAGTTATCGCAGGCCGAAGGGCTGATCACCGTGGCCGACGAGGACTCGCTGGTCAAGGAAGTCGCCACTCTGCTCACCGACGAAGACTATCGCCGCTATTACGGCCGCCACGCCGTGGAAGTGCTGTATCAGAATCAGGGAGCGCTGCAGCGCCTGCTGCAACTGTTGGAACCGCACCTGCCGCCACGGAGCCATTAAATGAGCGACCGCAAAAGCCTGTCGGTGGTGATCATCGCCAAGAACGAAGCCGGGCTGCTGCCGGATTGCCTGAACTCTGTGGCCTGGGCGGACGAAGTGGTCATTCTCGATTCGGGCAGCCAGGATGACAGCATCGCCATTGCCGAAAACCTCGGCGCCAAAGTGTTCGTCCATACCGACTGGCAGGGCTTCGGCAAACAGCGCCAATTGGCTCAAAGCTACGCCAGCCACGACTATATTCTGATGATCGACGCTGACGAGCGCGTCACCCCCGAACTGCGCCAATCGATTGAACAGACCTTGGCCGCGCCTGACGACAATCAGGTCTACAGTTGTGCGCGCCGCAACCTGTTCCTTGGACGTTTTATGCGTCACAGCGGGTGGTATCCGGATCGCGTCAACCGGCTGTACGCCAACCGACGCTATCGCTATAACGACGATCTGGTGCATGAATCGCTCAATATCGGCGCCGCAAAAGTGGTGCCTCTCAGCGGCGATCTGCTACACCTGACCTGTCGCGACTTTTTCGCTTTCCAGCGCAAGCAGCTGCGTTATGCCGAAGAATGGGCCAATCAGCGTCATCAGGCCGGCAAGCGCTGCGGTTACTCCTCCATACTGACTCATACTTTCGGCGCCTTCTGCAAAACCTGGCTGCTGCGCGCCGGCTTCCTCGACGGTAAACAGGGGTTGCTGTTAGCCGTGGTCAACGCGCAATATACCTTCAATAAATATGCCGCATTGTGGGCATTGGGCCGCAACTCTTCAGAGAAGTGAATCATGACCAGTAAAGCCATTTATCCCGGTACTTTCGATCCCCTGACTAACGGCCACCTGGATTTGGTGACGCGCGCGTCATTGATGTTCGATCACGTCATTCTGGCCATTGCCGCCAGCCCAAGCAAAAAACCGCTGTTCACGCTGGAAGAGCGCGTGGCGTTAGCCACCCAGGTGACATCGCATCTGGATAATGTCGAAGTGTTGGGATTCAGTGAGCTGATGGCGCATTTTGCCGCCCACCAAAATGCCAATATTCTGGTGCGCGGCCTGCGTGCGGTGTCTGACTTTGAATATGAATTGCAGTTGGCGAACATGAACCGCCACCTGATGCCAACGCTGGAAAGCGTGTTCCTGATGCCTTCCGAAGAGTGGTCGTTTATCTCTTCCTCCCTGGTGAAGGAAGTGGCGCGCCACGGCGGCGATATCGCACCTTTCCTGCCGGACGTGGTCACCCAGGCACTGATGGAAAGGCTCGCCGCACAATAATCAGCGTTGGCAGCGGCGGCAGAAGAAGGTACTGCGCTGCCCGTGTTTAGCGGATTCAATCGGCGTGCCGCACGCGCGGCAAGGCTCACCCGCACGACCATACACCTGCAATTCTTGCGCGAAATAGCCTGGTTTACCGTCCGACTGCAGGAAATCGCGCAGCGTGGTCCCCCCTTGCTCAATCGAGCGTAGCAATACCGCCTTGATAGTCTCCACCAGCAACTCAGCTTCCGTTTTGCTCAGCGAACCGGCCGGGCGATCGGGCAGGATCCCGGCGGTGAACAGTGATTCGCTGGCGTAGATATTGCCAACCCCTACGACCAGCTTGTTATCCATCAGCCAGGGTTTGATCAGCGTGCGCTTATTGCGTGACTTTTCGTACAGGTAGGCGCCAGTAAAGGCTTCACTTAGCGGTTCCGGCCCAAGGTGGGCCAGCACATTGCTGTTCGCCAGGTCTTCGCACCACAGCCAGGCGCCAAAACGGCGGGGATCGGTATAACGCAGCGTCATGCCGTTGCTGATCACCAGATCAACATGGTCGTGCTTACCGGCTTCGGTTTCCTCAGCCAGCATACGCAAGCTGCCGGACATCCCCAAATGGACGATAATCCAGCCGTGGTCCAGTTCAATCAGCAGATACTTGGCGCGGCGTTGTACGCTGCGTACCGGCCGGTCGCTCAGCGCCAGAATTTGCTCGGAAACAGGCCAGCGCAGCCGCGCGTTACGCACCACCGCATACTGAATGCTATGGCCGACAAGATAAGGTTCAATACCACGTCGGCTGGTCTCAACTTCTGGTAATTCAGGCATCTGGCGCTCTCCCGTCGGTTTTCTACCCTTAT
>NZ_BCTU01000042.1 GCF_001590925.1 Serratia plymuthica NBRC 102599
CGTTGAACAGGCCGCTGTCCAGTTGCCCCAGACCATCCAGTTTGGGGTTGGTGGTGATCAGATAAGGGCTGTTCGGATCCTCGGTCGGGACAAAGCGGCCATTGCCGCCATTCGGCAGCGGGTAATCCGCCAGTTCGGCGGCGTTGTTGCCGAGCGAACCCAATGCACTCTGCAGACTGTCGCGCCATGCCGGGCTGCCGACGGCGATACCCTGATCGCCCGCCAGCCCTTGCTGTTGTACGCCGTCGACGGCATTCGGTTGTTGCAGGCTGTCGAGCGTCGGCCGGTCGATCGTATGGCTCAGGCTGCCGGCATTCGGCGTTACCGCCGTGTTGCTGATCGTGTCGGTAAAGCTGGCGTTAACCGCACCACCAGCCTGAATGACCGAACGGTAAAGAACCGTATCTTCGTTCTCGTACTCCGGCTGGCCGGTTAAACGGTACTGAATGGAGGTATTGACGTTATCGCGGATATAACCACCGCTCTTTTTGAAGTCAGCCAGAGAATGGTGTTTGTCGAAATCATATTGTGCAACTTCTCCGTCATAACGGTAATTCAGATACTTATTCTGGCGGCCTGCTTGTGTGCTCTCATTGTTCAACGTGGCACCAGCCAGTGAGATATTGCCGCCAGCCAACATATCGCTGGCAATATTATCGAAACGGGTGATATTGCCGACAATATTCTTGCCTGCAGCAATGCGCCCAGCGCCACCGCTCGCGGTGACAGTCACTCCGGAGGATTCAACCAGGATCTTTTTATCGACGGCAGCGGCTTTCGGTGCCAGATAATAGTAATCATCAACGGAACCATTGCCATGCCCCATGCTGCCGCCGGTGCGCACGGTTTCGATGTAATAACCCAATTCGCTCTCAGGCAAATCCCCCAGTTTCATACCGACCAGAGGCTGACCATTCCACAGCGGATCCCTGATTGCTGTCTGTTGTTCCTTATTAACCGACCACCCATCACGTTGGTTAAGCAGGTGCGCGGTTTTGATCTGGATATCGCCGTTTTCGGTCTCGACAGTGCCGGAAGTATTGACGATCTCGCTGTTGGCATTGCCGTCGGCATCTTTCTGCATCCACAGGCTGTTGCCCGCCAGAATATCGCCGCGCTGATTGACGATGCGATCCGCCAGCAGTTGCATATTGCCGCCGCCGTACAGCATGCCGCTGTTAAACAGCTGATTGGCGGCAATCAGCAGCAGATCGCCGGCGGTACCGATAAAACCCTTGTTGGTAATGTCGCTGCGGCTGAGCAGTTGTACTCGCCCACCCGATTGCAGGCTGGCGCCCTCGTTTTGTTTGATGCTCTCAGCCTCGAGACGCACCTCTCCGCCACCGCCGCGTACCGTGCCGGCGTTAGTCAGCAGCCCGCGGCTGCGCAGGTTCAGGCTTTGCCCTTGAGTGGTCCCTTGCAGCAGAATATCGCCGTCGGCTGCAAGGCTCAGCGCATTGCCCGCCGCCAGAGTACCTTGCTGAGTAAAGGCCTCTTTCAGCGTCAGTGCGATATTGCCCAGCGCCACCAATTGCCCGTACTGATTCAACAGGCTGCCAGCCAGCACCGCATCACCGGCGCTGAACAGCTTGCCGCTCTGTCGGTTATCCATCTGCCGCGCCTCGATCGCCATCTGGCGCGTCGCCAGCAGCGTACCGGCATTCTCCAGGCTGTCCGCCTTCAGTTGCAGATTGCCGCCTTGCAGCGTCCCCTGATTATTCAGGTTGTTGAGCGTCAGTTGGTTATCACCGGCGGCGAGCAGTGTACCGCTGTTATCAAGCTGCGATCCGTTGAAGATCAGGCTACCCGCCTGCAGCCAACCAGCGTTATTCAGCGTTGGCGCCTGCAGATCCAAGGCGCCGCCGACGATCAGTTTGCCCGGGTTGATCAACTGGCGATCCAGCCGCAGTGCGCTGCGGCCATCGCCCTGCATCTCACCGCCGTTGTTCAGCTCCGCCGCCGTCAGTTGCAGCGCATTTTGGCTGCGCACGTTGCCGCCGGCCAGGTTATTGAACACCCCACTCAGCTCAGCGTTAAGGCTGTTTTTCCCCAGCAACCTGCCGCCGTTGTCCAATTGCGTTGCTGTGAGCCGCAGATCCCCCGCCTGCATCAGACCCGGATTCTCGATGCGTTCCGCATTCAACCGCAGTTCGCCGTCGCTCAGCATCTGCCCCGAAGCCTGCTGCACTGCTGCACCGGCGATCTCGGCATCGAACCGGTTAACGCCGGCCAGCACGCCACCGTTGTTCAGGTTATCGCCCTTCAGGCGCAATGCGGCGGCCTGCCAGCTGCCCTGATTGTTCAACGCCAGCGCCGTCAGCGCCGCTTCGCCATTAGAGACGATTTTGCTGCCCGCACCGGCGTTGAGATCGTCGCTCAGATCCACGCGGATCAACTGCTTCGCCTGCAAGGTGCCGGTATGATCCAGCTGTCGCGCCGCCAGCAGAATGCGATCGCCCTGCCAGAGCCCGGCGTTATTGACCGCTGCCGCCGCGACGCTGAGTTCGCCGCCGCTCAGCAACTGGCCAGCGGCAAGGTTATGCAGATCCTGTTGCAGTTGCAGCGCCAGCTTTTTCACGCCGATCAGGTTGCCGCTGTTGTTCAACGCGTCGGCTTCGATCTGCGCGCTGTCGCCCTGTACTTCTCCCCGGTTATCTATGCTGTCGGCCTTCAGCCGCAGCGCACCTTCCGTCAAGACCTTACCGCGGTTGTCCAGCCTGTCGCCGTTCAACGCCAACGCCCCACGGCTCAATATCTGCCCCTGATTATCCAGTTGGCCGCCCCGCGCGGTCAGCCCGTCAATTCCCAGCGCGCTGCCGGCGTTGTCCCAGCGTTGCGCGGTAATATCAATAGCCTGCCCCTGCAGCTTGCCGGCGTTGTTCAGTTGCCCAGCTTGCAGCGCCAGCGCACCGCCGGCCAGGATCCTGCCCGACAGGCGGTTCTTCAGCTCATTGGCGGTGACATCCGCCTTGCCTTTGGCCTGCAACAACCCACCGTTGTCCAAATCGCCCGTATTGATTGCAACGTCGTTCGCCGCAAGCCGTCCGGCGTTATTCAGCACCGGGGTGGCCAGCGTCAGCGCGTTGTTCGTCACCAGCTCGCCCAGGTTGTCTACCGACTGCGTGAAGGCCAAATCCAGCGCCGCAGCACCTATTGATCCGCTGTTGGCCAGCCGTTCGCCGCGCAGGGTCAGTTGCTTGCCGGCCAGCAATTCACCCTGCTGGTCAAGACGATTTACGGCCAGCGTCAATTGCTCACTGGCGTGTAATTGCCCGCGCTGGCTCAAATAATTCCCGCGCCAATCGAGGTTGCGCGCACCTATCTCCCCGGTATTGTCCACCGTAGCGCCGCTGACCTTCAGATCCCCCAGCGTGCTGAACACTCCGGCAAGTTGCGCCCCCTCGGCGACTGTCAGAGACATACCCTGTTTGGCCTGGGTTTGTCCGCTCGCAGCGGCAATCAGCCGTTGGCTGTCGATCGTCAGCTCGCGCTCCGCAGAAAGCAGCCCGCCGAGCCGCACCTCATCCCCCTGGAGCGCGATGTCGCCATCACTGAGTAGCGAAGAACCTTGCGCGGTTTTCAGCGCGCCGCCATGAAATGCGACGCCCTGTTTGCCGGTAGCGCTGCCGGCCAGTAAAAACTCGCCCGCCTGCACCCTCAGCGGGCCGTCGGCATACAGCGCTCCGTCCAGGTTCAGGCCGTTTTTCACCGTCAAATCAAGCCGTTGTTGAGAACCGATCAGCCCCTGATTGTTCACGCCATCGGCGTTGATCGTCAGCGTACCGCCCGCCTGCAGTTTGCCGCTGTTATCCAACTGCCTGCCGGTCAGGTTCTGCGCCCCCTGCGCCTGCATCAATCCGGTGTTGGTCAGTTGCTGTGCCTGAACCCGGCTGTCGCGATTGGCAGCCAGTTGGCCATGGTTATTTAACTTGTTAGCTTGCAGTTGCAGGTCACGCCCGGCCGTCAATGTTCCCTGCCAGTCGCCATCACCGCTGAGCGTCAGCCCGATATCGCCTTCAGCGGTCACCCGGCTGGCCACACCGCCGGTAAGGCTGTCTGCCGAGAGGTGCAGATCGCCGCCCGACGCAGCGTTGCCCCCCAGCATCAGTGCTCCGGCCTGCAGATCTACCTGCTTCAACCCGGCCAACGTAGACGCGTCGTCCAGTTGCAGGCCACGTTGCGCCTGCGCCGTTATCGCCCCGGCCGTGAGGCGGCTGTTATTCCATTGCTGCTCCCCGGCGTTCACTTTCAGCGTTTGCGCGGCGGTGGCCCGTTGTTGCTTATCGGCGCCGGCCAGCAGCGTGCTGCCGTCGGCCTGCAGTTTGCCGGCAGCGTTAAGCGTCATATCGCCTGCCGCGCTCAGCGTGGCCTGATCCAGCGCGATATCGCCGCTGCCGTTCAGGGTCATTGCCTGCCCGACCTGGTGGCTGCCGCTCAGCGCCATGTCGGCCGCATTCGCGCTCAACGCGCCCTGCGCCAACGAATTGTGCAGCGTCAGCTTGCCCCTGGCATCGAGGTTGATATCCCCCTCGCGGGCGTTAAGGTTGCCGAGGTTAACCCCCACGCCCTGTTCGCTGGACACCAGATGGATGCGGTTGGCATACATGCCGCCGAGCGCGCCGGTATCGATGGCCACCCTGGGTACGGCACCGTGGCCGGCTATCGGCGTGGCGTTGCCTGCGGCGTCTACCCGGTTGGCACCGAGCGTGACGCGGGCGTCTTTGGCATGCAGTTTTGCGTTGATCTCGGTGGCGCGGGCGATCAGGGCGAATTTATCGCTCTGGCTGGCGTCCAGCCCTTTGCCCTGAACGGTGATCGCCCCCTGAGTCACCTCCAGCGCCTGCAGCTTGCCGTCGGCATCCAGCACCGGTTTGCCGGTGGTCAACGTCACATTGGGGGTATTGATAAAACCGCAGCCGTCGCAGGTGATGCCATAGGGGTTGGCCACCATCACGCTGGCCTGCTTGCCCGCCACTTCCAGGTAGCCTTGCAGTTGCGAAGGATTGGGCGCCACCACTTCGTTAATGATGCCCTGCGCTGCCTTGCCGGCCTGCAGGTTGGGGTTATTCTGGATCAGCCCGCCCAGTTGGCTCTGGTTGAGCTGACCGGTAGCGTTATTGAGGATCAGACCTTCTTTGCCGACGTTGAAATCGTCGTATTTATTATGAGAAATACCGGCCTGGTTCGGTGTGGCGATATTGACCACCGGCACCCCATTGGCGGCCTGATCGACGCGGGTATTGCCTTCGGCGACGTTAACGCCAGCGGCAAAAACCGGCAACAGCGGCTGGCCGGCCAGCAGGCCGCACAGGGTGTAGCTCAGCAGGCGCTGATAGGCATTGAACGGTTGATTATGTTTGTGTTTCATCCCTGAAACCTTCCTGTACGTTAGGGTTAAAGTACGATATTGACCCGGTAATACACCGAAACCCGATCCGGCTTCAGCCAGTCAGGGTAAGCCAGCGGCCAGCCGACGGTCAGTTGGCTGCCGAAATGGCGGTTACGGCTGCCCAGCCCGATGGCGCCGCCCCACAGCGTGCCGGAAGCGTTGGCGTCCAGCGCGTCGTGATGCAGCCAGCCGCCGTCCAGCGCGGCCAGGGCGTTGATACTGCCCAGATACGGCAGCGTCACCAGCGTCCGGTTAACTTCATTGCGCCAGTAACCCCCCTGGTCGCCGGAAAGATACTGCTCTTTGAAGCCGCGCACCGAGCTCTCGCCGCCGATAGTCAGGCGCTCGCTGCCGTACAAACGTTGGGGTGTCCACTGGCCGTACAAGCTGGTGAGGTAAGTCCAGTCCTGCGTCAACGGCAAGTAGTAACTGCCGGAAAGCGAAAGCTTGTGAAACTCGGCGCGTGGCGCTTCCTTGATTTTGCCGCTGTCGCCTTCGGCACCCAGCCAGGGCACACCGCGGCTGTAAGCCGGGTTTAACGTGGCAAAGCCACCCAGCAATTTCTGGCTATGGCTGAGCCCCAGCGTAACGCTAGTCAGCTTGCGGCTGCTGCTTTCCAGCCGGGTATCGTTGAGAGCGTTATGGTTAATGCGGTGCGTCAGCCCCAGAGACAGGCCGGTTTTCATTTCACCGTCGCGAAACAGTACCCGCGACAAACTCAATCGATGAGTCTGGCTGTCGCCGCTGGATCGCCAGTCAAAGCCCTGATTGTTGATGGTGGTCAGGTAGTCGCTGTAGGCATAGTTATAATCCAGCAGCCAATAGCCATAAGGCAGGCTGACGCCGGCCTGCACACTGCGTGCATTGTGATCCTTGGCGAAATCGCTGCTGCGCGCGCCGGAAACGAACCACTGGTCCGCCACGCCCAACAGATTATTGCCAGTCAGCGAGCCGTTGATTTGACCGGTGCCGGTGCTCTTCTGACCGCTATTATCAAACCCCAGCCCCAGCATCAGCGGGAACTCAGGTTTGGCGCTCAAATTGACCACCGAATAACCCGGTTTGCTGCCGGGCAGAATTTCAATCTGCACCGGCTGCTGCCGCAGGCGATTGATCTGCTCCATGCCCTGTTCGATATCCCGCAGATTGAGAAGATTGCCCTGCAGGCCGGGGAAAGCCATTTTCAGCATACGATCGTCGCGCTGTTCCAGCAGGATCTTTTCCAGCTTGCCTTCCAGCACCAGCAACCGTAGCTCGCCACGCGACAAATCCTGCTCGGTCAGGAATGCGCGGCTGGTGATATAGCCACGGCTGATATACCAATCGGAGATCTTCTGTACCAGCGTTTGGATTTGGCCCAGATTCAGGCAGCGTTGCAGGTAGGCTTGGGTTAGCTCCTGCCGCGCGCCGGCCGGCAGATGGTCCGCGCCTTCCAGCCGAAGGGTGGTGATGGTGAAGCAGGGTCCTCCAGAACTGGCGTTTGATTCTGCAGGCGCGGGCAACGTCGGCGTCAGGCTGCGTTGCAGTTCCTGCCGCTGCTGCTGATTTTGCTCAAGCAAGCCACGCTGCTGCTGTTGAATACTGTCGCGATCCGCCGGGCTAAGCAGGCTAGCGCCGGCAGTGGAGGAAAAGAAAATGCAGAGTAAAGCAGCTGAGAGCCGCCGAGTTACTGAATCCATTCAGAAGGCCATCCGTATGATTTTTCGGCATTCTAAAGGCTACGCGCGGCAGGTAACAAGGCATAAATTATGGGTAAACCATTAGATAGACTAACCAAACAAGAAAAATCTTAAACAAAAACTCCATAAGATCAGTTTTTACACTTAAAAATGGCTTATTGGTTTTCTCTAATCGGAAAAAGCAGCGAATCCGTCTTAATTATGGCTAATGCGATAAGCGCCGCAAAAAACGAATTTATTGGGGCCGTGAGCCGGCCCCGAAAAAGGACTAGGCGGTACCGCCAACGGTCAGCATATCCAGCTTCAGGGTCGGCTGGCCGACGCCCACCGGCAGACTTTGCCCTTCTTTGCCGCAAACGCCCACGCCTTTATCCAGCGCCAGATCGTTGCCGACCATCGAAATCTGCTGCATCGCCTCAATGCCGGAGCCGATCAGCGTCGCGCCCTTCACCGGCTTGGTGATGCGGCCTTTTTCGATCAGATAGGCTTCGGTGGTGGAGAACACGAACTTGCCGGAGGTGATGTCCACCTGGCCGCCACCAAAGTTCGGCGCATACAGGCCGTACTCCACACTGGCGATGATCTCTTCCGGCGTGGACTTGCCCGCCAGCATGTAAGTGTTGGTCATGCGTGGCATCGGCAGATGCGCATAGGACTCGCGGCGGCCGTTGCCGGTCGGCGCAACGCCCATCAGACGCGCATTAAGCTTGTCCTGCATGTAGCCTTTCAGGATGCCGTTTTCGATCAGCACATTGTACTGGCCCGGCACGCCTTCATCATCGATGGCCAGCGAACCGCGGCGCCCCTGCAAGGTGCCGTCATCCACCACGGTGCAAAGCTCGGAAGCCACCAGTTGGCCCATCTGGCCGCTGAATACCGAAGTGCCGCGACGGTTGAAATCGCCTTCCAGGCCGTGGCCTACCGCTTCATGCAACAGCACGCCAGGCCAGCCGGCGCCCAGCACTACCGGCATATTGCCGGCCGGGGCCGCTACGGCGGAAAGGTTAATCAACGCCATGCGCACCGCCTCTTTGGCGTAGGCGTCCGCGCGGACGTCGCCATCGACGACTTCCAGGAAGTAGTCATAACCGAAACGGCCGCCGCCACCGCTGGAGCCGCGTTCACGCTTGCCGTCATCTTCCACCAGCACGCTGACGGAAAGACGCACCAGCGGGCGAACGTCCGCCGCCAGTGTGCCGTCGGTCGCGGCCACCAGAATTTGTTCATACACACCGGTGATGCTGGCGCTCACTTCCTGCACCCGCTTGTCGGCCGCACGGGCAACCTTGTCAACGCGGTGCAGCAAGGCAATTTTCTCTTCGCGCGGCAGGCTTTGCAGCGGATCGAGCAGCGGATACAGCGCCTTGTGGCTGATTTCACCGAGCGTATGCACCCGGCCGTCACCGCTGTCGCGCACGATGCTGCGCGCCGCCTGAGCGCTTTGATTCAGGGCGTTCAGAGTTATCTGATCGGCATAGGCGAAACCGGTTTTCTCGCCGCTGACGGCGCGTACCCCAACGCCCTGGTCGATATTATAAGAACCATCCTTGATGATGCTGTCTTCAATCACCCAGGCTTCGTGGTAGCTGGACTGAAAATAGAGATCGGCGTAATCGAGGCGGCGTTCGGCCAGTTGCCCCAAGACAGAGAACAGGTCCTGGTGGCTCAACTTATTCGCAGCAAGTAACTGCTCACTGACAAACGTCAGGCTCATAATTTTTTCACTCTTTATTGGAGGAGGTTTTTTCAAACGGCGCCGTCAGCGACGTCTGGAATCTGTTGTGTTGCAATACCGGCATTTGCGCGCGAAGGGTGTTGAGGCCGGCCGTATCGACCCGCACTTTCAACGCCGAAACCGCATCCGGGTTTTCGGCCAGCACCTTGCCCCAACCGTCCACCGCCAGCGAATGGCCCCAGGTGCGGCGGGTCGGGCCGTGGCTGCCCACCTGCGCCGGCGCCAGGATCACGCACTGGTTTTCAATCGCCCTGGCGCGCAGCAGGATTTCCCAATGCGCCTCGCCGGTTACGCGGGTAAAGGCGGCAGGCACGGAAATCAGCTCTGCGCCCTGAGCGCGCAGCGCCTGATACAGGGCCGGGAAGCGCAGATCGTAACATATCGTCATGCCAAGCCGGCCGACCGGCGTATCTACCACGGTCAACTGCTGACCATGCTGGTACGTGTCCGATTCCCGATAATGGCCGTGGGAGTCGTTAATGTCCACGTCGAACATATGCAGCTTGTCGTAGCGCGCCCGGATTTCACCCTGGTCGTCAAACAGCAGGCTGCTGGTGGTGATCAACGCAGGATTTTCGCGGCTGATCAACGGCATCGAACCGACCAGCAACCATACGCCATAGCGCCGCGCCAACTCGCGTACCGCCTGCTGCAGCGGGCCATCACCCTGCGGCTCCGCATGCTGGCGATAAGCGGCAGAGTTGGCGAACAGCAGCGCGTTCTCCGGTGTCATGACCAGTTTTACCCCGGCATTGAGCTGCTTAATCTGCTGTTCGATCTGGGCCAGGTTATCACGCACCCGATCGCCACTGCACAACTGTAACAACGCAACGTTAGCATTTCTCATGACGCCTTATTCTCCTTTGGCTTGCGCAACACCTCGTTAATTTTCGGCTGATCCAGGCTGCCGCTGATGTGATAGCGAATCAGCGAGATCTTGTTCCACAACGGTGCCAGTACCTTAGAAGCGGCAAACACCGCCGCGCCGATGATCGGGTTGATCACGAACGCCGTCGCCACGCCGACCGTGGCTGAGATCTCCGGCGCCACCACCGCTTCCATATCAATCTGCCGACGCGCCAGATCGATTTGGCCGTTCATGGCGATATCCGCCGCCAGCCCGTCAACCAACAGATTGTCGGTATGCATTATGCCATCTTTCATCCACGCGGTGCTGCGGATGGAATCAAAGTAGAAGCCTTTACCGAAGGTATCGCTGAAATCAAACTGCAGCTTGCGTAACAGGGCGTCGAAACTCACCAAACGCAGCAACTGGCCAGCACGGCCGCCGCCGATGCTGTCGATCTCGCCCTTGCCCATTTTAATCGTCAACGCGCCGCTGAGGGTGTCTACCTGCGGCTTCCACGGTTGGCCACGCCAGTAAAGGTCGAAATCGACATCGTAAGGCGCGCCCTTCAGCGGGGTGGTGATACCAAAGAAGGCGGCGGTTTCGTCGATCTTGCTGCCCAGCAGCTTGCCTTTCAGCGAGCTGCGCTCTTCCTGCGCGTTTTGCTTCCACAGGCCGCTGGCGGTCATGCGCCCTTTGCCGGTATCGATGAGCCCATGATCCAGCGTCAGGGTATCGCCCTGATTGGCCAGATCGGCTTCGACCTTGCCGAGGTTTTGGCCCATCACCCAACACGACTTGCAGCGTAACATCAACGACGGCCAGTCACGGAAGGAGACTTTCTCCGCAGCGGCCAACGGGTTGGTCGCCGCCGGGCCGTTCTTGTCCGTGCTGAACTGCGGGTTGTAATAGAGGTAGTTGATGTCAGCACGCCACGGCCCGCGATCCGCGATCCGCAGGTTGCCGTCGACTTCATCGCCCTTGGCGCTGACCAACGTGCCGCCAAGCTGTTTTTCCGCCGTCAGTTGCAACTTATGCCATGCCTGGCCGCCCAACATCAATTGCGGCGTTTTCAACGCTACTGTGGTCGGGAAATTAAAACCGCCCACCTGGCCTGAACCACCGCCTTGTTTTATCGCAGGCGCCAACAGCGCCAGCCATTTCTCACCGTCCAGCGGCGGCAGGTTCAGCGTCAGCGAGGGGCTACCCGGCAACGGCGGCGTAGCGCCGGCGTCGGTTTGCCATGCGGCGCGCGCCAGCGTCACCTGCTTTTTGGCAAAGATCCATTCGCTGTTGAACCGGTTCTGCTTGCCTGCGCTGCCGGTCAGCATGAAGCCATTCAGGCCGCCCTTCACCTTAACGCTCAATGGTAAGGGCTCACCCGCCGGTTTATCCAGCGGTGACGGTAAGTAACTGCTTACTTTTCTGAGGTCGGCATCGAGGCCAATGTCATAGCTGGCCGCGCCCTGATGTGGCAGGACGATCGCAACCTGGCTCTGCCACGGCGCGCTACCGCTCAGCGCGTCACTCGCTTCCTGCGGTATGCCGGGGAATTTGGCCGGCAACCAGTCAGCTTTCAGGCCAACATTGACCTTATAGTCACTTTTGCCCTCTTGGGTGGTGAAATTCACCGCCACCGGCTGCCCGAACCAGTTAGCCGACAGCGTGTCGCTTGTCAGATTGCCATTATCAAAGCGGAATTTGCCGCTGACCTTTTTCAGCTCGCTTTCAATCGGCTTAACCAGCAGTGAATTGTTGTTCAGCTCGACCTCACCCTGCGCACGCACATCCTCGCCGTTCAAGGGGATATCGAGATGTAAGCGCCCACTGACATTACCGCCAATCTGCAGCTCATCCAAGGCGGAACCGAGCGAATCATGCAACGGGGTCTGGTTGAAATAGTTATGGATCTCTGCGCCTTCGCCCGCCACCTCGGCGTCAATCAGCAAGCGTTCTTTCAGATAGTCCGGAATGACCGCCGTAATATTCTTGCCGTCCACCTTGCCCAATTTGGTTTGCGGGGCATTCATCCACAACCCCTCGTTGGCAAAGTCGAGATCAATCGCCAGATCGGTCAGCGCCGGCCAGCCCGGCTGGAACTGAAAGGTGGAATGGCGCAGCGGCACGAACACTTCAAACTGCCCTTCGTTCTTGCGATAAGGGAAATGCTGCGGATCGCCGGCGTAAATCAGCGTGGCGTTATCCACCTGCCCACCCTGAATAGCGCCGCCAAGATAATCCACCAGGTGCTTGCCCATCAGCGGTTCGGGGAAGTAACGCCAGGCGTCTGCACCGTCATACAAACGAATACCGGCCAAAATGCTCAGCCAGGGATCGCCTTTCGCCGGCTGCTGATAGCGGAAATCGCCGTTAACCCACAGCGATTTGGCCTTCACATCCAGGTTCTTGCTGGCCAACTCCCAGCCCTGGTCGTTGTTAAGCCAGGTCAGCGCACCGCGCGCGCTGCTGATTTCCAACGGGGCGCGGAACATGTCGCCGTAAGGTAAGGTGCTGTTATCGAGATCAAGCTGCAGGCGGCCATTCTCCACGCCGCCGCTCAGCGCGCCGGAGAAGTGATTAACCCCCGGCAGCAGTTTCCAGTGCTGCCAGCTGACATCCTGCCAGCGGGCCTGGAAACGGGTTTTTTCCGGCTGTTTCAGCGGAATGTCCAACGCCAGCGCATCGAGTTTGCCCTGCGGCTGCAAGTCGTTCCAACGCTCCAGTACGTCCGGGCTGAGGAATGAGAACGTGGGCAACAGCGCCGACAGCCGCTCAAGCTGAATATCGGTAGCGCGAACGCGTAATTCCTCGTTCTGCCCCGGCCCCATAAATTCGGTATTTTCCGGCAGCCACAGCGCTGAAAGCCTGCCCTTCGGCCAGGTCTTGCCGTCGGTTTGCAAACTGAGCTGCGGCACGTCAACTTGCCAGCCGTTGCCTTGGCGACTGAGCGCCAGCGCCTGATTATCCACATCCAGCCGGTGCTGTTCGGTTCCCACGCTCCAGTTAGCCGCGCCTTGTTTCAGCAGCACATTGCCACCGGCTATCTCGCCGTTTTTGATCTGCAGCCAGGCCGCCAGGCTGAAATCCGCGCTCTCCAGGCCGGTATTGGCGCGCAACCAGCGGGTAAACCACGGCTTCATGTCAATGTTATCGGCCTGCATATAGACCGTACCGGTGTTTAATAACCCCTGGTTATCACGCAGATCCATGCGCAGCTGCACCACGCCGTGCTGGCCATTCAGCGTCGACAGGCTAAGCTGCCCTTCAGCGCGGTGGCGATCGCGGCCATTAAGCCAGGTGAGCTGCGGGATTTCGAATTCGGCGCGCGCGCCGGAAGGCATGAGAAAAGAGATACGGCTGTCGCGCAGATCAAAATGATCGAGCTGATGCAGCATCAGATCGCTGATTTTACCCGGCTCGATGGTGTTACCCTTACGATCATCACCGCCCAGGGTGGTATTCATGTCGAGCTGGAATTGATAAAAGGTGAGATCGCGGAACTGCCAGCGCCAGTGCAGCAGCGACTGCCACACATCCAGCGCCAGCGTCACGCGTTCGATGTGCAAATTGCTCTTGGGCAGCGTGGCGCGCACGTTACGCATTTCAAGCTGTGGGCCGAAGGTTTCCCAGCTCCCCTGCATGAAATCGACCTGGAAAGGCACGCCGGAGAGGCTTGCCACTTTTTCCAGCACCTGAGGGCGGTACTTGTTCAGTTCAGGCAGCGCCAGACGCAGCCCGCTGACCAGTAACGCCACAACAACAACCAGAGTGGCGCCTGTTGCTAACAAAATCCCAGGCAGTCGCCTCACACAGTTCTCCTTGCTTCCGCTGCCTGGCAACGGAAATATCTCGACTGTTCGTCCTCACCCTACCTCAGGGAGAGGTATGGGGCGAGGGCCAACGATCACATCATGACAACGTCAAACTGTTCCTGGCTGTACAAGGGTTCGATTTGCACCTTAACCTGTTTGCCAACAAAGATTTCCACTTCCGCCAGCGCATGTGACTCTTCGCTTTTCAGCGCTTCGCCCACCGCCGCAGAGGCATATACCAGGAAACGATCGGAATCGTAAGCATGGTGTACGCGAACAATTTCACGCAAAATTTCGTAGCAGACGGTTTCCACCGTTTTCACGGTGCCGCGCCCATTACAGGTAGGACAGTCATGACACAGCACATGTTCAATGCTTTCTCGCGTGCGTTTACGCGTCATTTCCACTAAGCCTAGCTGAGAGAAGCCGTTGATCGTGGTTTTTACCCGATCTTTACTCAGCGCCTGCTCCAACGAGTGCAGCACCCGGCGGCGATGTTCGTCATTGTTCATGTCGATGAAGTCAATGATGATGATGCCGCCGAGGTTGCGCAGCCGCAGCTGGCGGGCAATGGCCTGCGTCGCTTCGATATTGGTATTGAAGATGGTTTCGTCGAGGTTGCGGTGGCCGACAAAGGCACCGGTGTTGATGTCCACGGTGGTCATCGCCTCGGTCTGGTCGATGATCAGGTAACCGCCGGACTTCAGCTCCACCTTGCGCTCCAGCGCCCGCTGAACTTCGTTTTCGACATCGTACAGGTCGAAGATCGGTTGCTTGCCGGCGTACAACTCCAGCTTGTCGGTGATGTCCGGAATGTATTCGCCGGTAAATTCCACCAGTTGATCGTGGGTCTGGCGCGAATCAATGCGGATCCGGTCTAACGCCGCACCGGCGAAATCGCGCAGAATACGGTGCGCCAACGCCAGCTCGCCGTACAGTTTGTATTTGGTCTGATTGCGCTTTTTGCGCTCCATGACCTTGGTCCACAGGCGCTTGAGGAATGCGGCGTCCTGCGACAATTCTTCTTCGCCGATGCCTTCTGCCGCCGTGCGGATGATAAACCCCCCCAGCTCGTCGCAGTAGGCGGATACGGCCTTTTTCAACCGCTCGCGTTCGGCTTCGCTTTCAATGCGCTGCGAGACGCCAACGTGCGCCGCACCCGGCATGAACACCAGATAACGCGAAGGCAGGGTTATGTCGGTGGTCAGGCGCGCGCCTTTGGTACCAAGGGGATCTTTCACCACCTGCACCATCAGATCCTGCCCCTGGCGCACCAGTTCGGCGATATCGCGCACGTGGAAATTCTTCTGCTCATCGCCGGCAACGCATTCGGTGTGCGGCATGATATCGGAGGCGTGCAGGAAGGCGGCCTTGTCCAGGCCGATATCGACGAATGCCGCCTGCATGCCCGGCAAGACGCGGCTTACGCGCCCTTTATAAATATTGCCGACGATGCCGCGTTTGGATTCGCGCTCGATGTGGATCTCTTGCAGGATGCCGCCATCAATATAGGCAACCCGCGTTTCAGACGGTGTGATATTAACCAGTAGCTCAGCTGTCATGCCTTCTCCTCAGAGCCGGTCGATATGGCAGCGCCCATCAACCGGTTCTTACATCACGTAATGCGACAAAATGACTGAGCAGCTCATGTGTTTCGACCAGCGGCAGGCCCATCACCGCGTGATAACTCCCGGTTATCGTTCTGACGAAACAACCACCCTTTCCTTGAATTCCGTAGGCGCCCGCTTTATCCATTGGCTCGCCCGTTGCAATATAATCGCAGATATCCTGTTGTGACAGGTTGCGGAACGTCACGTCCGTGACCACCAGTTGGCACAAAACGTCCTGGCTATCGGCAATCGCCACTGCGGTCATCACCTGATGCTGCTTGCCCGAGAGCACCGCCAGCATTTCTGCCGCATGCGCTTCGTCGCGCGGTTTTTCCAACACCCGGCCGTTGAGCACCACAATGGTATCCGCGCCCAGCACCGGCCAGTTCTGCTGCGCCAGCGCCACGCCCGCTTTGGCCTTGTCCTGCGCCAGACGGCGCACGTAAGTTTCCGCGGCTTCCCCTTCCCGACGCTGCTCTTCGGTATCCGTCAGGATAATTTCAAACGGAACGCCCAGCAGGGTCAGTAATTCACGTCGACGCGGAGAGCCGGAGGCCAGATAAAGCGAAGTCATTGATATCCTCATTGTACGGCGAACTGACGGCGGATTTTGCGCATCAGCAGGAACAACCACGGCCACAGAATGCCGTTAACCACACTACTCCAGAACACCTCTGGGCGGAAAGAGACGTTGATCACTAAAAACTCAGCCCAGAACACCACAACGTCCATCGCCAAAGATAACAGTACGACGATCAGCGCCTGTTGCCATAGCGCCATGTTGCGGAACAGCTGGAATTTGAACGCCACAAGATAGGCGATGATGCCCAACGCCAGCGCGCGTACGCCCAGCGTGGAGCCGAGGATCAGATCCATGACCAGCCCCAGCACAAAGCCGGTGCCGACATTCACCCGGTGTGGCAGCGCCATCACCCAGTAAATCAGGATCAAAGCCAGCCAGGACGGCCGGAACATATAGATTTGCTCCGGCCACGGCATGATTTGCAGCACCAGCGCCACCAAAAATGACAGCCAGATTACCCAGCGCCCGTTGCTGCGGTAGCGGTTCATTGCGAGGCTCCCGCAGCCGGTGCGGCGGTCTGCGTCGCAGCGGCACCGGTTGCAGCGGCAGGCAGGGAGGGTTGCGGGCCCATGGCATCAGCCGGCGGCAGCACCTGCGGCATCATCTGCATCAGGCGTTCATTGGCGACGCGGTGAACTTCGTCCGGTGGCAGCGGCATATCGCCATTGCGATCGGCACCCCACAGCAGCAGCAGGTAGCGCAAGCGTTGCAGACCTGCGGTTGGCCGCGCCTGGATCACGGTATAAGCACGCTGGTTATCCACTTTAACCGAGGAGACCACCGCTACCGGATAACCTTCCGGGAAGCGGCCGCCCAGGCCGGAAGTGACCAGCACGTCCCCCACGCGGATGTCGGTATTGTTCGGCAGGTGCTCGAGCTGCAAGTCGTCGGCGCAACCGCTGCCTGCGGCAATCACCCGGATATCGTTGCGCAGCACCTGAATCGGCAGTGCGTGCGAGGCGTCGCAAATCAGCAGCACGCGGCTGGTGAACTTCGCCACCGCCACCACCTGGCCGACTACGCCTTTATCGCTGATCACCGGCTGGCCTTCATAAACGCCGTTGTCCGAACCTTTGTCGATCACGACCTGATCGCTATAAGGATCGGAACCGGTAGAGATCACCTGGGTGACCATTTTGTGTTCATCCTGGCGCAGCGGCGAGCCTAGCAGCTCACGCAAGCGGGCGTTTTCCTGCTTGAATTGGCCAAGAAGAAGAGTGTCGCTGTTTTTCAGCAGCAGTTCCTGCCGCAGAGCTCGGTTTTCCAGCTCCAGCTGTTGGCGGGTAGCCAGCGTTTCTGAAACGCCGTCCAAAACTTTACGTGGCCCATTGGCCAAAAAATAGAAAGGGCTGACGGCCGTGTCCATGTAGTTGCGAATTTTCACGAACGTACCGAGACGGCTATCGGCAACGATCAGGCCAATGGCCGCAATCACCGCCAAAAAAAGTCGGAGTTGCAGGGAAGGCCCCCTGCTAAAAATCGGCTTCATAAATTATGCGAGTTCCTCGACAACAGAAAAAGGAACCGTACCTGATTTCCGCTTTGCGCTGTCATCCGATACGGTTCCTCTTTCCTGGGGCTGACTATTCTTCGCTGAACAAATCGCCGCCATGCATGTCGATCATTTCCAACGCCTTGCCGCCGCCGCGGGCTACGCAGGTCAGCGGATCTTCTGCCACGACAACCGGGATACCGGTTTCTTCCATCAGCAGGCGATCCAGGTTGCGCAGCAGTGCACCACCGCCGGTCAACACCATACCGCGTTCGGAAATGTCGGAGGCCAGCTCCGGCGGACACTGTTCCAGCGCCACCATCACCGCACTGACGATACCGGTCAACGGCTCCTGCAGCGCTTCGAGGATTTCATTGGAGTTCAGGGTAAAGCCGCGTGGCACGCCCTCAGCCAGGTTACGGCCGCGAACTTCAATTTCATGCACTTCATCGCCCGGATAAGCTGAGCCGATGCCGTGCTTGATACGCTCGGCAGTCGCTTCACCAATCAGCGAGCCATAGTTACGGCGCACATAATTAATGATCGCTTCGTCGAAGCGATCGCCGCCGATACGTACGGAAGAGGAGTACACCACACCGTTCAGTGAGATCACCGCGACTTCAGTGGTACCGCCACCGATATCAACCACCATGGAACCGGTCGCTTCAGACACCGGCAAGCCGGCACCGATCGCGGCAGCCATCAGTTCTTCAATCAGAAACACCTCACGCGCACCGGCCCCTTGGGCGGATTCGCGAATGGCGCGGCGCTCAACCTGAGTTGCGCCAACCGGTACACACACCAACACACGCGGGCTTGGCCGCATGAAGCTGTTGCTGTGAACCTGTTTGATAAAGTGCTGCAGCATTTTTTCGGTCACGAAGAAGTCGGCGATTACGCCATCTTTCATCGGGCGAATAGCCGCGATATTGCCGGGCGTACGGCCCAGCATCTGTTTTGCCGCATGACCCACGGCCGCAACGCTCTTGGGTGAACCGGCACGATCCTGGCGAATGGCAACCACCGACGGTTCGTTCAGTACAATGCCTTGCCCTTTAACATAAATCAGGGTATTGGCGGTACCCAAGTCGATGGACAAGTCATTGGAAAACATGCCACGAAATTTCTTAAACATAACTAAAGGATAATCCTGCAAGCTGGGGGCGGAAAATAAAATCCGCCTACTTTACCAACCACACGAAGCAGCGACAAGGCGCAAAAACGTTCTACTTCGGTGAAAAATAGTCTGTATTGTTTCTGCTCGAATGCACGGAAATTGGATGAGGCCTGAATTCCCTGAACAAAGGCTCAGTTTACCACCCTGTCAGCGTACGAAACGGCGTAACACAGCTCATAAAATCTAACATATTCCCTGATTGACGCGGGTGGTAAGCACCTACCAACGTACAACAGAAAAGGACTGACAAGAGCCTATATCAAATAGGCGTTCTTGTCGCAGGCAGTTTGGGGATAATCCCAAAATGACAGATAAGATAGCCCGGATGAATTGGCGCTCATTCTACGTCAATTTTTGCCCGGCATTCAGGTTAAACGCGATAACGACGCGAATATTTTTTACGCCCCACGTCTATCGGCTCCGGCGGCGCAAAAAAGTCACCTTGCCCGCCAAGGATCCCGCGCTCTTTCAGCGTCTGCCATTCGTTGCTCGTCCGCACGCTGGCGGCAAACACCTTGGCACGGGTGCCTTCGCAGGCGCCGGTCAGGCTCTGAACGAACAGCTGATTTTCATCACGCTTATCAATCCCCCGCACTAAACCCGGGTGGAGTTTGACGATCTCCACCGGTAAGGACTTGATATAAGAGGCACTGACCACGGTTAACCCCGCCTGAGAAACGGCAAGACGACACCCCAATCCTGAAAGCAATCTCAGCACCGGTCGCAAACGGTCGATATGTTGACACACGTCTGCCTCTGCAAGTTCAATCAGAATTCGTCGACGGTGGTTTTTTTCACACTGTAGCAGGGTATCGCGCAGCCAGCGCTGGAAACTGCGCTGCAATAATGAATCGACGCACAGCGTAAATGCCAGCGTCTCTTCCGGCCACAACGCCAGCAAGGGAAGAATGCGGCTGATGTGCTGACGATCGTAACTTTCGGCCAGCCCCAACTGCTGCACCAGCGGCATATATTCCGAGGGTAGCAACTCTTGGGTTCCATCATAAATCCGGCTCATGATCTCGCGGTGATGAACGTCCCCTTCCACCGTTACCGCCGGTTTCTGATACAGGCGTGGGCCGCCCCGTACCAATACCTGTTCCAGCAGGGTTCGCCATTTAACGCTGCCGCGCCCTTTTTCGGGCACCTGGCTGTCGTAAACGTACCAGCCGTTTTCCCCCTGTAACGTGGCGTGACGCGTTGCCTGCTCCGCGTAATCAATCACCTGTTCCGGGGTTTGCCCACTGCGATACGCCACTATGCCGATATGCAAAAACGCTTCGCGATCGATAAGCGCCGTTGAAGGCAATGAGTCAATGGCATTCACCAACTGCGCGGCGATGCCGTCCGCCTCTTTCAACGTGCGGTGCGGCAACAGCACGGTGAAATCACTGTGGAAATAGCGCGCCAACAGCGCCGCCGGATAGCGCATCACAAAGGTCGACAGCAAATTGACCAGCGAGTACATCAGTTCCTGCACCGCCGTGTTGCCATGGGTTTCCCGCAGCGTATCGAAATCGGGTAACCGCACCATCATGACGATGCCGTGCGAGCCTTGCTCCTCCAATTGAGTGGCCAGTTGGTTATCAAAAAACAATCGGTTGTTCAGCCCGGTTTTTGCGTCCTGTGCGGCAAAGGCGCGGATCAGCGTATCGACCCGGCTGCGTTCTTCACGCGCTTCCGCCAAATCCGCCAGCAGGCGATCAAGCGCACCGCTGACGTTGGCCGGCCATTCGCGCACATCGCCCTGCATCACGTTTTCTCGTTCACCGTTAAGGATGCGGCGCGCACGGCGCTCCAGCAGATCCTCCCCCTCTGCCTGCTCACGCAACCAGCGCAGGCTGAACAACAAAATCACCACCATCGCGACAATCGACAAGGTCACAGCCCCGGTGGATTGCAGCGAGCGCACATCGCTGACGAACGGATCGATATAGGTGATGTGGAGCGAACTGCCTGGGTGCTGCAGCAGCGACCGGGAAACCTGGCGGTAGCCGTTCAGCGAATCCCAGGGCAACTTCAAAGTCGGCAGTTTATAAGTGAAGAGATTGGTGCGGCCGCTATCGACGCTGACGGCCACGATACCAAGCGGGCGCATCACCAGCGGCAACCATTGTTGCTGTTCATCGGGAGAACCATGCAGCATTGACTGATCGAGCGACGTCACCAGCGAATCGAAGCGGCGCTCCAGACGATCCTGAGTCACGTAGAAGAAACTGTATGAGCACCCCATCAGCATCAAAAACATCGCCAGAGCAACAAGCAGGGTGATCAGCGCTGATAGTTTGGTGGTAAATCGCATCCCTGTGCCTTGTCCGTTATGGTTACGTGAATTTTCACCTTTGGAGATATAAAGGCCCCGAATCCGCTCAAATGAATGCAACTCAATACCCTGATTTCTTAATTAATAACTGACTATGCACTTCATTCGTTCCGCCAACGTCAGGCAGTAAATCGTGCCGATCAACCTATCAAGCCCGGCCTGAGAAGGAAACCTTAAAACGTCATTTTTTGCCCTTTATCAGGACATAAGCGTCTTAGTAAGCATATAGTCAAATAAGTCTGATTCAGCCATATATGGCAAAAATGATAACGAGAGGAAGAGTGACATGCGTGCACTGTTATTGGAACAACAAGACGGGCAAACTTTGGCGCACATCAAAGAGATCAGCAGCGATCAACTGCCCGATGGCGATGTGACAATCGACGTCAACTGGTCCAGCCTTAACTATAAAGATGCGCTCGCGATCACCGGCAAAGGCAAGATCATCCGCCAGTTTCCTATGGTACCGGGCATCGACTTCGCCGGTACGGTGCGTGACAGCCGAGACCCGCGCTTTAAAGAGGGCCAGAGCGTGGTGCTCACCGGCTGGGGCGTCGGCGAGAATCACTGGGGCGGCCTGGCAGAACAGGCGCGGGTATCCGGCGAATGGCTGGTGCCGCTGCCGCACGGGTTGGATGAGCGTAAAGCGATGATCCTCGGCACCGCCGGCTTTACCGCCATGCTATGCGTGATGGCGCTGGAGGAAGGCGGCGTACACCCGGATGACGGCGACATTCTGGTGACCGGCGCCAGCGGCGGCGTTGGCAGCGCGGCAATCGCCATTCTGACGGCCCTGGGCTATCACGTCACCGCGATCAGCGGCCGCGAAAGCAACGTCGACTACCTGAAAGCGCTGGGCGCCAAAGAGGTGCTGTCGCGTAGCGGCTACCTGGAAGCGCCGCGTCCGCTGGAGAAACAGCTGTGGGCCGGTGCGATAGATACCGTCGGCGACACCCTGTTGGCGCGGGTGCTGGCGCAGATGAACTACAACGGCGTCGTCGCCGCTTGCGGGCTTGCTGGCGGTTACCACCTGCCGACCACGGTGATGCCGTTTATTCTGCGCAACGTACGCCTGCAGGGTGTGGACTCAGTACACGCCCCGCTGCACCGCCGCCAAACCGCCTGGGAACGCCTGGCCGGTATCCTGCCGGACAGCTTCTACCAGCAGGCCACGCAGGAAATTACGCTGGAACAGGCGCCGGCCACCGCCGCAGCGTTGCTGGATAACCAAGTCACCGGCCGCACGCTGGTGAAGATCCGCTAAATCTTCTCGCCCCCCGGCGACGGGGGGAAACCGCTCTGCGAAATTTCATATTTTCCTGCCACCTCTCGCATAAGCCCTGCTTTCACGCCATGCTTACCTTTATATACCCCAGCGTATTGCAGGGGCGCGGCTACTGCGCCCGCGTTCATCGGGGCGAATATACGCGGCCTCTACAGTCAGTCTGACCGGCGCAGCTTTGAACGCCCCATTTTGCAAGGCGACGGGTAAAAATGCGGAGAAAAACACCATGAGCAAATCCCCAAAATTGACCGAGGCCGACGTCACGCCCGAGAGCGTGTTTTATCAGCGGCGCAAAGTGCTGCAGGCGTTAGGTATCACCGCCGCGTCCTTGGCGCTGCCGCTTAATGCGCAGGCCGATGTGTTGTCATGGTTCAAAGGTAACGATCGGCCCAAAGCTCCGGCGGGCAAGCCGCTGGCGTTCAGCAAGCCGCCCGCCTGGCAGGCGCAACTGGCCATGACGCCCGAAGACAAGGTTTCCGGTTACAACAATTTCTACGAATTCGGTCTCGATAAGGCCGATCCCGCCGCCAATGCCGGCGGATTGAAAACCGAAGGCTGGAAGGTGCGCATCGACGGTGAAGTCGGTAAACCCATCACGCTGGATATCGATGATTTAATCAAACGCTTCCCACTGGAACAGCGCATCTACCGCATGCGCTGCGTGGAGGCCTGGTCGATGGTCGTCCCCTGGATTGGCTTTGAGCTGGGTAAACTCATCAAACTGGCGGAGCCGAACAGCAATGCGCGCTATGTCGCCTTCCAGACGCTGTACGATCCGGAACAGATGCCGGGCCAGAAGGATCGTTTTATCGGCGGCGGCCTGAAGTACCCGTATGTCGAAGGGCTGCGTCTGGATGAGGCCATGAACCCGCTGGCGCTGCTGACCGTTGGCGTGTACGGCAAAACGCTGCCGCCGCAAAATGGCGCGCCGCTGCGGCTGATCACTCCATGGAAATACGGTTTTAAAGGCATTAAATCGATTGTCCATATTCGCCTGGTGCGCGATCAACCGCCGACGACCTGGAATGAGTCCGCACCCAATGAATACGGTTTCTACGCCAACGTGAACCCGCACGTCGATCATCCGCGCTGGTCGCAGGCGACCGAGCGTTTTATCGGCTCCGGCGGCATTCTGGATGTCAAACGTCAGCCGACGCTGCTGTTCAACGGCTATGCCGATCAGGTGGCGTCGCTGTATCGCGGAATGGACCTGCGGGAGAATTTCTAAGTGCGTTTAACTCCGACTCACATCAAAGGGATCAAGGTCGCCATTTATCTGGCGGCATTCCTGCCTTTCCTCTGGCTGGTGCTGGCGGTGGATCAGGGCTGGTTCAGCGCCGATCCGGCCAAGGATATTCAGCATTTTACCGGCAGGATGACGCTGAAACTGCTGTTGGCGACCCTGATGATAGCCCCGCTGGCGCGCTATGCCCGCCAACCGCTGCTGATCCGCTGCCGCCGCCTGGTGGGGTTGTGGTGTTTTGCCTGGGGCACGCTGCATCTG
Organism: Serratia plymuthica NBRC 102599; assembly: GCF_001590925.1. GTDB lineage: Bacteria > Pseudomonadota > Gammaproteobacteria > Enterobacterales > Enterobacteriaceae > Serratia > Serratia plymuthica. The sequence continues at coordinate 23,437 of NZ_BCTU01000042.1, forward strand.
ATAAGCTATTCGACGCTTGAGTTGGGGCTGAGCAATATCGGTCTTCTGGGGCGCGAGCTGGTGACTCGTCCTTATCTGACACTCGGCATTATCAGTTGGCTGATTCTGCTGGCGCTGGCTGCCACCTCTACGCTGTGGGCCATGCGCAAACTGGGCGCCAAATGGCAGACATTGCATAACTTCGTCTATCTGGTGGCGATACTGGCACCGATTCACTACCTGTGGTCGGTAAAAACTTTTTCGCCGCAGCCTTTCATTTACGCCCTGTTGGCTATACTGCTGCTGGCACTGCGATACAAGAAATTCCGCAATTGGTGGCGTTAAAGGGCGGAACTTTTCTGTGTTCTATCCCTCATAATGCGATAACGCCATCGTCAGTTTGCTGATTTAGGGTTGAATATCTTCGCTGATAAGACCAGTATTTAGCTGCGAATTGCTACGATATCGTTATAATGCCCGGCCTTGCTCCTGTTCACAGGGTGAATTTCCCCCTTAACAGGTGACAAATCGGTGACATCGGGTTATTTTCTACGATGATGGTTTTATTGCCGGAGATACCAGCACAATGGCAGACAAGTCTCACATTTTGCTTCTGAACGGCCCCAATCTGAATCTGCTGGGGACGCGTGAGCCGGAGAAGTACGGCAGCACGACGCTGACAGAGATCGTTAACGGATTGGAAAACCAGGCATCCGCGCTGGATATCACCCTGAGCCATCTGCAATCCAACGCCGAGTATCAGCTGATCGATCGCATACATCAGGCACGCGGCAACACAGATTTTATTCTGATCAACCCTGCCGCGTTCACGCATACCAGCGTGGCGCTGCGCGATGCATTGCTGGCGGTGCAGATCCCGTTTATCGAGATCCATCTCTCCAATGTGCACGCCCGCGAGCCTTTCCGCCATCATTCCTACCTCTCCGATGTTGCGGTAGGCGTGATTTGCGGCCTCGGCGCGGATGGCTACACATTTGCTTTACAGGCAGCGGTTAACCGTCTGTCAAAAACCCACTAATTGCTACGCAAAAAGAGTACGGAATCACACTCATGGATATTCGTAAAATCAAGAAACTGATCGAACTGGTTGAAGAATCAGGCATTTCTGAACTGGAAATCTCTGAAGGCGAAGAGTCGGTTCGCATCAGCCGTGCCGCTCCGGTGCAGGCTTACCCAATGATGCCACAGGCCTATGCCATGCAGCCTCAGCCGCAGCCAGCTCTGGCTAGCGCCGTTGCCAGCGCGCCTGCCGCAGAAACCCCGGCAGCACCAGCGGCCATGAGTGGCCACATCGTTCGTTCTCCAATGGTCGGCACTTTCTACCGCACGCCAAGCCCGGATGCGAAAGCCTTCATCGAAGTCGGCCAGAAAGTGAACGCCGGCGACACTCTGTGCATCGTTGAAGCCATGAAAATGATGAACCAGATCGAAGCGGACAAATCCGGCGTTGTTAAAGCTATTCTGGTAGAAAACGGCCAACCGGTTGAATTTGACGAGCCACTGGTCGTCATCGAATAACGAGGCGAACATGCTTGATAAAATTGTTATCGCCAACCGCGGCGAGATCGCGCTTCGTATCCTGCGTGCTTGTAAAGAGCTAGGCATCAAAACCGTTGCCGTGCACTCCACAGCCGATCGCGATCTGAAACACGTACTGCTGGCTGACGAGACCGTCTGTATTGGTCCTGCGCCCTCGGTAAAAAGCTATTTGAACATCCCGGCCATCATCTCTGCGGCGGAAATCACCGGCGCAGTGGCGATCCACCCGGGCTACGGCTTCCTGTCCGAAAACGCCGATTTCGCCGAGCAGATCGAGCGCTCCGGCTTTATCTTCATCGGCCCGAAAGCCGAAACCATCCGCCTGATGGGCGACAAGGTTTCTGCGATCAACGCCATGAAGAAAGCCGGCGTGCCTTGCGTTCCAGGCTCCGATGGCCCGCTGACCGACGACATGGATAAAAACCGTGCCTTCGCCAAGCGCATCGGCTACCCGGTGATCATCAAGGCGTCCGGCGGCGGCGGCGGCCGTGGCATGCGCGTCGTGCGCAGCGACAAAGATCTCGAGCAATCCATTGCCATGACCAAAGCTGAAGCCAAAGCGGCGTTCAACAATGACATGGTTTACATGGAGAAATACCTGGAAAACCCACGTCATATCGAAATTCAGGTTTTGGCGGACGGCCAGGGCAACGCCATCTATCTGGCCGAGCGCGACTGCTCCATGCAGCGCCGCCACCAGAAAGTGGTTGAAGAAGCTCCGGCACCGGGCATCACCAGCGAAATGCGCCGTTACATCGGCGAGCGTTGCTCGAAGGCCTGTGTGGAAATCGGTTATCGCGGTGCAGGCACCTTCGAGTTCCTGTATGAAAACGGCGAGTTCTATTTCATCGAAATGAACACCCGTATTCAGGTTGAACATCCGGTGACCGAAATGATCACCGGCGTGGATCTGATCAAAGAGCAGCTGCGCATCGCTGCCGGGCAGCCGCTGTCGATCAAACAAGACGAAGTGAAGGTTCACGGCCACGCGGTGGAATGCCGTATCAATGCCGAAGACGCGAACACCTTCCTGCCAAGCCCGGGCAAGATAACCCGTTTCCATGCGCCAGGCGGTTTCGGCGTGCGTTGGGAATCTCATATTTACGCCGGTTATACCGTACCGCCGTACTATGATTCCATGATCGGCAAACTGATCACTTACGGTGAAAACCGTGACGTGGCCATTGCCCGCATGAAGAACGCCCTGGCTGAGCTGATCATCGATGGCATCAAAACCAACGTTGAACTGCAGCAAAAGATCATGAGCGACGAAAACTTCCAGCACGGTGGCACCAACATCCACTACCTGGAGAAAAAGCTGGGTCTGCAGGAAACCTAAGGCAGGCTACTCGCATTGCCTGACAGAAGGCCGGTTAATCACCGGCCTTTTTCTTTTTCGTTTCAGGCAAGTAACGGCTTGGCAAAACGCCGACATGCCGTAAAATTCCCTACCTTTGATACATCCCTCACCCTAAACCTGTGGGAGACACTGATGGACAAACGCTTTATTCAAGCACACCGCGAAGCGCGCTGGGCGCTGGTGCTGACGCTGCTCTATCTGCTGGCCTGGTCGCTGGCGGCCTATCTGCCGGACAACGATGCCGGCATCACCGGCCTGCCGCACTGGTTCGAAATGGCGTGCCTGCTGGTGCCTCTGCTGTTTATCGGCCTGTGCTGGCTGATGGTACGCGGCGTGTTCCGCGATATTTCGCTGGAGGATGGCGATGCAAACTGAAGTGATCCTGCCGTTGATCGCTTATCTGCTGCTGGTGTTCGGCCTGTCGGTATATGCTTACAGCCGGCGTCAGAGCGGTAACTTCCTCAGCGAATATTTCCTCGGTAATCGGTCAATGGGCGGCTTCGTGCTGGCCATGACGCTGACCGCCACCTATATCAGCGCCAGTTCGTTTATCGGTGGCCCCGGCGCCGCCTACAAATACGGCCTGGGCTGGGTGCTGCTGGCCATGATCCAGCTGCCTGCGGTGTGGCTGTCGCTCGGCGTGCTGGGCAAAAAGTTCGCCATTCTGGCGCGTCGCTATAACGCCATCACCCTGAACGACATGCTGTACGGCCGCTATCAAAGCCGCCTGTTGGTATGGTTGGCCAGCCTCAGCCTGCTGGTGGCTTTCCTGGGCGCCATGACGGTGCAATTTATCGGTGGTGCGCGCCTGCTGGAAACCGCTGCCGGTATCCCTTACGACACCGGCTTGCTGATTTTCGGCATCAGCATCGCCCTGTATACCGCCTTTGGCGGCTTCCGCGCCAGCGTGCTCAATGACGCCATGCAAGGGCTGGTGATGCTGCTTGGCACCGTGCTGCTGCTGGTTGCGGTGATCCACGCTGCCGGCGGCCTGCACAGCGCGGTGGACAAACTGCAGCAGATCGACCCGGCGCTGGTATCGCCGCAGGGCGGCGAGCAGATCCTCAGTCTGCCCTTTATGGCATCGTTCTGGATCCTGGTGTGCTTTGGCGTGATTGGCCTGCCGCACACTGCGGTGCGTTGCATCTCATACAAGGACAGCAAAGCGGTGCATCGCGGCATTATCCTCGGCACCATGGTGGTGGCGGTGCTGATGTTCGGCATGCATCTGGCCGGCGCGCTGGGCCGCGCGGTGTTGCCGGATCTGAAGATCCCCGATCAGGTGATCCCGACGCTGATGATCACCGTGCTGCCGCCGTACGCCGCCGGCATTTTCCTGGCCGCACCGATGGCGGCAATCATGTCGACGATTAACGCCCAACTGCTGCAATCTTCCGCCACTATCGTCAAAGATCTCTATCTTGGCGTGCGCCCGCAGCAAATGCAGAACGAAAGGTTGATCAAGCGTTTCTCCAGCCTGACCACGTTGATCCTTGGTCTGCTGGTGCTGCTGGCGGCCTGGCGACCGCCGGAAATGATCATCTGGCTGAACCTGCTGGCGTTTGGTGGCCTGGAAGCGGTCTTCCTGTGGCCGCTGGTGCTTGGCCTGTACTGGGAACGCGCCAACGCGCAGGGAGCGCTTAGCTCAATGGTGACGGGTGCGGTATGCTATACGCTATTGGCCAGCTTCAAGCTGCAGTTGGCGGGGTTGCACCCCATCGTGCCTTCGTTGTTACTCAGCCTGCTGGCGTTTTATATCGGTAACGTCGTCGGCGAAAAGCGCCGGGTGACGTCATCATTACCCTCTTAAAGAGAATTGCTATGCCTTGGATCCAACTAAAACTGAACACCACCGGCAGCCAGGCGGAAGACCTGAGCGACGCGCTGGTTGAAAGCGGCGCGGTATCGGTAACCTTCCAGGACACCCACGACAACCCGGTGTTCGAGCCGCTGCCGGGTGAAACCCTGCTGTGGGGCGATACCGACGTGATCGGGCTGTACGACGCGGAAACCGACATGGCCGAAGTGGTGGCGATACTGGAACAGCATCCGCTGCTGGGCGCCGGTTTCCGCCACAAGATTGAACAGCTGGAAGACAAGGACTGGGAACGCGAGTGGATGGATAACTTCCACCCGATGCGCTTTGGCGAGCGCCTGTGGATCTGCCCAAGCTGGCGCGACGTGCCCGATCCTGACGCGGTCAACGTGATGCTCGACCCAGGCCTGGCGTTTGGTACCGGCACCCATCCGACTACCGCGCTGTGCCTGCAGTGGCTGGACGGCCTCGATCTGACCGGACAAACCATTATCGACTTCGGTTGCGGTTCCGGCATTCTGGCGATTGCCGCACTGAAGCTCGGTGCAGAGCGCGCTATCGGCATCGATATCGATCCCCAAGCCATTCAGGCCAGCCGCGACAATGCGCAGCGTAACGGCGTTTCAGAGCGTCTGGAGTTGTATCTGCCGAAAGACCAACCGGCCGACCTGCTGGCTGACGTCGTGGTCGCCAACATCCTGGCCGGCCCCTTGCGCGAGCTGGCGCCGCTGATCGGCTGCCTGCCGAAGTCCGGCGGCTATCTGGGCCTGTCCGGCGTGCTGGCCACCCAGGCGGCAAGCGTGGCGGAAGCCTATGAAGATAAATTCACGCTCGATCCGGTCGCAGAGCGCGAAGAATGGTGCCGCATCACCGGCCAGCGTAACTAATCACACCGCCCTTTCATGCAAAAATCCATCGGAAGTTACTCCCTTCCGGTGGATTTTTTTATTTCCCTCTCGCCTGACCGATTTATACCTATTGTTAGTAGGTGTATTCTCTTCCCCCTGACGCCAACGCCCACAGAGGCGACGGCGACTCTTCAAACAAACCTCACACCGTCGTTTTTAAAGGGAGTTAACATGAAAGGTCACTTATTGATTGCCGCGCTTTTAGCCGGCAGTTTTGCGGTCACTGCGGCTGAACAGGCGCATTGGGGCTATGACGGCCAGGAAGATCCGGCGCACTGGGGCAAACTTTCCCCAGACTTTTCGCTGTGCGAAACCGGTAAGAATCAGTCGCCGATCAATATCAAAGGCGCCCTGAAAACCCATCACGCCCAATTGCAGTTGGCATTCCAACCAGGCAAGCAGCAGATCGTCAACAACGGTCACACCGTGCAGGTCAACGTCAGCGGCGGCAATACATTGGTGCTGGATAGCAGCACCTTCACGCTGCAGCAGTTCCACTTCCACGCCCCAAGCGAAAACGAAATTGACGGCAAACAGTTCCCGTTGGAAGCCCACTTTGTTTATAAAGGCAAAGACGGCGAACTGGCGGTGCTGGCGTTGATGTTCCAGCCAGGCAAGGCAAACGCGCAACTGGCGAAGGCGTGGCAACAGATACCGACTGCCATCAATCAAACCGCCGTGCTGAGCGCTCCGCTGGATATCCAGGCCCTGCTGCCGAAGCAGTTTAACTTCTATCGCTTCAGCGGTTCGCTGACCACGCCACCCTGCTCCGAAGGCGTTAGCTGGATGGTGCTGGATAAACCGGTCAGCGCGTCGGCCGAACAGATTGCTCAATTCAAGAACGTAGTCCGGCATGCGAACAACCGCCCGATACAGCCGCTGAATGGCCGGGTCATCATCGACTAAGGGCATCCGCAGGGCTTCACCGCCGGTTTTGACCACCGGCGGCGAATAAACACCTGTTCCGTCGGTTAAGCGTAATTCAGCCTATTCTCAACGGAATACCCTGATAAACACCGTATATTGATACCGTTCTCCAGTGGAATCCGCGCTGATTACAGATAAAATTCTGTTGTGTCGGGAATATTTTATTGTGCGAAAAACAATCAATTAAAGTCAACTCATTGTAAAATATATACAATATTTTTATGAAACCTGACGCAGCCCCTTTTCTCTGCCCGATAACGGCAAATTGGTCAAAGTTTGGCCTTTCATCTCAACGCAAAAATGCGTAATATACGCGCCCTTGCGGACACAGTATGGTTACTCTTTGTCTATGCGCATTGGACACCACCAGCTTACAAATTGCTTGATTGCGGCCCCTATGGCCGGCATTACAGATCGCCCGTTTAGAACCCTATGTCATGCAATGGGTGCTGGGATGGCTGTATCCGAAATGCTCTCCTCCAATCCGGAGGTATGGCGGACGGATAAGTCGCGTCTGCGTATGGTACATAGCGATGAACCTGGGATCCGTTCCGTGCAGATTGCCGGATGCGATCCCGATGATATGGCTGCCGCGGCGCGGATTAACGTGGCCGGCGGCGCACAGATCATCGACATCAATATGGGATGCCCGGCCAAAAAAGTGAACCGGAAGCTTGCAGGGTCTGCGTTGCTGCAGTACCCGGATCTGGTTAAACAGATCCTCCATGCGGTAGTTAACGCAGTGGATGTGCCGGTAACGCTTAAGATTCGCACCGGCTGGGAGCCAGAACACCGTAACTGTGTAGAGATTGCCCAACTGGCCGAAGATTGTGGTATACAGGCCCTGACTATTCATGGCCGAACCCGTGCCTGCCTGTTCAACGGCAACGCGGAGTACGACAGCATTCGGGCAGTTAAGCAGAGTGTTTCCATTCCGATTATCGCGAATGGAGACATTACTGACCCGCATAAAGCCAGAGCAGTGCTCGACTACACCGGGGCCGATGCCCTGATGATAGGCCGCGCTGCTCAGGGGAGACCCTGGATCTTCCGGGAAATCCAGCATTATCTGGACACTGGGGAGTTGCTGCCACCTTTGCCGCTTGGCGAGGTTAAGCGCTTGTTGATAGGGCATATTCGGGAATTGCACGGCTTTTATGGCCAAGGCAAGGGATTCCGGATTGCTCGTAAGCACGTGTCCTGGTATCTACAGGAACACGCCCCGAATGACCAGTTTCGGCGCACATTCAACGCCATAGAGGATGCCAGCGAACAGCTGGAGGCGTTGGAGGCATATTTCGAAAATCTTGCGTAACAAAAAAGAGCTGACAGAACTATGTTCGAACAACGCGTAAATTCTGACGTACTGACCGTTTCTACCGTGAACTCACAGGATCAAGTGACTCAAAAGCCTCTGCGTGACTCGGTTAAACAAGCACTGAAGAACTATTTTGCTCAACTGAATGGTCAGGACGTTAATGACTTGTATGAGCTGGTTTTGGCTGAAGTTGAACAGCCACTGTTGGACATGGTGATGCAATACACCCGTGGCAACCAAACCCGTGCTGCTCTGATGATGGGCATCAACCGCGGTACGCTGCGTAAGAAATTGAAAAAATACGGCATGAACTGATACTAGTCAGTCAGGTTGTTGAAAAAAGGCGCTTTATCTCATTTGATAAGCGCCTTTTTCTTTTTAGTTGACACAATAGTTACACAAGTTGTTTTGCTGTCTGGCATTAGCTTGCACATCTCTGTAATGGCCTCGATCACTCTCTAAACCACTGTAATCTTCTT
>NZ_BCTU01000043.1 GCF_001590925.1 Serratia plymuthica NBRC 102599
GTTCCTCGCAGGCCGCAACAGGTATTTTCGACAAAAACGATCGTTTGCTGCATTCCACAGCAAAACCCGTCCTTATACCCTGTTGTACACAACTTTATCCACAGAACCCATTTGCGAGGAAAATTTACGAGCACCGCGCAAACGTTTTCGCTACAATTCCTCGCGACGAAACGCTCCCTCTTTTATAAGGTCGTTACCTGAATCTGTGCCCGATTGCTCCTCTATAGAGAGAAAATCCTTTCCTTATAGAAAGAAGCAGGTGGAAATTCACGTAACGCTCTTTATTGCGACTCCAAAGCCAAGGGATAAAACCATGCAACAACCTCGTCCAATCCGCCGGGCTCTGCTCAGCGTCTCCGACAAAGCCGGTATCGTTGAATTCGCCGAAGCGCTTTCCCAGCGTGGCGTCGAACTACTCTCCACCGGCGGCACCGCCCGCTTGCTGGCAGATGCCGGCCTGCCTGTTACCGAAGTTTCCGACTACACCGGTTTCCCGGAAATGATGGACGGACGAGTTAAGACCCTGCATCCCAAAGTACACGGTGGCATTCTGGGCCGTCGCGGTCAGGACGATGCGATCATGGGCCAGCACGACATCAAGCCGATCGACATGGTGGTCGTTAACCTTTATCCGTTCGCCCAGACAGTCGCGCGCCCGGATTGCTCGCTGGAAGACGCCGTCGAGAATATCGATATCGGCGGCCCGACCATGGTGCGCTCCGCAGCCAAGAACCATAAAGACGTCGCCATCGTGGTGAAGAGCAGCGACTACGCCGCCATCATTACCGAGATGGATAACAATGATGGCTCGCTGCAATACGCCACCCGTTTCGATCTGGCGATTAAAGCCTTCGAGCATACCGCCGCCTACGACAGCATGATCGCCAACTACTTCGGCGCACTGGTTCCGGCCTATCACGGTGATACTGAACAACCTGCTGGCCGTTTCCCACGCACCCTGAACCTTAACTACATCAAGAAGCAGGATATGCGCTACGGCGAAAACAGCCACCAGCAAGCTGCCTTCTATATAGAAGAGAACGTTCAGGAAGCTTCTGTCGCTACCGCAGACCAGTTGCAGGGCAAGGCACTGTCCTATAACAACATCGCCGATACCGACGCCGCGCTGGAATGCGTGAAAGAGTTCGGCGAGCCGGCCTGCGTGATCGTCAAGCACGCCAACCCATGCGGTGTGGCGATCGGCGACGATATTCTGGCGGCCTACGAGCGCGCCTACCAGACCGACCCGACCTCGGCGTTTGGCGGTATCATCGCCTTCAACCGTGAGCTGGATGCCGCGACCGCGCAAGCCATCATTAGCCGCCAGTTCGTGGAAGTGATCATTGCGCCGAGCATCAGCCAGGAAGCCCGTACTCTGTTGGCCGCCAAGCAAAACGTACGCGTGCTGGCCTGCGGCCAGTGGCAGCAGCGCGTTGCCGCTCTGGACTTCAAACGCGTCAACGGCGGCCTGTTGGTGCAGGATCGCGATCTGGGTATGGTTACCGAGGGCGATCTGCGCGTGGTATCCGAACGTCAGCCAAGCGCTCAGGAACTGCGTGATGCGTTGTTCTGCTGGAAAGTAGCCAAGTTCGTGAAATCCAACGCCATCGTTTATGCGCGCGATAACATGACCATCGGTATAGGCGCCGGCCAGATGAGCCGCGTTTACTCCGCCAAAATCGCCGGAATCAAAGCGGCTGACGAAGGGCTTGAAGTGAAAGGTTCCGCCATGGCATCCGACGCCTTCTTCCCGTTCCGTGACGGCATCGATGCCGCCGCGGCGGTTGGCATCACCTGCGTGATCCAGCCTGGTGGTTCAATCCGCGACGACGAAGTGATTGCCGCCGCCAACGAGCACGGCATTGCGATGATCTTCACCGACATGCGCCACTTCCGCCATTAATCCCTTTTGCCGCGTGCGCTACGGCGCACGCTCTGCATGGAGTACCTGATGAACATTTTAATTATCGGCAACGGCGGGCGTGAACATGCGCTGGCATGGAAGGTCGCTCAGTCACCGCTGGCAGACAAAGTTTACGTCGCGCCGGGCAACGCCGGTACTGCGCTGGAACCAAACCTGGCAAACGTAGCGATCTCCGCCACCGATATTCCGGCGCTGGTTGCCTTTGCGCAGAGCCATGACATCGGTCTGACCATCGTTGGGCCGGAAGCGCCGCTGGTGATTGGCGTGGTTGACGCCTTCCAGGCCGCCGGCCTGAAAATCTTTGGCCCGTCCCAGGCTGCCGCACAGTTGGAAGGCTCTAAAGCCTTTACCAAAGACTTCCTGGCGCGCCATAACATTCCGAGCGCCGAGTACCAGAACTTTACCGACGTTGAAGCGGCGCTGGCCTATGTACGCAGCAAAGGCGCGCCCATCGTCATTAAGGCTGATGGCCTTGCCGCCGGTAAAGGCGTCATCGTCGCCATGACGCTGCAGGAAGCGGAAGACGCAGTACAGGACATGCTGGCCGGCAACGCTTTTGGCGACGCGGGCCACCGTATCGTGGTGGAAGAGTTCCTTGACGGTGAAGAAGCCAGTTTTATCGTGATGGTCGACGGCGAGAACGTGGTGCCGATGGCCACCAGCCAGGATCACAAACGCGTTGGCGATGGCGATACCGGCCCTAACACCGGCGGTATGGGCGCCTATTCCCCTGCCCCAGTGGTCACTGATGAAATCCACCAGCGCGCAATGGATCAGGTCATTTGGCCAACGGTACGTGGTATGGCCGCGGAAGGTAATACCTACGTCGGTTTCCTGTACGCCGGGCTGATGATTTCTGCAGACGGCCAGCCGAAGGTGATTGAGTTCAACTGCCGCTTCGGCGATCCGGAAACGCAGCCCATCATGCTACGTCTGCGTTCCGATCTGGTTGAACTGTGTCTGGCCGGGGCGGAAGGCAAGCTGGGCGAGAAAACCTCGGAGTGGGACGATCGCCCTGCTTTGGGCGTGGTACTGGCGGCCGGTGGATACCCGGGCGACTACAGCAACGGTGACGTGATTCAGGGCTTACCGCAGCAGGAAAGTGTCGACGGCAAAGTGTTCCATGCCGGTACGCGCATGCAAGGTGAGGATGTTGTCACTAACGGTGGGCGCGTACTGTGCGTGACGGCGCTGGGTGCAACGGTGGCGGAAGCGCAGCAACGCGCATACCAGTTGGCGAAAGGCATTCAGTGGCAGGGCAGTTTCTGTCGCAACGATATAGGCTATCGCGCGATTGCCCGCGGCAAATGATCTGAACGTCGCACCACAATCCAACGGGGCTCTGCATACAGAGCCCTTTTTTATAGCGTATCTTCTTTCGGTTCCCAGCGGCAAAAATCGTCGTTCGCCACCAGCAACAGTTCGCGTCCTTCAGGTGCATCCAACCAGGCTATATTCACCGGTTGGCCGCTGTTGTGGGCACGCCGCGCGATCCAGGCTTCCGCATTATTATCCAGCCCCGGTTTGATTGATTGCCCATCACAGGTTTGCACCACGCCCTGCTGCCAACGCCCTTGTATCAGCTTCACCTTACCGACGCGCAACGCCTCGCTCAGTTCAAGAACCCGCCGCGCCTGATATTGATACAAGGCGATTTCATCGCCGGTCAACTGCTCACGCCGCGTAGCCAGTTGGCGTTGCATAAAGCTCACCGTGCCATCATCGGCGAAGCGCAATTGAATGGAGTCTTGGTCGCGATCGGCGTCAGTGCGCTTAATCTGGCGCAGTTCGCCGTTCTGGTATTCGTACAGGGTGGTGACCGTGCCTGGCCCGCGATAAGGGCTGTAGACACTCATCAGCACCTGTGGGCGTTGCTGGTCGTCGTCTTTACGCCACAGACGCATAACGCCCTGGTCAGCCACATAGCCGCTGGCGGTAAAAGTGGGGGGATCGGAATGACTGCTGCAGGCGCTTAGGCCACCGGCAATGCCAATGGCCAGCAGCGCCTGTCGGACAAACAAAAGGGGCGCCATCGCCCCTCTGCTTAATCTTTTCACCAACACGCAGTATTACTTAACTGCGTCTTTCAGTGCTTTACCAGAAACGAACGCAGGCACGTTGGCAGCTGCGATTTTGATTTCTTTACCAGTCTGTGGGTTGCGGCCAGTGCGCTCGCTACGATGGTTTACCTTGAAAGTACCGAAACCAACCAATTGTACCGCATCACCTTCTTTCAGAGACTCAGTAATAGCAGCCAGGGTGGATTCCAGAGCCAGTTTAGCTTGTGCTTTGGAAAGGTCAGCCTTGTCCGCGATTACATCAATCAGTTGAGTCTTGTTCATAAGTTATCCTTACAGTGTGTTTATCGTTTGCAAAGCATCGAGTGCGACGGATATGCCGATTGACAGCACCCTCCTGCATACACGCACCGATAGCCACTTTTTTTACGCCCCCCAAATGTAGACCAGACAGGGTGCGGATGTGAAGCCTTAAGGCATGACAAATCAGGCGTTAAATCACGTTTTCTTGCCTTATTGCGTTAAATTTATCCCGATGTTACTTACCGCGGCCTCGCGAAGGTCCGAACGCAACCCTTTGATCAGTTCTAAATCACGCTCTTCGCAGTCAGCCAACAGGCGGAAAATTTCCCATTGAATGTCCCATTCTTCCTCTACCGCAGGCAGAACCTTCAACTCATCGTCGGTCATTTCTTTACCGGCCTGAGTCATTTCCAACATCGCCACGGTGCGAATTGAGGTTTCGCTGATGGCAATGGCGTGCTCCAGCGTCTCCCCGCTGAGCCGCGAATGGATCAGTTCCCCTAATGCGATACAGGCGTCAATCGCCGGGTAAACGCCGTAAAGATCGTAATCTTCTGCCGAGGGGATCGCCTCTTCCAACTTCTCCAGTTGGTTGTCAAAGTTGACCTTGGCATCCTTCACCACCAGGGTTTCCCACACCAAATCCAGAATGCGGCGGTAAATGGCCGGATCGCCGAACTCGGTCTGCAGGCAGAACATCTGGTAATTCGGATACATACGCTCGCACAAACTGGCCATAAAGGTCAAATGTTGCCAGCTTTCAAGCTTTTCCAGACGTAAATGAATCGGGTTACGTAGCATTATTCACTCTCTTACGCGTTATCTGCGCCGCAGTGTACCCGAAATCGGTCATTGCGGCACCTCTGGATGCTGTTGCAGCCAGCGCTGGAAGGCCGGCCGGCGCGAAGCAATGGCATCGGCCCAGCGCGCTGTCGGTGCTGACGCGGTGGCCGCTGGCAATAAACAACGGGTTGCAACGTACCTTGCTCCGCCACACCCAGCCAAGCTGTTCGCCTTTATCCTCCAGCGGCGCCAGCGCACCGGCAGCAACATCAAGCGGGGCGAATTTACCGCACAGGCGCTTCTTTGCCACGCCGATGGTCGGCACGTTGACCAACAACCCAAAGTGGCTGGCAACGCCCAGGCGGCGCGGATGCGAGATACCATGGCCGTCGACCAAAACCAGCTCTGGCTTCTGTTGCAATTGCTCCCACGCGGCAAGCAACGCGGGGTATTCGCGGAATGAAAGAAAACCGGGAATATAAGGCATGGTGGTAGCCACGCGGGCAATCTGGCATTCAACCAGCTCCAGCGACGGATACCGCAGGATGGCGATGGCGGCTCGCGTCACCGCACCTTCCTGCTCAAAACCCACGTCAGCGCCGGCGATAAAAGCCGGCGTATCGACCAGAAAGTCATCGTGGCGGATGACTTCAGACGCGAGCCGCAACTGCTCTGCGCGCAGGGCTTGGGTATCGATCACATCCTTTCCTTAACGATGGTATTTCGCCGATTGCGCGTGAACGGCTTCCACAAACACGCCGGCATTTTCCGGCGGTACGTCCAGATGAATACCATGGCCCAGGTTGAACACGTGGCCCTCGCCGTGGCCGAAACCGGCGAGAATGGTTTCCACTTCCTGACCGATGCGTTCAGGCGACGCATACAGCATGGACGGATCCATATTCCCCTGCAGCGCCACTTTGTCGCCTACGCGACGGCGCGCATCCGCGATATCGGTAGTCCAGTCCAGACCCAGTGCGTCACAACCGGTCGCCGCCATCGCCTCCAGCCACTGGCCGCCGCCTTTGGTGAATAACGTGACCGGTACGCGGCGGCCGTCGTTTTCACGCAGCAGCCCGTCGACAATCTTGTGCATGTAGTGCAGCGAGAATTCGCGATAGTCGCGGCCGGTCAGCACGCCGCCCCAGGTATCGAACACCATCACCGACTGCGCACCGGCTTTAATCTGGGCGTTAAGATACAAAATGACGCTGTCCGCCAGCTTATCCAGCAGCAAATGCAGCGTGGCCGGTTCGGCGTACATCATTTTTTTCAACTTGGTGAAGGCTTTGCTGCTGCCGCCTTCCACCATATAGGTCGCCAGCGTCCACGGGCTGCCGGAGAAGCCAATCAGCGGCACTTCGCCTTTCAGTTCGCGACGGATGGTGCGTACGGCGTTCATCACATAGCCCAGTTCTACTTCCGGATCGAACACCGGCAGTTTGTCCACGTCGGCACGGCTGGTGATGGGTGAAGAGAAGCGTGGGCCTTCACCGGCTTCGAAATACAGGCCCAGCCCCATAGCATCGGGAATGGTGAGGATATCGGAGAACAGGATGGCGGCATCCAGCGCATAGCGGCGCAGCGGTTGCAGCGTAACCTCACAGGCCAACTCCGCGTTCTTGCACAGCGACATGAAATCGCCGGCTTGAGCGCGGGTAGCTTTGTACTCCGGCAAATAACGACCGGCCTGACGCATCATCCATACGGGGGTCACATCCACCGGCATACGTTGCAACGCGCGCAGGTAACGATCGTTCTTCAACTCATTCATCATAGGGCTCCCTTATTCATCTGCCGTTATTGTAGCGATTTATTGCTCACGGCATAAGGCTACGGTGTCCTCTATCAGGCGGCGCGCCACGGTGCCGGGTGGCGGCAACAGCGGCAACTGGTCATAACGGTACCAGCCGGCGTTCAGCAGCTCTTTCGGATCGTGACGAATCTCACCGCGGTGGTAATCGGCCATAAAGGCCATCATCAGCGAATGCGGGAACGGCCAGGGCTGAGAAGTCACATAACGCAGGTTTTTGATTTCAATATTACTTTCTTCCATCACCTCGCGTGCGGCCGCTTGCTCCAGCGTTTCGCCGACCTCGACAAAACCGGCCAGCACAGTATGAATGCCGCCGCGATGACGCACATGCTGCGCCAGCAGGATCTCATCGTCACGTCGAATAGCGACGATCACGCAGGGTGCAATCTGCGGGTAGTAACGCTCCCGACAGTGACCGCACAAACAGGCGCTCTCGGTACGGCTCAGGTGCATCTCATGGCCGCAATAACCGCAGAAGCGATGAGAGCGGTAAAAGTCGGCCAGTTGCACGCCGCGCCCGGCAAGCTGAAACAACCCGCGATCGAGCTCGAGCAGTTGACGCACCGAGCCCATATCCTGCGGCATCGTCTGGCGCACCAGCCACACCGGCAGCCCTTCCCATTCACCAATGGTGCGCGCCATTCGCCCCTGCAGGGAAAACGACGACGCCGAACCGAACGGCAATTCACCGCGCGGTAACCAAAGTTTGCTTTCATGGCTGACGATCCACCAGCCATTTTCATTACCCGTTAATGCAAGTTCCATATCGTTGTTGCACAACCTCAGCTTCACTGGCACTCTACAAATCGGCCTTGTTACATTTTAATAACTTACTGTTACTTTTTATTACTTACGGAGTCAAACATGCTCAACCGTTTGGAAAGCCTGACTCAGCGCGTTGGTGGTAGTAATGAATTAGTTGATCAATGGCTTCAGGCGCGCAAGCAGTTGCTCGTCGCCTATTGCACCCTCGTGGGCATCAAACCGAACAAAGAAAAGCATACGCCGCTGAATGAAAAAGCGCTGGAGAACTTTTGCCATAATTTGGTGGATTATCTCTCTGCCGGGCATTTTCATATCTATGACAGAATTATCAAACAAGTGGAAGCCGCACCCAGTCCGAAAATGTCGCTATCGGTAAACATCTATCCCAAACTTTGGGTCAATACCGAGCAGATCATGACTTTCCACGATCGCTATACCGAAGTAGATATCGATCAGGACGTGTGCATGGAATTCCACCGGGCGCTCTCGGATATCGGTGAAACACTTGAGGCACGCTTTGCCCTGGAAGATAAGCTGATCCAACTGGCGACCAAAGCCTCGCAGCAACCTCTGCCGGATAAAGCGGTGGATCAGACGCGTTAGAATTTTGTAGTTTTTTTTATTAACCCTCCTATACTGGAGGGCATCTTGTCGGAGTGCCTAGCGCTGATTTGCTCATCAAATTGGCCAGGCTGAGACCGTTAATTCGGGATCCGCGGAACCTGATCGGGTTAATACCCGCGAAGGGAACAAGAGTAATCTATCGCCACTGGCAGGGCTTCCCGAACGGGGGATACCTCCGCCTTGCCGGCCAGTATCATTACTCCCTCCGAGCTCCAGACAAGCAATTTTCCCCACTCATCACACTGGTAGGAATTTGCTATGTCTAACGTTAAAAAACCGCGCGCCCGTAAAGAACAGCGCGAAGAAGCCCAGCAGTTTATCGACACTCTGCAGGGCGTATCCTTTCCCAATTCACACCGCATCTATCTGCAAGGCTCGCGCAGCGATGTTCGGGTCCCGATGCGTGAAATCCAGCTCAGCCCGACGCTGACTGGCGGTGACAAAGACAACCCGCAATACGAGCAGAACGAAGCTATCCCGGTATATGACACCGCCGGCCCGTACGGCGATCCGCAATCCGAGCTCGATGTGC
The DNA here is from genome assembly GCF_001590925.1 of Serratia plymuthica NBRC 102599. Taxonomy (GTDB): domain Bacteria; phylum Pseudomonadota; class Gammaproteobacteria; order Enterobacterales; family Enterobacteriaceae; genus Serratia; species Serratia plymuthica. The sequence goes on from NZ_BCTU01000043.1 coordinate 8,766, forward strand.
ATCGCGGCCTGGCGAAACTACGCGCCGGCTGGATCGAAGAACGCGGCGATACCGAAGCCCTCAAAGGCGTCAGTTCCGGATTCACTCAGCAACGCCTGGCGGACGAAGGGTTGGATCATCTGCGCTTCGAGCATCTGCCGCAGCCGCGCAAGGCGCAACCGGGCAAATGCGTCACCCAGTTGCACTACGCTCGCGCCGGCATCGTCACTCCGGAAATGGAATTCATCGCCATCCGCGAAAACATGGGCCGTGAGCGCATCCGCGGCGAAGTGCTGCGCCACCAGCATCCCGGCCAAAGCTGGGGCGCTAACCTGCCGCCAAACATCACGCCGGAATTCGTTCGCCAGGAAGTGGCCGCCGGCCGCGCCATCATTCCCGCTAACATCAATCACCCGGAAGCCGAGCCGATGATCATCGGCCGTAACTTCCTGGTGAAGGTCAACGCCAATATCGGCAATTCGGCAGTGACTTCGTCGATCGAAGAAGAAGTGGAGAAGCTGGTGTGGTCCACCCGCTGGGGTGCAGACACCGTGATGGATTTGTCCACCGGCCGCTATATCCACGAAACCCGTGAATGGATCCTGCGTAACAGCCCGGTGCCGATCGGCACGGTGCCTATCTACCAGGCGCTGGAAAAAGTGAACGGCGTGGCGGAGAACCTGACCTGGGAAGTGTTCCGCGATACGCTGCTGGAGCAGGCCGAGCAAGGCGTCGACTACTTCACCATCCACGCCGGCGTGCTGCTGCGTTATGTACCGATGACCGCCAAACGCCTGACCGGCATCGTCTCTCGTGGTGGTTCGATCATGGCCAAGTGGTGCCTGTCGCATCATCAGGAAAACTTCCTGTATCAACACTTCCGCGAAATTTGTGAAATCTGCGCCGCCTACGACGTATCGCTGTCGCTGGGTGACGGCCTGCGCCCCGGTTCGATTCAGGACGCCAACGACGAAGCGCAGTTCGCTGAGCTGCACACGCTGGGCGAACTGACAAAAATCGCCTGGGAATATGACGTGCAAGTGATGATCGAAGGCCCAGGTCACGTACCGATGCAGATGATCCGCCGCAACATGACCGAAGAGCTGGAACACTGCCATGAAGCGCCGTTCTATACCTTAGGCCCATTGACCACCGATATCGCACCCGGTTATGACCACTTCACCTCCGGCATAGGGGCCGCGATGATCGGCTGGTTCGGCTGCGCCATGCTGTGCTACGTAACGCCAAAGGAACACCTGGGCCTGCCGAACAAAGAAGACGTAAAGCAGGGATTGATCACCTACAAGATCGCCGCCCACGCTGCTGACCTGGCCAAAGGCCACCCAGGTGCGCAAATCCGTGATAACGCCATGTCCAAAGCTCGCTTCGAATTCCGCTGGGAAGATCAGTTCAATCTGGCGCTCGATCCCGCCACCGCCCGTGCCTATCACGACGAAACCCTGCCGCAGGAGTCCGGCAAAATCGCCCATTTCTGCTCAATGTGCGGGCCGAAGTTCTGCTCGATGAAGATCTCGCAAGAGGTGCGCGACTACGCCGCCGCGCAGGAAGCGGCCAAGCCGATAGAGGTGCAGCTAACCGGTATGGAGAAGATGTCGGCCGAGTTCCGTTCACGGGGCAGCGAGCTGTACCACAGCGTCGGTAACCTGCAGGAGGAGATGAACAATGACTGATATCGCCACGCCTTTCCCCGCCACGCCGCACAGGCTGGGGTTATACCCGGTCGTCGACAGCGTTGAATGGATTGCCCGCCTGCTGGAGGCGGGCGTAACCACGATCCAACTGCGCATCAAGGATTTGCCGGATGAGCAAGTCGAGGATGATATTGCCGCCGCCATAGCCCTCGGCAAGCAATATCACGCCCGGCTGTTTATCAACGACTACTGGCAACTGGCGATTAAGCACGGCGCCTATGGCGTACACCTCGGTCAGGAAGATTTGGATACCACCGATCTGGCGGCGATCCATCGGGCAGGATTACGGCTTGGCGTTTCCACCCATGACGATGCTGAATTAGCCCGGGCAATCGCAGTCAAACCCTCTTATATCGCGCTAGGGCATATCTTCCCAACCCAAACCAAAGAGATGCCTTCCGCACCTCAAGGCTTGGCTGAGCTGAAACGCCATGTCGCCGAACTGGATGACTATCCAACGGTGGCGATCGGCGGGATCGGGATTGATCGCGTGGCGGCAGTGCTGGATTGCGGCGTCGGCAGCGTAGCCGTAGTCAGCGCTATCACCAAGGCTCCGGACTGGCGTGCGGCCACCGCGCAGCTTTTGCAACTGATCGAAGGCAAGGAGTGACTCGATGCTTAACGATCAAGAATTTCTGCGCTACAGCCGACAGCTGCTGCTGGAGGACGTAGGTCCGCAAGGCCAGGAAAAGCTTAAACAGGCATCGGTTTTGCTGGTCGGACTGGGGGGATTAGGGTCCCCAGCCGCACTCTATCTGGCCGCTGCCGGCGTCGGCACGCTGCTGTTGGCCGATGACGATACGCTGCATATCACCAACCTGCAGCGTCAGATCCTCTACCGCAGTACCGACGTTTCCAAAAGCAAAGCCGCTCTGGCGCAGCGTCAGTTGCAGGCGCTGAATCCGCAGGTGGAATCCATCGCGCTGGAACAGCGTCTGCAGGGAAAAACCTTGCAAGATGCCGTGGAGCGCGCCGACCTGATCCTGGATTGCAGCGATAACATGACAACCCGCCATGAGGTGAACGCCGCCTGTATCGCCGCCGGCAAACCGCTGATCAGCGGCAGCGCGGTCGGCTTCAGCGGCCAGTTGCTGGTGATTGAACCGCCCTATGCCCACGGCTGCTACGCCTGTCTGTACCCGGAGCAAACCGAGCCGCAACGCAACTGCCGTACCGCAGGCGTGCTCGGCCCGGTAGTTGGCGTCATTGGCACCCTGCAGGCGCTCGAGGCGATAAAAATGCTGGCGGGCATGCCCTCGTCGCTCAGCGGCAAGTTGCGGCTATTCGATGGCAAGCAGCAAAGCTGGAGTACGTTGCAGCTCAGCCAGGCCAGCACCTGCCCGGTATGCGGAGGCACGGCATGAAAATCCGGCTGAATGACCAACCGCTGGAACTGGCGCAACCACTGAGCGTCACCGCCCTGCTTGAGCAGTTGGAACGCCACCAGCCAGGCACCGCACTGGCGATTAACCAAACTATCATCCCGCGCGCCGATTGGGCTAACCACCAGGTGCAGGACGGTGATGACATCCTGCTGTTTCAAGCGATTGCCGGAGGCTGACATGCTGCAAATCGCCGATACCACCTTTACCTCACGCCTGTTTACCGGCACCGGAAAATTCGCCACCCCTGCGCTGATGCTGGACGCGCTGCAAGCCTCCGGCTCGCAGCTAGTGACCATGGCGATGAGGCGCGTTGACCTGCGCGGCGGCAACGATGCCATTCTTGCGCCACTTCAACAGTTGGGCGTGCGCCTGTTACCCAATACTTCGGGCGCCAAAACCGCCGCTGAAGCCGTGTTTGCCGCCCGACTGGCGCGTGAGGCGCTTGGCACCCATTGGGTAAAACTGGAAATTCATCCCGACGTGAAATATCTGCTGCCGGACCCGATTGAAACCTTGAAAGCGGCTGAAACGCTGGTTAAAGAGGGCTTTGTGGTATTGCCCTACTGCGGTGCCGATCCGGTGTTGTGTAAACGGTTGGAAGAGGTGGGCTGCGCAGCGGTGATGCCGCTCGGCGCACCGATAGGATCCAATCGCGGACTGCGGACCCGCGACTTCCTGGAAATCATTATCGAACAGGCCAAAGTGCCGGTGGTGGTCGATGCCGGCATCGGTGCGCCAAGCCATGCGCTGGAGGCGATGGAACTGGGTGCCGATGCGGTGCTGGTGAATACGGCAATCGCCGTGGCGCGCGACCCGGTACAAATGGCACGCGCGTTCCGTTTGGCACTGGAAGCCGGTGAGCTGGCTCGCCAGGCCGGGTTGGGAGGCCGCAGCCGCAATGCAGTGGCCTCCAGCCCACTGACCGCCTTCCTTAGCCAACCTGGGGAGGCATTGTGATGGCAGAGGATTTCAGTAGCCGCTGGCAACAGCTCGATTGGGACGATATCTCGCTGCGCATCAACGGTAAAACTGCGCTGGATGTCGAACGGGCGCTCAATGCGGAAAAATTGACGCGTGAAGACTTTATGGCGTTGATCTCGCCCGCGGCTGCGCCCTACCTGGAGCCGCTGGCGCAGCGTGCACAACAGCTGACGCGCCAACGCTTTGGCAACGTGGTCGGCTTCTACGTGCCGCTGTACCTGTCCAACCTGTGCGCCAACGACTGCACCTATTGCGGTTTCTCGATGAGTAACCACATCAAACGCAAAACGCTCAATGCTACCGAGATCGAGCGCGAATGCCTGGCGATTAAGGCGTTGGGCTTCGAGCACCTGTTGCTGGTCACCGGCGAACACCAGAGCAAGGTCGGCATGAACTATTTTCGCGATCATATTCCGGCGATCCGCACCCACTTCAGCTCACTGATGATGGAGGTGCAGCCGTTGGCGCAGGAGGAATATGCAGAGCTGAAAACGCTGGGGTTGGACGGTGTGCTGGTGTACCAGGAAACCTATCATCCTTCCACTTACCAACAACATCACCTGCGCGGCCAGAAACAGGACTTTCACTGGCGACTGGCCACGCCGGATCGTCTCGGCCGCGCGGGGATCGACAAGATCGGCCTTGGCGCGCTCATCGGGCTTTCCAATAGCTGGCGCACCGATTGCTACATGTTGGCCGAACACCTGTTCTATCTCCAGCAAACTTACTGGCAGAGCCGCTACTCAATTTCATTCCCGCGCCTGCGTCCCTGCGCCGGCGGCATCGAACCGGCATCAATCATGAGCGAACCGCAACTCGTACAGTTAATCTGCGCCTTTCGCCTTTTCGCTCCTGACGTAGAGCTTTCTCTGTCGACACGCGAGTCGCCGTTCTTCCGCGATCATATGATCCCGGTAGCGATCAACAGCGTCAGCGCCGGCTCCAAAACCCAACCCGGCGGCTATGCCGACGATGTGCCGCCTGAACTGGAACAGTTCGAACCACACGACGGCCGCACACCGCAACAGGTGTCGCAAGCTATCAGCGACGCCGGTTTGCAGCCGGTATGGAAAGACTGGGACGGATATCTGGGGCGCAGCGCGCAGTAATTTGCAATCTTTGCAGCACCGTTGGAAATGCCATGGAAGCACCGCGCAAAGCCTGCAGAGGCTGCTGGTATGGGAAATCAGCGCGGCTATAGTGGCGATGCTGGCTTCCGAATCCGGCACCAGCCGGAGCCGCTATTTTCTCAACGGCTCTGCTTACCAACCCCCGGATCGCGCCGGATACCCTCCCGCGCGACTCCGGGACCTCCTAATGTTTGACTCCTCCCGCATTCATCTCGCCGGTCTTTTGACAAAATAAACTGGTTGGACCACATTTAAAGTTTGATCGCCGACGCGGTCTGATAACTCTGCGAGATAACCACTATGAATCTGTACCTGCGACTGATCTGGGTTTTACTCTCATCGTGCTGGAAACCACGTATGTCGATGGACGCTTTGACCAACCAACTGGCGACCCGAGTTTGGCTGAATGACATCGACCTCAATCTGCATATGAACAATGGCCGCTACATGACGGTATGCGATCTGAACCGGGTCGATTTGTTTATCCGTACCGGCCTGATGGCGTTGATGCTTAAACGACGTTGGTCACCGATCATCAGCCAGCACACCATGGATTACAAAAAGGCGTTGCAGCCGTTCCAGCGCTATCAGGTCAGCATGAGCATTACCCACTGGGACGAACGCTATTTCTATGCCACCCATACTTTCAGCGTTGGCGATCGGATCGTCGCTCAGGGCACGTCGCGGGCGGTGATTTTAGGGCGAGAAGGTGTGGTCGCACCGGACGTGGTGATAGCAAGCGTCCGGCAATATCAGCAACGTCGCAGTGATGCAGTGAGTCCCTGATGCTGTAATGGCACTGGTGTTGGCCGTGTATCTTTTTACTGCCTGCACTCGTCTTGGAGGCGAGTGCAGGCAGCTTATTTTGTGAGACTGGCAGCCCCCCCAGGAACGCAAATCACACGTATGAGTGCTAATTAATCATATCAACGGTAAAATGTGAATGCTTTTTGAGTGTCTTTTAATGAAAAATTGAGTTCTTTTTGAGTTTAATTAATAAAATCAAACGGATATAGCCGCAGCCATCCTGACATCATCTATAATCGAGCCAACAGATAGCCTCGGGACACAAAATGCTCGTGGTCAACGTCAGGAAAATCGAGGTGATCATGAAGAAAGCGCTAAATTACGCAGATGCAATCAGTACGCTGCTGGCCCAGAAAGGGGTTGGAGACAGAAAGCACGCATCAACGATGGCGAGCATACTGAACCTCCAGTACAACAGCGCCAAGCAGAAACTGGACGGTAAAAGAGGCATCACTCTCGACGAGATAAAGAAGATATTTCAATACTTCAACGAATCGTTTGGAGGGCGCAGAGCCCATAACTGCGTCTTTATCATGAACAACATACATAAACGATGCAATATTGAGGTTGACGACAAGCCGGTAGATCACATTGAGGATACGGAAACCTATGCGTTCAGAAAAAACGATCTTTTTATTATTAACACCGACAGAGATAAAAGCGTGGGTGCAGAGCTGTATAAGGTCAGAAAAATAGACTTTTTGCCCACACCAAGGATAGCCATACTCGACAACGATCAAGACATACTGGAGTTGCTGAAGAAAATCACCACCCGCTACGGGATTGAAACAGATACCTTCCCAACGGCGACGGCGATCATCGATGGCCTGGAGCAGCACACCTACGAGGCCTTTATCCTTGATTGGCTGTTAGACTTCGGCGAGACGTCCGAAAAGGTCGTAGAAAAGATAAAAGACCTGATGCTCCCCCCTGCGCAGATCATCATCCTGACCGGCCAGTTAAACCACTATGAGAAAAACATAGGCGATATGATATTAAACTACGACGTGCATTTGGTTGAGAAGCCGGCTAAGCCGCTCATTATCTCTTCGCTGTTGCTTTCCCATTTATTCTTCAACTGATTTTATTGGCAGGCAAATGAGGAATGACGACCCTTTGCCCACGGCTGATTTCACTCTGATGGTGCCTTTCATCCTGGTCACATAGTTCTTTATAATGGTTAGCCCCAAGCCCAGCCCCTGACGCGTCTCCCTTTCCAATCCCTGATTGAATGCCTTATATAATCTGTCAATATTTTTCACGTCAAAGCCGATGCCGTTATCCTTCACCAGAAGATAAAGGCGGCTATTACAGACCTTCACATTCACGATAACCAGGCCGCCATGCGTATATTTATCGGCATTGCCCAACAGGTTGACGAGTATTCGATATAGTTTGTACTTATCGGCATGGATTTTCCCTGCATAAGACGAATGTCGGATAATAAATTGATTGCGACCTTCCCCGCTCACCGCGGCGACGGCATCGTCAACCACTTCATTGAGTGAAAACAGGGAATCATTTACCTTTACCTCCCCCATTTCAAGCCGTGAGTAATCCATCACCTCGCGCGTTTGCTCTGCAATTTTATTGCCATGGTGCGAGATGAGCCTGGCTTCTTTCTTCAACTCATCCTGAACCAGCTCGTGCTCCATGATGTCTGCCGCAATCACGATAGCCTGCGTTGAGCCAGCGATCTCATGGTAGATGGAAGAAATAAATATGTTCTTATTCTTAACTATCTCCTTCAGTGAAAACGCGTTCTTCAAGATAAGAAACATCATCAAGAAAATCAGCACCAGCGAGAACATGGCAAATAGCTCGGCTTTACCTGAATTGTCTTTGATGATGTCTTTAACCTCGGTGAAGTTCCTTATCTGTATTTTGTAAATCATCTCTTGAATATCGACCAGGGTGATTTCCATCTCTTCCATAAAAGAGAGTATATCGGCTCTATTTTTCTTTCCACTTAACAGTTCAACGCTGAGCTTATCCAGTTCGGCATACTGACGTTTCAAAACCGCCACTGTTTTTATAAACTCTTCGTCATAATAAAAAGAGTCGTTTAACGTAGAACGGCTTTCAAGAATGGCAATCTTTGAGGCAAATATTTTCTTCTTGAGCATAAAACTATCGTAGTTATCCTCGTCGCCCAGCAGTAGTGCGGTTTTCGTCCGTTCGAAGGATAAAAAGAGAATTTCAGCAACGGAGTAGTTATCGAGATTGGGTTCAATCTGCTTGTATCGATCTTTCACATTACCGAAATTTACGGCAATCAATAAAATCAACAGCACCAGCACCGCAACCAGGGAGATAAGGGTCCCGATAAATTTCTTGCTCATTTCACTTAACCTCTAGCATTTTTATTTGCCAAACGGTTTTTGCGTTCACATCAATGTTGTTCAACTCTGGGTAGCTATCGCGAGGATAGATAATCGCAAACGGCCCCAACTCCGAAACATCCATGAGCTCACCATTTTTCTTATAAGCGATAATGACTTTATATTTAGATAGCTCGGCGGCTGGCATTGAATATGAATAATCATCCCATGCAAAAGCGCGAACATTGTTTCCCGTCAGCCCATATTCTTTTGCCAACGAGGTGAACTCAACACCGGTAAAAACGGCCTCAGGTGTGAAGTTGGTCGAGGTTTTAATCGAAGAGGATGGCATCGCCTCTAACGCCTGCAGCGTAATCTTGACCTTCTCGCCATCGCTCTTTTTAAGATAAAAATAGTCAACGCCCGCATAAAGCGGAACGCTAAAAAGAGAAGTCAGAAATAATGCTATCAGTCCTTTGATTTTCATTATTTATCGCCTTTATGTTTAACCAGCTCTGCCTGCCCAAATTCATCCTTGCCAATGGCAACCCAGCCACGCCGCTGATAAAACGCCTCAGCCTTGGAACCAGGATCTGTGGTTAGGTGGATTTCGTCTGCGCCATTATCGAACATCCACCCGGTCACAAAACTCAGCAACTGGGAGCCAATACCTTTCGACTGATATTCCGGTTTAACAAACAACCCACCTATCAGTGGATCCGGAATAAAAAGACCTAAACCAACACCAGCATAATCGCTACCGTACTTACAAATCCATCCTCCTCCCTGATTGATATCTTCCAACGCCTGTTTTCGCTGGAGGTATTGAATTTGGTGCGGGTGAAGAAGATTCTCTTCGACAGAGAATCTGATCTCATAAAGATAAGGCAGGTGTTTCTCGGTGAGTTTTTCGAAGGTGAGAAGGCTGTCCATATTTTCACTATCCTTAGCAGGTTAGACACATAAGCAATTTACTCATTATGTATACTTTTTCCATAGTTGCAAAACTTGTCAGCCTTTGTAGCAAGTAAAAAAAAACCGCCCCCGAAGGAGCGGTTTATCTGGCAAGGTCCGGCATACCGGACCCCAGAGCATATCAACGATTACTCGTCGTTACCGCCCAGGTTACCAGCGTTCAGCAATTCAGCCAGGTTAGCTGTCGCTTCTTCCGCGCTTACCTGCGGAACAACCGGCACTTCACCCTGTGCTTTACGGCGCATACGATCCTGGTGATAAGCGTAACCGGTACCGGCTGGGATCAGACGGCCCACGATGACGTTCTCTTTCAGGCCGCGCAGTTCATCACGCTTACCGGCAACAGCCGCTTCGGTCAGAACGCGCGTCGTTTCCTGGAACGATGCTGCGGAGATGAAGGACTCGGTCGCCAAGGAAGCCTTGGTGATACCCAGCAGATCGCGTGAGAAGGTTGCCTCGATTTTGCCTGCAGCAGCAAGTTGACGGTTGGCAATCTTAACGCGAGACACTTCAGCCTGCTCGCCTTCCAGGAACTCGGTGCTACCAGCACTAACGATGGTGCCTTTACGCAGCATCTGACGAACGATAACTTCGATGTGTTTATCGTTAATCTTAACGCCTTGCAGACGGTAAACTTCCTGCACTTCGTTGGTGATGTAGCGGGTAACCGCATGCACACCACGCAGACGCAGAATGTCGTGCGGAGACTCTGGGCCGTCAGAAACAACGTCGCCACGCTCCACAATTTCGCCTTCAAACACGTTGAGCTGACGCCATTTTGGAATCATCTCTTCGTATGCGTCGCTGCCGTCCAGCGGAGAGATTACCAGGCGACGTTTGCCTTTGGTCTCTTTACCGAACGAGATAATCCCGCTGATTTCAGCCAGGATTGCCGGCTCTTTCGGACGACGTGCTTCGAACAGATCCGCAACGCGTGGCAGACCACCGGTAATATCCTTGGTACCGCCGGATTCCTGAGGAATACGCGCCAGGGTATCACCCGCACCGATCTGAATGCCGTCTTCCAACTGCACAATCGCTTTACCCGGCAGGAAGTATTGAGCAGGCATATCAGTACCTGGGATCAATACGTCGTCGCCTTTGGCATCAACGATTTTCAGTGCCGGACGCAGGTCTTTACCGCTACCGGTACGCTCTGCGCTGTCCAGAACGACCAGAGAAGACAAACCGGTCAGTTCGTCGGTCTGGCGAGTAATGGTCTGGCCGTCAACCATATCAGCGAAGCGGATGAAACCACTCACTTCGGTGATAACTGGCATGGTGTGCGGATCCCAGTTAGCAACGGTTTCGCCGCCGTTAACTTCTGCACCGTCACCTTTGCCCATGACAGAACCGTAAGGCACTTTATAGCGTTCTTTGGTACGGCCGAATTCGTCGATCAACTTCAGTTCGGTGTTACGAGAGGTGATCACCAGCTTGCCTGTGGCGTTCATAACGAACTTCACATTGCTCAGCTTCAGAGTACCCTTGTTTTTCACCTGGATGCTGGATTCAGCAGCCGCACGAGATGCCGCACCACCGATGTGGAACGTACGCATCGTCAGCTGTGTACCCGGCTCACCGATTGACTGTGCCGCGATAACGCCGATAGCTTCGCCTTTGTTGATGATGTGACCACGTGCCAGGTCGCGACCATAGCAGTTTGCACACACACCAAAGTCGGTTTCACAGCTAACTACGGAACGGACTTTAACGCTGTCGACAGAGTTCTCTTCCAACAGGTCACAGGTCTTCTCATGCAGCAGCGTGTTGCGTGGAACCAGAATGTCCGCCGTACCCGGCTTGATGACATCTTCTGCAGTTACACGGCCCAGAACGCGTTCACGCAGTGGCTCTTTAACGTCGCCACCTTCGATAACCGGAGTCATCGTGATGCCGTTGTGAGTGCCACAGTCGTCTTCGGTAACCACCAGATCCTGCGCCACGTCAACCAGACGACGGGTCAGATAACCGGAGTTAGCCGTTTTCAGTGCGGTATCCGCCAAACCTTTACGAGCACCGTGAGTGGAGATGAAGTACTGGAGTACGTTCAGACCTTCACGGAAGTTCGCGGTGATTGGCGTTTCGATGATGGAACCGTCCGGCTTCGCCATCAGACCACGCATACCGGCCAGCTGACGAATCTGAGCGGCGGAACCACGCGCACCGGAGTCGGCCATCATAAAGATGCTGTTGAAGGAAACTTGCTGTTCCACAACGCCGTCACGGTTAACCACGTCTTCAACCGACAGGTTTTCCACCATCGCTTTAGCAACACGTTCGTTCGCCGCAGCCCAGATATCGATCACTTTGTTGTAACGTTCACCGGCGGTTACCAAACCAGACTGGAACTGCTCCTGGATCTCGGCAACTTCGGTTTCCGCTTCTTCGATGATCTCCGCTTTCTTGGCTGGGATAACCATGTCATCGATACCTACTGAAGCACCTGAACGGGCTGCATAGGCAAAACCGGTGTACATGATCTGGTCAGCAAAGATAACGGTCGGCTTCAGGCCCAGGATGCGGTAACAGGTGTTCAGCATCTTGGAGATCGCTTTCTTGCCCAAAGGCTGGTTAACGATCGAGTACGGCAGACCTTTTGGCACGATCATCCACAGGATGGCGCGACCAACGGTAGTGTCGATGATCGAAGTCTGGTGTACAGACTCGCCTTCGGTGTTTTTGATCTCTTCGGTGATACGCACTTTGACACGCGCATGCAGAGAGGCCAGACCGGCGCGATAAATACGCTCAGCTTCTTTCGGGCCGCTCAGCACCATGCCTTCGCCTTTGGCGTTAACACAGTCACGGGTCATGTAGTACAGACCCAGTACAACGTCCTGAGAAGGAACGATGATTGGCTCGCCGTTCGCAGGTGACAGGATGTTGTTGGTAGACATCATCAACGCACGCGCTTCCAGCTGGGCTTCCAGCGTCAGCGGTACGTGTACAGCCATTTGGTCACCATCGAAGTCGGCGTTGTATGCCGCACAAACCAGCGGGTGCAGCTGGATTGCCTTGCCTTCGATCAGAACCGGTTCAAACGCCTGGATACCCAAACGGTGCAGGGTTGGTGCACGGTTCAGCAATACCGGGTGTTCGCGGATAACTTCGTCGAGGATGTCCCAAACGACAGCTTCTTCGCGCTCAACCATTTTCTTGGCGGCTTTGATGGTGGTGGCCAAGCCACGCAGTTCCAGCTTGCCGTAGATGAACGGTTTGAACAGCTCCAGCGCCATTTTCTTAGGCAGACCGCACTGATGCAGACGCAGGTATGGACCTACGGTGATTACAGAACGACCGGAGTAGTCAACACGTTTACCCAACAGGTTCTGACGGAAACGACCTTGCTTACCTTTGATCATATCGGCCAAAGATTTCAGAGGACGTTTGTTGGAACCGGTGATCGCACGACCGCGACGGCCGTTATCCAGCAGGGCATCTACCGCTTCTTGCAGCATACGCTTTTCGTTGCGCACGATGATGTCAGGCGCAGCCAGATCCAGCAGGCGTTTCAGACGGTTGTTACGGTTGATTACGCGGCGGTACAGATCGTTCAGATCTGAAGTCGCGAAACGACCACCATCCAGCGGAACCAGCGGACGCAGATCCGGTGGCAGTACCGGCAGCACGGTCAGGATCATCCACTCTGGCTTGTTGCCAGACTGTACGAACGCTTCCAGCAGCTTGATACGCTTGGTCAGCTTCTTACGCTTGGTTTCGGAGTTGGTTTCGTTCAGCTCTTCACGCAGCTGCTCGCATTCCGCTTCCAGATCCATGTTTTTCAACAGGGCCTGAATGGCTTCCGCACCCATCTTGGCGTCGAATTCGTCACCGAACTCTTCCAGCGCATCCAGATACTGCTCTTCAGTCAGGATCTGACGACGCTCGAGGTTGGTCATACCGCCTTCAACAACCACATAGGATTCGAAGTACAGTACACGTTCGATGTCACGCAGCGGCATATCCAGCAGCAAACCGATGCGCGAAGGCAGCGATTTCAGGAACCAGATGTGCGCAGTCGGTGAAGCCAGCTCGATGTGGCCCATGCGCTCACGGCGCACTTTGGTCTGGGTCACTTCAACGCCGCACTTCTCACAGATCACGCCGCGGTGTTTTAAGCGCTTGTACTTACCGCACAGGCACTCATAGTCTTTTACCGGCCCAAAGATACGGGCGCAGAAAAGGCCGTCACGTTCTGGTTTGAACGTACGGTAGTTAATGGTTTCCGGCTTCTTAACTTCACCGAACGACCACGAACGGATCATATCTGGCGATGCCAGAGCAATCTTGATCGCATCAAACTCTTCGGTCTTAGTTTGCGCTTTCAGAAACTTCAATAAGTCTTTCACGGATTGGCTCCTGTCGGAGTTAAACCTGTTGGGCGCACGCTGACAAATCGCGCGCCCGTGTGACCTGAACAACCACCCTCAGGCTCCCTAAGGCCGGGAGCCTGAGCCGGAAAAACGATTACTCGTCTTCCAGTTCGATGTTGATACCGAGCGAGCGGATTTCTTTCAACAGTACGTTGAAGGACTCCGGCATGCCTGGTTCCATGCGGTGATCGCCATCCACGATGTTTTTGTACATCTTGGTACGGCCGTTAACGTCATCCGACTTAACGGTGAGCATTTCCTGCAGGGTATAAGCTGCGCCGTATGCTTCCAGTGCCCACACTTCCATCTCACCAAAGCGTTGACCACCGAACTGCGCCTTACCACCCAGCGGCTGCTGAGTAACCAAGCTGTACGAACCGGTTGAACGGGCGTGCATTTTATCGTCAACCAAGTGGTTCAGTTTCAGCATGTACATATAGCCAACGGTAACCTGGCGCTCGAACTGCTCACCGGTACGGCCATCGAACAGCGTAATCTGACCAGAGGTTGGGATTCCGCCCATTTCCAGCAGTTGCTTGATTTCACTCTCTTTCGCACCATCAAACACCGGCGTGGCGATTGGCATACCTTTTTTCAGGTTCTCTGCCAGACGCAATACTTCGTCGTCGGTGAAAGTGTTCAGGTCAACTTTCTGGCAGACATTGTCGCCCAGATCGTAAGCCTTCTGAATGAACTCACGCAGCTTGGCCACTTCCTGATGCTGCTTCAGCATTTGGTTGATCTTCTCACCAATGCCTTTCGCAGCCATACCCAGGTGGGTTTCCAGGATCTGACCGATGTTCATACGTGATGGTACGCCCAGCGGGTTCAGTACGATGTCAACCGGCGTGCCGTTTTCATCGTAAGGCATATCTTCGATCGGGTTGATCTTGGAGATAACACCCTTGTTACCGTGGCGGCCTGCCATCTTGTCACCCGGTTGAATCTGACGCTTAACGGCCAGATAAACCTTAACGATTTTCAGCACGCCTGGTGCCAGATCGTCGCCTTGGGTGATCTTACGACGCTTGGCGTCCAGCTTCTTCTCGAAGTCGGATTTCAGCTCGTCGTACTGCTCTGCCAGCTGTTCCAGCTGGTTTTGCTTCTCTTCGTCGGTCAGGCCCAGTTCCAGCCAGCGATCGCGTGGCAGCTTGCTCAGCTTCTCAGCTTCAACGCCACCGGCAACCAGCACCGCATGGATACGTGCAAACAGGCCAGCTTCCAGGATCTGCAGTTCTTCAGTCAGGTCTTTCTTCGCCTGCTTCAGCTGCATTTCTTCGATTTCCAACGCACGCTTGTCTTTGTCCACGCCATCGCGGGTGAAGACCTGCACGTCGATAACCGTACCGGAAACGCCGTTTGGTACACGCAGAGAAGAGTCTTTAACGTCAGACGCTTTCTCACCGAAGATCGCGCGCAGCAGCTTCTCTTCTGGCGTCAGCTGGGTTTCACCTTTCGGCGTTACCTTACCTACCAGAATGTCGCCACCGGTCACTTCAGCACCGATATACACGATACCGGATTCATCCAGTTTGGAGAGCGCAGCTTCACCCACGTTAGGGATGTCGGCAGTGATCTCTTCAGGCCCCAACTTGGTGTCGCGAGACACGCACGCCAGTTCCTGGATGTGGATGGTCGTGAAGCGATCTTCCTGAACCACACGCTCGGACACCAAGATGGAGTCTTCGAAGTTGTAGCCGTTCCACGGCATGAACGCCACGCGCATGTTCTGGCCCAGCGCCAGTTCACCCAGATCCGTGGACGGGCCATCTGCCAGCACGTCGCCGCGCTCGATTGGCTCACCCAGGTTCACACACGGCATCTGGTTGATGCAGGTGTTCTGGTTAGAACGGGTGTACTTGGTCAGGTTATAAATATCGATACCTGCTTCGCCCGCGAGCATCTCGTCTTCGTTAACTTTGATAACGATACGGGAAGCATCCACGTACTGGATCACGCCGCCACGTTTGGCTACGGCAGTAACACCGGAGTCAACCGCAACCGCACGCTCCATACCGGTACCTACCAGCGGCTTGTCAGCACGCAGAGTCGGAACCGCCTGACGTTGCATGTTCGCACCCATCAATGCACGGTTGGCGTCATCGTGTTCCAGGAATGGAATCAGTGAAGCACCAACGGAGACAACCTGCTGGGTCGATACGTCCATATAGTCAACCTGATCGCGGCTAAACAGGCTTGATTCGCCTTTGCTACGACAGGTGACCAGGTCTTCTTCGAAGCGGCCGTCATCATCCAGGTTGGAGTTCGCCTGAGCGATAACGAAGTTGCCTTCTTCAATAGCAGACAGGTAGTTGATTTCATCGGTAACCAGACCGTCACGCACGCGGCGGTACGGGGTTTCCAGGAAGCCATACTCGTTGGTCTGTGCGTACACGGACAAGGAGTTGATCAGACCGATGTTTGGACCTTCCGGCGTTTCGATTGGACACACGCGACCATAGTGAGTCGGGTGTACGTCTCGAACTTCGAAGCCGGCGCGTTCACGGGTCAGACCGCCTGGGCCCAATGCAGAGATACGACGTTTGTGCGTAATCTCGGACAACGGGTTGTTCTGGTCCATAAATTGAGACAGCTGGCTGGAGCCGAAGAACTCTTTCACCGCAGCCGAAATCGGCTTGGCGTTGATCATGTCCTGAGGCATCAGGGTGTCCAGATCGCCCAGGGACAGACGTTCTTTAACCGCACGCTCAACACGCACCAGGCCTACACGGAACTGGTTCTCAGCCATTTCGCCGACGGAACGGATACGACGGTTGCCCAAGTGGTCGATATCGTCCACTTCGCCTTTACCGTTACGGATATCGATGAGCTTCTTCATCACTTCAATGATGTCGTCTTTGCTCAGGATACCCGAACCTTCGATCTCGTCGCGCAGCAGAGAACGGTTGAACTTCATACGGCCAACCGCAGACAGATCGTAGCGGTCTTCAGAGAAGAACAGGTTCTCGAACAGGCTTTCGGCAGCTTCGCGCGTTGGCGGCTCACCAGGGCGCATCATGCGGTAGATTTCTACCAGTGCGCTCAGACGATCGCTGGTTGGGTCGACACGTAGAGTCTCAGAGATATACGCACCGTGATCCAGATCGTTGGTGAACAGCGTTTCAATACGTTTGTGGCCTGACTGGCTCAGTTTGGCCAGCAAATCCAGCGACAGCTCCATGTTGGCTGCGCAGATCAGCTCACCGGTATTGGTATCGATATAGTCCTTCGCGACCACTTTGCCCGCAATGTACTCAAC
This sequence comes from Serratia plymuthica NBRC 102599, assembly GCF_001590925.1. Classification (GTDB taxonomy): domain Bacteria; phylum Pseudomonadota; class Gammaproteobacteria; order Enterobacterales; family Enterobacteriaceae; genus Serratia; species Serratia plymuthica. The sequence goes on from NZ_BCTU01000043.1 coordinate 25,691, forward strand.
CGGTACTTCAATACTCTGAATTTCGTCTTTTTCGAGCTGACGGATATGACGAGCGGTGATACGACGGCCTTTCTCAATGTAGATCTTGCCGTTGGCTTCGATATCAAACGAAGCAGTTTCACCACGCAGACGTTCTGGAACCAGCTCCATCTGCAGCTTGTTATCACGGATCTCGAACACAACTTTCGCAAAGAACAGGTCAAGGATCTGCTCAGTGGTGAATTGCAGTGCGCGCAGAATGATGGTCGCAGGCAGTTTACGGCGACGGTCAATACGCACGAACAGGTTGTCTTTCGGGTCAAACTCGAAATCCAACCATGAACCGCGGTAAGGGATGATACGTGCGTTGTACAGCACTTTACCCGAGGAGTGGGTTTTACCCTTATCGCTGTCAAAGAATACGCCAGGACTACGGTGAAGCTGAGATACGATAACCCTCTCAGTACCGTTGATCACAAAGGTACCGTTTTCGGTCATGAGCGGAATTTCGCCCATATAGACTTCTTGTTCCTTGATGTCTTTGACCGTACCTTCCGGAGCTTCGCGCTCATAGATTACCAGGCGCAGTTTTACGCGCAGCGGTGCAGAATACGTCACACCACGGATCTGGCACTCTTTGACGTCGAACACCGGCTCACCAAGACGGTAGCTAACGTATTGCAGCTCCGAATTGCCACTGTAGCTCTGGATAGGGAAAACAGAACGGAATGCGGCTTCAAGGCCGTACTGCCCTTCTGGGTCTTGCTCGATAAACTTCTGGAACGAGTCAAGCTGGATAGAAAGGAGATATGGTATGTCCAGAACTTGTGGACGCTTACCAAAATCCTTACGAATACGTTTTTTCTCGGTATAGGAGTAAACCATAGGGTTCCTCAGCTCGCTGATCAGTGACCCAATCTGTCCGTCCGGATAGAGGACGGTTCATGCAACACCATTTTGTGGATCGGAAAGCGGGAACACTTTCCGCAATACTCGTTTCTATCACGCTTAAATCATTTCATCGCGCTATGCGGCAGATTCGGCTGCTGCAGGGAGGGCAATATATTAAGTCGTCGATAGAAAGAAATATTGGGGTTAGCCAGTAGCCAAACAGTGTGAAACTCTACTGACGCCCTACAGCGCAAAAAGGCTGGCGACCAAAAAGTCACCAGCCATCAGTCTGTTAAGTCAGACTGCACTCTGAGAAGTTAAACTTACTTAACTTCAACAGAAGCGCCAGCTTCTTCCAGAGCTTTTTTCAGTGCTTCAGCGTCGTCTTTGCTGATGCCTTCTTTCAGTACTGCTGGAGCAGATTCTACCAGGTCTTTGGCTTCTTTCAGGCCCAGACCGGTTGCGCCACGTACTGCTTTGATAACTGCAACCTTGTTGCCGCCGATAGCAGACAGAACAACGTCGAATTCAGTTTTTTCTTCAACAACTTCAGCAGCAGCAGCAGGACCTGCAGCTACAGCAGCAGCAGAAACACCGAACTTCTCTTCCATAGCGGCGATCAGTTCAACGATTTCCATTACAGACAGAGCTGCAACGCCTTCGATAATTTGGTCTTTAGTGATAGACATAACAAAAGTTCCTAAAATTCAGAAATAGTTTAAATACGTAAGCAACGGATAAGAGAGAGGGCTTATGCCGCTTCTTTCTGATCGCGCAGTGCAGCCAGAGTGCGAACCAATTTGCCAGCAGCGGCTTCTTTCATGGTTGCCATCAGGCGTGCGATTGCTTCATCGTAAGTAGGCAGAGTTGCCAAGCGGTCAATTTGTGCCGCAGGGATCAGCTCACCTTCAAAGGCCGCAGCTTTAATCTCGAACTTTGCATTCGCTTTCGCGAAATCTTTGAACAGACGAGCAGCAGCGCCCGGGTGTTCATGAGAAAATGCAATCAAGGTAGGACCGACAAACGTGTCTTTCAGGCATTCGAACGGAGTGCCTTCAACTACGCGACGCATCAGGGTGTTACGAACAACACGCATGTAAACGCCAGCTTCACGACCTGCTTTACGCAGTTCAGTCATTTTATCAACGGTAACGCCACGGGAATCCGCAACAACCGCAGACAGCGCGCCTTTGGCTACTTCGTTGACTTCAGCAACAATCGCTTGTTTGTCTTGAAGATTTAATGCCATTAGCTTTTTGCTCCTGGATTTAGCCGGGGGAAATCCCGGCACTCACATCACTCTACACCTGGTGATAAATCACTCGGTGAAAGCGTTCAAACACGGTGAGCAGAATCCAGCAAAGACAATTTAAAATTTTCTTTAGGCTCTGTCACCGTCTACGCAGGAAGGATTAAGTATCTTTCGATACACCTGCGGTCTTGGACGGAGGCCTGGATAGGCCAGGCTCCAACCGAAAAATCTTTGTTCCGCTGATGGCCATTACCAATAGCGAAACCTTGGGGGATAAGATTCTAGACAAATCTTAACCCCAAGTCAAAGCGATAATCGCAAGGCGATTAGTTCGCTACAGCAGTCAGGCCGCTTTGATCGATAGCAACGCCAGCACCCATGGTGGTGGAGAGGCTAACTTTCTTGATGTACACGCCTTTAGCCTGAGATGGTTTTGCCTTTTTCAGCGCAACCAGCAGAGCTTCCAGGTTTTCTTTCAGCTTGTCTGACTCGAAATCAACCTTACCGATAGTGGTATGGATGATGCCGTTTTTATCGTTACGGTAACGAACCTGGCCTGCTTTAGCGTTTTTCACTGCTTCAGCAACGTTCGGAGTAACGGTACCCACTTTCGGGTTTGGCATCAGGCCACGTGGACCCAGGATCTGGCCCAGTTGACCAACAACGCGCATTGCATCTGGAGAAGCAATAACAACGTCGAAGTTCATTTCGCCTTTCTTGATCTGGTCTGCCAGATCTTCCATACCTACCAGCTCTGCGCCAGCAGCTTTAGCTGCTTCAGCGTTAGGGCCTTGGGCAAATACGGCAACGCGAACGGAACGACCGGTGCCGTTTGGCAGAACGGTAGCGCCACGAACGTTTTGGTCAGATTTACGAGCGTCGATGCCGAGGTTAACAGCAACGTCAACGCTTTCTACGAATTTAGCAGTGGCCAGCTCTTTCAGCAGAGCAACAGCTTCGGTGATGTCATACTGTTTAGTAGCATCAACTTTGTCACGGATCACGCGCATGCGCTTGGTCAGCTTAGCCATTTCTTAATCCTCCACTACCAGGCCCATGGAACGAGCAGTACCTTCGATGGAGCGAGTCATCGCTTCAACGTTGGAACCAGTCATGTCCGCAGCTTTGGTTTCTGCGATTTCACGTACCTGAGCACTAGTCACTTTACCTACTTTGTCTTTGTTCGGCTTGCCTGAACCAGACTTGATACCAGCCGCTTTTTTCAGCAGAACTGCTGCTGGCGGGGTTTTGGTAACGAAAGTGAAGGAGCGGTCAGAATAAACAGTAATAACAACCGGAATCGGCAGACCTTTCTCAACGCTGTCAGTCTTAGCATTGAACGCCTTACAGAATTCCATGATGTTAACGCCTTGCTGACCCAGAGCTGGACCAACTGGCGGACTTGGGTTCGCCATACCGGCTGCAACTTGCAGCTTAACGTAGGCTTGTACTTTCTTGGCCATTTACAATTCCTCGGTTTGGGTAATAACGCCTCACAAGAGGCTCCCCGTGTTTCACCCCGCTCAATGAGCAAGGCCTATAAAAACAAAAGGCGCGAAATTATAGTTCAATTTCGCGCCTCTGACAAGCGGCAAAAGCCACTTATTGCTGATTAATTGATCAGCCTTTTTCAACCTGAGCAAAATCCAGTTCCACCGGCGTTGCACGCCCAAAGATGGAAACAGAAACTTTCAGGCGACTCTTCTCGTAGTCCACTTCTTCAACAACACCGTTGAAGTCAGCGAATGGACCATCGTTAACGCGGACCAGTTCACCCGGTTCGAACAGCGTTTTAGGACGCGGCTTATCACCAACCTGCTGCAGGCGGTTCATAATTGCATCGACTTCTTTATCGCTGATCGGTGCCGGACGGTCAGAGGTGCCGCCGATGAAACCCATTACGCGTGGAACACTGCGCACCAAGTGCCAGCTGGCGTCATTCATCACCATCTGAACCAACACATAGCCCGGGAAGAATTTGCGCTCGCTTTTACGACGTTGACCACCACGGATTTCAACAACTTCTTCCGTAGGGACCATCACTTCGCCGAACAGCTCTTCCATATCGTGCAGTTTGATATGTTCACGCAGCGATTGCGCAACGCGACCTTCAAAACCGGAAAACGCCTGAACGACGTACCAACGTTTTTTTGGAGCTTCAGACATTTTAGAACCTCAGGCCAGTAATAAACGATACCAGACGGACCAGAATACCATCCAGCCCCCACAGAATCAGCGACATCACGGCAGTTACCGCGGCAACGATCAACGTGGTATGTAGCGTTTCCTGACGAGTTGGCCAAATCACTTTGCGCACTTCAGTACGCGCTTCGCGCGCAAACGCAACGGTAGCTTTGCCTTTGGTGGTCATCAGCGCTATTGCGCCTGCAACGGCGATAACCACTACAACAGCCAGCGCACGTAATGGCAGACTGAAATCACGGTAGTAATAATTACCGACAATAGCCACAACCAACAGAACGGCGACGATCAGCCACTTAGCCGCTTCCAGGCCGCGCCCGCTCCCTTGAGCCTCGGTATTCGCACTCATAAACCAACCTGTCACAATGAATTCAGAACAGACAACTTTGCCTCACACCGCAAGGCAAACCAAACCGATCAGATGCTGCTTCGGCAGCATTTCGGTGTTTTACGCTATGACGTATCTCAGTCAATACGGTTTAAGAGCCCATCTCACCAATGATTATGACTGCAAAATCGCTGATGAGATAGGTTCTAGTTCACAGCGTAGAAAAAGGGCATCAAATGATGCCCTTTTACCGCGTGTCGCGTCAAATG
>NZ_BCTU01000044.1 GCF_001590925.1 Serratia plymuthica NBRC 102599
TCCGAGTTTTTTGCACAACCCCTTTTTTGATCTTTCCTTACCGCTTGCACACTTTTCAGCCCTTTCGGGTGGATCTTGCGCGATCGGGGCCATTTTCCACAGGATCCGTCACTTCCATTGGTTGTAATTCCACCGCCAACGTCTAGTATTGCCGGTAAATATGATCCCGATCTGAGGCTATTCCCATGTCCGATGCAGTACGTTCTTATCTTCATTACTCTCCTCAACTGGGTCAGCGCGTGATGATCGACCCTTCCAGCGTAGTGATCGGTAATGTTGAACTGGCCGATGATGTCAGTATATGGCCGTTGGTTGCCATCCGCGGTGATGTGAACGCGGTAAAGATCGGTGCGCGCAGTAATATTCAGGATGGCAGCGTGCTGCATGTTACCCATAAGTCCGATCATAATCCCGAAGGCTACCCATTGCTGATTGGTGAAGACGTAACCGTAGGCCATAAAGCGATGCTGCACGGCTGCACGATCGGCAATCGAGTACTGGTAGGGATGGGATCGATCCTGCTGGATGGAGCAGTAATAGAAGATGATGTGATGATTGGTGCCGGAAGCCTGGTAGCTCCGGGCAAACGTCTGGCAAGCGGTTACCTTTATATGGGCAGCCCGGCGCGCCAAATCCGTCCGCTTAACACTGCTGAATTAGAGGGGCTGCTTTACTCTTCAAATAACTACGTACGCTGGAAAGACGAATATTTGTCGGAAGACATCTGAAAGTCCCGTTCCCTTATATAGGGAACGGGAAACAGGCTATGCCGCCAATTCGCTGCGCAGTTGGCGCAGCACCGGTTCGATTTCCGGCATAACGCCATGCCATAACAGAAACGAATGGGCGGCCTGCCCCACCAGCATCCCTAAACCGTCGGCATACTCTTTCGCGCCCTGTTGTATTGCCCAAGCCAAAAACGGCGTTAATCCCTGTTGATAAAACATGTCATAACAGCGGGTACGCTCGTTAACCGTCCCAACCGGCAATGCCGGGATCTCTCCGCTGATACCAGACGCCGTGGCGTTAATCACTAAATCAAACTGCCGTTCAGCGAGTTGATCCATTGGCAATGCGGATATTTTGCCCAGATGCTGGAATACCTGCGCCAGCAGCTGCGCCCGACTGAAAGTACGGTTGACGATCACTACCTCGCAGCCAAAGGATAATAGCGGCAGGATCACCCCGCGCGCCGCGCCACCAGCTCCCACCAGCAAGATGCGATCCTTCGGCTGGATCAACTTCTGGCGTTCAAGATCGGTCAGTAAGCCGATCCCGTCGGTGTTATCACCCAACAGTCGGCCTTCCGGCAATACCTTTAGCGTATTTACCGCACCTGCCAGCGAAGCACGCTCACTCAGCTCCGTAGCAACCTTATAGGCGTGCTCTTTAAAGGGGACCGTGACGTTAGCCCCTAGCCCCCCCGCCTGGATAAAGGCCTGCAGAGTGGTTTCAAAACCGTCAAGCGGCGCCAACACCCTGCCGTAAGGATGTTCTAGCCCGGTCTGGGCGGCAAATAACGCATGAATACGCGGCGATTTACTGTGGCCGATAGGGTTGCCGAATACCGCAAACTTCTCCATGCATATAACCTCTAGCCCTGACGGATCAACTCACCGGTCAGGACATCTCTGATTTCGGAAGGATTAAGACGGCCACCAACGCTGCCGGCTAACACCGGAAACGCGGAGCCAAACTGTTGCAAAACCTCATCGGCGCTGCGGCAAGGCTCTTGTCCGCTGAGATTAGCGCTGGTCGACACCAACGGTTTGCCAAACTGCCGGCACAGTTGTTGCACCAATGGATGATCGCTGACGCGCACCGCCAATGAATTGAAACGCCCGGTCAGCAGCCGCGGCGTTTCAGGCCGTGCGGGAATAACCCAGGTCACCGGACCTGGCCAAGTGGCAAACATCGCAGCGCGCTGCTGTTCGCTAAGGGCGCCATCGTCGATATAGGATGTTAGCTGCGAATAATCGGCCGCAATCAGGATCAGCCCTTTTTCCCAGGGACGCTGTTTCAATGCCAATAAGGCATTGACCGCCTGCCCACTATCAGGATCGCACCCCAGGCCAAATACCGCCTCGGTAGGGTAAGCAATGACCTGCTGGTTACGCAATGCGTCAATTATTGGCGTTAAGATAGAAGTGAATTCAGAGCTCATGATGTCATTATTCTGTGGTGTCTACGGATTTTCCGCAAAGTTTGCTGGCGCAGCACAGGGTTGGCCCTTTTGCCGTGCGTTTTTCCATCAACAGCGGGTAGTGGCAGTATTCGCACTCACCGGCGACAGGTTTAAAATTGAGAACAAACTGGCATTCAGGGTAGCGATCGCAGGAATGGAATACCTTGCCGTAGCGTGATTTACGCTGCAACAGTTTCCCCTGCCCGCACTGCGGACAGCTGATACTGGTTTCATCCGGCTTATCGATCACTTCAGTGTGATCGCACTCCGGGTAGTTACCGCAGCCGACAAACATGCCATAACGCCCCTGGCGTAGCACCAGCGTTGCCTGGCATTTCGGGCACTCCTGCCCTTCCAATACTTTGACAATATGGCCATCGGTCTGCGCTTTAAGCGGCCGGATATGTTGGCATTCAGGATAACGGGAACAGCCGAGAAAGGGGCCGTGGCGACCACTGCGGATCACCAACTCGGCCCCGCATTCCGGACAGGGTTCATTTTGCCTGGCGGCAAAAATCGCTGTTTTTGTCATAACATCTTCTATGCGTGTTACCGGCTCAGTGCAGATAACCTTCGTTTACTTCAAACAACAGTTCTTCCATTTGCTGATAGGCGCTTTCATATCCTGGGATATTAAACAACACCATCAGCACCACCCATTTCAGATCTTCGAGATCGAATTCCGTGTTATCTAAAGCCATAACACGATCGATAACCATTTCACGGGTTTCGAGGTTCAATACTTGAATCTGCTCAAGGAACAGGAGGAAACCACGGCAACTGGCATCCAAACGCACGCCTTCTTCTTCGGTGTAGATCCGCATTGCCAGCGGATCGGCATCCATAAAATATGGCGCATTTTCGCCTTCCTGCAGGTCAGCGAGTTTTTCAAGCCAATTCAACGCGTTGTAGATATCATCCCGATGAAACCCCGCCTGAGCGAGATCATCGGTCAGTTGATCCTGATCGACGCGCATCTCTGGTTCATTGTGGATATAAGTTTCAAACAAGTACATGAGTACGTCGAACATGGCCTGCCCTCCTTATTCGGACATAGCCGCCGGGTACAGCTGCGATCCACCCTGCTAACTCCAGATCGAGTAACTTGATTACCACCTCTGGCACAGGTTGGCCGGCACGTTCAGCGACGACGTCAACAGGTGTCACCTCATCTCCTACGTTAGCCAACACATCAGCAAATGGCAATTCAACTTCGGCTTCAGACGCACAAATAGTTGTATTTTCGTTCAACGATAGCCAATGCAGGCCGCTTCCCAGCTGTTCGGCTATCTCTTTCGGCCCCGTGACCAGATAAGCCCCCTGTTGGATCAACCAGTGCGTTCCTTCGCTCATCGGATTCCCCAGAGCGCCAGGCAGCGCAAAGACCTCACGTCCTTGTTCCAGCGCATAACGGGCCGTTATCAACGTTCCGCTACGTAGAGAGGCTTCAATCACCACTACACCCAAGCTTAAACCGCTGATAATGCGGTTACGGCGCGGAAAGTGATCGGCCATTGGCAGGTCGGTAACCAGATATTCAGAGATTACCGCCCCGCCGTGCTCGACAATTTGTTCGGCCAAACGGCGATGCCGGCGCGGATAGATATTAGCCAGACCGCTGCCCAGCACGGCCACCGTCTTTCCTTCAGCCGCCAGCGCCGCGCGATGACAGATGCCATCGATGCCAATGGCCAACCCGCTGGTGATGGTAAAACCGCAGTGCACCAGCCCAGTGGAAAAATAGCTGCCCCAGTGCTCACCGTAATGACTGAACTGACGGCTGCCGACCATGGCGATTTGCGGTTGCAGCAAGACCTCTGGGTTACCCTTCACCAGCAGTATCAGCGGAGCATCATCGACAGAAAGCAATTGTTCGGGGTAACCGGCCTCACCATAGGTCAACAGCACGCTATCGGGCTGCTCGAGCCAGGTGAGCGTAGCGGCCAGATAACGTGAGTCCACTTGGCGAAACTGCGCCTGCTGCCGCTCATTCAGCCCCAATGACCGTAACAAACGATAAGGATCGCCCCCGGCTGCGACCATTTGCCTTATCATCTGGCTAGCCTGTGCGGCCCCCACCCCTGTAACCCCATGCATCCGTAAGCCAATTTCCTCTGCCTGCATCGTCTGTTCCCTCGCAGAAAACGGCGTTATTACCAATTCGAGCAATTGGTGCGCAATGCTGTCAATCAGGCCGGGAAATGTCTAGAATAGAAGCTAAACCTCGTTTATCACTCGGAAACAGATCTCAAGATATATGTCAGTATTGCAGGTATTACATTACCCAGACGAGCGGCTACGCAAAGTTGCGGCCCCGGTAAAAGAAGTCAATGCAACTATCCAGCGCATCGTGGATGATATGTTTGAAACCATGTACGCAGAGGAAGGCATTGGCCTGGCTGCGACACAGGTGGATATCCATCAGCGGATTATCGTCATTGACGTTTCTGAGAACCGCGATGAGCGCCTCGTGCTGATCAACCCGGAACTGCTGGAAAAAAGCGGTGAAACCGGGATCGAGGAAGGCTGCCTTTCCATTCCTGAGCAGCGTGCATTAGTTCCGCGCGCAGCCAACGTGAAAATCAGAGCGCTGGACCGTGAAGGTAAACCTTTTGAGCTCGAAGCCGATGACCTGTTGGCCATCTGTATTCAGCACGAAATGGACCACCTGATGGGCAAGCTGTTCGTCGATTATTTGTCGCCGCTGAAGCGCCAGCGTATCCGTCAGAAACTGGAAAAAATGGCCAAGCTGAACGCACGCGCCTAACCGATCAGGAAATCAACGTGTCTGACACTTTACGGATTATTTTCGCCGGTACTCCAGACTTCGCAGCGCGTCACCTTGACGCGCTGTTGTCATCTGGGCACCAGATTGTCGGGGTATTTACCCAACCTGATCGTCCCGCAGGCCGTGGTAACAAACTGACGCCCAGCCCGGTTAAAGTACTGGCAGAACAGCACCAACTGCCGGTGTTTCAACCCAAATCATTGCGCCCGGAAGAGAACCAGCATCTGGTTGCCGATCTCAACGCCGACGTAATGGTGGTAGTGGCGTATGGCCTAATCTTGCCTAAAGCGGTGCTGGATATGCCGCGCCTCGGTTGCATCAACGTGCACGGTTCGCTGTTGCCGCGTTGGCGTGGCGCAGCCCCCATTCAACGTTCACTCTGGGCTGGCGACAACGAAACCGGCGTTACCATCATGCAGATGGACGTGGGCCTGGACACCGGCGATATGATGCACAAGATCGCATGCCCGATCGAAGCCGATGACACCAGCGCCACCCTGTACGACAAGCTGGCAAAACTCGGCCCGCAAGGCATGCTGACCACGCTGCTGCAAATGGCCGAAGGTACGGCACAACGTGAAGTGCAAGATGAAGCGCTGGTGACCTACGCCGAGAAGCTGAGCAAAGAAGAAGCACGCCTGGACTGGAGCCTGTCCGCCGTTCAGCTTGAACGTTGCATCCGCGCCTTTAACCCATGGCCGGTCAGCTATTTCACCATCGACGATCAACCGGTGAAAGTGTGGCAGGCAACGGTGTTGGCAGACACGCCTGGCGCAGAACCCGGCACCATCATTCATGCCGACAAGCACGGTATTCAGATAGCTACCGCGGACGGTATTCTTAACCTGACGCAACTGCAACCGGCGGGCAAAAAACCGATGTCGGCGCAGGATCTGCTGAATTCACGCCGCGAATGGTTTATACCGGGTAACCGGTTATAAACTGCCCCACTGCCCGGCAGATAATAGCCGGGCTGTTTCTTTCTTAACGCCGATCGTTATCAGCTTTAGCCTATGAAAAACAACTACAATCTCCGAAGCCACGCAGCCAAAGCCATCGGTCAGGTACTGGATCAAGGTCAGTCACTCAGCACTGTCCTGCCGTCACTGCAAAAAACCATTTCTGACAAGGACCGCGCACTCTTGCAGGAACTGTGCTTCGGCACTCTGCGCGTGCTGCCACAGCTCGAATGGTGCATTCAGCAATTAATGGCAAAGCCGATGACCGGCAAGCAGCGCACGCTGCACTATTTGCTGATGGTCGGGCTGTACCAGCTGCTGTATACCCGTATCCCTGCTCACGCGGTACTGGCAGAAACCGTGGAAGGCGCGGTGGCGTTGAAACGACCACAGCTTAAAGGTCTGATCAATGGCGTATTGCGCCAGTTCCAACGCCAGCAAGAGGAATTACTGCAACGCGCCGCCAATAACGACAGCTGCTATCTGCACCCAAGTTGGCTTTTAAAACGCATTCAGCAAGCTTATCCCGCTCAGTGGGAACAGATTATTGATGCCAATAACCAGAAGCCGCCGATGTGGCTGCGCGTCAACCGCCTTCATCACACCCGCGAAGACTATTTGCGGTTGATGGAACAGGCTGGTATTGCCGCCGAGCCGCATGCAGAATACCCTGATGCGCTGCGTCTGCTGGTACCCTGCGCCGTTACCGATCTGCCTGGTTTTGCCGATGGCTGGGTCACGGTGCAAGACGCCTCCGCGCAGGGCTGTGTTGATCTGCTGGATCCACAGAACGGGGAACATATCCTCGATCTGTGCGCAGCTCCAGGTGGTAAAACCACCCACATTCTGGAGGCTGCCCCCAAAGCCCATGTGATGGCGGTCGATATCGATGAGCAACGCCTCGGCCGGGTCAAAGAAAATCTGCAGCGCCTGCGTTTACATGCCGAAGTGAAATTGGGTGATGGCCGCACTCCGCAACAATGGTGTGGCGACAAACAATTCGATCGCATTTTGCTGGATGCCCCCTGCTCTGCCACCGGCGTGATCCGCCGCCATCCAGATATCAAATGGCTGCGCCGCGACAGTGACATCGCTGAGCTGGCAAAACTCCAGGCAGAGATTATTGACGCCATTTGGCCACACCTCAAAAGTGGTGGTGTGATGGTGTATGCCACCTGTTCTATCCTGCCAACGGAGAATGCTGAGCAGATTACCGCCTTCCTCCAGCGTCATCCCGATGCCCGGTTGGTTGAAACGGGTGACGAACAGCAGCCTGGTAGACAGAATCTTCCGCATCCAGAGGATGGGGATGGCTTCTTTTACGCTAAGCTGATTAAAATGTAGCTGTTCAGTGCTCAGGGCGCACCTGTTGTGCCCTATCAGATAATATTCAGCGGTTTCAGTGTGAAGCAGAGAACCAAATGAAAATAATTATTCTTGGTGCAGGTCAGGTTGGCGGAACACTGGCAGAAAACCTGGTGGGTGAAAATAACGATATCACCGTCGTGGATACCGATTCCGGTCGCCTGCGTCAGTTACAGGATAAATTTGACCTTCGGGTCGTTCAGGGATACGGCTCCCATCCGCGAGTGTTACGAGAAGCAGGTGCTGAAGACGCCGACATGCTGGTCGCCGTTACCAATTCTGACGAGACCAACATGATTGCCTGTCAGATTGCCTATTCGCTGTTTAATACGCCTAACCGTATCGCACGTATCCGCGCGCCGGAATATATCCGCGAATCGGAGAAACTTTTTCAGCCGGAAGCCGTACCTATTGATCACCTGATTTCACCGGAACAACTGGTTATCGATTACATCTATAAATTAATTGAGTACCCAGGCGCACTGCAGGTTGTCAATTTTGCCGAAGGGAAGGTCAGCATTGCTGCGGTAAAAGCCTACTACGGCGGCCCGCTGGTAGGTAACGCGTTGTCCGCAATGCGCGAGCATATGCCGCACATTGATACCCGCGTCGCCGCGATCTTCCGCCAGGATCGGCCTATTCGTCCTCAGGGATCCACCATAATCGAAGCAGGGGATGAAGTATTTTTCGTTGCCGCATCGCAGCACATCCGTGCGGTGATGAGTGAATTGCAGCGGCTCGAGAAACCTTATAAACGTATAATGATCGTTGGCGGCGGCAATGTAGGTGCAGGCCTGGCACAGCGGTTGGAAAAATCTTATAACGTGAAACTGATTGAACGTAATCAGCAGCGTGCCACAGAGTTGGCCGAGCAGTTGCATGACACCATCGTGTTTTATGGCGATGCCTCGGATCAGGAACTGTTAGCTGAAGAACACGTTGATCAGGTAGACGTCTTTATTGCCATAACCAATGATGACGAAGCCAACATAATGTCCGCTATGCTAGCCAAACGCATGGGTGCTAAAAAAGTAATGGTGCTGATTCAGCGCCGCGCCTACGTCGATCTGGTGCAAGGCAGCGTAATCGATATCGCTATATCCCCACAGCAAGCGACGATTTCTGCATTGTTGGGCCACGTACGCAAAGCGGATATCGTAAGCGTTTCATCGCTGCGTCGCGGCGTGGCAGAAGCTATCGAAGCGATTGCCCACGGTGACGAAAGCACTTCAAAAGTGGTTGGCCGTATCGTTGAAGATATTAAATTGCCGCCAGGTACCACCATTGGCGCCATTGTGCGGGGTGACGACGTTATTATTGCCAATGGTCGCAGCAAGATTGAACAGGGGGACCATGTCATTATGTTTATTACCGACAAAAAGTTCGTTCCCGACGTTGAGCGTTTGTTCCAGCCAAGCCCATTCTTCCTTTAGAACTAATTTATTAACCGATAGTCTATAATCAGGTTGATATTCGCTGCCGTGGGAAGAGATAAAACACTTTTCTCTCCTTATTGTGGCAAAGGGAAATTGCTTTGTTAAACTTGTGTTGTTAATTTCTTTGAGGGGTGTGCTATGAGTATGTTAAAAGAATTCCGCGAATTCGCTATGCGTGGCAACGTGGTTGATCTGGCAGTGGGTGTGATTATCGGTGCTGCTTTCGGTAAAATCGTTTCGTCCTTCGTTGCAGATATCATCATGCCCCCGCTGGGTTTACTGATCGGCGGCGTCGACTTCAAACAATTCCACCTGGTATTACGTGAAGCCCAAGGTGCTGTGCCCGCTGTGGTAATGAACTATGGTTCATTTATCCAATCCGTTTTTGACTTCGTTATCGTTGCCTTCGCTATTTTCCTGGCCATTAAATTAATGAACAAAGTGCGTCGCAAGCAGGCGGAAGAGCCGGCAGCACCTCCGGCACCGACTGCGGAAGAAAAACTGCTGACTGAAATCCGTGATTTGCTGAGCCAACAACAGCAGCCAAAACTGTAATTACGCTTTCCAGTGCCAATAAAAAGCCATCATATTCAGATGGCTTTTTTAATGTCTTAAAACCAGAAGGCCAGTGGTAAATTATCGTTTGATAGTTTGCCACTGGCCTCCCAGTTACCGCCTTTTGCGTGTTTATCTTTACGCCGATAGCTGCCCTTTCCTTTGGTATTTTTCTCTATCCGTTGGCGGAATAATGGATCGTGCAACAATGCCTCAATAGCGTTGTCCTGTATCTGACCTTTGGTATGACGGTATTTAGTCACAGTAATGCTCCTGTTGAAACTAGGGTTATAAAACGTGCCGATAGTACTGCCGCGCGTATAAAAATTAAAGGCCCGCGAACTCTTTTATGTGCCTTTTTTTACCTTTTCATCACTGGCACCCTGCTCCAGCGCTTCCAAAATTGAACAATAGCTACTGGTATGAGCGCTACCACAGCAAGCATCGCTCAGCCGCTTTAACGATGCACGCATTCGCATCAACTCAGTAAGCTTGTTCTCTACTTCGCTGAGCCTCGCGTCAACGCTCGATTTAGACTCCTGGCAAGTATGATGTTCAGGATCAACGCGGATCGACAGCAGTTCGGCGATAGTTTCCAATGTAAAGCCGAGCTGCTTGGCATAACGGATAAACCGTAACCGCTGCAGATCCTGATCGCTGTACAGCCGATAACCGCCCTCGGTACGAACGTTATGATCCATCATTCCCTGCTTTTCGTAATAGCGCACAGTATCGGGCGTTACGTCAGCAAGTTTTGCCAGTTGACCGATCTTAAACATCACTCTGCTCCAGTGCGAATTTCTCGTTCAATGTCCGCTCATATTCACCGTGTAAAAAATCAGTGCTCATTCCTGCCTGCCGCAAGCGATATTCCAGCAAGGCCATACGTCTGCTGAGGCTGACATAGTCTGGATGCTCGCTGTTAATATTCTGCAGTAAACGGGCTACAGTGAGTGCCTCTTTACGATCTTCAAGTTCCGCAGGCAAATAGCCGGCGTTTTTTAGCAAGCGAAACCCTGAACGCAGTTCAGCAGGCACAGCGCTGTCATCATCCAACTTAAGCGGCTGTCCTCGGCCCGGTAAATTGTCCAGTTCACCTTTAGCTTGCGCCTCACTGATATGACGCTCCGCCCATTCATCGAGTAACCACATAATATGATCTCTCAGTTGACCTGACTAATAGCGTTAGCATAGCGGATAGGCCCGGGGATCTTAAGTCTTGCGGGGAAAGAGAGCACATTCGGCTAGCTCTGGACGTAAAAAAACCGGGCAAGCCCGGTTTTTTTACGCGTCTACAGATTACTCTGCAGTTGCCACTTCTGCTTGAGACTCAGCACGATCAACCAGCTCGATGTATGCCATCGGCGCGTTGTCGCCTGCGCGGAAGCCACACTTCAGAATGCGAGTGTAACCACCGGCACGGCTCGCGAAACGCGGGCCCAGCTCGTTAAACAGTTTTGCCACGATCTCGTTATCACGAGTACGGGCGAATGCCAGACGACGATTAGCTACGCTGTCGGTCTTGGCAAGAGTAATCAGCGGCTCAACAACGCGACGCAGCTCTTTCGCTTTTGGCAAGGTCGTCTTGATGATCTCATGACGAACCAAAGAGCCGGCCATGTTACGGAACATAGCCTGGCGGTGGCTGCTGTTACGGTTCAGTTGACGACCACTCTTACGATGGCGCATGACCTTATCCTTCTCAGTAAAACCTTAACCTGTGATCCGGTTACTCGTCAGCAATGCTTGCCGGTGGCCAGTTTTCCAGGCGCATGCCCAGAGACAGACCACGTGAGGCCAGCACGTCTTTAATCTCAGTAAGAGATTTTTTACCCAGGTTCGGCGTTTTCAGCAACTCAACCTCGGTACGCTGTACCAGATCACCGATGTAGTGGATAGCTTCTGCCTTAAGGCAGTTAGCAGAGCGGACAGTCAATTCCAGATCGTCAACAGGGCGCAGCAGGATCGGATCGAATTCTGGTTTCTCTTCTTTAACTTCTGGTTGACGAACATCACGCAAGTCAACAAAAGCTTCAAGTTGTTCAGCCAGGATGGTTGCCGCACGGCGGATCGCCTCTTCAGGATCGATCGTGCCATTGGTTTCCATTTCGATAACCAGCTTGTCCAGGTCAGTACGCTGTTCTACACGCGCTGCTTCAACATTGTAGGCAATACGCTCTACAGGGCTATAGCAGGCGTCAACCAACAGACGACCGATCGGGCGCTCATCTTCTTCCGAATGAATTCGGGCAGAAGCCGGCACGTAACCACGACCGCGCTGAACTTTGATACGCATGCTGATAGCAGCGTTCTCATCGGTCAGGTGGCAGATCACATGCTGAGGCTTGACGATTTCGACATCACCATCATGGGTAATGTCGGCAGCGGTCACAGGGCCAATGCCAGATTTATTCAGGGTAAGAATAACTTCGTCTTTGCCTTGAACTCTCACCGCCAGCCCTTTCAGGTTGAGCAGGATCTCCAGGATATCTTCCTGTACGCCTTCTTTGGTGCTGTACTCATGCAGTACACCATCAATCTCAACCTCGGTCACCGCGCAACCCGGCATAGATGAAAGCAGAATACGGCGCAGTGCGTTGCCAAGAGTATGGCCAAAGCCACGCTCTAAAGGCTCAAGGGTCACCTTGGCGTGCGTCGAACTGACTTGCTCGATATCTACCAGGCGCGGTTTTAGAAACTCTGTCACAGAACCCTGCATTGTGTCCTCTCTTTGGTACTAAGCTTTACTTGGAGTAAAGCTCGACGATCAGGTGTTCGTTAATGTCCGCAGACAGATCGGTACGTTCAGGCATACGCTTGAACACGCCTTCCATCTTAGCAGCATCAACTTCCAGCCAAGTCGGCTTTTCACGCTGCTCAGCCAGCTCCAGAGAAGCTTTAACACGAGATTGCTTTTTAGCCTTCTCGCGGATGCTGACTACGTCATTCGGAGATACCTGATAAGAAGCGATGTTAACAACGCGACCGTTTACCATAATTGCTTTGTGGCTAACCAACTGACGTGACTCTGCACGAGTAGCGCCGAAGCCCATACGGTAAACAACGTTGTCCAAACGACCTTCCAGCAGTTGCAACAGGTTTGCACCGGTGTTGCCCTTCAGGCGTGCTGCTTCTTTATAATAGTTACGGAATTGACGCTCCAGAACACCGTACATACGGCGAACTTTTTGCTTTTCACGTAACTGTACACCGTAGTCAGACAGACGCGGTTTACGCGCACCGTGTTGACCAGGCGGTTGCTCAATTTTACACTTGGTATCGATCGCGCGAACGCCAGACTTCAGGAACAGGTCTGTGCCCTCACGGCGGCTAAGCTTGAGCTTAGGACCCAAATATCTTGCCATTTTCTTTCTCCAACTAACCTAAAAGCAGCGTTATACGCGGCGCTTTTTCGGCGGACGACAACCGTTGTGAGGGATAGGAGTCACATCAGTAATATTAGTGATGCGGAAACCAGCGGCGTTCAGAGCACGAATAGTTGATTCGCGACCCGGACCCGGTCCCTTAACCATAACTTCCAGGTTCTTGATACCGTATTCTTTTACTGCGTCAGCACAACGTTCTGCTGCAACCTGAGCTGCAAACGGAGTTGACTTACGAGAACCACGGAAACCAGAACCACCGGCAGTTGCCCAACCCAATGCATTACCCTGACGATCGGTAATAGTAACAATGGTGTTGTTGAAAGAAGCATGGACATGAGCCACGCCGTCAGAGACTTGTTTTCTTACACGCTTACGTGTACGAACAGGTGCCTTTGCCATTATTCAATCACCCTGATTATTTCTTGATCGGTTTACGCGGACCCTTACGGGTACGTGCGTTGGTCTTCGTACGCTGACCGCGAACTGGCAGACCACGACGATGACGCAAACCACGGTAAGTACCAAGATCCATCAGACGCTTGATGCTCAGGGTAACTTCACGACGCAAATCACCTTCTACAGTGAATTTGGCGACTGCTTCACGCAGCTGTTCAATTTGCTCTTCAGACAGCTCACTGATCTTAACATTTTCAGCAATACCCGTAGACGCACAGATAGACTGTGAGCGGGTTTTACCGATTCCGAAGATCGACGTTAAGGCGATTACGGTATGTTTATGATCAGGAATGTTAATGCCTGCTATACGGGCCACTATGCACTCCTACTATTTTATACGGCAACACCATTCTGAAAAGCCCGTTTTCAGGATACTCAAATAATGTTGCAGCTACATACAAAAGATTGGCTGGCTAATCTAGCCAGCTCAACCCAACTTTGCAAGAAAAATATGCGAGATAATCAGCCTTGACGCTGTTTATGCTTCGGCTCGGCGCTGCAAATCACACGAACGACACCGTTACGCTTAACGATTTTGCAGTTACGACATAATTTCTTGACGGAAGCACGAACTTTCATTTTTACTCTCCGTAACTTCTCAAACGCGCCTGATTAGCGGTTATAGCCTTTCAGGTTTGCTTTCTTCAATGCAGACTCGTACTGACTTGACATCATCAGAGTTTGCACTTGAGCCATAAAGTCCATGATGACGACAACCACGATCAGTAGCGAGGTACCACCAAAGTAGAATGGTACTTTCATTGCATCACGCATGAACTCCGGGATCAGGCAGATGAAAGTAATGTACATCGCGCCCACCAGGGTTAAACGCGTCATTACTTTATCGATGTACTTCGCCGTTTGCTCTCCCGGACGAATTCCTGGTACGAAGGCACCGGACTTCTTCAGGTTATCTGCTGTTTCACGCGGGTTGAAAACCAACGCCGTGTAAAAGAAACAGAAGAAGATGATTGCAGACGCATAGAGTAACACATAAAGCGGTTGCCCTGGCTGCAAATACAGCGAAATCGTTGTCAGCCAGTTCCAACCGGTACCGCCCCCAAACCATGATGCAATCGTGGCAGGGAACAGAATAATGCTGGAAGCGAAGATTGCCGGGATAACCCCTGCCATGTTCACTTTCAACGGTAAGTGTGTGCTCTGTGCTGCATAAACACGACGACCTTGTTGACGCTTCGCATAGTTAACGACGATACGACGTTGACCACGTTCAATGAAAACAACGAAGAAGGTTACTGCAAACACTAATACTGCAACCAACAGCAACAGGAGGAAGTGCAGGTCGCCTTGCCGAGCTTGCTCAATGGTATGGGCCACTGCCGGCGGAAGTCCCGCTACAATACCTGCGAAGATAATGATCGAAATACCGTTACCGATACCGCGCTCAGTAATCTGTTCACCCAGCCACATCAGGAACATTGTCCCAGTGACCAAACTCACTACAGCAGTAAAGTAGAACGCAAAGCCTGGATTTAACACCAGACCCTGCATACCAGGCATATTCGGTAAACCGGTAGCAATACCGATAGACTGGAATATGGCCAACACCAGCGTACCGTAACGGGTGTACTGGCTAATCTTGCGACGGCCAGCCTCCCCTTCTTTCTTGATTTCTGCCAACGCCGGATGAACCACCGTTAACAGCTGGATAATGATCGAGGCCGAAATATACGGCATGATCCCCAGAGCAAAGATAGAAGCACGGCTGAGGGCACCACCAGAGAACATGTTAAACATTTCAATGATGGTGCCTCTCTGCTGCTCGAGCAATTTGGCAAGCACAGTGGCATCGATACCAGGAATCGGAATAAAAGAGCCGATACGGAAGACAATCAGCGCGCCGATGACAAACAAAAGTCTGCGCTTCAGCTCGCCGAGCCCGCCTTTAGCACTTTGAAAATCTAATCCTGGTTGCTTAGCCATCTGCTACTTATTCCTCAATTTTACCGCCAGCAGCTTCGATAGCAGCACGAGCGCCTTTGGTGACACGCAGACCACGCAGGGTAACCGGACGAGCGACTTCGCCAGAAAGCATAACTTTCACGAACTCGATCTGGATACCAACAACGTTAGCGGCTTTCAGCGCGTTCAGGTCGATTACGTCGCCTTCAACAAGAGCCAGCTCAGACAGACGAACTTCTGCCGTGATCATAGCTTTGCGAGAGGTGAAGCCGAATTTCGGCAAACGACGATATAAAGGCATCTGACCACCTTCAAAACCACGACGTACGCCACCGCCAGAACGAGAGTTCTGACCTTTGTGACCACGACCAGCGGTTTTACCCAGGCCAGAACCAATACCACGACCTACACGCTTCGGCGCATGCTTGGCACCTTCAGCCGGAGACAGAGTATTTAAACGCATCTGTTACTCCTCAACTTTAACCATGTAGGAAACCAAGTTGATCATACCGCGTACAGCAGGAGTATCCTCGCGCTCTACGGTGTGACCAATACGACGCAGACCTAAACCGATCAGAGTTGCCTTGTGCTTTGGCAAACGGCCGATGCTGCTTTTTGTTTGAGTTACTTTAATAGTCTTTGCCATGGTTATTTCCCTAGAATTTCTTCGACGGACTTACCACGCTTGGCAGCGACCATTTCTGGGGATTTCATATCTTCCAAAGCAGCGATAGTTGCACGAACCACGTTGATCGGGTTAGTAGAACCATATGCTTTAGCCAATACGTTATGAACCCCTGCAACTTCCAGGACGGCGCGCATTGCACCACCGGCGATAATACCGGTACCTTCGGAAGCTGGTTGCATGAATACACGGGAACCCGTATGAGCACCTTTAACAGGGTGCTGCAGAGTGCCGCTATTCAAAGCAACATTAATCATAGCGCGACGGGCTTTTTCCATCGCTTTCTGGATCGCTGCCGGAACTTCGCGTGCTTTGCCGTAGCCAAAACCAACGCGACCGTTACCATCACCAACTACTGTCAGTGCGGTAAAGCTGAAAATACGGCCACCTTTTACGGTTTTAGATACGCGGTTTACCGCGATCAGCTTTTCCTGCAGTTCGCCAGCTTGTTTTTCGATGTGAGCCATCTTAAACCTCTTCCTTAGAACTGAAGGCCAGCTTCACGGGCAGCATCTGCCAGTGCCTGGACTCGACCATGATATTGGAAACCGGAACGGTCAAAGGATACTTTAGAGATCCCTTTTTCCAACGCGCGCTCAGCCAGAGTTTTACCTACGGCCGCTGCTGCGTCTTTGTTACCGGAATACTTCAATTGCTCTGTGATAGCTTTTTCTAAAGTAGAAGCAGCTACCAGTACTTCAGAACCATTTGGAGCAATTACCTGTGCGTAAATGTGACGCGGGGTACGATGTACCACCAGGCGGGTTGCACCCAGTTCTTTGATCTTACGGCGTGCGCGGGTCGCACGACGGATACGAGCAGATTTCTTATCCATAGTGTTACCTTACTTCTTCTTAGCCTCTTTGGTACGCACGACTTCGTCGGCGTAACGGACACCCTTGCCTTTATAAGGCTCAGGACGGCGGTAGGCACGCAGATCTGCAGCAACCTGGCCAATAACTTGTTTATCAGCGCCTTTCAGCACGATTTCAGTTTGGCTTGGGCATTCAGCAGTAATACCTGCTGGCAGCTGGTGATCGACCGGGTGAGAGAAGCCTAAGGCTAAATTCACCACGTTGCCTTTAACAGCAGCACGATAACCAACACCTACCAGTTGAAGCTTCTTGGTGAAGCCTTCGGTAACACCAACGACCATTGCGTTCAGCAGAGCGCGCGTTGTACCCGCTTGGGCCCAAGCGTTAGCAAAACCTTCGCGCGGGGCGAAAGTCAGTGCATCACCTTCTTGCTTCACTTCAACGGCGTTGTGGACAGTACGAGTCAGCTCGCCGTTCTTACCCTTAATCGAAATAACCTGACCGTTGAGTTTTACCTCTACGCCGGCAGGAATGACGACGGGTGCTTTTGCAACACGAGACATTCTTTCCTCCCGAATTAAGCTACGTAGCAGATAATCTCGCCACCAAGACCAGCTTGGCGAGCTGCACGATCGGTCATAACACCTTTAGAGGTAGAAATAACAGCAATACCCAAACCAGCCATAACTTTTGGCAGTGCATCTTTTTTCTTATAGATGCGCAGACCTGGACGGCTGATTCGTTGAATGCTTTCTACCACTGCCTTGCCCTGGAAGTACTTCAGTACCAGTTCCAGAACAGGCTTGGTGTCGCCTTCAATTTTGAAATCTTCAATAAAACCTTCTTCCTTCAGCAGGTTGGCAATTGCCACTTTCAGCTTGGAGGAAGGCATGGTGACCGCAACTTTGTTCGCGGCTTGACCGTTACGGATACGGGTCAGCATATCCGCGATCGGATCTTGCATGCTCATCTGTCTTTACTCCCGTGATTCAATTGGTAATTACCAGCTAGCCTTTTTCAAGCCTGGTACTTCACCGCGCATGGCGGCTTCACGTAACTTGATACGGCTCAACCCGAATTTGCCCACATAACCATGTGGACGGCCAGTTTGGCGGCAGCGTTTACGCTGACGAGACGGGCTGGAATCACGCGGCAGAGTTTGCAGCTTGAGAACAGCATCCCAACGATCTTCGTCGGAAGAGTTCACACTAGAAATGATAGCTTTCAATTCCTCGCGTTTAGCGCGGTACTTGTCAGCCAGTTTCACGCGAACGACTTCGCGTGCTTTCATTGATTGCTTAGCCATCAGTAACCCTGCCTTACTTACGGAACGGGAAGTTAAAAGCAGCCAACAGCGCGCGGCCTTCATCATCAGATTTCGCAGTAGTGGTAATGGTAATATCCAAACCACGAACGCGGTCGACTTTGTCATAGTCGATTTCTGGGAAGATGATTTGCTCACGCACACCCATGCTGTAGTTACCACGGCCATCGAATGACTTAGCGGACAAGCCACGGAAGTCACGGATACGTGGAACAGCAATGGAAATCAGTCGCTCAAAGAACTCCCACATGCGTTCGCCACGCAGAGTTACTTTACAGCCGATCGGATAGCCCTGGCGGATTTTGAAGCCTGCAACAGATTTGCGTGCTTTGGTGATGAACGGCTTTTGACCGGAGATTGCTGCCAAATCAGCTGCTGCATTATCCAGCAGTTTCTTGTCAGCGATCGCTTCACCAACACCCATATTCAGGGTGATCTTCTCGACCCGAGGGACTTGCATGACAGAGTTGTAATCAAACTGAGACATCAGTTGTTTGACTACCTCGTCTTTGTAGTAATCATGCAGTTTCGCCATCGTATTACTCCAAATTACTTGATAGTTTCGCTGTTAGACTTGAAGAAACGGACTTTTTTCCCGTCTTCGAATCTAAAGCCTACACGGTCAGCCTTACCGGTAGCCGCGTTGAAGAGAGCAATGTTAGAAACCTGAATTGCAGCTTCTTTTTCAACAATGCCACCTGGTTGGTTCAGGGCCGGAACCGGCTTCTGATGTTTCTTGACCAGGTTGATACCTTCAACAATGACCTTACCAGCAGACAGGACATTTTTTACTTTACCGCGTTTACCTTTGTCTTTCCCGGTAAGCACGATAATTTCGTCATCACGACGGATTTTCGCTGCCATGTTTCGCTCCTTAGAGTACTTCTGGTGCCAGAGAGATAATTTTCATGAACTTCTCATTACGCAGTTCACGAGTTACCGGCCCAAAAATACGCGTACCGATAGGTTGCTCGCTGTTATTGTTTAAAATAACGCATGCATTACCATCGAAGCGAATGACAGAACCGTCCGGGCGACGTACACCCTTCTTGGTGCGCACCACTACCGCCTTCAGCACATCGCCTTTCTTCACCTTACCGCGAGGAATTGCTTCCTTGATGGTAATTTTGATGACATCGCCGATGCCTGCGTAGCGACGGTGCGAGCCACCTAGAACCTTGATACACATTACGCGACGTGCACCGGAGTTGTCGGCCACGGTCAGCATAGTCTGTTCTTGGATCATGTTAGTGCTCCGCTAATGTCAACTACAACTTTAGGACCTATTACTAGATCGTTGAAAAGCCCCATAACCGAGGGCGCAGCATTATAACACCGCTTCCAGAGTATGGGTAGAAAAAATAAACGGCTCATTTTCTGAGCCGTTTATTAAGTTAGAGGCTGCTACTCTATTACAGAATCGCTTTCTCTACAACGCGAACCAACGTCCAAGACTTAGTCTTAGACAGTGGACGGCATTCGCGGATTTCTACCACGTCACCAATACCACATTCGTTGTTCTCGTCATGTACGTGCAGCTTGGTCGTACGCTTGATGAATTTCCCGTAGATCGGGTGCTTCACCGTGCGCTCGATAGCAACAACCAGGGATTTCTCCATTTTGTCACTAATAACACGACCCTGCAGAGTACGGTTAATATCAGTCATTTACACACCCGCCTTTTCAGTCAGTAAAGTCTTAACGCGTGCGACGTTACGACGCACTTGTTTCAACAGGTGAGTTTGTTGCAGCTGGCCACTTGCCGCCTGCATGCGCAAGTTAAATTGCTCACGCAGCAGGTTGAGCAGCTCAGTGTTCAGCTCTTCAACGCTTTTTTCACGCAGCTCTTGTGCTTTCATTACATCACCGTCTTAGTTACAAAGGTGGTTTTGATCGGCAATTTAGCTGCAGCCAGCTTGAATGCCTCACGGGCGACCTCTTCTGGTACACCGTCCATTTCGTACAGGACTTTACCAGGTTGGATCAGGGCAACCCAATATTCCACGTTACCCTTACCTTTACCCATACGCACTTCGAGCGGCTTCTCGGTAATTGGTTTGTCCGGGAATACACGGATCCAGATTTTACCTTGACGCTTAACTGCACGAGTCATTGCACGACGAGCTGCTTCGATTTGACGAGCAGTCAGACGGCCACGGCCAACAGCTTTCAGACCGAAAGTGCCGAAGCTAACATCCGTACCCTGCGCCAGACCACGGTTGCGGCCTTTGTGCATCTTACGGAATTTTGTACGCTTTGGTTGTAACATCAGCGACTCTCCTTACTTGCGGCCTTTACGCTGCTGCTTTTTAGGTTGAGCAGCCGGTTCCGGTTGTTCAACTGCAGCCATACCACCCAGGATCTCACCTTTGAAGATCCATACCTTAACGCCGATTACACCATAAGTGGTGTGCGCTTCAGATGTGTTGTAATCGATATCCGCACGCAGTGTGTGCAACGGAACACGACCTTCACGGTACCATTCGGTACGCGCGATTTCAGCACCGCCAAGGCGGCCGCTTACTTCAACTTTGATACCTTTAGCGCCAAGACGCATTGCGTTCTGTACAGCACGCTTCATAGCACGACGGAACATAACGCGACGTTCCAGCTGGGAAGTGATGCTGTCAGCAACCAATTTAGCGTCAAGTTCCGGTTTACGGACTTCGGCGATGTTAATCTGCGCAGGAACGCCAGCGATATCCGCTACGACCTTACGCAGTTTTTCGACATCTTCACCTTTCTTGCCGATAACGATGCCTGGACGAGCAGTGTGAATAGTCACACGGATGCTCTTCGCAGGACGTTCGATAACGATGCGAGAAACGGAAGCTTTCGCCAGTTCCTTAATCAGGAATTGACGAACTTTAAAGTCGCTGTCCAGGTTGTCAGCGAATTCTTTGGTATTCGCATACCAAGTAGAGTTCCAAGGTTTGACAATACCCAGGCGAATACCATTAGGATGTACTTTCTGACCCATTGCTAGTCTCCAGAGTCTCAGCGATCGGACACAACCACAGTAATGTGGCTGGTGCGCTTCAGGATGCGATCTGCACGACCTTTTGCACGCGGCATAATGCGCTTCATGCTTGGGCCTTCGTCTACGAAGATTTTCGTGACTTTCAGATCATCGATGTCAGCGCCATCGTTGTGTTCTGCGTTAGCAATGGCAGACTCCAGCACTTTCTTAACCAGACCGGCAGCTTTCTTGTCGGTGTAGGTCAGAGTTTCCAGAGCTTGCGACACTTTCTTACCGCGGATCAGGTCTGCAACAAGGCGAACCTTCTGAGCAGAAGAACGAGCGTGGCGATGTTTAGCGATAGTTTCCATCTCTTCCTCCTACCTTAGCGCTTTTTAGCTTTTTTATCAGCCGCATGGCCGCGATAAGTGCGAGTCGGCGCGAATTCACCCAGTTTGTGACCGACCATTTCGTCGGAAACAAACACTGGTACGTGCTGACGACCATTATGGACAGCGATGGTCAAACCGATCATGTTAGGAAAGATCGTTGAACGACGGGACCAAGTGCGCAAAGGCTTCTTGTCACCGCTTTCCACCGCTTTCTCTACCTTCTTCAGCAAGTGCAGGTCAATAAAAGGACCTTTCTTGAGAGAACGTGGCATGGCTTATCCTCTAATTATTTTTTGCTACGGCGACGTACGATGAACTTATCAGTACGCTTGTTGCTGCGGGTTTTCTTACCTTTGGTCTGAACGCCCCATGGAGTTACTGGGTGTTTACCAAAGTTTTTACCCTCACCACCACCGTGCGGGTGATCTACCGGGTTCATCGCCGTACCGCGGACGGTAGGACGAACACCACGCCAACGTGCAGCACCTGCTTTACCCAGAACGCGAAGCATATGTTCAGCGTTACCGACTTCACCCAAGGTGGCGCGGCAATCAACTGGAACTTTACGCATTTCGCCTGAGCGCAGACGCAGAGTTACGTAGGAACCGTCACGAGCAACGATTTGAACGTAGGCACCAGCAGAACGAGCCAGCTGGCCGCCTTTACCTGGTTTCATTTCTACGTTGTGGACCGTTGAACCAACCGGGATGTTGCGCATTGGCAGGGTGTTACCCGCTTTGATTGCAGCATCAACGCCAGATTGAATCTGGTCACCAGCTTTCAGGCCTTTCGGCGCCAGGATGTAACGGCGTTCGCCGTCTTTGTACAGAACCAGCGCGATGTTCGCGGAACGGTTCGGATCGTACTCCAGACGCTCAACCACAGCAGGAATACCATCTTTGTTGCGTTTGAAGTCAACCAGACGATAATGTTGCTTGTGGCCACCACCGATATGACGGGTGGTGATACGGCCATTGTTGTTACGACCACCGCTTTTGCTCAGTTTCTCAAGCAGCGGGGCATAAGGTTTACCCTTGTGCAGCTCAGGGTTAACCACTTTAACAACGTGGCGACGACCCGGAGATGTAGGTTTACATTTAACAATTGCCATTGTTCTTACTCCTCCGACTTACTCTGCGCCGCCGATGAAGTCCAGGTTCTGGCCTTCTTTCAGGGTGACGTAAGCTTTTTTCCAGTCGCTACGACGACCAACACGCTGACCGTGACGTTTCACTTTCCCTTTAACTACCAGGGTGTTCACGTCTTCGACTTCGACTTCAAACAGTTTCTGCACTGCAGCTTTGATTTCTGCTTTGGTCGCGTCTTTGGCAACTTTGAGTACGATGGTGTTGCTTTTTTCCATCGCAGCGGATGCTTTTTCAGATACGTGCGGTGCACGCAGCACTTTCAGCAAACGTTCTTCACGGATCATGCCAGCATCTCCTCAACTTGCTTCACAGCATCAGCAGTCATAACCACTTTGTCGAAGGCGATCAGGCTAACCGGGTCGATACCTGCTACATCGCGCACGTCAACCTTGTACAGGTTGCGAGCAGCCAGGAACAGATTCTCATCCAGTTCACCGGTCACGATCAGCACATCTTCCAGAGCCATATCTTTCAGTTTCTGTGCCAGCAGCTTAGTTTTAGGCGCTTCTACAGAGAACTTCTCGACAACGATCAGACGATCTTGACGTACCAGCTCGGACAGGATGCTTTTCAGCGCGCCGCGGTACATCTTTTTGTTTACTTTCTGACTGTGGTCCTGCGGTTTAGCAGCAAAGGTCACGCCGCCTGAACGCCAGATCGGGCTCTTTACAGAACCTGAACGCGCACGGCCGGTACCTTTCTGGCGCCACGGTTTTTTACCGGAACCAGTCACTTCAGCACGGGTCTTCTGAGCACGGGTACCTTGACGGGCACCTGCTGCATAAGCAACAACAACCTGGTGTACCAGCGCTTCGTTGAAATCACGACCGAAGGTAGTTTCGGAAACAGTCAGCGCGCTTTGCGCGTCTTTCAATACTAATTCCATTGCTATCCCCTTACGCCTTCACAGCTGGTTTAACGATCAGGTTGCCACCGGTTGCGCCCGGTACAGCACCCTTAACCAGCAGCAGGTTGCGCTCAGCGTCAACACGTACTACGTCCAGGCTTTGAACGGTTACACGCTCGTCACCCAGGTGGCCAGCCATTTTCTTGCCTTTGAACACTTTGCCCGGAGTCTGGTTCTGACCGATAGAACCCGGAACGCGGTGAGACAAGGAGTTACCGTGGGTAGCGTCTTGGGTACGGAAGTTCCAGCGCTTTACAGTGCCGGCAAAACCTTTACCTTTAGAAGTACCGGTAACATCGACTTTTTTAACGTCAGCGAAGATTTCTACGCTGATGTTTTGACCTGCAGTGAACTCTTCACCTTCTGCAAGGCGGAATTCCCACAGACCACGGCCAGCTTCAACGCCAGCTTTAGCGAAATGACCCGCTTCCGGTTTGGTCACACGGTTAGCTTTTTTGCTACCAGTGGTGACTTGAACGGCACGGTATCCGTCGTTAGCCAGGTCTTTAACCTGAGTCACGCGGTTCGCTTCAATTTCAATCACGGTTACTGGGATAGAAACGCCATCTTCAGTGAAGATACGAGTCATACCCACTTTTTTACCGACTAAACCAATCATTGTTTCAACCTCTCAATCGCTCAATGACCTGATTAACCCAGGCTGATCTGCACGTCTACACCGGCAGCCAGATCCAGACGCATCAGAGCATCAACGGTTTTCTCGGTTGGCTCAACGATGTCAACCAGACGCTTGTGAGTGCGAATCTCGTACTGATCACGCGCGTCTTTGTTAACGTGCGGAGAGATCAGAACGGTAAAGCGCTCTTTGCGAGTTGGCAGCGGGATCGGACCACGGACTTGCGCACCAGTGCGCTTGGCAGTCTCGACGATTTCCGCGGTTGATTGATCGATAAGACGATGATCAAACGCTTTCAGGCGGATACGGATTCTTTGGTTCTGCATGAGACCAGAGCTCCAATTATTTATAAACGTAAATAATTACTCCTCACACCCATTTCGATTGATGGGGGAGTGTAATCGTCAACATATAACCCCCATATCGGGAGTATTGTTCGATGAGCAGAAAGTCCTGCCTATCGACTGATTCGCTAAAATCAGGCTTACCAAGATTAGGTAAGCCCGCGCATTATACGCAAAACAGAACAGGAAGCAAGCCGTAGATGGAAATATGCTCAGGATATCGACATTTTTTACCGATTTGCGAAGCTGCTTGCAAAAAACGGAGCGCGGAGAGGGGAATTAGGTAAGGTATGGAAGATGTTGTCACTACTCCCCTACGGTGCCTACAAAATCGCCGCCGACGGGGAGTGAGAATTATAAGGGGACTAGTCTTTACGTTCCAGTACCTGGGCTTGTGCGTAATTTTGAATGCCCAGACGCGCAATCAAATCCAGCTCAGTTTCCAGCCAGTCGATATGCCCTTCTTCATCTGCCAGGATCTCTATCATCAAATCGCGGCTGACGTAGTCGTGGATCGAGTCGGCATAGGCGATGGCTTCACGCAGATTCTTGGCGCCATCCAACTCCAGGGCCAGGTCTGAACGCAGCATTTCTTCGATATCTTCGCCAATGTTCAGTTTGCCAAGATCTTGTAAATTCGGCAGACCTTCAAGGAATAAAATGCGCTCGATGTAGCGATCGGCATGCTTCATTTCGTCGATCGACTCGTGATATTCCTTGTCATTAAGGCGCATTAAGCCCCAGTTTTTGAACATTCGGGCGTGTAGGAAATATTGATTGATGGCAACCAGCTCGTTGCCGAGCAGTTTGTTGAGGTGAGCAATGATCTTTTTATCGCCTTTCATAGGTAACTCCTCCTGGCCAGTTCTGAAAGTGTAGAAGCTGGAAGCCAAGAGTCAAAAAAATAACCTTACCTTTAGTTAGGCAACTTCGTGCATAAGAATAATGGTTCCGCGTTCCTCCACCATAATCTGCCTTGCCTGTCGAATGCACTTCCCGCAGTCGGTACCAATCGGCACTAATTCACGCAATTGCTTCATGGTATGAGGGTTGTGCTGACGCACGGCTTTACGGATTGCTTTGTCAGTCACGGCATTACATAGGCATACATACATAGAGAGACTCACTTCTTAACCAATTCCATAATTCTAAATAGGAATGCTTTTTATTTCAATTAAGATTTGAGCGAATTGCATAAAAAAAGGGCACCGAAGTGCCCTCTTTTTGTGTCGAAAAA
>NZ_BCTU01000045.1 GCF_001590925.1 Serratia plymuthica NBRC 102599
ACAGGCATAAAAAAGGTCGGGCTCAGCCCGACCTTTTTCTTTGCATCAACACCGCAGATTATTTATCCGCAGCCTCCGCGAGTTTCGCCGTTTCCGCCACGTATTCCGCGCAGCTACGTTTATCGCCACGCTCCAGCTCGGCCAACGCATCCGCAACCGTATGGCGCTCCAGTACCGCCAGCGATGCCTCTTCCGCCTCATTCACTACCGACTTGAAATACCAGCAGGCATTGGCGCTGACCAGACAACGTGCAGGCCCTTCCGGCCGCGCAGCCCAGATGCGTTTATCGTCAATGACGGACAAATAGATCTCCCGCAGGGTGATCTCTTCCACAGGGCGGCCAAGGTGAATCGAGCCGTTACGGCCCAAAGTGGAAACGATAATGCCATTTTTGGTCAAGGGCACCATCAGCTTGCGGATGAAACTGGGGTTGGCTTCCAGACCGGCGGCAAGGATCGCGCTGGTCGAACGCAAGCCCTGCTTTTCAGCCAAGGCTACGCTAAGTACCATTTGCAATGCTGTCGGAAAGCGGAAATCTAGCATGTCTTTATCTCTGTCTCCAGGAGACCAAAATCTCAGGCTTGGCCGGTGCGGCATCGCGCCATAACACCCACTCAATTGCACAATAATATAACAAATATTGCCGCATTATTGAAGTTATGCCCTGGGAAATCGCACGGATACATTAGCGTAAAAGATGCCGTTGATGCCGGCTCGACGTAAAGCGGCGGCGGAATAAAGCAGAAACCCGCGTCAATATTAATGCCGCTCGCTTAACTGCGTTAAACGATCAGAACTAACACTGTCCGCGGGTTTAATTCTTAAACTGTGATCAGGCCTTGTTCAGCACCAGTTGGCCGCTTTTATCCAGCGGGATCTGGGTGCCGGGATCGTGATCCATACGGATCTTGCCCTGCTGATTGCCAATCTTGTAGGTCACATCGTAACCCAGCATTTTCTGTGATTTGTCGTAAACCGTTTTGCAACGCTGTTGTGTGCTGGTGGTGGTATCGTTACTTTGCATTGCCCCCTGCACCTGATTACCGGCATAACCGCCGCCCAGCGCGCCAACCACTGTCGCAACGTCACGACCGCGACCGCCGCCGAACTGATGGCCAATCACGCCACCGGCTACCGCACCCAACACGGAACCGGCAATGCGGTTTTCATCCTGCACGGGCGCACGGTGAGTGACGGTCACATTGCGGCATTCCTGACGCGGGGTTTTGATGGTTTCTTTGATCGGCGTGGCGGCGAGCACCTGCGCAAATTGCGGGCCAGAAGAAAACACATCCATGCTGGCAACCGCGGCAATACCCAGAGCGGCTGCAACACCAATCCCAACACCGGCTAACATTGACTTGTTCACAGGAAATCCTCCTGAAAGTGTTACCACGCATTTGTACCGGGAACGCTACCGACATTGCGCCGCGCTTATTATTTTGCGCATGGGCGGCACGTGGTATCCCGGTTTACGGCGTGCGCGACGCGCCGTCTGTAAACGAGGTAAAGTCTGCACAATGTTCCGGATCCCCGCAATAAGACAATGTGACCAAAGATGCTGGAAACCCCGCTTCTCACCGGTGTTTAGGAGGAATCTTAAGAATTTTACCCATGCCGACGAAATTTTGTGCTGGCCATTAACTCCGCAACCACCGATGCTGCCTGTGCGCCGGCATAAAAAAACCCACGCGGGCGAACCGGCGTGGGTGAGTCGATAACTGCAACTTTTAGTGCATTTTCAAACGCGGGCGGATCACCCGGTTGATGCCGCCAACCAGCATCATCAGGCCGGTTTTGATGTAGCCATGCAGTGCGACCTGGTGCATGCGGTACAGCGAGATATAGACGAAGCGCGCGATGCGCCCTTCAACCATCATCGAACCGCGCATCAGGTTACCCATCAGGCTACCTACGGTGCTGAAGCGGGACAGCGAGACCAGAGAACCGTGGTCCTTATACACATACGGCTTCAGCGCTTGGCCGCTCATCAACGCCAGAATGTTGGTGAAGCAGCGTGACGCCATCTGGTGCGCCGATTGGGCGCGTGGCGGCACAAAACCGCCGCCTTCTTTCGGGCAGGAGGCGCAGTCGCCGATGGCGAAAATGTTCGGATCACGCGTGGTCTGCAGCGTCGGCTCCACCACCAGCTGATTAATGCGGTTGGTTTCCAGCCCGGCGATGTCCTTCATAAAGTCCGGCGCCTTGATGCCGGCCGCCCATACCATCAGATCGGCATCGATAAATTCGCCGCCCTTGGTATTCAGGCCGTTGGCGTCCGCACTGGTGACCATGGTGTTGGTCAGTACGCGCACGCCCAGTTTGTTCAATTCCTGGTGCGCAGCGGCGGAAATGCGCGGCGGCAACGCAGGCAGAATGCGCTCGCCCGCTTCGACCAGAGTCACGTTCAACGCGCTGTTGTCCAGGCCTTCGAAACCATAGCTGTGCAGCTGTTTCACCGCATTGTGCAGCTCGGCGGACAGTTCCACGCCGGTGGCACCGCCGCCGACGATGGCGATGTTCACCCGCTCTTTCTGCCCCGGTTGCGCCGAGAATTTCAGGAACAGGTTCAGCATTTCATTGTGGAAACGGCGTGCCTGATGCGGGTTATCCAGGAAGATGCAGTGATCTTTTACGCCTGCGGTGCCGAAATCGTTCGAGGTGCTGCCCAGTGCCATGACCAGAATGTCATAAGACAACTCGCGCTCTGGCACCAGTTCTTCACCCTGCTCGTCGCAGATTTGCGCCAACTGCAGCGTTTGCGTTTCACGGTTAATGTTGGTCAGCGATCCCAGTTGGAAGCTGAAATTGTGATTACGTGCATGCGCCAGGTAGCTCAGCGCGTCCACGCCGTCATCAAGGGAACCGGTTGCTACTTCATGCAGCAACGGTTTCCACAGATGGCTGTGGTTACGGTCCACCAGCGTGATCTCGGCTTTGTGCTTGCGGCCGAGTTTATGGCCCAGACTGGTCGCCAGTTCCAGGCCACCGGCGCCACCGCCGACAATAACGATTTTTTTCTTTGGCGTTGTCAAAATAACCCCCTAAATGTGAACCAATTGTTATCCAAGGGTAAATAAATAATATCCTTAGAATACATAGGGTTCGCGTAAAATAAACCTGCTATCTAAAGCCAGAATAGCATGTGAGGTTATTTGGTCATACCAAAATTGATGTGCATCAAACTTTTTTGGTTAAAGGCTGGACGAGGGGAATTTTTGAGGATTGTGATTCAAATAGTTAGCGTTGCGTCACAGTTTTAAATTTTGCCGCCGGGCGGGCAAAACGGGGCTTTTTTGACAAAAAATGCCGCAACTCTTGCCGGTAAAAAGCAATCGTTGCGGCGGCGTCAGGCGTTATGAAACTGTTAAAGCAGGCTCTTGAACGCCTTGATGCGTTGCAGGTGCGGCGAGATATTTTTGAACTTGTGGGTCTGTTGCTCATCCCAGACGATTTCGTAGTACTTGTGCAACAGTTCTGCACTGCGCTTGCTGTCCAGCACCTCATCCTGACGGGAAAGCACGACCAGGCAGCGATCGCGGTTTTTCTCGCGGAAATCCTCGACGCACTTGGTGGCGATATCGCGGTACTCTTCCGGCCGGTCGATTTTGCCGTGCATATGTTCTTCAGGATACAGATTAGGGTTAAAGATCGCCTGCCGGATGCCGCACAGGAAACCGATGCGTTCGGCCCAGAAACCGCCCAGCCCCACCCCGCAGATCAGCGGATGCTTATCCCCTTCCTGCTGAACCGCCTTGTCCACCTCTTTCAACAGATGCTGCATATCATGGCGTGGGTGCAAGGTGCTGTAGCTGATAAAACGCACGTCCGGATCAATGAACTGCAGTTGTAAAACCTTTTCATGATTGCCGGGACTGGTGGAATCGAAGCCATGCAAATAGATAATCATGTGGATCCTCGCAACAAGCCGAGGGCCGCGCCGCAGCCCTCATCATTTACTACGCCGTATTACGACGCCCTGGGTTCACCCGGCACTCTGCTGCTTATGCTCTTCCCAGCGTTCGCTGAGCGCACTCAGCTCTTTGTGCGCCTGCTGCCAGCGCGCAGAATCACGCAATTCCTGACGGGTGAACTGACCGCGATGATATAACTGCTTCACCCGGTCTGCTTTGACCGGGGACAGGTTATCCAGCACGCTGACCGCACCCTGGCGGTTATTGCACACCAGGATCATGTCACAGCCGGCATCCAGCGACGCCTGGCCGCGCTCAGCGTAACTGCCCATGATGGCAGCCCCTTCCATCGACAGATCGTCGGAGAAGATAACGCCGTCAAAGCCCAGCTCCTGGCGCAGGATTTGTTGCAGCCAGTACGGCGAACCGCTGGCAGGACGCGGGTCCGCTTCAGTATAGATGACGTGCGCCGGCATCACGGCGTCCAGCAACTGACGGTTGATCAATTCACGGAAGATCGCCATATCATGCTCACGGATCTGCGCCAGTGGGCGTGGATCGCGCGGGGTTTCTTTATGTGAATCTGCACTGACGGCGCCATGGCCGGGGAAATGCTTGCCGGTGGTTTTCATCCCGGCGCTGTGCATACCCAGGATAAAACGCTCGGCCATCGCCAGCGCCTGTTGCGGGTCGCTGTGGAATGAGCGTTCGCCAATCGCCGCGCTGACGTGACCGATATCCAGCACCGGCGCGAAGCTGATGTCGATATCCTGCGCGATCATTTCCGCCGCCATCAGCCAGCCGGCCTCCTGCGCCAGACGCCCAGCCTCATGGGCTTCGTTCAATGCGGCGAACGACTGCGCCGCCGGCAGGCGGGTGAACCCTTCGCGGAAACGCTGGACGCGCCCGCCTTCCTGATCCACCGCCACCACCAGCCGATCGTGGGAAGCCTCGCGGATTTGGCGCACCAATTCACGCAGCTGCTGCGCATCATGGAAGTTGCGGGTGAACAGGATAAGTCCGCCGACCAGCGGGTGTTTTAAAATCTCACGTTCTTCGGCATCCAGCTCATAGCTGGCGACATCTAACATTACTGGGCCCACGGCCACCTCACTTCATTATTCATTCAGAACATGGGGATGATAAACAAAAACGCCGGCGCTGCACTGCGCCCCAGCGTAAAAATTCGCTATCGCCGGTTTGTTGCCAGCGCACTTCAAACCATAACAGCATCAGGTAATCCACCCACGGCAACCAGCGCTGCACCTGAGTGCTCAGCAGCGGCAAGTCGTTATAGCCCTGTTGGGAATAGTGCTGCAAAAAATGCTGCTGATTGGCCGCAGACCACGCGTTGCTGCGAAACAACGCAGCAATCTCCAGTGCGATGTCACCGTCGGCGGCGTACTCCCAGTCAATCAGCCGTACTCCTTCGCCCTGTGCAATCAAATTGCCCGGATGGATATCCATATGCAGCGGGGCTATTTTCAGCGGAGACGGCAGGCGGGCTTGCAAGAAGCGCTGATGCAGCCGCAGCCAGGCAGGCGTCAAACGCCGACGATCCAACTGCTGCCAGTAACGGACAAACTGGCTATGCAGGTTCAACGGATAACCGCTGAGCGGCCGCCGGTGCAAACGGGCAACCCATCGCGCCAACTCGCCGTGCTGATTCAGACGCGTAAAATGCGTCTCAGTGACAACGTCACCAGTCAGCCATTCCAGGATAATCCACTGATTACTCTGCGCTAAAACCTGCGGACCCAGGCCTTCGCCTGCACGGCGCAACACACGCGCCTCTCGCCGCCGGCTCACGCCGAGCGCCGTTTTCTCTGCGCTTTGCTGGCGCGCCAACAATTGCACGCCCTCACCTTCAATGCGCCAACTTTCGCCGGTCAGCCCCTGCACCGGGCTGAAACGACAACCGGCGGTTTTCACCGCCGGCAGTTCGCTCTCAATCAGCCTTCGCAGTGCGGCCTCAGCGGGTAACGGCGCCATTGCCTGACCAGACGATTTCACCGGTTTGTACCAGCATCAACTGCATATCCAGCGTTGGAGACTTCACGTCGCCGCTAACATCGCTGTACAACACGTACTGTGCGCTGACGATACGCGCCAGGCCAATGGCCTTGCTGCGCGACCCCAGGCTGTCATCCGCCGACAGACCCAGCGTCTGCCTGGCGGTCGCCAGTTGCGCTTCCGGCACGACGGAGAAGGTTTGGTTCGATGCCAGCGCCTTGTGCAACGCGGAGGTGGCTTTAGCGGTTTGCAATGAGCCGTTGGTGTTGTTCTTCACGCTGTCCAGCAACAGCACGCTGCCCGGGTTGACGCCATCGGCTTTCAGCATCTGGTTCACCAACGGTTGCACGCTGCTCAGCCAGTCAAGTTGCTGGATTTTTGGCGGTTGCGGTACCGGCTCGCCAATGGGCGGCTGGGGTTGCGGCTGCTGCGGCGGCTCTACCACCACCGGCGGTTTGGCCGGCTCAACGGTGGCCGGTGGCTGTTCAGACTCTGGGGGACGAGACAAACAGCCGCTTAACGTCAACGCGGCCAGTGCGACAACTAGATACTTTTTCATTATCCCTCTCCAACAACTAAAGCAAGAGCTTACAAGAATAGATACAGACGCACGCGCTTGGCATCGAGGTTGCCGTTAATCGAGTAAATTTCAGCGTCTGAATTTGGCGCAACGGTAACGGTGCGCGGCTCTTCAAAGGGCCGAATATCCAGCCCCTGATTGTCATACCAGTAAAAGCGGTAATGCACAGTTACCGGCGTCGGTTGGTTGTTGCTGAGCACCGAAGTGGCCATCACGCGCCCGGAGGCATCCTTAATCGATGGGTTATCGGCCACGATACCTGCGGTAAGCACCGGCGAATCCATCACCACCGCCTGCCGCTCGTTAACCGCAATGCCGGGCCGATTGCTGCAGCCCATCAGTATTACGGCGGGTAACGCCAGCGCCATCAGACAACGCAGGGTTTTGCTATAGCGCATGATTGACC
Source organism: Serratia plymuthica NBRC 102599 (assembly GCF_001590925.1). Classification (GTDB taxonomy): domain Bacteria; phylum Pseudomonadota; class Gammaproteobacteria; order Enterobacterales; family Enterobacteriaceae; genus Serratia; species Serratia plymuthica. The sequence goes on from NZ_BCTU01000045.1 coordinate 6,915, forward strand.
TCGGTTAGCGTGACAGCAGCGGCCCCAACGAACGGCCACCGACCAGGTGCATATGAATATGATAGACCTCCTGGCCGGCATGGCGATTGCAATTAACAATCAGGCGATAGCCGTCTTCGGCGATGCCTTCCTGTTCGGCAATTTTCGCCGCGGCGGTGATCATGCGACCCAGCGCCGCTTCGTGCTCTGCGGTTACGTCGTTTACCGTTGGGATCAAGACATTGGGGATGATCAGAATATGGGTCGGAGCCTGAGGTGAGATATCACGGAACGCGGTGACCAGTTCGTCCTGGTAGACCACATCAGCAGGGATTTCGCGGCGGATAATTTTACTGAAAATCGTTTCTTCGGCCATCTGGCATTCCTTGTTGAGGAAAATAATCTGTACGCAGTATGAGTGACAAATTCTACTGCTTTCAACCTGATTGCGCACTTATCGCGTCGAGTGATGCAGAATCAGGCAACCTGCCAGGCTAGCTATGCCTCTGCCATTAGCTCACTGCGGCAATCATCTGATTTTTTTCACTTTGGTTATTCACTATTGTTGCTTTACTTCCCCGCGGCCGCCGCCAATAGTAACTCTATGATTAGCAAAGGATAGAAAACACCATGCCACTCAAAACCCTGGCGCTGGGCGTGCTGCTGCTGTGCGGTGCGGCCCAGGCGGAAAGCAAAAACATTATCGATCTGCAGGCCAATCAGCAACATATACGCGCGCTCAAAAACCCGGCTGCCGTCGCTTTGATCCCGGCGAATTACCATTTTGCCGTACCGGGCAAGTTAACCGTAGCGGTGGCGTCTGAAAACTCCCCGCCGCTGGCGCTGTTTGCCGAAGACAATAAAACCTTGATCGGCAGCGACCCGGATATCGCGCAACTGGTGGCGGACAGCCTGGGGCTGGAACTGAATCTTGTGCCCACCTCCTGGGAGGACTGGCCGCTTGGCATTACTTCCGGCAAGTACGATGCCGCCATTTTTAATATTGCCGTCACCAAGCTGCGGAAAACCAAATTTGATTTCGCCACATACCGCGTAGATACGCTGGGTTTCTATGTGAAATCCACCAGCAAGATCACCTCCATCAACCGGCCGGCGGACGTTGCCGGGCTGCGGATTATTGTCGGTTCCGGTACGAATCAGGAAAACATCCTGCTCGGTTGGGATAAACAGAACCGCGCCAACGGCCTGGCGCCGGTGCAGCCGATTTATGTCACCGATGACGCCGCCGCCAACCTGAGCATTCAGTCCGGGCGCGCCGACGCGTTCTTTGGCCCCCACTCTACCGGCGCCTACAAAGCGGCGCTGACCGGCAGAACCAAAATGGTCGGCATCGGCCCTAACGTCGCCTACGTAGCGGTGACCACCAAAAAAGATAATGGCCTGGTCGCCGCCATTAACGCTGCCATTAATGGCGTGATCGTCAGCGGCGAATACGCGCAGGTGCTGGACCGCTGGGGCGAACATGATGAAAAGGTCGAGCGTTCCACCATCAACCCGCCGGGGATCGGCGATTAGTCAGCGTTCAATTGCGGTGCATGCGCACGCATCCACTCGGCCAGCGAGTCCAGCGTCGGGCGCAGGGATGTGCCCAGCGCCGTAATCCGGTATTCAACGCGCGGCGGGACTTCCGGAAATACCTGCCGCGTAACCAGGCCGCGCTGTTCGAACTGCCGCAGTTGGCGCGTCAGCTCTTTCTGGGCGATCGGGGCCACCGCGCGCTGCAACTCACTGAAGCGTACCGGGCCGTCGATCATGATCAGCCTGTAGAGGATCGGGATCGCCCATTTCCCCGCCACCAGATTCACAAACCCCACCATGGGGCAAGGCTCGTCTGTTGCCGGCAACGCCGTTAAATTTTTTTCCGCTGCCGAAAGCGCCACCGTCGTCATTTCATCCCACTCCGTACCTTAGTATCCAAAAGGTGCCTACTATGCAAAAGATACTATAGCGCAAATAATGGCGCTACCAACGGGAAACAGAGGGCAGGTTATGTCACGACTTAAAGGTAAATACGCGTTGATCACCGGCGGCACCAGCGGGATTGGTCTGGAAACCGCGCGCCAGTTTATTGCCGAAGGCGCCACCGTGGCGATCACCGGCCGCAGCCAAAGTGGCCTCGACGCAGCGGGGAAAGCGCTGGGCGACGTGCTGCTGTTGCGCAGCGATGCCGGAGATATCCGCCAACAGCAAGCTTTAGCGCAACAGTTGACCAGCCACTGGCCGCGCCTTGACGTGCTGTATATCAACGCCGGTGACGTCACCCACCTTCCGCTGCAGCAATGGGATGAGCTGAGTTATCAACGGCTGATGGACATCAACCTCAAAGGGCCATTTTTCTTAATTCAGGCGCTGCTGCCACTCTTGGCGAATCCAGCCTCGATTATTCTGTGCGGCTCGGTCAGCGCGCATATCGGCCTGCCGCTAAGCAGCGTTTACGCCGCCAGCAAGGCCGGCCTGCTGTCGCTGGCCAGAACGCTTTCCGGTGAGTTGCATCCGCGGGGTATTCGGGTCAATGGCCTGAGCCCTGGCCCGACCGAAACACCGGCATTGGGCAAGCTGGGCTTGAAAGAAGAGGATGAGCAGGCGCTGCGCGATGACATCCGTGCCCTGGTGCCAATCGGCCGCATGGGCACGCCGCTGGAACTGGCGAAAGCGGCGGTGTTCCTCGCGTCTGACGAATCCGCATTTATGGTCGGGGCCGAGCTGCAGATTGATGGCGGAGTGGGCAATTTGTAATATCGTTATATACCCGTCATCTTGCAAGCTGCGGCGTCGTTACCTGCATGCGCTCACCCCAGTGACTTACGCAAGTCAGCGCCTGAGGATGAGCCAGTTGAGCGCCTGGCTGCAATTTGAAAGCTATAGGGTATCATTCACCGTTGGGAGAACCCGACGGTGAAATTAAATTGCAGAACAAACAGTGAGTTAAATAATAATATTATTAGATGATAATAATAAAATATCCTTTTATTGATACGTTTTTAAACTGCGTCTAGCCTTAGTATTTATCCAGTTTGGATGGTGAAGACTGATGGCAAGCAAAAAGAACAATCAAGGCGTAGGAATACTGGTAATCGCCGCTATCGTTCTTTGGTTTGTATTCAAATCTGACAATAAATCAGAAAAAAACACATCGATGCCGCAATCCGGCACCTCAACGGCCCATGTTTATACGCCGCCGGCCAATCAGGCATTAAACATCGGCGAACAACCCCCTCAACCGCAAAATGATGCCGCTTTACCCACTAAATATGTAGCGGCCGAACGGCTCAACGTCCGAAACGCACCGAACGGTAAAGTCATTACGTCCCTAAAACGTGGGCAAAGTATCACCATTTACCAAGAGAGCGATAATTGGGCAAAAATCACACTGGATAATCAATCGAGCCAATGGGTTTCTATAAAGTCCTTGTGCCATGGTGATAAGTGCTATCAAAAAAGCCGCCAGGCACCTGCGCCAAAGCTGCCAGTATATAGACCAACGCCAAAGCGAAACGTGGAAAGTGATGCCGGATGCCCCTGTTCGTCAGGAAGAATATGTATAGGCCCACGAGGCGGGCGTTACTGCATCACTTCGGGAGGAAACAAACGCTACGGCGTGTAATAACCGCCTATTATTGAGTCATACCGGCCAGGGAAGTGAAGGATGGCTGTCAGCTTAGGTATCCTGAAAATGCCCACATGGTAAGCGCGGTAATTATTTCCAAGGTAACATTTTTACACGCGCTGATATAAATCATGGGCTTCATTTACATCAGCCTGCTGATGGTCACTGATAACTCGTTCTAGACTGAATAGACAGGGCGTAGTGCGGATCCCAGACCGCCAGCCGCAATCAGACTGACCTTAGGTAATCCCCCACCCTCAATTGCTTTTCCCTGAATCGCTATGGCACGGATTTACCGTAGCCTATGCATCAACGGACATTGAGATCATGAAAATCAAAACCTTCATTCATGCCGCGCTGCTGGTGATACCGATGGCGTTTAGCAGCATCGCCCAAGCCGGCGATCAAACCATCCCTTGGGCAAAAAATACCGGCGACGTCGAGTCCAACCATATCGCCGCCGTCGGCCAGAACCTGAATGCCGGCCACCAGCAGGTGACCAAAACACAAGAAGGCGTATGGGCGGCTAATACCGGCAGCATTTCCAGCGATGAGAAGGCCCTGACCGGTGGCCAAAACTCGGCACCGAAGACGATGCCTTAATGCGAGTGATCGCGTTGTAGAAAGGAGATAAGCCGTGACCATAGCAAGCGCACGGCTTATCAATCAGCTCAGACCTGGAATGGTGACGCCGAACGTCTGCAGCAACAGCACCATGTTGAGCAGGATGATAATCACCGTGCCGATGATCGATACCAGGCTGGTGAGGCGGCTGTTCACAAACTCGCCCATGATGTCGCGGCGGCGGGTAAACATGACCAGAGCAATCATCGGCGCCGGCAGCGCCAGGCTCAGCACCACCTGGCTGTAGACCAACGCGTCCGTCGCATTAACCCCTAACGCCACCACGATAAACGCCGGGATCATGGTCACCAGCCGACGCACCCATACAGGGATGCGGAAACCGACAAACCCCTGCATAATCATCTGGCCCGCCATGGTGCCCACCACCGAGCTTGAAATACCGGATGCTATCAGTGACATCAGGAAGATCCCGGCGGCGGCGGCGCCAAACAGCGGGGTCAACGTATGGTACGCCGTGCCGATCTCGGCCACGTCGCTGTTACCGGCATGAAAGGCGCTGGAAGCCATAATCACCATGGCGATATTCACCAGCCCGGCAATCGCCAGCGCGATCACCACCTCGATATTGGAAAAACGCAGCAGCTTGCGCCGTTCGCCGCTGTTGCTGGCCGGCGTACGGTGCTGGGTCAGGCCCGAATGCAGGAAAATGGCGTGCGGCATTACGGTGGCACCGATAATGCCGACGGCAATGGTCAGCGCCTGCGCATCCGGCAACTGCGGTGTTATCATGCCGGAGCCCGCTGCCAGCCAGTCGACCGGCACGATAAACATCTCGGCGAGATAGCACAGGGCAATGATCGCCACCAGCCCGCCAATCATCAGCTCAACCGGGCGGAAACCTTTCTTTTCTACCATTAATAATGCATAGGTGATCACCGCCGTTACGCCCATCCCCGCCAACAGCGGCATATGGAACAGCAAGGCGAGCGCGATAGCCCCACCCAAAAACTCCGCCAGATCCGTGGCCATTGCCGCCACCTCGCTGAGCAGCCACATGCCGATCACCACCGGGCGCGAGAATTGATCGCGGCACATTTCCGCCAGGTTACGGTTGGTGACGATGCCCAGCTTGGCCGACAGCGCCTGGAACAGCATGGCAATCAGGTTGGCCATCACCACTACCCACAGCAGGCTGTAACCATACTTTGAACCGGCCTGAATATTGGTGGCGAAATTACCGGGGTCCATGTAGGCAATGGAGGCAATCACCGCCGGCCCGGCGAACAATAGCGGCGTAAACGCGCCGCGCTTGCGCCCGGCCAGTGCGTTACCAATCGCCGTATTGGTCCGTTCGGTTAACGATGTAGTGGTTGCCGCCTCACGCATGTTTTACCCTCAATATTATTCTGGTTATTTTTCACCCAACGCTCAGAACAATGTAGCATCGGCTACACTTTATGCAAAATGGAAGATACTTTACCTTTGTGTACAAATATTTCTTATTGTCATTGAATGCGGCGGCCGAATTGATAATGCGTCGCCATTAGACTAACGTAGGGCAGGATTCCATTAGTCTGGAACTCACTGGCTTAACCTATAAAGGACGTCTCAGAATATGGTAACAAGCGCGTCAGATAACGCCGAACGCCCCACCTTGGCTGAAATGCCGGATGAGGCTGAGCACGCCCTGCGCTTTACCCGCGCCCGTGAAGCGCAGTCGAATGCGTTGATCGAAGATTATGTCGAACTGATTGCCGATCTGCTGCTGACCACTCGCGAAGCCAGAACCACCGACATCGCCCGTCGCTTTGGCGTTTCCCACCCTACTGCGATCAAGAACATTGCACGGCTGAAGAGCGCAGGACTGGTAGAGTCACGCCCGTATCGCGGGGTCTTTCTGACTGAAGAAGGTGAACAACTGGCGCAGCAAGTGCGCCGCCGCCATCGTATTGTGGTCGACCTGCTGGTGTGCCTCGGGGTGCCGACTGAAACGGCGGAGCTGGACAGCGAAGGGATTGAGCATCACATTTCTAGCGACACCCTGGCGGTGTTTGAACGTTTTCTGCAAAGCCACGCCGAGAAATAAATCCTCGCCAATAAAAAAGGGAGGCTTTCTCCGCCATATCAGCACTAACAAAAACAATCAGTTACAATAATATCAGTGAGTTAGATACTTGTAACTGCCTGCTAAAAATGGGTATGGCGTGGGTGTTTTGGGTCAATTTGTGGATCATTCCTTTAGCTGTATTAGCTCAAACTTGAGCTGACGTTGGTAACAGCCTAGGGTGTGTCCCGTAACTAATCATCAAAAATGACAATGACGCAATGGAAATAGACGAAACATGAATATGATTAGCTATGTATTGCAGCCATCTCCCGGAGACGGTATTTTGACTACCAAAACACAAGCCATCTTCGTCTTTTTATTTACATATTGTTCAGTTTTATAAAAAATGTTAATTTAAGATAGTATTCTTAAATGTAGGTAAAGATAATTTAGTACTGGTATAAATGAAGGTCATGGTGATACTTTTTACCATTCATAGTCATTTAACATCTGCAAGCGGAAAATATGACACATATAAATTTTGAAGAAATATCTAAAGATTGTTCTAAATACAAAACTAAAAGACTACTTAAAGCGATACCATTTTTCAATGAAAACGAATCTGTTCGTCATTTAGTAAAATTCGAAACGCAAAACTTTAAAAATTTTCAACCTCATAATCACAACAAAAGACAGGAAAGAGATCGCTTTTTTGAGGATTTAATAAATAATACTCAATGTGATACCACGGTTAAGCATTTGTCTAAGCTCCTCTCAGTATTTAAAACATCTGAGATTATTATCGATGAAATAAAAACTGGTTTAAAAGCTCTGCCACTGATGGAAGAAAACATTCAGACATTATGCTGGGCTGTCATCAAAAATGCTTTAGAGGAAGGTTATCACTTACAAGAACTGATGGAAACTCACTCATCTAAAATTGGGGAAAGTGGAACTCCATTCACTCTAAATCAAAAAAATATTTTAACTGATGATGGAACCTCAATTTCCCCTGATTCCGCCTTAGATAAAATAGTGAGTTTTTTAACATTGACTCTGAAAATGTTTGCATATGAACATAAATTAACAAAGTCAGAAGACATTATAATTCCTGAAATGATAGATGTTGATGAGTCTTTGGTTAATAACGCCTCATCAATTTTCTATTATTCTTTAGCATGGAACGAGTTGATCACATGTACTAAAAGTTGTATTTATTTTGACAACAACATACAGATTGCACAGCCTAATGAAATTCCAGAAAGTTCGAAAACAGATGGTATCACTACTGCTGTTATGTTCAATCGTACTATAGACGATTTTGAATATTTTGATACAATCTCTAATGAAAGATTGTCCAGACGCTTAAGCCAGAATTTCTTTGAAGCAATTTCTAAATTCCGGCTTGAAAAGAGACTTCCATCAGATATTAGTAAGTGGTCTGGTTCTTTAGATGCTCACCCAATAACACTTGAGGAATATCCATATTTAAGTTCTTTGATGGAAGCACTCTCAAGCCATGACAGCAATGACATTGTTTTAGGCTTGAGTTTACGCGAATGGGTAAGAGGATATTCTGTAATCTCATATTTATCACAAAATGCGAAATATAAGATTATTTATAGCAAGAAAGAAATTACTAGTGTACTAAGATTAGGTGGGTTTTCCGAATTAAAAGCAGATATTTTTATAAAAAGCATCACGTTTGGAAATGATAGTCGAGATATATATGACTCGCCACTAATTCAAACATCAAATTCTTCTTATTTATTATTCACACCAGCATATACAGCGCCTCTTATCAGTAATATAATTCTTTCGAAATTCGCCTCTAAACAAGCCGATCTTTCAAAAAAAGGTTATGGGTTTGAGAATGATATGATAGAAACTCTAGATAAACATAAGTTGGTTAATAGTTATTTCAAATTTAAGCGGGGGCTAGAGCAATATGAATATGATGCTGTATTTTTACTTGACGACAAAGCATTTGTTTTGGAGTGTAAGAATACCACACTATCTGGAGGTTCATTAACAAGAGCTTTTCAAAAGAGAGAATTCATTGCAGAAGCAGCAGCGCAAGTGAAAAGGCTTGTTGACGGTTTATTATCAAATGCAGAAGTATTTGAGGAGCAGTTCGGGAAGAATATAAATGACTATGAATTAGTTCCTGTGGTTATGAATAACCTTCCATTTTCAATACCTGGAAAAATCGATGGTGTTTATGTTACTGACTCATCAGCATTTAACAGACTCATTAAATCAAGATATATAGATGTTGGTATAATTAGTCACGGTGATACTTATCAAATTGGCAATCAGAAACATGTTTTATCTATGTGGGAAAACGATACTCTAACTGCTAATGATATTATCAATCATTTTGAAAACCCAGTGCAGCTTCTTGATTTTTTAGAACATAAGATCATAAAAAAATACCCATTAAGAGTCAGTCAAGACAAAGTGTTCTTCAATGTTGTATACGAGACCTGTTACGACTCCATGAGTAAGAAACAAAAAGAAATAATAGAAGAAAATTACCCAAACTTGTATTCCCCTTCAAGAGAAAAGTGAATATAATTAAATATTTCAGCTCACCTTTTTATTCGCATAGTAGGTCCATAAAGACAGAGTGTGTTTTTTAAAAATGCACTCTAATATACTTATCTTTCACTGCAACAAAATTGAATTGTTTTCATGATTTCCTAAATAACTATTCCAATTAGTAGATCATTCTAAGGGAACCCGGCCGGATTGTGTGATCTGATCAATAGTCAAACATCACAAATCACCAACTGGACTGAGCAATGCAGATCATAGCACCAATGCCCCGAACCAAACGGCGCCTAATGCAGAAAACCATTCACAAAATACAGGATAAGAACCATTACCGCAGATTAATCAGCCATGCTGATACACGCGTGGGTAAATCGAGTTGAGCGGCTGTGGCTGGCATTACATGAAACGATTCCACGTAACCACTCGTACAGGAGTGTGTGGTAGCTACTGAAAAAGTCCGTCATTTTATGAAAACCGCCAGGCCATCCCCCGGAGGTAAGCATGGGCTGGCAAAAGTGCAGCGCTATTCGGATCAGTTATTTAGATCATGGGCTACGTCTGCTCCTCGCTCAGAGCAGACTGTCGGATTTAGTTGTGTACTACCAGGGTATGTGTCAGCTCAAGTATGGGCTAACACTTAGCCAACAAATTCTAGTTTCTCCCTCGCAACATGTTCCCGCCATTCAGTGGAGTCGAATTCCCAACTTGGCACTGACATATCGTTTTCATCACCTTCATTAACAAATGTTACCAAGAAAAAGATTTCATCCCCTTCTTCATCTTCGTCATCCTCTACCACGTTTATATCAACAATAACCAAACGTTCTCCACCCGGAATTGTGGATACATACAAGCCTCTTTAGGCACTTCAATATTATCAGGCATGGGTAACGCTCTCCTTTACGTTTATAAGTGGGTTAAATCTTACTGCGTCTTCCAAATAGTCTGGCGCAAAGTGCGCATAAGACATTGTTTGTAAAATGCTTAAATGCCCCAAAATTCGTTGCAGTGCCAAAATGTTGCCCCCATTCATCATGAAGTGGCTAGCGAAGGTATGGCTCAGAACGTGAACGGCCTGTCCTGCCGGCAAGCCGGGGGCAACCTCCTTGATACACATTCTCACGTACGAATAATTGAGTTCGGCGAATATTGGCCCAGCCTTGATCCCAGAAGTAATTTCTTTGCAGAGTTCGGTTGAGACAGGGACAGTTCTGTTTTTGCTGTTCTTGGTGTTGAGGTAAGTCACTTTGTTACCGATCACCTCTTCCTTCCGAACTTTGACCACCTCGCCCCATCGTGCTCCCGTTGCAAGGCACAACTTAACCACCTTTAGATGATCACCTTCCAGCCAGTCTAGCAGTTGACGGATTTCGTCATGGGTCAGAAAGTCCATTTCCTGATCCGGCAACTTAATTTTTTTCATCTCTTTGAGGGGGTGTTCACCGTGATAAAGCCCCAAATCGATGAGTACGGAATACACCCCGCCAAGTTTCTCCTAGTCGAGATTGACGGTTTTCGCCTTTCTGCCTTCGGCGAGGCGAAGCACGCGATAATCAGAAAAGAAAGATCGGGTGATCTGGCAGGCCTTAGGGTTTCCCATCTTGGCCGCCATCATCTGCAATTTATGCTCTATCTTCACGCCATCTTTCAGGTTCTGGCCATGATGCTTAAACCAAAGGTCTATCAATTCCGTTAATGGTCGTTGGTCGGCTGGTTTATCTACCCAGTCTTTATTGTTTTGTGTCGCGATAACCCAGCGTTCAAACTGCTGTGCCTCGGATTTAGTCTTAAACTTCTTTCGGACACGCTTACCCGTCCGACCCTGGGGGCGCACATCCACCATATAGCCTTCCGCGCCAAGTGATTTAATACTCATCCCAAAGATTCCTTTCGAAACAAATTCCGCCCTTTCCCCAATAATTCATGATCTTCCAGGCGATTAGCCAGCCTTCTGGCCTTTTTGGTTCTTGGATGTACTTTCGTGCCCATCAGGGGAGAGAACAGGCGAAATCTGGCCGATTTCCGGCGCGACATCCCCTGTCATAAGCCACATCGTGTACTTCTTGAGTTGCGGGTTATTAACCACAAGTTCGATCGTTTTTAAACCTGCCTCGGTCTGACCCGTCTCATAGATCTTTATATGCAGCCCATTCTTTTATAAGGACGCGATCGGATGCTTATTACCTATCTGAGAGCGCACCCCACGACACCTATCGCCCACACGTTAATGGAAGGGATGCGCTCTCAGATAGAGCCTGGCAACCCGGCATTCAGGCGAAACACGTTGTTTCGCTTGGGGATGGGATATCGTCATTGTTGCAGCGTGACATCGACGGTTACGCGCTCGATGGTGAACTGGACAACGACAGCGGCAAAGAGCTGAAAGAGGTTGCCCCGGCGGTATCCGCCTGGGCCGCCCGCTGGCGCATCCGCCAGTTTCAGTTTATTGGCGGCGCACCGGTGACGGTTTACCGCGAATTACGCCGCATGGCTGACCATGAAACCGCACTAGGCCTCAGTGTCGAGTTTGCCGCCGTACATGATGCCGCCGATTATGGCCACTGGGCTGAATACGTCAACGCCCAGGGCGGCCCCTTTGTCCGGCGTGACGACCTGATCGTTCGCTCCTACTACGAGCCGGCAGAAGCCACTAACGACTATGGTGAAGACGTGATCCGGATACGGGGTGTGTTTTCACCACCGGTCGGGATGGATACCCCAATTATCACCCGCACGAAGGAATGGAAGTTCGTTACGGCCCGTGCCGTTGACCTGGCCGTTGACCTTAAGGGCGCGCCTGCGCCCTCTCGGAGTTCTGTCAATAACTGTACGGTGCAGCCAAAAAGGCTAAGAACCAAACAGGTGCAGGAACCACCGCCATCGTCTAAAAACCTAGATTTTGAGCGAATAACCGACAAGGAACGGCGATTGTTGCTCCGGCGGATACGCAACGCACCGCCAGAACCTGTGAAAAATCCATTTATGGTCGTCGCCGAGGGCTTCGCATTACCTGGCGAGGGGCTAGATCTGCCACCAATAAGATCGGTACTACCAGATACGGCCAGCAATAAACGCTGGTGGGAGCAGGTGCGCCACGAACAGGAGCAACGCGCCCTGACTTATTTCAGTTTGGAGGATGGGCAGGAAACTGAAAATCACCGGCCATCTACGACCAGCGTTGGCATTAACACAGTCAAGCGACCACTCAGCAAGCTGGAACGCCAGATCGGCAGTTTCGCCGAGTCCATCGGTTTCAGCCTGGATGCCTGCATTCTGAAATCGGTGGCCAAGGGTGCAACGGTCACTATCGACGGTCAACGCTACCGGGCGCGGGCCGACGGTTGTCTGTATCAGCAATCAACGCCAGCAGCTACCACAGCGCTGACGCGACTCACTGCGCTATGGCATCGGCAGATACCAGAGCAAACACGCCTTGTTGGCGACCACCTCAGAAAAGAAGCAATAAAACAGAAATCGGAGGAATAGCATGACCACATCAGCAGAACGTAAACGCGCCCAGAGCCAGCGTGACAAGGCGAACGGCATCATTACGATCACCCTATGCGTCGATAGCCAGGAAATGGCTATGATTCTGGAAGGCTGCCAGCAGCGCCGGATCGCGAGAGAACCTTACGAGGTGACGGAATACCTGATCGGCCTCATCCGTCAGGACAACAGATTACTGAATAAGCAAATGGCTGAACTGCGTAAGAGCAGTTGCGGTAAATGCGGCGACACCTTGCCAGGTAAGCTGGACGGGTGTTGCATGCAGGGAGATTTTCAATGCTGGCAGACAACGGGATACAAAAAGCTGATGTTGTCGACGCTGTAATCCCTTCTACAGATGAGAAAGCGGCAGCGGACGATGCTGAAATGAATTAATGCCTTTTGATTAGAAACAGGGGGAACATTATTACAATGGTTATCATGAAAATTCGTGTAAACCTAACTCTAGGTATTCACACTCATATGGTAGGCCACCCGTAATATGGCCTACCATATATTTCATTAATTGTTTTCAAGCATAGCTAACAATGTTGACAACTGGTTTTCTCGAACTCGAAATCGCCCAGTTCTTGATAATTCAGTTTCAATCCCGTTAACTGTAAAATGAATAGCATCTAAAATAGCAGATGTATTCATGTAACTATCGATATGAAAATCACTTACTTTCCGAGAGCTGGCTATTTTTGTCTTTGCAAGAGTGAATGCGTCCAATTGGATATTTGAAAATGATACAGATTTAATTTTTAGATCGAATTTGTTCGAAAAGTCAATAACTAGTTTTTTTAAATCAATCTCAATGGGTTTTAATCCACTACTTTCGCCAAAAATTTTATGAATCATTGCATATGGTATTTTCATGCTTAACGGGGGATTTAAAGCATACATTGCAATTCCCTTGCCAAACATTATGCAAAACTTCACATTAAGGTATGATACAGTTTCAATTTCAGAATGTTCACCATTTGCATACTCAACCTGCTGTTTATTCACACTTCTCAATGTGAACATGACCTCAAGATCATCGTCATCTTTAATGATATGAAAACCAAATCCTTTTTGTTCGTCGTAAAGATTATTATTGACTCGTTCCTTAATATAGTTAGCAGAAACGGGCATGTCAGTTTTGTATAGTTTGACCTTAATCATTATCCGACCTCCTGATCCGACGAATCAAAAGCCACAGGTTGAATTTCTGGGTATTTTATCTTGTGCTGCTCAATAATGTGATCATTGATAAGAAAAATTTTTTCTTCCAATTTTTTTATCACTTGATCAAACTCAGAATCACTAAGTTTCTCCCTAGTAGGGTTTAACCCTGTAGACTCTTTATACAATGCCCTAAACTTTATATCTTTCCCTAAATATTTATCATCAAAACTCAATTCGAATGTAATTATTGAATTTTTGAGTGACGGAACTAAAGACTTCCATCTGATAAGGCTTCTGTAAAATCCATCACAACATAACTCATTAATTTGTTTTGCATTGACCAACGAGAGGCCATCATACGAGGCATTATTGATGTTGAAAGTAAGATTTTCCTCATCATCTTTGGCAATTTCAATGTCACCGCTCCCATCTTCGTCATCACCTTCACTTGGAGAATCAGATGTTGAAGGCCATGAGGGGTTTTCTTGCTCATCATTTTCGCCTTCTATAAAATCTGAAGCGGGTATATTCTCGGTTAGATTATCTATGGGAGCAGTATCAAGCCTGGACTTAATTCTACTGACACGTACTTTTTCTAAATTCAAATACTCAAGCCCTGTGTATTTATAGTCACCATCAAAATCATAAAGGTGGATAGCAAAAGTGTTACGCAATTCTGCATCAGTAATACTTGAAAAATCAATCTCATTAATACTTATATCTTTAGAGACTGTAGATAAGTAATTGTCGAGTATCTCATTCAATATCTCAGATATTCTTTTTGTATAATTATATCTAACTGAAACGTAGCCTTTCCTTACTATAAATAGTATTGACCCACTATATAATTTCTTTTGCTGAAACTTACCGCGACGGAAATCAAATTCTGTATAATCGATTGAGATATGATAGGTTTGTAGTGCTCCACGGTGCTCTATTTTTTCGTGACCGAGTAACTTTGGCCGATTTTGCTTGACTCGATTTACCACATCGAAAAGCTTCTCAATATCAAAACCGTCATAAATTCTTTTTACAGAAAAAACATCCTGACTTGACTTTGTCGCAAGCTTATCCTGAATTTCTCTAATATGGTTAAATGAAAATGGAAGATCAGATATTTTCTCAATAAGTTCTTCTTTTGACAAACTCATTGGAAAAATTATTCCTCTCTGAAATGCAATTTTCCTTAAAGTAACATCAGTAATCCTTGCGCCATTTGAATGCAGTGCAGTATAAATATCACTTTCATTAGAAAACAATGTAGCTTGATACTTATTCATATTAACTAATCCTTATGAAAAATGACATACTCTCGTAATATACTTACTAGCCACTTGATATTCGAAAATAGAAAGCTTTTGATTAGCGAATGGTATTGAAACTATTTTATTTTTTAACGTGTCAATATGAGATTGCGAAAAAGAATAGATCCCAACATAATCATTAATAGCACTTTGCAAATAACTTTCTGAGTTTATTGAAAAAGGGGTAATGATATATATCTTATCAAATTGATTCAACAGCTGATAGTTAAATATATATTCAAGCAGAAAGACAAAATGACTATTTGAATTCACATTCTCTTTCCAGAAAATATTTAACACTTTGCTTTCCACTTTATCGCCACCATCGCCTCTCACATAATCATGCTTATATTCATAAAAAAGCATGCCTGAAGTTATCATCTCTATTGTGGCAGGGAGACTCCTATCTTTTGCGGCGATCTTATTATGTTTATCTGGATAAAAAAATGAACAATGTTCTATTTCAGGTATTTTTTGCCAGAGTAAAGATTCTATTTGAGAATATTTGTCTGAAATTGCCCTTCTGGTTTCAATATGCTCTGTCACATCCAACAAAAATCTAATCATTACTGGGTCAAAAATAGCCAACATTGACTTTTCTGGGAAATCATAACTCGCAGTAGCTGCACCATTTAACTTATTAATCAAATCAGAATCATATTCGTTATCATGATTATATATAAATAGCATACCATGAACTTGATATAGTTCATTTGTATTATCTACAAATAAATTTCGCCACTCAGGACTTCTTGGTGCACAAGCAACTTGCTGAGATAGACTGCGAACGGTATTTAGAATTCTTTTAGTGCCATCAAGCGTACTGGCACAGTATGACTTGAGATCTGTTTGAATGTATTGAGTTACGTCAGAATAAGGATCTCTATATTTAAAAACAACATCAGTAGGATGCGTTTTATTAGGATTTTCTGCTTCAAGTTGTTTTGAACTAAGATGAGATTTTAAGCAACAGCCCCAACTTATATCTGTTGTTTTTTGACATTGCCAGCCGAGCTCATCAAAAATTCGACTAGAAATAATACCGGCAATCTCATCAATATTTTTAGTTTCTCCACCCATTATATTTCATCCTTTTAATTATGCTGCGTGTAATAGCTTCTGTTGTTCAGCCCCCAGAGGGACACCGTGTGTGAAAACAGAAGGATACGGTACGTCTAGTACTGCACTCTCTCTGACTCTAACGCTATTCTTCTCATGAGTCATCTGATGCAGGAAATTGATCCGAATTTTTTGGAGATAACTACTACACGTGGAGGCCTGTAATAGTTACCAAATTAAGTATAAGCTGCCACATATTATACAATGGCATTTAATTTACATTCATAAAAATGAATGATTTCAGCAAACCGACATGAAATCCAACGCATTACGAGTAGGCCAAAGCGCCCCCATACCTCACAGCGAGGTGCTTTTTCTTTGCATCACGAAACCTGATTATCCCACAGCGATAAGCAGATGAATGCTTTACTGGATTCATTCAGGGTAGGCAACCAGATGATCCCCATCATTCCACTAATCCGTGCCGCCCCCCCCCCCCCCCCCCCCCCCCCCCCCCCCCCCCCCCCCCCC
>NZ_BCTU01000046.1 GCF_001590925.1 Serratia plymuthica NBRC 102599
ACATACAAGATAAAGGCGCACTCTACGCGCCTCCGTAGCATGGGGGTTTATTCAACCACCTTCACGCCGTCAGGCGTACCGACCAGCGCCACATCCGCACCACGATTGGCGAACAGGCCGACGGTCACTACCCCGGCGATGCCGTTGATTTTGTTTTCCAGCGCAATGGCATCCATGATACTCAGGTTATGCACATCGAGGATCACGTTGCCGTTGTCGGTCAGCACGTTCTGACGATATTCCGGCAGGCCGCCCAGCTTCACCAGCTCACGCGCCACATAAGATCGCGCCATCGGGATCACTTCCACCGGCAACGGGAATTTGCCCAGCACGTCCACCTGTTTGCTGGAGTCGACGATACAGATAAACTTGCGCGCGATGGCGGCAATGATTTTTTCACGCGTCAGCGCCGCGCCGCCGCCTTTGATCATCTGCATTTGGCGGTTGATTTCATCCGCGCCGTCGACGTAAATATCCAGCGAATCCACTTCATTGCTGTCGAACACGTGGATGCCCAGGCTTTTCAGCTTGGCGGTAGAGGCGTCGGAGCTGGACACCGCCCCTTCGATCTGGTGCTTGATGGAGCCGAGTGCGTCAATAAAGTGGGCGGCGGTAGAGCCGGTGCCCACCCCAACGATGGTGCCCGGGGTAACGTAATCCAGCGCTGCCCAGCCAACCGCTTTTTTCAGTTCATCCTGCGTCATGATATGTCCATTGCCTCTGTACGAAAACGTGTGCGTATTATAGGGTAAATCGCTATTTTTCACTCCGGCAGGATCACACTTCTTCACCCTAAGCCGCATTTTTAGGCGCGCCGCAGCAAGATAGCCCCGTGATTTTTCCACCTGTAAAACGCCAGAAATGTGGCATAGTGCCAGTATCAATCTAATTTAAGGGATATCTTTCCGATGAAACGCCCAGACTATCGAACGCTGCAAGCGCTGGACGCGGTGATCCGTGAGCGCGGCTTTGAGCGCGCCGCGCAGAAACTTTGCATCACCCAATCGGCGGTATCCCAGCGCATTAAACAGCTGGAAAATCTGTTCGGCCAGCCGCTGCTGGTGCGCACCGTACCGCCGCGGCCGACCGAGCAGGGCCAGAAATTGCTGGCGCTGTTGCACCAGGTGGAACTGCTGGAAGAGGAGTGGCTGGGTAACGACACCGGCGCCGATACGCCGCTGCTACTGTCGCTGGCGGTCAACGCCGACAGTCTGGCGACCTGGTTGCTGCCTGCGCTGAAACCGGTGCTGACCGATTCCCCCATTCGCCTGAACCTGCAGGTGGAAGACGAAACGCGTACCCAGGAAAGGCTGCGCCGCGGTGAAGTGGTGGGTGCGGTGAGTATCCAGCCGCAGCCGCTGCCAAGCTGTCTGGTGGATCAACTGGGCGCACTGGATTATCTGTTCGTCGCCTCGAAAGGCTTTGCCGAGCGCTACTTCCCGAACGGCGTCACGCGCTCCGCGCTGCTGAAAGCGCCTGCGGTGGCGTTCGATCATCTCGACGATATGCATCAGGCTTTCTTGCAACAGAACTTTGATCTGTCGCCGGGCAGCGTGCCTTGCCACATCGTGAACTCGTCGGAAGCCTTCGTGCAACTGGCGCGCCAGGGCACCACCTGCTGCATGATCCCGCACCTGCAAATTGAGAAAGAGCTGGATTCGGGTGAGCTTATCGATCTGACGCCGGGCCTGTTCCAGCGCCGCATGCTGTTCTGGCACCGCTTCGCGCCGGAGAGCCGCATGATGCGCAAAGTGACCGACGCCCTGCTGGAGCATGGCCGCCAGGTTCTGCGCCAGGATTAAATGGAAAAGGTTCGCCGTGGCGAACCTTTTTTACTGCAACAAGCCTGCCGTTACTGAGCGGCGTTGCGCTGCAACTCGAACACCACATCGACCTGATCGTCAAAGTGAATGCTTTGCTGTTCGTAGGTTTGCGCCGCATCGGTTTCCGCCGCTGCACCCGCGGATTTATACATGCGCGCCACCGGCATCGGTTGGTAGTTGGCCACGTGGTAACGAATACTGAAGACCGGCCCCAGCTTGGCGTTAAACCCTTTCGCCAATGAAGCGGCCTGCTGGGTGGCGTTCTCAATCGCCTTCTGACGCGCCTGCTCACGGTAAACATCCGGCTTCGCCACTCCCAGCTCAACTGAGCGGATCTCGTTCAGGCCGGATTTCAACGCGCCGTCCAGCAGCTCGTTCAGTTTATCCAGTTGACGTAACGTCACCTGTACCTGACGTACCGCACGGTAGCCTTTCAGTACCGACTCGCCGGTTTTCAGGTAATCATATTCCGGCTGAGTGCGCAGATTGGCGGCGCTGATGTCTTTCTTCTCGATATTGTTTTTCTGCAGGAAATCGAAATATTGCGCCACGCGCTCGTCGACCTGCTTTTTCGCCTGCCCGGCGTCTTTGGAAGAAACGCTGACTTCGATAGCCAGCGTCGCGATATCTGGGGTAGCGTCTACGCTCGAGGTACCCGAGGTGACTACGTGTGGCCCTTCCGGCAACTCCGCCGCCTGCAGCGCCAGAGGCAGCGTCCCTAATCCAACCATTGCGGCCATAGCCAATGCTTTAAGCTTCACAGTGTCTCCTTGATGACAGGCTGTAACTGATTACCGGCCTGACAGCCGGTTCCTTGGCATAAAACGTAGCATATCACGCGGGTTTTTAAATTCGGATTAGTGACAAATTCTTATAAATTTGCCCCCTGCCAGGCCAATTGCCCTGCGATGGCCCACATCACCAGCCCCACCAGCGTATTGATAATGCGCTGCGCCAGTTGGGTTTTCAGCCACGGCGCCAGCCAGGAAGCCAACAGGGCCAGCGCGAAGAACCAGACGATGGAGGCGCTCACCGCACCCAGCGCAAACCAGGAGCGCACATCCGGCGTCAGTTGGCCACCCAGGCTGCCCAGCACCACAAAGGTATCCAGATAGACATGCGGATTGAGCCAGGTCACGGCCAGCATGGTGACCACCAGACGCCAGCGGCTCTGTTTCAACTCCTCTGCCGTCGCCAGGGCCAAGTGTCGGCTGAACGCCGTGCGAAATGCGCCCCAGCCGTACCACAGCAAGAACGCCACTCCGCCCCAGGTGACGGCCGCCAGCAACAGCGGCGCACGGCTCAGTAAGGCGCTACCGCCGAAAATACCGGCGCAGATCAACACGATATCGCTCAATGCGCACAGCGACGCAATCATCAGATGGTACTGACGGCGGATGCCCTGATTCATCACAAAGACGTTTTGCGGGCCAAGCGGCAAGATCATCGCGGCGCTCAAGGCGAAGCCCTGCAGAAAGACAGCTAGCATGGTGTTCCTCACAGAGAAAAAGCGCCGTTCGGGGGGCGCGTGTCGGTCAACACGCGCATCATACGAGGAAGTAATTATTAGGTGAAATTGATATTTCTAATCAAGTATCAGGGATGCTAATACTCAAGCCGGGATCACAAACCCCAATTCCTGGGAAATGCGCTGTGCCGTCGCCAACACCGGCTTGATCAGAGCCTTCACGCCAATCTGTTGCAGTTTGGCGGTCGGCAGCGACACCGACACCGCATAGGGAACCCGCTGCTGGATATCAAATACCGGCGCCGCCACGCAGGACACGCCCAGCTCATTCTCTTCACGATCCATCGCCATGCCGCGCTGGCGGATATCGGCCAATTCCTCATACATCTTCGGCAACTCGGTAATGGTATTGCGCGTCAACGTCTGAATCTCTTGCTGATGGGTTTGCCAATAGTGTTCGGGATAGTCGCTGTTGCCGTAGGCCATGAAAATCTTGCCCATCGCCGAGCAATACAGCGGCATATGCTGGCCGATATAGGCACGGGTGCGCATCATGCCGGTGGTCGGCTCCAGTTTGTAGATCAGAATGACGTGGTCATCTTCCCGGCTGGAGAAATTCACCGTCTCCCCCACTTCCAGATTCAGCTGTTCCAAATGCGGCGCGGCAACGTGGATGATATTCAGCGAAGAAAGCGCCTTCTGGCCGATGGAAATAAACTTGGTGGTCAGGCGATAGCTGCCAGGCGACGGCGCCTGAGTCACATAGCCGCTGGTATGCAATCCCTGCAACAGACGATGGACAGTGCTTTTGTTCATTCCCGCCAGCTCGGACAGGTGCGCCAGCGGGCAGCCATTAGGGAAATTGCTCAGGATCTCGATCAGTTGCAAACCACGGAACAGGCTTTGGCTGCCCAGGGGTTTATCTTTCTTGTCATCTTTCTCGTCGACAGCTTTCAGGCTCATAACGCAATTTCTCCAGTGTCGAGCCGCCGGCCAACGCCACGGCGTGGCAAGCGGACCCTTTGTCGGGAATGTTACCCCAAGGCCCGCATCAGGTGAAGACGGAACGCCGTTTCATTGTCAGCAGCAGGTTGAAAATGCGCAACAATCGGGTAATCCCTGAAGTGAGTTGTTCGTCACAATTCCGCAAAGAGACAAATAACACATTGTTTTAAAACAACAATTAAAATGCCTCTGGCTTTGCTTTAGATCACCGATCGGCATATTATTTTTGAAATTGAATTTCGCATAATGAAATTTAAAGGCGATATAACAACCAGAAGTTCACCCATTTTGCATTGCGCCGATCGCGCATGCCGGACACCAGGGGCGCATCACATGACACCAGACAATGCGGAACAACCCATTCTCACCCTCAGCCACATCGTCAAACGTTTTGGCGGCAACGTGGCGGTCAATGACGTCAGCCTGCAAGTGATGCCGGGCGAGGTACTGGCGCTGCTGGGCGAGAACGGCGCAGGAAAATCGACGTTGATCAAGGTGTTGGCGGGGGTTTACCCGCGCGACGGCGGCGACATTCAGTTTCAGGGAACCAGCATAGCCTCCGCTGCGGCGATAAAAAGTGACAGCCGCCAGCCTATTGCCTTTATTCATCAGGATCTCGGGCTGATCGAATGGATGACGGTAGCGGAAAACATGGCGCTGGTGATGGGCTTCCCGCGCCGTTTTGGCTTGATCGACTGGCGCGCCATCCGCCACCGCGCCGTTCAGGCGTTGCAGGACGTCGGCATCGCGCTGGATCCCGATGCCAGGGTATTCGAACTGTCGCGCACCGAAAAATCATTGCTGGCGATCGCCCGGGCGGTGGCGGTCAATGCCGAATTGCTGGTGCTGGATGAACCCACCGCCTCGCTGCCCGCCAACGACGTGCGCCATCTGTTCGCGGTCATCAACCGGCTGCGCGCCAAAAAAGTCGGCATGATTTACGTCACTCACCGGCTGGATGAAGTGATCGAGATTGCCGACCGGGTGTGCGTAATGCGCGACGGGCGCTACGTGGCCGGTGGCAATACCGCCGACTACACACTGCGCGATCTGGTGCAGATGATCGTTGGCGAAGCCATGGCCGACGATCAGCGCGAGCCGCTGCCGGAACACCGGCCGCCGGTATTGCAGCTCAATAACCTGGTGGTGGGCGATATCGGCCCGGTCAGTTTCAGCCTGCAACCGGGCGAAATGCTGGCGCTGGCCGGTCTGCGCGGTGCCGGGCAAGAGGAGATCGGCCGGCTGCTGTTCGGTCTGCGCCAGGCCGACGGCGGCGAGATCCGTTTTCGTGACCAACCCTATACGGCCGGCAACCCGCAACAGGCGATGGCCTGCGGCGTCTCATTGGTGGCAGGCGATCGTACCGGCGAAAGCCTGGTGATGTCGATGAGCGTGCGTGAAAACCTGTTTATCAATCCGACGGCTTCCGGCCACAAGCTGCTTTCGCGCTACAGCCGCCGCGCGGAAATAGGCGCCAGCTGGTGGAAGGTCCAGCTGTTCGATGTACGGCCCAAGGACGTCAATATCGATATCAGCGCCCTGTCCGGCGGCAACCAGCAGAAAGTAGTGATGGCGCGTTGGATGCACCTGGGCGCACCGCTGCTGATCCTGGAAGATCCCACCGCCGGCGTGGACGTCGGCGCACGGGCGGAAATCTATCATCTCTTAAATAAATCCCTGGCAGAAGGCGTGGCGGTATTGGTTGTCTCCAACGATTTTGAGGAGATCGCCCATATCTGCAACCGCGCTCTGGTGTTTAACCGGGGAAAAGTGGTCGGCGAGCTGAAAAATCAGCAGGTGTCATTCGCCAATTTATTGGAACTGGCCTCCGCCAGCGCCGGGGAAACCCTCGCAACAACGTTAGAATCTGAGGTGGGTAATGTCTAAAACATCTGTTAAATCAACGGCACTTGAGCAAAGGGTCAACCTGTCGCAAGACGGCGTCGGGCCGTGGCTGATGCAGGTTCTCACCCGCTACGGCCTGCTGCTGCTGTGTGTTGCGCTGGTTGTCCTGTTTTCGCTGATCGCGCCGTCATTCGCCTCGATGTTGACGGTGCAGGCGATCCTTTCCAGCAAATCCAAGATCGCCCTGCTGGCGCTGGCGGCGACCATTCCGATGATCGTCGGCAAAATTGACCTTAACGTCGGCTTCGGCATCGTGTTGTGGCATATCCTCGCCATCACCCTGCAGGTGGAATACGGCTTCTCGTGGCAGATGGCGGTGCTGACCGTGTTGGTCATCTCCGCGCTGTACGGCCTGCTGAACGGCATTCTGGTGGCGCTGGCGGATATCGACAGCTTCGTTGCCACCCTGGGTTCCGGCACCGTGTTGTATGCGATAGCGCTGTGGCACTCCGGCGGGCGCCAGATCGTCGGCGATCTGCCGGACGCCTTTATCGCCCTGCACCACACCGAGATCGGCGGGATCCCGATCGTCGCGTTCTACGTGTTGATCGTCGCCGTGGTGCTGTGGTTGATCACCGAACATACTCCGCTGGGCCGCTGCATGTACGCGGTGGGCGGCAACCCGGCGGCGGCGCGGTTAAACGGCATCTCGGTCAACCGCTTTACTGTCGGCGCCTTTATTGCCTCCAGCGTGTTGACCGGCTTCAGCGGCGTACTGATCGCCGCCGAACAGGGCGTCGGCCAGGCCAGCGTCGGCATGGACTACCTGCTGCCGGCGCTGGTCGGCGCCTTCCTGGGCAGCACCACCATTCGCCCCGGCCGGGTTAACGTCTGGGGCACCGTGGTCGGCATCGCCATTCTGGCTATCGGCATCGCCGGTATTCAGCAGTTCGGCGGCGAATTCTGGGTCGAGCCGCTGTTCAACGGCGCGACGCTGCTGCTGTCGATCACCCTGGCGGGCTATGCCCAGCGCCGCCGGTTACTCAATCAAAAAGCGGTACAACGCAGCCCGGCCGTTACGGCGGATAAAAATAACCAAAAAGCGATCAATCCTTAACCAGGAGCTCACCCAATGAAACGTCTTTGGATCTTACCGACTACCCTGCTGCTGGCCAGCGCCGCCTCACCCGCCTGGGCCGACGCCTATCTCGATCAGGCCACGGCGGCGGTCGCCAAGGCCACCGCCAGCGTCACCCAGTGGGACGGGCCGACCAGCGGCCCGCAGTTGCAGGCCAACAAGAAAATCATCTTTATCGCTTCGGACATGAAAAACGGCGGCGTGCAGGGCGTGCAAGAAGGGCTTAGCGAAGCGGCGAAAGCCGCCGGCTGGAAGCTGGAAACGTTGGACGGCGGCGGCTCGGTGAAAGACCAGTTGGCTTCGCTCAATCAGGCGATCGCTCAGAAACCGGACGGCATCGTGATCGGCGGTTGGAACCCGAACGTAGCCAAGATCCCGCTGAAGAAGGCCATCCAGCAAGGCATAGTGCTGACCGCCTGGCACGCGGTGCCGGAGCCGGGACCGATCGCCAAATACAATGTGTTCTATAACGTCACCTCAGATTCCAACGAAGTGGCGCGCATCGCCGCCCAATACGCGGTGGTGCAATCCGGCGGCAAGGCCAGCGTGCTGATCTTTACCGATTCTCTGTATCAAATCGCGCTGGACAAGGCCAACGTGATGAAAGAAGAAATCGGCAAATGCAGTGGCTGTAAAGTGGTGGAATTCATCGACACCCCGCTGTCGGACACCTCCAACCGCATGCCGGCCATGACCTTCAGCCTGTTGCAGAAATACGGCGATAAATTCCAGTACGCGCTGGCGATCAACGATTTGTACTTTGATTTCATGGCGCCGGCGCTGAAAACCGCAGGCAAAGGCGGCAAGAACGCGCCTTATAACATCTCCGCCGGCGACGGCTCCATTTCCGCCTATCAGCGCATCCGTTCCGGCGACAGCCAGTCTGCCACGGTGCCCGAACCGCTGAAACTGCACGGCTGGCAACTGCTGGATGAGTTCAACCGCGCCTTCGCCAAGCAGCCACCTTCCGGCTATGTCACGCCGGCGCACCTGGTGACGCGCGACAACATCGCCGCCGACGGTGGCAGCAACAACCTGTATGACCCGCAAAATGATTATCAGGGCCACTACAAAACCATCTGGGGCGTGAAGTAAGCGGAGGTCGGTATGAACGGACTGATGGCGGACCATCAGCTTGAGCGCCTGTGTTCACCGGCCATCTGGGCTGAAGGGCCGGTGTGGCTGCCGCAACAGGATTCGGTGGTGTTCAGCGATGTGAAAGGCAACCGCATGTTCCGCTGGTCACGGCAGGGGGAGCTGAGCCTGTGGCGCTCCCCTTCTCACTACGCCAACGGCAATGCCCGCGACGCCGAAGGGCGGGTGGTCAGCTGCGAGCACGGACGCCGCGGCATCTCCCGCACTGAAAGCAACGGTGAAGTGCACATGCTGATCGAACGCGTTGACGGCAAGCGTTTCAATTCACCCAACGACGTGGCGGTGCGCTCTGACGGCACGATTTGGTTCACCGATCCACCCTACGGCATTACCGGCGACGAAGAAGGTTACAAGTCGGAAAGCCAGGTGATCGGCTGCTATCTCTACTGCTTTGACCCGCGCGACGGTTCGTTGAACATTGCCGCCTGCGATCTGCAGCGCCCGAACGGCCTGGCCTTTTCACCGGATGAGTCGTTGCTGTACGTGGCAGATATGTCGATCGTCGATTTCCCGACCCTCGGCCGCAGCGAATTGCGGGTGTATCAGGTCGATGAGCGTGAGTTGAGCAGCGGCCGGCGTTTCGCCACCGTCACCCCCGGCTTCCCGGATGGCTTCTGCGTAGACAGGGCCGGCAACCTGTTTTGCAGTTGCGCCGATGGTGTGCTGATCTTCGACAGCCAGGGGAAACAGCAGGGAAAAATCGACGTGCCGGAACGGGTCTCCAATTGCACCTTCGGTGGGCCGGACGGCAACGAGCTGTACATTACCGCCACCACCTCGTTATACCGCAGGGTATTGAATACTCAGGGATAACTGACAGGAGAAGTGAACGCAGAGCGGGCCTGTTCCGCTCTGCTTTGTCACGCCTGAAGCACGTCAACAGCCCAAAAACGTGCCGCCGATCACAAAACCATCAGATTAATTTAACCCACTGTTTTATATAAATAACTTTCTCTTTGCTTACTTTGACTTCACTCATCCGCAGGTATAGCATTTATTTGAAATGCAATTTCGCATATTGAAATTTAACGAACGCAAAACACGCAAATACGCCGTAACGGAGAGCCCGCATGAGAGTGAGTTACACCGATCTGAAACAGCAATTCAAACGCGTACTGCTGTCGCGGGGCGTGGCGGAAACCACGGCTGACGACTGCGCCGGCATGTTCGCCGACACCTCGGCCAGCGGCGTTTACTCCCACGGCGTTAACCGGTTTCCGCGCTTTATTCAGCAGCTCGACGCAGGCGATATCGTGCCGGACGCCGAACCCAGCAAGCTGCTGTCGCTGGGCGCAATCGAACAATGGGACGCCCATCAGGGCATCGGCAACCTCACCGCCCGCAGGATGATGGATCGCGCCATGCAACTGGCCGATAGCCACGGTATCGGCTTGGTGGCGCTGCGCAACGCCAATCACTGGATGCGCGGCGGCGGTTACGGCTGGCAGGCGGCGGAGAAAGGTTATATCGGCATCTGCTGGACCAACTCGATAGCCGTGATGCCGCCGTGGGGATCCAAAGAGTGCCG
Source organism: Serratia plymuthica NBRC 102599 (assembly GCF_001590925.1). Classification (GTDB taxonomy): domain Bacteria; phylum Pseudomonadota; class Gammaproteobacteria; order Enterobacterales; family Enterobacteriaceae; genus Serratia; species Serratia plymuthica. Next base: position 9,963 of record NZ_BCTU01000046.1, read on the forward strand.
CATCGGCACCAATCCGCTGATCGTCGCAGTGCCGGGTAACCCAATCACCATGGTGGATATGTCGATGTCGATGTTCTCCTACGGCGCGCTGGAGCTGAACCGGCTGGCCGGCAAAACGCTGCCGGTAGACGGCGGCTTCGACAACGACGGCCAGTTGACGCGCGATCCGGCCACCATTGAAGAGAACCGCCGCATTTTACCTATGGGTTACTGGAAAGGATCGGCGCTGTCGATTGTGCTGGATATGATCGCCACCCTGTTGTCCGGCGGATCCTCGGTGGCGGAAGTGACCGAAGACAACCGCGACGAGTACGGGGTATCCCAGGTGTTTATCGCCATTGAGATCGAGCGCCTGATCGACGGCAATACCCGCGACGAAAAGCTGCAACGGATCATGGATTACATCACCAGCGCCGAACGCGATAACCCGGAAGTCGCCATTCGCCTGCCGGGCCATAAATTCCCGCGCATCCAGGCGGAAAACATGCGCGACGGCATTCCGGTCGATGAACGCGTCTGGGCGCGCATTCAGGCGCTGTAACAGGAGAACCGCCATGATATTCGGTCATATCGCCAATACGGCATCCGAACAGTACCCTGCGCCGGTCGCCAACGCCGTCGCCTATTTGCAGAATACCGATTTCAGCGCCCTGCCCGCCGGGCGTTATGAAGATCCCGCCACGGGTTACGTGGTGCAGGTGCTGGATCTGCACACTCAACCGTCGGACGAACTGCGGCCCGAAGTACACCGCAAGAACGTAGACGTACAGTTTCTGGTCAGCGGCACCGAATTGATCGGCGTAGCGGCAGATCGCGGCGATAACCCGATCCATCAGGAATTGCTGGCGCAGCGCGACATCATTTTTTATCAGGACGTCGCGGACGAATCCTGGCTCACAATGCGCCCCGGCAATTTCGCGGTGTTTTTTCCGCAGGACGTTCATCGTCCGGCCTGTATTCATCAACGGCCCTGCGCTATTCGCAAAGTGGTGGTGAAAATACCGCTGGCGTTATTTAACGCCCAATAAGCAACACCGAGTTTATAACCCTGAACGACACGGGCCTGCGGGCCTGTGTAGGCACCCCTACGCCTTAACACCACTAAATGACTCTACAGGTGTATATATGAATACAGCCTCTGTTTCTGTCACCCAAAGCCAGGCGATCCCCAAATTACGCTGGTTGAGAATAGTGCCGCCTATTCTTATTACCTGCATTATTTCTTATATGGACCGGGTGAACATCGCCTTCGCCATGCCCGGCGGCATGGACGATGAACTGGGCATCACCGCCTCGATGGCCGGGTTGGCCGGCGGTATTTTCTTTATCGGTTATCTGTTCTTGCAGGTACCCGGCGGCAAGCTGGCGGTGTACGGCAACGGCAAAAAATTCATCGGTTGGTCGTTGTTGGCCTGGGCGGTGATTTCCGTGCTGACCGGGCTGGTCACTAACCAGTATCAATTGCTGTTCCTGCGCTTCGCCCTCGGCGTTTCCGAAGGCGGCATGCTGCCGGTGGTGCTGACCATGATCAGCAACTGGTTCCCGGACAAGGAACGCGGGCGCGCCAACGCCATCGTCATCATGTTCGTGCCGATCGCCGGCATCCTTACCGCACCGCTGTCCGGCTGGATCATCACCGCCTGGGACTGGCGCATGCTGTTCCTGGTCGAGGGCGCGCTGTCGCTGGTCGTGATGGTGCTGTGGTATTTCACCATCAGCAACCGTCCACAAGAGGCCAAATGGATTTCGCAGGCGGAAAAAGATTATCTGATCAAAACGCTGCACGACGAACAGTTGCTGATCAAAGGCAAAACGGTGCGCAACGCCTCGCTGCGTCGGGTGCTGGGCGACAAAATCATGTGGCAGTTGATTCTGGTGAACTTCTTCTACCAGACCGGGATTTACGGCTACACCCTGTGGCTGCCGACCATTCTCAAAGGGCTCACCAACGGCAATATGGAGCAGGTCGGGATGCTGGCTATCCTGCCCTATATCGGCGCCATCTTCGGCATGCTGATCATTTCCACCCTCTCCGATCGCACCGGCAAGCGCAAAGTATTCGTCGCACTGCCGCTGGCCTGCTTTGCCATCTGCATGGCGCTGTCGGTACTGCTGAAGGATCACATCTGGTGGTCGTACGCGGCGCTGGTGGGCTGCGGCGTCTTTATCCAGGCCGCCGCCGGGGTGTTCTGGACCATTCCGCCCAAGCTGTTTAACGCCGAAGTGGCCGGCGGCGCACGCGGCGTGATCAATGCACTGGGCAACCTCGGCGGTTTCTGCGGCCCCTATATGGTCGGCGTGTTGATCACCTTGTTCAGCAAAGACGTCGGCGTTTACAGCCTCGCGGTGTCGCTGGCCATCGCCTCGGTGCTGGCGTTGATGCTGCCGAACCGATGCGACCAAAAAGCGGGGGCCGAATAATGGACTATTGGCTGGGGCTGGACTGCGGCGGCACCTTTATCAAAGCCGGCCTGTATGACCGGAATGGCACAGAACTGGGCATAGCCCGCCGTACGCTGGAGATTGTCGCGCCGCAACCCGGCTGGGCGGAACGTGACATGCCCACGCTGTGGCATACCGCCGCCGAGGTGATCCGCGAATTGCTGGCCCGCAACGACATTGCCGCCGCTGATATTCAGGCCATCGGCATCTCGGCGCAGGGTAAAGGCGCGTTTTTGTTAGACGAGCAAGGCCGGCCGTTGGGCAACGCCATGCTGTCTTCCGACCAGCGCGCATTGGCGCAGGTGCAAGAGTGGCAGAAACAGGGCGTGCCGCAGGCATTGTACCCACAGACGCGGCAAACGTTGTGGACCGGCCACCCGGTCTCGCTACTGCGCTGGGTCAGGCAGCACCAGCCGGAACGCTACCGCCGGATTGGCAGCGTGCTGATGGCGCACGATTACCTGCGTTACTGCCTGACCGGCGAGCTGGCCTGCGAAGAAACCAATATCTCCGAATCCAACCTGTATCAGATGAGCGGCGGGCGCTATGACCCGGCGTTGGCGCAACTGTTAGGTATCGGCGACATCATGCCCGCCCTGCCGCCGATCGTTGGCTCCGCCGAGATCGCCGGGCGGGTGAACGCCGTAGCAGCCGAGGCTACCGGATTATTGCCGGGAACGCCGGTGGTTGGCGGCCTGTTTGACGTGGTTTCTACCGCGCTGTGCGCCGGGTTGCAGGATGAGACGCGGCTTAATGCGGTGATGGGGACCTGGTCGGTCACCAGCGGCATCACCGACAGCATCACCGAAGGTTTCGACCATCCCTTTGTCTATGGCCGTCACGCCGAGGCGGGGAAATACATCGTGCACGAAGCCAGCCCCACCTCAGCCGCCAACCTGGAGTGGTTCTGCCGCCAATGGGGGCTGAGCGACTACGCCCAACTCAATGACTGGGTCGCCGCGCTGCCCAAGGCCGCCAGCAGCCTGCTGTTCGCCCCCTTCCTGTACGGCTCCAACGCCGGTCTGGGGCTGAGCGCCAGCTTCCACGGCCTACAGGCCTTCCACCAGCGCGAACATCTGGTGCAGGCGATCTACGAAGGCGTGGTGTTCTGTCATATGACCCACCTTAACCGCATGCGGCAACGCTTCCCGGCGGCTAAAGCGTTGCGCGTCACCGGCGGCCCCGCCAAATCGGCGCCCTGGATGCAGATGTTCGCCGACGTCAGCGGCCTGCCGGTGGAACTGCCGCAGGTTGAGGAAACCGGCTGTCTGGGTGCCGCGATGGCGGCCATGGTCGGCAGCGGCGCATTCCGTGATTTCACCGCCGCCCAGTTGGCGCTGGCACCGCGCATCGAACGGGTGCTGCCGGACCCCGCAGCCGGTGAGGCCTATGTTCGAAAACACCAAGATTATCAGGCGCTGATTACGGCGTTGCAAGGGCTGCAATCCGGCCATCAGGAGGTTCCATGAGCAATAAACCACGCCTGCAACTGGCGCTCGACCATACCCGGCTGGAGGCCGCCCTGCAGACGGCAGAACGCCTGCAATCGCACGTCGACATCATCGAGGCCGGCACCATTTTATGCATCAGCGCCGGTATCCAGGCGGTGAGCGCGCTGCGTGAGCGCTGCCCGCAGCATACGTTGGTGGCTGACCTGAAAGTGGCCGATGCCGGTGGCACCCTGGCGCAACAGGCCTTCGGCCACGGTGCCGACTGGATGACGGTGATCTGCGCCGCACCTTTGGCCACCATGGCCGGCGCACTGGAAGTGGCGCAGCAGCATCAGGGGGACATTCAGATTGAGCTGTTCGGCCGCTGGACGCTGGACGATGCCAGACAGTGGCGCGAGCTCGGCATCCGCCAGGCGATCTACCACCGTGGCCGCGACGCGCAGGCCAGCGGGCAAACCTGGGGGCGGCAAGATCTGGATCTGATGAAAGCGCTGTCGGATCTGGGCATCGAGCTGTCGGTCACCGGCGGTATCACCCCGGCCGATTTACCGCTGTTCAAAGATATCGCCGTGACCGCCTTTATCGTCGGTCGGGCGCTGGCGGAGGCTGCCGATCCGCTGGCCGCCGCCGGTCAGTTCCGTTCCGCCATTGATGACATCTGGAGAGGTTGATATGCGCCAGCACCCGTTGGGAATTTATGAAAAAGCGTTGCCGAAACACCTGACCTGGCCCGAGCGGCTGGCGCTGGCCAAAGCCTGCGGTTTCGATTTTGTCGAGATGTCGGTGGATGAAAGCGACGAGCGGCTGGCACGTCTGAGTTGGAGCAAGGAGCAGCGGCTGTCGCTGGTCAGCGCCATGCTGGAAACCGGCATCAGTATCCCGTCAATGTGCCTGTCGGGCCATCGCCGTTTCCCGTTCGGCAGCCATGATGATGCGCTGCGCCAGCGCGCCTTCGAGGTGATGGAACAGGCCATTCAGTTGGCGAAAGACGTCGGTATCCGCACCATTCAGCTCGCTGGGTATGACGTCTATTACGAACAGCAGGACGACAGCACTCTGGCGCGCTTTACCGAGGGCATGCAATGGGCGGTCGAGCGTGCCGCCGCCGCCCAGGTGATGCTGGCGGTGGAAATCATGGATACCGCCTTTATGAACTCCATCAGCAAATGGAAGGCCTGGGACGCTTGTCTGGCATCGCCGTGGTTCACGGTGTATCCGGACGTCGGCAACCTCAGTGCCTGGGGCAACGATGTGGCGCAGGAGCTGGCGCTGGGCATTGACCGCATTGCCGCCATCCACCTGAAGGACACCTATCCGGTCACCGAAAGTTCGCCGGGGCAGTTCCGCGACGTGCCCTTTGGCGAAGGTTGCGTGGATTTTGTCGCCGTGTTCCGCACGCTGAAACAGCTTAATTACCGCGGCGCTTTCCTGATCGAAATGTGGACCGAAAAAGCCGAGGAGCCGGTGGCCGAGATTGTTCAGGCTCGCCGCTGGATCGAACAGAAAATGCAACAAGGGGGAATGACATGCTAACTCTGCCGCAGCTTAAACAACAGGTGCTGGAAGCCAACCTCGACCTGCCCCGACACAATCTGGTGACCTTCACCTGGGGTAATGTCAGCGCGGTGGACCGCGAACGCGGGCTGGTGGTGATCAAGCCTTCCGGCGTGGAATACGAGCATATGGCAGCCGAGGATATGGTAGTGGTGGATCTCGCTAGCGGCCGCACCCTCGAGGGAAGCAAGAAGCCGTCTTCAGATACCGCCACCCACCTGGCGCTGTACCGTGAATTCGCCGATATCGGCGGTATCGTACACACCCATTCGCGCCACGCCACCATCTGGGCGCAGGCCGGGCTGGACATTCCCGCCTGGGGCACCACCCACGCCGACTACTTCTACGGCGCCATCCCCTGCACCCGGCTGATGACCGAGCAGGAGATTGAACATGACTATGAGCTGGAGACCGGCAAGGTGATTATCGACACCTTCCGCCGGCGCGGCATCAGCCCTAACGCCATTCCGGCGGTGCTGGTGAATGCACATGGCCCGTTCGCCTGGGGCAAGGATCCGCACAACGCGGTGCACAATGCGGTGGTGCTGGAAGAAATTGCCTATATGGGGATTTTTTCACGCCAGCTGACGCCGGGTATCGGCAGCATGCAGCAAGAGTTGCTGGATAAACACTATCTGCGCAAGCACGGCAAGAACGCCTATTATGGGCAATAAGTCGGGTTAGCCCGCCCTTGCAGGCAAACCGCCACCGTAGTAGCCAGACGCCGAGAGGCGTCTGGTGAAAACGGCCATTAATATCGCGACATAATCTGCGTGACAGCTTGCCACCCGCCGCTCCGTCAGACGAATAGCCGGATTCGCCAGTCGGTTTAAAATTCGTTATCATCCGCTCCCACTCTTCGTCCGGGTAGCCTGATGTCCAAGATTATCGATACCTTTATTGCCCCGCCGTGCCATGACAAGATCGAAAATCTCTATCAGGACGAGAGTCTGGTACTGATCAATAAACCCGCCGGGCTGCTCAGCCTCTCGGGGAAAAATCCGCAAAATCTGGATTCGGTGCATCATCGGCTGGTACAGGTATTCCCCGGTTGCACCCTGGTCCACCGCCTGGATTTCGGGACTTCCGGGCTGATGGTGATTGCCCGCAATAAAGCTGTCAATGCCGCCCTCTGCCAACAATTCAGCCAGCGAACAGTGACCAAAGTGTACAGCGCACTGCTCTGCGGGCATCTGGACGACGACGAAGGGGTGATAGACGCCGCGATTGCCAAAGACCCGGCGCTGTTCCCGCTGATGTCGATTTGCGCAACCCACGGCAAGCCCGCTCGCTCCGGCTATCGGGTCGTTGAGCGCTTTTATCGTGAGTTGGAAGGCGGGACGTTACTGCCAGTGACGCGGGTGCAGCTAATCCCGGAAACCGGGCGCACTCATCAACTCCGCATCCACTGTCAGCTGTTGGGCCACCCTATTTTGGGCTGTGACCTGTATGGCGGTCGCCTGCTGCCGGGTACCGAACGGATCCCGCGGCTGATGCTGCATGCCAGTGAACTGCATTTTGTTCATCCCATTGGCAAAGAACAGATCAAAGCCCGTCATGCCAGCCCGTTCTGAAAGCGAAAGTCGCTATAACGATGCCGCCGCGAAGGCACCCGATATAGGCAAACGGTAATTACCACATCAAATCATCGGGCACTTTAAAATCGGCATACGGATCTTCTTCATCTTGCTCTTCCTGACTAAGCGCACTATTTAATACAATGCTGTTCGCATCTCGCTGCGCAATTTTATCGGCTACGCTCGCAGGGATGATTGCATATTGGCTCTCAGCGCTGTTATCCGCAACCAAACGAGCAATGGCGAGGCGGCCACTAATCAGCTGAGCTTGGGTTAGCTTATCCACAACGACTTTTTTTATTACATTATTATCTGTGAAGTTAAAACCGATATCGCCTTTTGCAATGTCGATCCTGTTCATTTCAATGAGCTGCTTCACCTGAGCTTTATACTCTTTAGATAAAGCGGCTTGTTTTTGTTGTTCGCTTAGCTGTTTATCACGCTCAAGTTGCGCTTTTTTATTTTCTTCCACCGCCTCTCTTGCCTCACGCGCCTGCACCCGTGATTTTTTAGCGGTTTTTTGGACTTTGGCCATTTTTTTGCTGGTCACTAGTCCCGCTTTCAGCATCTGCTCTTGCAAGGTGAGTTTTGTCATCTTCGTTTCTGAACCCGTTGAATAATTTGTGGGATTATACCTGTAATTTTCGAGGCTGTACCAGAGGCTGGCGTGGCCTGCTGATGCTCCGCGCCTGGTGTCGGTATCGGTGGGCTCTGTCGCCCACCTCCCGCTCTACCGGCTCAGCTTGTACCGCCAGGTACCCGCGTCTGGATCTGCGTTGCCAAACTGACAAAACGAAAAGCCGAGGCTGCCTCTCAGGGAGATAACCTCGGCCAGCAATAAAAAAAGGGGCCTGGGCCCCTTCTCGCTTATTCCGCTTTAGCGGCGGCTTGTTCAGTGCGATAGAGATGAACGTCCATCTGCGGGAACGGAATGCCGATGTTGTTGGCATCCAGCGCGCGCTTGAAGTTTTCCATCAGATCGAAGTACACGTTCCAGTACTCCGCGTTGGTGGTCCAGGAACGGGTCACGAAGTTCAGCGAAGAGGGTGCCATTTCGTTCAGACGCACGGTCACGCCCTTGGCATGCATAACGCGTTTGTCGGCCGCTATCACATCGCCCAGCACCTTTTTCACCACGTCGATGTCGGCGTTATAGGCCACGCCCACCACGATATCCACACGACGATTCGGCTCGCGGGAGTAGTTGATGATGTTGCCGGCAATGATTTTGCCGTTCGGCACCACGATGGTTTTGTTGTCTGCGGTACGCAGAGTGGTGGAAAAAATTTGCACCTGATCGACAGTACCGGCCACGCCGCCCAGATCAACATACTCGCCCACGCGCAGCGGACGGAAGATCACCAGCAGCACGCCGGCGGCAAAGTTGGACAGCGAGCCCTGCAGCGCCAGACCCACGGCCAAACCGGCGGCACCCAGTACGGCGATCACCGAAGTGGTCTGCACGCCAATGCGCCCCAGCACCGCAATAAAGGTAAACGCCAACACGCCATAACGCACGATCGCAGACAGGAAATCAGCTACCGTGGCGTCAATGCCGCGCAGCTTCATCACGCGGTTTAATGCGTTGCCGATCACTCGGGCAATAATCGAACCGATAATCAGGATAACGATGGCGGCGACGATGTTAGCCGCGTACTGGATCAGCAGATCCTGGTTCTTCACCAGCCAGTTACCGGCGCCGTTGATGCCATCCACTACATTCAAATCTTTCATTCGTGTCGTCCTAACTTTGTCCCTAATGGGATAAACTCGCAAAAATATACTGACATCAATCGCCAGTTGGAAACCACCGTCTTAGGTTAACCAACATTCGTCCAGCATCCAACCGTAAGTGCTAAAAATAACCGAAACAACGGCGTGTTTGCAGCCATATCCTCTATGCTAAACAAAGCGCTATCCCCATTAAGTTAATCAGGAACCCCATCCGTTATGTACATTCCTTCGTCGATTAAACACTACTGGCAGGTTCGGCCGAGGCTGCTGCTTTCGGTGGGGGCCGGCATTCTGTGCTACCTGCTGCTGCCGGCTCAGCTTTCTGAACTGCAACGCCTGATGATCGGCTGGAACGTGCTGGCCTGGCTCTACCTGCTGTTTCTCTGGCGCTTGATGCTGGTGAGCACGCCACAGCACATCCGCCAGATCGCCCGCTTGCAGGATGAGAGCGCCAGTATGGTGTTGGCGCTGGTCAGCATCGGTTGCCTGGTGAGCATTCTGTCTATCATGTTTGAATTGGGCACGGCCAAACAGGTCAGTGACTCGCTGAAAACGCTGCATCTGACGCTGACCGGTGCCACGTTGGTGGTGTCCTGGCTGCTGCTACCGACCGCCTTCACCATGCATTACGCCCACCAGTTTTACCGTAAGGGCGCGCAGCAGGACCCGCTGCCGCTGGTGTTTCCCGGCAATCTTGCCGAACCGACCTATCTGGACTTCGCCTACTTCTCCTTCACCATCGCGGTGGCGTCGCAAACCGCCGACGTGGCGGTGGGTGCGGCGGAAGTGCGCAAAATCACCCTGCTGCAATCGGTCATCTCTTTCGTGTTCAATATGGTGATCCTGGGGCTGTCGATTAACGTCGGCGCCGGCCTGTTGAGCTAAAACGAAAAAGGGTCGCCTCGGCG
>NZ_BCTU01000047.1 GCF_001590925.1 Serratia plymuthica NBRC 102599
AACGCAATAAAAAAGGCGCCCCTTGGGCGCCCTGATGCACATGTTCCGGAACGTTAATCCCAGTTCGGCGCCAGGCCTTCCGGGCTAACCAAACGGCCATTGCTTTCCAGCGTAGCCATCTCCGCCATTTCTTCCGCAGTCAGCGTCAACTGCTGCGCCAGCAGGTTGCTCGCCAGGTTTTCACGCCGGGTGGAAGAAGGGATCACCGCGTAACCCAGTTGCAGCGCCCAGGCCAGGATAACCTGAGCAGGGGTCGCGTTGCGCCGCGCCGCGATAGCCTTGATGGTTTCATCCTGCAGCGCTTTGCCATAGGCCAGCGTCATGTAGGAGGTGATGGCAATGCCGTGCTGCTGAGCAAACTCAACCACCTGACGGTTCTGCAGATACGGGGACAGCTCAATTTGGTTAGTCGCGATCTGCTCTGCGCCCACGGCATCGATCGCCTGCTGCATCAGGTCCAGGGTGAAGTTGGACACCCCGATTTGGCGCGTCAGCCCCAGTTTTTTGGCTTCCAGCAGCTCAGCCATAAACTCGGCAACGGGGACTTCGCCATTGGGTGACGGCCAGTGGATCAGCGTCAAATCAACGTAGGTTGTTTGCAGCTTGCTCAGGCTCTCTTGCAGGCTCGGGATCAATTTACCCTTCGCCAGATTGGCGATCCAAATCTTGGTGGTGATGAACAACTCGTCGCGCGGTATGCCGCTGGCGGCAATTGCCTGGCCCACCGCCGCTTCGTTTTCGTAGATCTGCGCGGTATCAATCACGCGATACCCCAACTCCAGCGCAGTGCTGACCGAGTCGATCACGACCTGATCCTGAAGACGGAAAGTACCTAAACCAAATGCAGGGATGCTCATAATCTTATTCTCTCATTAGGATGTTGATGCGATATGGGAGGATTATGGCAACTGTTTTGTTGATCAAAAACGCCCTATTGCGCATAAGACTTTTGATTAAACGGCAACAATAACCGGAGCGAGCGCCCCGGTTTGAAGGAATTACGCCCAGCGACGCAGGATCAACGAGGTGTTAATCCCCCCGAACGCGAAGTTGTTCGATTGCACGAACTCGGTATCAATTTGCCGATATTCACCCATGATGTAATCCAGATCGCCGCAGGCACTGTCCGGTTCACTGAGGTTGATGGTCGGCGCAAAGCGGCCTTCGCGCATCATCTCCAACGTCATCCAGGCTTCCAGAGCGCCGCAGGCACCCAACGTATGGCCAAAATAGCTTTTCAGCGAGGAGATTGGCGTGCGGTTGCCAAAAATCGCCGCCGTTGCCTGGCTTTCCGCTATATCGCCGCGATCGGTCGCCGTACCGTGAGCGCTGATGTAGCCGATATCGCCGGTCGCCAGCCCAGAGGCCTTCAGCGCCTGTTGCATGCAAATCTGCATGGTTTCCCGCTGCGGTTGGGTAATATGCGCCGCATCGCAGTTGGTCGCAAAACTGATAATCTCGCCGTAAATAGTGGCGCCGCGCGCCTGCGCATGATCCAGCGACTCAAGGATCAAGGTTCCGGCCCCCTCGCCAATCACCAGACCGTCGCGCTGACGATCAAACGGGCGTGGCGACAGATCCGGGCGATCGTTTTGCTGGCTGGTGGCAAACAGCGTATCGAACACCGCCGCCTCCGAAGGACACAGCTCCTCGGCTCCGCCCGCCACCATCACCGTCTGATAACCGTGGCGGATGCTCTCGTAAGCGTAACCAATCGCCTGGCTGCCTGAGGTACAGGCGCTGGAGGTCGGGATCACCCGTCCCCGCAGGCCGAAAAACAGGCCGGTATTCACCGCTGCGGTGTGCGGCATCATCTGCACATAAGTGGTACCGGTGATATTGTTGGTGTGTTTTTCCGTCAGCATGGTGGCGAACTCGCTGACCGGTTTGGTGCTGCCGGTAGAGGAGCCGTAGGCGATGCCGGTCTCGCCGTTGGTCAACACCGCCTCACCCAGCAACCCGGCCTGCTCAAGCGCCAGTTCGGTCGCACGGGTAGCCAACAATGAAACGCGCCCCATCGAACGGATGCGCTTGCGCGTATAATGCTCCGGCAGCACGAAATCATCGATCGGCGCGCCAAGGAGGGTGTTCAACCCCTGATACTCTTCCCATTGCGCCATATAACGCACTGCATTCTTACCCTGCTTCAGCCGACCGGACACGTCCGCCCAGTTATTGCCGAAAGCGGTAACGCCCGCCATGCCGGTCACAACCACTCGCTGCGTCATACCATTCCTCCGTTAATGGAAATGACCTGCCGCGTTACGTAGCCGGCAATATCTGACATCAAATAGCTGGCCAGCCCGGCCACCTCTTCCGCCGAGCCCATGCGTTTGAGCGGGATCGCGCGCATCGCTTCAATCAGCGCCGCCGGCTCCATGTCAATCATACCGGTGTCAATCAGGCCCGGAGCGATGCAGTTAACGGTAATTTTGCGTTTCGCCAACTCGATCGCCAGTGCCTTGCAGGCACCGATTACGCCGGCCTTGGCCGCGCTGTAGTTGACCTGCCCACGGTTACCCATTACGCCGGAAACCGACGACAGCGCAATGATTCGCCCGCCTTTGCGCAGGCCAATCATCGGCATGACGCAGGGGTGAAGCACATTGTAGAAGCTGTCGAGGTTAGTGTGGATCACCCCGTCCCAGTCCTCTTCGCTCAGTGCCGGGAAAGCGCCATCGCGGGTAATACCCGCATTGTTCACCACGCCGTAATAGGCGCCGTGAACCTCAATATCTTGCTCAAGCTGCTCGCGGCACTGGGTGCGGTTGCTGATATCAAACTGAATCAAACGCCCTTGCCCGCCGGCGGCGACAATTTGCTGCAGCGTGTACTCTGCCCCGGTCTTGTCGCTGTGGTAATGAACGACGATCAAAAAGCCATCCGCAGCCAGGCGGCAGGCAATCGCCTGACCGATCCCTTTACTGGCACCGGTGACTAAAACGGAACGCATCATGCGTTTCCCCTTAAGGTAGTCAATTGGATTATTTCTTGTTGATCAGGCTGATAGGTGTTCAGCCTGCCCTGTGCGACCCGCACATTATCGATACTGATTTCACATTCGAAACTGGCCAGTTTTTCGTCTTTCAGCAGTTGCTGCACGCTAACCCGCAGTTCGCTGCCGGCAGGAAATACCGGCAGTTCGCAGTGAATAGCGCGCCCGCCGAGCAACATGCCAAGCCGCGGCGGTTGGGCATGCTGCCTGCCATGCCAGCCGCTCCAGACGCCGATGGCCTGCGCCATCAGCTCAATGCCGTACCAGCCAGGCAGCGCGCCCTGTGTGTCAAGAAAGGGTGCCAATACGCCGTCAGGGCTGACCGTCACCGCGCACTGCGCATGCTCCTCACCCACCTCAAGCACCCGTTCCAGCAGTACCATCGGTGATGCATGGGGCAAATAGTATTCTGCGGTGTGATAACGACTCATGGCGCATCCCCCAGTAACAGGCAGGCATTATTGCCGCCGAATGCAAACGAATTAGACAGGATAGCGCGCTGGCGCAACGGTTGCTGCCGGCAAACCAGGCCTATCGGTGCCAGCTCGCCATCACAGGGCGAAACGCTGAAATCCTGCTGCGGCAATGGCAATGGCTGGGTTAATAACAACCAGCTCAGCGCCGCTTCTACCGCACCAGCGGCACCCAGCGTGTGGCCGGTGAGGTGCTTGGTGGAGCTGCACGGTGTCTGCGCGCCAAACAGGCGATTCACCACCTGAGCTTCTACCCGATCGTTAAGCCGCGTCGCGGTGCCGTGAAGATTGATATAACCGATCTGTTCGGCGCTCAAACCCGCCTGCCGCAGTGCCATCTCGATAGCCCACTCTGCACCGGCACCTTCCGGATGCGGTGCCGACATATGCCAGGCATCGGAAGACTCACCGACACCCAGCAACGCGACGGCTGCCGGCTCACGCGTCAGCAGCATGAGCGCAGCGGCTTCGCCAATATTGATGCCGCGGCGCCCGGCGGCGAATGGCGTGCAACGCTCCGCCGACAGCGACTCCAGGCTGTTGAAGCCGTTGATCGGCATCTGGCACAGGCTATCGGCACCGCCCACAATCGCCGCATCCACCAGCCCGGCATCAATCAGGCGTTTACCGCTGATGATGGCGCGCGCACTGGAGGAACAGGCGGTAGACAAGGTGTAGGCCGGGCCACGGGTAGCAAGAAAAGCGCTGAGGAACTGGCCTGGGTCGCCCAACTCCTGCTGCTGATAATCATAGCCCTGCGGCCACTGCCCTGCCTGATGCCGTTGCAGCGCCAGCTCACCTTCGTGAATGCCGGAAGTGCTGGTGCCCATGATCACCGCAACGCGATCGGCGCCGTAGCGGGCGATGGCCTCATGCACCGGTGCCTCGATTTGCGCCAATGCGGCCAACAGCAGGCGATTGTTGCGAGAGTGATGGCGTTTGAGCGGCTCAGGAATGGCGGGCAGCTCGCCCTGTACGTTACCGAACCAGGATGGCGCGCCGCCGAGCAGCCACTGCGTCTGCCTCTGCATGCCAGGCGATACGCCGCGAGCCAAATTTTCCGCGATCTGCGGCAGACTGCCGCCCAGCGCGTTCACCATACCTACGGCAGTGAAATAGATCATTATTCGCTCCCCAGATTCTGAATGGTGATGCGGTAATGGAAAGCGAATTGGGTTATCGACAGTAGATTGCGTTGGCCATTGGCTTGCTGATAACGGATTTCACTGATCGTCGCGCCGCGATCGTCATACAGACGGCGCACTTCCGGCCGATCCTCCAACCTCCACCCTGCAGGCAGCAAAGGCTGCCAATCGGCCGCTGGCCAATAGCTCAGCATGATATCGGCCAGCACCTGGTTGGCGGGCGGCAGTTCACCCGCGTTGATCAACTGCTCGGTGTGGATCCCCTGGCGATCATAGGTCAGGTTGAACAAGCGGATGCCCAGCGGCGACATCCCCACCAGTTGCAGGCGGCGGCCGTCGGCATTGAGCAGCACCAGCATCGAATGCCGCTGTCCCTTCACTTCGGCGGTCAATAACTGCTGCTGGCTGATCGGTTGCTCTAACACCGGCGGCGGCAATGTCACCCGCGTCCCGGGTTTCAGCCACGCCTGCGACAAGGTGGGATCCTGAGAACCGGCACAGCCGGCCAGCAGGGTTGCCAGCATTAACAGCATTATTCGTAAGCCGCGCATCAGGCTTTTCCTCTTTTTCTTTTCGTTGCTAACGTCAGCGGTGCCAACAGAAATGCCACGGCGATACCGCTGCTTAGTACAATGCCAAAACTGCTGATGGCCTGAGTATGGCTCAGTACCAGCATGCCAAAGGTCAGTTGGGTGGTGAAGACCGCCATAAAGATGGCGAACATCGAGGTGGTCGGCGTGCCCCGGGGATTGGTGAAGAACAGCGTATAGTTAATGCCGATCCCCAAGACCAATATCAACGCCAACAGCGAAAACAGATTCAGCGAATGGCCGCTCAGCGCCAGCACCGCAATGCCGCAACCCAGCGACAACAGCGTCGGCACCATGCAGCGCAGGCCGTGTCCCAACCCAAAACGCCACAGGTAGATCAGTGCGATCGCCGCCACCGACAGCGCCAGCAGGTACGAAAGATACAGCCGGTACTGGCCGAACAGTTCGCTGAATTCGGTTTTCCGGTCGATCCAACCGGTGCCCGGCACCTGCCCAGCCAATGCCTGCATCGCCGCGCTGTTTTGCACGCCGTTGACCGGAACCAGCGCCGCACTGCGGCCGTCAGGCAACGTCAGCCAAAGCAGACGCCAGCCCTCGCTGACCACGCTGTCCAGCCACTGTTGCGGCGTCACCCAATCAGCGGTCAAGTCAGGCGCATTCAGCGTCAGTTCCGCCTGCTGCAACTGCGCCATCACCTGTGGCGCTAGGCGTTGCAACAGGGCGACGTTTTCCTGCTGACGCTGATGCGAAGGCAGCGGCAGCAGGCGATAATCCGCCAGCACGCCTTGCCGTTTGGCCTGCGCCAGCTTGGGTTGCAACAACTCCAGCCGCTGCAGCAGTTGTTCACCATTGGCACCGTACACCACCAGCCATTTCTGATCGTTATGTTGGCCGGTCAACGCGGCGATACGCTGTTCTTGCTGCTGCAACGCCACCGGCAACGCCTGCAGTTGGCCGATATCGTCATCCACTTTCAGTTGGCTGAAACCGGCAATAATGACCAGCAACGCCGCGCCGGGCAGCCCATAGCGCAGCAGTGGCCGGTGGCGCCAGGCGTGCAGCCAACGAAGGATGAGCGCCAGCCCCGGCGCCGGACGCACCGGCAGCCGACGCGACAGCTGCGGATACCAGCAGATCACGGTAATGCAAGCGGCGCTCAGGCCTGCGGCGGCAAACACCGCCAACTGCTGCAGGCCCGGGAACGGCGCAATCAGCAGCGCCAGATAGGCGACCACGGTGGTCAGCAGCGCCATCGACAGTGCCGGCAGCAGTTTTTGCAAACTGGCCAGCGGCGTCGACTGCTGCCCATGCACCCTGCGCTCGGTCAGAAAATAGAGCGCGTAATCTGCCGAAATGCCGACGATGCTGATGCTCAGCACCAGCGTCATCAAATGAATTTCACCAAACGCCAGCAGCGTGGCGACGGTGCCCGCCAAGGCGCCGATCCCCACCGACAGCGCACACAGCAACAACGGCAGTACTGAGCGGAACATTAACAGCACCAGCAGGAAGACTCCCGCCACCGAGGCCAGACCAATGGTCGAAATATCGTGTTCAGCCTGCTGGCTGGCGTAGTTGCTGTAATAGAGCGTGCCGCGGTTCAACACCTCGGTGCCCGGCCAACGTTGTTGCAGTTGCTGTTGCAACGCCGTCAGTTTATCTACCGTGCTTCGTGCGCTGCCAATGTCATAAGAGGAAGCGCCAAGCTCGGCGTGCAGCAGATACCAACTGCGCCCCTGCGGGTCACGCGCCACCAGCCAACCGTTGGATAAGCTCAGTGAACCGCCGTTGCGCTGCTGCGCCAGCTGCGAACCCCGCACCAACATCAGCGGGTCGTTAGCCAGTTCCTTGCCGCTGACGCCGGCGAAGGCCGAGTAAAGCTGGCCGAGGATCCACTGGCTTTGCGCCTCCGGCCCCTGCATTAGCCGTTGCCGGGTGGCATCGTCCAGCAACACGTTGCGGTGCTGATAAAAAAATCGTCCCCACTGCTGCTGGCGTTGCGCGTCCATCGGGCCGCCAACCTGCTGCAATTCCGGCATCTGCCGCAATTGCTGCCACCACCAGCTCACTGCGGCGCTGTCCGCACCTGGCGGTGGGCTCACCAGCCACATCAATTGGCGATCGAGCCGGCGGCTGAAGCCGTCGGCCAGTTCATCGGGCACGCCCGCCAATTGCTGCTTCGGCAATAACGCCAGCACACTGCTGTTGATCTGGCTGCGGGGCAGCAGCCAGCACAGCGCCGCGAGCAATACCAGGCAAATCGCCAACCAGCCAAAGGCCAGCCGCCGATGCTGTTCAGGACGCAAAACGCTGTTGCTCATCAACGGTCAGTTCCTGCGGCGCCGTACGTTGATTAAAGAAGCGAATGTGCGTGGCATCGCTTTGCATATCGTCGATATCAATGGTTTCCAGGAATTGCTCCCCATTGAGCGTAATGCGTTTGAACAAGCGATCGAGCGGCGTGGTTTTTGGCGTCAGTATCAACCGCCATTTGTTGCGCCCCAGATCGCTGAACTGCAAGGCAAAGTTTTGCTCCAGCGCCTGGCTGTCGGCGTGGAACAACGCGGTCAGCAGGTGGTTGAACTGGAACATCTGCGGATTGTTATCCGCCGTCACCACCTGCGGGGGTTGGCCGGCCAGGGTTTGCACCATGCGTTTATCGTCCAGCAACAAGGTCAGCGGGAAAGGTTTCTGCTGTGACCACCACAGCCCTTTTTGCTGGGAAATCAGCAGTTCACCGCTCGATTTCAGCGGTTTCGCCATACCGCTGATGCTGCGCTGTTGCTCGAACTCGGCACGCAACACCGGCTGTTGGCTAAAGCGCTGCTGCAACTCCGTCAACGTGACCGCCTGGGCGCTCAGGCTGAACAGGGCGACAACCATCAATAACCCGCTTTTCATTGCTCGCCCCCGATGTTATCCAACAGTATCTGCGGTGAAACAAAGCACATCTCTTTGCTTTCGACATCCACCGCTACCTGGATACTGTGCCCGCGAGTGGTGGTTTTGCCGCTTTGCGCATCCAGGATACGGTAACCAATGCGCAGACGGTTCTCGTACTCCTCCAGTTCGGCGCAGACGATGATCCGTTGCTCAAACAGCACCGGCGCAATGTATTTCACCCGCGTATCTACGATCGGCCAAACATAACCCGAAGCCTGCATCTGGCGATAACCGTAATTGAACTGTTTCAGCAAGGCTTCGCGCGCGATCTCAAAATAGCGAAAGTAGTTGCCGTGCCACACCACGCCCATGGCGTCGATATCATGGAACGGGATAGTCATCTCAATCCGGGTGGAAAAACGCGGATCCTCTTTTAGCTTCATGTCTCAGGCTCCTGTTGCGCCGACGGCCGCGCCGCCAACTGCCAGAAATCGAAAAAATTGAACCAGTCGAGCGGCGCCAACAGGCAATAGTGCTCGAGCCGCGCGGCATAATTATCTACCGCCTGCTGCAATGCCTGGTGGCGCTGGTCGCGGGGTAGTAGCAGCGGATCGGCAAAGGATTCGAAATACAGGTTCAGCCGCCCCTGTTGCTTGAGGCCGAACATCAGAAATACCGGGCAGCGCAGCGCGGCGGCCAGGACGAACGGCCCCTGCGGAAAAGGCGCCGGCTTGCCGAGGAAATGGCTCCACACCACGCGCGGCCGTTCGCCACGCTGATGTTTTCCGGCGGAGGTACGATCGCCGACAATCGCCACCCATTCACCGGCATTTAGCTTGTCTTGCAGGCGCATGGCCGTTTCCGGACCCAGCGAAGTGACCTGAATCAGATTCAGATTGGCGCGCGGATTCACCTCTTTCATCACCTGGTTGAAGCGCTCGGCATGTTCGGTAAACACCAATGCATTGACCTTAACGCTGGCATCCAGCTCGCCCAGCGCACGACAGGACTCGATATCCCCCAGGTGCGAAGCCAGGATCAAGGTCCCTTGGCCGGAAGCGATCTGCCGCTCGAAGCCCGCGCGATCCACCAACTGAATGTCATGCAGTTCCCCCCGCCAGCTTGCCAGCTTATCGAGCATCGCATCGCCGAAGCGCATAAAGTGACGGAAACTGTTGAGCGGTGCAGGCAAGGCTCGTTGCCTGCCCTGTGCGAACCCCCGTAGGCGTTGCAGATAGTCGCGCGATGCTTCGCGCTGGGCGCGGCCGGTCAGCCAGAAATAACCAATCACCGGGTACAGCAGCAGTTGAAATGCCCGGCGGCCAAATAGCCGGTAAACCTGCAGCATGAGCCGGATGCCCCAAAGACCGTGGCGTTCTTCGGTTGCCGACCAGTGCAGTGATCTCGCCGGCTTGCGGCGCAGCAGGCGTGGAATACGCGGCAACATACCGAAAAACAAACGGGTGTGCATCCAGGAAATACGCAGGTTGTCGCGCAGCGCGTCAAAATGGGAAACGCCATCGGCTGGATAGGTGACGCGCGTCGGCAGGAAACGGCTCGGCACGCCTTGCCAATAGAGCCTGACCATCACTTCGGTATCGAAATCCATGCGCTTACCAAGCGGATGACTCGCCGCCAGCGCCAACGTCGGTTCCACCGGGTAAACGCGAAAACCGCACATGCTGTCTTTCAGCGACAGCGACAGGGTTTCTATCCACACCCATACGTGAGTGATATAGCGGCCATACAGCCGCACCTTCGGTACCGAGCTGTCGTAGACCGGTTGACCGGAAATCAAACATTCGGGGTGAGCGCGCGCTTCGGCGATCATGTCCGGGATATCGCTCAATTGATGCTGGCCGTCGGCATCCACCTGCAGAGCGTGACTGTGGCCCTGGCGGTGCGCCCATTGCAGCCCAGCGATCACCGCCGCGCCTTTGCCTTGATTTTGCTCCAGCCGCAGCAGTTGAACCCAAGGTAACTCAGCCGCCAGCCGTTGCAATTCATCGACGGTAGCGGCAGTGCTGCCATCATCCACCACCAGACAGGGCAGGCTATAACCGGCCAGCGAGGCCAGCACGTCGGCCATCATCTGCCCATGATTGAAACAGGGGATAACAATGCAAGGGGAGAACGGCGCGGTCACTGACATAGCGAAATCTTACCGCTGCTGGCGGTAGCCTCGCCGAGGCGATAGCTGAACAACAACTTGTGGCGCGCCGGTTGCCATTCGAGCAGCAGCAATACGCTCTGCTCCGGTAACAAGGGTTGTTGAAACTTGACGACGTCGATACCTTTGAACGCTGCCTTGATGCCCAATAGCTGATGCGCATACTGCATAGCCCAGTTCACTTGGGCCACGCCGGGCAGGATCGGCTGCTCAGGAAAATGGCCGCGAAACCAAAATAGCCCCTCGGGCAGACGCAATAGCAGGCTGGCGTGGGTCTCATCGCTCACCTGCTGCTGCAGTACCTCAGGTTGCATCATAAAAACAGCTCCTGTAGTTCGGCATAGGCGCGTTTGCCCTGCGGGTTAAGCGGGATGACATCAATAATGCGCCAACTGCGCGGCAGCGCCACCGGCTCCAGCCAGCTGCGCAGCGCCTGGCGCAGTTCTCGGGTGAAAGCCCCTTCGGACACGCGTTGCCGGCGAGCTTCACCGTGCGGGGAAAGCACTATCGCCGCCGCCAACAGGGTGCGCCCTCTTTGCTGGAGTGGCAGTACCGCGGCATCGGCGATCTCCGGCAAGGCTTTGAGGCGTAGCTCAATTTCCGTCAGCGACAGACGTTTCTCTTCTACCTTGATAATCCGATCGGCGCGGCCATTCAGCTGAAATAGCCGGCCATTCGGCGCGAGCTGGATAATATCGCTCAGCGCCGCTTCACCGCTATCAGGTATCAGCGGCGAGGCTACGTTGACGCTTTTATCCGAATTAACCCTTAGCTCAATGGACGTAAACAACCGCCAAAGCTCTGCCTCCTCGGTTTGCCTGCGCCAGGCCAGCATGCCGGTTTCGGTGGTGCCGTAAATCTCCAGCGGCAGCACCTTCAGCATTTGCCGGGTAAGCTGCGCTTCGGCAAAGGTTAGCGGGCCACCGGCGGAAAACACCTGGGCGCAGGCTGAAAACGCCAACCGGTTATCCAAACGTTTAAGCCACGCCGGGCTGCTGACAAAAATCAGACGTCGTTCCTGATGCCTCGCAATCAGTTGCTCATGATATTGCGTCAGCTGCGCATCAAACGGCAGGCCGAGCGCCAGCGGCAGAAACAGGCGGAAACTCAGGCCGTACATATGCTGATGAGACACCGATGCCGCCACGCAGCAGCCCTGAAAGACTTCGCCCCACTCGGCGGCCAACAGTTCGCTCTCGCGATCCATGCAGGCGACAGATTTGCTTACCGCCTGCGGCTGGCCGGTCGACCCTGAGGTATAAAGAATAAATCGGGGATCCTGAGGCCAGGCGGGCAGCGGGATATCCGCCACAGAGCCCTCTGCCACGCTCAGAACCGGCGTACCGGGATTGAGAGGGAAATCGGTCAGCAGAGCGTCGTAATCCGCCCGCTGCTCTTTGAGGATAGCTTCACGCTGGTGACCGAAGATCACCGGCAACCTGGCGGCATAAAGCGATGCCAGCCAGGCAACGGCAAAACGATAACTATCCTCAAAACACAGCGCCCAGCGGCGTTCTTCCCTGCCTGCCAGCCTTGCGGCCAGGGCGGCGACATCGCGGCGGAATTGGCCAAGGCGCAGTGCCTGCGGGCCACGCCAGGCAATAAGCAGGGAATCATCCCGCTTCGCGCTGAGCCACTGGCTCATCGGTAAACTCAGGCGCGCCTGATCCTTTTCCTGACTATCCATTCAATACCCATTAATGCCCCCATCAGCAGATAACTGATGCCGCCGTTATACAGCGTCCAGAGCGCTATATCACCTGACAGGCAGGTTGCCAGCGCTATTGCGCCATTAACAATAAAGAACCCGCACCAGACCTGATTCACCCGTCGGGTATAAGCCACGCCGGCGGCATCCAATTGCGGTTCGGTAATTCGTGCCAGCCGCTCAACCACCGTAGGCGGCGAAAACAGGGAGTAGGCAAACAGCAAAAGCAGTAAAACGTTGACCAATACCGGGTAATACAGCAACCAGTGGGTCTGTTTTAACCCCCAACTGGCGAGTGCCAGTAAGATACCTACTCCGGCTAACGCCTTGCCCAGCCACATGTACCGGTGCAGGTTGCCGCGCAAAACCAACAGCCGCAACGCAAAAACCGCCGCCAGTAAGGGCGCCAGGATTGTGGTTCCCCAACGTGTCAGGCCGGCCCACACCCCCAGGGGGTAAAGCAACAGCAGCAGCCAGGTCAGGCTCTGCAGCAACCGCAAAACAGGGTTCAGCCAAGAAGCGGTTCTCATCTTAGCGCCGCGGCGTTAACTGTCTGATTTCAGCAGTTCATCGATAGCGTCAACCACGTCCTGCACGGTACGCACCGACTTGAACATTTCCGGCTTAATCTTCTTGCCGGTGGTTTTCTGCAGATGCACCACCAGATCTACCGCATCAATGCTGTCCAGCTCCAGCTCTTCGTAAAGGCGGGATTCCGGTTTGATATCATCAGCATCCAGTTCAAACAGTTTGACCAGCAGCGCCTGAATTTGCAGGTAAATAGCTTGCTTATCCATGAAAACCTCTTATTTGCTACGCAGTGCAGAAACAAACTTCACCAGCGTTTCCACGGAATAAAAATGTTGGCGCATATCTTCGCTTTCAGCTGACAGCACCACGCCATAACGGTTCTTTAATGCCAGGCCCAATTCCAACGCATCAATCGAGTCCAGGCCCAGTCCATCACCAAACAGCGGTGCTTCGGCGTCAATCTCCTCCGGCGTCATACCTTCAAGATTGAGCGTATCAATGATCAATTGCTTGATTTCGGTGCTCAATAAATTCATTCCACTATTTCTCATTATTTATAGAGTCTGACTGTAAAGCGTCAGTTAAATGCTGGGTTAATCTTCTTGCCGCAAGGGCGGGAGAAACGTCATCCGCACGAATAAAGGTACGGGTTTCGATCTTATCCTGAACGGTGATATGGAACTGAGGTTTTATCGGCGGAATGTTATACCATTTACCCTGTTTCGTCAGCATGGGCGGGCGACAGTGAATCTGTACCACCCTAATGTCACACTGGCTGCGCAGCGCTATATTTGCCGCCCCTCGCTGTAGTGTGAGTGCCTTGCCTGGCGAGGTACGTGTCCCCTCAGGGAAGATCAGGATAGTCCCGCCGCTAGCCAGACGTTGCCGGCATTGTTCCAGCAAACGATCCGACTCCGCATTGGCCAGGTAACCAGCCGCCTTTATCACGCCGCTGACAAACACATTATTCAGCAGGGCCTCTTTAACGATGCAGTCGCAGCGCGGCATGCGCGAAGCCAGCAGCACATAATCCAGCAGGCTGGGATGGTTGGCGATCACCAGACAACCGCGATCCTCTTTGAGGCGCTCGGCACCCTCGAAACGGTAATCCAGTACGCCCAAAAAGCGCGTAGTGCCCAGAAAAAAGCGAAAGCTGTTTCGGATTGAATTTTGCGTCAGTTGGCTGCGGCGCGCAGGATCGCGCACTGCCAGACGCATCAGGTTAAACCAGATGCCGGACAGCAATAGCCCGCCGAGGCCGAAAAGCGAAAAACACAAACCGGTGGCGATAATCCGCCAGCAACGGTTCATCCATGAAGATTGCTCGGGGATTTGTTCAGCAGGTATAACCCTGACCATCAGCGCTCCCACATCCAGCAGTGCTGCGGGCCAGGCACCGTGAATTCTTTATCTGCGCCAAGCCAGCCACGCAAAAATGACAGGCTCTGTGGTTCCTTACGGAGATCCAGGCCAGGCCTTACCGTACGACAATTCAATGAATTGCCGCTTTCGAGCAGCAGTGCGACCGCATAGGGGAAGGGATTCGCCGGAATGAAAGGCTGGTAAACCTCCGGTACGATACCGTCAAAATCAATTAATAGCACCCGCTCGGCACTGCCGGTGGCCAACACGGCCTGGGCTTCAATCATTCCCTGTTGAAAGCTGTCCTCACCCGCAGCCAGTGAGGTGGTCGGTAAGGTATTCTTCGCCGTAATGGTCAACCACCCCGCAGCGGTGTTGTGCACCGACATCGCAAAATCTGTGGGTGACAATGGCTGTTCCTGATGCAGATGCTGAAGAATTTTGTGCGTACGCTCCAGCTCACCGTGACGACTGGTAAAAATCGCCATATCCGCCTGATGGTCGTTTAATAAGATCAGCCCGCTCTCGACGGCCAACCGCGTTCCAACACTCATCCGCCGTAGCGACATCATGGGGATATGGGAACATGCGGGTAACGCCCCCCGGTATTCAGCGGCAAGATGCGTCTCTGTAGCCCACTGGCGCCATGCTTCACGCGTTCCACGATCGGGAGCCATCGCCCACCAACTGAGTATATTCATGCAGCCCGCCATTAATGCTATTACAGGTCAGAAAAATTCCGTGCGTAAATTTATTATATTTAACCCAATAATGCATGCGCAAAATTCCTATTTTCACTCGGAATACTCGATTAAATGATTAAGCTTAGTTATAGACATAACCTGGAGAGAGTTAAACGACGTAAAATTATCACGATAAAAATCATCCATATTTATCGACAATGGTTCTTATTGGTACCTTAATGAAGGTGGTATCTCGCCTAAAACATTCTAATAGCTAATGTATTTATTATTTACCATCACTCGGGGAAAAGAGTATGAAACCCTTAACACGCATTTTAGCTGGCGTATTCGTCGCCGTTCTGGCTGGTGGCTGTGCAGGTACCGCTCCCGTGTAAAACATCAACCAAAGCGTTGCCGGCAACCACAGCGAAGTTCAGGTGCGTCAGGCCTATTCTCTACGCCTGGCTTAACCGTGGCTGGATCATCAACCCCGTCAGTGAAGGCGTTATCGATGGCAAAATATTGTTGCGCGGCCACAGTGCCGATATCCGTATCACTTACAGTACAAATCGTTACCAGATTAGGCATGTGGGAAGCAACAATATGGATGCCAAAGAGGGCAAGATTCATTCAAATTACAATCGCTGGGTGGCTAATCTGAATAAGGACATTCAGTTAGAACTGGCACGGCAGAATATTAAATAACCTTCTTCAAGGTACATCACCCGGTAAAAGTAATGATGTCGGGTATATTATTCTTTATGTTGGCGTTAAATTCAGACAATTATTTATCAATAATAGCCTTTCACCGCATAAAATACGCACGATATTTCTATCATGACAAATTTTCAATATGAAAAAGCCCTGAGTCATAGACTCAGGGCTTATC
>NZ_BCTU01000048.1 GCF_001590925.1 Serratia plymuthica NBRC 102599
TCTGCTTTCTCGGATGAAGAAAATGGGGATTTGAGGCAGAAAACAATTTCCGAATGTTGTTGAGTGTTCGTAGAAGATTATAAAGAGTAACGGACGGGAAACCCTGTTAAATCAAGAGGAATTGGCCATATTGGCCAGGCAGCTTTGTGCCCTGGAGGCGAGTTTCTCCCTGTTGCCTGACTATGAGGAAAATGAAGCGTTGGCACCGATGGAGTCGGTATTGAGTGAGCTATCTTCAAGGATGGCCGATCATTATCCCTATTTTTCGGCCCTGCTTGTTGTTGTCCTGGCCGGGAGCTCGCCATTCTCGGTCAGCACTACCGATAATTATTCTGATAATTATTATGATAAAAAATAAATACCAGAATGGAGGATATGGCGGTAAGAGTGACAACTATTTTTCTTTAAAAAATGCCTGATTGATTTCATTGCTTATATTTTTAAAAGTGTTATTTCCTGTGCAATAATGAAACTGTTTTAGCAGGTCAAACTTAAAGCTCTTCCACCGTAAAATGAGTGGCCAGTGGGGTGTGTTTATAACGGAGTTGAATTATTTTTCAGGAAAGTAATTCACTGCTTATGAGCAAGGTTAACACGAAAGAATATGGCGACTCCTGTTCAGCCGGAGAGATCCGATTACTCGAGTCATGTCGACATTTGATGCGTGCTGGCGTTGTCACCGTGCTTGTCGTGGGCCCCTGCCCGGAACAATGCTGTTGCAGTAATATCTTCGCTTATAAAATTACGTCCGGTAGGCATTTTACTGAGGTACCAGATCGCCCCTCACAATTTGGCGTAGTCTGGTGTCTACTCCCCTACCACTTTGCTCATTACGTCTTCCCGATACTATCCGGTCGTAACTTGGGTATCCGCCAAGGATATCAATTTTTTCAATAACGGTGATTGATTGTTTTTACGCCATGCAAAACCAATATCCAATCGCGGCAGATTTTCCAGCAGTTCCACGTAGGCCACACCGGTTCGCGCCAGATGGCGTAATGAATTCGGCACCAGAGAAATACCGATCCCGGAAGCAACCAGACTGATGATAGTTTGCATTTGAATAGCCTGCTGAATGATATTTGGTTTCGTACCGTTATTGGTGTAGTACTGCATCACCAGCTTATAGAATGATGGCGCCGCTTTTTGCGGGAAAATAATTAGCGGTGAATTAATCACGGATCGCGAGCAGAGTTTGCCATGGGTTAACTCGAGCCTGCCATTATCCAGCCAGGCCTGAGGCACCGCAGCGACCAACGATTCCGAGAGGATCTTTTTATAGTCCAGACAGCCCGGCAGTTGTGCCTCCTCCGGGGGGATAATGATACCGGCGTCAATCCGTTCCTCCAGCAATTCGCTCAATTGCACATCGCTGGTCGCTTCTTTTAAAATCAGTTCAACTGCAGGGTAAATTTGACGAAAATGACTGACCAGTCGAGGAAGAATGTTATATCCCGCTACACTGATAAAGGCTAGCGATAATGTTCCTGATTCACCTTTACCCAGTCTGTCGGCAATATCAGGTAACGCATTCAAACTGCTTAGTGAGTTTCTGACGTAAAATAACCATTGTTCTCCAAAAGGCGTCAGCTGCACATTTCTTTTGTTACGAAAAAAAAGAGTGTGTCCCAATTCTTTTTCCAACGACATTATTGACTGGCTCAACGGAGGTTGCGTCATATTAAGACGTTCCGCTGCCTTACCAAAATGTAGAGTTTCCGCAACTGTTACAAAGTATTTCAACTGTCTAACATCCATGACAAATACTCACAGCAACTTAATCGATAGGGGAGATTATATTTCACCGCGCAGTTTGTCCACTCTAATATTGGGCCTTACTTGTTCAGTTAAGGCACCCATAAAAATGTATCGTTCCCGTACTTCTACCCATGGTCGTAATATGGCCGGTGCTCGCAGTTTATGGCGTGCTACAGGCATGACAGACGCCGATTTTGATAAACCTATCATTGCGGTAGTGAACTCTTTTACCCAATTTGTGCCGGGTCACGTACATTTGAAAGATCTCGGCCAGATGGTCGCCCGCGAGATCGAGCAGGCTGGCGGTGTCGCCAAAGAGTTTAATACCATCGCCATCGACGATGGCATCGCGATGGGTCATGACGGTATGCTTTACAGCCTGCCCTCGCGTGAGCTGATTGCCGACAGCGTGGAATATATGGTGAACGCACATTGCGCCGATGCCATGGTCTGTATTTCCAACTGCGACAAAATCACGCCGGGAATGCTGATGGCAGCGTTACGCCTGAATATCCCGGTCATTTTCGTCTCCGGTGGCCCGATGGAGTCTGGAAAACTGACATTACGCGGCGAAAAGCGCGCCTTTGATCTCATCGACGCCATGGTGGTTGCTGCAGATGACACCATGACCGACGAGGAAGTGACGGCGGTGGAGGCCGTGGCCTGCCCGACCTGTGGCTCCTGTTCAGGGATGTTTACCGCCAATTCCATGAATTGTCTGACGGAAGCGCTGGGGCTGGCGCTGCCTGGCAATGGCTCAATACTGGCAACTCATGCGCTGCGCAAGCAGCTGTTTCTTGAATCCGGTCGTCGCATCGTGGAACTGTGTCGTCGCTACTATGAGCAACACGATGCCAGCATCCTGCCCCGTTCTATTGCCACAAGAGAAGCATTCGAAAACGCCATGACGATGGATATCGCCATGGGCGGTTCCACCAACACCGTACTCCACCTGCTGGCGGCTGCCTATGAAGGCCAGGTGAATTTCACTATGGAAGATATCGACCGTCTGTCACGTAAGGTGCCGGTGCTGTGCAAAGTCGCACCTGCGGTTGAGAACGTCCATATGGAGGATGTGCATCGCGCAGGAGGCGTGATGGCGGTAATGGCAGAACTGCACCGCGGCGGGTTGATTAACGTCAATACCGGCACGGTACATGCCGACACGCTGGGCGCTGCGCTGGCACGGTGGGATATAAAAACCAGCGATGTTCCGGAAATTCGCCGGTTCTATCGCGCCGCGCCGGGAGGTGTACGCACCCAGGTGGCATTCAGCCAGGATAACTATTACCCGGCGCTGGATCTCCATCGCCAGGCAGGCTGCATTCGCAGCATTGAACATGCATTTTCGCAGGATGGCGGCCTGGCGGTGTTGTTCGGCAATATTGCGCAGGAAGGCTGTATCGTGAAAACCGCCAGCGTCGATCCCTCAATGATCCGTTTTACCGGCACTGCACGGGTATTTGAAGGGCAGGACGAGGCGGTGGCAGGCATTCTGTCCGGTGGGGTGCAAGCCGGTGATGTGGTGGTCGTGCGCTACGAAGGCCCGCGCGGCGGGCCGGGAATGCAGGAGATGCTCTATCCCACCAGTTACCTTAAGGCAAAAGGCCTGAACAAGACGTGTGCGCTGATCACCGATGGCCGTTTTTCCGGCGGTTCATCAGGCTTGTCGATTGGCCACATTTCGCCGGAAGCGGCGGCCGGCGGCAATATCGCCCTGATTGAAGACGGGGACATCATTGAGATTGATATCCCCAATCGCGCCATCCGGTTCAAACTGGACGATCATGAGCTGGCCACACGTCGCGCAAAGCGGGAAGCACTGGGCAAGAAAGCCTGGAAGCCGGCCAACCGTCAACGCCGCGTCTCTTCGGCATTACGAGCCTACGCGGCCGTGACCTCCAGTGCCGCCTTCGGTGCGGTACGCATAATCGAGGACGAGGCATGAAACCGGCGCTAACCGTGCGGGGAACCGCAACCCGTCTGACGCACGGCGGTAGAACGCCGGCAGAACACCATGGTTTTGTTAATCCGCCCGTTTACCGGGGTTCAACGGTGTTGGCCCCCACGGTCGACAGCTTGTTGAACTACCGTCAGCCCTATGTTTATGGCCGCCTGGGCTCTCCAACCACGGCCGCCCTGCAGGAGGCGCTGCGTGAGCTGGACGGTAGCGCAGGCGTATTGTTTTGCCCGTCCGGGCTGGCGGCTATTGCACTGGCGCTTCAGGCTACCCTGACTTCCGGTGACCATCTGCTGATGACCGACGTGGCCTATCGTCCGGCACGTCGGCTTTGCGAAGGGGTGTTAAACCGTCAGGGAATTACGACGCAGTGGTTCTCACCTTCTCTGGGGGCCGACGATCTGCGCCGGTTGATTAACCCCAAAACTCGGGCTATTTATCTGGAAACGCCAGGGTCGCAGACCATGGAAATGTCCGATATTCCCGTCTTGGTGGCTGTGGCCAGGGAGGCCGGATTGCTGGTGATAATGGATAACACCTGGGCAACGCCGCTGTTTTTCGATGCGTTTTCCTATGGTGCCGATATCGTGATCCAGGCCGCCACCAAGTACATCGCAGGCCATGCTGATGTGATGTTGGGAATCGTTTCTGCCTCTGAACGCGCCTTGCCTCTCTTGCGTGAATATCACCGTGAAACCGGCTTGTGCGTCAGCCCGGATGATGCCTGGCTGACACTGCGTGGTCTGCGAACCCTGGCAGTGCGCATGCGTCAGCATCAGGAGAATGCACGCCATCTCGCCCAATGGCTGGCAGGGCGTGAAGAGGTGCAAGCCGTATGGTATCCGGCGCTGGAAACGGATGAGGGTCATGCCCTGTGGCAGCGTGATTTTACCGGCGCGGCAAGTTTATTCACCGTCGTGCTGCAGCCGGCACCGGCGCAGGCGGTTGCAGCCTTTCTCGAGGGGTTGCAGCTTTTTGGCCTTGGTTTCTCATGGGGCGGTTTCGAAAGCCTGGCGCTGCCTTTTGACTGCTCTGAATATCGCCTGGCGCCTCCCCGACAGCCCGTGGGCCCCTGTGTCCGATTTTATATCGGGTTGGAAGATCCGGACGATCTCCGCCGCGATCTGGAACAAGGCCTGCGACGCTTCAATGCAGAACGAGATTAACGCAAATAGAGATTGCGACCAATTTGTCATCAAACTTCACCGATAACCGGAATATACGATGAAAAAACATCTCTGCCTCGGCGGTTTTATGCGCCCAATCTGCCTGCACACTGCCTGGTGGCGCCATCCTTCAGCACCGGCTCACGCCAATTTCCACTGGCCAACCATCAAATATCTGGCGCAGAAACTGGAGCATGCCTGTTTCGACGCCATTTTCACCGCCGATCATCTGGCGTTAATGCCAATGCCCCCGTCAGCGCTGCGCCGCAGCGCTACGGTCACGTCCTACGATCCGCTGGTCATGCTATCGGCCATTGCCGCCTGTACGGAACATATTGGCCTGATTGCTACCGGCTCCACCAGCTATGAAGATCCTTATCTGTTGGCACGACGCTTCGCTTCACTGGATCATTTAAGCAATGGGCGGGCCGGGTGGAATATTGTCACTACGGTAAATCCTCAGGCGGCGCACAATTTTGGCCTTGATACGGCACTGCGTCATGGTGAGCGTTACGCTCGGGCAGAGGAGTTTTTCAAGGTGGCCACCGGGTTGTGGGATGGCTGGTCCGATAACGCTTTGGTCATGGACAAGGAGAGCGGTATTTTTAGCGATTTGGGTAAGATCCAGCCGTTAAACCATCAGGGTGATTTTTTTTCCGTGCAGGGTCCATTGAACATTGCGCGTCCGGTACAGGGGTGGCCGGTTATTGCGTTGGCAGGCGCTTCAGAAGGAGCCCGAGAGATGGCGGCCCGCTCCGCTGACCTTGTCTTCGGCAATGCTCGCAGTCTGGAAACCGGGCAACAGTTCTATCGCGATGTTAAAAACCGTGCCCGCGCCTGGGGTCGCGATCCGTCAGCGATTAAGATCCTTCCGGCTAACCAAGTGTACGTCGGCGCGACCCACGCCGAAGCGCTGGCAAAAAAACGCTATATGGACAATCTGGTCCACATCGAAAGTAATATTCCCAATCTCTCGATCCGTCTGGGTGTCGACTGTTCCAAATTTGACCCGGATAAATTATTGCCCGACCTGCCCACCACGGAGCAGGGCCAGGGAAATCAGCGTGAGTGGGTCGCATTGGCGCGGCGTGAAAAACTGACCGTCCGAGAGTTGGCTAAACGTGCGGCAGAATCCGGAACCGGCGAAATGGTCGGCACGCCGACGGAAATTGCCGATCAGATGGAAGCCTGGTTAATGGAGGAAGCCTGCGACGGTTTCATTATTGTTTTTCACACCGTTCCCGATGGCTATGAAGATTTCACTACTCTGGTCGTGCCGGAATTACAACGTCGTGGTTTAATGCGAACACAATATACAGGTAACACACTGCGGGAGAATATAGGCCTGCCGCGTCCGATCAGTCACCTCGATAAATAAAAACAACATTGATTTAAACTCAATGGCAGTTATTTACGCATTGGCATGTGAATTCACGTTATTCGGGAGTGGAAATGGAATCAAATACATTAATGCAGCGCCGGTCATCTGATTTTTCCTGGCAGGCCGCTGGAGCGGGCCTGCTTTCTTCTTTTGTCGGCTTCGCTTCTACATTTACGCTGATTGTACAGGCGCTGGTCAATACTGGCGCAACGCAGCAGCAGGCTGCTACCGGGTTGATGGCGGTGTCTGTCGCCATGGGATTGGCGGGAATTTTACTCAGTTTGAAATACCGTATGCCGGTCAGCGTTGCATGGTCAACCCCGGGGGCTGCGCTGTTGGTGGGGCTTGGCGTGGTGAAAGGCGGTTTTGCCGTCACCACCGGAGCGCTGCTGATGGCAGCAGTGATGCTGATCGTAGCAGGGCTGTGGAAACCCCTGAGCCAGGCCATTAACAAGATCCCATCGAGCATTGCCAACGCCATGCTGGCAGGTATTATCCTCAATCTGTGCGTCGCCCCGGTGCATGCTTTGGCGAGCTATCCACGTTATATTGCGCCAGTGCTGATTGTTTGGTTAGTGATGTTGA
The DNA here is from genome assembly GCF_001590925.1 of Serratia plymuthica NBRC 102599. Lineage (GTDB taxonomy): Bacteria > Pseudomonadota > Gammaproteobacteria > Enterobacterales > Enterobacteriaceae > Serratia > Serratia plymuthica. Next base: position 6,851 of record NZ_BCTU01000048.1, read on the forward strand.
AAATAAACCGGATATTAGCCATTCCCTGCGCAGCTATTGCAACCCTTGCGGTAATTTATATGACGGCGAATATTGGCGATATTCACATGTCAGAGATCTTGCCTGAATTTATTCTGGTACGACCGGAATTTACTCTATCCGCTTTTATCAGCATTGCCTTGCCGTTATTTATTGTCACCATGGCCTCACAAAACATTCCCGGGATGACCGTTCTGAACGTCAATGGTTATAAGCCGGATGCAACACCGTTATTTACCAGCACCGGTGTCAGCAGCCTGTTGGCGGCACCCTTCGGCGGCCCGGCCATCGGGCTGGCGGCGATTACCGCCGCCATCTGCGCCGGAGAGGAAGCAGGTAAGGATCCCGCCAAACGTTACTGGGCGGGCATCATTTGCGGTGCGGCGTATATCGTCTACGGCATGCTCGCAGGTGCCGCCACGCGTTTTATTTCCGTTTCGCCGCCAGTGCTGATCGAAGCCGTCGCGGGGCTTGCGCTGATGGGGGCGCTGGGTAACTCGCTGGTGAATGCCCTTAGCGACAAAACGCATCGTGATGCGGCAATTATCACCTTTCTGATCACCATGGGGGGGCATGCCTTCTTTGGCATTGGCGGTGCTTTCTGGGGCCTGATTGCCGGTATCGGAATGGCCTTTTTTCTGCGCCGGCGCGCAGTCACCGCAGCCTGACGCGCTTTCACTTTTAACGGTAAATAAGGGCAGTTATGCAACAGAAAATTATCAACATCGAAGCTACACCGGTCTTTGTCTCCGGCAATGTGGACGTGGGCGGCTTGCCTATCAGCGGTAAACTTTCCGGCCTGATTGTCGAGATTGAAACAGAAACCGGAATTGTCGGGCATGGTTTCACTGCCATCACTGATGAAGAGGTCGTGGCTGCGATCGTGAAAACCGTCGTGACCCCCAATGTGATCGGGATGGATGCATTGCAGCGAGAAGCGATCAACGAGCGCCTTTATTGGTTGCTGAGCCCACGTGGCCAGACCGGTTATGCCAGCCATGCCATTGCGGCCATCGATATTGCGCTTTGGGACATTGCAGGCAAGGCTGCGGGGCAGCCAGTGTGGAAACTACTGGGCGGTGCCCGTCAGGAACTGAGACATTATACCACCTTTGGTTTCCCTTCCCTGAACGATGAACAACTGGCTCATGCCGCCCGTACCTTGGTCGCGGCAGGACATACCCATCTGAAAATGCTGGTGGGCTTTCACGCCATGTCGCGCCGTGACCAGGGGCGTTCTCTTGACGATGTGATCCGCCAGGATGCCCGCCGAGTACGCGCGGTACGTGAGGCAGTGGGCGATACGGCGGAAATCTATATCGACGCCAACTGTGGCCTTGATCACTATCATGCTCTGCGTTTGGCCCAGTCAATCGAGGAGTGCGATATCGCCTTCTTTGAAGAGCCGATTATGGATAACGACCCGGTAAAACTGGCGGATTTGCGTCGTCAGATTCGTATCCCGGTAGCTGCAGGCCAGAGCGAAGGGCAACTGTTCCGCTTCCGCGACATGCTGATGAATAACGCAGTCGATGTGCTGCAACCCAATGTGTGCGTGTGCGGCGGTTACTCCGCCGGGCTGAAAGTGGCCGCGCTGGCGAGAGCTTTCGGGGCCCCCATCGATAACGGGGGCACATTCCCCTATCAGAACATGCATCTGCATGCGGGGGTCGCTAACGGTGGCATGGTGGAGTTTCACGTGGCGGTGACGGATATCTGCCATCAGCTATACCTCGGTTTGCCGGAGCACAACGGAGACAGTGTGACTCTGTCGAATAAACCCGGGCTGGGGTTTGAACTGAACAAAGAGACTTTGGCCGTGCTGTCGCAGGGGCCGTTTTCGCAAGGATTGGGTAAGGCCTGATGCGGAATAATCGCACACTCTTGCCGCCATCCGTGGCGGTATAAACACAACCTGTTGGTGAGACCGACGATGCAATTATCGCAAGAATACACGCCTCAACACACCACGTTGCCAGTGTTCGAAAACTGGTCTCCCACGATGGCCGGGGCGGAATATGACGGCAATACCTGGTCCGCAGTGAGTTTTAGCCCTGTAGCCCCGCTGACCATCGCACCGGGCGCGATGGCACTGCAATTCGGTGCCAGCGTATTTGAAGGAATGAAAGCCAGGCGCGCAGATGTCAACGAGGCTTACATTTTCCGCGGTGACGAAAACTATCAGCGTTTGTGTCGCTCTGCGCGGCGTCTCTGCCTGCCGTATCCGGATCCGGTGCTGTTTGACGCCGCGCTGGACGGTATCGTCAGCAACTGTGCGAACTGGCAATCACCATTTTCCAGCGAATGGCTCTATTTGCGCCCATTAATCTACGCCATGGACGATCATCTGATGCCTGTCACCAGCCGGCGCGCGTTGTTCCTGCTACTGGCAGCGCCGATTCGCGCTTACCGGCCCGCTACCTTCTCATTGCGGGTTGAACAGCACCAACACCGTGCGGCGCCGGGCGGGTTGGGCGCGGCCAAAACGGCGGCGAATTATGCGCATCAGTTCCAGGCGACGCAGGCCGCTCACTCTGCCGGCTATCAGGCCGTTTTGTGGCTCTCGGCCCTGGATAATCAGACCATTGAAGAAGCCAGTACCATGAATGTCTTTTTCGTCGTGGGCGATACCGTTATTACCCCGTTGCTCTCTGACCGGGTTTTAGCCGGGATCACCCGTCAGTCCGCTATCTCCCTGATTCGCGGGCGAGGGATCAGGGTCATTGAGCGAAATATCACGCTGGAAGAGGTCATGCAGGCCAGTCAGCAGCGAAAACTCCGGGAGCTGTTTGTCACCTCGACTGCGCTTGGCGTGCGGGCGGTTGACTATCTGCAAATCGGTGAACGACGCATCGCCACGGCCAACAATCCGTGCTTGTCGGCAGAGATCGCCGTTGAACTGGAAAACATCCAGGCGGGGCGCTGTGGTAGCGGCACCTCTGGCTGGCTCAGACCTGTAGCGCTACATAGGGAAGCGTAACGATGTCATTCCCATTAACTCTTTACTACTGTCCCGGCCATCTCTCTTTTGCACCCCATGTGCTCCTCAATGAGATCGGCCAGCCTTTTGAACTGCAGTGCGTATCAATAAAAAACGGTGAGACACGACAACTCGCTTTTCGTGAGCTGAATCCCAAAGGCAAAGTCCCGGTCCTGGCGACACCGCATGGGATCCTGACCGAGGCCTCGGCGATTCTTGTGTGGCTGGCGCTCACCTGGCCGGAATGTCGTTTACTGCCTGCTACGCCGTTTGAACGCGCACAGGCCATAGAGTGGCTTAACTGGCTAAGCAGCATGATGCCTGCCAGCATTGCTCTGCGTCTGCATCCGCATCGCGTTACCGACGAAGAAAATGCCTGGCAGGGGATCCGTCGGCATGGTTTGCAAGAATGTGAACAACTGTATCAACAGATTGAAAACAGGCTACGAGATAAAACCTGGGCCGTGGGGGGCGCATTTTCGATTGTCGATCCGGCAGTGATGATTTTTTTCCGTTGGGGGACATTGCTGGGGCTGGATATGAACCAATTCCCTCACTGGCGGCAGCATACAGAAAATATGCTGAGACGCCCGGCAGTACTAACAACGTTGTCCACGGAGCAGATTGCATTCTGAATAATATTTCCAACTTTCAAGGTGGTTATTATGGCATCGCCAAGTTTAGATACATTGACTCAATTATTCCGCCAATTCTTCAGTGCAAGAGATAATATTAATTATATAGAATTTAATGCCAATACCGATCTTTTTGCAGCGGGTTTGCTGGATTCGCTGACCATTGTGGAGTTTGTGATCTACCTTGAGGATCTTTTGCATAAAGAGATCCCGGTGGGCGACTTTACTCTGACGTCAATTAAAAGCGTTTCTTCGGTTTACGATCATTATGTACTGGATTAAGTCGGGAGGGGATGTATGTTTGCTTCAGCTTCAGCCTTGCCGTGTTATCTGTTTGCTTATGGTTCATGCATGAACCAACAAAGCTTTACTGCGACGCTCGGCTGTGACAGCCGACGTTATTTTCTCAGCGTTGCCACGTTGCATCAGCATTGTTTGCGCTTTAATTATCCCTCTCTTAACGAGCCAGTCTGTTGCGCCAATATCACCCCTGCCATCGGACATACTGTGCAGGGGGCGCTTTACCGGATGCCGACCGCATTGTTGGCATCAGTTGACCGGCGGGAAGGCGTGCATCTGCATCGTTACAAACGCCAATGGGTCAGTGTTTTATTGCCCGACGGGCAACAGGTCATGGCCATGACCTACTTCGCGCGGGTAATACATGGGCAAGAGGCTGCCCCCAGCGCCCGCTATCGCCAGTTACTGCTCGATGGCGCACGCGACGCCGGCGTGACGTTAGACTATAAAATCAATTTATTGCAGCATATGGCACGGTTACCCGCCAGAGAGATGACGGACAACGCGCTATTACCTTGAAGTATTCCCCTTCATTCAAGAGAGGCATTTGCATGAAAGACGATATTGTCGCTGCGGTAAACCTGTGTCGAAAGAAAATTATAGCGGAAGGAATAACCGCTGACATTGAGCAGATTCATCGCTGTATTGTCCCCATATTGAGTAAATATCGGGATAATATTCATATTAATACCTTGCTAAGAAACTGCGCCAATCGGAGTTTTTCCTGCGGAAATTTACTCGATCTTACTTGTTTTTCCGATCCTGAGTTTATTGTGGGCTTTTTTTCTGTACCCTATAACCCGGATGCCTTTCTGGAAGCCATGCGTGTAAAAATTATTCCGTTACCCAAGGTCGTCACTGATTTAGTCCCCATATCTGACGCTGTACCGGCAGTGATTGAATCCTGTACCGAAGGATTTCTTAATCCGTTGGCGGTAGCGGTTTTTGCGGAAAATTACCGTGACGCCGAGGTTAAAGAACATCACCAGGCTTATTATTTGATCGACAAATTTGTAGCGCGTTTTAAAGGCTATACGCGTAAAGCGATTGACGCTTTCTGGTCACCTACCGCCTTCGCCGACATTATCGATGCCGATGATGCGTTGTTGATCAACGCCAGCGCTATTTGGGTACATCTGCATGAGCATTATCATCGTCGCGGCTATTTGCCCCTGCCTGAGCACCTGAAAGCCAAAAGTTCACGTAATGGCGCCGGCGCGGAGGAGTTGCGAGTGGATATTCTGACGTTGCTGACGCTGTTGCGTTTGAGTTCCCCGGTAGCGGAACTGCGTGCCGCTACGCAGTACATTCTGGCTGAAAGGCTGATTCGTTATCCGCTGCAGGCCTCCGCGCAAGATAACTACGATGCGCGTTCCTCTGTCGCTCTGTTCCAGTACCTGCAGCGCCATGGGATTATTGCCAGTAATGGTGGTAAATTTTATTTTAGAGGCGGTTATGCGGCTCTTGAACAGGCATTACAATCAATTGCCGTGAAAATGGCAGCGCTGGAGTACCGACTGAGCCGGTTGCCGCAAGAGGAGCGTAAACAGCGATGGTCTTTGCTCCTTCCTGCACTGGCGAACAACAATAACCAATGGAGTCTGCAGGCATGAGTGTTATAACGACTGCCGCGCTTAGCGCTCGTCGCGGGGCGGATGTATTGTTGGAAACCTTGGCCAGCGAAGGTGTGGAATATATTTTCGGCAACCCGGGTACCACCGAGTTGCCGCTGATCGACGCACTGCTGCGCAACCCGGCGCTGAAATATATTCTCGCACTGCAGGAGGCGAGTGCCGTAGCGATGGCCGATGGTTACGCTCAGGCGTCTGGAAAACCGGGATTTCTTAACCTGCATACTGCGGGGGGCCTTGGTCATGGCATGGGAAATCTGTTGAATGCCAAAGTCTCCCAGACGCCGTTGGTGGTGACTGCCGGGCAGCAGGATACTCGGCATGCGATCAGCGACCCCTTGCTCTATGACGATCTGAACAGCATCGCGGCACCGGCGGTTAAATGGGCAGAAAATGTCTCCAACGCCATACAGTTGCCGGTGCTCATCCGGCGCGCTTTTCATGATGCCAACGCAGCACCCAGCGGCCCGGTATTTCTCAGCTTGCCGATGGATATCATGGATCAGCTCAGTGATGTACCTATCGGTGAGCCTTCGCAGATTGATCGGCATACCACGGGGGGATCATTACCTGCTTTGGCGCAAATCCTGGCTGATTACCTCCCCGGCAGAGTGGCCATTATCGCCGGGGACGAGATCCACCACAGTCACGCTTCGGCCGAGACCCAGCGAGTCGCGGAGTTGCTTGGGGCTCACGTGTATGGTTCATCCTGGCCTTCGCGCATTCCGTTTCCCACTTCGCACGCATTATGGCGCGGTAACATGCCGACTACCGCGCGGGGGATTGCCGAGATCCTGCAAAACTACGAAGCAATCTTTGCCCTGGGTGGCAAATCATTAATCACTATCCTCTACAGCGAAGGCTCTGCAGTACCGGAGAATTGCGCGGTCTATCAGCTTTCCGCCGACGTCAATGATTTGGGACGTTCCTATGCCACCCGGCTTTCCGTAGTCGGCGATATTAAAACGTCACTGAATGCCATGCTGCCAAAGCTGGAGAGTCTGACCGAGGCAAAACGCGAGAACTATAACGCCCTGATCCAGCACGCCCGGAATGAAAAACAATGGGCGCGGGAGGTCCTGGAGCGAGAGGTCGAGGCGAAATTCGCGTTGCCGGTCATTGCGCCGCTGGTGGCTGCCCATGAGGTCGTACGTGCCATCGGGCCCGACGTAGCCATTATTGATGAGGCATTATGCGTCTCATCGTCGATGCGTAGATTTCTCTCCAGCGATCAAGCAGGGCAATATGGTTTCATGCGTGGCGGCGCGTTGGGATGGGGCATGCCTGCGGCAATTGGTTACAGTCTGGGACGCGGCCGACAACCGGTCGTCTGCCTGGTGGGGGATGGCGCGGCGATGTACTCGCCTCAGGCGATGTGGACGGCTGCCCATGAAGATCTGCCCGTGACTTTTGTGGTGATGAACAATCAGGAATACAACATCCTGAAAAACTTTATGCGCAGCCAGCAGCATTACACTTCTTCCCAAAGCAACACGTTTATTGCCATGGATATCACTCAACCCACCATTGATTATCTAGCACTGGCAAAATCAATGGGGCTTGCAGCATTGCAAATCCGCCGTGCCGGCGATATTGCCCCGGCGATTGAAGCGGCAATCGCCAGTGGGAAACCTGGGTTGATTGAGATTATCATCAGCGCGAGTTAAGTGCGCACTCCGGTGAATACAGGTACAACCTGGCCTGACGCCACAGTCACCGGAGGCCTTTGAACCGGCCTATTCGTGAGGGCTGGCATTGTCAAC
>NZ_BCTU01000049.1 GCF_001590925.1 Serratia plymuthica NBRC 102599
AAGAACCCGCCTATGGCGGGTTTTTTGCTTTTCAGGGATAGGACTCTCCATCGAACGAGTTCGATTATTCGGCCGAAGGCCTCACCCTGCGGGCCAACGCTGAAGCGTTGTTCAACACGGCGCAAGCGCCGGTTGTCCGAGTCCGGTCGCCCTATTTAGAAGAACCCGCCTATGGCGGGTTTTTTGCTTTTCAGGGATAGGGCTCTCCATCGAACGAATCCGATTATTCAGCCTGAAGGCCTCACCCTACGGGCCAACGACTCAGTTGGATCCCCCGCTCGGCCGCCCCGGCGCCGAAATCAGCCAACACCGCCCTCACATCCGGGTCGATATAGTCGGCGTTATCATGCTCGGCGATCACTACGCAGTTATCGGGTATCTGCGCCAGCAGGCTTTGCAGACGTGGATTATGCAGAAAAGTCAGGTTCTGGTGAAACCGCACCACATAATGATCGTCGTAACAACTCAGTTGCAGCGCATTACGGTGGCTTTTGTAGGTACTGCACAGCAGTTGCGCCATCAGCCCGATAGCAATGCCCGCCAGCATGCCGAAGATAATGATGCAGGACACAGTGAGGATGAAGGGAATGAATTGCGGCAACCCTTGGCGCCACTGGGCGATAAACAATGCCGGAGAGGCCAGCTTATAACCGGTATACAGCAATACCGCCGCCAGGCTGGCTAACGGGATAGTGTTTAACGCATCGCTGAAGAACAGGCCGCATAACAGCAACAGCACACCGTGCAGCAGAATCGAAATGCGGCTACGCGCTCCTGCATTGACGTTCACCGAGCTGCGGACAATCACCGCAGTGATCGGCAGGCCACCGAGAAAGCCGCTCAGCATATTCCCGACGCCCTGCGCGCGCATTTCCTTGTCCGGCGAAGGCGCCGGCGTTTGAGATTTCAGTTTTTTCAGCGCCTCCTGACTCAGCAGGGTTTCCAGGCTAGCCACCAGCGCCAACGTCAGCGCGATGAGATAAACCGAAGGGTTGCGCCAGGCACCTTGCCAGTCCGGGCGGCTGAGCTGCTCGCCCAGCGCCTCGGCGCTACCGAATTTAGGCAGTGAAATGCGCGGCATGGCGCCGATGCTTTCCGGCATCCACCGCTCGCCAAAGACCACGGCCAGGCTGCCCCAGAGCACCGCCACCAACGGACCAGGGAGATAACGGGCCAACGGGATCCGTTTCACGGGTGCAGTGGTCCACAGCCACATGATCAACAGGGCACCCAAGGCAACCAGCGCCGAGGCGGGCGACAACAGCTCGGCACCCTCTGCCAGCAACGCCTTCAGGCTCGCGTCCCCCTGTACGCCCAACGCTACCGGCACCTGCTGCATGATCAGCAAAATACCGATGGCCACCAGCATGCCCTGGATCACCGTACCGGGCACCAGCGCGATCCACCGTCCAGCACGCAGCAGGCCGAAAATAAGCTGCAACGCCCCCGCCAGCATCAGCGCCACCAGCAACAATGAAAACGAACCCAGCGTTTCCATGGCAGCGGTCACAATGGTGACCAGGCCGGCCGCAGGCCCGCTGACAGCGTAGCGCGAAGGGCTCAACAAGGTGACCACGATTCCGCCGATGACCCCGGTCAGCAGCCCGACAAAAGGAGGTAAGCCACTGGCCTGCGCAATGCCAAGGCTGAGCGGCAATGCCACCAGAAACACCACTATGCCGGCGGGAATATCATTACGCAGAGTGCTGATGTTCATGACCCACCTCCGCAGCGTTCTGATGGACGAGCTCCTTCAAATGCCCTTCTTGCAGATCGTACACGCAGCCAAAAACGTCCAGCAGCTTGCCCTGCTCCCAGTGTCGGCGCACCGGTTCGCTGGCAATCAAATGGGTGAACTGGGTCACTACGTGCGCGTCGATAAGCCGGTTCAGACGCGTAGCATCGTCATCCTCTGCCTGCCGATAATCTTGCAAGTTATGTTCCAGCGAATACCGCAAATGCGCCATCCGCCGCGCCAACGCGCTGTCCTCCCGCGCCAGCGGCATTTCCGGTAGCGCCACCGCTGCCTGTACGCCGCCGCAACCGTAGTGGCCGCACAATACAATGGCGGAGACATGCAGATATTCCAGCGCATATTGCAATACGCTCATCAGACTATCGTCATCCTCAAGAACCATATTGGCGATATTGCGATGAACGAAAAGCTCACCAGGGTGTGCGCCGGTCAGTACCTCGGCCGGGACACGGCTGTCGGAACAGCCTATCCACAACGCCAGCGGCTGCTGACCGGCGACATGCTTGCGGAAGTAATGCGGGTTGCGCTGGCGCTGCTGTAGCGCCCAACTGCGGTTTCTGGCTATCAGGGGTTTAAGTATCGTCACGGCATGCATCTCTCTGTTGGGGACAAACAGGCTCTCGCCTACCCGCCCAGGAGCCAATTACATGAATCAAAATGATGGTTTTATCCCAAAGCCAAAATTGGCATGGGGCATTTTTTACACGCACAGCGCCGTTCCTCCATCAGGAAAGGCCCCTATTAACCATAGAAGCAGCAGCGAATCTGACAAGGGAAAACAGCCGGGAACTTTTAATAAAAAAAAGTAAACACACTGATTTTGTTGGCTAATAAATCACAGCAGGCATATTAAAAAACTAAAGTAATTCCAAAGAGATCATTCTTTACATTCGCTGACTGGCCCGCCAGAAATCGGGCATAAAAAAACCCGCCGTAAGGCGGGTTTCCTAATAATTACATAAGCAGACTGTTAAGACTCGCTTGCCTGTTTGGCATTGCCTGACAAGAACTCTTTCTCATAAGCCAGCGCTTTTTTACTGTCGAATTGATGTTCCCATTTGGCAATCACCAGTACCGCCAGCGCATTACCCACTACGTTCAAAGCGGTGCGCGCCATATCCAGGATACGGTCGACGCCGGCAATAAACGCCAGCCCTTCCAGCGGAATACCGACGCTGCCCAAGGTCGCCAGCAGCACCACGAACGAAACACCGGGTACGCCTGCGATCCCCTTGGAGGTGACCATAAGCGTTACCACCAGCACGATTTCCTGGCCTAAAGACAACTCAATCCCGTACAACTGCGCAATAAAGATGGCGGCAATGCTCTGGTACAGCGTGGAACCGTCCAGATTAAAGGAGTAACCGGTGGGCACCACAAAGCTGGTGATCGCCTTCGGTGCACCGTAGGCTTCCATCTTTTCAATAATGCGTGGCAATACGGTTTCCGAACTGGCGGTGGAATAAGCCAGGATCAGCTCGTCCTTCAGGATGCGGATCAACGTCCAGATACGCAGGTTGCACAAGCGGGCGACCACACCCAGCACCACCAGAGCGAAAAAGGCGATGGCGAAGTACACCAATAACACCAGTTTGGCGAGCGGCAACAGCGAAGCGAAACCGAAGTTGGCTACCGTCACTGAGATCAGACCAAATACCCCAATTGGCGCATAACGCATGATCATATGGGTGACTTTGAACATGCTTTCGGAAACGGCTTTAAACACCTTCAGCAGCGGTTCTTTGGTTTCTTTCGGCAATGACGACAGGCCAAGGCCAAACAACACCGAGAAGAAGATAATCGGCAGCATGTCGCCTTTGGCCATGGAGGCAAAGACGTTCGAAGGAATCAACGACAGAATGGTTCCCACCAAGCTGTGCGAACCGCTTTGCACTTGCTCGGTGGTTTTTTCATATTGGGAGATATCGACCGCCGTCAGCGTCGACATATCGATGCCGTGACCGGGTTGAAAAACATTAGCCAGCGTCAGCCCCACCACAATGGCGACAGTGGTAATCACTTCGAAATAAATAATGGTTTTCAATCCGAGGCGGCCTAACTTTTTCGCATCACCGACTCCGGCGATACCTACCACCAACGTAGAAATAACGATAGGCACGACAATCATCTTGATCAAACGAATGAAGATATCACCGGCCGGACTAAGAATATTACTGACCAGCCACTCACGTGACTCCGTCTGATTATGAAGTACCGCGCCGACGATAATACCTAGTGCCAGCGCTATCAGGATTTGCCAAGCAAGGCTAATTTTCACACTTTTCATACCCAAAGAGTCCTCAAAAGACTCCTTTCAACGTATTTAATTGCAACACGAAGAAAAGAATAATTAATCATTTAATACGGGCTTATGTTCATTACGAGAAAGCGTCCACCTGCCCTTAGTGTGACGTTGCTTAAATCAGTACCATTTGAGCGACCTTGTCTGCAACCCTTGTTTTATCGGGCTTGCGCGCTGAATCGAATCATAAAAATTATTCACATCAGCTTCACATAGCATAATTACTTGTTATTAAAAACATAATTTTATGTGGTGTAAGTCACATATTAATCCGATCGTTTAATTTTTACCCATGATTAAAATGCGTTATTTTTCGCAGAATCTGCATATTTAGTCCGCTAATGATGTTTGTATTATGTTGCGTGAAAGTTTTCAAAATGAAAACAAAAAAATTTCACCTGGTAATTACTTTGTTGACATTTTTCGTTGGGAACAAAAATGAGAATTGTTCATATCTAATAAGTATTCAGAAAAATACTCATCAAACAGGGTAAGCCGCGGACAGGATTATTAAACCAAGAGTGGTGATAATAACCTTATTATTAATATCGACAGGTATATTAATAGCCAGCATACGTCTAAATGGTTGAACAGAAATTAATACTCAAGGTTTTATATTCGCTATGCTCTATAGGAAGTGCGTGTAGTCTGGGATTGGTTATTCTTTTTGGTTCTTTAGATAGCGTTTTCTGACAAAAACCACCTATTTAACCGATTTTTTCCGCCAAGCGGGAAGATACACAACGCAAATAAGACAGAACTATTACAAATCAATATCTTTGTTGCGTGATCTGCCGCGCAAAAAAGAAACAAAGAATCATAGCAAACTATACTTAACCTTCACTTGACATATCATTAACAACTTCAAGGAGAAAAGCTATGAGCCAAGTGCATAAACACGCTATTCCTTCTGCAATTGCAGAACACGCCCTGATTAGCCCAGAACAATACCAACAATACTATCAACAGTCGGTGCAAGACCCGGAAGCCTTCTGGGGGGAGCAAGGAAAAATTCTGGACTGGATCAAACCTTATAGCCGGGTAAAAAACACGTCGTTCGACCCCGGCCATATCAGTATCCGCTGGTTTGAAGACGGCACTCTGAACCTGGCGGCCAACTGCCTCGACCGTCACTTGGCCGAACGCGGTGACCAGACCGCCATTATCTGGGAAGGCGACGATCCCACCCAGTCGAAACAGGTGACCTACAAACAACTGCATCACGATGTCTGCCAGTTCGCCAACGTACTGAAAAAGTTGGGCGTCAAAAAAGGCGACGTCGTGGCTATCTATATGCCCATGGTGCCGGAAGCCGCGGTCGCCATGCTGGCCTGTGCACGTATCGGTGCGGTGCACTCGGTAATCTTTGGCGGTTTCTCGCCAGAGGCGGTCGCCGGCCGCATTATCGACTCCAATTCCAAGCTGGTTATCACCGCTGACGAAGGCCTGCGCGCCGGGCGCGCCGTACCGCTGAAAAAGAACGTCGACGACGCGCTGAAAAACCCTGGCGTGAAAAGCATCACTAACGTGGTCGTTTTCCAACGTACCGGCAAGCCGGGTTATTGGCAGGAAGGCCGTGATTTATGGTGGCATGAACTGACCAACGGCGTGTCCGCCGACTGCCCACCGGAAGAGATGAATGCGGAAGACCCGTTGTTTATCCTTTATACCTCCGGATCGACCGGCAAACCCAAGGGCGTACTGCACACCACCGGTGGCTATCTGGTGTATGCCGCCATGACCTTCAAGTACGTCTTCGACTACCACGACGGTGACGTGTACTGGTGTACGGCCGACGTCGGCTGGGTTACAGGCCACAGCTATCTGCTCTACGGCCCGCTGGCCTGCGGCGCCATCACCCTGATGTTCGAAGGCGTGCCGAACTACCCTGGCGTCAACCGCCTGTCGCAGGTGATTGATAAGCACCAGGTCAATATCCTGTATACCGCCCCCACCGCCATTCGTGCGCTGATGGCCGAAGGCGATAAAGCGATTGAAGGCACCAAACGCGATTCATTGCGTATCATGGGTTCGGTCGGGGAGCCGATCAACCCGGAAGCCTGGGAGTGGTATTACAACAAAATCGGTAACGGCAAATGCCCGATCGTCGACACCTGGTGGCAGACCGAAACCGGCGGCTTTATGATTACCCCGTTACCGGGTGCAACCGAGTTGAAAGCCGGCTCTGCCACGCGCCCGTTCTTCGGCGTGCAACCTGCCTTGGTCGATAACATCGGTACACCGCAGGAAGGTGCCTGCGAAGGCAATTTGGTGATCACCGATTCGTGGCCAGGCCAGGCGCGTACGCTGTTTGGCGATCATGATCGCTTTGAGCAGACTTACTTCTCCACCTTTAAAGGCATGTATTTCAGCGGTGACGGCGCACGCCGTGATGAAGATGGATATTACTGGATCACAGGTCGCGTCGATGATGTGCTGAACGTTTCCGGGCACCGTCTGGGTACCGCAGAAATCGAATCAGCCCTGGTCTCGCATCCGAAAATCGCCGAAGCGGCGGTAGTCGGTATTCCGCATAACATTAAAGGCCAGGCGATTTACGCCTATATCACGCTGAATCATGGCGAAGAACCTTCGCCAGAACTTTATACCGAAGTTCGTAACTGGGTACGCAAGGAAATAGGGCCGATCGCCACGCCAGACGTGCTGCACTGGACAGACTCTCTGCCCAAAACGCGATCCGGCAAGATCATGCGCCGCATCCTGCGCAAAATCGCGGCGGGTGACACCAGTAATCTCGGGGACACCTCAACCCTGGCGGACCCGGCCGTAGTAGACAAGCTGTTGGAAGAAAAACAATCCATGAAAGTACCGTCGTAATTTCCGCCGTCTCCGGCCGTTCATCAGGAAATCACCCGATGGACGGCTGTCAGCGCGGCGTTCTCGATCAATACCTACTGGAGACGCACTGATGAATGACACCATTTATCAAAGGATTGAGGAAAACCCGCGTTTTAAAGAGCTGGTACGAAAACGTGGCCGTTTCGCCTGGCTGCTTTCGTTGATTACGCTGGTGCTTTACGTTGGCTTCATTTTACTGATCGCTTTCGATCCACAGTGGCTTGGCACGCCGATCGCCGTCGGATCGACCATTACCCGTGGGATCCCGGTGGGTGTGGGCCTGATCGTTATCTCTTTCGTTCTGACCGGGATCTACGTATTCCGCGCCAATGGCGAGTTCGACCGCCTGACTGCAGAAATCCTGCGTGAGGTGCAGAAATGAAGCGTTTATTGTCCGCCGCCGCTCTGCTGGCTCTGCCGGGGTTGGCCTTTGCCGATGCCATTGGTGGTGAAGTACACCGCCAGCCGTTGAATATTCAGGCGATCGTCATGTTCGTGTTGTTTGTTGGCGCCACGTTGTATATCACCTATTGGGCCTCCAAGCGCACCCGCTCGCGCCAGGACTACTACACCGCAGGGGGGAAAATCACCGGCCTGCAGAACGGTCTTGCCATCGCCGGTGACTTTATGTCGGCGGCTTCTTTCCTGGGTATTTCTGCACTGGTGTATACCTCTGGCTATGACGGGCTGATTTACTCTATCGGCTTTTTGATCGGCTGGCCGATCATTCTGTTCCTGATTGCCGAACGCCTGCGTAACCTTGGCCGCTATACTTTCGCTGACGTAGCCTCTTATCGTCTGAAGCAAAAACCGATCCGCACACTTTCTGCCTGCGGTTCACTGGTGGTGGTCGCGCTGTATCTGATTGCTCAGATGGTCGGGGCCGGCAAGTTGATCCAGTTATTGTTCGGGTTGAACTACCACGTGGCGGTGATTTTGGTCGGTATTTTGATGGTGTTGTACGTGCTGTTCGGCGGCATGTTGGCCACGACCTGGGTACAGATTATCAAAGCGGTGCTGCTGCTGGCCGGTGCAAGCTTTATGGCTCTGATGGTGATGAAATCAGTCAACTTTGACTTCAACACCCTGTTCGCCGAAGCCGTGAAAGTGCATCCGAAGGGCATCGCCATTATGAGCCCGGGAGGTTTGGTTTCCGATCCTATTTCGGCGCTTTCCCTGGGGCTGGCGCTGATGTTCGGTACCGCCGGGTTGCCGCATATTCTGATGCGCTTCTTTACCGTGAGTGACGCCAAGGAAGCGCGTAAGAGCGTGTTCTATGCCACCGGTTTTATCGGCTACTTCTATATCCTGACCTTTATTATCGGCTTTGGCGCTATTTTGCTGGTCAGCCCTAACCCGGCATTCAAAGATGCCACCGGTGCGTTGCTGGGCGGCACCAATATGGCGGCAGTGCATTTGGCCAACGCGGTTGGCGGTAACTTCTTCCTTGGCTTTATCTCGGCAGTGGCCTTTGCCACCATCCTTGCGGTGGTTGCCGGCCTGACGCTGGCGGGGGCATCTGCGGTATCTCACGACTTGTACGCTAGCGTGGTTAAAGATGGTAAGGCGACCGAACGTGATGAGCTGCGGGTTTCCAAAATCACGGTAGTGATCCTGGGGATCGTGGCAATCGCGCTGGGAATTTTGTTTGAGAAGCAGAATATCGCCTTTATGGTCGGGCTGGCTTTCTCTATCGCTGCCAGCTGTAACTTCCCGATTATCATTCTTTCAATGTACTGGTCACGCCTGACCACCCGTGGAGCGATGATCGGCGGCTGGCTTGGCTTGCTGACCGCAGTGATCCTGATGATCCTGGGCCCGACGATTTGGGTGCAGATCCTTGGCCATGAAAAACCGATCTACCCTTATGAATATCCGGCGCTGTTCTCCATGTTGGTGGCGTTTGTGGGCACCTGGCTGTTCTCAGTCACCGACAGTTCGCTAGCCGGGCAACAGGAGCGCGAGCGCTTCCGCTCTCAGTTTGTACGTTCGCAAACCGGACTGGGCATCTCTCAGGGTAGCTCGCATTAACCGAATAATAAGTGAAAAAAAGCAAACACCCCCTAATCAAAGGCCCTTCGGGGCCTTTTCTCGTTCTGTCAGTTGTAAATAATCTTTAAAGGTTCATCGCTGATATCGGGGTTTTTCATTCGAGCAGCAAGAATCAAGATAGATGCTCTGAACAATACAAGAGACAGAATCATGAAACAGCCTACGGCCTTACTATTGCTGGCCTTTGCCGGCAACGCACTGGCAACCCCGCTTATCGAACCACTGCAGTTGATTAGCGACCACACCCTGCCGACCGCACAGTTGCAGGCGCAGATACTTGCCGCCAAACGCTACGACAGCTTCTGGAATACCGGCGATGAAGCTCTGGCAAAACAGGCGCTGGCCAGCGACTTTACCGATATGACCTTACCCGCCGGCAGAATACAGGGCATCCGCGGTGCGTTACAGGCCTCGAAAACCTTCCGCCAGGCCGTCCCGGATTTACGTTGCGAGGTAGCGCAGATGATTGTCACCGGCGATCGAGTCGTGGCGCATTTGCGCTTTAGCGGGCATTTTACCGGCCGCTTTCAGGGTAAACAGGGAAAGGGAGAACCCATTAATTTTATTGCGACAGATATCTATCAGATCAAGCAAGGCTCAATAACCTCCAATTGGCATATTGAGGATAATCTGACGTTATTACAGCAGTTGGGGATCGTGAAAATGTAGATTACTGAGGCGCAGCGTAGCTGCTGCCCAGTATTTCCTGCCCCC
>NZ_BCTU01000050.1 GCF_001590925.1 Serratia plymuthica NBRC 102599
CCCCGAAGGGAGCCTCTATGGCAAAACAGCTAATCGAGATTACAGAACGTCTACTGCGTTCAGATCTTTGAAAGCCTGTTCCAGACGAGTAATCATCGAAGTCTGGGCTGCACGCAGCCATACGCGCGGATCGTAGTATTTCTTGTTCGGCTGGTCGGCGCCTTTCGGGTTGCCCAACTGGCCCTGCAAGTAACCTTCGTTCGCTTTGTAGTACTGCAGGATACCGTCCCAGGTTGCCCATTGGGTGTCGGTATCGATGTTCATTTTGATCACGCCGTAGCCTACGGACTCTTTGATCTCTGCGTCGGTAGAACCGGAGCCGCCGTGGAACACGAAGTTCAGGCTGTTGTGCGGCAGGTTGAATTTCTTGGACACGTAGTCCTGAGAATCGCGCAGGATGGTCGGAGTCAGTTTAACGTTGCCTGGCTTGTACACGCCGTGCACGTTACCGAAGGACGCCGCGATGGTGAAGCGTGGGCTGATGGCGTTCAGTTTTTCGTACGCGTAAGCCACGTCTTCCGGTTGGGTGTACAGAGCAGATGCGTCCATATGGCTGTTGTCCACGCCATCTTCTTCACCGCCGGTGCAGCCCAGTTCGATTTCCAGAGTCATACCCAGCTTCGCCATGCGAGTCAGGTACTTGCTGCAAATCTCGATGTTTTCTTCCAGAGACTCTTCGGACAGGTCGATCATGTGAGAAGAGAACAGTGGTTTGCCGGTAGCGGCGAAGTGCTTCTCGCCGGCGTCCAGCAGGCCGTCCAGCCATGGCAGCAGTTTCTTCGCACAGTGGTCGGTGTGCAGAATAACCGGCACGCCGTAATGCTCAGCCAACTGGTGAACATGATGTGCACCAGAAATCGCGCCCAGAATCGCTGCGCCCTGCGGAACGTCAGTCTTCACGCCTTTGCCGGCGATAAACGCGGCACCGCCGTTGGAGAACTGAACGATAACCGGAGCACGTACCTTCGCGGCTGTTTCCAGCACGGCGTTGATGGAGTCGGTACCCACGCAGTTCACTGCTGGCAGCGCAAAGTTGTTCTCTTTAGCTACTGCGAATACTTTCTGAACGTCATCACCAGTGATGACACCCGGTTTTACGAAATCAAAAATTTTAGACATGTTACTTTGTCCTGTTTCGTCGGCCGTAGATGGATGTAAATCGATTTTTTCATGCCGCGCCGCCTTGGCCGCGCGGTATAAAACAAACGGGCGGCTTTCGCCTCCCGTTGTTTGAATTACTGCTTAGCACGCTCTTCCAGCATCACTACCGCCGGCAATGATTTACCTTCCACGAACTCCAGGAAGGCGCCGCCGCCGGTTGAGATGTAGGAAATCTTGTCAGCAATACCGAACATGTCGATTGCAGCCAGAGTGTCGCCACCGCCTGCGATAGAGAAAGCTTCGCTGTCTGCGATAGCGTTCGCGACAATTTCGGTGCCCCGACGGAAGTTAGGGAACTCGAAGACGCCAACCGGGCCATTCCACAGAATGGTTTTGGCGTTTTTCAACAGCGCTGCCATTGCATAGGCAGTTTCGTCGCCGAAGTCCATAATCTCTTCGTTATCAGCGATGTCTGAAACGCTTTTCACCGTTGCCGCGGCGGTTTCAGAGAACTCTGTGCCCACGCGTGAATCGGTTGGAACTGGAATGCCGTACTGATCGCGCAGATCTTTTGCCGCAGCAACGAAGTCTGGCTCGTACAGTGATTTGCCCACGTTGTTTTCGATAGCAACGAAGGTGTTTGCAATGCCGCCGCCGACAATCACGGTATCCGCGATTTTCACCAGTGATTGCAGAACGTCGAACTTGGTAGACACTTTAGAGCCGCCAACGATAGCGACCATTGGGCGAGCCGGGTTACCCAGCGCTTTACCCAGGGCTTCCAGCTCGGCAGACAGCAGCGGGCCTGCACAGGCAACAGGAGCAAACTTGCCCACGCCGTGAGTCGAAGCCTGCGCGCGGTGCGCGGTGCCGAAAGCGTCCATCACGTATACGTCGCACAGCGCCGCGTACTTCTTGGACAGGGTTTCGTCGTCTTTCTTCTCGCCCTTGTTGAAACGGACGTTTTCCAGCACGACCAACTCACCTTCTGCAACGTCAACGCCTTCCAGGTAGTCTTTGGCCAGACGTACCGGGTTTTTCAGGTGTTCTTTCAGGTAGTTTACAACCGGCAGCAGGGAGAATTCTTCGTTGTATTCGCCTTCGACAGGACGGCCCAGGTGGGACGTTACCATCACGCGAGCACCTTGTTTCAGCGCAGCTTCAATCGTCGGCAGGGAGGCACGGATACGTGCATCGGAAGTCACTTTACCGTCTTTCACTGGAACGTTCAGATCGGAGCGGATCAGAACGCGTTTACCTGCCAGATCCAGATCGGACATGTTAATTACAGACATGGTGAACCCTCTTGGTTAAATCTCTATAAAGTTGCCTGAGCGACGCACCGGCAAACTGCCGATGCCGCCGTACTAGAAACCGCTGGCGGCCATTGCCCGTGTTGTATCCAACATCCGATTGGCAAAGCCCCATTCATTATCGCACCAGACCAAGGTCTTGATCAGGTGCTGCCCGCTGACCCGGGTCTGCGTACCGTCGACGATAGCGCTATGCGGGTCGTGGTTAAAATCAATCGAGACCAATGGCAGTTCCGTGTAATCGACTATACCACGAAAAGATCCCTGTGCGGCCTTTTGCAACAGCTGGTTGACCTCTGTCACTTTTACCGCCGAACTGACGCTGACGCTGAGATCGATGGCCGTCACGTTGATGGTCGGCACGCGCACGGAAATCGCTTCGAAACGATCGCAAAACTGCGGAAAAATGCGGGTAATGCCGGCGGCCAGCTTGGTGTCGACCGGAATAATCGACTGGCTCGCCGCGCGGGTGCGCCGCAAATCCTGATGATAGGCGTCTATCACCGGCTGATCGTTCATCGACGAGTGAATGGTGGTCACGGTGCCCGATTCGATGCTAAAGGCATCGTCCAGCAGCTTGATCACCGGAATAATGCAGTTGGTGGTGCATGACGCATTGGACACGATACGGTGTTCCGCCAGCAGCGTCTGATGATTGACGCCAAACACGATGGTGGCGTCCAGATCGTTGCCGCCCGGATGGGCGAACAGAACCTTCTTCGCACCTGCCGCCAGATGGGCCTCGCCATCTGCCCGGCTGCCGAACACGCCGCTGCAATCCAGCACCACGTCGACGCCCAGCTCGCTCCAGGGAAGCAGCTCTACCGCCGGCTGATGCAGCAAACGGATAGTGTCGTCCCCGACGGTCAGCATGTCGCATTCCTGGCGTACGTCCCAGGCAAAGCGCCCATGGCTGGAGTCGTATTTCAACAGGTGGGCCATCCCCTCGGCGTTCGCCAGTTCGTTGATCGCCACCACGGAAATTTCCGCTCTACGTCCCGATTCATACAGTGCGCGTAAAACGCTGCGGCCGATGCGGCCAAAGCCGTTTATCGCTATGCGGATGGTCATGCTGCTCCTGAAAAAGGGCCTTCTTCCGCCGGGCGCGTTCACCGGCATCGAGAGGGCACTGGCTGGTTATCTGACTAACCTGCATAGAGTAGTGTATCGCACCGCCTGCTGTGAATCGCCGCGTAACATTATTCCTTTCCGCCGGCGGATCTTCACCGGCGTCACTCGGGCATTTCTGCGAGATACTGCCACAACTGAAACGCTTCAGCCGAGCATAAACCAAAGTTTTGCCAAAAGGAACAGGTGCAGCAAGCCGGTGGGCAACGCGAGAGGGTTTTGCGAGAATAAGATGATCTAGCGCACACTTTTGACTTAAGACGGCACCAAAGCCTGACGACGAAGCGCTCACCTTTTAGCCAGCAGGCCGCCCCCCCCATTGCAGGGTGCGGCCATGCCGATATTATTCTTTCGGGAAAATCCACAGGTGCTCTGCCGGCAACGATAACCTGCACAGCGCCTGCTCACGAACCTCGCTGCCATAGGCACGCACCACAAAATCCTCGGCCACCGTGCGGAACAGATATTCCCAACGATCGCCAAGATACATGCTGGTCAGCAGAGGCAGCTCAAGTTGATTGCCCTGTGGATCGTCCCCCAGATGCACGCGTTCGACACGGATCACCGCCGTCCCCTCTGCGCCGGCTTTTACCCCCGCGCCTGCCATGCCCCACAGCGCCCAGTCTTTGCCTTCGATGCGCGCTTTACCGTCACTCACCTCCGTGACCTTGCCGTACAGGCGATTATTGCTGCCCATAAACTCGGCGGTAAACAGGGTCGAAGGTGAACCGTACATTTCCTGCGGTGTACCTTGCTGTTCGATTTTCCCGTTGTTGAGCAGCAAAATACGGTCGGAAATCGCCATCGCCTCATTCTGATCGTGGGTCACCATCAACGCCGACAGGCCAAGCTTGATAATCAACTCGCGCAGAAACACCCTCGCCTCTTCACGCAGCTTGGCATCCAGGTTAGACAAGGGCTCATCCAGCAGGATCACCGGCGGGTTGTACACCAGCGCCCGGCCAATCGCCACGCGCTGTTGCTGGCCGCCGGAAAGTTGGTGCGGATGGCGCTTGCCCAACGCCCCCAACCCAAGCTGATCGAGCACGCCCTGCACCCGCTGGCTAATTTCCGCCGAGGCGACTTTGCGTAATTTCAGCGGATAGGCAACGTTCTCAAACACGGTTTTATGCGGCCATAACGCGTAAGACTGGAACACCAGCCCAAGGTTGCGCTCTTCGGCCGGGATCTCACTGCGCGAAGCGCCATCGTATACGGTATTGCTGCCGATGATAATGCGACCCTGCGTCGGCTTTTCCAGCCCGGCGACCGCACGCAGCAACGTGGTTTTCCCACTGCCCGACGGGCCCAGCAGCGAAACCACTTCACCCCGTTTCAACTGCATCGAAACGCCTTTCAGCACCGGGTTGTCGCCGTAGGTCAAATGCAGATTATCTACCGAAAGTTCAATCATGTAATTTCACTCCAAAGCGCAGGGCGATACCCAGACCCAACACCACCAACAGGATGTTGATAAAGGAGAGCGCCGCAACGATATCAATGGCGCCCGCCGCCCACAGCGAAACCAGCATCGATCCTATGGTTTCCGTGCCCGGAGAAAGCAGATACACCCCGGTGGAATACTCGCGTTCAAAAATCAGGAACATCAACAGCCAAGAACCAATCAGGCCGTAACGCGACAGCGGAATGGTGACGTGTCGGGTGATCTGGCCACGGGTCGCCCCGGCGCTGCGCGCCGCTTCTTCCAGTTCGGGGCCAACCTGCAACAACGTGGAGGAAATCAGCCGCAGTCCGTAGGCCATCCATACCACGGTATAGGCCAGCCAAACGCTGAAGATGGTGCTGCGCAAGGAACGCAACCAGACGATCAGGTTCTCCCGCAACCACTCGGCCACCGGCAGCGCCGACAGCCAGCCCTCTTTCAGCGATTTATCCAGCCACATCGGCAGGAACAGGAATACCCACAGGAAAGCCAGACCGGCCAGCAGGCCCGGCACCGCTCGCGGCACCAGCACGCTGTAGTCGAGGAAACGGGTCGCGCCGTCGGGTTTGCGGTGCATGGCGATGCCGATAAACAGGTAGCAAGCCACCGCCAGCGCGCCACCGAACACCCCAATCGCCATTGAGTTGACAATCGCCCGCAGCAGGTTGGGTTGCTGCCAGATGGTGCGGAAAGTATTGAGCGACAGTTCGTCCCAGATGGAAACGCCCACGCCCCAGTTGGAGATAAAGGCACGCAATACCACCCCCACCAGCGGTACGCCGATGGTGACCGTCAGCCAGAACACCACCACGGCACCGGCGACCCAGCGCCATTTACCCAGCGGCAACGCGCGGGCCTGCGAAGCCTTGCCTTTGACGGTAACGAAACGGTTGGCGGTGCGCATCAGACGGCGCTGCAACATCACCAACGGAATGGTGATGCAGATCAGCACCACCGCCACCGCCGCCATCAAATGGTAAGACGGCGTACCCAGCTTATTGGTCAGTTGATACAGGTAGGTCGCCAGCACCAGGTTGCCTTCCGGGTCGCCCAGCACCAGCATCAGGCCGAACACTTCCAGCCCCAGGAAGAACAGCAGCACGCCGGCATAGAGAATGGACGGCCGCACCATCGGCAAACTGACTGCGGTCATCACCTGCAAGGGCGAGGCCCCCGCCGTGCGCGCCGCTTCTTCCACGTCGGAGCCTACGCTGCGCAGCGCCGAAGAAATGTAAAGATAGGCGTGGGGCACATGCGTCAGCCCGGCGATGACCACGATGCTGGACATCGAGTAGATATTCCATGGCACGAAGCCCAGCAGCGCCTCCGCCCACAGCGAGAAAAAACCCACCGGCCCGGCAGCCACCACGTAGCCAAACCCCAGCACCATCGGGGAGACAAAGATCGGCACCAGGATCAGCGGCTCAATGAAGCGGCGGCCGGGCAAATCGGTTCTGACCATCAAAAAGGCCAGAATACCCCCCAACGGAATGGCGATCACCACCAGTCCGAAAGCCAGAATAAAGCCGCTTTTCAGCGCCTTGTAAAAGTCGGGGTCGGTAAAAATAAACTGAAACGCCTCAAGGCTGAACACCTTGGACGGAGAGAAAAAGGGGGCAGAGAGGAAACTTTGAATCACGATAAACGACAGCGGCACATAGATAACCAATGCGGTTATCAACACCACCAAGCCGCGTGGCAGGCTTTGCCACTTTCTACGCCATGCTTCCATAAAATATCCCAATGGTTGTAAACGACGACGACCAAAGGGCGCGCGCCGACGTGGCAGACGCGCGTCCGGATCCGGTTATTATTTTGCCGCGGCGGTACGCCACTGCTTGATATAATCCAGGCGTTTGGCCGGCTGCAGATACTCCAACAGGCTCTCATCCACCGGGATAGGTTTCAGCGCGTTGCCGAGCATTTTAGTCATGCCTTCAATGTCGTTCTTGCCTTCTATGTCATTGCGGATGGAAGGAATGTCCGCCTGATTGGCAAGTATGCTTTGGCCCTTTTCCGACAGCACGTAGTTAAGCCACAGTTTCGCTGCGTTAGCGTTGGTCGCCTCTTTGCTGATAAAGGACACGCGCGACAGCACCAGCGTGTAATCCTTCGGATAAGAAATACCGAGCGAAGGGTCGGTTTTGGCGCGCGCCTCGGCATAAGAACCCAGAATGTTGAAACCGATCAGGTTCTCACCGGATGACACCCTTTCCATCATGGTGCCGGTGGAGGATTGCACCGCCAGGCCGCCTTTGGCTACGTCAGCCAGGGTAGCGAAATAGTGCGGATCGGCCTTGGAGTCCTGTACTGACAACATGAAACCCAGCCCTGACTTTTCGATGTCATAGGTGGTGACTTTCTTTTTGAACTTGTCGGTCTGGCTGGCGATCAGTTTTGCCAGTGCAGCGTGCGAGTCCGGTACGTCACCCTGCGGGATCAGCCGTTTGTTATAGATGAATACCACCGGCTCATAGGTGGTGCCGTAGGCCTTCTCTTTCCAGACCGCCCATTTCGGCAATTGGCCCTGCTCCGGCGAGGCGTACTCCTGCGCGTAGTCGGTCGCCAGTTTCAGCGCGGTGTCCATCGACGAGCTCCAAACCACGTCGCCGCTGGTGCCGCCCGCCGCCTGTTCGCTGATGTAGCGGTTGTATAATTCGGTGCTGTTCATGTCGTTGTATTCGACTTTCACGCCCGGATACAGTGCTTCGAACCCCTGAATCAGCGGGCCGGCAGCTTTGGTGTCGGTGGTGGAATACACCACAACCTTGCCTTCTTTCTTCGCGCCATCGACTATCTTCTGATAGTCAGCCGGATAGCCTGCCGGGAAGTCGGCATAGGCAGGCGCTGCCCCCAGTACCGCGATCGCAACCACAGACGCACTGATTCTTGTCAACATGATCAACTCCTGGTTACATTTAAGAAACTAAAAATTAACATATAGTTAATCCTCGTTCTTAAGCAACGCCGTTGATTTTTTATCTTCGTGTTTTGTGAGGTTGGGCGATTTTTGGGCAA
>NZ_BCTU01000051.1 GCF_001590925.1 Serratia plymuthica NBRC 102599
TTATCAATAATGCGGCGGTGGCGTCTCTTCCGACTGCGAGGCAATCATCGACGTTTGGGTCGAGCGCAGTTTATCGGTCAGCACGCGCAGGTGTTCCTGCAATTTCAGCATTTCAAGCTGGTGGTGCACCACGGTTTGGTTGAGCTCTTCAATGGTGACTTCCTGGAAGGCCTGGCGGCTTTCCAATTCCTCAAGCCGCAGTAACAGGCTTTGGGTATCGGCGTTGTGCATGATGCTACCTCTGACGCGGTTTAATCCTGAATCTGGCACTATGTTAACAGCTGCCGCCGGCTTTGCGCTGCGCTATTTCGCCCCCCGCAGAGCGAGGGATAACCGCAGGCGGCTGCGCCCTGTGTAAAGTGCTGAAAAATAGAGCGCTTATCGCGGCTGTTTTTGTTACCGTTATCGTATCGGGTGGAAGAATAATCTGATTTATCATGCGGGTAGCACATTAAAGGAAACTTCTCCTTAAACCTGGAGTCACACTTTGACTCGATTGGTTACCTGTGTGACTGTTTTGTTTTCTTTCAGGCAGCTATAGTAGCCCGGTTATCTTACTTAATGACTGTTTGGGGCACAGCTTCAGACACTGGAGAAATGGATGAAATCTTTGTTTAAAGTCACGCTTCTGACAACCACCATGGCTTTTGCTCTGAATGCGACTCAGGTTATGGCTGCTGATGCGGCTAAACCGGCCGAAGCCGCTAAACCAGCGGACGCTGCAGCAGCACCAAGCACCGGCAAGTTCAAGAACGATGACGAGCAAGCGGCTTACGCACTGGGCGCATCCCTGGGCCGTTACATGGACAACTCGCTGAAAGAGCAAGAAAAGCTGGGTATCAAACTGGACAAAGATCAGTTGATCTCAGGCGTTCAGGATGCTTTCGCCAACAAGAGCAAGTTGAACGATGCGGACATCGAAAAAACGCTGCAGAGCTTTGAAGCGCGCGTGAAGGCTTCTGCTCAGGCGAAGATGGAACAAGACGCTAAAGACAACGAAACGAAAGGCGCCAAGTACCGTGAGACCTTCGCCAAAGAAAAAGGCGTGAAGAAAACCGAATCTGGCCTGCTGTACAAGGTAGAGAAACCGGGTGCGGGTGAAGCGCCTAAAGACAGCGACACCGTTGTCGTGAACTACAAAGGCACCCTGACCGACGGCACCGAGTTTGACAACTCCTATACCCGTGGTGAGCCGCTGTCATTCCGTCTGGACGGCGTGATCCCAGGCTGGACTGAAGGCCTGAAACACCTCAAGAAAGGCGGCAAAATCAAGCTGGTAATTCCACCGGCACTGGCCTACGGTAAAACCGGCGTTCCGGGCATTCCGGCTAACTCCACTCTGGTATTCGACGTTGAGCTGCTGGATGTGAAAGCTGCGCCGAAAGCAGACGCCAAGGCTGAAAAACCGGCTGACGCAGCGGCGGATGCCAAAGCGCAATAAGCCTGTCTGATTGCCATCACCGCCGCGAATCTTCTTCGCGGCGGTGTTCATTTCAGCGTCTCTGATTAATGCCGGATGAGGCGTAACTTTTACTTTCCCTCCCACTGATTGCTTGACGCCTGCCGGGCATCGGGCTTAACGTCAATACCACGCGCAAACGCAAGGACTTTACTCTGGCAGTTTTGCTAGACTAATAATCCGGACTTATGAGTCATGCGCCTGCCCCTTAGGGCGTGTACCTAAAACTGTTCCCGGCCGCGTGTTGGTCTGCGGACGCCCGTCGTGCTGTTTCATGCTGATACCAGCCTGCCTGCCCTGTGGATACTCAAGGGTATGCCGCCTGTGGAAGAGGGAGCCTGCACGAGCCGTTTTAGCTGCGCCCCCTGGCACAGGCGATCTTTGAGGGTGGTATTTTCGATGTCAAATTCGCTTTTATCCAGCGAAGTCAGCGAACTTGATTTGCTGAATGAACGTCCGTTTAGCCAGACGGATCATGAAATCCTGAAGTCTTATGAAGCCGTGGTCGATGGGCTAGCTATGCTGATCGGCGGTCACTGCGAGATCGTGCTGCACGCGCTGGAAGATTTGAAATGCTCGGCGGTGCGCATTGCCAACGGCGAGCATACCGGGCGGCAGATCGGTTCGCCGATCACCGACCTGGCGCTGCGGATGCTGCATGATATGGCCGGCGATGACAGCAGTGTGTCGAAGGCCTATTTCACCCGCGCCAAGAGCGGCGTGTTGATGAAGTCGGTCACTATCGCCATCCGTAATCGCGAGCAGCGGGTGATCGGCCTGTTGTGCATCAACATGAACCTCGATGTGCCGTTCTCCCAGGTAATGCAGACTTTCATGCCGCCGGAAACCCAGGAAGTGGCTCCCTCAGTCAACTTTGCCTCTTCCGTGGACGATCTGGTGGCGCAGACGCTGGAGTTCACCATTGAGGAGGTCAATGCCGATCGCAATGTCTCCAACAATGCCAAAAATCGCCAGGTGGTGTTGAATCTTTATGAAAAAGGCATTTTTGATATCAAAGATGCGATTAATCAGGTGGCGGATCGCCTGAATATTTCCAAGCACACCGTGTATCTGTATATCCGCCAGTTCAAAAGCGGTGACCTGCTGGGAACCGAGCGCTGATGCTGGATTACTGCCTTTTGGTCACCGGCCCGGCGTATGGCACCCAGCAGGCCAGCAGCGCCTATCAGTTCGCACAAGCCCTGCTGGCGAAAGGGCATCGGCTCTCCAGCGTATTTTTCTACCGTGAAGGGGTGCTGAATGCCAACCAACTGACATCCCCTGCCAGCGATGAGTTCGATCTGGTGCGCGGCTGGGCGCAACTGGCGCAGCAGCACGGTATTGCGCTCAACGTTTGTGTGGCCGCGGCGTTGCGGCGCGGCGTGACCGATGAACAGGAAGCTGCGCAGCAGGGGCTGGAAACGGCTAATCTGCAACCTGGCTTTACCCTTAGCGGGTTGGGTTCGTTGGCTGAGGCGGCGCTAAGTTGTGACCGTCTGGTGCAGTTCTGAGAGAATTTATGAAACGAGTCGCTTTTGTTTTTACCCAAGGCCCGCACGGCGGCACCGGCGGCAGGGAAGGGCTGGATGCGCTGTTGGCGACTTCGGCGCTGAGCGAAGATCTGGGCGTGTTTTTTATCGGCGATGGCGTATTGCAGCTATTGCCGGGGCAGCAGCCGGAAAAAATTCTGGCGCGCAACTATATCGCCACCTTTGGCGTGCTGCCGCTGTATGACGTCGAGCAGTGTTATCTGTGCCAGGCATCTTTGCAGGAGCGCGGTCTGAGTCAGGTGACCGACTGGGTGCTGGAGGCCGAGGTGCTGGCACCGGATGCGCTGCGTCAACAGTTAGCCGGTTATGACGCGGTAATGACTTTTTAGGACATTCGGATGCTGTATACCCTTAGCCACTCTCCCACTCAATGCGATTTGCCGGCATTGCTGCGCTTGACCACACAAGGCGACGATCTGCTGCTGATACAGGATGGCGTACTGGCCGGGTTGGCCGGCAGCGCGCACCTTGAATTACTGCTCAATGCCCCCATATCACTTTATGCGATGCAGGACGACCTGGAAGCCAGAGGCTTGGTTGGTCATTTTTCACACAAAATCACTGTCATCGGCTATAATCACTTCGTTGAATTAACCGAAAAACATCGAAGCCAAATGGCTTGGTGATGAGAGTGATGTTGTATATTTCTTGACACCTCTACCGCTCAGCCATAAAATTCTGCGGCCTCGTACTTTGCCAGTAGTGCATACGAGGGGATTTATCACATGTTTACGAAGCAACAAACGAAGCAAAACCAGGAGCTTTTTTAATGGCAACAATTAATCAGCTGGTTCGCAAACCACGCTCTGTGAAGGCTGCTAAAAGCAACGTTCCAGCGCTGGAAGCTTGCCCGCAGAAACGTGGTGTATGTACCCGCGTATATACCACCACCCCGAAAAAACCAAACTCCGCGCTGCGTAAAGTATGCCGTGTGCGTTTGACTAACGGTTTCGAAGTGACTTCCTACATCGGTGGTGAAGGTCACAACCTGCAGGAACACTCCGTGATCCTGATCCGTGGCGGTCGTGTTAAAGACTTGCCAGGTGTGCGTTACCACACCGTCCGTGGTGCACTTGACTGCTCCGGTGTTAAAGACCGTAAGCAAGCTCGTTCCAAGTACGGCGTGAAGAAGCCAAAGGCTTAATGGTTCTCCGTTAAGTAAGGCCAAACATTTTCACTTTAATGTCAAAATAAACTCGTAGAGTTTTGGACAATCCTGAATTAACAACGGAGTATTTCCATGCCACGTCGTCGCGTAATAGGCCAACGTAAAATCCTGCCAGATCCTAAGTTCGGATCCGAGCTGTTGGCCAAATTTGTAAATATCCTGATGGTAGACGGTAAAAAATCTACTGCAGAAGCTATCGTGTATACCGCGCTGGAGACCCTGGCTCAGCGTTCTGGTAAAAATCACCTGGAAGCTTTCGAAGTAGCTCTCGACAACGTTCGCCCGACTGTAGAAGTTAAGTCGCGCCGCGTTGGTGGTTCTACTTATCAGGTACCAGTTGAAGTCCGCCCGGTCCGTCGTAATGCTCTGGCAATGCGTTGGATCGTTGATGCTGCTCGTAAACGCGGTGATAAATCCATGGCTCTGCGCTTGGCGAACGAACTTTCTGATGCAGTTGAGAACAAAGGTTCTGCTGTTAAGAAACGTGAAGACGTTCACCGTATGGCAGAAGCCAACAAGGCGTTCGCCCACTACCGCTGGTAATTGCCACGCAGTAGTTATGCTAACCAAGCGGGCGCTTCAAGAAGCCAACCCGCTTGGGTTAACCGAACTTGAACGCCTAAGGCAATAGAGGAATCAAATGGCTCGTACAACACCCATTGAGCGCTATCGTAACATCGGTATCAGCGCTCACATCGACGCCGGTAAGACGACCACTACCGAACGTATTCTGTTCTACACCGGTGTAAACCACAAAATCGGTGAAGTTCATGACGGCGCTGCCACCATGGACTGGATGGAGCAGGAGCAGGAGCGTGGTATTACCATCACTTCTGCAGCGACTACCGCTTTCTGGTCTGGTATGGCCAAGCAGTTTGAGCCGCACCGCGTAAACATCATCGACACACCGGGACACGTTGACTTCACCATCGAAGTAGAACGTTCCATGCGTGTTCTTGATGGCGCTGTAATGGTTTACTGTGCTGTTGGTGGTGTTCAGCCACAGTCTGAAACTGTATGGCGTCAGGCTAACAAATATAAAGTTCCACGCATCGCGTTCGTTAACAAAATGGACCGCATGGGTGCTAACTTCCTGAAAGTTGTTGGTCAGATCAAATCCCGTCTGGGCGCGAATCCGGTTCCATTGCAACTGGCCATCGGCGCAGAAGAGAAATTCACCGGTATCGTTGACCTGGTGAAAATGAAAGCAGTCAACTGGAACGATGCTGACCAGGGCGTGACCTTCGAATACGAAGAGATCCCTGCGGACATGCAAGCGCTGGCCGAAGAATGGCACCAGAACCTGGTTGAATCTGCAGCTGAAGCTTCAGACGAGCTGATGGAAAAATACCTGGGCGGCGAAGAGCTGACCGAGGAAGAAATCAAGAAAGCTCTGCGTCAGCGCGTGCTGAACAACGAGATTATTCTGGTTACCTGTGGTTCTGCCTTTAAAAACAAAGGCGTGCAGGCAATGCTGGATGCGGTTATCGAATACCTGCCGGCACCAACTGACGTACCTGCAATCAACGGTATCCTCGACGACGGTAAAGATACGCCGGCTGAGCGTCATGCTAATGACGATGAGCCATTTGCTGCACTGGCGTTCAAAATTGCTACCGACCCATTCGTGGGTAACCTGACATTCTTCCGCGTGTACTCCGGTATCGTTAACTCCGGTGACACCGTGTTGAACTCAGTGAAGGCTGCACGTGAGCGTCTGGGCCGTATCGTTCAGATGCACGCTAACAAGCGTGAAGAGATCAAAGAAGTTCGTGCAGGCGACATCGCTGCAGCGATCGGTCTGAAAGACGTGACTACCGGTGACACTCTGTGTGATCCAAACCACGTGATCATTCTGGAGCGTATGGAGTTCCCTGAGCCGGTAATCTCCGTTGCAGTTGAACCAAAAACCAAAGCTGACCAGGAAAAAATGGGTCTGGCTCTGGGCCGTCTGGCGAAGGAAGATCCATCATTCCGCGTGTGGACTGACGAAGAATCAGGTCAGACTATCATCGCAGGTATGGGTGAACTTCACCTGGACATCCTGGTTGACCGTATGCGTCGTGAATTTAACGTTGAAGCGAACGTGGGTAAACCACAAGTTGCTTACCGTGAAGCCATTCGCGCGAAAGTTACCGACATCGAAGGTAAACACGCCAAGCAGTCTGGTGGTCGTGGTCAGTATGGTCATGTTGTTATCGACATGTACCCACTGGAGCCGGGCTCAAATCCGAAAGGCTACGAGTTCATCAATGACATTAAAGGTGGTGTGATCCCAACGGAATACATCCCTGCCATTGATAAAGGCCTCCAGGAGCAGCTTAAGTCTGGTCCACTGGCCGGTTACCCGGTTGTTGACCTTGGTGTGCGTCTGCATTTCGGTTCTTTCCACGATGTTGACTCCTCCGAATTGGCGTTTAAACTGGCTGCGTCTATCGCCTTTAAAGATGGCTTTAAGAAAGCGAAACCTGTTTTGCTTGAGCCGATTATGAAGGTTGAAGTTGAAACGCCGGAAGAGAACACCGGTGACGTTATCGGTGACCTTAGCCGTCGCCGTGGTCAACTGAAAGGTCAGGAATCCAACGCTACTGGCGTTCAGATTCACGCTGAAGTTCCGTTGTCCGAGATGTTCGGATACGCAACTCAACTGCGTTCTCTGACCAAAGGCCGTGCTTCTTACTCCATGGAGTTCTTGAAGTACGATGATGCGCCGAACAACGTCGCTCAGGCCGTTATCGAAGCCCGTGGTAAATAAGCTTTCGGGTTTAACACATTGATCAGTGCTCTCTCCATGAGGGGAGAGCATAAGAGTAAGGAATATAGCCGTGTCTAAAGAAAAATTTGAACGTTCCAAACCGCACGTTAACGTT
>NZ_BCTU01000052.1 GCF_001590925.1 Serratia plymuthica NBRC 102599
GGGGCAAGAAACTCCGGATGAAGCTCAATTTACCGCCACTTCACGAATAAAAGACCGCTTAAGTTATGCTTATAATCATAAGTGGGAGCGATTTTTAAAAATGATAAATAATTTCATACATATAAAAAGCACTAAATAGTAGGCATTGTGCTACGTGTGCATAGACGTCAAATTAAGATAATACCGGTATTAATCACGTCACTCATTATCTTCATTACATTACCCCATATATTTATATAAATATCTCCTTATAAAACAATTGGAAGTATATTCCGCATGGATGATTGCCTGGCTAAATTAAAATCAATAAAAACAAATATTAGCCTAGCGCGTCGAATCTAGTAGACTAGGTAAAAGTTTATTTCCGTATAGGTATTTAACGTTATGTCTACTGAACGTGCGTCTTTAAAAACACACAATACCTTTGCGCTCCCGGTTAACGCAGCGCATCTGGTCATTGCAGATAGAATCGAATTAATGATCAAGGTTTGGCAGAAAACGCAAAAGCGTCAAGAGCCATTGTTGGTACTCGGTGAGGGAAGTAATGTCCTGTTCCTTGAGGATTTTGCCGGTACGGTTATGATCAATCAATTCAAAGGCATCGATATCAGAGAAGAGACGGATGCCTGGTACCTTCATGTTGGCGCCGGCGAAAACTGGCATGGTTTGGTCTGCACTACGTTGGATAACGGTATCCCTGGGCTGGAAAACCTGGCTTTGATTCCGGGCCTGGTCGGTTCTGCACCTATTCAAAATATTGGTGCTTATGGTATAGAACTGAAAAGTGTATGCGATTACGTTGATTTACTGGACTTTAATACTGGTGCCATAGATCGTATCCCGACATCAGAGTGCGGATTCGGTTATCGTGACAGTATTTTCAAGCATGATTTTCAGACCGGCCATATTATTGTCGGCGTAGGCTTGCGACTGAGTAAACAGTGGAGCCCGATGCTGAATTATGGCGATCTGACGAAACTGGATCCGGAAACGGTGACACCACGTCAGATATTTGAGTCGGTATGCGCAATGCGCCGCAGTAAGTTGCCTGATCCCGCGGTTACCGGTAATGCAGGTAGTTTCTTCAAGAACCCGCTGGTCAGCGAGCAGAAGGGCGCTGAGCTGGTTGCTCTTTACCCGGGTATGCCACATTACCCGCAACAGGATGGCCAGGTGAAGCTGGCTGCCGGCTGGTTGATCGACCAGTGTGAGCTGAAGGGTTATCAAATTGGCGGTGCAGCGGTACATCGTCAACAGGCGCTTGTTCTGGTTAATCTGGGTGATGCCAGTAGCCAGGACGTAGTCGCTTTGGCTCGCCATGTACGCAATACGGTAGCGAAGAAGTTCGATGTGTGGCTGGAACCTGAAGTTCGTTTTATCGGCGCGACGGGTGAATGTAATGCTGTGGAAGTTCTCTCATGAAAGACTCCAAAGTCCCACTAAAGATAATTGCGCTATTGGCTGACGGCAGTTTCCATTCAGGAGAGCATCTTGGCGAGTATCTCGGGATGAGTCGCGCAGCGATTAATAAACATATCCAGACAATTCGTGAGTGGGGTCTGGATGTATTTACCGTGCCGGGAAAAGGGTACAGTCTGCCCGCTCCCATCCAACTGCTGGATTCTAAACGTATTCTTGGTCAACTGGCAGATAAGCGTGTAACTGTGTTATCGGTCGTAGACTCTACCAACCAATATCTTCTGGACCGCATCACTGAGTTACAATCAGGTGATGCCTGTGTCGCTGAGTATCAGCAGGCGGGGCGTGGCCGACGCGGGCGGCAATGGATATCACCGTTTGGCGCCAATCTGTATCTTTCGATGTTTTGGCGTCTGGAGCAGGGACCGGCAGCGGCAATGGGTCTGAGCCTGGTGATTGGTATAGTGATGGCAGAGGTATTGCAACGCCTTGGCGCTGAGGAGGTCAGGGTTAAATGGCCGAACGATTTATACCTCAACGATCGTAAACTGGCTGGTATCTTGGTGGAATTAACAGGGAAAACCGGTGATGCCGCGCAGTTGGTGATGGGCGCCGGTATCAATTTGGCGATGCGAGAAAGCAATGCCAATGCTATCAATCAGGGTTGGATAAACCTGCAGGAAGCGGGGATTAGCATAGATCGCAATGAGCTTGCAGCAACCTTGCTGAATGAGTTACGCCAATCTTTGCAGCAGTTTGAGATTGATGGACTGGTACCCTTCATTTCGCGATGGCGTGCTTTGGATAACTTTATTGATCGGCCTGTTAAACTGCTAATTGGCGAACAACAACTTTTTGGCATTGCGCGTGGTATTGATCAGCAAGGGGCATTATTGCTCGAGCAGAATGGTGCAATCAAGCCATTTATCGGGGGGGAAATATCTCTACGTAGCGCCGAATAATAATTATTGATAGGGGACCAACATTGTCCCCATCTGTTTTATAGCATTATTTTCTCAATCGTACATGTTCGACCGCATGATTAGCGCTTTTCGTCATTATCAGGCTGGCTCGCTCACGGGTTGGAAGGATGTTTTGCTGTAAATTCAATCCATTAATCTCGTTCCATAGTTGGGTGGCAATGTTAATG
Organism: Serratia plymuthica NBRC 102599; assembly: GCF_001590925.1. Classification (GTDB taxonomy): domain Bacteria; phylum Pseudomonadota; class Gammaproteobacteria; order Enterobacterales; family Enterobacteriaceae; genus Serratia; species Serratia plymuthica. The sequence continues at coordinate 2,570 of NZ_BCTU01000052.1, forward strand.
GCCTCCGGTTCTGGCAGCTTTGCGTAGTTATGGAAATAAGAGTCAGGATTAGAAAATGCACCCTGACGAAATTTCAGGAACCGATTGATATACCAGGTTTGCAGCAACTGCTCAGGAGCATCGACATATATTGAGAAATCAACGAAGTCAGAAACAAATACGTGATGTGGATCGTGAGGGTAATCCATTCCGCTCTGTAATACGTTTAATCCTTCCAGAATAAGAATATCTGGCTGCTCAATAACTTTATTGCCATCCGGAACAACGTCATAGATCAGGTGGGAATATACGGGCGCCGTCACGCGTTTGGCACCGGATTTCACCTCAGAAACGAATTTCACCAGGCTGTGCATATCGTAAGACTGCGGGAATCCTTTTTTCTTCATTAACCCCCGTTCGTTCAGCACCTTATTAGGATGCAGGAAACCGTCGGTGGTGATCAGTTCAACACTCCGATGCTCCGGCCAACTGCTAAGTAATGCCTGGAGTAAACGTGCGGTAGTGCTTTTGCCTACGGCAACGCTGCCGGCAATGCCGATGACATAGGGAATTTTCTGACCATCGGTACCGAGAAATTGTTCAAGTACGGCCTGACGACGAAGGTTGGAACTGATATAGAAGTTCAGCAGACGCGATAGCGGCAGATAAATCTGTGCTACCTCTTCCAAAGAGAGATCTTCGTTAATCCCTTTTAGTTTAACGATCTCTTCTTCTGACAGTGTCAGCGGCACCGAATCTCGCAACGCAGCCCACTGGGTACGATCGAACTGAAGGTAAGGCGTCGCTAAAGATTGATCTCTTTTTATCATAAGCCAAATTCTGCCTGTTAACGCAGGTTGGGAAAGGCGCCAGACGCCAAGTCCAGATAATAAACAAGCTGCATATTATAGACAGCTTGGTTTTTGGCGTAGACTTTTTTCGCAAAAGTTGGCGATTAGTAGGAGTTTATGTCAATTGTGCGAGGCGGCGCGCAGTTGATTGATAGGGGCTGCAAAGCGGTATCATCCAGTGATAATACCGCTTTCATGCTAGCTGGCGATTGCGCGGAAAGGTTGATTTACGGCAAACAGGCGTTTGTAATAAATCACCGTGGGATGGTAACTGCCATCTGGCGCGGCGGCATAATCCGGCAACTCACCCAGGCAGCGATAACCAAGAGAACGATACAAGGCTTCTGCAGCTGAGCCGGCCTGAGTATCCAGATACAACAAACCTCGATGCTGCTGCAGAGCGCTTTTCTCTAATGCCTTCATTAAGGCATGCCCAACACCGTTACGCTGTGCGCGGCTGTGAACCAACAGTTTTTGTATCTCAGCGCGATTGCGGCCATTCGGTTTTTGGCACAGCTCGAGTTGCACGGTGCCGATGACGCCACTGTCATCCCTGGCGATCCACAGCAGTAGCTCTCCTTTGGCCAGTGCCGGGCGCAGACTGTGGAAATAGCTCTCGGCATCCTCATGGGAAATCGACGTGTCATAGTCGACAGACGCGCCGTGAGCGACCGCATCGGTTAATAGACGGGCAAGCTCATCGCGGTAAATAGGTAACGTGGCAGCATTAATCAAAACAAGTTTCATTGGCGATTCCTCCTGTGCGGGGGGTAATGAAAAGAAGCAATAACTGCGCCAAAACGGTAAGCACGCATTGATGGCAAGGCCGATGAAATCTGAGCGCAGTTTATGCATCCGCATAGGGCTGTGTCCTCTTTGTGGTGCATTTTTGTGGTGCATTGGCTTGGCTCACAGTTTGCCAAAATTCGAACGATCGGTTGGATATGGCCAGTACGGAGAAATACCGAGTCAACACTTGTAAAAATCCAATAGATTTTTGCAGAATGATGCTTGTGATTGATGAATGTTTGCACGTCGTGCGGTGTGAATTGCCAGGTAGCATGCAAAATTGGGTGATTTGTGAGCGAAAGTGCACGGAACGCAATTTTTTTGTTGCATAGGTCGCTCGCTCTACCTAGAATGCGCTGCACTTGATGCCGGCTTAGCTCAGTTGGTAGAGCAACTGACTTGTAATCAGTAGGTCACCAGTTCGATTCCGGTAGCCGGCACCAATCAAGTCACAGTAGTTAAAATCTGGTGGGGTTCCCGAGCGGCCAAAGGGAGCAGACTGTAAATCTGCCGTCACAGACTTCGAAGGTTCGAATCCTTCCCCCACCACCAAATCTTGCCTTCGGCAGTTGACTGACCAGCGAATAACTCGCGACGGTTAATTTGCGGAAGGGGAAGGCGAAAGTCTTCAGCAAGGTTCGAGTTGTGCAGTGCAAAGCGCAGCAGGCTCGAAGGGTGAGAGTTAAGCGACGAACAATCCTTCTCCCACCTAAAAATTCTACAGAAAAGTCAGGTAGCCGAGTTCCAGGATGCGGGCATCGTATAATGGCTATTACCTCAGCCTTCCAAGCTGATGATGTGGGTTCGATTCCCACTGCCCGCTCCAAGATGTGCTGATATAGCTCAGTTGGTAGAGCGCACCCTTGGTAAGGGTGAGGTCGGCAGTTCGAATCTGCCTATCAGCACCACTTCTTATTATCTCGCCCCCTGATTTTCTTTCTGTTCTGGATTCAACAGGCAAATGCTTGGTTGATGTGGTGATACCACCGATTTATCCGTGTCTTAGAGGGACAATCGATGTCTAAAGAAAAGTTTGAACGTTCAAAACCGCACGTTAACGTC
>NZ_BCTU01000053.1 GCF_001590925.1 Serratia plymuthica NBRC 102599
AAAGCGCAGATACTGCTCGTACTCTTCTTCGCCGTAGAACAGGTTCAGCAACGGCGTTTTGTAGAACGACTGCCACATTTCCCCCAGCAGGAATGCAGATATCGCCAAAGCATTGCCAGGCAGTGCTGGCGTACTGACTTCCTTTGCTGTGAGCATGTTTACCCGCTATGACTGGCGAACTATGCCAGATAAGTGTCAAAGAAGAAGCATTTGACCGGCAAGATTATTACCCAACGTATTGAACGCAATAATCTGCTTTTCGCGCTCTGTCGAACACCACGAAAAGGTCATAGGTACATTTATTGAAAAATACATGTTCAACTAATTGGAAACATTACCAACAAAACTACAGGGAATTTTCAGAAATACGAATATGACCAAACAAAGTGTACAGACCCACTTTTTTTATGATCGTATCGGCATAGGAAAAGGAAAAGGAAAAGGAAAAGGAAAAGGAAAAGGAAAAGGAAAAGGAAAGTTTTCGATATACATGAGCCAAAAACCATTAGGTTATCTTAAGTTAAATTAGGGAATCTAATAATAATTCCGACATCATTAGAAAGTTTATAACCCTAACTTATTTGATTAAATAGATATAAATAGTAAATTTTAATCTTCAATTAACTGATTGTTCCGAAAAAATGATTAGATGTAGTTTTTTTTAACCACCATAGTGATATTGTACCTTAAGAAATAAATTGATCTTATACCTAAAATTAATTTACATATGCGTAACTTTACTACGTATGAAGGGATGCATATGAGTATCACAACTAAAGTTAAAGGAAACAGCTTGCTATCATTAATTGGTAACACGCCTGTTGTTAATATATTGCAAGATAAATACCCATTAGCTGATGTGAAGGTAAAACTTGAGTCCTATAACCCCGGTGGTTCGATAAAAGATCGCGTAGCACAAAAAATTATTGAAGATGCTGAAATCAATGGACTTATAAAACCAGGTTTTGAATTGGTTGAAGCTACATCAGGAAACACCGGACTTGGCCTGGCTTGGATTGGGCGACTTAAAGGTTATAGAGTAACTATAATTACCCATGACCGTGTCAGTAAAGAGAAGACATCTCTTTTAAAACATTATGGTGCGAATGTAATTATAATGCCTTCGGATGCCCCTGCTGATTCAGATGACAACTATGTCAATGTAGCCAGGCGCTATGCCAACGAAAAAGAAAGATTCTTTTGCGACCAGTTTTTCAATAATTCAAACAGCCTCGCCCACTATCAAACTACAGCGCCAGAACTTTGGATTCAGGGAGGCCGAGATACTGATATAATTATCTGTGGCGTGGGCTCAGGTGGTACGCTTATGGGAATAAGTCGGTATTTTCGTGAAAAAGGGAGTAAGGTTCGATTTATAGTTGCTGATCCGCAAGGTTCAATTTATAAGTCATACTTCTCGGGTCAAGAATATTTATCAGGGGAGTGGAAGATTGAGGGGATAGGTTCTAATTTCATTCCGGGTATACTTGATGCTGGATCCGCCGATGAAGTTTACTCGGTTAGTGATGATGAGGCATTTTTCACCTGCGAACTCGTTAGAAAAGACTATTCAATTGATGTCGGATTATCCAGCGGTGCAATAATATCTACAGCAATTAATATTTTGAAAAATGAGTCAGGTAAAAGAATCATGTGCATTGCGCCAGATTCTGGAGAGAGATACCTTTCAAAACTGCTTGGGTAAAAATATGGATATTAAAAATATTGTTTGCAGTCTTAACGATAAAGTTAGGACTCCGTTTTATCTTTATGACGAGAAAGTCATATTAGAAAACATTAACCGCCTTAATGATGTTTTTTGTAAAAAGAATTTCGGTGTTTTATATGCTATGAAGGCAAACTCAAACCCCTATATTTTAAAATTGGTTAAAAATGCTGAAATGGGGATTGATGCTTGTTCAGTAGAGGAAGTAAAAATAGCACTTATCTGTGGGTTCAGTCCGGAAAGTATATATTATAACGCAGACTGTTTAAACAGTGACGAGATAGATTTTGCAGTAGAAAGAAATGTAAATTTAGTCATAGGTTCGTTGGATGCCCTTTATTACCTGGTTAAAAAACATTCTGGCCATGAGTTGAGTTTACGGCTGAATTCAGGAATTGGTGCTGGTCATTCAAGTAAGGTTATTACTAATGGTGAGCTTTCTAAATTCGGAATTAACTTTTCAGATATACCCGAGGCAATCAGGTTATGTAAAAATGGAGGATTGAAAATAGTCGGCATTCACTCACATACAGGGTCTGGTGAAATGGGAATAGCTAGTTATGTTGAGAACGCTAACGTTATGCTTGACATTTCACTACAATTTGACTCCCTTCGCTTTATAAATTTCGGTGGTGGGTTCGGCTATGATTATAAAGATCATCAGGAATATGACATTGACTCTTTGAGTGAAAACATTCGTCAACTAAGCAGCGCCCGAGGTGCCAAAGATAACATAAGACTCATCGTCGAACCTGGGAGGTATCTCGTTGCAAATACCGCTATTCTTGTCAGTAAGGTATGTTCTGTCAAAGAATCCTCATCTCGTAACTTCCTCGGTCTTGATACCGGACATAATCATTTCCCTCGGTGTTTCTATTATGATGCATGGCATGATATTGAGAATATCAGCACGCTGAGTAATGAGATGATTTCTTATGATATTACCGGTTACCTATGTCAATCTGGTGATATTTTTGCCCGACAGAGACTTCTTCCTAAAACTAAAGTAGGAGACTTGATTTGTATCAAGGATGTCGGTGCCTATGGGTACTCTATGAGTTCAAACTTCAACTCAAGGGTCAGACCTGGAGAATACCTGGTCGATACAGAAGATAATTTCAGCATGATACGTCGGCCAGAGTGCTTTGAAGACATAATATCCACTTTTAACTTGGACTAACTAATGAATATTGCACTATATAATTTAGCCCCCATTCTTTTTGCTTTTATCTTGGGGTTTAACTTTAAACGAATTTATTCAAACGTCAGCATGTATATTATTGAAAAAATTTCTAATTTTTGCCTTTATTCTCTTTTGATTCTAATGGGGATTACCGTTGGCTTTATACCGGACATTGCAGAAAAACTTGGCAGTGTGGGAATCACTGCCATAAGTATCGCACTAGCATCATCTCTATCAATTGCGGTGGTTTTGAAAGTATTCTATTCAATTGGCAAGGAGGCTCACCGTAGCAACAAGGCACTGGATAATCAACAAGAAGTTGCTTTCAACATTATGGGGTATATTAAAGATCCAGTCTTACTGGGTGGGCTTGTTATTCTAGGGTTTGTATCCGCATATTATAATATAGTTCCCAGGATCGACTATGACTTAACCATCTCCTCTTTGTTATACTTGCTTATATTTATAATTGCAGTAAAACTTTCATTTTCTGGTTTGAATCTGAAAAAAATTTTCTTCAATAAGAAAAATTTAATCATGACTTTTTTGACGGTCCTTGCTTCGTACGCAGGTGCTGCCATTGCATCCTACTTTCTCCCTTTGACTCTCAGTCAAAGCCTGGCGGTAAGTTCTGGTTTTGGTTGGTATACGTTATCAGGGATATTATTTACTAAAATGGGCGATCCATTATTAGGGTCGGTAGGTTTTCTTTGTGATCTTTTCCGCGAGGCGATAGCGTTGTTACTGATACCTACATTATCAAGAGTGGGTAATGGGAATATTGCTATAGCTGTAGCGGGAGCTACTGCCATGGACGTGACTTTACCCATTATTGAGAAACACTGTGGGGTCTCTTATGTTCCTGTTGCATTACTTTCAGGTGGAATCATTACAGTTATTGTCCCATTTCTAATCCCATTTTTTTATTCAATGTGAGTTAATGTATGCTGAAAACAAAACGATTATTTGATGATAAACCCTATGAAACCCTGTTTGAATCGGTGGTAACTCATGTTGGTGAAGGGTTTATTATTCTTGAGCAAACACTTTTTTATCCGTTATCAGGAAATCAAAATTTTGATATTGGTTTTATAAATGGACATCCGGTAACAGAGGTTCATGTGGAATCGGATAGTGATGGCAAACTTAATCTAAATGCACCCATAAAGCATTTTATAGATACCTCTACTTTTTCTATCGGCCAACATGTTCGCGGTGATATTGATGAAACACGGCGAATTAAGACCATGCGCTTGCATACCGCAAGTCATCTCATTGAATTTTTTGTGAAAAAATTACCTTATTTTTTATCGGTAGAAGGTTCGTTTGTTGATGATGTAAAGGACCGTACTGATTACTCTCTATCAAAAAACATAGACCAAAATTTATTACGGTTAATTGAAAATCAGGTTAATGATTTTATAGCACAGGCCCATTCAGTTTCATTTTCATATCAATATGGAGTTAGATTTTGGAATTGCAATGGTATTGAGATGCCGTGCTGTGGGACACATGTTTCCAACACTAAAGAGATAGGGGAAATCAGGCTTTCCAGAAAAAATAAGGGAAAAGGGCTCAATCGCATAGAGGTAACCTTAGTTTAGAGAAATGATTATTCAATACCTAAAGTATGTACTCATATTCATTCTCGGTCGCTTCGTGGCGGCCGCTCAGGTCGACCTTCATCATTCATGTGGAGGCATGGCCCGCAAAAGAATACCACCTAAAGGGGGGCAGTTTCACTCAGGG
>NZ_BCTU01000054.1 GCF_001590925.1 Serratia plymuthica NBRC 102599
GCATGGTTATCAATCCTGTCGCGATATATATAGTAAGATTCGCTCTTATCGCCGCTCATATAGGTAAAGGAGCTGATCACGCTGATCGGTGAATCCCACTCGTAACGGTATTTGAGGTTAACGCCGTTGATATTTTTGAAATTCTGCACCTTGCTTTGCGCATAACCGGCAGTGAGGGTGCTTTGCCCGGCATGGGCCGCAGCGCTGAGGCCCAGAGTGGAAATAACCATGCTGGCGATAACTAACGTCTTCATCGAATCATCCTTAATAGTAAGTAGAACAAATACAGTGCCAACTCATATGAACCCATGAGTTATTTATGACATGAATATTTTATTGGAATTTATAAACCCAATAGCTAGTAAACAAGAATAAATAATAACTGATATGAGATAAAAATAAATCAGTCGAACTCGTAAGTTGCGAACCAGCACGCATTAATAGTAATTCCTGCCGCCCAGTAACCCGGTCTTGTAATGGCACTCTTTATCCTATTTCCCCCAGGCTCTTGCCACGCCGTGACGAGAAAAAAGCCCCAGCTCAGGCTAAAATATCCGTAATGGGGCGCGTCAATGGCCAGCAACAGCGGAACCGCATCTTTTACCCTCTGGCCAAAAAAACTTTACCCTCCGTAAGCTCACTGCATCTGTTTTTACTGTCCCTGCCACAGCGGGTAAAAGTTTGCTATTCCAGGACACGTTGACAATAAAAAATCACGAACATGCCCGGATTGTTTTCTACTTCAAGCGAGGTGTAGGTGTAATGCCTGAGCTGGCCTTTATTATCAAAGATATCTTTATTTCCTGCCCCCACCTTGCTGACATCATGATAATCCCACAGGGTACGAAACTCCGCACTTCTTGCCATCAGGTCGTCAACAACAGATTTAAAGGCAGCAGGGTGATTACCGGTCGCGTAATAGGCGCGAAATGAGGCGATGGTGTGCCGCGCGGCACTTTCCCAGTCATTGAGTCTCCGGCGGTAGTCATCCTGGATAAACATGAGCTTGAGTGAGTTTCTGTCGGTGAGGGGCACGCTTGACCAGTCGAATATTTTGGTTTTAGCCGCATTGTTCCAGTAAATGATGTCCATATTCTCGCGTCTGACAAAGGCGGGGTGAGGATCCAGGGCATCTACCATGGCCATCACCTCTTGGGGAATTTCATCATGAGTGCGTTTTGAGGAGCCGGAGCCAAAAACCAGCGCATTGAGATAATCCTGTTCAATGTCTGTTAATCGCAAAACCTGGGCAATACGAGTCAGCGCCGCAGGCGAGATACTGATATCACGCCCTTGTTCGAGCCAGGTATACCAGCTTGCGCTGACGGCGGCCAACTGTGCAACCTCCTCCCGGCGTAATCCACTCACCCTACGATTGTTTTTACTGAACCCGTAGTCTTCCGGATTAAGTCTTGCTCGGCGCTTGAGTAAAAAGGTTTTTATATCCTCACTTCTCGACATAACTGCTCCTGGGTAGGACTCCTGGTCATAGGATAATCTGCCCTATTTTCATCAGAGGAATGGCCTTCTAACATAGCCGCCTAGATTACGACATCTCGTCGGCAATAGCGTATAGAAAGGCAATAGATGAACGCAAAAGCACCCAGCAATATAACGACCATGTTTATCGGCATTATGACGCTCATCGCCGTGATGGGGATCGGCCGTTTCTCGTTAACGCCGCAAATTCCAGTGATGATTAACGACGGCTATCTGACGCTTTCCGGTGCCGGGATCATGGCATCGATGAACTACATCGGCTATCTCATTGGGGCGCTGCACGTCAGCCGCATGCAGAGTAGACACGCTTTTTATCTCAAGGCCGGCCTCCTCATTACCGTTATGGCCACTCTCCTGTCCGGCTCGACCCCAAACTTTGCACTACAGTGCCTCTTTCGGCTGGCCGCGGGTATTGGCGGAGCATGGGCGCTGATCATCGTGACCACCTGGACACAGCTCATACTTTTGGGTAATCGCGCCCCCCGGCTATCTGCAGCCGTATTTACAGGCCCAGGACTCGGTATCACACTTTCGGGTTTACTGGCCTGGTTCATGTCCACGGCGCATTATCATGCCTCGCGTTCATGGTATATCTATGGCACAGTGGCGCTACTCGCCGCGTTGATCATCTTTCGCCATTTACCGAAAGAGGTTGATTCCGCTCAACCGCACGTTAATAAAACGCCTGTCAGCAGCAACCTCAAAAGGCTGGTATTTATTTATGCTCTTGCGGGATTTGGTTATATATTGCCCGCCACCTTCCTTTCTCAAATGGCGAGAACCACCTTTCCTGTCGGGCAAATTTCCGCCTTTTTCTGGCCGCTTTTTGGTCTTTCTTCCGCCATTGGGGTCATTTTGGTGATATTTTTTGCCGCGCAATTCAATACCCGAAACAGCCTCGCCGGCGCCATGATTTTACAAGGGATAGGTGTGGCTGCCGCCGTGCTGATTCACAATGTGGCCGGCTTGCTGATTTCAACGATACTGACCGGTTTGGGATTTCTCGTCATCATGCAATTGACCATGAGACTGGCGCGGGAGCTTTCTTCCGGATCGATGGCCAGAACCGTAGGTCTTTTAACCTCGGGTTACGCCACCGGCCAGCTTATTGGCCCGTTGATTTCGTCGCTCAGCATTGCGCTGTTTTCCTCCCAGGAACCCGCACTGCTGCTGGCCGCCGCCGGCCTTGTCCTTGGCGGCGTGGGGGTTGTCACCCTGCTCCACAGTGAGAGTGCTCGGCCTGCTGGTTAGTCGTTGCCCCGGTGCCCGCTTAAGGCGGGCGCCGAATTTTCAGCTAAATAGCCCTCATCAAATCCGGAACGGATTATTGTTTCACTCATATCATGTTCACTGGTATCTGGCTGTAATAAAGAGGGGAAAAAGAGGAGCGACGGCAACCATACCCAATCCAGATTGAGTTTAAATAAACAAAAATTCATTATTGCAATAGCAGCTAATTCAATGGTTCTGATTTTGATTAAATTCCATCATTTCACCTTTGCTGCTGCGGCTTTGATACCCTGAGATTTTGCTATGTAAATAAAACCCCTTATCTAAAAGTATCCTGCTTGTACTGCAGAGGGTGCGCACGGCTGGCAACGCCGGCTGGCCTCCCGCAATGGGAGGCCAAAAGCATTCACTATCAGAAACGATAGCCAACGCCGATATTGAAACCGTTGATCGAAAGATTCCTGCCGTCGATATTCAGTCTGGAGCCTTCATAGCCAATATCAATTGCCAGATTCTCCATTGGGTTG
>NZ_BCTU01000055.1 GCF_001590925.1 Serratia plymuthica NBRC 102599
CGTAAAGCAAAGATCCCGGCCTGTTGGCCGGGATCTTTGCTGCTGATTGCTAATACACTTAAACATACTCTTTAGGTATATTTCTTAATTGTTCATCTAGTGACCAATTTTCTGGTTTAGACTTTGCTATATTCCATTTAGCTCCATTTGACACCCACTTTTCTCTATAGTGCCGAATTCCTACTAAAGTCGCATCTTCATACCCGAACTCAACCCCACAGCAATCACATATATCAAAAGACGCATTTTTCCCATCATCTCCCCAAGGAGCATCTAACTGCTCTGCCCCACAGACTCGACATATATAAAGATCATTTTTACTGTGCATTGATAAACTCTTGTTTTGCTTCATTCAAACTCAAAGTGTTTGCACCACCAGAATAATCAGGATCAGATGATTGCACAGGATCATCTTCCCATCCGCAAACAGGACAGATCTCATAGCAACCAAGCTCATCTATCGTTTTATTTCCACAACATGGACAAGGATAGATTTCATTATTTGTCATTGCTTATTCCAATATTCGAGGCCTTTATCGGGTTTAAACATAGTCCGTGGTACTCCATTTTTATCTTTTGAAGCAAATGTGTTAGTCGTTGGATTGTAATACAGTGTATCCCCATTAGGTCGGGTCTTAGTCAGAGTACCCATTGGTGGTATCGTCATAAAATTATGAGCAGCATCAACATACTGCTTCGCATTCTGATACTCAGGGAACTCTTTTTTATGTTTATCCCAATGGCCGTAAGCATTGGCTACGGGATCTGCTTTCTTAGTTGCCGTCCAGATCCCAGTATCTTTAGCCTTACCCGGTAAATCCTTACCATTCTTCGCCGCCACAACCAACGTTGCCAACGACATACCTTCCGTGATCCGACGAGCGGTTTCGACCTCAACACCCAGTTTATCGCTCAGCTCAACCACATACTGGTTGCGAACAAATTGCTGGCTGTCATTCAGCTTATCACCTTCTCCGTACTGGAACAGGTGCTTGTCTTCTGTTCCCGCATAGCTCGGATAATTACCGTAACTCTCTTTAAACTGCGTAACCCAGTAATTATCCAGCGCTTGACGTTCTTCCGGTGTCGCCGCCTGATTTTGCATCAGGGATTCATAGTACGCTCGCTCTTGTGAGTTCAGCGCAAATTCGCTGGCACATTCCACACGGCGGCAAGCTTCAGCCAACAGACGCTGTTCTTTTTCCTCATCACCGTCCGCCAATTTTTTGATTTCTGCACGCTCATCTGGGTGCAACTGGCGGTTGTAACGCTCCGCATCCAACGCAGCTGCCGCTCCCGAACTCGCGCCCGTACTTCCCGCAACCACTCCACCCACCGCCGCACCACTCACCGCGGCTGCCCATTGGGTGATGGCCGCCTTTTCCTTCGCATCCAGTGTGGTGTTTTCCGTCAGGTAGTTATGCACTAACTGCCCGAACGCTTCGCTGCCCAGCCCTGCCAGACCACCGGCCAACGCACTGCCACCGCCGAGGCTGGCTTGTATCGCCCCGATAACGCCGTGAACTGCCGCCTTCTCTTTGCTGTCCGCGCCCCAGCCCAGGCTAACGCCGATGTCACCCGCGTATTGGTTCGCCATCTGCCCGAACACCGCCGCCAGCTCTTGCTGTTCCTCCACTTTCTGCTTATCGAAGATTTTGCCGATGCTGCCGTTGGCATGCTCGGTATCCCGGCTCAGGTCGTTAACGTCTTGCGTCTGGTTCGCGGTATCTCGAATAATAAGCGCACCACCCGCTATCGCCGATTGCGTCGTCCCCGCAGCATCGCCCGAGCTGCTTACGCCAATGTTCGGCAAAATGCCGCCGCTGTTAACCCGGTCACCGTTCTTATCTTCTTCGGATGAGAAGCCCGCACTAATGCCTTTACTGCTGGCGCTGTAATTCGCCTCATTCTCGATGGATGTCCACCCCAACGTATCGGTGGAGAGCTGGTTATGAATCACGTCTGCGGTGCTGGCAATCACCCCGCCGTTCAACTGGGTGTGTTTGCCGACGTTAATATCAAACCCTTTATCACCCGCGAACAGCCCACTCTGCTCACCCACGCTGGCGTATTCGCTGTCGATTTTGGTCTGGCTCATGCTCAGCGATGCCGACCCT
>NZ_BCTU01000056.1 GCF_001590925.1 Serratia plymuthica NBRC 102599
GCGTGCTGGGGCAATCTAGCTCCCCACGCCAGATGCCCTCTTCTCGAGGAGACCATAACTCGCTAAGCGTATTGGTATTTTTGCGAAGAAAGAATTAGGTAGGAAACGGCTCCGAAGAGCCGCTTCTGTGTATATCAGGTCCAATCCTTATAGCCACTCTCGTGGATCCAGACAAGGCCAGCAGGGCAAGCATCAGATAAAAACCAATATCCATTAAAAACTCCATACTCCATCTCTTCAGGAGTATTAGGAAAACTGGCTCGAAACTTATCTACCTGTTCTTTTACCGTCCCCGTCAAGAGCATGCCTCCGCTGCCAAGTTTTACTTTCCCTTCATTCATCAAACGTTCGATAAACCAGAGGAACAACTCTTTCTCATCATTAAAAGAAAGAGATATTTTACCTGATAGACTATCCGGATGAATATTTTCCCAAATAGTCACCATCGATGCCCCTTCAAGGGCTTCTTTCCTATTTTCATATTGTTCTATCGTAAGCATAAAGATCACCTATCTAAACTTCATTTCAAACTTGTTATCGGAAAGATTCGAAACTTTGTTTATATCTTTATTCCCGATAATATCAATCGTCCACCGAGCTTTCGACTCTTGTGCACTTGTAGAGTAGTTTCCCAGGTTTATTATTTTCCCTTCAAACTTAGCATAATAAACAATGCCTTTCGAATTTCTAACCTCTTTAAGAGGAAGGCCTCCAGCAAGTGATTGTGCATAGTCATAGATTTCCTTATCGCCAAGTGATTCAGAAGCAAAAACTTTTGTTGTTCCTTTTCTATTACTCCCTCCGTCGCCCAAAACTTGAGCTATAGACTTACCAAAAACTGTTACGTTACCATCTGACTGCGTTTTATCGAAAAGTTTAACCAGTTGGTCAGTATTAACCTTCTGAATATCCCGCAGATAATTCGCCGTCTTCGTTGACAAGTTTGTACCCGCAGCCGTTTCACCCTTGATGAAATCGGCAACCGGTTGAGCATTGAAATTTTTTGTTTTATACAACTCGTCTGAAGTCTTCACCAACTGCTGTGTCAGCTTCTTAACGCTATCCTCGGTTTTTCCCAGGATCAGCGTGCTGCCAGTAGTAATGGCTCCCGTTCCAATTATCGCCTCCGGTGCCACAATGTCTGCCGCATAAATCCCAGCCTGATTCAGGCAAAGTGCCGGGTTGGTTTTACAGCTAGCAATGGCCAAACGCGCAGCTAAAACCAACTCAGGGGCGGCCCCCACTAACGTCATTCCACCCGCAGCAAGAACCAGACCGCCACCACCAACAGTCGCCACAATGGCTGCTGCTTCCCGGCGAGCCACTACACGTTTTGCCGCCGCTACATCGCCTTTATCGGCAGCAAGGATATCTTTCTGATTATCCAACGCGTATTGCATCAACATATGTTCGGTCATGTTGTAGCGGTAGACCGACTGCGCACTGTCCGCTGCACTGTAGGCGCCTTCCGGCGTATGTGTTGTCAGAGCGCCGGTTAATGCGCCAATGACTCGCGCAGCTTGCTCTTTAGTCTCGTTGCCGTTAAGTGCTTCCTGCAAGCGCAGCAGTTGACGCTCTCTTTCATTGAGATTGGCCGGTTCGAACAGCGTGCTTTGCATAATCACGCCAGCCAGCTCCGCCGCCAGCGCCCCGGCCGCCGCACCTTTACCGTCACCGCGTCCGATTTCCGCCGCCACACCCGCCACCACTGCATGGCTGACAGATTTACCGACTACGCCCAATACTTCGCCGTTATCGCCAATCAGCTTCGCCCCTTCGGCATTAATCTGGCTGCCGATGTTGGCCAACAGG
>NZ_BCTU01000057.1 GCF_001590925.1 Serratia plymuthica NBRC 102599
GCCGCAGCAGGTCATTGCCCGGATCGATCCTGATGTCCCCCGCCACCACGTTCAGATTCTTATCCGCAATCACATCCGCGCCGCCGATATGCGCCTTGCCGCCTGCGATGATATTCACGTCGCCGCCGGTCGAGCCAATGGTGCTGACGCTCTGGCTTTGGGTGGTGCCGTCTTCGTTCAACTGGTGGCGCGACGAGGTGCTGCCGAAGGTTACGCCGATGCCGCCACCGCTGAACATGCCGCTGGTTTTCTTCTCGTTCAGCCGGTAACTCGATTGTTCTTCGGTGGCCGCCACGATCGCGACGTCATTGCCCGCCTGCAGGTTGACCTTGCCGTCGCCTACTACCGTCGAGCCCTGCACCTTCAGATCATTGCCGGCGTTGAGCGAAACGTTATTGCCGCTCAGCAAGCTGCCTTTCTCGTGGGTGGCATAGTCCTCTTTCACCGTATGAGTGGTGGTTTTGGACAGCAAGCCTTTCCTGGTTTTGGTCTCTTCGAAGAAGCTGTAGTCGCTCTCGGTGGCGCTGTTGAGCGCGATATCGCGCCCGGCGTTGACCGAGACGTCGCCGCCTGCCTGCACCTGCGCGGCGTTGAGGGTCGCGTCGCGTCCGGCCTGCATGTGCGTATCGCCGCCGCTGGCGATGTCAGTGCCTTGTTGGCGGAAAGAGTCGTTCACCTGCTGCTTGCCGCCACCCTGGCTCGCCTGATACTCCCGACTTTGCTGCGCGTTGAGGTTAAGGTCACGCCCGGCGTTCAGCCCGACATGGTTATCCGCCACTATCGCCGCCGCCTGCGAGTTCAGGTCACGCCCGGCCTGCAACTGCAAATCGCCGCCGCTGGTGAGGGTGCTGCGGGTGGCGCCACTGCTGCTGCGCTCGTTGCCGTTATATTTGTCGGCGGTATAGGTGTTGTTGGCAATCAGGTTAACGTCGCCACCCGCTTGCAGGCTCATCCCACCGCCGGAGGTCACTTTCGCGCCGGTGATGTCGATATTATCGCCAGCCTTCATGCTCAACCCGTCTTCGGCGCTGATGGCGGCAATATCGCCGATTTCAGTGCGCGACAGGGTCAGGGACTCGCCGCCCAGAGAACCTTTGGCATCCCATTGGCGGGTCTGGGTTTTGTTGATGATGCTGCCGTCGAGGCTTTCCAGCGCCACCTGCCGGCCACTGAGGGTGGAACCGATATTGTTGATGTCGCCGATGGCGGTGAGTTGCAGCTCGCCCGCGGCGTCCATCAGCCCGCGATTGATATTGCTGATGCCGCTCTGGCTGGTCGCGCTCAACCGTTCGCCGCCCTGCAACGTACTGCCGTCGTTACCGATGCTACCGGCGTTCAGATTAACGCTGTTGCCTGCAATCACGCTGCCACTGAGCGGTGCCAGGTCTTTTTTGGCCAGGTACAGCTTCGGTGCCAGCACCGTTTGGCCATTGACCGTCACCTTCTCCCACCAGACGATGCTGCTGTCCAGCTGTGCCACCTGCTGCGGCGTCAGGCTGATCCCGAGCTGCAAATTCAAGCCGCTCTGCGCCTGGGCGGCATTGTCTATAAGTTGTTGCATCTGCTGCAAATCGGAGCCGACGCCGTTGATATAGCGCTTGCCGGTCTGGGTCAGCAGGGCGTTGCTGATGTAACGGGTATCGAACGCCGCATCGCCAAGGAAGCGGTAGTCGTAGTCCGGATTCAGTTTGAGACGATCGAGGAAATAGGCCGAACCGATAAACTGCGTTTCGTTAGTGAAGCGGCTGTCATTCTCACGCGGCGCAGCGCCGGGTTGCTGGCCCAGCATGGCGTACAAAT
>NZ_BCTU01000058.1 GCF_001590925.1 Serratia plymuthica NBRC 102599
TGGCGGCCTGTTGTCGCAAAACCATCAGGACAACAGCGTCAACGCCGGTTTTACCTGGCATTTCTGATCTTAAAAAAACCAACGGAGCAGCCGCCCCGCCTGGGGCGGTTTTACGCAAAATAAAAAGGATAAGGGAATGAAGCAATCTGCAGGAAACAATAAATCGGCATTGGCGCTAACCTGGAAACTGAACGCCTTGCTGTGCGCAATGCTGGCGGCGGGAGGGGCGCAGGCGGCCCCGCATGAGGTGGGCGGCAACCCAGGCGATCCGGCCAGTTGGCGTAGCGATGAATTCAAGGCTGACTGGGGGCTGGGCGCGATCCATGCCGATGAGGCCTATGCGGCGGGCTATACCGGCAAAGGGCAAAAGGTGGGGATCTTCGATACCCCGGTGAACAAGCATCCTGAATTTGCCGGTGACGGCAAGCTGACCAACGTGGTGACCGAAGGCTATCGCGCCTATACCGATCCGCATCGGGAGGGGGTTAAGGCCGGCGACTATTTTTATTTCGACGGCGCTTTCCATTTTTACAGCGGTTCACAAGGTTTGCTGAGTAATCACGGGGTCCATGTGGCGGGTATCACTGCCGCCAATCGCGACGGTACCGGCATGCACGGCGTTGCCTTTGATTCGCAGATCATCAGCGTGGACAACGACAATGATGGCCCGGCTTACGGGGAGTTCCTCGGGTTGGACGGCAGCGTGACCAACGCAGGTTGGCAGGCGATGATCAACAACGGCGTACGGGTGATCAACAACAGTTGGGGCGTTAGTATCCCTGACTTCCTTTCGGATAATGGCGGTAAACCCGAGGCCCTGCATTTCGAGTTAAAAGATGCGCAGGAACAGTTTGATCAGGTCAAACCGCTGCTCGGCAGCCTGGCCGGTGCGGGGTATCAGGGGGCGATCGATGCTGCCCGTAACAACATTCTGGTGCTGTTTGCTGCCGGGAACGACGGTAACTACAACCAACCGGATGTGATCAGCGGCCTGGCCTATTTTGTGCCGGATATTGCGCCTAACTGGTTGTCGGTTGCCAGTATTCAGGATCCGACGAAAACCGGCGACTACAGTATCAGCACCTTCTCTTCACGCTGCGGCTATACGGCCAGTTTCTGCGTTGCTGCCCCGGGCAGTAAAATCTATAGCACCGTGGCTAACGGTTCAGATCCAAATCAATTGGTCTCGGACTACGGCATTAAAAGCGGCACCTCAATGGCGACGCCGCACGTGACCGGCGCGGTAGCGGTGCTGTTGCAGCGTTTTCCGTACATGACGTCGGCGCAGATTGCCGACGTGTTAAAGACTACCGCCACCGATATGGGCGCGCCGGGCATCGATGCGCTGTACGGCTGGGGGATGATCAACCTGGGCAAAGCGATTAACGGGCCGGGGATGTTCTATACCGTTGAAGATATTCCGCAGGAGTTCCGTATTCCCGATCCGGCCGGCGTGGCTTACGGTTCAACGCAGTTTGTCGCCAATATTCCAGGTCTGGGGGCGGAGGTCGATCAAGGCACGCTGCATGCGCGCATTTGTGATGACTTCCACTGTGGGTGGGAAGTGTACTCAAATAACATTTCCGGCCACGGCGGCCTGACCAAAGAGGGGGAGGGCGCGCTGGTGCTGACCGGGGCTAATACTT
>NZ_BCTU01000059.1 GCF_001590925.1 Serratia plymuthica NBRC 102599
AACCCTTGGTCTTCCGGCGAGCGGGTTTTTCACCCGCTTTATCGTTACTTATGTCAGCATTCGCACTTCTGATACCTCCAGCAGCCCTCACAGGCCACCTTCAACGGCTTACAGAACGCTCCCCTACCCAACAACGCCTAAGCGTCGCTGCCGCAGCTTCGGTGCATGGTTTAGCCCCGTTACATCTTCCGCGCAGGCCGACTCGACCAGTGAGCTATTACGCTTTCTTTAAATGATGGCTGCTTCTAAGCCAACATCCTGGCTGTCTATGCCTTCCCACATCGTTTCCCACTTAACCATGACTTTGGGACCTTAGCTGGCGGTCTGGGTTGTTTCCCTCTTCACGACGGACGTTAGCACCCGCCGTGTGTCTCCCGTGATAACATTCTTCGGTATTCGGAGTTTGCATCGGTTTGGTAAGCCGGGATGGCCCCCTAGCCGAAACAGTGCTCTACCCCCGAAGATGAGTTCACGAGGCGCTACCTAAATAGCTTTCGGGGAGAACCAGCTATCTCCCGGTTTGATTGGCCTTTCACCCCCAGCCACAAGTCATCCGCTAATTTTTCAACATTAGTCGGTTCGGTCCTCCAGTTAGTGTTACCCAACCTTCAACCTGCCCATGGCTAGATCACCGGGTTTCGGGTCTATACCTTGCAACTATTCGCCCAGTTAAGACTCGGTTTCCCTACGGCTCCCCTATACGGTTAACCTTGCTACAAAATATAAGTCGCTGACCCATTATACAAAAGGTACGCAGTCACCCAACAAAGTAGGCTCCCACTGCTTGTACGTACACGGTTTCAGGTTCTATTTCACTCCCCTCGCCGGGGTTCTTTTCGCCTTTCCCTCACGGTACTGGTTCACTATCGGTCAGTCAGGAGTATTTAGCCTTGGAGGATGGTCCCCCCATATTCAGACAGGATGTCACGTGTCCCGCCCTACTCATCGAACTCACAGAATATGCATTTTAGTGTACGGGACTATCACCCTTTACTGTGCGACTTTCCAGACGCTTCCACTAACACACAAACTGATTCAGGTTCTGGGCTGTTCCCCGTTCGCTCGCCGCTACTGGGGGAATCTCGGTTGATTTCTTTTCCTCGGGGTACTTAGATGTTTCAGTTCCCCCGGTTCGCCTCATACGACTATGTATTCATCGTATGATAGTGCAACGAATTGCACTGGGTTTCCCCATTCGGGTATTGCCGGTTATAACGGTTCATATCACCTTACCGACACTTTTCGCAGATTAGCACGCCCTTCATCGCCTCTGACTGCCTAGGCATCCACCGTGTACGCTTAGTCACTTAACCTCACAACCCGAAGGTGTTTCTGTAAACAGAAAACACTGTCGTGCTGTTTATTTGAGAGACTCTATGACAGGTTACTCCTTACCCCAGTACTTCTACGGAGGGATAAGTTTCAGCTGTCATGTTTCAATTTTCAGCTTGTTCCAGATTGTTAAAGAGCAATATCTTAAAC
>NZ_BCTU01000060.1 GCF_001590925.1 Serratia plymuthica NBRC 102599
TAATGCCGGTCACTTAAGGTGACCGGCATTGTTTTTTATAGGGTATTTTCGTTTCAATGATTTCAGTTCCCGGGGATAACTGCGCTCCCTTCGACCTGGTAGCACCAAACTCCCTGCAACCTCATAAAAATACTTCAGATGCCCAGGTACCGCGCCTGGTGAACATAACGGTAACCCTATCAGTAACCTCAAGATTTCACTTATTGTTCCGCTGAAGCTTAACTGATAAGGCAAGTAATCTCCCTTCAGATGGAACGCCATTTTTACCATTTGATATCGCACCAGATTATAGGTCAGCAGCACTCCCCATAGTTCCTGCCTGACCATCTCCGGCAGTTTACTTCGCAGCGTCCATCTATTGCCCAGCAGCTCCTGTTTCACTTCCCGGTAACCCAGCTCTATTTCCCAACGATGCTGATAAAGCTCGCTCACATCTGCCGCCGGATAACGCATCGTATCTGTCAGCGACGTCAGCACCTCCCGCTCCTTGCCTTTTATCGTTCGCACGATTAACCGTGCCATCACCTCTTCGGGTAATCCATCCCATTGTTTACGTGACTGTGGGCTTGTTTTCAGCTTCACCAACTGGTCCTGACGTCCCAGCTTTCGTATCACCTCATATTGCGTGTTTTTCTTCAGTGGCAGCAGCCAGTGACGATTTTCCCCGCTGTTCTGCCAGTGGTGAAGCAGGCCCAGTGAGTAAAAGCCTTTATCGAACAAGGTAATACTGTTGTCTGGCGTGCCCTTCGTCAGTCGGGCGGCCAGGTGCATCTCATTCGTTTCGTAGCGGTCGAACTCACTGGCAACCAGCAGATGACTGCTGAGCTCCATCTGGCACACCATCTGCACCTGAGGGTAGGTTGTATCGCCGTGTTGAGTCCGGCTTTTACCGAAGGCGGCTTCATTTTCTGGCGTGTCCGGTGTTCGCCAGACTACGCCGTCGACGCCCAGCAACTTTAAGCCGTGCCACAAGGGATGACGTGCCTCCTGATGCCAGTAGTCTGCGGTCAGTTTAAACAAGGCCTTAATGGGGTCTTCACCGAGTGTTTTACGCCGCTGGATTACGGAACTGGGGGCGGTAAACGGGCGACCTGTTCGGTCAACAATGTCCATCAGATTCACGATTTGCGACAGGGGACGGTTGTTATAGATCGCCATGCCAATGACCAGCCAAACCATGGATTCCAGAGGGAGTTTACGTTTTCTGAGTGTGACGGTATCAGTCAGAGAGAAAGCCTGCTGAATGAGGTCAGGAGGCAAAAGATCAGCCAGCGTCTGAACCTGTTCAGGGGCGGTAATGTTGATAATGCCAAGAGCCTGAGAAAGGTGCATAAAAAAAGGTTCCAGTCATGTCCTGGAACCCTTTTTACAGCAACCACTGGATCGTTCAACCGATCCTTAAACGATCGGCATTG
>NZ_BCTU01000061.1 GCF_001590925.1 Serratia plymuthica NBRC 102599
GCAGGATCCGCGCTTTTTGCGGGTTCAGCGTACCGGCGGCGACAAAGCTGAATTTAGCGTCATCCACTTCCGCGTCTTCCGTGGTGGAACCGGTCGGCACTCTTGACTGACGGTGCCCCCCCACTAAGTGGGTTAATCGGAACGTTTAACTCAGGCGGAACTGCCTTTGGCATTGGCTATAGTGTCTACCGTATCTAAAAAATAAGAATACAGCCCCCGCTCTATTCTGAAATTTTAATCCGTATATATTTAATACTTGCCACATTTAATAGTTACCTGCTAAAAATTTAAAAATATGTTTTTATTCTATTGGATGCTTTTAAAAAAGGATTTATTTAATGTATGAACTAAGTGGTAAAAAATGGACCTCTCACTTTCAAGGCAGTAACTCAACAAAAACATTAAGCCCAACATTCGAGTCAAACGTTAACGCTTTTTTACAGAGTTTAAAAAATGCGGGTGCACGTATAACTATCTCGGCAACGCAGAGACCACCGGAAAGAGCCTATCTTATGCATTGGTCGTGGAAAATCGCTCGTGCACTTATTAATCCTGACGATGTGCCAAAAAAAACAGGCGTTAATATAGAGTGGTGTCATAAAAACAGTGATGGGAAAGTTGATCGAAACAAAAGCATTCAGGCGGCAAAAGACATGGTAAAAGAGTATGGCATGACGAGTCTTAATGTTGCCCCAGCCCTAAAAAGTAGGCATACTGAGGGTAATGCTATAGATATGAACATTTCATGGATTGGCAATTTAGAGCTGAAAAATAAGAAGGGGGAAACAGTGCTTATCAATAGCCTTCCAACTGATGGTATGAACCCCCAGTTGCATGAGGTGGGAAAAAGTTTCGGCGTTATAAAATATCATGGTGGCTCTAAAGACAAACCACACTGGTCAACGGATGGACGATAACATGAAAATACCTGCACTCTTCATTTCAACTTTACTTTTATCCTCATGCATTCAAGCATCTCAAACATATCCAAAAGATGTAAGTGAGTATCTAAAAAACGCCGATGATTGCCAATATCTCTCCGGCGAGTGGGACTCAAAATTACCGATAAAACGACAACGAGAAATAGAGAAGGAAGTTAATTCCACTTGCAATAACGCCGAAAAACAGAAAGAAAAACTAAATACAAAATACCAAAAAGATAAAAACATACTGAAAGCGATTAACGCTTACGATTTCTGATCACAGTAACTGGTTTAAAAAAACATTATGGCTAATCAACTTAACATTATAGATTTGCCATAATTATTCTAAACATAATTGCTATCCCCTCTGAAAACGCTTTCCAAATGGATATACCTGCTTGTTGCAAAGCTTTTCACCGTTTCAAAACGAGGGGCTTACAGCACCGGTGTCCTGCATCATTACCCCATCGAAAACATAGCAC
>NZ_BCTU01000062.1 GCF_001590925.1 Serratia plymuthica NBRC 102599
GACCCATCCTGAATAGCGTTGACACGTTTTCGACTTAAATCTGGAGAACGTGATAATGGCTGAGTTTAAACGCACACAACGTGACTATCCTTTGTCTTTTAAAATTGCTGTTGTTGAGCAGGTTGAAAAAGGCGAAATGACCTACAAACAGGCTCAACTGCGCTATGGTATTCAGGGACGTTCGACCGTTCTGACCTGGTTGCGCAAGCATGGCCACCTTAACTGGTCCCCAGGTCTTCCCCTTCTCTCCAGCTGGGAGTTGCCCATGAACCAACCGCCTGCCCCTTTAACTCCTGAGCAAAGGATCAGGGAACTTGAAGAACAGCTTGAGCTGGTCACCCAGAAAGCGGAGTTCCTTGATGCTGTCGTTAACGTGCTGAAAAATGACTATGGGATCAGTGTTATAAAAAAGCGGCCAGGCAAGTCCTCACGCAAAAACAGACCCAAAAAATAACCATTACCCGGGTCTGCCAGTTCCTGGGACACAGCCGACAGGCCTGGTATCAGCACAATACACGGCTTAGTAAGCAGCGGGCTCGTGATGTCCGGATCGTCGATTTCGTTAAAACGATAAGAGTACGTCAGGCGCGTATCGGAACCCGCAAGTTGCATTATCTGCTGAATAAACAATCAGATGATGGATTGCATGTCGGACGTGACCGGTTGTTCTCCCTGCTGAAGGAGCGCAGACTGCTGGTGCCAGTCAGACGGGCGTACCATAAAACAACGGACAGCCATCACCGTTTTCGGCGACATCCCAATTTATTAAAAACGGGGCCGGAACAGGTGGTGGTAAGGCGACCAGAACAGGTATGGGTAGCGGATATTACCTACCTTCCAACCCGGAATGGCATGGTCTATCTGAGCCTGATAACGGATGCCTGCTCAAGGAAAATAATGGGCCATCATGTGCACAGCGATCTGCGTACTGACAATGTCGTGCAGGCCCTGAAACAGGCCTTAAAGCAGAGAAAAACGACTCAGCCGCTAATTCATCACTCTGACCGTGGAATACAATATTGTTCAGCAAGTTACCAGTCAATCCATGAAAAGCACGGGCTAATCTGCTCAATGACAGATGGCTATGACTGCTATCAGAACGCATTGGCGGAAAGGGTGAACGGGATACTGAAGACGGAGTTTTTGCTATCACGCCCGGCAGATCTGGAGCAGGCAAGAAAGATGGTGAGGGAATCGATAGAAATTTACAACGGAGAGCGGCCTCACCAGTCGCTAAAATACAAAACGCCCGATGCAGTGCATCAGGCGTTTTACAGGCATAAAAGTGTCAACCTATGCCAGGACTAGTCAG
>NZ_BCTU01000063.1 GCF_001590925.1 Serratia plymuthica NBRC 102599
GCTTAAATCACCGCAGCGCATATCCTCCGCGCCATAGTCGTCCATTCTTTTTTGGGTTTTGAATATAGTGCAGGGAAACTCTAGTGCTGACATGGTGATACATTCCTTGTGTCGTCGTCCATTGCGGTCCTTATCCATGGATAATAGGTTGTGACCGGTTGCGGTGTAAATGTTGAGCAACTCTCCCTGCCTGCTTACCGAAAGGGAGGACAGGTTGTGCCATTTTCTCTCCGTCGGGGTAACGCCTGGCGTAAACGGGAAAAAGTGAGAATTCTCTTACTGTCTCTATACGATAAAGTAAATTTTATTTGTGTTGTATTTTTACTATCTCACCATTGTGGTCTAAACGATAATCGCTGCCATCATATACAACAAAGGTAGTACCCATGTTTCTACTATGGTCCACAGAGAAAATTGCATTTTTATCAATGCAATTTTTCTGTGTTTTCATATCCTCAAAACATAACCTGTCATACTTACCTTCTTCCTGATACCCTTCACCAAAGTCCCAAAATATTACTGTGTAAAAACCATCCGAAGCAGGTTTGGGTATGTTATATTTCTCTTTCAATATCCCTTTGTTTTTTAGCCACCAGTTTATCTTTCCTTTATCGGTAAAAGGAAAGTTTCTTACTAAAACAGAACTGTAGTTATTTCTCTGATGGATGGATATGATTTCTACTGGACGTGATGATAACCAGAATAAATAACCAAGCAGAGCGAAACCAATCAGTGATAGCACTGCTGGGATTTTTTTATTTTTTTCCTTCATTCCGTCCCCCGGTAATTTCTACAGTGGCTTCCATATTAGTCATAAAGGGTTTAAATCCAAAAATATTGTATCGCTGAAGTACAAACCAGATGCGGAAAAAACGGAGCCGGTTAAATTTCGATTTTGAAATATCGTTACAGTCAAGGCCGAAGTGATCCTGTACTTTGTAATGCAAAATGGCTCGGTAACGGTTATTATCAATCTGTAGTGACTTTACTGTGATATGAGTTGCCCAAGTGTCGTGGACAGTAATTCCCATACCATTAAAATTATCCTGGAATCTGTCAAATTTAGGTAATCGCCCAAAGGATACTGCATCCGTTAATCTGCCATCATTATCTAACGGATAACATCTATTCTCCCAGTCTATATTTCTGTCAAAAGCAGTTCCTAACAAAAGACGTGTGCTATTTTTAGAATTGTCACTAAGAATATGCTTCTTCAAAGCCGCATCCAGATGCGTACTGGTGAAGGGCGAACCCTGGCCATTCTGCATATGGGTGATCATCTTTTCGATT
>NZ_BCTU01000064.1 GCF_001590925.1 Serratia plymuthica NBRC 102599
TGACTAGTCCTGATATAGGTTGACACTTTTCAGCCCTATAACGCCCGATGAACTTCATCGGGCGTTTTGTATTTCAGCGACAGGTGCGGCCGCCGCGTGTTATAGAGGTTCACCGACTCCCTGACCATCTTTCTTGCCTGCGTGATATCTTCTGGCCTGCCGAGCAGGTATTCCGTTTTAAGTATCCCGTTTATCCGTTCCGCCAGCGCGTTCTGATAACAGTCATACCCGTCCGTCATCGAACAGGTGACGCCATATCTCTGATGTAACGCCTGATATTCCTGTGAGCAGTACTGGATACCCCTGTCCGAGTGGTGCACCAACGGCAACATCGTGCGTCTGCTGGCCAGTGCCATTTTGAACGCGCAGGCGACATGCCGGGTATGCAGACTGTCATGTACGTGATACCCCACGATTTTTCTCGACCAGGCATCCGTTACCAGGCTGACATACGCCGTTCCTGTTCTCAGCGGCAGGTAGGTGATATCCGCCACCCAGACGTGTTCCGGACGGCTGGCTATGACCTGATTGTCCCCCGCCTTCAGCAGGTTGGGATGACGATAAAAACGATGATGACTGTGCGTCGTCTTGTGATATGCCCGTTTAGGCATCACCAGTAACCGCGCGCAACGCAGGATACTGAACAGCCGGTCGCGCCCCACATGCAACGCCGGTTCGGGGCGTTGCCGCAACAGGTGATGCAGCTTACGTGTCCCCAGTCGGGGCTGGTGCAAGCGGATGGCTGTCACCTGTTCGACGAGATGCCGGGCCTGCCCCTCTTTGTCTGCTTCACGCTGCAGGGACTGATACCACGCTTGTCGGCTGATGCCCATCCATCGGCAGGCCCGCGTTACTGTGAGTCCCGGTACTTGTGTTTGCGCGATAAGGCGGTTAGCTGCTTTTTTGTCAGCGTGGCGCCAAAGTCGGTGTTCATCACTTTGACGACAGCTTCGAAGAACTGGGCTTTGACTTCAGATTCAGCCAGTTGCTGCTCAAGTTCTTTAATACGCTGTTCGGGCGTCAGGGGGAGTTTGGGCATGTTGTCTCCGCACGTTCTGGTGGAAGGAGAAGTTCGCCAGTCAAGCTGACCGTATTTACGCAGCCAGTTCATGACAGTCTGGCTGCCCTGGATACCGTAGCGATCTTGCGCCTGGCGGTATGTCATCTCACCTTTTTCGACCTGTTCGACGATGGCCAGTTTAAAGGATAGAGAGTAATCGCGTTGTGTGCGTTTAATATACTGGTTCATCACATTTT
>NZ_BCTU01000065.1 GCF_001590925.1 Serratia plymuthica NBRC 102599
TTGCTCCCCGTTGATTAGTACACCCCGATGTTAATAATGTCTTCATAAGCCACATGAGGACATCCCCATGAAGAAGCGTTTTTCCGACCAACAGATCATCAGTATTCTCCGCGAGGCTGAAGCCGGGGTTTCTGCCCGTGAACTCTGCCGCAAGCATGCCATTTCCGACGCCACATTTTACACCTGGCGTAAGAAGTATGGCGGTATGGAGGTGCCTGAGGTTAAGCGCCTGAAGTCGCTTGAGGAAGAGAACGCCAGACTCAAGAAGCTGCTTGCCGAAGCCATGCTGGATAAGGAGGCGCTACAGGTGGCTCTTGGGCGAAAGTACTGACGACAGACCAGAAGCGGGAAGCTGTGGTGTTGATGTGTGATGCGACCGGTCTGTCGCAACGTCGAGCCTGCAGACTCACAGGTTTGTCCCTGTCGACCTGCCGCTATGACGCTCATCGTTCAGTTGCTGATGCGCATTTATCAGGGCGCATCACTGAGCTGGCACTGGAGCGCAGGCGTTTTGGCTACCGCCGCATCTGGCAGTTACTACGCCGTGAAGGCCTTCATGTTAATCACAAGCGCGTGTACCGCCTTTATCATCTGAGCGGACTAGGTGTAAAACACAGACGACGTCGTAAAGGGCTAGCAATAGAACGTCTGCCGCTGCTCCGCCCGGCGGCGCCCAACCTGACCTGGTCGATGGATTTCGTCATGGACGCGCTGGCCACCGGTCGCAGGATCAAGTGCCTGACCTGTGTGGACGACTTCACGAAGGAGTGTCTGACAATTACCATCGCATTCGGGATTTCAGGCGCTCAGGTCACGCGTATTCTGGACAGCATTGCACTGTTTCGAGGCTATCCGGCGACGATAAGAACTGACCAGGGGCCGGAGTTCACCTGCAGAGCACTTGACCAGTGGGCTTACGAGCATGGCGTGGAGCTGCGGCTTATCCAGCCCGGCAAGCCGACACAGAACGGATTTATTGAGAGTTTTAACGGACGCTTTCGCGATGAATGCCTGAATGAACACTGGTTCAGCGACGTCAGTCATGCCAGGAAAACTATCAGTGAATGGCGTCAGGATTATAACGAGTGCCGCCCGTACTCCACGCTGAATTATCAGACGCCGTCTGAATTTGCGGCGGGTTGGAGAAAGGGTAATTCTGATAGTGAAGGATCCGACATTACTAACTGAGCGTTGTATCTAATCCTGGGGGCAGGTC
>NZ_BCTU01000066.1 GCF_001590925.1 Serratia plymuthica NBRC 102599
TTATCAGCGATTAAGCGATAACTTTAGCAACAACACCAGCGCCAACAGTACGGCCGCCTTCACGGATTGCGAAACGCAGGCCGTCGTCCATCGCGATTGGGTGGATCAGGGTTACAACCATGTTCACGTTGTCACCTGGCATTACCATCTCTACGCCTTCTGGCAGTTCGATGGTACCGGTCACGTCAGTTGTACGGAAGTAGAACTGTGGACGGTAGCCTTTGAAGAATGGAGTATGACGACCACCTTCTTCTTTGCTCAGGATGTACACTTCTGAGTCAAACTTGGTGTGTGGCTTGATTGAACCTGGTTTAGCCAGGACCTGACCACGTTCGATATCTTCGCGCTTGATACCACGCAGCAGAACACCCACGTTCTCACCAGCACGGCCTTCGTCCAGCAGTTTGCGGAACATTTCAACGCCGGTACAGGTAGACTTAACGGTGTCTTTGATACCCACGATTTCAACTTCTTCGCCAACTTTAACGATACCGCGCTCAACACGACCGGTAACAACGGTACCACGACCGGAGATGGAGAATACGTCTTCGATTGGCAGCAGGAACGGCTTGTCGATAGCACGCTCTGGTTCTGGGATGTAAGAATCCAGGAAACCAGCCAGCTCGATGATTTTAGCTTCCCACTCTGGTTCGCCTTCCAGTGCTTTCAGCGCTGAACCACGAACAACCGGCAGGTCATCACCAGGGAAGTCGTAAGCAGACAGAAGTTCACGAACTTCCATTTCTACCAGTTCCAGCAGCTCTTCATCATCAACCATGTCGCATTTGTTCATGAATACGATGATGAAAGGAACGCCAACCTGACGACCCAGCAGGATGTGCTCACGGGTCTGAGGCATTGGGCCGTCAGTCGCAGCAACAACCAGGATTGCGCCGTCCATCTGAGCAGCACCGGTGA
Source organism: Serratia plymuthica NBRC 102599 (assembly GCF_001590925.1). Taxonomy (GTDB): domain Bacteria; phylum Pseudomonadota; class Gammaproteobacteria; order Enterobacterales; family Enterobacteriaceae; genus Serratia; species Serratia plymuthica. Next base: position 919 of record NZ_BCTU01000066.1, read on the forward strand.
TCATGTTTTTAACGTAGTCGGCGTGCCCTGGGCAGTCAACGTGCGCGTAGTGACGGCTTGGGGTGTCATATTCAACGTGAGAAGTGTTGATGGTGATACCACGAGCTTTTTCTTCTGGCGCGTTATCGATCTGGTCGAAAGCACGTGCAGAACCGCCGTAGGTTTTAGCCAGAACGGTGGTGATTGCTGCAGTCAGGGTAGTTTTACCGTGGTCAACGTGGCCGATAGTACC
>NZ_BCTU01000068.1 GCF_001590925.1 Serratia plymuthica NBRC 102599
AGGCAAATTCTGTTTCATTCCAACCGCCTTTTGGGCCATTGAAACCAATCTCGGAACGTCGCTGAAAATCTACTGTAATCTCTCTAAAACACCTTCGGTGTTGTAAGGTTAAGCCTCACGGATCATTAGTACTGGTTAGCTCAATGCATCGCTGCACTTACACACCCAGCCTATCAACGTCTTAGTCTTAAACGTTCCTTCAGGGGCCTTAAAGGCCCAGGGAAGACTCATCTCGAGGCAAGTTTCGCGCTTAGATGCTTTCAGCGCTTATCTTTTCCGCACTTAGCTACCGGGCAGTGCCATTGGCATGACAACCCGAACACCAGTGGTGCGTTCACTCCGGTCCTCTCGTACTAGGAGCAACCCCTCTCAATCTTCCAACGCCCACGGCAGATAGGGACCGAACTGTCTCACGACGTTCTAAACCCAGCTCGCGTACCACTTTAAATGGCGAACAGCCATACCCTTGGGACCTACTTCAGCCCCAGGATGTGATGAGCCGACATCGAGGTGCCAAACACCGCCGTCGATATGAACTCTTGGGCGGTATCAGCCTGTTATCCCCGGAGTACCTTTTATCCGTTGAGCGATGGCCCTTCCATTCAGAACCACCGGATCACTAAGACCTACTTTCGTACCTGCTCGAGCCGTCACTCTCGCAGTCAAGCTAGCTTATGCCTTTGCACTAACCTCACGATGTCCGACCGTGATTAGCTAACCTTCGTGCTCCTCCGTTACTCTTTGGGAGGAGACCGCCCCAGTCAAACTACCCACCAGACACTGTCCTCACCCCGGATTACGGGGCCGAGTTAGAACATCAAACATTAAAGGGTGGTATTTCAAGGTTGGCTCCACGCAGACTGGCGTCCACGCTTCAAAGCCTCCCACCTATCCTACACATCAAGGCTCAATGTTCAGTGTCAAGCTATAGTAAAGGTTCACGGGGTCTTTCCGTCTTGCCGCGGGTACACTGCATCTTCACAGCGAGTTCAATTTCACTGAGTCTCGGGTGGAGACAGCCTGGCCATCA
>NZ_BCTU01000069.1 GCF_001590925.1 Serratia plymuthica NBRC 102599
CCCCCAGCCAGTCAAAACCCTGTGCAATCCGGCCCAGTTGGGTTTTGTCCGGGTGGGTTTCAAAACCGCCCAGGTCAAAAAATTCGTGCAGCCGCTTAACGCAGCGCCGCAGTTGCCAACGGGTGCGGGTAAACAACAAAAAGTCATCCATATAGCGCGCATACCACACGCCCTCCTGCGCATTAAAATAATTATCTACGTGGTGCAACAAGCTGCCGCCAATCAACGGGCTTAGTGCGCAACCCCGGCAGATGCCGTTTTGCGGGGTATAAAACTCACCGCCATCTTCTACGCTGTAGTGCACATATTGCTGAATCACATCAAACAGCACCGGGTCGGCCACATGCCATTTCAGTTGACTGATCACCTGCTGTTTACGGATGTGCCGGTAGTAACCGCGAATGTCCGTTCGGTAGACAAAGGCGTATTCTCCGCCGGCCAGGGCCGCCCGCACTTCCGCCGCCGAAACCACGCTACCGCCATGCCCGCGCAAGTGCATGCAACGAGCAGGTTTTGGCAACAGCGGCTCCGCCAACAACGCGGCCCACTTCAATATCAGCGCATCCAGCGCACACCACTGCACCCAACTGCGGCCACCACGCCGCAACACCTGCATCGGCGCCAACCGGTAATGCCCGTTTTGCAGTTGCTGCCAGAGTGGCTTCTCTTGCTGCGCCCAGTGAAAGCGCAAATGCCATATGTCCGCATTGGGCGGCGCATGGCGACGACGTTGGCACAGCCAGTGCCAGGCGGCTTGCCATGCCGCCGCGCGGTTATTCATATTCCAGGCTAAAGGTCGCCACCGCGCTGAACGGCCCGCGCTCGATGGTTTTGTGCTTCAGCGCGTCCGGTTCACCCTGCACATAGGCGTGCGCCGTCAGAATATTGGCCCCGCTCACCAATGCCTGCGCCTTGCCTTGCTGGTTAATCGGCAAGGGGTCGCCCTGCGGGGTTTCCATGCCGATGGCGATGCCGCTGGCCTGGCTGGCACCGTTCAGTGCCAGCAGCCCCGGCAGCGCGGTG
>NZ_BCTU01000070.1 GCF_001590925.1 Serratia plymuthica NBRC 102599
CTTTCGGGTGGGTTGGTGACATCCATGTCCGCACAGTATTGGGGTGGAACCGTCACTAAATGGTTAGTTGTACGACACGTTGACTATCGCGCTGCCCATAAATTGACCGGCACCAAGCAAATCGAGACCCACCCCTTGTACACGCAGCGGGAGTTTCTCAGCGACGTCGCGGCGCGCCTTGACGGTTTTGGGTTTCCCATATCCTGCGCCCCAGTCGAGGAGCGCATAGGAGGACGAGGACCCGCCCAAGGGGATCCTTTCCCCGCTATTCGTCTCGATCAACACAGACGCGTCGCCGGTACAGGTCAGGGTGACATTGTTTACATCCACTGTAGGCGCGGCACCCCCGATCACGGCATGCAGATCCACGTTGATGTTGTTTGGTTTCACTTCACAAGACTTGGCCTGAACGATCCCTTTTGCGCAATTTGATACGATCGTCCCCGAGTACATGCCGCTATCTCCCCGGCCCGCTGCTACCACTACACACGGTTTCTCCCCTGCATATTGCGGAAGGCTGTCCCGCCCCACGCGGTTTTTGTCTGTCACTGTTGACCACCATTCAGCAAGGGTCGGGTAACGGTTCGCCGGGAAGGGTGATGAAAATCCAGTATCATATGTGGAGTATCCGCCCCACCCCCCCGGAAGCCACCCTTCATCGATCGTATAGAATCTGAACGTGCAATCCTCTACACCATAACAGGGATTCCGCTGTGCCCCGTCCGGCCCGCCCACCACGGTAGCAGTAAAGTAGCCATCCGTAGTCGCTGGTGCGTTCACGACGGACACGAACATACCCGCTCGGGCGCCCATTGAGGATAAAAATAGAAGGGCAAGTAAAAGATGGTTCTTCATCAGTAAGTCTCTGTATTTTCTCTATCCGGCAGATACCGCTAAATATCATCCAATGAATGACCCAGTATTCCTTCTGCCCATATTGTCCACCGTGCCTCGTACGTCCGCACTCGCAACTCGG
>NZ_BCTU01000071.1 GCF_001590925.1 Serratia plymuthica NBRC 102599
TTCCTCGGCGGCTCGGCCGACCTGGCGCCAAGCAACCTGACGATGTGGTCCGGCTCCAAACCGCTCAATGAAGACCTGGCGGGCAACTACATCCACTACGGCGTGCGCGAGTTCGGCATGACCGCCATCACCAACGGCATCGCGCTGCACGGCGGTTTCCTGCCGTACTCCGCGACCTTCCTGATGTTCGTGGAATACGCCCGTAACGCGGTGCGCATGGCGGCGCTGATGAAAATCCGCAATGTGTTCGTTTACACCCACGACTCCATCGGTCTGGGCGAAGACGGCCCGACGCACCAGCCGGTCGAGCAAATCGCCAGCCTGCGCGTGACCCCGAACATGAGCACCTGGCGCCCGTGTGACCAGGTGGAATCGGCGGTTGCCTGGCAGTACGGCATCGAACGCAACGACGGCCCGACCACGCTGATTTTCTCGCGCCAGAACCTGACCCAGCAGCCACGCACCGCCGAACAACTGGCGAACGTGTACCGCGGCGGCTACGTGCTGAAAGACTGCGCGGGCACGCCGGACGTGATTTTGATTGCGACCGGTTCGGAAGTGGGCATCACGGTGGAAGCGGCAGACAAGCTGAGCGCAGCAGGCACGAAAGTGCGCGTGGTGTCGATGCCGTCGACGGACGCGTTCGACAAGCAGGATGCGGCGTACCGTGAATCGGTGCTGCCGTCTTCGGTTACGGCGCGCGTGGCGGTGGAAGCGGGTATCGCGGATTACTGGTACAAGTATGTGGGCCTGAACGGCGCCATCGTGGGCATGACCACCTTTGGCGAGTCGGCCCCGGCAGACCAGCTGTTCAAAGAGTTCGGTTTCACCGTGGACAACGTGGTGGCCAAGGCGCAGGCGCTGCTGAAGTAAGTCACGGCAGGGGCGGCGCAGGCCGTGCCCTGAACATGACAACGCCAGGCCCGGCAAATATGCCGGGCTTTTTA
>NZ_BCTU01000072.1 GCF_001590925.1 Serratia plymuthica NBRC 102599
AACGCCATCCGCGCACTCAGCATGGACGCCGTACAAAAAGCAAATTCCGGCCACCCGGGCGCACCTATGGGCATGGCGGACATCGCCGAAGTCCTGTGGCGCGACTACATGAACCACAACCCGACCAACCCGCACTGGGCTGACCGCGACCGCTTCGTGCTGTCCAATGGCCACGGCTCCATGTTGATTTACAGCCTGCTGCACCTCACCGGCTACGACCTGCCGATGAGCGAGCTGGAAAACTTCCGCCAGCTGCATTCCAAAACCCCGGGCCACCCGGAGTACGGCTACACCCCGGGCGTCGAAACCACCACCGGCCCACTGGGCCAGGGCATCGCCAACGCCGTCGGTTTCGCCATTGCCGAACGCACCCTGGGCGCGCAGTTCAACCGCCCGGGCCATGACATCGTCGACCACCACACCTACGCCTTTATGGGTGACGGCTGCATGATGGAAGGCATCTCCCACGAAGCCTGTTCGCTGGCCGGTACCCTCAAGCTCGGCAAACTGACCGCGTTCTACGATGACAACGGCATCTCCATCGACGGTCACGTGGAAGGCTGGTTCACCGACGACACCGCCGAGCGCTTCGAAGCCTACGGCTGGCACGTGGTGCGTCATGTCGACGGCCACAACCCGGACGCCATCAAGGCGGCGATTGAAGAAGCCCGCAAGGTCACCGACAAGCCGTCCCTGCTGATGTGCAAAACCGTGATTGGTTTCGGTTCCCCGAACAAGGCCGGCACCCACGACGTGCACGGCGCTGCGCTGGGCGCCGCCGAAGTGGCCGCCACCCGCGAAGCCCTGGGCTGGAAATACGCCGCCTT
>NZ_BCTU01000073.1 GCF_001590925.1 Serratia plymuthica NBRC 102599
AAGTAAAAATCCACCTCTTGAAGAGGTGGCTTTAAATGGGGCTCCCTAGAAGGGAGCCTTGTCCGTTTTAATCCTGTAACAACTCCATTTGCTGTTCGTATTCTTGGTCCTTCTTATCCTGATACCTCACATAACGCCTGATAATTTCTTCGTTCACTCCAACAGTGTCTGCAAAGTAACCCCTTGCCCAAAAGTGATTCCCCCACAGCTTCTTTCGTATATGGGGGAATTTATTGTAAAGACGGATAGCGCTGCGTCCTTTCAGGACGCCCATTAGCGTGGAGATCGAGAGTTTAGGTGGCATCATCACAACCAGATGGACGTGATCTGACTGCACATTCAATTCCAATATCTCGCAATCTTTCATATTGCACAGTATGTAAATTGAACGGTAAAGCTCTTTCCCTACTGCCCCTGTTAAGATTTTATAACGATACTTTGGCGTCCAAACCAAGTGATATTTGCAACGCCAGAACACATGTGCTGAACTTCTATAATTGCTCATGTCAGTGATTTCCTTCTTACTTGTGGTGAGTAAGCTGGAATTTTCTGGCATGGGCTTCCTTCAGGCTAGAGCCTCACAGGGACAATCACCACCTCCCCAGGAGGTGGTTTAGGGCTGACAACAAAA
>NZ_BCTU01000074.1 GCF_001590925.1 Serratia plymuthica NBRC 102599
ACAAGGAGCGCTACGAGCAGAAGCAGAGTGGGTTGACGGTGTCGGTGTCGTCACCGGTCACCGATGCCTTGTTGGCGGTGAAGAGCGCGCTCGACCGCAGTGGTGAAGTGAGCGACAACCGTTTGCAAGCCCTGTATGCGGTACAGGCGGCGGACAATGCGTGGATAGCGGCATCACAAACACCCTCGATGGCCAGCGGAATCGCTCAGGGCAATTTGAACTCGGTGAAAGTACAGGTAAGCGTCGGGGCAAGCAAAAGCACCTCGGAATCTGACTTGAAGCAGAATCAAGTGCGCGGTAGTGCCTTGTCGGCGGGTGAGAACGTCACCATGGTGGCGACGGGCAGTAAAGGTACCGACGGTAACCTGCACATCAGCGGCAGCGGTGTGACAGGGAATAACGTCACGCTGGTCGCACAAAACGACCTGATACTGGACGCGGCAAGCAACAACAGGGAGCAGACCAGCAAGAACAACAGCAGCGGCTGGAACGCCGGGGTGCATATCTCGCTGGGACAAGAGACCGGTATTGGTGTGTCGGCCAGCGGTTATCAATCGAAAGGCAAATCGGACGGCAACAGCACCGAGTACGTCAATACGCGCGTCAGTGCCAAAGATGAACTGAA
>NZ_BCTU01000075.1 GCF_001590925.1 Serratia plymuthica NBRC 102599
TAGCCCAGCGACAGCGTGGCGTTTTTGTTCACCGCCACTTCCGCGCTGGCCTTCAGCACTGCACCGTCACGCGATGCCGACACGCTGTTCACCACGAACGGCGAGCTGCCGCCGTTGAACCGCAGCCCGGTGCCGCGCTCCAGCTCGCCGTACTGATGTTGCCAACCCAGTTCGCTGCGCAGCGCGACCGCCGTCGTTTTGCTCGCCTGCCACTCGGTATCGGCCCGCAGCCCCAACGTCGAGACGGTGGCGTCGGTGTGCTGCTTGTCGCCATGCAGCGCTGCAGCGCCGCCGTCTTCAGAGATGCCGTTGTTCTGGAAGTTGATGTACGCCAGGTTGGCGAACGGCTCCAGGTTCACCCAACCGGCTTTCACGCTGTAACCCGCTTCGGCGAACACCTGCTCGGTGCGCGCGCTGTACTTCGCGGTTTCGCGATCCGACTGTGCGCCGTAATTGACCGAGCGTGAGGTATCGATGCGGTGCCAGGTGTAGGTGCCGCCGGCGCGCAACGCCAGCTCACCGAACTGTTTGCCGCCGTACACTGCCAGGTGGTAGTTGTCGCTGTCGGCGTTCGAGCCGTAGCCACCGTCCAG
>NZ_BCTU01000076.1 GCF_001590925.1 Serratia plymuthica NBRC 102599
GATCAAGAGCTTCGCCTTGCGGCTGACCCCATCAATTAACCTTCCAGCACCGGGCAGGCGTCACACCGTATACGTCCACTTTCGTGTTTGCACAGTGCTGTGTTTTTATTAAACAGTTGCAGCCAGCTGGTATCTGCGACTGGCTTCAGCTCCGAGAGCAAGTCTCTTCACCTACGCGCCAGCGTGCCTTCTCCCGAAGTTACGGCACCATTTTGCCTAGTTCCTTCACCCGAGTTCTCTCAAGCGCCTTGGTATTCTCTACCTGACCACCTGTGTCGGTTTGGGGTACGATTCTGTGTTACCTGATGCTTAGAGGCTTTTCCTGGAAGCTTGGCATCAACTACTTCTGCACCGTGGTGCATCGTCATCACGCCTCAGGGTTGAATAAGAGAACGGATTTACCAATTCTCTCCCCCTACACGCTTAAACCGGGACAACCGTCGCCCGGCTAGCCTAGCCTTCTCCGTCCCCCCTTCGCAGTAACACCGAGTACAGGAATATTAACCTGTTTCCCATCGACTACGCCTTTCGGCCTCGCCTTAGGGGTCGACTCACCCTGCCCCGATTAACGTTGGACAGG
>NZ_BCTU01000077.1 GCF_001590925.1 Serratia plymuthica NBRC 102599
CAATCAGGAGTAGTGTACAAAGAGTTTTTTTATTTTTAACTTTCATTGCGTGCTCCGGTAATTTCTACAGTGGCTTCCATATTGGTCATGAAGGGTTTAAATCCAAACATATTGTATCGCTGAAGCACAAACCAGATGCGGAAAAAACGGAGCTGGTTAAATTTAGAGTTTGAAATGTCATCACCGTCCAGACCGAAGTGATCCTGTACCTTGTAATGCACAACCGCACGGTAGCGGTCATTATCAATCTGTAGTGATTTTATGGTGATATGTGTTGCCCAAGTGTCATGGACAGTAATTCCCATGCCGTTAAAATTATCCTGGAATCTGTCGAACTTAGGTAACCTTCCATCAAGAATAGCTTTTCTTAGCCTGTCCTTTTCTTCGACTGGATAACATTTATTCTCCCAGTCTATATTTTTGCTTAAAGAGTCCCCCAATAATAAGCGTGAGCTATTATCTGGCGATCTGTCACTCAGCACATGCTCCTTCAAAGCTGCATCCAGATGCACACTGGTGAAGGGAGAGCCCTGGCCATTCTGCATATGGGTGATCATCTTTTCGATC
>NZ_BCTU01000078.1 GCF_001590925.1 Serratia plymuthica NBRC 102599
TAATCAGGAGTAGTGTACAAAGAGTTTTCTTATTTTTAACTTTCATTGCGCGCTCCGGTAATATCTACAGTGGCTTCCATATTTATCATACTTGGCTATGGTGGCATTACAGAAGTGAAGGGGATTTCCCCTCCTTCACTCCGGGAGGATAAAAAACTTATTTATTATAAGTTTTTTCAATATTTCCATTTTTATTCATACGATATATTCCATCATGTACGGTAAAAAATGTATCATTTTTTTTGTTATTCTCAATTGAGAATATTCTATTTTTATCAATGCAGTTAAATTTGGTTTTCATATCATCAAAACATCGTCTGTCATACTTGCCTTCTTCTTTATAGCCTTCACCAAAATCCCAAAATGTGATAGCAAAGAATCCATCTGATGCAGGTTCGGGGGTTCTATATTTTTCTTTTAACATTTCTTTGTTGCTTAACCACCAGTTTATCTTTCCTTTGTCGGTAAAAGGGAAGTTTTTAACTAAAACCGAACTAAATTC